>NZ_LMGA01000001.1:1502041-1847210 GCF_001427025.1 Mesorhizobium sp. Root554 | reverse complement strand
CTTCGGCGCCTCAGGCTGAACTTCTTCCTGCTGCTGACGACGCTGCTTGCGCGGCTGCTCCTGCTCCTGGGCGGGTGCTNCTTCGGCGCCTCAGGCTGAACTTCTTCCTGCTGCTGACGACGCTGCTTGCGCGGCTGCTCCTGTTCCTGAGCGGGCGCGGCTTCCCTGGGCGCCTCAGGCTGAGCTTCTTCCTGCTGCTGACGACGCTGCTTGCGCGGCTGCTCCTGTTCCTGGGCAGGCGCGGCTTCCCTGGGCGCCTCAGGCTGGGCTTCTTCCTGTTTCTGGCGGCGCAATAGCTTGCGCGGCGTTTCACCGCCCTGTGCGGCTGCGCATTCTTCCGGCGACTGGCCTTCCGCGCAAGCTGCCTGGGCAAATATGACTGGCGCATTGGCCGAGCTGCTTCTCGCAGCCGACATATCGCTCTGCTGCAGCGGGAACGCGCCCAACGGCGCGGATGCCATGAGCAGGCCGAGTGCCGTACCTGCCAAAATCCGTGGTTGGCGTTTCATCCAATTTCTCCTCTTAGGCGCCCCATCGCGGCCCCAATGGTCAGGAACCGGTTTGGTTCCGTCCAAGCCGCATAGACAGGGGTAAAACGGCGACAGGCCGGCCCTTTGGGGGCGAGGGCCGGCATTTTGATGGCGAGAACATGGCCGCGACCGAAGCCGATCGCAAATTGTCCGGTGCGTGGTTGGAGCGCTTGACCCAGCGCTGCTGGAGCGCCAAATGCGGGCATGGATATGCAGCCATTCTGGAAAACCACGCCCCTGGAGGCAATGTCGCCAGCCGAATGGGAGTCGCTATGCGACGGCTGCGGCAAATGCTGCCTGTCCAAACTCGAGGACGAGGACACCGGTGAAATCTACTGGACGACCGTGGCATGCCGGCTGTTCGATGCCGGAAGCTGCCGCTGTTCGGATTACGCCAACCGGCTGGCCCGGGTTCAGGACTGCGTCGGCCTGACGCCTGAGAACGTGCGGACCATCAAATGGCTTCCCGGCACCTGCGCCTACCGGCTGATCGCCGAGGGACGCGACCTCTACTGGTGGCACCATCTGATATCCGGCAGCTCCCAAACCGTGCATGAGGCCGGGATTTCCGTACAAGGGCGCATCACCGCGCATGAATATGACCTCGCGGAACCGGAAGACTATTTCGACCATGTCGTCGATGGCGAACCCTAGCGCCAGGTGTCCCTCAAGCGGTCGCGGACCTCCCGCGGGGATATGAACCGCGAATGAATGGGCGGTTCGAAAATGGTTCAGCAAGCGTCGGCTAGGGTCCGCTCCATCGCTTCGGCGAAAAAGCTTCAAAGGAGAGCAACAATGCTGAACAAGATCAAAACCGCGGTTCTTTCCGCCCTTATCGGGATCGGCACACTGGCTGCGGTGCCGGCGACGGCAAGTGCCGATGGCCTTTATCTCAATTTCGGCGGCGACGGCCCGCGTCTCGGGATCCAGGCCAGCGACCACGGCAATCGCCATTGGCGCGGCGATCGCCATGATGAGTGGCGGCGCGACCGTGACTGGCGCCGCATGTGCACGCCCGGCCGCGCCGTCGACAAGGCCGAGCGTATGGGCCTGCGCCGGGCCCGGGTCGTCGATGTCGGACGTCATACGATCCGCGTGGCCGGCCGCAAATACAACCAGCGCGTCGTTGTCGTTTTCGGCAGGGACCGCAACTGCCCGGTCGTCTACCGCTAAGCCGACCGCTTCGAGTAGCAGAGCCCCCGCCTGAGCGGGCGTGGCTCAAACAAAACCCCGGAAGAGCGATCTTCCGGGGTTTTTCATGGGGCGGTCTAAGTGTGTCAGGGCTACTTCAGCTCGAAGGTGACGTTGACCTGCACCTTGTAGGAATTCTCGCCGGCCTCCACCGGAACGGCGGCGCGGGCGGAGTCGAACGACTTGGCGCTCATTGGCATCGGCATTGGCGCCATGTTCTGATCGACGATCTCCAGCACGCGGCCAACGCTGACGCCGGCGGCCTCGGCAAGCGTCCTGGCCTTGGCCATGGCGTCGGCGACCGCCTTCTTGCGCGCCTCGGTGAGCGTCTTGGAGGGATCCTCATTGGAGAACGAGATGCCGCCGCCCTGGTTCACACCCAGCGACACCGCCTTGTCGAGCAGCTCGCCGGTCTTGTCGATATTGCGAATGCGGACCGTCAGCGTGTTGGTGACCTGGTAGGCGACCAGCTCGGCTTCCTGGTTGCCGTCGGGCTTGTTGGTGTAGTTGTAGCGTGGATTGATCTGCAGGCCGCCGGTCTGCAGGTCGCGGTCCTCGATGCCGGCGGATTTCATCGCGGCGATGACCGCGGCCATGGCGTCGTTGCCGGCGTCGAGCGCGGCGCGGGCCGTCTTGGCTTCACGCATCACCGAGAGCGACAGCACGGCCAGGTCCGGGGCTGCCGAGGCTTCGCCTTCACCCGAGACGATGATGCGCGGCGGCGGCAGCGGGTCAGCCGCCCGGGCAAAGCCCGGCAAGGCGATTGCGGCGGCAAGCGCCAGCGGTAAAAGGGTCTTGGGCATCGAAATTCTCCATCGTGCGAGGGCCTGTGCGACGGCGAGTAGGGGGCGAATATGGGCTGATTTGGGCAGCCATGGCAATTTGTCCGTCAATGCCCGTTTGCGCGATGGACCGGTTTGCGTCGAAGGCCGGGGAGCCGGGCTTGTGCAGCGCGATGAAAAACACTAATCCAGCCGCGTGGGGCCTGTAGCTCAATGGTTAGAGCCGGCGGCTCATAACCGCTTGGTTGGGGGTTCGAGTCCCTCCGGGCCCACCATTTCTTCTATTTTGCAGTGGCGCACGGGATGTTCGCCACGAGCGGCTTGATAGGAAGCGTATTTTAGGCGATGCGGACGGAAAATCCGGAAATTCTCGACGACTTGCCCAGTTGAATTGTCGTGGACCTCGGCCGTCATCGAGGGCTGTAAGCCAGCCGGAACCCGACATGCGACGTGGAGGAATCAGGGGGACGGCCCATGCGCGCGGCAATCCGGTAGCGGTGGCAGTAGCTGCGGTGGCACAGGTATGAGCCTCCTTTCAGCAGCCGCTCGCCATCCTTGCGCGCCATGGCATCGCGCTCCTTGCCGAGCGCGCTCAGCGATTTCACACGAAAAGGTTCGACACACCATTCCCATGTGTTTCCGACCATGTTGAAGAGGCCGTAGCCGTTGGGTTCGAACGTTTCCACGGGAGCGGTTCCAGCGTAGCCATCGGCCGCCGAGTTGTAGTCGGGAAATCTACCCTGCCAGATGTTGCACCGGGGCGCGTCGTCGGCGGGATCTTCGTCGCCCCATGGATAGACCGTTTGCCTACCGCCGCGTGCGGCGAACTCCCATTCCCCTTCCGTCGGCAACCGTCCTCCCGCCCAATGCGCGAACGCGGTGGCGTCGGTCCAGCTGACGTGAACCACCGGGTGATCCATGATCGTCTCGATCGATGAGGCCGCGCCGGACGGATGACGCCAGTCCGCACCGTCGATCCTGTGCCACCAGGGCACTTCCACCACGCGCGGCGTCGAGGCCTGTGTGGCCGCATCGAGGGCATCCTTGAAGACGAAGGACCAGCCGAACGCCTCGGCTTCCGTCTTGTAGCCGGTTGCATCGACAAAGGCTGCGAAGCGCTCATTCGTGACAGCGGTGCGGTCGATGCCGAACGGTCGGACGTTTACCGGCCGGCGCTCCTCGCCGTCGGCCTTTATGACCACCTGGCTGGTGCCGCAAAAGCTCTTCCCGCCCTCGAGCCAGACGGCATCGTGGGGCGCTGTCATCCCCGGGTCTGGATTGGGAAGACCAACTTCCGCTTGCGAACCGTGCGTCTCGCGAGCCGGGGTACAGCATCCGTCTTTCATCGTGATTCTACTCTATCGCATCGTCATCGGGCTGCGCCAAGTTCGCTTCGACCGCAGACTTGCCGACTTCTTGCAACTCAACCCGCCGGTTGGCAAGGCGCCATGTACGCTTCACGGGCCGACATCAATATCGAAAAGCGCGCCTTATAGATCGAACGCTTGCGCCGATGATGAAGCTGGGGTTCGGGCGGCCGGGACGGATATTTCGGCGTTCCTCAGCTATTGCTATTTTTCGCGCCTGGAAGCCGGGCGAGGATTTCGCCGACGATCCCGCGCCGGAACACAAGGACGCAGATCATGAAGATGAGGCCGGTCGCGATGGTGACAGGGAAGCCCGAAGTGGCCAGCGTATTCTCCAGCCCGACCACAAGTCCGGCCCCGACAATCGGGCCGACCATGGTGCCGATGCCGCCGAGCAGCGTCATCAGGATCACCTCGCCGGACATCTGCCAGGTAACGTCCGTCAAGGTGGCGAACTGGAAGACGATCGCCTTCACCGCGCCGGCGAGGCCGGCAAGCGCCGCCGACATGACGAAGGCGGCAAGCTTGTAATAGGCGACGGAATAGCCAAGCGAAATGGCGCGGTTCTCGTTTTCGCGGATGGACCGCAGGATCATGCCGAAGGGTGAGTTGACGATGCGCCAGACGGCGAAAACGCCAATGAGGAAAATCGCCAGAACGGTGAAATACATCGTCAGCGCGTTGTTGAGGTCGAGGACACCGAAGAGATGCCCGCGCGGCACGCCCTGGATGCCGTCCTCGCCGTGGGTGAAGGGCACCTGCAGGCAGAAGAAGAAGAACATCTGCGACAGCGCCAGCGTGATCATGGCGAAGTAGATGCCCTGCCTGCGGATGGCGAAAAATCCGATGATGGCACCGAGGACGGCTGCGCCCAGCGCGCCCAGCAGGATCCCGGCCTCCGGCGGCCAGCCCCAGACCTTGACGGCATGGGCGCAGAAATAGGCCGCGCCGCCGAAAAAGGTGGCATGGCCGAAGGAAAGCAGCCCGGTATAGCCGATGAGCAGATTGAAGGCGCAGGCAAACAGCGCGAAGCACAGCATCTTCATGACGAAGATCGGGTAGATGACGAAGGGCGCGGCGATGAGCGCGGCGATCCCGATCGCCACCAGCACCCATTGCAACCTTGCACCCGACGCCGATGTGCGGGTCTGCGTTGCCTCTGCCATCAGGCGTCCTTTCCGAACAGACCGGCGGGCCGCAAGAGCAGCACAATGGCCATGACGACGAAGATGACGATGCTGGAGGCTTCCGGATAGAAGACCTTGGTCAGCCCCTCCACCAGACCCAGCAAATAGCCGGTGACGATGGCGCCGAGAATGGACCCCATGCCGCCGACCACGACAACGGCGAAAACCACGATGATCAGGTTCGATCCCATCAGCGGGCTGACCTGATAGACGGGGGCTGCGAGGATGCCGGCGAGGCCGGCGAGGCCGGACCCGAGACCATAGGTCAACGTCAGCAACAAGGGTACGTTGATGCCGAAGGCCTGGACGAGACGCGGGTTTTCGGTGGCGGCGCGAAGATAGGAGCCGAGCTTCGTTCTTTCGATCACCAGCCATGTCGTCAGGCAGACGATCAGCGATGCGACCACCACCCAGCCGCGGTAGATCGGCAGGAACATGAAGCCGAGATTCTCTCCGCCGGCCAGCAGGGCGGGAACGGGGTAGGGGTTTCCGGAAACGCCGTAGTAGTAGCGGAACACCCCTTCGATGACGAGCGCCAACCCGAATGTGAACAGCAGCCCGTAGAGCGGATCGAGGTCGTAGAGACGCGACAACGCGAACCGTTCGACCACGATCCCGACCACGGCCACAACCAGCGGCGCCAGGATGAGCGCGGGCCAGTAGCCGATGCCGAACCAGGCGAGCATCAGATAGCCGGCGAAGGCGCCCAGCATGTATTGCGCGCCATGGGCGAAATTGATGACCCTGAGCAGCCCGAAGATGATAGCCAGCCCGAGGCTCAGCATGGCGTAGAACGAGCCGTTGATCAGGCCGACAAGCAACTGGCCGAGCAGCGCCTGGATCGGTATGCCGAAAACCATCGTCATGGCCGCCTCATACTCCAAGCACCTCATGCATCTCGTCCATCCTGGACGCGAGTTCAGCCACGGGAAACTGCGACGTCACCCGGCCACGGTCAATCAGGTAGAAGCGGTCGGCGATCCGGCTGGCGAAGCGGAAGTTCTGCTCGACCAGCAAGATGGTCATGCCACGTTTCTTCAGTTCGGCGAGCACTTCGCCGATGCGCTGGACGATCACCGGCGCCAGTCCTTCGGTTGGCTCATCAAGCAGGAGCAGCTTGACCCCGGTGCGCAGCATACGGGCCATGGCCAGCATCTGCTGCTCGCCCCCCGAGAGCCGGGTGCCCTGGCTGTTGCGGCGCTCCTTGAGATTGGGAAACAGCGTGAAGATTTCGTCGAGGCTCATGCCGCCTTCCGCGACCACCGGCGGCAGGACAAGGTTCTCGTCGACCGTCAGCGTGGCGAAGATGCCGCGTTCTTCCGGCACGAAGCCAATGCCGGCGCGGGCGGCCCCATGCAGCGGAACGCCCATCATGTCCTTGCCGTCGAAACGGATCGTGCCGGTGCGTTTGCGGATCAGGCCTATGATCGCCCGCAGCGTTGTCGTCTTGCCGACACCGTTGCGGCCGACCAGCGTTATGGTTTCGCCGCGGTCCACCGAGAGGCTGACGCCATGCAGCGCATGGCTTTCGGCGTACCAGGCATTGAGGTCCCGGACCTCGAGAAGGGGCTCCGCGCTCGAGCCATGAAACGCTCTAGTCATCCGTGGTCCCCATATAGGCGACCCTGACACGCTCATCCTGGCTGACCGTGGCGTAGTCGCCGGCGGCGAGGATTTCGCCGCGCTGAAGCACGGTGATCCGGTCGCAAAGATCGGCGACGACGGCGAGATTGTGCTCGACCATCAGCACCGCGCGGTCTTTCGCGATGGAGCGGATGATCTCGGCGACCGCGCCGACGTCCTCATGGCCCATGCCGGCCATCGGCTCGTCGAGAAGCAGCGCCTTGGGGTCCAGCGCCAGCGTCGTGGCGATCTCCAGGATGCGCTTGCGGCCATAGGAAAGATCGCCGGCAAGCCGGTCGCGGGCGTCGGAGAGGCCGACCAGCGCCAGCAGTTCGTCGGCCCTCGGGGTCAGTGCATCGAGCGCCGAAAGGCTGCGCCAGAACTGGATCGCCAGCCCGTTCGGGCGTTGCAGGGCGACGCGTACATTGTCGAGCACCGTCAGGTGCGGGAAGATCGCGGAGATCTGGAAGGAGCGGACAACCCCCAGCCGCGCGACCGCGGCCGGAGACATATGGGTGATGTCACGGCCGAGAAAAGAGATCGTCCCGGCACTGCTCGGCATCATCCGCGTCAGCAGGTTGAAGACCGTCGTCTTGCCGGCGCCATTCGGTCCGATCAGGGCGTGGATCTTGCCATGTTCGATATCGAGATCGACATTCTTGACAGCGACGAAGCCGGCGAAATCGCGGCGCAGGCCGCGCGCGGAAAGAACCACGCGCGACCCGCTGTCCGCCTTGTCGGCTTGCTCAGTTGCCTGCACCGTCACTTGACCAGCGGGCAGCCGCTTTCTTCTGGCTTGATGTAGGCTTCGTCGCCAGGGATCGTCGCCAGCACCTTGTAGTAGTCCCAGAGCTGCTTGCTTTCCGAAGGCTTCTTCACTTCCATCAGATACATGTCGTAGATCATGCGTCCGTTGGCGCCGACCTTGCCATTGTGCGTGAACACGTCATCGACCGGCATGGAGTGCAACTCCTTGGACACGGCCTCGGTCTCGTCGGTGCCGGCTTTGTCGATCGCCTTGAGATATTGCGACACCGCCGAATAGGTGCCGACCTGGATCATGTTCGGCATGCGTCCGGTGCGATCGAAGAAGCGCTTGCCGAAGGCGCGCGATTCGTCGTTGCGGTCCCAGTAGAAGCCTTCCGTCAGCGACAGGCCCTGGGCGGCCTCGAGGCCAAGCCCATGCACTTCCGCGATGGTGAACAGGAGGGCAGCGAGCCGCTGTCCGCCGGAGACCAATCCGAATTCCGCCGCCTGCTTGATCGAGTTGGCAGTGTCCAGCCCGGCATTGGCGAAGCCGACCACCTTGGCGCCCGACGATTGAGCCTGGAGCAGGAAGGACGAATAATCCGTTGTCGCCAGCGGATGGCGGACGGAACCCAGAACCTTGCCGCCCTGCGATTTGACGAAATTGCCGGTCTGTTCCTCGAGCGAGTAGCCGAAGGCGTAGTCGGCGGTGAGGAAGAACCATGTGTCGCCGCCCTGCTTGACCAGCGCGCCGCCGGTGCCAACCGCCAAAGCGTGCGTGTCGTAGGCCCAGTGGAATCCGTAGGGCGAGCAGTTCTTGCCGGTCAGGTCGCTGGTCGCGGCGCCGGTGACGATATCGATCTTCTTCTTTTCCTGCGACAAGCCCTGAACGGCCAGCGCCACCGACGAGGTGGTCAGCTCCATGATCGCATCGACCTGTTCGGTGTCGTACCACTGGCGGGCGATGTTGGAGGCGATGTCGGGCTTGTTCTGATGGTCGGCATTGATCACCTCGACGGGCGCGCCCTGGACCTTGCCGCCGAAATCCTCGACCGCCATCTTGGCGGCCTCGACCGACCACTTGCCGCCGAAATCGGCATAGACGCCGGATTGGTCGTTCAGGATGCCGATCTTGACCTTGCCGTCGGATATCTCGGCCGCTGTTGCCGGGATCGCTGTCGCGGCCAACAGGGCCGCCGATACGAGATGCAAAAATTTCACTGCTGTTCCTCCCCTGACGGTCAGTCCGCGGCATGGCCGGAGACTGACTGCGTCGGCTCTAAAATGGCCCGATGGACTTTCCTCAGATCATGGGCCGCTCCTCCGCGTCCCATAGTCTTGAGTGCAAAAATCGCACGATAGCAATCGCATCGAAATATGCACGGCAGTGAGCGTAACATCGAGCACGGATTGCGAGAACACTTATTTTCGTACAAGTTCCGTACAAAAATGCACGGATAGGACCGGACGTTTCTTGCCGTCCGAGGAGGGACATGATGCCCGGCAACAAAGACGGCGGCGCCTTCTGATGCGGCGCTTCACCTGGGACGATCTGCAATTCTTTCTCGCCGTGGCGCGCACCGGGCAGCTGGCCAGCGCGGCGCGCCAACTCCGCACCAACCATGCCACCGTGTCGCGTCGCATCGACAGATTGGAACAGGCGCTTTCGGCGAGGCTTTTCGAGCGCAATCCTCGTGGCTACATGCTCACTGGCGTCGGTGAGAGGCTGGTGCAGTCGGCCGAGCAGATCGAACGCGAAGCCGGTAATTTTCGCAACGAAGCCTCCAGCGGAGCTTCTCCCGTCACCGGCGTCGTTCGCCTCTCGACGCTGGAAGGCTTCGGCAATTTCTTTCTCGCAGACAGGCTGCCGCGTTTCGCGCAACTTCATTCCAACCTGTCGATCGAACTCGTGACGATCCAGCAGATCGTGTCGCTGTCGCGCCGCGAGGCGGACATGTCCATCACCCTGACCTCGCCACGGGCGGATTTCTACCACTATGAAAAGATCGCGACCTATCGGCTGTTCGTCTATGGGACGCGGAGCTACCTGGAGCAGCATACGCCGATCCTGAAACGCGAGCATCTCCTGGCGCATCGCATGATCGGCTACATCGAAGACATGATCTTCACGCCGGGGCTCGACTATCACCGGGAAATTCTGCCGGGCCTGCGCGCAACCTACCAAAGCTCGAGCATACATGCGCAGCTTCATGCCGTGCTGCGCGGAATTGGATTATGTGTGTTGCCGCACTTCATGGCGTCCGCGCACCCTGAACTCGTGCCGGTGCTGGCGAAGGATATCTGTCTCGAGCGGGATTACTGGTGCGTCTGCCATCGGGACCTGTCGTCAGCGGCGCGTATCCGCGCGCTGATTGACTTCATCAAGACGGAGGCCGGGAGCGCCCGCCGGGAATTTATGGGAGGCGCGTTGGTGGATGGCTAGCCGCGGCACGGCTGAGAAGAATGGCCCTGCCGCGCCCAGGCCCGCTCTGCCGGGGGAAGCGGTTTACAGCCGCGCGCCGGTTTCGCGGCTGAACAGATGCACGCGCTCCGGATCGAAACCGAGCCTTATCCGGTCGCCGATCGCCACATCGGGCCGGCCGGCGATGCGCCAGCAGACATCGAGGCCGTCGACATCGACGAAGACATAGGTTTCGGCCCCCAGATTCTCGATAACCTGCACGGTGACCGGCATACCGCCGCTGTCCACCCGCCGCAGATGTTCGGGGCGGATGCAGACATCGATTGCCTTTTCGGACGGCGCAGAGGGCAGCCTGATCTCGAAGCGCTCGTCGCCCGAAGAGATGGCGGCGCGGTTGCCGTCGGTCTCGGCCGGGATGACGTTGATGGCGGGCGAGCCGATGAACTCGGCGACGAAGCGGTTGGCCGGCCTGTCGTAAAGTTCCAGCGGCGAACCGACCTGCGCGATCTTGCCCTTGTCGAGGATGACGATGCGGTCGGCCATGGTCATGGCTTCGACCTGGTCGTGGGTGACGTAGACCGAGGTCGCCTCGAGGCGCTGGTGCAGCTTGCGCACTTCCGTGCGCATCTTCACGCGAAGCTGTGCGTCGAGGTTCGACAGCGGCTCGTCGAACAGGAACACCTTAGGCCGCCGCACGATGGCGCGTCCCATGGCGACGCGCTGGCGCTGGCCGCCGGAGAGAGCGCGCGGAAGGCGGTCGAGGTAAGGCTTCAGCGCCAGTGAAGTGGCCGCGTCCTCGACGGCGGCGCGGGTGCTGTCTGTGCTTTCCTTCCGCAGCGCCATGGAGAAGCCCATGTTCTTCTCCACGTTCATGTGCGGATAGAGCGCGTAGCTCTGGAACACCATGGCGATGTCGCGCTCACGCGGCTCGAGGTCGTTGACGACGCGCCCGCCGATGGCGATCTCGCCGCCGGAGATTTCCTCCAGCCCGGCGATCATCCGCAGCAGGGTCGACTTGCCGCAGCCGGAGGGACCCACCAGCACGACGAACTCGCCATCGGCGATGGTCAGATCGACGCCGCGGATCACATCGACGGTGCCATAGCGCTTCTGCACATTCCTCAGCTGGACTTCGGCCATCTGCGCTTTCCTCCTATTTGACCGCGCCCATGGTCAGGCCCTGGACGACGAAACGCTGGCCGAAGAACATCAGCAGCAGCGCGGGGATGGTGGACAGGATCGAGGCGGCGGCCATCTGGCCGTACTGTACCTCGTACTGTTGGGCGAACCGGGCGATGGCGACCGGAACCGTCGCGGTGTCGCGGCCGGTGAGGTTGAGCGCCACGGAGAACTCGTTCCACGAGAAGACGAACGCCAGCACGCCGGCGGCGATGAGGCCCGGCGTCACCAGCGGCAGCGAGATGCGCCAGAAGGCATCGATGCGGCGGCAGCCATCGACCATCGCGGCTTCCTCGATCTCCTTCGGCAATTCCTTGAAGTAGGCCATCATCATCCACACCGTCATCGGCAGATGCAGGGTGATGTGCGTGAGGATGAGCGAGCCCAGCGTTTCGAACATGCCGATCTGGCGGAAGATGAGATACCAGGGGCCAACCAGCGTCAGCGGCGGGATCATGTTGAAGATCAGCGTCCAGCCGAGGAAGAGGTTGCGTATCCAGCCGCTCCAGGCGAGCCGGCTCAGCGAATAGGCGGCGAGCGTTCCCACCACCAGCACGCACAGGGTCGAGACGCCGGCGACGATCAGGCTGTTCCAGATGTTGCTCAGGAAGTCGGAACGGCGCGAGTAGAGCACGTCAACATAGTTGAACATCGTCGGTTCGAAATTCCACGATCCCTGCAGGATCTGGATCTCGTACTTGAACGATTGCAGCGCCACCCACAGGAACGGCGCCAGGATGACGAAGACGCCAAGGCTGAGCAGGGCGATGCCGGCCAGCCGCGAATAACCGCGCAGAACCAGCATCAGCGTTTCTCCAGCGCGGCGCTGGCGCTGCGCGCCACCCACAGGAAAGCGATGGTGGCGGCGATGATGGCGAGCGACAGCATGGCGCCGTAGCCGAGGTCGTTCTGCTGGAAGAACACCTTGTTCAAATGCAGGCTGACGACCTCGGTCGACGTGCCCGGCCCGCCGGAGGTGAGCAGGAACACCTCGTCGAAGACCTTGAAGGCGAGGATGGTGCGGAACAGCAGCGCCACGACGATAGCCGGCATCATCAGCGGTATGATGATCTTGAAGATCAGGTCGCGGTTGCTGGCGCCGTCGATGCGCGCCGCTTCGATGACTTCCTTGGGCAGCCCCTCGACGGCCGCGAAAAGAATGAGGAAAACGAACGGCGTCCAGTGCCAGACATCGACGATGACGACGGACCACAGCGCCAGCGACGGCGATCCTGTCCAGTTGACGGGCGCGAAGCCGATGCCGGTGACGATCTGGTTGAGGACGCCGAAATCGAAACTGTACATCAGCTTCCACATCGAGCCGATGGCGACCGGCGGCATCAGGATGGGGATGATGAGCGCGGTCCGCATGACGCCCTTGAAGGCCGTCATCGAGCCGACCAGGATGGCAAGGCCGAGACCGAGAACCATCTCGATGGCCACCGACGCGATGGCGAACAGGAGCGTATTCCACAAGGCGATGCGGAAGATCTGGTCGTTCAGCAACTGCTTGAAATTGATCAGCGGGGTAAAGGCCCAGATCTCACCGCCGGACTCGAAACGGATCGTCGAGACCGCCATGACGAACAGGTTGGCGATCGGGTAGAGGGTCAGGGCGACCAGCACGATCAGCGCGGGCGCCAGTGTCAGCAGCTTGAAATGGCGATCGATGAAATCGCTGAGGCCCTGTCTGCGGGCAGATGGCGTCGATAGACTCATGACGGGACCCTCCGCAAAGCTGGAATGAGAGGGTGGCCGCCGCGCGGCGGCCACCGGGAGAGATCAGTCGGCCAGAGGCGGCAAGGTGCCTGTCTTGCGGCCGCCCTTTTCGAAGATCGCCTTCATGTCCTCGGCCAGCGTATTCAAGGCGACGGCGGGAGTCATCTCGCCGACCAGGGCCTGGTTGAGCCGAAGGCCAACAGCCTCGCTGACCGCCGGCGCCTCGACATAGCCATAGACCTGCACGCCATATTCGATCTCGTCCAGATAGGCCGGCATCCAGCGGAATTCCGGCTTGTCCTTCAGATCCGAGGTGAAGACGTCGGTGCGCACCGGGATGCCGCCGCCAAGGGCATATTCATACTGCGCCTTGTAGGTCAGGAACCATTTTGAGAAGGCGACAGCGCCTTTCTTGCCCGCATCGGAAGCGTTCTTGGGGATCATGAAGACCCAGCTTCCGATCGCAACGCCGGGCTTCCCCTCAGGCGTGGCACGCGGCAGCGGCGCGGCGTTTATCTTGCCGACCACGGCGGACTTCTGCGGATTGTCGAAATTGGGGAAAGCGGCCACGACGGCGTGCGCCTGCATTCCCTTGCCGGTCTGCAGGAGCTGGATCAGTTCACCCTGGCCGAGCGTGCCATAG
This sequence comes from Mesorhizobium sp. Root554, assembly GCF_001427025.1. GTDB lineage: Bacteria > Pseudomonadota > Alphaproteobacteria > Rhizobiales > Rhizobiaceae > Mesorhizobium. Next base: position 1,833,820 of record NZ_LMGA01000001.1, on the reverse strand, counting down.
TTCTGCGGGCTGCACTTCTTGGCGACTTCGATGAACTTGTCGAGCGCTGCCTTGGCTTCGGGGCTGTTGATCGTCACGGTATAGTCGCCGTTGGCGGGATCGGCGACCGGCTTGGCGCCATAGGCGAGCAGGTAGGCCATGAAGTCGTACTGGATGGAATCGCCGCGCTCGCCGCGCTGCAGATAGCCATAGCTTTCCGGCGGGTTCTGCAAAACGGCGCAGTTCTTGATGATGTCATCGAAGGTGACGGGCACCTTCAGGCCTTTTTCATCCAGCACATCCTTGCGGTAGTAGAACAGCTGCACATTACCGTTGGGCGTATAGCCCATCAGCTTGCCGCTCGAGCAGATGCGGTATTTCTTGGCTTCGTCCCAGCAGCCGGCGTCGTCCAGTCCGAGAACCTCTTTCGGCACTTCGAAGGACGGGTCGATCTCCTTCATCGGCTCGATGTAGCCGGCCTGGTAGAATTCGGTCGAGTTGGTGGCGTTGACGTTGATCAGGTCGAGCGGGCTGGTGCCGCTGCGGACCGCCGATCGCGCCTTTTCCAGCATGCCGTTGAAAGGTGTCACCTCGAGATTGACCTTGTTGCCGGTCTGCTCCTCATAGAGGCCGACAACCTTTTCGAAACCGTTGTACCAGGGTGAGGCGTTGATCAGGATGGTGATCGGCTCCTGCTTGCCGACATCGGCGAAACTGTCCTGCGCCGAGGCCGGGCAGGCGGATATGATCAGGGCAGTCGTGGCTGCTAAAGCGAGCTTGGATTTCCAGGCCATTGTGTGTTTCTCCTCCCATGAAACCGCAAGGCTACCGGCTTACGTTCGCGATTAGAAATGATATTAATTCTACATTGCGATAACCGGGGGGAATATTATTTTGGATAGAGAACTGCGCGCGTTCCTGGCTGTTGCCCGGGCTGGAAACCTCACCTCAGCCGCCGGCCGAATCGGGCTGACGCAGCCGGCCCTGACCAAAACCATCCGCAGGCTGGAGCAGACCTTCAAGGCCACTCTCTTCGAAAGAAGCACCAAGGGCATGGTGCTGACGGAGGTAGGGCAGGCCCTGTTCGCAAGGGCGCAGACGATCGAGATGCACTACCGTCAAGCGCATGAGGAGGCGCAGGCGATCAGCGCCGGCTCGGTCTCGAATTTCCATATCAGCGCCGGGGCGGCCTATCACATGCTCGTCGCTCCCTCATTGGTCCGGCATTTGATTGCCGAATTTCCCGAGACCGCCTTCACGCTCGACTTCGATGTCGCCGGCTCGACGCTGGCGAAGCTCGTCGATGGCGAGGTCGACCTGATGCTGGGCGCCTTCCATAGCAACCCGCCGGAGGGCATCGACAGGCGCGAGGTGTTCGAAGTGGAACTGACGGCCTATTGCTGCGCCACCAACCCGCTTGCCGGCAAAGGCGTCGTGCCGCCTGCCGCGCTGGAGGGGAAGCCGTGGGTGATCTTCAAGCGTGATGCGCTGGTCACCCAGTATCTGGATGCCTATTTCGGCCGTTTCAAACTGGCCACGCCGCGCATCGTGGCGGCGGTTGACGATGTCGATTCCAGCTTCTCCATCATCCGCAAATCCAATCTTCTGGCCTTGGCGCCGACCTCGCTCAAGAGCGTGGCGGCGAAGGTGGGGATCGAAAGGCTGACGCTGAGCCAGCCGATCTGGAACTTCACCTCAGGGGCATGGTTCCGGCAGTCCTCGCAGCGCATCCCCATCATGCGGCGCGCACTCGAGCTTTTGCCAAAGATCGCCAGCGCCGAGATCGATTGACTATTCCTGGCAGGAATGGCGGACCGGAATTAATATCATTTTTTCTGCCCGACCCGTCCGATTATGGTGGCCCGCATAAAGGCGGCGGACAGGCGTCCGCACCGCGATGTGCCAGGACGCAAGCCATGAAAAAACCCAACGTCATCGTCTTCTTCACCGATCAGCAGCGGCACGACACCACCGGGGTGCATGGCAATCCCATGGGGCTGACGCCGAATTTCGACCGGCTGGCGCGTGGCGGCACGCATCTGTTCCATTCCTTCACCAGCCAGCCGCTCTGCGGCCCGGCGCGCTCGTCCATGCAGACCGGCCAGTTCGCCACGCAGACCGGCGTGTTCCGCAACGGCATCCCGCTGGCGGACGATGCCGAGACGATCGCCAAGGTGTTCGCGCGCAACGGCTACTCAACCGGCTATATCGGCAAGTGGCATCTCGGCAGCGAGGATCCGGTGCGCAAGCACCAGCGCGGCGGCTATCAAAGCTGGCTCGGCGCCAATCTGGCCGAGTTCGTCTCGGATTCCTATGATGCCGTGCTGTTCGACGACAACGATAACAAAAAGAAGCTGCCGGGCTACCGGGTCGACGCGCTGACAGACGCGGCGATCCGCTATTGCGACCAGCATCAGGAGGACCCGTTCTTCCTGTTCCTGTCGTTCCTTGAGCCGCATCACCAGAACCATGTCGATGATTATCCGCCACCGGACGGCTATCGCGAGGCGATGACGGCCACGCAGTGGACGCCGCCGGACCTTGCGACGCTGAAGGGGACCAGCAGCTGGCATCTGGGCGGCTATTACGGGATGGTGAAGCGTCTGGACGAAGCATTCGGCCGGCTGATCGACGCGCTGAAGAGCCTCGACATGCTCGACAACACGATCGTCATGTTCACCTCCGACCATGCCTGCCACTTCAAGACGCGCAACAGCGAGTACAAGCGCTCCTGCCACGAAAGCGCTGTGCGCGTGCCGACGATGATCACCGGTCCGGGCTTCATGGCCGGCGGCCAGGTGAAGGCGCTGTTCAGCACCATCGATGTCGCGCCGACCCTGATCGATGCGGCGGGGCTGGAGGTACCCGATTCGATGACGGGTCAGTCGATTATGCCGGTGGTCCGCGACGCGCGGCTCCCCTGGCGGCAGGATGTCTTCTTCCAGATCAGCGAGACCGAGACGGGGCGGGCGTTGCGCACGCACCGCTGGAAATACGGCGTCACCTCCGAATATGACAAGGATCTGGCCAGTTCGGACGTCTACCGCGAGAGCTACCTCTACGATCTCGACAACGATCCCTACGAGATGGTCAATCTCGTCGGCATGGATGCCTTCCGCGAAGTCGCCGATGGGCTCAAGGCGCGGCTGCTAGCCTGGATCGACGAGATCGAGGGCGCAACGCCAACCGTGCTTGACGCTGCCCCGCGCTATTCGCGCCAGTACCGTCTGAAGGCAACCGACCTGCTTGGCTTCAAGGATCAGGAACGTGACGTCGACGCGGTCAAGAACTGAGAAGGAGAGGGCGGTGCCGAGATGAAACGCTCGATCAGGATCATCATCGCGCGCCGCCTGTCTCGCTTGGTCAACGCGATCCACAAAGATCGCTACCATCCGGAACGGTATTATATGCGTGGCCCGGGTCCGGCCCACGACCGCAAACAGGGTTCTGGCCAAGGCAAGGCGTAGTGTGGCTTACCCGTCATACGCGACGCGAAAGCCTGCATTGCTGGTGGAGGAGTCGGCGCTCATGAAGGAGCGCGCGGCGATCCGGTAGCGGTAGCAGTAGCTTTTGTGGCAGAGGAACGACCCGCCCTTGACCACTTTGTCACCATCGCGAAGGGCCTGTTCGTTACGCTCCTTGGCTTCCCGCCCAACTGAGTGGATGCGGTAGGCGTCGACCGTCCACTCCCAGACATTGCCGGCCATGCCGTAAAGTCCCGAGCCGTTGGGCTGGAAGGCAGTGACGGGGCTGGTGCCGAGATAGCCGTCGGCCAGCGTGTTGAAGCGGGGGAAGCTGCCCTGCCAGATATTGCACAAAACATTGTCGTCGCCGGGTTCGTCGTCGCCCCAGGGAAAGCGGGGGTCGGGCAGGCCGCCACGCGCGGCATGTTCCCATTCCGCTTCGCCGGGCAGTCTGCCGCCGCACCACTTCGCAAAGGCGTTGGCATCGTTCCACGAGACCTGCACGACCGGGTGATCCTCGCGCCCGGAGAGGTCGCTGCCGGGACCTTCCGGTGCCTTCCAGAATGCGCCGTCGACGCGGACCCACCATGGCGTCGGGCCGGTGGTCGGCATATAGCGCGCGCCTTGCGGCAGCAGAAGCCTGAACACAGGCGACCAGCCGAACCGTTCGGCTTCCGTCACATATCCTGTGGCGGCGACGAAGGCCGCGAACCTGGCGTTGGTGACGGTCGTCGTTTCCAACTCAAAGGCGCGAAGCCGGACCGGGCGTCGTGGGCCTTCGCCGTCACCGGCGATGAAGGGTTCGTTGGTGCCCACGAATGTCCGGGCCGGGTCGAAACGAACCCTCGGCACCGTTGCGACCGCCCCAGCCGGTGCCGGCGCGTCGCCGGCCCGGGGGGCGGCAGCCGGCAGTTCGTCGCCGCGCGATATCGTGCAGCAGCTCACGCGCGCCTCAGGCCGCCGCCAGCGATTTCAGCCCCGCCAGGACGGCCTTGCTGTCGTGCTGGGGAATGTCGCCGATCTCGGCCATCTTGCGGTCCAGTCTGTCGAGCATGCTGGCAAATACCTTTGCGTATTCCGGATCGCCGGCTCGGTTGTGCAGTTCGAACGGGTCCTGATCGCAATCGAAAAGCTCCCACTCCGGCGGCTCGTCGCCGGGATGGGCGCCGAGCTGGTCGAGCGGGTCGTTGTACCAGTAGATCAGCTTGTAGCGGCTGTCACGTACGCCGTAGTGGGCGAAGGCGTTGTGGAATTCGTCCTTGTGCATCCAGTAGCGGTGGTAGGCGACGTCCTGCCAGTTTTCGTCCGCGGACCGTTCGAGCAGCGGGCGCAGGCTCGTTCCCTGCATGTAGCTGGGGGTTGTCAGTCCGGCATAGTCGAGGAAGGTGGGCGCGAAGTCGACATTGGTGGCGATGCGGTCGCTGACCGTTCCCGCCTCGATCGCTTCGGGATAGCGGACCAGGAATGGCATCTGCAGCGATTCCTCATACATGAACCGCTTGTCGAACCAGCCATGCTCGCCAAGGAAGAAACCCTGGTCGGAGGTGTAGATGACGATGGTGTTTTCGGCGATGCCTTCGGCGTCGAGATAGTCCAGCAGGCGTCCGACATTGTCGTCGACGCACTGGATCGTCTGCAGGTAGCGCATCATGTAGCGCTGGTATTTGAAATGCGCGAGCTTGTCGGGGTCGGTGAAAACGTAGTTCTCGCCGGTCAGCGCGTCGATCAGCGTCAGCGCCTCGCCCTCCACGATTTCCGGGACCCTGCGGACGGTCATGCCGGGGATGAGCAGTTCGCCGATTTCCTGGCCGCCTTCCGGCTGGACGAGGCCGAGGTCGCGGTAGGTCATGTCGGATTTGATCCGCATTTTTGCGGCGGCTGCCGCCGCGGCGCGGTTGGAATAGTCGTCATCGAAGGTTTCCGGCACCGGCAGCTTGCCATCCGCATAGAGGTGGCGATGGCGCGGGTGCGGCTCGAAACTGCGGTGCGGCGCCTTGTGGTGGCACATCAGGAAGAAAGGGCGGCCGGTGTCGCGGCGCTGCAGGAAATCCAGGCATTTATCGGTAATGATATCGGTGGCGTAGCCCTGTTCGCCGTGCGCGCCTTCGCGGTCGATCATGATCGGATCGAAATATTCGCCTTGTCCCGGCACCACCGCCCATTCGTCGAAGCCGGTCGGCTCATGCGCCTTGCCTTCGCCGAGGTGCCACTTGCCGAAGATGGCGGTCTGGTAGCCGGAAGCGCGCAGGTGCCTGGCGACGTTGGGCAGCCGGTTGTCGATATGCGTGTCCAGCGTCGTCACCTGGTTCACGTGGTTGTAGGTGCCGGTCAGGATCGCGGCGCGGCTCGGCGTGCAGATCGAATTGGTCACATAGCACTTGTCGAGCCGCATTCCCTGCCTGGCGATACGGTCGAGGTTCGGTGTCCGGTTCAGACCGGCGCCATAGCATGAGATCGCCCGCGCGGCGTGGTCGTCGGACATGATGAAGAGGATGTTGGGTCGCTTGGTCATGTGCAATTCTGGTCCATCGACGCGGCATGGGGGGCGCGCTTTTCAAATCCGGAGAGCCGCGCCGGCCGCATGGGCCGACGCGGTCTTTGCGTCATCGGGCATCAGCCGCCGGCGTAGAGGTCGCCGAGATAGTAGTCCTTGGGATCGAGCGGATCCTTCAGCTTGCCGAAGCCGACGAACTGGTCGTTCAGGCCCTTGAGCCAGCCGGCCACCGAACCGTCCTTAGTCGCGGCGACGAACTCGGCCGATGTCAGGAATTTGCCGTTCTGGCTTTCGGTGACCAGCGGGTCGGCCGGCACGCCGAGGAATTTGGCGGTGATCTCGACCGAGCGCGGCACGTCGGCGGCGCGGTAGTCGTTGGCGTCCTTCAGCACCGCAATCATGCGTTTGACGAGGTCAGGGTCCTTCTCGGCCACATCGTTGCGGGTGACGAAGGCCGACGGGAAAGAGTTCTGGGGATAGAAATCGGCGCTCTTGGCCACTTCGACGAGGTCCGGGACGGTCTTCTTGATGACGCCGACCAGCGGATACCAGATGCCGGCGCCGTCGATCTGTTTCGAAGCGAAGGCGGAAACGACGGTCGGCGGATCCATCTTGATCACTTCCACATCGCCGATCTGCATTCCGGCCTTGGCCAACGCCAGACGCAGCAGCATGTCGCCCGACGTGCCTTCCGGGACGCCGATCTTCTTGCCTTTCAGGTCCGCCATCGTGCTGAAGCCGGCCTGGGCGATGACGCGGTCGGACAGGCCAAGCGCGTTCATGGCGATCAGCTTCGCCTTGCCCGACGCGGGCAGCCACAGGGCGCCCGGACCGACATAGCCGAAATCCAGCGACCCGGCGCCGAGCGCCTGGATCTGGATCGGGCCGTTGGTGAAGACTTTCAGCTCCGGCTCCAGCCCGTGCTTGGCCCAGAGGTCCTGGTCGCTGGCGATGGCGGTCAGGCTGGTGCCGAAATAATCGGCGATATAGCCGACCCGCACCGGCTTTGCCTGCGCGAATACCGGGCTCGTTGCGGACAGCACAGCCGGAACGGCTACGCCGGCGGCTGCCGAGAGCGCGAGAAAGCTTCTTCTCGTGACGTTCATCTCAAAAATTCCTCCCTGTCAGTGTTTTGCTTCGACTTGTGGTTTCTGGTGATAGACGGCGTGCCAGACCTGATTGCGGATCGCCGCGAACTCGGGCGACAGCCGCATTTCCTCGGTGCGCGGATAGGGCAGGTCGACCGGGATGATCTTGTGCAGGCGTCCGGGACGCGCGGCCATGACGATGACCCGGTTGGCGAGGTAGACCGCCTCGTCGACATCGTGGGTGATGAAGATGACGGTGCGGCGCTCGCGGCTCCATGTGTCCAGAAGCTGGTCCTGCATGTTGACGCGGGTGAGCGCGTCGAGCGCGCCGAACGGCTCGTCCATCAAAAGCATGGTCGGGTTGACGGCATAGGCGCGGGCGATGGCGCAGCGCTGCTTCATGCCGCCGGATAGCGTCTTGGGCAGCGCGTCGGCGAAATCCTTCAAGCCGACGAGATCGATGAAATGGTCGGAGACGCGGCGACGCTCGGCCCTCGGCATGCCTTTGATGCGCAGGCCGAACTCGACGTTCTGGCGCACCGTCAGCCAGGGAAACAGCGCATATTGCTGGAAGATCACGCCGCGCTCCGGTCCGGGACCGGAAACGGATCTGCCATCGACCAGCACCTTGCCGTCGGATGCGTCGGTCAGGCCGGCGGCGATGTTCATTGCCGTCGACTTGCCGCAGCCGGAAGGGCCCACGACGGTGACGAATTCGCCGTCGGCGATGTCGAGGTTGAGCCGGTCCAGCGCCAGAAACGACTTGTCGCCCTCGCCGAAGCGGCGGGTGACGTTCTGGAACGAGATTTTCGGTTGCGTCCCGGCCGTCATTGCGCGCGTTCCTGCCATTGGGTGAGGCGGCGTTCGGTCGCCTGCAACAGGCGATCCATGAGGAGACCGAGGATGCCGATGGTGATGAGGCTGACGAAGATGATGGGCAGGTCGTAGTAGAGCTGCGCCTGCTGCATGCGGAAACCGAGGCCGGATTGCGCCGCGATCAGTTCGGCGGCGACGACCGTCGCCCAGGCGGAGCCAAGGCCGATGCGTACGCCGACCAGAATGAAGGGGATCGAGGCCGGGATGATGACGCGCGGGAAGATGGTCGAATCCTTCGCGCCGAGAACCCGGGCGGCGTTGATCAGGGTTCGGTCGACGCTGATGACGCCCTGATAGGTGGCGACGACGCAGGACAGGAACGAGGCGAGGAAAATGACGAAGATCTTCGGCGCTTCGTCGATGCCCATGGTGACGATGGCGAGCGGGATCACCGCCAGCGGCGGGATCATGCGGAAGAACTGCACATAGGGTTCGATCAGCGCGCGGGCGACCTTGTACCAGCCCATCAGGAAGCCGACCGGTATCGCCAGCGCGGCGCCCAGCACAAAGCCGGTCAGCACGCGGCGCAGGCTGGCAAAGATGTCGATGAAGAGCTGACCGCTCCGGATCAGCTCGAGGGCTTTCCAGAACACCTCCTGCGGCCCCGGCAGGACGACCGCGCCGGTGGCGGTGATGGCCCACCAGACGGCGATGCCGACAGCGAAGGCGAAGATGTTCAACGCCAGCGGCAGCAGCCGGTTGGATGGCCGTTCCCGCAATTCGGTCTCGGGCGGCGTCGCAGCGGTGCTCAATGCAGTGCCCCCGAATAGAAGAAATGATCCAGCGCCACGGCAGCGCCGCCGATAGCGCCGCTCTGCGCGCCGAAGCTGGTGCGTTCGAATTTCAGGATTTCGCGCATATGCGGCATGACACGCGGCGGCACGTCGGCGCGAAGGCGCTCGAACAGGCTTTCCGGTGCCTGGCCGAGATAGCCGCCGAAGACGATGAGATCGGGCGTCAAGAGATTGACCGCGCTGGCGAGGGCGGTGGTGAGATGCTCGATGACGGTATCCCAGGCCGGACCGTTCTGCTCGACCCTCGCCATGAGATCGGCAGGCGCGGAACCTATAACGCCCGCCGCCGCCATGAGCGCTTTTTCGCAAAGGAATGTTTCCAGGCAACCGCGGTTGCCGCAGGCGCAGCGCGCACCGTCAGGCGTAATCTGGATATGGCCAAGTTCGACGGCGCCGTGGCCGCCGGGACGGAACGGCACGCCGTCCACCACCAGCCCAGCGCCAAGGCCGGTCTTCAGATAGACAAACAGCAGCGCCGGCACTTGCCTGCCGATGCCGTAGCAGCTTTCGGCCAACGCCATTGCCGTCACGTTGTGTTCGACCACGGTCGGCAGGCGGATGGCGCGCTCCAGCTTGCCGGCAATGGGGACATTGCGCCAGCCGACATTGATCGAGGCCAGCGCGGTGCGCCGCTCGAAATCCACCGGGCCTGGCACGCCGACGCCGATGCCGAGCAATTTGCCGGTGTCGATCTGCACCTCGGCTGCCAGTTTCATGACCATGGCCGCGACGTCGCTGACCACGCGGTCAGGATCGGCCCCGTGGACATCGAACTCGAAGGATGCGGTCGCTTTGGGGGCCGCCTTCAGGTCGGTAATCGCGACCTGGACATGGCCGGCGCCGATATGCACGCCGGCGACGCTGTGCGCGTCGGGCACCAGGCGCACGGCCTGCGCCGGCCGGCCGACGCCGATCGAGCCGCTCGTCTCGCTCTCGAGGACAGACCCGTCGCGCAGGAGATGCGCCGTGACATGGGTGAGGGTGGTTGCGGACAGTTTGGAGCGCCGCGCCAGCGCCGCCCGCGATTGCGGGCCTTCATCGCGCAGGATGCGCAGAATCTGGCCGTGATGCGCGCCCAATGCTTTCTCCCTAATTAATTTCTAAACCTTAGAAAGTAATTACGAAGCGGTCAAGCGGATGCGAAATATCCATTGGGGAATCTTTGAGGGTATGCGGCTGCAGCTTTCGAAAGTGAATCGGGAGACGACTACAAGCGGCTGTTTTATCAAGGATTTAAGTTTCTGGGGTCCTTCATGTGACAGGCCTCGACGATCGGTGTGCTGACCGATTCCGGACCGTTGCGCGGCGGCGGCGGCGGTGGTGCGAAGTCTGTTCGGCGTTCCCTAAAGCTGAAAGCTGTAGAAGCGACGCCTTATCGGCAGAACTGGATTGGGCTGTGCGAAGGCATGTCAATCAAGGGCCGCAAGCTCGCGGGCCGTCGAAAACCTGTTCGAGAAACTTGCGGATAGTGATCGTATCCAAGGCAGCCGTCGTGTCGACCTCGTGAACGGGACCGAAGCGGGAAGGCTCGGCGCGGGATGCGAGCGCGACGAGTTCCGGGACGTATTCGGGGCCGGGGTGCCCCGGTAGCCGGCTGGCCGTCCGGGTGCTGTAACGGTCGCCGATGAGCTCCGGCGGCGCCGAGCACCAGATTTCGGCGATCGTGTCGATGCCGGCGGCGTCAATCAGGTCCTGTACGAATTCGCGCGGCTGGAAGCCGAACCATGCATCCATGATGAATGTGGCTCCGTCAGGCGCCTCGCCCAGCACCGCGAACATCGCCTTGAGGCTGGCGCGGCCGAGCTTGCGGTTGAACGGTCGATCGACGGTTTCGATCTCTTCAAGGAACGGGTTCTTGATCGTATCGAGCGACAGCACCGGCCAGCCTGTTGCCTTGGCCAAGCCGGCGGCAACGCTGCTCTTGCCGCTGGCCGGGACGCCATTGACCATGACGAGGCGTTTTCCTGCCCGCCTGGAGGGCAGGGCCGTCAGGGCGGCGCCAATGACGCCGGCATCGTCGCCGAGACTGGCCGCGACGAGTTCGTAGCTGAACCAGGACGACTTGTCCGGATAGGGCGACAGCGCGGCGACGGCCTCGCTGCCCAGCCCGCCGCCGAGGACGATCGTCTGTGGATGAAGCGTCGCGGCAAGACTGTCGATTGCGGCACGCAGCGGCTGCGCCCATGAACGCAGCACCTTGTCCGCCAGCGCGTCGCCGGAAGCGCGCCGTTCCAGCAGGCTGGCCGCCGTGGTCGCTGCCGGAAGACCGGCCTCCGCGATATGCCGGCCGAGCGCCGTGCCCGAACTCATGGTTTCGACGCAGCCATTGCGGCCGCATTTGCAGGGCAGACCCTGAGGATCGACGACGATGTGGCCGAGTTGTCCAGCGGCGCCGGCGCCCCGGAAGATGCTCCCGTCCACAAGGATCGCGCCGCCGATGCCGGTGCCGATGGTCAGCATCGCGGCATGAGAACGGCCGACCGCGGCTCCGCATCGCGCTTCGGCCACCAGCGCCATGTTGCCGTCATTGTCGATGACGACGTTGCGACCGAAGCGCGCTTCGAGCCGTTCGCGCACGGGAACCGCGGATAAGTCGACATACCCGCCCGAGAGGACGCGTCCGCTGGCGAAATGCACCTGACCCGGCACGCCAATGCCGATGCCTTGCACCGTTTCGTCATCGATCCCGGCAACAAGCGCCTCGACCCGTTCGATGACCACCGTCGGGTCGGTCGAACTGGCGGCGCGTGCCCGAGCAAGGATTTTACCATCGGCTCCTACGCGCGCGGCGCGTATATTAGTGCCGCCGATGTCGACGCCGACGGTGGTGCGGATCATGTCGAGCGGCTTCAATCAGGCGGCTTTCGCCGGTGCCCAGTGCCGGGCGATGATCGCCTGTATTTCGCGCAGCCTCGGAACGGCGATCGTCTCGAGGCGCTGGCGCGTCACGTCGCGGTCGAGGGAGATGCAGTCCTTCCACAGGGAGCGGCCGGCGATGACGCCTGACGCGCCATTGGCCATAGCGGTCTCGACCTGTCCAAGGAAGGTTTCATGATCGACGCCGGCCGACAGCACAGCCCAGGGAACGTCCCCGGCGAGTTTGGTGACCGCCGCACAGGACTCGGCCGAGCCGGGATAAGGCAGCTTCAGCACTTTCGAACCGACATCCAGGCAGATCTGCGTTCCGCCCTGGATCAGTTCCGGTATCTTGGCCTGGTAGGCCTCCGGGCTTTCGTTCTCCAGCCGGTAGGTGAGGAATTCGACCACCAGCAGCAGATCTTCCCGGGCGAAATCGTCGATGACCTTTTTCAGCGTCGCGATGTTCCGGTCATTCGCAGCCGGCGTGTCGGAGCGAAGGTAGACCATGATCTTGCCGCCATTGCCGCCAAAGGCGCGCACCTGCCGCGCGCCGATGCCTTCGACCAGCTTGGAAATGCGGTAGCCTTCGGGGGACGTGTCCCACCCGGAAGCGTCCAGCCCGATCAGAAGCGCGGTGCCGCGGTCGAGCGTGCCGTCATCCACCAGCTGCGGAACGGCGCAGACCGGATCGACCAGCACGCAGGAAGCGTGGCGGGCGAGGTATTTTGCGATGTCGGCCTTGGTAAGCCCCAGAACATCGTTGCCGATCCTGGCCTGTTCAGCCGGATCGGCGGCCAGCAGCGTGCGCATACCGCCGCGCTGGTCGCAGGCGATCACCATCATGGCGCCGTTGTCGCCGCAAATCTGCTGATAGCCGCGGCGTTCGGCTGTGGTCATGCGTGCCATTGGTCAAGGTCTCCTGCGCACCATGCTGGCCTGATACGTATCTGGATGGAAGTGATTGCGCGCCAGCAAATTTCGGTCTAGGATGTAACATATTTCTGAAAGGACTTGCAAGCTGTCGTCGCCATCGTCTCCAACCCCGGCCGTGTCGCGTGCTCTTCTGCATACGGTCGCGAAGCTGCACTACGAGAACGACATGAGCCAGGTCGATGTCGCCCGGCAGGTTGGCCTGTCGACGGCGACCATCTCGCGGCTGCTGCAGCGGGCGCGCGCCGAAGGCATTGTCCGCATCGAGGTGCGGGATCTGGCGGCGCCGGAGGAACTGGCGGCGGCGCTGGCGGAGAGGCTTTCCCTGAAGAGCGCTGCGGTCGTGGAAGCCACCGGCGTGGGCGCTCTGGCTTTCCTCGGGCCGCCCGTAGGCAGTCTTCTGCAAAAGGCCGGATTGTCCGAAGGGTCGGTGGTGGCGATCGGCTGGGGGCGCGCCGTGCGGGCCGTTATCGAAGCGGGGCTGCCGGAAATCTCCGGCGTGCTGACCGTTCCGGCGACGGGCGGTATGCAACAGCACCAGCCGCATTTCCAGATCAATGAATTCGTGCGGCTGGCGGCACTGCAGTTCGGCGGCTCGCCGCGTTTCGTCCATGCCCCGTATCTGCCGTCGCCGGCATCACGCCAGGCTTTTCTGGCCGATCCCGTCGTGGCCGACCATGTAGCGCTCTGGGACCGGGTCGAGGCCGCGATCGTCGGCATAGGCCTTCCCCATGAGACCGCCGACGCCGGTACGGAACATCATCCCGACGCCGCGGGCGACGTCATGCGCCACTATTTCGATGCGGAGGGCGCATTGCTCGATCCCGAAGATGCGAAAAGCATGATCGCCATGTCGGTGGAGCAGTTGCGTCGCGCGTCGCTGGTGATCGGCGTGGCGGTGGGAGAGGCGAAGGCGCGGGCGATCCGCGGCGCCGCAAAGGCCGGTTTGATCTCGGCGCTCGTCACCGACGCGCGCACGGCGGAAATCCTGCTGGAGCTGCCCGCATGACAGTTCATCAATTTTTCGGCGCGGAAATTTTGTTATTTGCTCGCACTAATCTATTGACAGGGATGGCGGGTCTGCGTCTTAATTCGAAGACGTCGAGCGGAGGATGCTGAGACGTCCGCGCCGGAGGGTGCGGGAAGAGGAAAACGACAATCATCGTCCACAACCCCGCGCATCCACCTCGGACTCGCGGACACGCATGATGAGGAATCGTTTCAGACGAAATTAGTGGCCGGGAGGACCTTGGCCAATCGCCAGGTTCGATAAATGGGCCGACCGCCGGTCGGCACAAAACTCACGAAAGGGAGGAGTTCCATGGAGCGTCGTTCAGTTCTCAAATCCGCGATGGCAATGGCTGCCGTCGCAGCGGTCGGGATACCGGCCAGCACGGCTTTCGCGCAGGAGAAGAAATATTCCATCGCGCTGATTCCGGGCCTCACCACCGATGCCTTCTACATCACCATGCGCAAGGGCGCCCAGGCCGCGGCCGATGCTCTCGGCGTCGAACTGGTCTTCCAGGGCGGGCCGGAGTTCAACCCCGTCGTCCAGGTGCCGGTGCTGGACGCGATCATCGCGCGCAAGCCTTCCGCTATCCTGATCGCGCCGACCGACACGACCCAGCTGGTCCAGCCGCTGCGCAAGGCCAACGACGCCGGCATTCCGGTGATCACCGTCGATACCTTCATCGGCACCGGCAAATACCAGACCGGCGCCGGTGATGCCGACTTCCCGCTTTCCTATATCGCTTCGGACAACGTGCTTGGCGGCCGCATGGCGGCCCGCGCGCTCGCCAATGCGATGGGCGGTGAAGGCAAGGTCTATGTGTCCAACGTCAAGCCGGGCATTTCCACCACAGACCAGCGCGAGGAAGGCTTCAAGGCCGAGATGAAAGAGGCCTTCCCGAAGGTCGCCGTGCTCGAAACCCAGTTCAACGAAAACGACGCCAACAAGGCGGCGAGCCAGCTTCAGGCGGTGTTCGCACGCAATTCCGACCTGAAGGGCGTGTTCGGCGCCAATCTGTTCTCGGCGCTCGGCGCCGGCAACGGCGTGCAGCAGGCCGGCCAGACGGGCAACATCAAGGTCGTTGCGTTCGATGCGCCGGGCTCGATCGTCGACAACATCAAGTCCGGCCTGGTCGATGTGGCCATCGCCCAGCATCCGGCGGAAATCGGCTATTACGGCGTGGTTTCGGCCTTTGCGCACCTGACCGGCCAGTCGATCCCGGTTTCGATCGGCACCGGCTTCACGGTCATCGACAAGACCAATGTCGCGGACCCGAACGTCGCGAAATACATCTATTCGGAATAATTGCGAGACAGGCTCCCCGCGCAAAAGCGGGGGGCCGTTTCTTCCCCGATCTATGGTCTTCCTGCGGCCCTGACCGCAGGCACCTCGAAGAGGCGCGCCCATGACAACTTCCGATAGCCATGGCCCGGCGGCCGGCGCAGCGAGCGCCGACACCAATGGCCGGCCACAGGCGGATCATGCCGATCGCGCCAAGACACTGGTTCAACGCATAGCCGACCTGCGGGCCTGGCTGTTCCTGCTGGCGCTGATCCTCGGCTTCGAGGCCTGGGCGCGGATCAGCTTCGGCGGCACGTTCATCCTCAATCCGTTCAACCTGCAATCGATCACGATCTTCGCCGTGGCGCCGCTGCTGCTTGCCACCGGGCAGACCTTCGTCATCATCTCCGGCGGCATCGATTTGTCGCTGGGCTTCATCATGGGGCTGGCTGCGGTCGTCGCGGCCCATGCCATCAACGCCTTCACGCCCGGCCTCGGCATGCCGATGGCGGTGCTGCTGGGCTTCCTGATTGCCGTGCTGGTGGCCGCCGTTCCCGGCATCATCAACGGCCTGCTGGTATCGCGCCTGCGGGTTCCGCCGTTCATCGGCACGCTCGGCATGTTCGGCGTGGCGCGCGGCGTCGCCTTCCTGCTCGCCGGCGGCACCACGGTTCCGGTCAACAACTCCTTCTTCGCCACCATCGGCAACGGCCGCATCATGAACGTGCCGTACATCGTCATCATTGCCGCCATCTTCGTGCTGGCCATGCACTACCTGCTCAGCCAGACGCGTTTCGGCCAGCACAATTACGCCATCGGCGCCAATGTCCAGGCGGCGCGGCGCGCCGGCATCGACATCAGGTCGCATCTGCTGCGCCTCTACATTCTCTCAGCCTGCTGCGCGGGCCTGGCCGGCGTGCTCTATTCGGCGCGCTTCAATGCCGGCGCTGCCCAGGCCGGCGAGCCGCTGCTGCTCGACTGCGTGGCGGCGGTGGTGATCGGCGGCGCCAGCCTGTTCGGCGGCTCCGGCACCATCATCGGCACCGTCGCCGGCGCGTTCGTCATCGCGGTGATCCAGTACGGGCTGGTGTTCGTCAATGTGGAGCCGTTCTGGCAGTTCATCAGCGTCGGCGTCGTCATCATCATTTCGGTGCTGATCGATCAGGCACAGCGCCGGTTCAGTGGAGGCCGCCAGGATGAATGATACCGCCCCGCTTCTGGAAGTCAGCAATCTTTCCAAATATTTCGGCGCCGTCCGTGCGCTCAGCGACGTGTCGCTGGTGGTGCGCCCCGGCGAGGTCGTGGCGCTTGCCGGCGACAACGGAGCCGGCAAGACGACGCTGATCAAGGCTATCTCCGGCGTGTTCCGCCCGACCTCCGGCGAAGTGAAGCTGAAGGGTGAACCGGTCAGTTTCGGCACGCCGCAGGAAGCCCGCGACAAGGGCATCGAGACGATCTACCAGGATCTCGCGCTGGCCGACAATCTGACCATCGGCGGCAACATCTTCCTTGGCCGGGAGCCGATGCGGCGGGCGTTCGGCTTCCTGCCGGTGCTCGACCGCAAGAAGATGGCCCAGGCGGCGCGGCAGACCATGGCGATGCTGGATTTCCATGTCTCGCGCATGGAAGCGCCGGTGTCCAACTTCTCCGGCGGCCAGCGGCAGGCGGTGGCCATCGGCCGGGCCGTCTACTGGAACGCGCAAATCCTCATCATGGATGAGCCTACGGCGGCGCTCGGCGTGCCCGAGCAGCGCAAGGTCATCTCGCTGATCCACCAGCTCAAGGCGCAGGGGCGAGGCGTCATTTTCATCTCGCACAATCTGCAGGACATTTTTGCCGTGTCCGACCGCATCATCGTGCTGCGCCGGGGCGTCACCGCCGGCGAGCGCAAGATTTCCGAAACGACCCATGACGAAGTGGTCAAGCTCATGGTCGGCGGTTGAGGCCTTGCGCGCCGGACAGTCCTATCGCTCGGCGGGGTTCAGCCCGCGGTCTGCTCTGACGCCGGACGCCTCGTCGTCAGGCGGAGGAGCGCAGGATCAAATCGCCATCGACCAGCACATGCTCGCCACGCGGCCGCGGCTTCTTCGCGCCATGGGCCATGTCGATGCGCGCCAGCAGCATGTCGAGCGCCCGCCGGCCCATTTCGGCGGTGTTCTGCTGGACCGTCGTCAGCGGCGGACAGATGTATTCCGACAGCGGCTGGTTGTCGTGGCCCGCGACGCGCAGGTCGCAATCCGGGCCGATGCCGACCTTT
This sequence comes from Mesorhizobium sp. Root554, assembly GCF_001427025.1. Taxonomy (GTDB): domain Bacteria; phylum Pseudomonadota; class Alphaproteobacteria; order Rhizobiales; family Rhizobiaceae; genus Mesorhizobium. Next base: position 1,816,789 of record NZ_LMGA01000001.1, on the reverse strand, counting down.
CGGCCGGCCTGATGCAGCGCCGCCAGAACGCCGAAGGCGACGCGGTCGTTGCCGCACAGCACGACGCGGGTCGGGAAGCCGCCTTCATTCAGGATTCGCGTGGCCTCGCCGAAGGCGTAGCGTTCGAAATCCCAATCGCTGGATGGCGTCAGCGGTATGATGATAGGCGTAAGCCCGCGCCGCTGCATCGTCGCGACATAGGCGTCGCGCCGGTCGGGTGCGTTGGAGTTGACCCAGGGCATGTCGAAATAGCAGGGCGGGTCGTCGAAGCGGGTGAGATAGTCGGTGATCAGCGCCATGGACTGGCCGTTGTTGGTGCCGACGAAGTCCTCCTCCTCGTCGAACGGGGCGTCGATGAAGACGACCGGAATGTTCCGCGCCAGCGCCTTGACCTTCTTGCGGTGGCTGGCGTCGCCGCCGACCGGGGCCATGATGACGCCGGCGGCGTTCATCGAGGACAGGGTTTCGAGCGCCTCGGCCTCGAGTTCGGCCTTGCCGTCCGAGGAAAAGACGAAGGGCAGGTAGCCCAGCGCCGTCGCTTGCGATTCGATGCGACGCCGCAGGCCCATATAGAAGGGGTCGAGCGAGTTCGGGAAGATCAACCCGATGATCTTGGTGCGCCGGCGGTTGAGGTTGACGGCAAACAGGTTCGGGCGAAAGCCGGTTTCCTTGAGGCCGATCTCGATCTTCTCGCGCAGCTTGGGGCGGACGGAGTCCGGATTCTGGAAATATTTGGAGACGGTCGGCCGCGACAGTCCGATCGCCTCGGCAAATTCCTCCATCGTCCGGATCTGTTTCACTGTCACCGCCGCTCATGCCGCCCGGGGCGCAATCGCCCGGTCCGGCGGCAAAGTGCCATCGCGATCCGTTCGGATCAATCAAATTATCGCGGGACAAGGAAAATCTTGCCGCACATAAAATATAGGAGCTTCTCCCTGTGAACGCGGCGGAGCCAAAAGCCGGCCGGATCGGCTCGATGGGAGAACTTCTGGTCGAGTTCATCTGCGCCGACAAGGATGGCGGCAACCGGCGCGCCTCGACCTATGCCGGGCCTTATCCTTCCGGAGCGCCGGGCATCTTCATTGATCAGGCCGCGCGGGTCGGCGCAAGCACGATCTTCTCCGGCGCGGTAGGCAGCGACGCGTTCGGCGAGGTGTTGCTCGACCGTTTCGCGGCGGTCGGCGTCTCCGATGCGCTGGTGCGCACCGTGGCGGGCATCCCGACCGGATCTGCCTTCGTTTCCTACAATTCCGACGGCAGCCGCGATTTCGTCTTCAACATCGCCCATTCAGCGGCTGCTCAGCTTCCCGTGGGCGACGCCGCCATCGAAGAGTTCGCGGGGTTCGACCTCGACGCTTTTCACATTTCGGGATCGACGCTGGGCGACCCGAAAATGGCGGCGGCGGCGCTGCAGGTCTGCCGGGCGCTGCATGAAAAGAGCGTGGCGATCTCCTTCGACCCCAACATCCGCAAGGAGCTCGTCGCCGACCCGTCCTACATGGAGACGGTGCGCGCGCTTCTCGATATCGCTTCCTTCATCCTCCCCAGCACGGAGGATGCCGAGGTGTTGTTTCCGGGCGAGCCGTTCGAGGCTTTCGCGCAACGTCTGCTCGGCGCCGGCGCGCGCTATGTCGTGCTCAAACGCGGCGATGCGGGCTGCATCGGCGCGGCATCCGACGGGCAGGTCGAAAGTTTCGACGCGCACAAGGTCGAGGTCATCGACCCGACCGGCGCCGGCGATTGTTTCTGCGCCACTTTCGTCGCGCTGGCCGGCCGCTTTTCCTTCAGCGAGGCCATGCGCCTCGCCAACGCCGCCGGGGCGCTGGCGGTCGGCAAGGTCGGGCCGATGGAAGGCAATTCCTCGCTGGCGGACATAGAGGCTTTTCTGGAGCGACAGGCATGAGCGCGCTGCTTGACATCGTCGCGGCCAATCAAGCCGGCAAGGGGCAGGGCATCCCGTCCTATTGCACGGCGCACCCGCAGACGCTGCGGGCGATCCTCGCCGCATACCGGGACGACACAGCGCCGATCCTGATCGAGGCGACGTGCAACCAGGTCAACCAGTTCGGCGGCTATACCGGCATGACCCCTGCCGGTTTCCGCGCCTTCGTCGAGGACCTGGCCAAGGCCGAGGGCGTCGAACCGGCGCGGCTGATCCTCGGCGGCGACCATCTCGGCCCCAACCCGTGGAAGTCGGAACCGGCCGAGGCCGCCATGGCCAAGGCGCGGGACCTGGTCGCGGCGTTTGTCGATGCCGGTTTCACCAAGATCCATCTCGATGCCTCGATGGCTTGTGCCGATGACGGCCACCTCTCGGAAGGGCAAATCGCCGAACGAGCCGCCGAGCTTTGCGCGGTAGCCGAAAGCCGGGGCCGCGCCGATCTGGTCTATGTCATCGGAACCGAAGTGCCGATCCCCGGTGGCGAGACGGAAGCGCTCGACGCACTGGCGCTGACCGATCCGGCATCGGTGGCCGAGACCTGGGCCTTGCACGAGCGCGCCTTCGTCGCGCGTGGCCTGGCGGACGCGCTGACGCGTGTCATCGGCATCGTCGTGCAACCCGGCGTCGATTTCGGCAACGATACGGTTTTTGCCTTCGACGCATCGAAGGCCACAGACCTCTCCGCCGCCGTGACCCGGCTGCCCGGCATGGTATTCGAGGCGCATTCCACGGACTACCAGAGCCAGCAAGCGCTGAGCGATCTCGTTCAGGGCCATTTCGCCATCCTCAAGGTCGGGCCTGAGCTGACATTTGCCTTCCGGCAGGCGGTCATGGCGCTGGCTGAGATCGAATCCCTGATGAATGTCGCCAACCCTTCCAACATCGTTGATGTGCTGTTGTCGGAGATGCGGGCGAACCATGGCGACTGGCGCGCCTATGTTGCGCCCGGGCCGCGCGAGCGGGAGATGATGCTCTACGGCCTCTCCGACCGGGTTCGCTATTACTGGCCGCGACCGGCGGTGCAGGCGGCGCTGGCGAACCTCTATGCCAATGTCAGGGCGGCAAAGCCTGAACCGGGAATTGTCGCGCAGGCGGTTGGAGGCCTGGTCGATCCCGTGCCTGCCTCCGCCGACCTGTCCGACCGCATCGTCCGCCGCATGGTGGGCGACGTCGTGCGGAAATATCGCGCGGCGGCGGGCGAGTAGTCACCAACGACCGTTGATCGCCGGCGGCGTCCGGTGAAGGAGTATGAGAATGCCGAAGAAAGCCGATCGGAGACTGCGCGTCGGCGTGCTGGGATGCGGACCGATCGCGCAGGCGGCGCATTTCGAAAGCTGCAACAAGGCAGCGAATGCCGATCTCTATGCAATCTGCGACGTGGCCGACGATCTGCGCGAGCGGATGGCGGCGACCCATGCGCCGGCAAAATCCTTTGCCGACTACGACGCCATGCTGGCCGATCCGGACCTTGAGGCGGTGATCATCGCGACCTCCGACGCCTTCCATGTTCCCGCCGCCATCCGTGCGCTGGAGGCGGGCAAGCATGTCCTGTGCGAGAAGCCGGTGGCGACCAGCGTCGAGGCGGTTGACGAGCTGAAAGCCGCCGTGGCCGCCAGCGGCAAGGTCCTGCAGGTCGGGCACATGAAGCGCTTCGATGCCGGGCTGCAGGCGGCGCGCGCCTTCATCGACGACGGCATGGGCGAGATGGTGGCGCTGAAAGCGTGGTATTGCGATTCCACCCACCGCTACCCGATGACCGACGCTGTTCAGCCGCTGATGGTGACCAGCGCCCGCGCGCGGAAGCCGGCGGAAGACCCGAAGGCCAACCTCGAACGCTATTACATGCTCGCCCATGGCAGCCATCTGGTCGACACAGCTCGCTTCTTCGCGGGTGACATCGTCGCTGTCGACGCCCGGCTCAGCCACCGCGGCGGCATGCGCTGCTGGTTCGTCGACGTGGAATTCGCCAATGGCGTGCTCGGCCATCTCGACCTCACCGTGGCGGTGCGGATGGACTGGCACGAGGGTTTCCAGATCTACGGCGCCAACGGCTCGGTCGTCGGCAAGACCTATAATCCCTGGTATTACAAATCGAGCGAGGTCGATATTTTCGACGAGGCGGAAGGCGCGTCGCGCCGCGTGCTCGGCGCCGACGGTCATTTCTACCGGCGCCAGCTCGAAGGTTTTGCTTCGGTCATCCTCGACGGCGCCCCGATGACCGGCGCGGACATCGATGACGGCATCGCCTGCGTGCGGGTGATGGTGGCGATCGCGCGTTCGGCCGAGACCGGCAAGCCGGTCCGGCTCGATCAGGTCTGCGGGGAAGTGTGATGCGGCTTGGAATCTTCGCCAAGACCTTTCCCGGAACCGATCCCGCTTCCATCCTGTCGGAAGTCGCAGCAGCCGGGTTCGACACCGCGCAGTACAATTTCGCCTGTTCCGGCCTGCCGGCAATGCCGGACAGCATCCCGTCTGAGGCGGCCGCTGCGATTGCGCGGGCATCGACATCCGAGGGCGTACCGCTCTGCGCGGTTTCCGGCACCTACAACATGGCGCATCCCGACCCGGCGGTTCGTGCAGACGGCTTGCAGCGGCTGGAGGTGATCGCCGGCTCCTGCGCTACCATTGGCACCCGCCTTGTCACGTTGTGCACCGGCACGCGGGATCGGGACGATCAGTGGCGGCATCATCCCGACAACGGTTCTTCCGAGGCATGGCGCGACATGCGCGCCGAAATGGAGAAGGCCGTGGCGGTTGCCATGCGCCATGGCATCCGCCTCGGCATCGAACCGGAACTGGCCAACATCGTCGATTCCGCCGCCAAGGCGCGGCGGCTGCTCGACGAGATGGGCAGCGACAGGCTGGCGATCGTGCTCGACCCGGCCAATCTTTTCGAGAAAGTTGACCCGTCCACCCAGCGCCGGATCGTCGCCGAGGCGATAGACCTTCTCGGACCGGACATCGCCATGGGTCATGCCAAGGACCGCGCGGCGGACGGCTCCTTCGCGACGGCGGGCAAGGGCGTGCTGGATTATGCGCATTATCTCGCCTGCCTGCGGCGTGCCGGTTTCGACGGCGATCTCGTCGCCCACGGGCTGGCGGCGGGCGAGGCGAAAGGCGTCGCCGATTTCCTGCGCGGCCATCTGCAATGAACCTCGCCGATCTCAAACGTCGTCTTTTGGAACGAGACGGTCTTTCGCTGGCGGCCTACGATTCCGGCGGCGCTGGCCTGCCCGTGGTGTTCCAGCACGGGCTGTGCGGCGATATCGGCCAGGTGGCGGAAGCCTTTCCGGATGACGGCAGGTTCAGGTTGATCGGACTGGAGTGCCGGGCGCACGGTGCATCCGAAGCCGGCTCCGCCTTTTCCATCCCGATGTTTGCCGACGACGTCGTCGCCCTGATCGAACATCTTGGCGTTCCGGGGGTGCTGGCCGGCATTTCGATGGGGGCGGCCATTTCGAGCCGCATCGCGGTGCGCCGGCCGGACCTCGTGCGCGGGCTGGTGCTCGCGCGGCCGGCGTGGGTTTCTGCTCCCGGTCCCGACAACATCCGCCCCAATGCCGAGATCGGGGCGCTGCTGTCGCGCCTGCCGCCGGCCGAAGCGCGCGCCGAATTCCTGGCGAGCCAAACGCACGCGCTGCTCGCCCGCGAAGCGCCGGACAATCTGAAGTCCCTTCTCGGTTTCTTCGAGCGCGAGCCGATTGCCGTGACGGCCGGATTGCTGACCGCCATCTCGGCCGACAGCCCGGGCGTTTCCGAAGCTGAGTTGGCCGGGCTTGAGATGCCTGTCTCCATTCTGGCGACCCGGCAGGATTTCATCCATCCGCTCGTTCATGCCGAACGGCTGGCGCGCCTGATCCCGGGCGCAACTTTGACGGAAATCACGCCGAAGGGCGCGGACAAATCCGCCTATCTGGCGGATTTCCAAGCGGCGCTGCGCGCCTTCCTGAAAGGATTCTGAAAATGCCAAGCCCGAACTGGCTCGCCGAGCTTCCACGCAACCGGCTGATTGCCGAATATTCGATGTGGTCGGCCGATCTCCTTCGCCTGGCCGAAGACCTTGCCCGCATCGAAGGTCATGCGGACGTCTTGCATGTCGATGTCGCGGACGGACATTTCGCCCCGGCGCTGCTGTTCTTCCCGGACCTCGTCGCCCGGATGCGGAGCGCCAGCACGCTGCCGATCCACGTCCATCTCATGGTCGCCGATGCGGTGCTGGTCGAGCAGGCAGCGCAGTTCGCCGATGCCGGCGCCGATCTCATCAGCATCCATGCCGAGAACGCGGCCGTTGCCGACGAGGCGCTGGCGCTGATCCGAAGCCGCAACGTCGCGGCGGGAATCGTGCTGCGCGTCGAAACGGAGGTCGCGGCTTGCCGGCCCTATCTCGACCGGGTCGATTTCCTGACCCTGCTCGGCACCGCCATTGGCGTGAAAGGGCAGGGGCTCGATGCCACAGCCGGCGACCGGCTGCGCCAGGCTGCGTCGCTGATCGCGGCAAGCGGGCGGCGCATCGTCCTCGCCGCCGATGGCGGCATCCGCGAGAACACCGTGCCGCTGTTGCGCGCCGCCGGCGCGGAGACGGTCGTGATGGGATCGCTGGCGTTCGGCGCCGACGATCTCACTGCCCGCATGCGCTGGCTGCACGCCGTGTAAAACGAGACGATCACGCGTGATAATTTTTACGCGAGACAATATCTTCGTTGACGAGCAGAAGCCTTGTTCATAGTCTGATCGAAGCCAATTATGGCAGGCATCGTAGAGGAGGAATGCGATGGGGGAGCAGCTTTCAGGCAAGGTCGTGCTTGTCACCGGGGCCAGCTCCGGCATCGGGCGGGCGATGGCCCGCGCCGTGGCGGCCGCCGGAGCGCAAGTCGCGCTCGTCGGCCGGTCGGATGAGCGGCTTCAGGCCGTCGCTTCGGATATCGGTGAGGATGCCCTTGCCCTTGCCGCGGACTTGACCAAACCGGGTGAAGTCGACCGGGTTGTTTCCGAGACGGTTGCGCGCTTTGGCCGGATCGACATTCTTCTTCCCAATGCCGGGCTTTACATTCCGGGCGAGGTCGCCGAGGGCGATCCCGATGCATGGGACGAACTCATGGCGATCAACGTCAACAGCGTGTTCCGGCTGGCGCGCGCCGTGCTGCCGGGCATGATCGAGCGCGCCGGAGGGCACATCGTCATCACCTCGTCGGTCTCCGGCCATCAGGCGATCCACTGGGAGCCGATCTACTCGGCCTCCAAGCATGCGATCCAGTCTTTCGTACATGGGCTGAGGCGGCAGGTGGCGAGGCACAACATCCGCGTCGGCGAGGTCGCGCCCGGCGTCGTACTCAACGAATTGTGGGGCTACAACGACCCCGCCGCTATCTCCGCCAAGGTGGAAACGCGCGAGGGGCTGCGCTCGGAGGATGTCGCCGACGCCGTGCTCTACATGCTGACGCGGCCGGCCAACGTCACCATCCGCGATCTCGTCATCCTGCCGCAGAACCAGGATATCTGAGCCGTGAGACCGCCCGACCACGCGCCATTCGACTATGTGATCGTCGGAGCGGGCGCCGCAGGTTGCGTGCTTGCCAATCGCCTCAGCGAAGACCCGTCTGTGCGGGTCGCGCTGGTGGAGGCCGGATCCGACCGCAATGCGCGCAAGGCGATCGTGCGCATCCCGCTGGCGATGGTCACCTTCATGGCGCCGGCGCTGGCCTTTCTCGGTGGACCGAAATTCATGTCGTGGTTCGAAACCGAGCCGGAGCCCGGCCTGCAGGGGCGTTCGATGGCGCTGCCGCGGGGCAGGGGCACGGGCGGCAGCACCAATGTCAACGGGCAGATTTTCATTCGCGGCCAGCGCGAGGATTTCGACGGTTGGCGCGACATTGGCAATCCTGGCTGGGGTTTCGACGACCTGCTGCCCTATTTCCGCAAGCTGGAGCGGTTTGAGCCGCTGGCCGACCCTGCCACCGCCCGGCGGATACGAGTGGGAGGCCGCTCGTTCTACGAAAGCGTCGATTCAGCCTATCATGGCATCGACGGACCGCTGAACATCGCGCCGCTGCGCAGCGTCAACCCGATGGCGTTCGCCTATCTGGAGGCGGCGCAGCTTGCCGGTTACACGCTCAATCCCGACTTCAACGGCGAGCGTCAGAACGGCGTCGGGCTATACACTTTCACGCAGAAGAACGGCGAGCGCGTTACCGGCGAGGGCGCCTATCTCGATCCCGTGCGTCACCGGCCGAACCTGACCGTGATTGCGGAAACGCAGGTCACCAGGGTTCTGTTCGAAGGCCGCACTGCAACCGGGATCGCGTGGCGCCGAGGCAGCGAGACCGGCGAACTGAAGGCGCGGGAGGTCATTCTCGCGGCCGGTTCGTTCGTGTCGCCACACCTGCTCATGCTTTCCGGCGTCGGCAAGGCGCGCGAACTTGTCCGTCATGGCATCGCCGTCATCCGCGACCTTCCGGGCGTCGGCGAAAACCTGCAGGACCATCTCGACGTCACCCTGGAGTACCGGTCGAAATCGATCGCGCCCTATGGCCTGTCGCTGAAGGCGATGCCGCGCAACGCCCTCCATCTCGCCGACTGGCTGTTTCGCCGGCGCGGCCTGTTTTCCTCGACGACGGGCGAGGGGGGCGGGTTCGTCTCGACCGACCCGGCAAGCGAGCGGCCTGACATCCAGCTCTTTTTCTGCACCGGGCGCGCCAACACGCAGGCCGCCTCCGGTTTCGGGGGCCACGGCTTCCTCATGCATGTCTGCCAGTTGCGCCCCGGCAGCATCGGCCGCCTGACGCTGAAAAGCGCCGACGCGAACGACAAGCCGTCGATCCTCTACAATTTCTTTCGCGGCGACAGCAGCATGGACGTGCTGCGCAACGGCATCAGGCTTGCCCGCAAGATCATGGCGCAGAAGCCGTTCGAACCGCATCTCGACGCCGAGATCGATCCCGGCCCCGAAGCGCAGGGCGACGGCGCGCTGGACGCCTTCATCCGCGAGCGCGTCGGCACCCTGTTCCATCCTGTCGGCACCTGTGCGATGGGTCGCGGCGAGCAGGCGGTGGTCGATCCGGAGACGCTGCGGGTGCATGGCGTCGATGGATTGCGCGTGGTCGATGCCTCGATCATGCCGACGATCGTTTCCGGCAACACGGTGGGCGCGACCTATTGCCTGGCGGAAAAGGGCGCGGACCTGATCAGGGCGGCTGACAAGGCCGTCGCCAAGGCAGCCTGAGAGGAGGATGGCATGGCGGATTTCACCGGCAAGGTAGCGCTCGTCACCGGAACGACGGGCATCGGCCGGGCCGCCGCGTTGCGGCTCGCGCAGGGTGGAGCGTCGGTCATGGCGCTCGGCATCGACGATGCTGGAAACGCCGCGCTGGCGGACGCGAACGGTGCCATCCATGTGCGCAAGACCGATGTCGCCGATCCCTCGCAGGTCGAGGCGGCCTTCCGGGAGATCGAGCGCCGGTTCGGCGGCCTCGACGTGATCGTCAATTCGGCAGCGATCCATCCCTATGGCGACGCGGTTTCCACCGATCCGGCAACCTTCCTGCGCTGCCTCGCCGTCAATGTCGGCTCTATCCACCTGACCGCGCATTGGGGCGTGCCGCTGATGCGAGCGCGCGGCGGCGGCGCTATCGTCAACATCTCAAGCGTGCAGGGTCACGCCTGCCAGCCGGGCGTCGCGGCCTATGTCGCCTCGAAGGGCGCGATCCATGCGCTGACGCGGGCGATGGCGCTCGATTTCGCCGGCGATAAAATCCGCGTCGTCTCGGTCAGCCCCGGCTCGGTGCGAACGCCGATCCTCGAGATCGCCGCGCGTACATTCGACGGGCCGGATGCCGATATCGACGCCGCCTTCGCGCGCTTCGGCGCGGCGCACCCGCTGGGGCGCATCGGCGAACCGGAGGAGGTGGCGGAACTGGTCGCTTTCCTGGCGTCGCCGCGCGCCGGCTTCATTACGGGTTCGGATCATGTCATCGATGGCGGGCTGATCGCCGGCATCGGTGTGCGCTAGAAATCGGGAACGGGATTCATGGCAAGTCAAGGAAGCCAGCAGAGCTGGGTCGGCACGGGAGGCCCGCGCTTCGTCCAACGCCCGGCGCATCGGCGCTGGCTGCTCGGCCAGGCGATGGGCCTGCTCGATTTCTTCCACTACCGCGCCTTCAACCCGGCTGGCGGGTTTTCGCCGCTGGACGATGTCGGTTTGCCGTTTCCCGCCAAGGACGGACGCGGCGTCGAGCGGCAGATCCACGACACCACCCGCACCGTTCACTGCTTTGCCATTGCTCATCTGCTCGGCCTGCCGGGCGCTGACCGGATGATCGACCACGGCATGGATTTTCTGTGGAAGCGTCACCGCGATGCGGACAGGGGTGGCTACTTCTGGGGCGTTGACGATGACAGGGCGACCAATCCGACCAAGCAGGCCTATGGACACGCTTTCGTCCTGCTTGCCGCATCTTCAGCCAAGGTGGTCGGCCATCCGGACGCCGACCGGCTGCTGGCGGATGTTTCGGATGTGCTCAACAACCGGTTCTGGGAGGCGGACGTCGGAGCAACGAGTGAGGAATACGCGGCCGACTGGTCGCCGCTCGGAAATTATCGCGGCCAGAACTCCAATATGCACCTGACCGAAGCGCTGATGGCCGCCTATGAAGCGACCGACGACCGGGCCTATCTGGCCATGGCCGAAAGCATCGCCTCGCTGATCATCGGCCGCCATGCGCGCGAGCAGGATTGGCGCGTCGCCGAGCATTTCACCGAAGGCTGGCAGGTCGACCTGGACTATGAGGGCGATCCGACCTTTCGTCCGGCGGGCACGACGCCCGGCCATGCGCTCGAATGGAGCCGGCTGCTGGTGCAACTCTGGAGCCTCGGCAACCGCAAGCATGACTGGCTGATCGACGCCGCGCGGCAACTCTTCTTCAAGACGGTTTCGATCGGCTGGGACAAGGCCGCCGGCGGCTTCTACTACACGCTCGACTGGCAGGACCGTCCGGCGCGCTCGGACCGCTTCTGGTGGCCCTGCGCGGAGGGCATAGGCGCTGCCGCGGTTCTCGGCGCCGTCGATCCCGACCCACGCTTCGAGGAATGGTACCGGCGGATCTGGGATTTTTCGGCCAATCATCTGATCGACCACGACAATGGGGGCTGGTTCCCGGAGCTCGACTCCGACCTGAAGCCGGTCAATCGGGTGTTCCGCGGCAAGCCCGACCTCTACCACGCGCTTCAGGCGTGCCTGATCCCGCTCCTGCCGGCCGATGGCAGCATCACGCGCGGCTTGCTGAAAGGCCTGCCGGTTGGAGATGGAGCGTAGCGGATTTCGAAGACCGGCGGAGCGCTATTGCGCGCCGTCTTTGCGGATTTCGTCATTGTCCAGATAAAGCGTGTAGATGCCGGACCCGGCATCGTAGCCGCCGTCGTACAGGATCGTCCCCGCTTCGCCCGCCCAGCAAGGCAGCTCTTTCTCAAACAGGGTGCAAGTGGAACTGGCCGACGTAAATCCCAGATCGGCGGCGGCCTTGTCGGCATGATCTTTTGCCGGAAGGTCGGCCAGCAGGTCACGCCACTGGACGTATTCGGTCCGATCCTTGCGGGTGATCGTCGCCGTTATGACCGACGGGACATGACCCTCGCCCAGGATGCAGGTCACATACTTTTCGCCCTTGCCGTCGACGATATACTCCCGGCATTTCGGCTTGAGGAGTTCGGTAACCTCGGCCAGCGACATGCCCGGCCGGACCTGCAGCCGGTCCTCGGCATGGGATGGAAACACCGCTGTGGCGGCAAACAGGATTGATAAGGCGATGCGCATTCCGCCGCTCCTGAACAATGTCGGCCACAACAGCAGACTTGTCGGCGGTAGGCAATGCCCCGCGCGTCGGGCCAGCCAGCAGGCGGCAGGAACGAAGCCCCTGCCTGCCTGCCGGCCTGAAGTTGATCGCCTATTTCAGATCGACGGTCGCCACGTGGTCTTCATAGTCCTTTTTCGGATCACCCATGCCGAGGAACATCTTGACGCCGGCGACGAGGCTGGAGGCGTCCAGCCAGATTTCGGCTTCGGCCGGATCGAAGCGCAACAGGCGGAGCTTTGGGTCGTCCTTGCCGCCTTCGAACCAGGCCGCGACAAAGCGGTTCCACAGCCGGTCGATCAAGGCGCGATCGTTGTCGACCGCCAAAGTGCCCTGGACGGTAGCGAACAGATCGTGGCCCTTCGCGGCGTAAACCAGTGTCGCTTCCTTCGCCTGTGACAGGCTTTCGGCAAGCTCCGTATCGCTGGCGGTGAAGAAGTAGATCACCTTGGCGTCGCCGTCGAACTGCGCCGTCAGCGGGCGCGGGTGGACGTCGGACAGGCCGACCATCGCTGTCATGTCTGAGCGGATCGATTTCCAGAACTTCGTTTCGAACTCTTTGTTGTCGGGCATGGTCTTCTCCTGATGAGAAGGCCTAACGTCCGGCATGAAGCGATGTTCCTACGCTGGGCCGAGTTGCAGGCGTGAACCGGACTTGCCGGTGTAGTTCTCGGCGAAAGCGGAGGCCGCGGCATCCGACTGCCGCAAATGATCAAACTCGGCGCGCTGCAGCCGGCGTCCGAAATCATCCAGCTCGGGAAGCCGGTGCAGGATCGAGGTCATCCACCAGGAAAACCGTTCCGCGTTCCAGATGTGCAGGAGCGCGCGGGCGGAATAATGCGCGATGCCGGTCTCCGAGCGCTCGCGGTAGAATTCGATCAGCGCATCGGCGAGCAGCCCGACATCGTGGACGGCGAGGTTGAGGCCCTTGGCCCCCGTGGGAGGCACGATGTGCGCGGCATCGCCGGCCAGGAACAACCGGCCGAAGCGCAGCGGTTCGGCGACGAAGGAACGCAACGCCGCGACCGACTTTTCGATTGAGGGTCCGGTCTGCAATTTCTCGGCGGTTTCGGGATCCAGCCGCTGGCGCAGTTCGTCCCAGAAGCGGTCGTCCGACCAGTCCTGCGCGCGTTCCTCGACCGGCACCTGCACATAGTAGCGGCTGCGCGTATGTGAACGCTGGGAGCACAATGCAAAACCGCGCTCGTGGTTGGCGTAGATCAGTTCGTCCGATACCGGCGGCTTTTCGACCAGCACGCCGAGCCAGCCGAAAGGATAGGCGCGCTCGTATGTCGTCAGCGCCGTGGCCGGAACGCTGGCGCGCGAGACGCCGTGAAAGCCGTCGCAGCCGGCGATGAAGTCGCAGGCGATCTCGTGGCCGACGCCGTCCTTGACGTAACGGACGGTCGGCGATGCGCCGTCGAAGCCTTGGAGCGAAACGTCGTCGACCTCGTAGATGCTGTGCGCGCCCGAAGCGTCGCGCGCGTCCATGAGATCGTGCGTCACTTCAGTCTGGCCGTAGACGGTGACCGTGCGGCCGATCAGCTTCTTGAAGTCGAAGCGGTGCCGTTCGCCGCCGAAGCTCAATTCGACGCCGTCATGAACAAGCCCTTCGGCATGAAGGCGCTGCGCGGCGCCGGCGCGTTCCAGGAGCTCGACCGTGCCTTCCTCGAGCACCCCGGCGCGGATGCGGCCGAGCACATAGTCGCGGCTCTTGCGTTCCAGGATGACGGTTTCGATGCCCTGCAGTTCCAGCAGGCGACCGAGCAGCAAGCCTGCCGGGCCGGCGCCGATGATGACGACATGGGTCCGCATGGCCGCTAGCCCAAAACTTTGGAGGGGCGGAAGTGCAGCCCGGCCAACAAGGCGTGCGCCTTTTCCAGTCCGGCGGCGGTGGCGACCACCATCTGTGGCAACACCATCCACTCCAGCGTCCACGCCGCGCCGGAACGCTCGTTCTCATGCACCAGAGCCTGATGCAGCGTGCCGAGCAGTCCGGCATTGAAGCGCGCCAGCGTCACCAGCATCTCGGCCTGCACCGGATTCGATTTATGCGGCATGGCCGAGGAACCGCCGCCGCCTTCCAGGCTCACCTCGGCGAGCTCGGTCTGCGCCATCAGCGCGATGTCCTTGCCGATCTTGCCCAGCAGACCCGAGGTCAGCGACAGCCAGGAGCCGAATTCGGCGATGCGATCGCGCTGCGAATGCCAACAGGGCGCATCAGAAAGCTTTAGCGTTTTCGCCATCTCGGCGGCGATGGCGTTGCCCTTGCCCTCGAACGCCGCCCGTGTGCCGACGGCCCCGCCGAGTTGCAGCGCGAACAGATGAGGCGCCAGTTCCGCCAGCGTTTGCGCCTGTCTTCGCAGCGGGGCCGACCATGTTTCCAGCTTGTCAGCGGCGGTGAAGGCAAGCGCCTGCTGCATGCGGGTGTGCGCCATCAGCGGTGTCGCGCCGTAGCGTTCCGCGAGGCGCGGGAACACACCGGCCAGAGCGTCGAAATGTTCAGCCAGAATGGCAGCCGCCTGCTTGAGGCGCAGCATCAGCGCGGTGTCGATGATGTCCTGGCTGGTTGCTCCCAGGTGGACAAGTTTGCGATGGGGCTCCTCCGTCTGATCACGCAACTGGCGCACGAGTTCCGGCACGATGACGCCGTCCTTCGCCAGACCCTCGGCCAGGCTCTCCCAGTCGGGTTGGAAACCGCGGCAGGCTTCACCGATCCGCATCGCCGCATCCGCTGTAATGAGCCCCGCCTTCGCTTCAGCATCCGCCAGCGCGGCCTCCACCTGCAGCAGGGCGGCGAGCTCGGCCTCGTTCGAGAACAGGGCTTCGACCGCCCTGCTGCTGGTAAGGGCGGAAAGCAGCGGTCTGGACGGCGCGTTGGTCATGCTGCCACCTTAGACGGCCTCAAGTGCGACGGAAATGCCCTGGCCGACGCCGATGCACATGGTGGCGAGCGCGCGCCGCCTGCCGGTCAGCTTCAGCTCCAGCGCGGCGGTGCCGGTGATGCGGGCGCCCGACATGCCGAGCGGGTGGCCGAGCGCGATGGCGCCGCCATTCGGGTTGATATAGTCGGCGTCTTCCGGGATGCCGAGATCGCGCAGCACGGCGATGCCCTGGCTGGCGAAGGCCTCGTTGAGTTCGACCACGTCGAAGTCCGATGGCTTGATGCCGAGCCGCGCGCAGAGCTTCTTCGTGGCCGGCGAAGGTCCGAAGCCCATGATGCGCGGCGGCACGCCGGCCGCGGCGCCGCCGGTCACGCGGGCCAGCGGCTCCAGCCCGTATTTGCGCATCGCCGCTTCCGAGGCGACGATCAACGCCGCCGCGCCGTCATTGACGCCGGACGCGTTGCCGGCCGTGACGGTGCCGCGGGCGCGGAACGGCGTCGGCAGCCTGGCCAGCGCTTCGAGCGAGGTGTCGCCGCGCGGGTGCTCGTCCTTGTCGACCACGATCGGATCGCCCTTGCGGCGCGGGATCGTCACCGGGACGATCTCGCGGGCGAGCCTGCCATTCTCCTGCGCTGCCACGGCCTTCTGCTGCGAGCGCAGCGCAAAAGCGTCCTGGTCGGCGCGCGAAATCTGGAAATCCTCGGCGACGTTCTCGCCCGTTTCCGGCATGGAATCGACGCCATATTGTTGCTTCATCAGCGGGTTGACGAACCGCCAGCCGATTGTGGTGTCGAAGATTTCGGCCGAGCGCGAAAAGGCGGTTTCCGCCTTGGGCATGACGAAGGGCGCGCGCGACATCGACTCGACGCCGCCGGCGATCATCAGTTCGGCCTCGCCGGCGCGGATCGCGCGGGCGGCGGTGATGACCGCATCCATGCCGGAGCCGCACAGCCGGTTGATCGTCGTGCCGGAGATCGTGTGCGGCAGGCCGGCCAGCAGCAGCGCCATGCGGGCGACGTTGCGGTTGTCCTCCCCGGCCTGGTTGGCGCAGCCGAGGATCACGTCGTCCACAGCCTCGAAATCCACCCGGGGGTGACGCTCGGCAAGCGCTTTCAGCGGGACCGCCGCGAGATCGTCGGGCCTGACGGAGGAGAGCGCGCCGCCATAGCGGCCGATGGGCGTGCGGACGAAGCCGCAGATGAAAGCCTCGTTCAATTCAATTTCCCTTCTTGCTGCCGTGGGCGAGTTCGGTGCGCCGTTGCAGGTCGCGCAGGGTGGTCAGTTCAAGCTCGGTCGGGGCAGGGGTTTCATCCACCTTGTCGGAGAAGCGGACCGGCCAGCCGCAGGTCTCCTGCACCATCTGGCGGGTGACGCCGCGATGCATGGAGACCACGGTGAACTCCTTCGTTTCCGGGTCCGGTTTCCAGACGGCAAGATCGGTGATGAGCAGGGTCGGTCCCTTGGTGGTGAGACCGAGCCGCTGCCGGTGGTCGCCGCCATCGCCGTGGCCGAAGGATGTGTAGAAGTCGAGCTTGTCCACGAAGCCGCGTGGAGCCTGCTTCATGGTGAGGAAGATTTCGCCGCAGGAGGTGGCGATCTCGGGGGCGCCGCCGCCGCCGGGCAGCCGCACCTTCGGCTTTTGGTAGTCGCCGATGACGGTGGTGTTGAGATTACCGAAGCGGTCGAGCTGGGCCGCGCCGAGGAAACCGATCGATATGCGCCCGCCCTGCAGCCAGTAGCGGAACATCTCCGGCACCGGAACCGTGGTCAATGCCGTCTCGCACAGTTCGCCGTCGCCGATGGAGAGTGGCAGCACCTCCGGGGCGGTGCCGATGGTGCCGCTTTCATAGATCAGCGTGATGTCCGGCGCGTGAGTGAGACGCGCGACGTTGCAGGCGGCCGACGGCGCGCCGATGCCGACGAAGCAGACATCGTCGTTGGACAGCGCGCGCGAGGCGGCGATCGTCATCATCTCGTTGGGCGTGAAATCGGAAACGGTCATGGCTTAAAGTCCTTCCACGCGCGCTGCGAACACTTCCGGCCCGACATCGAGCACGTTTTTCTGCATCCATTCGGTGAACAGCGCCCGGTCGGCGGAGACCTTGTCCCAGTCGAGATAGGCGGCGTTGTCGCGGGCATAGTAGCCGTGCGTGTAGGAGGGATGCGCGCCGCCCTGCACATGGACGACGGACGTCACCGCCCAATGCGGCAGCACGCAAAGATTGGGGTGCAGATCGTTGAAATCATCGACGATTTCCTCGACGGTCACCACCGCGCGCCTGGCCGCCAGCACCACTTCCTTCTGCACGCCGACGATGCCCTCGATCAGGATGTCGCCGCGCCGGCTCGCCTTCTGGGCATGGATGAAGGCGACATCGGGCCGATGCGCCGGGATGGCCGCCAACTTCTCGCCGGTGAACGGGCAGATGATGCTTTTGATGTCTGGGTTCACCTTGGGCAGGTCCGAGCCGACATAGCCCCGGAAAATGGCGCAGGGCAGGCCGGCGGCGCCGGCCGCATAGGCATTGGCCATGGCGGAATGGCTGTGCTCCAGGATCTCGATGGACCGCGGCCAGCTGTTTTCGATGGCGTCGCGCATCCGCCGCAGCAGGCCGACGCCCGGGTTGCCGGCGAAGGAAAACACCACCTTTTTGGCCAGGCCCATGCCGATCATCTGGTCGTAGATGATGTCCGGCGTCATGCGGATCAGCGTCAAATCCTTGCGGCCCTGGCGGATCGCCTCATGCGCCGCCGCGTGCGGAATGAGATGGGTGAACCCCTCGAAGGCAACGGTATCGCCGTCGCGGAGGTTTTCGGCAACGGCCTCGCGGAGGCTCTGGAACTTGGCCATGGTCTGCTTTCGGTTCTCTCTTGTTGTGGTCAGACGTCGAAGAAGATCGTTTCCCCGTCGCCCTGCAGGTGAATGTCGAACGTGTAGGTGGCGGCGCCGTCTACCTCGCCGCGCGAGGCGATGAGCGTCGCGGCGCGCGCCTTCGACCCGATGCCCGAGAGCACCGGGCATTCGCCATTGGCGGCGTCCTCGTCGGCGAAATACATCCGGGTATGGAGGCCGAGATTGATGCCGCGCGCGACGATCCAGAAGGAGATGTGGGGCGCCATCAGGCGGCCATCCCGACAGGGAACGCGGCCGGGCTTGATCGTCTCGAAGCGGTATTCGCCGGTCGTGCCGTCTGTCGCCTGCCGTCCCCAGCCGGTGAAATGCGGATCGGCCTCACCGCGCTTTTCCAGCGGGCTGTTGTACAGGCCGTTCGCGTCGGCCTGCCAGATCTCGATCAGCGCATCCTTCAACGGCACGCCGCTGCCGTCGAAGATGCGCCCGCTGACAATGATGCGCTCGCCGGCCGTTTCGGCGTCGACCATGGTGCGGCCAAGGTCCTCGGGGTATACGCCTTCGATGTCGCACCAGTTGGGCGTCAGGCCGATATGCACGTATGGCCCGGCGGTCTGCGACGGCGTTTCCTCCAGCGTATTGGGCCTTGTCATCAGTTGCCCTCCAGACGATTCTCGAACAGGGTCGAGTGGCGACCGCGCAGCACGATGTCAAAGCGGTAGGCCAGCGCATCCATCGGCAGCGTGTTGTCGCGGTCGAGCGCGGCGACGAGCTGTTCGATGGCGGCGCGGTCGGGGATGGCCGAGACGATCGGGCATTGCCAGATCATCGGGTCGCCCTCGAAGTACATCTGGGTGACCAGCCGTTGCGCGAAGGCATATCCGAACACCGAGAAATGGATGTGGGCCGGGCGCCAGTCGTTGGGGCCGTTGGGCCAGGGATAGGCGCCGGGCTTGATGGTGCGGAAGCGGTAGCCGCCGTCGGCGCCGGTGACGGTGCGGCCGCAGCCGCCGAAATTGGGGTCGAGCGCGGCGACATAGCCTTCGTTGCGGTGCCGGTAGCGTCCGCCGGCATTGGCTTGCCAGAACTCCAGCAGCACGTTGGGGACGGGGCGTGCGTCCTCGTCCAGCACGCGGCCATAGACAATGATACGCTGCCCGATCGCATCGCCGGTTTGAGCGTAATTGCGGATCAGGTCGTTATCGAGCGGGCCGATCAGGTCGTGGCCGAAGCGGGGGCCGGTCATTTCGGACAATGTCGTGTCGAGCGACAGCAGCCGCTGGTTCGGGGAACGCAGCACCGAGGATTTGTACTGCGGCGTCAGCGCCGGCGGGTGCCAGCTCCTGTCGCGCGGCGTAAAGGTCGGTTGGTCGGACATATCGTTTCCTTGTTCGGACGGGTGTACCCCGCCTCTCATTCCTTCGGTGCGGACTGCATGTCCGCATAGGTTTTCTTGGCGATCTTGAAGGCGTGGTTGGCCGCCGGAACGCCGGCGTAGACGGCCACATGCATCAAAAGCTCACGCACATCCTCCATCGTCGCGCCGGTGTTGCGGGTGGCGCGGATATGCATGGCGAGTTCCTCATCCTGACCGAGCGCCGCCAGCAGAGCGAGGGTGACGATGGACCGTTCGCGGGCGGAGAAATGCGGCCGTGACCACACCGAGCCCCAGGCGCCTTCGGTGATGAAGGTCTGGAAATCGCGGTCGAGGTCGCCGATGGCGGCGCTGGCGCGATCGACATGGGCGTCGCCCAGCACCTTGCGGCGAACCTTCATGCCGGTCCGGTAGCGGTCGCTCTCTTCAGCCATGCGACGATCCTTCGAGATGTTCCCGGACAAGGTTCGCCAGGACTTCCGGCTGCTCCACGCAGGGGATGTGGCCGGCGTCCTTGATGAGGGCGAAGCGCGAGCCGGGGATGAGCCTGGACGTGGCCCGCACGAGGTCCGGCGGCGTCGAGCCGTCCTGATCGCCCGCCACGCACAGGACAGGCGTAGCGATCCTGGCGGCGTCGGCCCGCAAATCCGTGTCGCGCACCGTGGCGCAGGTTGCGACATAGCCGTCCGCCGGCATCCGCACCAGCATGTTGCGCCAGCCGGCGAACTCGTTGGCGCGGCGCTGGCGGAAGTCCGCCGTGAACCAGAGTTCGAGAATGGACTCCGCCACGGAGGCGATGCCGCCGCGTTCGACCGCGCCGATCCGATTGGCCCAGCTTTCCGGCGTGCCGATGCGGGCGGCGGTGCCGCAGAGAACCATTGCCGCGACGCGTTCCGGCGCGCGCACGGCAAGACGCTGCGCGACCATGCCGCCAACGGAGAGGCCAACGATCGCGGCGCTGGCGATGCCGAAATGGTCGAGCAGCGCCAGCAAGTCGTCGGCATGGTCGTCGATCGTGTAAGGCCCAGGCGGTGCGTCCGACAGGCCATGGCCGCGCTTGTCGTAGAGCAGGATGCGGTAGCGGCCGGCGAGCCGGGCAGCCACCTCTGCCCAGATGCGGAAATCGCTGCCCAGCGAGTTGGAGAAGACCAGTGCCGGTCCGTCAGCCGCGCCGATGAGGCGGGTGTGGAGCACGATGCCGTTGGCGCGTATGAATTGCGTTTTGGCCATCAATGCAGCTCACCTACGCCGATATAGCGCTCGACCAGCGTGGGATCGGCGCGCAATGTTTCGGCCCTGCCTTGCCAGGCGATGGTTCCGCGCTCGAGAATGAGAACGGTCTGCGCAAACTCCAGCGCGCTTTCCAGCCGCTGCTCGACCAGCAGGATCGTCATCTCGCCGCCGGCGGCCAGCTGCGTGAATGCCGCCATCAGCTCCTCGCAGATCACCGGCGCCAGCCCTTCCAGCGGCTCGTCGAGCAGTAGGACCGAGGGACGGCCGAGAATGGTGCGGGCGACCGACAGCATCTGCTGTTCGCCGCCTGAAAGCTGCCAGCCGAGATTGCGGCGGCGCTCCCTGAGCCTCGGAAACATTTTGTAGGCTTCGGCGATAGCGCTGCGCGGCCTGTCCTTGATGCCGACGAGGAGGTTCTCCTCGACGGTCAGCGACCTGAAAATGTCGCGCGTCTGCGGCACCAGCCCGAGACCGCGCCGCGCGCGTTCGGAACTGCGCAATGCAGCGACGTCGTCGCCTTCGAGCAGGATGGCGCCGCCATAGCGCCGGTTCATGCCCATGAGGCTTGCCAGCAGCGTCGTCTTGCCCATGCCGTTGCGACCCAGCACCGCCATGCGCGAACCCGATGGCACGGCGAAGGACACGTCCTCCAGAACGACCGTCGGCCCGTAGCCGGCGCTCAGCCCCTTCACCTCAAGCGACGCGGCGGGCATCGGCATAGCTCCCCAGATAGGCTTCGCGCACCCTGGCGTCGGCGGCGACGGCCGAAGGCAGGCCTTCGAAAATGATCTCGCCGGCCGCCAGCACGACGACGCGGCGGGCGAAGCGGAAGACCAAATCCATGTCGTGCTCGATCATCAGCACGGAGAGATCTTCCGGCAGGCGCGCCAGCGCCTGTTCGATGCGCGGCGTGTCGGCTGAAGGCACGCCGGCGGCGGGCTCGTCGAGCAGAAGCACATTGGGTTTAAGCGCCAGCGCAATGGCGATTTCGAGCAGCCGCTGCTGGCCGTAGGCGATTTCGCTGACGGGGCGGCGGGCCACTTCGCTCAGTCCGAGTACGGTCAGCACATCCTCGACTTCGTCGGACACGGTCGGGTTGCCGAGGAAGCGCGCCAGGATTGCGGTGGCCTTTCCCTCGCGCTGCAGGATGGCGAGCGTGACATGCTCTTCCGGGGTCATCTCCTGGAACAGGCGCGTCACCTGAAAGGTCCGCACCAGCCCCTTGCGGACGCGCCGGACCGAGCCAAGCTGGGTAACGTCTTCGCTGCCCAGATGAACACGGCCGGCATCCGGCTTGAGCAGTCCGGTCACCAGATTGACGAAGGTCGTCTTGCCGGCGCCGTTCGGTCCGATCAGGGCCAGCCGCTCGCCGGGCTTCATGGCAAGCGTGATGTTGTTGCTGACGGCAAGGCCACCGAAGGATTTGACGAGGCCCTCGACGCGAAAGAGATCGCTCATGGCTTGCCTCCCTCGCGGCGACCGAGGCCGGGCACCTTGTCCAGAAGGCTGGCGAGCCCGCCCGGCGCCACCAGCACGACGGCGACGAGCAAGGCCCCCACCATGGTCAGCCAGTGGAACGGGTTGTAGGCCGAGACGGTGTGTTCGAAGCCCATGAAGATGACCGCTCCGATGAGCGCGCCGTAAAGCGAGCCGAGCCCGCCCAGCACGAGCATGACAAGCGCGTTGGCGGATAGTTCGAAACTGATGCTGTCCAGCCCGACAACCTGCGTGGAGATGGCCGCGAGCGCGCCGCCGACGCCGGCCACGGCTCCGGAGATGACGAACATCTTCAACATGACCGGAAAGACCGATGCGCCCATGGCCTTCACCCGCACCGGGTCCTGGCGGATGCCTCGGCACAGCACGCCGAAAGGCGAGGAGACGACAAAGCGAAGCAGCGCGAAGACGACGACAAGCAGCACCAGCCCGAACAGATAGGCGGTGCGTCCCCACAGGTCGAATTCGAAGACCCCGAACAGGGGGCTGACCGAGAGGCCGGCGAGACCGTCGCTGCCGCCGGTATAGCTCGAGAATTTATTGGCCGCCTCGTGGCCGAGCTGGACGATGGCGATGGAGAGCACCAGCTGCGCCAGTCCATGGGCGCGCAGCATGATCGCGCCCATCACCAGACCGGCCGCGGCCCCGGCGATAGCCCCGACCAGCACCAGCGTCAGCGGTTCGGTGACGCCGCCATGAACGCAGGCGAAGCCCGCCGCATAGGCGCCGGCGCCGAACATGGTCGCCTGGCCGAGCGATGCGACGCCGCAATAGCCGGTGACGAGATCGAGCGACAGCACCAGCAGCGCGACCGCGATGATGCGGGTCAGCAAAGCGAGATTGTCGGGAAACAGGAAATAGCCCGCCGCGCCGGCGAGAATAATGGCGGCGAAGCCTGCAAGATCGCGCAAGGGATGGCGTTTGCCGAACGAGGCGGCAACGGTGGCGGGCAGGGGGGCGGATTGTGTCATTGCGCCCTCCCGAAGAAGCCGCGCGGAAATGCACTGACGATGGCGATCACCGCCGCGTAGAAGAAGAAATTGCCGAACTCCGGCATCAGGTAGCGGCCGACCGTGTCGATGGCGCCGAGAGCCAGACAGGCGACGACCGTACCAAGGATGGAGCCGGCGCCGCCCACCGTCACGACGACCAGGAACAGCACCATGTAGCGCAGCGCGTAGTAAGGCTCGACCGGCAGGAATTCAGCGCCGATCACGCCGCCGAAAGCTGCGAGGCCGACGGCTATGGAGAAGGCGACCGCGTAGATGGTCGGCGTGCGGACGCCGAGTGCATCGGTCATGGCGGCGTTGTCGACCGTGGCGCGCAGCTTGATGCCGAAGGCGGTGCGCTCGATGAGGAACCACAGCGCCGCTGCCACCGCGATGCCGCAGGCGATGACGAAGATGCGGTGCCCGGCCAGCGTGCGGAAACCGATATCCACGGGCTGCGCCAGCACCGAGGGCAGCGGGATGGTCTTCAGCGTCGGACCGAAGAAGTAGTTGGTGATGCCGATGACGCAGAAGGTGATGCCGATGGTCAGGAGGACCTGCAGAAGCTCGGGTTTTCCATAGATGCGGCGGTACAGGAACCGCTCCAGCGGGGCACAGAGCAGGATGGTGCCGGCAACGGCCAGCACGATCGCAGGCGCATAGCCCCAGCCAAGGTCACGCGCCACATAGGAGGCGATGTAACCGCCGATCATGGCGAAGGCGCCGTGGGCGAGGTTCACCACCCGCATCAGCCCCATCGTCATCGACAGGCCGATCGAGATGATGAACAGCACCATGCCGTAGGCAAAGGCATCGGTCGCGACACTGAGGATCGTCTGCATGACTAGGTGAAATCCCTGGGTTGGAGTATGCGGCCCCCCGACCGCATACTCCGTCCGTTACCGGCTACTTGGCAGCCAGCCCCGGATCCTTCTGGTTCTCGAAGGTCTGTATTTCCTTGTTGATGTAGGTACCGTCGGCCTGCTTGGTCACTTCGCGCAGGTAGATGTTTTCGGTGATATGACGGGTGTCGGCATCGATGGAGACCGGGCCGCGCGGGCTCGTCCATGACAGGCCCTTGACCGCATCGACGGCTTTCGCCGCGTCCTGCTTGCCTTCGGTCGCCTCGATCATCTTGTAGATGACATGCATGCCGTCGAAGGCGCCAACCGATGGGAAGGAAAGCTCGGCCGGATTGCCGATGGCTTTGCTCGCGGCTTCGACGAAGGTCTTGTTCTCAGGCGAGTCGTGCGAGACCGCGTAATGGAAGGTCGTCAACATGCCGGCCGCCGCGTCGCCCAGCGCCGGAAGGTCCGATTCCTGCGTCAGGTCGCCAGGCGCGAACAATTTGGTGCCGGCTTTCTTCAGGCCGGTCTCGTTGAAGGCCTTGACGAAACCCAGCGTCGTCGGTCCGGAGGGCAGGAAAGCGAACACCGCCTCGGCGCCGGAATCCTTGACGCGCTGCATGATCGGGCTGAAATCATTGGTGTTCATCGGCATGCGGATCGCATCGACGACCTGGCCGCCGGCTGCCTCGAAGGCCTTCTTGAAGGCGCCCTCGGCGTCGATGCCCGGACCGTAGTCGCTGACGACGGAGATGACCTTCTTCACGCCGTTGTCGATGACGACCTTCCCAAGCGGCGTCGTGGTCTGCGCCGTGGTGAAGGAGGTGCGCACCACCAGCGGCGAGGTCTTCATGATGGCCGAAGTGGCGGCGTTGAAGATGACGAGCGGCGTGTTCGCCTGCTCGAGCAGCGGCGTGATGGCCATGGCGTCCGGCGTGAAATAGACGCCGCCGAGATACTGGACCTTGTCCTTGACGACCAGTTCCTGCGCCAGGGCGCGGGCCTGTGCGGGGTTGGCGGCCGGCAGGTCGCGGTAGATCACCTCGACATCGTTGCCCTTCACCGTCTTGCCGTTGAGGGCCATGTAAGCCTCGACGCCGGCCTGGAAATTCTTGCCCTGTAGGGCGAACGGACCCGAAAACGGGCCGATGATGCCGACCTTCACGGTATCGGCAGCGGCAGCGCCGGATCCCAGTAGCAGCGCGCCGAGCGCGGCGCCGAGCAGCTTCCTTACATTCATTGTCGTTACCTCCCACAGGCTGCCACAAGAGCGGCAACTGGATTGTTCGTTCTTCCCCATTTCGGCTGCCGAAATGTTCGTATTGTGAACATTGATAGCCAATACGAACATGTTGTACTATGGTGACCTGTCGAGTCAAGCGCCGGAGTGGGGCTTGGCGGCTTGGAGCGTGCCGAATGAGCAGTCAAATTCCTGCATCGCCGGAACGGGCGGGAGAGGATCGGGATTTCGTCGGCAGTCTTGAAAAGGGACTGGCGGTGATCGAGGCCTTCGACGCCGACCGTTCGCGGCTGACGCTGACGGATGTTGCCAAGCTCACCGGGACGACGCGGGCAGGCGCGCGGCGCTACCTGCGCACGCTGGTCAAGCTTGGCTACGCCGAGTTTGACGGCCGCTTCTTCAGCCTGACGCCCCGCATCCTGCGACTGGGCTATGCCTATCTCGCTTCGGCCCCGATGCCCGCGCGGCTGCAACCCTTTTTGGAAAAGATATCGGAGGAAACGGGGGAATCGAGTTCGGCGGCGATGCTGGACGGCGATGAGATCATCTATATCGCCCGTTCCGCGACCCGGCGTATCATGTCGGTAGGGCTCGGCGTCGGAACGCGGCTGCCTGCCTACTGCACCTCGCTCGGCCGCGCCATTCTCGCCTACCAGCCGCAGGCCGACATCGAAGCTTATCTCGAACGGGTTCATCTCGATGCCCGAACGCGTTTCACCATCACCGGCAAGCAAGAATTGCTGGCGGCGCTGCGCGAGGTTCACGAACAGGGCTACGCGGCCATCAACGAGGAGCTGGAAATCGGCCTGCGCTCCATCGCTGTCCCGGTCCAGCAGGAGAATGGATCCGTGCGGATCGCCATCAATGTCGGCACCCAGGCGGCGCGTTTCGAAGCAACCGAAATGGTGGAGCGCTTCCTGCCGGTGCTGAAGGCGGCGAGCCAGGCGATCCGCTACACTTTGTAGGGGTTTCGGGTCTCGAATGGAAACTGCCGCTCCGGTTCGGTCGGAACGATACCGCGCCCCACGCATTTTCGCCCTCATAAGCCAATATGAGGGATACAATGAAAATCGCGCATGTCGCGCCGCTCTACGAATCCGTACCGCCGCGGATGTATGGCGGCACCGAACGCATCGTTTCCTATCTGACCGAAGCCCTTGTCGACCTCGGCCATGACGTGACGCTGTTTGCCAGCGGCGACACCGAGACATCGGCCAAGCTGGTGGCGTGCCGTGAGCGCGCCCTGCGGCTCGACCCGCAGCCGCTGAAGTCGGAGATAGCGGCGCATCTTTCGATGCTCGACGAGGTGCGGCAGCGGGCCGCCGATTTCGATGTCGTCCATTTCCATCTCAGCCATTTCCTGCATTTCCCGTTCTTCGAGCAGATGGCCGGCAAGACCGTCACGACGCCGCACGGACGGCTCGACTATGCCGACCTCGCTTCAGCCTATGCGCGCTTTCCGCGCTTCCCGATGATCTCGATTTCGCGAAGCCAGAAGGCGCGGCTGCCCGACGCCAACTGGGTTGGCACGGTCCACCATGGTTTGCCTGCCGGCTTGTACCAGCCGGAATTCAGCCAGCCGGGGCAGGGCGGTTATCTGGCCTTCCTCGGACGGTTCTCGCGTGACAAGCGCCCCGACCGCGCCATCGAGATCGCCAGGCGAACCGGGCTGAAGCTCAAGCTCGCCGCGAAGATCGGCGATGCGGACAAGGCTTATTTTCACGAGGTGGTCGAACCGCTGCTCGACGGTGAAAACGTCGAATATGTCGGGGAGATCGCGGAAGGCGAAAAGGCGGTGTTCCTTGGCAATGCAGCCGGTTTGCTGTTTCCCATCGACTGGCCCGAACCGTTCGGGCTGGTGGTGATCGAAGCCATGGCCTTCGGCACGCCGGTGATCGGTTGGAATTGTGGGGCGGTTCCGGAAGTCATTGACAACGGTGTGACCGGTTTCGTCGTCGACAGTGTCGATGAGGCGGTCGCGCGGGTGCCCGACATGCTGCAACTTGACCGGCGGGCGGTTCGCTCGACTTTCGAAGCGCGGTTCTCGGCGCAACGCATGGCTCGAGACTATCTCGCCGCCTACGCCCGGATGCTGGGTGGAACCCCCGAGGTTCAGGCTTCCTAGCCGGCCCTTGCCATCACAAGGAGACACCGTTGAACATTGTCCCCCTCGATGAGCGCACACTCGATCCGGCGGTCGCGCTGGCGTCGCTCGACGATACGGCGCCGCGCGAACCGCATCGCCTCTTTGCGCTCAAGCATGGCGACTGTTTCGCGGTCGCCGACGCCTATGGCGATATCCGCGGCGCCGGCGACGGTTTCTTCCGCGACGATACGCGCGTGCTGTCCGAGTACCGATTGAGCATCGGCGGGCGCGCCACTTCATTGCTCGGCGCGTCGCTCAGCCGGGACAATGTGCTGTTCACCGCCAATCTGACGAACCTGCCGATCAAGAGCCTAGGCGGCCGCGATATCCCGCAAGGGGCGATCCACATCGAACGGGTGCGGCTGTTGTGGGAGGACAGGCTCTATGAGCGCATCACGTTGTCCAATTACAGTCAGGTACATTCGACGGTGCTGGTGTCGCTCCAGTTCGCCGCCGATTTCCGCGACATGTTCGAGG
The DNA here is from genome assembly GCF_001427025.1 of Mesorhizobium sp. Root554. GTDB lineage: Bacteria > Pseudomonadota > Alphaproteobacteria > Rhizobiales > Rhizobiaceae > Mesorhizobium. The sequence goes on along the minus strand of NZ_LMGA01000001.1, from coordinate 1,789,467 downwards.
TGCGCGGCTCGACGCGTGCCAAGCGCGGCGTCGTCCGGGCAGTCGAGACGGACGACCATTCGGCCGTCCTGCGCTATCAGGGGTTGGACGAGCTGGTGCGGACCTCGGTGCTTTCCTTCTCGCAGGCGCCGGACGAGATGCTGTCCGACCGCGCCGATTTCCATATCGCCATAACCAAGCGCAGCAGCCGGACGCTCTACATCGAAGTGGGGGCGGAAGTCGCCGACCGGCCGGACCGCGAACGCTTTCGCGCGGCCAATGCCCGCGCGCGCTTCGCCATGCGGGCAAAGCGCCGGCACGGCGCGACGCTGCACAGTTCCGGCCGGGTGTTCAACGACTGGATCGAACGGGCGCGGGCCGACGTGGCGCTGTTGACCACCGAACTGGAGACGGGGCCCTATCCCTATGCCGGGATACCGTGGTTCTCCACGGCGTTCGGCCGCGACGGCGTCATTTCGGCCCTGCAGATGCTGTGGCTGAATCCCGGTCTGGCGCGCGGCGTGCTCTCATTCCTGGCGCAGCACCAGGCGACCGAGACTTCCCCGTTCAGCGACGCCGAGCCTGGCAAGATCATGCATGAGACGCGCAAGGGCGAAATGGTGGCTTTGGCCGAGCTTCCCTTCGGCCGCTATTACGGCGGCGTTGACACGACGCCACTCTATATCCATCTCGCCTGCGCCTATGCCGACCGCACCGGAGACATGGCTTTCATAGACGGGTTGTGGGGTTCGCTTTGCGCGGCGGCGCAGTGGATCGAGGAGACCAGCCGGGCCACGGGATTCGTGACCTACCAGCGGGCGGCGGATTCAGGTCTCTCCAATCAGGGCTGGAAGGACAGTTCCGATTCCGTCTTTCATGCCGACGGGCGCATCCCCAAGGGGCCGATCGCCCTGGTCGAGGTTCAGGGCTATGTGTTCGCGGCTTTCAGCGGGCTGGCGAAGCTGGCGAAGCGGCGCGGCGATGACGAGCGCGCCAGGCACTGGGAGCGTTTGGCCGAAGCCATGCGGCAGCGCGTCGAAGACAGGTTCTGGCGCGAGGAGCTTGGCACTTACGCCCTTGCCATAGACGGCGAGGACAAGCCGTGCGACGTGCGCACCTCGAATGCCGGCCATCTTCTCTATGTCGGGCTCGCCGCGCCGGAACGCGCGAAGCTGGTGGCCGATCAGTTGCTGTCGGCGTCGTTCCAGTCCGGCTGGGGTATCCGGACGCTCGCGGACGATGCCATTTTCTTCAATCCGATGTCCTATCACAACGGCTCGATCTGGCCGCATGACACTTCCATCTGCACCGCCGGCCTTGCGCGCTATGGAGCGCACGACCATGTCGTGCGCCTGACCAGCGCGATGTTCGAGGCGGCGGTCCATTTCAACATGCGCCTGCCCGAGCTGTTCTGCGGTTTCACCCGTTCGCCCGGCGAGGCGCCGATCGCCTATCCGGTCGCCTGCCTGCCGCAGGCATGGTCGGCGGGCGCCGCCTTCATGCTGTTGCAGGGTTGCCTCGGCCTGGAGATAGACGGCTGGAAAGGCGAGATCAGCGTCAGGCGCCCCGGCCTTCCGATCGGCATCGACAAGCTGACAATACGGCATCTTCAGGTGGGAACGGTGACGGTGGATATTACCTTCCAGCGGATTGGCGACAGGGTCGTCGCCTATCTGGCCGACGAACATGAAGGCTTGGCGCCCTTGAGCGTGCTCAGCTAAAAAAGCCGGAACCGATCCCACGCTTGTGCGTTGCACAAATCCGGACCGGATGAATTCCGCGCCCGATTTCGAGAAAAAAACGAGGTGAACAGCCGCTTTGACGGCTGAGGAGCATTTTTCTTCCATGACAAGCGGCAGCTTGGACGTCCTGAATTCCCTTCCCGCCATTTGGCTCCTGATCCTGGCAAGCCTGATCCTTTCAGTTGTTGCGGTTGCGGTCTCCCTCATGCGGTCGCGAAAACATGCGCCTGTGAGCCCGCCCACCGATCTTTCGGAAACCGCCCGGAAACTGTTGCGGGAATTCGAGAAGAACGGACAATCCGCCAATGCCAGCATGGTCAACTGGACGTCGGGAACGCTGAAGAAAATCCTCACGGACGAAATGCCGGGCGCGCAGGTCATCGTCGTCTCCAACCGTGAACCGTACATCCACAATCTGGACGACAATGACGAGGTGGAGCTTGTCGTTCCGGCGAGCGGGCTGGTCTCGGCGCTGGAGCCGATCACGCGAGCCTGCGGCGGCACCTGGATCGCCTATGGCGGCGGATCGGCAGACCGCCAGACCGTGGACGAAAATGATCGCGTTGCCGTTCCCCCCGACGATCCTTCCTACACGCTGCGGCGTGTCTGGTTGAGCGATGAGGAGCATCAAGGCTACTATCTCGGCTTCGCCAATGAAGGGCTGTGGCCGCTCTGCCATATCGCGTTCACCCGGCCCGCGTTTCGGGCTTCCGACTGGGAGACCTACGAGGCCGTCAACCGCAAGTTCGCCGACACCGTGGTGGCGGAAGCGACCAACGACCGGCCAATCGTGCTGGTGCAGGACTATCATTTCGCACTTCTGCCGCGCATGATCCGCGAACGCCTGCCAGGCGCGATCATCATCACGTTCTGGCACATTCCGTGGCCGAATTCCGAAGTGTTCAGCATCTGCCCGTGGCGAGAGAAGATCCTCGACGGGCTGCTCGGCAGCTCCATCATCGGGTTCCACACGCAGTTTCACTGCAACAATTTCATCGAAAGCGTCGACCGGTTTCTGGAAACCCGGATCGAGCGCGAGGATTCATCCATTTCCTACGGCGGCGAGACCAGCCTTGTTCACGCTTACCCGATTTCGATCGAGTGGCCGTCTGCCCTGCTCGAGACGATGCCCGGCGTGGCCGAATGTCGGTCCAAGATACGCCGTAAACATGGTCTGTCCGACGAGGTGAAGCTCTGCGTCGGCGTCGAGCGGCTGGATTACACCAAGGGCATCGTCGACAGGTTCCAGGCCATCGAAGAGTTGTTCATAAATCATCCGGAGTGGATCGGACGGGTGACGTTCCTGCAGATCGCCGCGCCAAGCCGGGGGGCGCTTCCGGCCTACCGGCAACTCTACGAGGAATGCCACAGCTACGCGGATGAGCTGAATCGGCGCTTCGGCCGCGACGGTTATAAGCCTGTGCTGATGGTGGCGGAGCATCATACCCAGCGTCAGGTCTATGAAATCTACCGCGCAGCCGACGTCTGCCTCGTCACCAGCCTCCACGACGGCATGAATCTGGTGGCGAAGGAGTTTGTCGCGGCGCGCGACGACGAGCAAGGCGTGCTCCTGCTGTCGACGTTCGCCGGCGCTTCGAAGGAGCTTCTGGAAGCGCTGATCGTCAATCCCTACGATGCCGCCTCAACCAGCGATTCCCTGCTGCAGGCGTTGACCATGTCTGAACAGGAACAGTCCAACCGCATGCGGCGCATGCGAGAAATCGTGCGCGACAACAATGTCTATCGCTGGGCCGGTTCGATGCTGCTCGACGCGGCACGGCTGCGCAAGCGCGCCGTCCCCGATGACGCGTCCGACTATGACCCGCCCGTCGAAGGCAATGTCGTGCGCATTTTCGACCGCAAGGGAGTCGCTGCCTTATGAATGATATGTTTCGCAAAACCGCGCCGGATGTGACCGACGAAAAGTGGGCGCTGTTCCTCGATATAGACGGCACCCTGCTGGAACATGCCGATCATCCTGATGCCGTGGTGGTCAGTGCCGAACTGCGCGATCTGCTGGTGGCGCTTGAACGCAAGCTCGACGGCGCGCTGGCCTTCATCACCGGTCGTTCCATCGCCGCGGCCGATACCTTGTTCGAGCCTTTGCGGCTGCGCGCCGCGGGCCTCTACGGGCTCGAGCACCGGATGGAGGCGAATGGCCCGGTCGAGGCGGCCGGCACGCCGGCCGACATGACCGCGCTCGCCGACGAGATCGAAAGCGAGCTTTCCAGGGACAAGGTCTATGTCGAGCGCAAAGGGCCGATCCTGGCAATCCATACACGCGCCGCTCCGCATCTGCTGGCGCGGGCGACCGAAATGGTCGAGCAGGCGCTCGCCCGTCTTCCCGCAGGCTATCGCGTGCTACCCGGCAATGCCGGCGTCGAACTGATGCCGCTCGAGGCCGCCAAGAGCGCGGCCATCCGCCGCTTCATGGAAACGCCAGATTTCCAAGGCCGGCGTGCGGTCTTCCTCGGTGACGACACCGCCGACGAAAACGGCTTCACCGCGATAAATGAAGCCGGCGGCATGTCGATACGGATCAAGCCCAACGGGGCGACAGAGGCGTCTTATACGCTGGCGAATGTGGGCGAGGCGATAGTCTGGCTGAACCGTCAACTTGACGCATAAAGAACGAGAACGAACGATGTTCGGAAAACTGTTGAACGAATTGTCGCCCCAGTGGTTGAAGCGGCCTCGGCGGAGCCGGTGGGAGCATACTGGCGCGACGCATACGCCCGCGCCCGAGGAGGCCGACGCGGTCTGGCGGGTGCAGGACGAGAAGGGCCTATATGGTTCCGGTACGCAAGACTATGCGACTGAACCGGAGACCGGTTCAGCGACTGGAAAGTGCCTCGACACTGGAAGGGCGCACTAAGCCACGGGCGTCCACAAAATATCGTCCAGTTTCTGCGCGCCGGCAGCGAGCATGACAAGCCGGTCGAAGCCAAGCGCGACGCCGCTGGTTTCCGGCATGATGGCCAGAGCCCGCAGGAAATCCTCGTCGATCGGATAGCGCTCGCCGTAAATGCGCTGCTTCTCCTCCATGTCGGCCTCGAAGCGCCGCCGCTGCTCGACCGGGTCGGTCAGTTCGCCGAAGGCGTTCGCCAGTTCCACGCCGCAGCAGTAAAGTTCGAAGCGTTCGGCCACGCGCGGATCGCGCGGGCTGGGGCGGGCGAGCGCCGCTTCAGAAACCGGATATTCGTAGAGGATGGTGGCGCGGCCGGCGCCCAGAACCGGCTCGATCTTTTCAACCATCACGCGGCTGAACAGGTCGGTCCAACTGTCGTCGGGTGCGGTGCGCAGGCCGGTCTCGACAAGCGCGGCGTGGAGAGCGTCGCGGTCGGTCGTTCCGTCCGCTGCGACAGTGGCGAGCAGGTCGATATCGGCATAACGGAGGAAGGCATCCGCCACCGTCAGGCGCTCCGGCTCGGCAAACGGGTCGGCCTCGCCGTCTCGAAAAGTGAAGCGCCTCGCGCCGGCTTTCTCCGCCGCCAGCGTAAGCAGCGCGGCGCAATCGTCCATCAGCCGGTCGTATGTTTCACCGACCCTGTACCATTCCAGCATCCGGAATTCGGGATGATGCAGCGGACCCCGCTCGCGGTTGCGATAGACGGCGCCGAAGGAGAAAATCCGCTGTTCGCCCGCCGCGATCAGCTTCTTGCAGGCGAATTCCGGTGAGGTGTGCAGATAGAGCGGCTTCCGCTCGCCGTCCGGCAGGATCGCTTCGGTGGCGAAAGCGGACAGATGCGTCTCGTTGCCCGGCGAAATCTGCAACGCCGCTGCCTCCACCTCGACGAAATCGCGGCGGCCGAACCATTCGCGCGTCGCCGCCGTGATCCTATTGCGCAGCAGGAGGCGCGGCCGGCGGTCGGCATGAACATGCGGGGTCCACCAGGGTGAGGCTTCAGTCATATGGATCACTTTGCTTAGGCGACTGGCGGTTGCGTGAAAGATGAGATAGAGCGCTTCCAAACCGTTTTGCAATCGAGAGCCGCAACGCTCGCTTCAGGAATCAGCCCGTGAAAGTCATCGCCAGTTCCCTCCGCAAAGGCAACGTCGTCGAGAAGGACGGCAAGCTCTACGTGATCCTGTTCGCCGAGAACATCCATCCCGGAAAGGGCACTCCGGTCACGCAACTGGACATGCGCCGTATCTCCGACGGGGTGAAGGTATCGGAACGCTACCGCACAACCGAGCAGGTCGAGCGCGCCCATGTCGAGGACCGCGAGCACACCTTCCTCTACAGCGACGGCGAGGGGTTCCACTTCATGAACCCGGAAAGCTACGACCAGATCGCTGTTTCCACCGATGTGGTCGGCGACCAGGCGCCCTATCTGCAAGAAGGCATGTCGGTTTCGCTGTCGGTCTATGAAGGCGTCGGCATCGCACTGGTGCTGCCGCAGCGCGCCACGTTCGAAGTGGTCGATACCGAGCCGGTCACCAAGGGGCAGACAGCCTCTTCTTCCTACAAGCCGGCGCTGCTTTCCAACGGCGTCAAGTCGGCGGTGCCGCCGCACATCACCGTGGGCACGCGCGTCGTCGTCATGACCGCGGATGGCTCCTATGTCGAGCGCGCCAAGGACTGATCGGCGCAGGCTTTTTTCCGAGACCAAAAATAATTATTGCCAATTTCCCTCAACGGACTTGGCTAACGCCTCCGCCTTGCATAAGTTTTCGTGTCAGCGAACGCCGAAAGCGGCGCTGCACGGTCCGTGCGGAGGAGATATCGGACGATGAACCATGAACCAGCCGGTATTCCATACCGGTGCGCTCATACCGTTTCTGCGTGGACCGCGAAGGGATGAACCCTGACGCGACGCCCGCTTCGGTCAGCTCCGGCAGCCCGGTTCTGCAGGCCATCGGCCTGTCGAAGTCTTTCGGCCCGGTGGAGGTTCTGAAGGATATTGCGCTTGGCGTGAACGCCGGTGAAGTCCACGCCATCATCGGCGAGAACGGCGCCGGCAAGTCGACCTTGATGAAGGTGCTGTCGGGGCATCTGCAGCCGACACGCGGCGAACTGCGGATCGACGGCGAGCCCGTGCATTTTTCCGGACCTGTGGACGCCGAGCGCCGCGGCATCGTGCTCGTCCACCAGGAAATCCTGCTCGCGCCTGATTTGACGGTAGCGCAGAACATCTATCTCGGGCGCGAGCTTCGCAAGGGTCTGGTCGTCGACGACCGCGCCATGAACGAGGGTGCGCGGCAGGCGGTTCGCGATCTCGGCGGCGACATCGCTCCCGATGTTGTCGTCGGCAGGCTCTCCATTGCCCAGCGCCAGCTGGTGCAGATCGCCAGGGTGCTGCTGGTTCCCCACCGCGTCGTCATCTTCGACGAGCCGACGGCATCGCTGACGCCGGTCGAAACCGACGCGTTGCTGAAGGTCATCGCCGATATCCGCGCCAAGGGCACGGGCGTGCTCTACATTTCCCATCGCCTGCAGGAGGTGAAGGAGATCGCCGACAAGGTCACTGTCCTGCGCGACGGCAAGCTGGTGGCGACGCGGCCCGCCAGTGAACTCGAGCCGGTCGATATGGCCCGGCTGATGGTCGGGCGCGATGTCGCCAAGCTCTATCCCGACCGCGAAGCGGTGGCGGCGCGCGAAACCGTGCTGGAGGTCGATGATTTTTCCGTCCCCGGCTACGCGCAGCACGCCTCCTTCCAGCTCAAGAAGGGCGAGATCCTCGGCTTTGCCGGGCTGGTCGGGGCAGGGCGCACCGAACTGATGGAGGGCATCGTCGGTTTGCGGCCGGGGCGCGGCGCCTTGCGACTGGCCGGCAAGCCGGTGCATTTCTCCGATGTCCATGCCAGCCTCAAGGCCGGCATCGCCTACATCAGCGAAGACCGCAAAGGCAAAGGCCTTCTGCTGGCGAAGGACCTGCGCGAGAATCTCACACTGGCCTCGCTCGGCAAGTTCGTGCGGGGGCTGCAGGTCGATCGGGCGCGCGAGCGCGCGGCGCTGGATCAGGCCATCAGCGAGTTCGATATCCGCACCGGGCGCAAGGATCTGCTGGCCGGGCAGCTTTCCGGCGGCAACCAGCAAAAGCTCCTGCTGGCCAAGATGATGATGCTCGATCCCGGCATCGTCATCATCGACGAGCCGACGCGCGGCATCGACATCGGCACGAAGGAGCAGATATACAAATTCATCGCCAAGCTGGCGCAGGAGGGACGCTCCACCATCGTCGTGTCCTCCGAAATGCCGGAACTCATCGGTATCTGCGACCGCATCATCGTCATGCGCGGGGGGCGGATCGTCGGCGAGGTGGCGGGCGAACACATGACCGAAGATGAAATCGTGGTGCTGGCGACCGGCGTAAAGACCGGCGAAGCGGCTTGAACATGCGATCTGGGGAGGAATGATGGCCGACACGGCAGCAGCAAGTCCGAAGGTCCGCCGGTCGTGGAAAGACGTCGATCTGAGAGCGGTCGCGCCGTTCGTGGCGCTGGCGCTGCTTTTGATCCTTGGCGCCTTCGCCAATCCCAATTTCATCAGCATCGACAATCTGCTCAACGTCATTACCCGCAGCGCGTTCATCGCCATCATCGCGGTCGGCGCAACCTTCGTCATCTCGGCTGGCGGGCTGGACCTTTCGGTCGGCTCCATGGTGGCGTTTGTCGCCAGCCTGACGATCATGTTCATGAACAGCGGCGCCCTGGCCGACCCGATGATGACGCTGGTCGCCGCCATGGTGCTGGCGCTCGCCATCGGCGCGGCCTGCGGTCTCGCCAACGGGCTGATCACCACGGTCGGGCGCATAGAACCCTTCATCGCCACGCTTGGCACGATGGGCATCTATCGCGGCCTGACGACGTGGCTGTCGCAGGGCGGGGCGATCACGCTGCGCTCGCCAGACGTGCAGTCGCTCTATCGGCCGGTCTATTTCGGCGAGATTTTCGGCGTGCCGTTCCCCATCATCGCCATTTTCATAACAGGGGCGCTGGCGGCCTTCGTGCTATACCGCACGCGCTACGGGCGACACGTTCTGGCGGTGGGCTCCAACGAGGACGTTGCCCGCTATTCCGGCATTCCCGTCAACCGCGTCCGCACCATCACCTATGTCATCCAGGGGCTTTGCGTCGCGGTCGCGTGCCTGCTCTACATACCAAGGTTGGGCTCGACATCGGCCACGACAGGGCTGATGTGGGAGTTGCAGGCCATTACAGCCGTCGTTGTCGGCGGTACGGCGCTGCGCGGCGGCGTCGGCCGGATATGGGGCACCATCTGCGGCGCTTTCATTCTGGAGATTGTCGGCAACATCATGCTGCTGTCGAACTTCGTCAGCGAATATCTGATCGGCGCCATACAGGGCGCGATCATCATCATCGCGATGCTGGTGCAACGTTCACTGGTGCGAAAATCATAGAGGCCGGTAATTTCCGGGTCGCCCGGCTTCACGTCAGTCAGACCCAACCACTGGGAGGAATTAAATGCGCAAGGCAATATTGGGTTTAACCGCTGTCGCGATGGCGGCGCTGATGGGCGTGGCAAGCGCTCAGGACAAGAAAGTAACGATCGGCGTTTCCATTCCGGCCGCCGACCATGGCTGGACGGCGGGCGTCGTCTATCACGCCGAGCGCGTGGCCAAGCTGCTCATGGCGGAGCATCCGGGCCTCAATGTCATCGTCAAGACCTCGCCGGATGCCGCCAGCCAGGCGAATGCGGTGCAGGACCTGGCGACGCAGGGCATCGACGCCCTCGTCATCCTTCCTTCCGATCCGGACCCGCTGGTCAACGCGATCAAGGAAGTCAAGGGCAAGGGCAAGTTCGTCGCGCTGGTCGACCGTGCGCCAAGCACCAATGACGACAGCGTCCGTGACATCTATATCGCCGGCAACAATCCGGCGCTTGGCGAAGTCGCCGGCAAGTACATCAAGGAAAATACGCCGGACGCGCAGGTCGTCGTCATCCGTGGCCTGCCGATCCCGATCGACCAGCAGCGCCAGGACGGCTTCGACAAGGGCATCGAAGGCTCGAACGTCAAGATTCTCGACCGCCAGTTCGGCAACTGGAACCGCGACGACGCCTTCAAGGTCATGCAGGACTATTTGACCAAATATCCGAAGATCGACGTGGTCTGGTGCCAGGACGACGACATGGCCGTCGGCGTGCTGCAGGCCATCGAGCAGGCCAAGCGCACCGACATCCAGTATGTCGTCGCCGGCGCCGGCTCGAAGGACATGGTCAAGAAGGTCATGGACGGCGACAAGCTGATCCCGGTGGACGTTCTCTATCCGCCGGCAATGATCGGCACCGCCATGCAGCTCACTGCCTCCAATTTCTATGATCAGGTTCCGGTTAGTGGCACCTACATCCTGGACGCCACGCTGGTGACCAAGGAAAACGCCGAGAGCTTCTATTTCCCGGATTCGCCGTTCTGATCCGGCTTTGAGTCGACACGGAAAGGGGCGCCCAGGCGCCCCTTTCTTTTTGCGGCTTCGAAGGCGCGACGGTGGGCGGCGCCCGGACGCGGTCCCTTTTCATGATCCTTGCAATTGTCTGAAGAATAGGGTCAACAGCGGCTGGTCGAGCTGTCGCAGGGAGAGTTGGATTGAGCGGAAATGTTGCGGTCGCAGCTGTCGACTGGGGCACGACGCGCCTGCGCGTCTGGCTGCTCGATCGATCGGGCGCGCCGCTGGCCGAAAGGCGCGGCGACGATGGCCTGATCACGGCGCAGAAGGCAGGCTTTTCCAATGTACTGGAAGGCCATCTCGCGCAGTTGCAGGCGCCGGGCGACCTGCCGGTGGTCATTTGCGGCATGGCCGGGTCCCGGCAAGGCTGGATCGAAGCGCCCTATGTCGACGTGCCGTCTTCCATCAAGGCGATCCTGAAAGGCGCGGCCCGCATCCCGGGCGAGAGCCGGGATATCCGCATCGTGCCCGGCCTGGCGCAGCGCCTGGCCGACCGGCCGGACGTCATGCGCGGCGAGGAAACGCAGCTTGCGGGCGCTGGACTGCCGGCCACCGGGACGCACACCGTCTGCATGCCGGGCACCCATTCCAAATGGGTGTCGGTGAGGGACGGCACTGTGGCGGGTTTCGGCACTTGGCCGACCGGTGAACTTTATTCGGTGCTTGCCGAACATTCGATCCTGCGCCATTCGCTCGGCGAAAAGCCGGCGAGCGTTGCCGCCGACGATCCCGTGTTCCGTAAATCCTGCGAGATCGCGTTCTCGGAGGGCGGCGACATCCTTTCCCGGCTGTTTGGCATCCGCGCCGGCGGCCTGCTGCACGGGCTTGGGGCTGCCGATGCCGCTGCCACCCTGTCGGGGCTGCTGATCGGCGCCGAAATCGCTTCGGCGCGGCAGCGTTATAGGATCGAGGGAAGCGAGGTCACGCTTGTCGCCTCCGGTCCGCTCGGCGTTCTCTACGGTGCAGCACTGGGCCTTGCCGGCATTGCCATCAATCCCGTCGATGCCGACGATGCCGTGCGCGCCGGCCTGTTCGAAGCGGCGCGTCAGAATGGAATGATCGCAGGAGCGAGCGCATGACCAAGACAGCCGAATTCCCCAAGTTGCGGCGCGGGCTCGTCGCCATTTTGCGCGGCTTGACGCCGGACGAGGCTGTCGCCATGGCGCACGCCATCCACGCTGCCGGCATCGAGGCAATCGAGGTGCCGCTGAATTCGCCGGAGCCGTTCGTTTCCATCGGCCGGATCGTCGAGGCGCTGCCGGACAGCGCGCTTGTCGGCGCCGGCACGGTGCTGACGGCAGCCGACGTCGACAATCTGGCCAAGGCCGGCGGTCGCTTGCTCGTCAGCCCGAACATCGATGCCGAGGTGATGACGCAGGCCGCCAAGCATGGGCTTGTGACGATGCCCGGCGTCTTCACACCCAGCGAAGCCTTCCAGGCCATACGGCTCGGCGCTTCGGCGCTGAAATTCTTCCCGGCCAGCGTGCTGGGTCCCGCCGGCATCAACGCCATGCGCGCCGTGCTGCCGAAGGATGCGATCGTCGGCGCCGTCGGTGGCGTCTCCGAGCCTGATTTCGCCGGCTACAAGGCCGCCGGCGTTTCGGTGTTCGGTCTCGGCAGCAGCCTGTTCAAGCCCGGCATGACGGTGGCGCAGGTCAAGGCCCGCGCCGAGGCCGCCGTCGCAGCCTGGGATGCGGCATTCGGGGGAGCGGCATGAGCTATACGGTCTCCGTTCTTTCGCAGCAGGTTTGCCAGCTTGGCGAGGGGCCGAGCTATGATCCGGGCAGCGACACGCTGTTCTGGTTCGATATCGTCAACAGCCGGATGCTTGCGCAGCGCGACGGCGGCGAGACGCAGGTTCATGACCTTGGCCTGATGGCCAGCGCCATCGCCATCATCGACGACAAGCGCCAGCTGATCGCCACCGAGACCGGGCTTCATGTCCGCGACGCGGCGACCGGCAAGATGACGCTGCACACGGCGGTCGAGGCGGAGAACCGGGAAACCCGCTCGAACGATGCGCGCGTACACCCGAGCGGGGCACTCTGGTTCAGCACCATGGCCAAGACCGAGGCCAAGGGCAGGGGGGCGATATACTGGTTCTTCAAAGGCGAGGTCCGCAAGCTGTACGACCGGATCAGCATCCCGAACTCGATCTGTTTTACCGAAGACGGCCGGACAGCCTACTATACCGATACCGAGACGGCGCTTCTGATGCGCGTGGCGTGCGATCCGGAAAATGGCCTGCCGGTCGGCGAGCCGCAGGTGTTCGTCGACAATCGCAAAGGTGAAGTCGCCGGATATATCGACGGGTCCGTCGTGGACCGCGACGGCGTCGTCTGGAACGCTGCCTGGGGCGGCAATGCGGTCAACGCCTATTCGCCCGAGGGCAAGTTGCTGCGCTCGATCGCCATTCCAGCCCGCCAGACCTCATGCCCGGCATTCTTCGGCAAGGATGCCAGCCGCCTCGCCGTCACGTCCGCCTGGAAAGGCATGAACGAGGCGGAGCGGGCCGCCGATCCGGATGGCGGTAAAACCTTCCTGGTCGATATGCCGTTCAACGGCCGGCTCGATCCCCGCGTCCTGATCGCCTGAGGGCTACGCACCCGCCGGGCGCTGCTGGCCGACCATGGCGACGAATTCGCGTTCCACGGCGGTGACGTAGTGCTGCTTGTGGCGCAGCATGAAGAACTCGCGGCGCGGAACGGGAAAGTCCACGGCAACCAGATTGCCCGCCTGCAAAGCATTGGTGGCGACCAGTTTCGACAGGACGGCAACGCCGGCGCCGGCTTCAACCGCTGTTCGCACAGCTTCGTTGGTCGGCAGGACAAGCGCGTCGTCCATCTCGGACAAGGCAATTCCGGCCTGCCTGAACATGCCTTCCAGGATGGCGCGCGTGCCGGAGCCGTGTTCGCGCAACACCCAGCGTGCGTCGCGCAAATCGATGTCGGACGCTTTCGCCTTTGCCCATGAATGGGTTGTCGGCACCATCAGCAGCATCTCGTCTTCGCCAACCGAGGTGGCGGTCAGCGCCGGCTCCTCGACCTTTCCTTCGACGAAACCGAGTGTCGCGGCGCCATCCCGCACCAGTTCGGCGACGGTTTCGGTGTTGCCCATGGCGAGCGTGACCGAGAGGGCAGGATAGGCGGACTGGAACCGGTGGATGAATTTGGGTAGCCAGTAATTGCCCACTGTCTGGCTGGCGGCCAGCGCCAGCGAGCCGATCCGCAACCCGGCCAGATCGGCAAGGACAAGTTCCGCAGCCGAGGCGCGGGCCAACACGGCCCTAGCCTCGACAAGGAAGAGCCGGCCGGCATCCGTCAGCGAGATGCGCCGTCCGACCCGGTCGAAGAGCTTGGTGGCGTAGCGCGCTTCGAGTGCTGCGACGGCTGCGCTGGTCGCCGACTGCGTCAGGTTGAGGTCGCGCGCCGCCTGGGTGACATGCTCGCGCTCGGCGACGGCGACGAAGATCCGCAACTGCTCCAGCGTCATCCTGTTCCCTTGATCACACGAGCTTCAGCAGCAAGAGGCTGAACCCTGCGATAAAGACGGATGCGGAAAATGCAAGCAGCAAGGGACGAAAGCCAAGGGCGCGGATCTGCGAGAACCGTGTCTGCAGGCCCATGGCGGCGAGGCCCATGGTCAACATCAAGGTGGTTATCGGCGCGATTGCCGTCGTCAGGCTGGCTGGGATTTCCACCGCGCTGTTCAGGGCCACGACGGCGATGAAAGCGAAGATGAACCACGGCACCGGCGGGCGGGCCGTCACGCCGTCCTTGGTGCCGCGCCGGGAAAACAGGCCAAGCAGGATCACCACCGGCGCCAGCATCGCCACCCTGGCCAGCTTGGCGACGGTGCCGATCTCGCCGGATTGCGCGCCATTCTGGAAGCTGGCGCCGATCACCTGCGCGATCTCGTGGATCGACGCGCCGGCCCACAGGCCGAACCGATGCTGGTCCAGTCCGAGATGGGGGCCGAGCAGCGGGAACAGAAGCATCGCCAGCGTGCCGAAGAGTGTGATGGCTGCGACGGCATAGGCGACCTCGTCCTCCGAGCCTCTGGTGACGGTGTTGGTGGCGACGATGGCTGAGGCGCCGCAGATGGAGGTGCCGGCGGCGATCAGTTCGGCCAGCCTGCGGTCGACGCCGAGCAGCCGGCCGAGCGTTCTGGTGAACAGGAATGTCCCTACCAGCGCCGCCGCGATGATGGCGACGCCCTTGCCACCGACGGAGACGAGTTGGCCGACAGTGAGCTGAAACCCCAGAAGCACGATGGCAAGGCGCAGCAGGCTGCGCTGGCAGAAGCCCACACCGGGTTTGAGATGCGCCGGCAGGCCGGCGATGTTGGAGAACAAGGCTCCGATGATCACAGCCAGGATCATCGGGCTGAGGAAGCCGAGACCCGGCAGATTGCGGGCGGTAAAGGCCGCGCCGGAGACGATCAATGCCAGCAGGACGCCCGACAGCAATGTCTTCGGAGACTGCCGATCCGGCAGAATGAGCGCTTGCGGGAGGAGCGTGTTGCTGGCGGCGCTTGAAGTCATGGAAAGACGTACTCTGATTTTCAGTATATCGGAATGACATTCTATCCCGGCCAATTCCAACGCAATTTATGTGTGGAATCGTTCGTTTCAATCGAACGAACGTACTTCGATGCTCGCAGGAAGCGGCGATGGGATAGCGCCGCCATCGCAAGCCGCTAGAATGGATCCACCCGGCGCGGCCAATGGGGGAAGCATGGCAGGCAGAAAACCAACGGCGGCATCGACCAGGACGGGCGGTCTCAAACCGCTCGCTTCCATGGGAGAGCGGGGCACCAGCGTACATGCGACCGTGGCCAACGAAATCGGATCGCGGATTGTGCGCGGCGACTATGCGCCTGGCGCGGTCCTTCCCAACGAAGCGCAATGGGCGCAAATCTTCGATGTCAGTCGCTCGGCCGTTCGTGAAGCGATCAAAATGCTGATGGCCAAGGGGCTGCTGGCGTCACGGCCGAAGGTCGGCAGCCGGGTCGAGCCACGCGAGCGCTGGAACCTTCTGGATCGCGATGTGCTGGCCTGGTACGCGACGTCGCCCGGCAGCGAGACATTTCTGCGCACGGTGCAGGAGTTTCGCCACATCATCGAACCGGAGGCCACGGCCTATGCCGCGCTGCGCCGCAGCGACGAGCAGATGGCGGAAATCAGCCAGGCGTGCCGTGACATGCGCCAGGCCGCATCGCTGGAGATGCGCACCCATGCCGATACGCGCTTTCATCTGGCGATCTTGCGGGCCGCCGGAAACGATCTGCTGGTGCCGCTTGGCGTGCTGATCGAGTCCGCGCTCAACCATCTTTTCGTCTATGCAACGCGCGCCGGCGACGACATCGAGCAGGCGCAGCAATTGCATGAGCGGATCGAGAAGCACATTCGCCTGCGGCAGCCCGACGCGGCGCGGGATGCCGTGCGCAGACTCCTGGCCAATACGGACAAGGTCGTTGGCGCCAAGCGATGATCGCGGCGGCGAATGCCGTCACTCAAAAGAATGTATGCCGAGAGAATGTATGCCGAGCGCGCCGTTACGGTCGCTCGTCATCGCCAGGCCAATGTTCGGCGACGCGGACCGTGCCCTTCCAGGCGCCGGCGACCGGGGTGGTGGAGATGGCGATGTGCTCGGGCGCACGCCGATGTCGGAACAGGCTCATAGGGTCTGAGCTTGCTCCCGAATAAGCCGGACGACGGATTCGCCTACAGCCCGCACGTGGGTGGCCATGATGCGACCCGCCTCTTCTGCATCGCCCCGGCGGCATGCTTCCAGAATTTGACGGTGCTCTTCCTGTGACCTGTCTGTCTGGCCCTCTCTCCTCCAGGTCATCAGCAGATAGCGGCCCAGATTGACGCGGGCCTGCTCGACGGCCCGCAGGAAATGCGGAGCATCGGCCCGCTGATACAAGATCCGGTGGAAGGCCGAGTTGAACTCGACGATTTCGGTGGTGTTCTGGGCACGATCGATCGCGGCGATGGCTTGCTCAGCCTGTGCCAGGTCGGTGTCGGAGAGGCGGGGAACACATCGTCTTGCCAGATATTCTTCAAGGAGGGCGCGGAACTCAGTCAGTTCCAAAGCCTCCGCTTCGGTCAGCGAGGCCACGGTCATGCCGCGGTTGTGGCTAGCGACGACCAGCCCTTCGGACTCCAGCTGCCAGAGTGCTTCCCGAACCGGAATATGACTGAGTTTGAACTGGTCAGCGATCTGCCTTTGCCGGATTGGCGACCCGGGCCGCAGAGTGCCGCTGGTGATGGCATCACGCAATTGCTCCAGTACGTAAACTGACGATCCCCGCAGCGGATTTCCTCCGTCTGACATCACAATCTCCAGGAAAGTAGCTTGATATATGATATACAATTTTTCTATATGATATACGATTATGAGAGTGCTGCAAGATCAATTTGGAATTGTGCCGATTTTCCCTGGATGCTCATCCTCCCCGCGCGTCCATCCCGACGCGAATGGAGCAACGGAG
Source organism: Mesorhizobium sp. Root554 (assembly GCF_001427025.1). Classification (GTDB taxonomy): domain Bacteria; phylum Pseudomonadota; class Alphaproteobacteria; order Rhizobiales; family Rhizobiaceae; genus Mesorhizobium. The sequence continues at coordinate 1,772,839 of NZ_LMGA01000001.1, read as the reverse complement.
GGGCAACCTTACGGGCGGGAGAAAGCATCGAGTATGAGACGACGCGAAGCCGTAAGTCATGAAGCTCCGATCCTGGCAGGAACTGGAGATGGTTCGCGGATGGACGTCCAATGGCCAAACATATGAAAGTGGCCGTCGGCGTGTCTCTGCTGGCGGGGGTATTCGGAGTACTCCTGCTTGCGGCCTCCGGCATCATCTCCAGCCAGGAAGCGCGTATTCTTGGCATCGTCTATGTCTGCATCATGCTTTGGGCGACGCAGATCGTTCCGGGCTATATCGTATCGCTGACGTTTTTCTTTCTCGCCGTTACCCTCACGACGGTGCCGGTTGCAGAAATCTTCTCCGGCTTTGCATCCAGTGCCTTCTGGCTTGTCTTCAGCGGCGGCGTCATCGGTTTTGCCCTGAAGGAAAGCGGCCTCAGCAGGCGGCTGGGCACGATCTTGGCCGGTTTGATAGGACGATCCTATCTGCGCGCGCTTTTTGCCTTCGCGGTCATCAGCTTCGCCTTGTCGCTCGTGATGCCGTCGACCTTCGGCCGGATCGCGATTCTGGTGCCGATAGCGGCAGGTTACTGCTCGGTGGCGGGGCTGGATGGCTCCCGGCGCGGCCGCGACGGCATCCTGCTCCTGGTCATCGTCGGGTCTTTCGAACTCGCCGGCGCGGTCCTGCCGGCAAATCTCCCGAACATCATCATGGCCGGTGTTCTGGAACAGAGCCTTGGCTTGCACCTCAGCTTCTCGGAATATCTCTATACCTTCTTTCCGGCCGGCGTGCTGGCGCGGGGCGCGGTCCTCGTCGGCACATCCTTCCTGATGTTCGCCGACACCGTCTCTGCGGAGCCGCCGCAATCGAAGCCTACATCCCTGTCGCGGGAAGAGATGAGAGTTTCCGTGTTGCTGCTGGCGACTTTGGGTTTCTGGTTCACGGATTCCCTGCATCACATCGCGCCGGGCTGGGTAGGGCTCGGCTTTTCGCTGGCCTACCTGCTGACCTCGCATGCCGACAAAATGGTTGCGTTCGGCAACGGTCAGAAAATGGACCTCCTGTGGTTCATTGCCGCCATCATCGGGCTGACTGCGCTTGTGCGACATGTCGACCTGACGCCGTTGGCGGCGCTCGGTGAGGGTGGATGGGCCCAGAATCCGCTGGTGGCGTATATCGTCCTGGTCGCCGTCTCGATCGTGATCTGCTTCGTCGTCACGTCGAATGCCGCGCCGGCCCTTTTCACGCCATTCGCGGCCAATTTGCTGGCCGGTGGCAGTTTGCTGAAGATGGGTCTTCTGAGCCAGGTCATGGGTTATTCCACGACGTTTCTGGCTTATCAGTCGCCACCGATCCTGTTCGGCGGGGAACTTGCAGGTCTCAATCGTTCCGTCGTGGCCAAATATTGTCTTGTCACGGGATCCCTGGGTTTGCTCATCGTCGTGCCGATCAACGCCGCCTGGTGGTGGCTGATCGGCCTGTTGTGATCGCTGGAGCGGGCCGGGCCGGGCGCGTGGCGGTCAGATCTGCGAGATGACTTCCGGCGGAAAGTCGTCATTGTCGGCATCGCGCATGGCGGCGAGGCTGCGGTTGTCGAGCACCTCGGCGATGGCGTGGCGGACTTCCAGCATCATGTGCCGGACCTCGCAGTTCGCCTCGTTGCAATCCTCGCAACGCTGGTATTGCGTGCGGCTGGCGCAGGAGAGCGGCGCCAGCGGGCCGTCCAGCACGCGCACCACGTGACCGATCTTGATCTCGGCGGCGGGGCGGGCGAGCCGATAGCCGCCGTCCTTGCCCTTGCGGCTCTGGACGAAACCGGCATTGCGCAACTCGCCCAGAATGGCGTCGAGAAATTTTTTCGGGATGTTGTTGGAGGCAGCGATGTCGCCCACGAAGGCAAGCTGTCCGGCTGGCATCTTGGACAGATGAACCAGGGCCTTGAGCCCGTACTTACCCTTTTTGGTCAGCATTCCAGAAACAGTCCGATCCCGAAAAGCCGCGTTTCGCTTTTGTTTGTGTGCAAATGATGACGTGAACGCCGCAGCTTCCAACAGCAATAAAATCGCCCAGCAACAGATACAATAGAAAAGACGTTTATTTTTCGTGCGTTATGAATAGCGCGGGCAAGGGGTCCGGAAATCGCGTGTCCGTTCGGCCAAGACAAAAAAGCCGGCTTGCGCCGGCTGTTTTGTCTGCCGAGGGCCGGATCAGCGGCTGCCGTAAATCTGGTCGAGCAGGGCGCCCTCGGCGAAGTGGTCGGTCTGGACCTTCTTCCAGCCACCGAACACGTCCTCGACGGTGACCAGCCGGACATTCGGGAACTTGTCCTTGAACTTGGCGGCGACCGTTTCGTCGCGAACACGCATGCCGTTCTCGGCTTCGATCTCCTGGCCGTCGGGTGTGTAGAGGAATTCGAGATAGCTCTTGGCCACGTCACCGGTGCCGTGATCCTTTACCACCTTTTCGACGACGGCCACAGGAAACTCAGCCAGAAGGCTGACCGACGGCACGACCTGCTGGTATTTGTCGGTGCCATATTCGCGGGCGATGCCCTGCGTCTCGCACTCGAAGGTAATGAGCACGTCGCCGATGCCGCGCTCGGCAAAGGTGGTGGTCGAGGCGCGGCCGCCAGTGTCGAACACCGGCACATGGCTGAAGATCTTGCCGATGAACTCGTTCACCTTGGCGGCATCGCCGTTGAACTTCTCCAGCCCATAGGCGTAGGCGGCGAGATAGGTGTAGCGGGCATTGCCCGAGGTCTTGGGATTGGGGAAGATCACCTGGACGTCGTCGCGGGCGAGATCGTCCCAGTCCTTGATGTTTTTCGGATTGCCGGCACGCACGAGGAAGGACGGCAGCGAATAGAAGGGCGAGGCGTTGCTCGGGAACGCCTTTTGCCAATCGGCGTTCACGTAGCCGTTCTTGACGAGAAAATCGATGTCCGGAACCTGGTTGAAGGTGACGACGTCGGCGCCAAGCCCTTCGACGATGGAACGCGCCTGCTTCGACGTGCCGGCATGCGACTGATCGACGGTCACGCCGGGGTGTTTGGCGACGAATGCCTCGTTGATCTGGACGAACAATTCGCGGCCGACGTCATACGACGCGTTCAGCAGCTTGTCGGCGGCCGAGGCGGCTCCGGTCGCGAACAGGAAGCCGGCAAGAATGGTGCCGGCGAGGGCGAGGCGTTTCATCGGGGACTCCATAGGGAACGGTGCTGAGATGGCTAGCACCATAGCGGCCGGCCCCGACAAGGCGAGCAATGGCGGACTGATAGAGTCGCCGCCAGTGGAACTTCGTTGTTTTTAATGAGGCGTTCCAGGAATTGTATTCCACAAAACCCGATCCGCCCTGTGCCTCGTTACTAGGATGCCGTTTCTGTAGGAAACAGTTTCCACTTACGCGGGCGAAACGCGACCCGGCTCTTCTGCGCCGCGGGGTGATCGACGGGCAGCTCGATTTCGACGCGATGCTGTTCGCCGCCGACCTCCAGTTCGACGCGGCGCGTGCCCGCGACACGGCGGCTGCTGACGACGGTGCCGGCGATGCAGCCGCTGCATCCGTCCAGCAGTTCGATATCGTGCGGGCGGAAGAACAGGGTGGCCGGACCGGCGGCGAAACCCTGGGCGCTGATGCCGATCGGACGGTCGGCCAGCCAGATCTGGTCGTCCTCGACCTTGACCGGAAGCGTCGAGGAATCGCCGATGAAGCCGTAGACGAAGGGTGAGTTAGGGGTGTCATAGACGTCGTCCGCGGTGCCGACCTGCTCGATGCGGCCCTGGCTCATGACGACGACGCGGTCGGCCAGCTCGAGCGCTTCTTCCTGATCGTGGGTGACGAAAACGGTGGTGTGGCCGGTGGCGTCGTGGATGTCGCGCAGCCAGCGGCGCAGTTCGCGGCGGACCTGCGCGTCGAGCGCGCCGAACGGTTCGTCCAGCAGCAGGACTTTCGGTTCGATCGCCATGGCGCGGGCCAGTGCGACGCGCTGGCGCTGGCCGCCGGAAAGCTGCGCCGGATAGCGGTTTTCCAGGCCGGAGAGCTGGACGAGATCGAGCAGCTCGGAAGCGCGGCGGCGGATTTCCCTGGCCGGAGGCCTGTCGGCGCCGTGGCGGACCTTGAGGCCGAAGCCGATATTGTCGGCCACCGTCATATGCCGGAAAAGCGCGTAGTGCTGGAAGACGAAGCCGACATTGCGCTCCTGGATGGAGCGGTGCGAGGCGTCCTCGTCGCCGAAGAAGATCGCGCCTCGGGTCGGGCGCTCCAGCCCGGCGATCAGCCTGAGCAGCGTCGTCTTGCCGGAACCGGAGGGGCCGAGCAGGGCGATCAGCTCGCCCGACCGGATGTCGAGCGAAACATCGTGCAGCGCCGGGAACCGGTCGAACTCCTTGCGCACGTTGACAGCGCGAACTTCCATGACTTCCTACCTTCTTAATGCCCGCGCGTCGCGGCGAGCTCGGCGCCGTAGCGCAGCTCGAGAATGGTTTTCAAGACAAGCGTGACGAGGGCGAGGCCCGCCAGCAGCGACGCCACGGCGAACGCGGCGGCGGCGTTGTACTCGTTGTAGAGAATTTCGATATGCAGCGGCATGGTGTTGGTCACGCCGCGTATGTGGCCGGACACCACCGAGACCGCGCCGAACTCGCCCATGGCGCGGGCGTTGCAAAGGAGCACGCCGTAGAGAAGCCCCCATTTGATGTTGGGCAGCGTGACATACCAGAAGGTCTGCCAGCCATTGGCGCCCAGCGAAAGCGCGGCTTCCTCGTCACCGGTGCCCTGCTCCTGCATCAGCGGGATCAGTTCGCGCGCCACGAAAGGGAAGGTGACGAAGACGGTCGCCAGGACGATGCCGGGCACGGCAAACAGGATTTCGATGCCGTTGGCCTTCAGCCATGGCCCGAGCATGCTCTGGGCGCCGAACAAAAGGACGTAGACAAGGCCCGAAATGACGGGTGACACCGAAAAGGGCAGGTCGATCAGCGTGGTCAGGAATGCCTTGCCCTTGAACTCGAACTTGGCGATCGCCCAGGCCGCGGCGACGCCGTAGACCAGATTGAGTGGCACGGCGATGGCCGCCACCAGCAAGGTGAGGCGGATGGCGGCGAGCGTATCGTGATCGTTGAGCGACGACAGATAGGTGCCCATGCCTTTGGCAAAAGCCTGCTGGAAGACGATGATGAGCGGCAGGACGAGGAAGAAGCCGAGGAAAAGGAAGGCGACCGTCATCAGGACGGCCCGCGCCACCGGGCTTTCCGTGACGGCGGCGGTCGCAGCTTCCGACGGCGGAGCATATGTCTGGATTGAGGGATCAGCCATAACGCTTGCGGCTCCATGACTGCAGGAGGTTGATGACCAGCAACATCGCGAAGGCGATGGCCAGCATCACCGCGGCGATCGCGGTCGCGGCGGCGTAGTTATACTCCTCGAGGCGAATGATGATCAGCAGCGGCGCGATCTCGGAAACCTTGGGCAAATTGCCGGCGATGAAGATGACCGACCCGTATTCGCCGACACCGCGCGCGAATGCGAGAGCGAAGCCGGTGACGATGGCCGGCGCAAGCCCGGGAAACAGGACGCGGGTAATGGTCTGGAAGCGGCTGGCGCCGAGCGTCGCCGCGGCCTCTTCGACCTCCTTGTCGATTTCTTCCATGATCGGCTGCACGGTGCGCACGACGAAGGGAAGACCGATAAAGACAAGCGCGATGACGATGCCGAGCGGCGTGTAGGCCACCTTGATGCCAAGTGCCATCAGCGGCTTGCCTAGCAGTCCGTTCGGCGCGTAGAGCGTGGTGAGCGCGATGCCCGCTACCGCAGTTGGCAGGGCGAAGGGCAGGTCGACCATCGCGTCGATGATGCGGCGGCCCGGAAAGCGGTAGCGCACCAGGATCCACGCCACGAGGGTGCCGAAGACGACATTGATCGCCGCCGCGATCAACGCGGTACCGAAGCTGATCTCCAGTGCCTTCAGCGTACGGTCGTCGGTGATGATGCGCCAGAAATCAGACCAGCCGAGCGCGGCGGAGCGCCATGCCAGACCGGACAAGGGGATCAGGATGATGAGCGTGAGGTAGACAAGCGAGAAGCCGAGCGTCAACCCGAAACCGGGAATGACGCTCGGCTGCCTGAATTTCCACCCCGCCTGGGCGGGTGCTGGGGTCATGGCTTAAAGAGGGTCCCTTCTTTCATGGCCTGCTTGCAACAACTCGGTTCGAAATCCAACCCAGAAAGTTGATCTCGGGTGTCGAACCACGCGCGCCGCGCGTCACTGGGCGGGCTTGTAGACCTGGTCGAATATGCCGCCGTCACCAAAATGGTAGGGCTGGGCCTTCTTCCAGCCGCCGAACTGGGGGTCGTCGATCGTCACCAGCTTGAGGTCCTTTTGCCAGGCCAGATCTTCGGCCGGAACGAGGTCGGGCTTGGCGGGACGATAGTGGTTCTTCGCGATCAGCGCCTGTCCTTCCTTGGAATAGAGGTACTGCAGATAGGCCTCGGCCACCTTGCGCGTGCCCTTGGCGTCGACATTGGCGTCGACGATGGCGACAGGCGGTTCGGCTAAAATGGAACTCGACGGATAGACGATGTCGAAATTGTCGGCGCCGAACTCGTCGAGCGCCAGGAAGGCTTCGTTCTCCCATGCCAGCAGCACGTCGCCCAAGCCCTTCTGGGCGAAGGTCACGGTCGAGCCGCGCGCGCCGGTGTCGAGCACGGGCACGTTGGAGAAAAGCTTGGCGATGAATTCCCTGGTCTTGGCCTCGTCATTCCCGTCCTGCGCATTGGCGTAGGCCCATGCCGCCAGGTAGTTCCAGCGGGCGCCGCCCGAGGTCTTGGGATTGGGGGTGATGACCTGGACGCCGTCCTTGACCAGATCGCCCCAGTCCTTGATGGCTTTCGGATTGCCCTTGCGGACAAGGAAGATGATGGTCGAGGTGTAGGGCGCCGAATTGTTCTCGAACTGGCCGCGCCAGTCGGGCTTTATCTTCCTGGTCTTGTCAGCGATGGCGTTGATGTCGCTTTCCAGAGCCAGCGTCACCACGTCGGCCTCCAGCCCATCGATGACGGAACGGGCCTGCGCGCCGGAGCCGCCATGGGATTGCTGGATGGTAACGGTCTCTCCCGTTTCGGCCTTCCAGTGGGCGCTGAACACCTCGTCGAACTGCTTGTAAAGCTCACGGGTTGGATCGTAGGAAACATTGAGCAGCGTCGAGTCTGCAAAGGCAAAACCGAGGGCGCCGAACTGAACGGAACCTGCGACGAACGCAGCGAGCAGCGTCTTGATAGGAAGGTTGGTCATAAAAGCCTCCGTGCGGAACTGCTTTTACTCTATCGAAATTGTAGAAATTGGATGCAATGAAGCTTGCCAAGTTTGGCGCTCGGGAGAAAATTCCCGGTCCTTCTTTGCAGGATAAGAAAATATTTTACTCATTTGGCAGGACTGCTGGTGATCGGATGCAGGCTCTCGTGCTTCCTGAACCTGAGAACACGACGCCTATTCGACGAAGACCTTGACGCTGGCGGCGCGGCCGGCGGCATCGATGACGGTCAGCGTCGAATAACCGGCGCCGTCCGGCAGCCAGGTCGTCGTGCGGGTGCGGTCGCGGCCGGTCAGCGGCTTGCCGTTGGCCAGCCAGCGGAAGGGCGCGCGCCCGTCCTGAAGCTTCAGGACCAGCGGCGTGGCGCTGGCGGTGGCAGCACCCAGATCGACGCGCGCGCCGTCAGGCGGAAAGACGATTTTTGGCGCCGGCTCGGCCGGGCCGATGGCGTTCGCGGCATCGCTGCCGAAACGGGCAAGCGTGACCGGCAACTGGTCGCGTTTCGGCAGGAAGACGCCGGGCGGCCGTGAGGGCAGCGCCACCGACGCCAGGCCGGACCGCTCGAATCCCTCGAAAAGGATGGGCGCCGCCGAGACATATCCGGAAAGGCCGGGTATGGCGCTGGCGTCGGCGCGGCCGACCCAGACGCCCAGCACATAGCGTCCGTCGAAGCCGACTGACCAGGCGTCCCGGTAGCCATAGGAGGTGCCGGTCTTGTAGGCGATGCCGCGTTGCAACGCGCCCTGCGGCGGCTTCACGCCGGACAGGATGTCGGCGATCTGCCAGTTCGCCTGCCCGTCAAGGATGGTGGCGGTGAAGTCCGCCGGCCGCGTCGTCTCGGCCCCGTCGCGCAGCGGATGCACCTTCCCGCCATTGGCGAGACCGGTATAGAGCTGGACGAGATCGCGCAGCGAAATGCCGACGCCGCCGAGCCCGATGGCGAGACCGGGGGGCTCGTTGAGGGGCAGGGCGGGATTGACGCCGGCCTGCCGGAACCGCGCGGCCAGCCGCGCCGGCCCGACGGCGTCGAGCACGCGGACGGCCGGCACGTTCAGCGACAATTGCAGCGCCTGGCGGATGGTGACGTCGCCCTGATAGCCCATGTCGAAGTTCTTCGGCCGGTAGCCGCTGAAATCGGCGGGGCGGTCCTCGATCATGGTTTCCTGGGCGATCATGCCTTGCTCGAAGGCGAGACCGTAGATGAACGGCTTCAGGGTCGAGCCGGGCGAGCGCAGCACCTTCGTCATGTCGATCCAGCCCGAACGGCTGGAATCGAAGAAATCGGCAGAGCCGACTTCGCCAAGGATCTCGCCGGTGCGGGCGTCGGCCAGCACCATGGCGACGGACAGTTTCGGGCCGAGCTTGCGGGCGGCGTCTCGCGCCACGGCCTCAAGCCCTTGCTGCGCGCTCTTCCTGATCGTCAGGCGGGGTGGCTCGCCGGTGGCTGCTTTTGCGACCGCGGCGTTGGCCGCGTGAGCCGCCAGAGCGGGCAGGGCGCGGCGGACTTCCGGCACCGCTTCGAGCGCGGCGCGCTGGGCTTCGCGTTCGCCCAGAAGATTGGCCGAAACCATGCGGTCAAGCACGCGGTCGCGCGCGGCCTGTGCGATTCGCAGATTGCGGTCCGGCCGGCGTTTTTCCGGCAGTTGTGGCAGCGCCACCAGCAGGGCCGCCTCGGAGACGGTGAGCCGTTTCGGCTCCTTGCCGAAATAGGCCAACGACGCGGCGCGCACGCCTTCCAGATTGCCGCCATAGGGCGCGAGCGTCAGGTAACGCTCGAGGATTTCGGTCTTGGACAGCCGCCGTTCGATCTGGATGGCTCGGGCCATCTGGCGCAGCTTCGCCCAGACGCTGCGGCTTTCGCGCGGCTCGATCAGCCGGGCGAGCTGCATCGACAGCGTCGAGCCGCCGGAGACGATTCGGCCATTGCCGGCGAATTGCAGCGCGGCGCGGCCGAGCGCCAGCAGGTCGACGCCTGAATGATCCCAGAAGCGCTTGTCTTCATAGGCAACCAGCATGTCGACGAACTGCCGGTCCACCTGACCGGGGCTTGTTGCCAGCCGCCAGTAACCGTCCGGCGTGGCGAAGGCTCGCAGGAGCTGTCCGTCGCGGTCGAGCACTTCGGCGGAGACGATGGGCTTGGCGGGGAGGGGCGGCGGAAAGGCCCGGTCGAGCTGCCAGAGGGTGACGGCGGCGAGGGCGAGGACGGCGACGCCGGTGGTGCTGCTCCAGGCGACGTAGCGAAGGGCTTTTTGAGAAAGCATGGCGCTGCTCCTCATCCTTACCTTCCCTCTGCAGGCGGCAGGTTTGTCGCGAAGGGCAGCGCACCCCCACCCCTGTCCCCTCCCCACGAGGGGGAGGGGGATTCTGCGGCAGCGCCACTATCGGTCTGCCATGGAGATTTCGGCTGAAGCGGTCGCGTCGGCGTCTCCCTCCCCCTTGTGGGGAGGGGATAGGGGTGGGGGTGCGCTGCCACTGAGAATTGGATCATTGGCTATCGGCGACAGCGCCTCACGGCGCCTTCACTTCCATCATCCCCATGGCTGTACGGGCCGAATATTGCGGCCGGTACATGTCCTCGACGCTCGCCGCCGGATGCGCGTAGACGCCCGGCGTCACCGCCCGCACCACATAGGCCAATGTCTTGGAGCGGTCGCCGTCGTCGGCTTCCGGATCGAAGGCGGCGACGAAGCGGTCGTTGCGGAACTCCAGATGCGCGGCGTTGGTCTGCGCCAGCCAGGGGAAGCTGGTCAGGTTGGCGCTGGAGACGAGGCCCGGATTGTCGATCTCGAAACCGGCCGGCAAAAGATCGGTGACGAGGATGCGCTGCGGCCAGTCGTTCTGCTGGTAGACCTTGAGCACCACGACATAGCGCTCGTTCTGCATCGCCTCGGTGACGTTGGCTTCCGAACCGTCGAGCCGGTAGTAGGTGCGCTCGATCGTGTAGCCGTCGCCGCTGGCAGGCAGCGGCTGGGTGGGCGCCGCCACCGTGGTCACCACCGCCTGCAGCGGATCCTTGCCGGTGTTCGCCACCGTCAGCGGGCTGTCGACAAGGTTGCTGCCGGCGATGTCGGAAGAATACGCGCCCTTGTGCGCCTGGCCATTGATGGTGAGCTTGATCGAGTCGTTGCCTTCCTTCAGTGCGCGGGCGGCGAGCAGCATCCAGGCGTTGTCCTGCGTGCTGGTCCAACGCATGTCGGCGCGGGCCCTGGTCGTGTAGCTGACCAGTTCCGGCACGACGGACGGCACCGGATTCGATTCCGCCGCCAGCGCCAGCATGGCGGCGCCGTCGCGCAGCCGCGAGCCGTAGTCGGAGCGGTAGTAGTTGTAGTCGGGGGTCGATTTCGCCAGCCGCAGCGCGGACTGGAACGTCGCCTCCGAACGCTGCGCATCGCCGTAGAGGGCGAGCGCCGCGCCAAGCTGCGCCACCGCCATCGGGCTGGTGAAGGCTTCGAGCTTGGTGTCGGCATAGTAGCGCAGATCGCCGATGGATGCCTTCTTGTTGCGGGCCAGAACATAGAGCGCGTAGGCGATCTCGCTGCCGCGGTCCTGCACGTCCTGATCGTAGCCAACGGAGTTCTGCAGATTGTTGAGCGCCTGCGTGAACGCCGCCGCCGGCACCTCATATTTCTGTTCGCGGGCGCGGGTGAGGAAATCCGTGACATACGAGTCCAGCCACAGGTCGCCGGAACCCGGCGACCATAGGCCGAAGCTGCCGCCGGAAGCCTGATAGCTCAGCACGCGGTAGATCGCCTTCTGCACGCGGTCACGCAGTTCGGGATCGATGGTGATGCCATACGGCCCCGACATCTCGTTGACGTAGAGCAGCGGCATGGCCGTGCTGGTTGTCTGCTCGGCGCAGCCATAGGGGTATTTGTAGAGCGAGAGCAGCAGCGACGGCACGTCGAAGGCCGAGGTCTGCGAGACGCCGACGCTGACGGACGCGCCTTCCAGGATGCTGGCGGCGAGAAGCTCGCGGTCGATGCGCAGCGACCCGCCATTGCCTTTCAGGTCCACCACCATCCGGTTGGTGACCGGCAATTGCGAAGGCCGGATCGGAAGATAGAGTGTCTGCTCGATGTCAGGGCCGCCTTCATGGGCAAGCCTGACGGTGATCGAGGCGTCACCGGCAGTGACCCCGATCAGCGGCACCGCGAACGTCTGGCGCTTGCCGGCGGCGAGCGTCAGCTTTTCCGGCACGCCGTCGTCGCCGATCGAAAGCCCGCCCGTCGAATCGATCGACACGGCATAGTCGCCTTCCGGCCCGTCCGTGTTGGCGACATCGAGCCGCATGGTGGCGGCGTCGCCCGGCGCAAGGAAACGCGGCAGGCCGGCGGTGATCACCACCGGGTCGCGGACGATGACGTCGGTGTCGGCATGGCCCACGGCCTTCTTCGTCCAGGCGACCGCCATGACCCGCACCGTGCCGTTGAACTGCGGTATGTCGAAATCGACCGTCGTCTTGCCATCGGCATCGAGCTGCACCGGGCCGGAGAAGAACGCGACCAGCTTTTCCTTCGGCGCGCTGCCCTGCGACTGCATGTTGGCGCCGTCGCCGCCGGTGCGCAGCCGCCCGGCCGCGCCCAGCGAACCGTCGATCAGCCGCCCATAGATGTCACGCAGTTCCAGCCCCATCATGCGCTGGCCGAAATACCAGTCCTCGGGGTCGGGAACCTTGTAGTTGGTCAGGTTGAGAATGCCGACATCGACCGCCGCTACCGTGACATAGGCGGGTTCATTCCCCGCGCCCTCGACGGATACGGGAATCGAAAGGGTGCGGCGCGGCTCGGTCTTTTCTGGCGGCGTCAGGGCAACGGCGAGCTTCTGCGATCCTGGATCGATCTTGAGCCAGTGCACGCCGATGGCGCGGGCCGGCATACGCGTTTCCTGCGCGTCGCCAGGACGATAGAGGGTCGCGGTCACATAGGCGCCGCCACCCCAGTCCTCGCCGACGGGGATATCGACGGTGCCGCCGCCAGCCGGGATGGTCGCCGACATCGTCTTGAGCAGCCTGTCGGCGCCGACCGTCACCAGAAGCTCGCCGGCGAAATGCGGCGAAACCTGCAGCTTGGCGACGTCGCCCGGCACATAGGCGTCCTTGTCCAGAGCGATTTCCAGCGCGTCGGGCGTTTCGGTGGAGGACGCCGCCACGTACCAGCCGGCATCGAATTCGTAGCTGCTGGCGGGGCCGTCCGGATCGGCGGTTTCGACCTGCAGGCGGTAGCGGCCCCAATCCACCGGCACTGAAACCGTCGCCTCGCCATTGGCGGCTATGTCGACCTGGCCGTCGGCCACGGATTTGGTGAAGGTGACGGGCTCATAGTTCCAGGAGCCGCCATTGCGGTACCATTGGTAATTGCGCTCGACCTTGACGAGCGACCACAAGGCCCCCTTCAAATCCTCGCGGCTGCCATCTGAGGCGGCGGCGATGATCGAGAACTTGGCCGTGCCGCCCTGCGGCACCTCGTCGGTGAAATCGGGCCGGATGCCGATCATGCTGCCCTGCGGACGGATGCCGATGTCGAGCGAGCGCTCGACGGCGCGGCCGCCCGTTTCGCGCATGCGCACCGTCACCTTGGCGTTGACGAGCTTGGTCGTCGAGGGCAACTGGTCAGCGGAGACCGGGAAGGTCGCCTTGCCGTCGTCACCCACCAGCGGCAGGCCTGCCAGCGGCGTCACCGAAGGCTGGGTGGCCTCTTCGTCGGCGAGACCGAAGGAATAGCCCTTGAAGCGGTCCCAGGTGCTCGTTGCCGAAAGCGTCGTCTCGCCCTCGAGCGCCAGGCCGGCGGCCGGCGCGCCATAGAGGAAACGGCCGTCTACTGTGACGTTGGCGGTTTCGCCCTGGGCGATCTCCGTCTTGTCGCTGCTCAGGTCGAACTCGATGCGGTCGGGCACGAAATCCTCGACCAGGAACATCTGGCTGGCGATGGCGGCCTGCTTCGGATCGGTGTGGATGGCCACCGTCCAGGTGCCGCGCATGGCATTCGGCTCCAGCGGCAGATCGACCGCGTGACCGCCGGCCGACACGCCGTCGCTGATGACGCGGCGCGCCTCGACACCGTCGGGGCGGGTGAAGATGAAGGTGAGCGGCAGGTTCTCGACCGCCTTGGCGGCGCCGTCGCGGGCAAGCGCCGTCACATGAACGTCCTCACCGGCGCGGTAGATGCCGCGCTCGGTCCAGGCATAGACGTCGAGCGCGCCGGGCGCGGGCCGGCCCTCGACGCCACGGTCGGACAGATCGAAACCGGCCTTGGTCATGTCGAGGAAGACGAAATCCTCGTCGCCCTGTTTCGCCGTCAGGACGGCGGGCACCATGCCGCCTTCGCCGCGGCTCAGGCCGGGGTTGAAGACGGCGCGGCCTTCGGCATCCGTGGTGGCGGTGCCGAGGATCTCGTTGTTGCGGGCAAGCAGGGTCAGTTCGACGCCTGCAATCGGCTTGGCGGTGCCGAGCGAACGGGCAAAGACGCTCAGGCCGTCCTGCCCGGTATAGGTCGACAGGCCGATGTCGGAGACGACGAACCATTGCGTGGCGCGCGAGTCATAGGTGTCGCTGGTGTCGTCGACCGCCTGCGCCGTCAGGACATAGACGCCGGGCTTGCGCCGCGGCAGAGCCTCGTCCACCGGGAAGGAGGTGGTGACCTCCTTGTTCAAATCGCCGGCGATGTCCATGCGGCCTTCCCAGACCGGCGCGCCCATCTGGTCGGATATGCTATCGATGTCGTAGCCGTCGAGCTGGCGCAGGAACTGGTAGCCCGACAGGAGCTGGGCCAGCGAGCGGTCGCCGATGCGGTAGAGCTTCATGTCGGCGGCGTTCATGTTGACGGTGACGACAGGAATGCCGCGCCGCGCGCCGGCCGGCAGCACGAAAGCGTCGCCGGTGAAGCGCGCCGACGGCGCACGGTCCTGGACATAGACCGACAGCACGACGGGCGCGGTGATGACCTCGCCGATCGCGGCGGGCAGGCCGGAACGGAACGTTACGTCGTAGTTCTGGCCGTGTTCGAGGCCTTCGACGCAGATCTGCTTGTCCTTGGCCTCGATGCCCTTGGGCGCGGCTCCGTCGACGGTGACGAACTGGGCGTAGTCGATGCCGGTCTTGACCAGATCCTCGGAGAACTGGGCGCAGACACGCGGCGCGCTGGTGTCGGCCTCGACCGTATGGTCGATGACGCGGAAGCCTTTGCGCGCCTTGAGGTCGTCATACTCCGCCTGCACGGCGGCGGAATTGACCAGCGCCAGGCTGGCTTCATAGGCCTGCAGGGCAGGGCGGTAGAGGTCGCGCTTGTCGAGGCCGGCGGCGATCAGCGACAGCGCCTCGGCGCGGGTTCTGGTGGTGCGCAGGAGATTGTAGGCGCTGATGCCGGCGGAGGTGGCGTTAGACTGCAGGCGCGAGGTGTCCTGACTGTCTGTCGGCTGTACCGCCAACGTTTCGCGCGTAAGCCGCAGCCAAAGGTTGCCGTCTTGCGGCATGGCGGAAACCGCAGCCTCGTATTTCTGCATCGCGGTGCGGTGGTCGCCCGTCAGCGCGGCCTGTTCGGCGGCTTCCGTCAGGGCGGAGAGGCCCTCGGTCGGCTTGGTGAAGGTCGGGCCGGCGAGGTAGTTGCGGTACTGCTGCGCCTGATCGGCCATCCAGGCCGGAAAGAAGGCGAGTTCGGGCGGCGCGCCGATGTCGGGATCGCCGTCAATGGGCACGACCTTGCCGGCGACCGCGCCATTGAACGGGTTCAGCCTGTTGAAGTCCGATTTCAGGAAGCACCACTTCGCCTTGACGTTGTAGGTGAAAGCGCGGCAGGCGGAGTCGCCCAGGCAAGTGGTCTTGCACTGATCCAGCGTGACGTTCTGCGAAGACCGGAGGTCGAAGCCGAAGTAATCCGAATTCTCGGTCGTGACGATCCTCTTGCCATCGGCGGCCATTGCCGCGCCGGCAAGGCCGGAAAGGACAAACAGGAAAACGGAAAGAAAACGGACCGCGCGCAAAAACATCACACCCTCCTGATGTTGCCGTGCTCCCAGCATGTTCAAGCTCAGCTTGCGCTTGTCAATCCAGGATCAGGCAGGTACTGCCCCAAGGTACGAGCCGCGGCCGGTGGCGCCACGAAGTCGCCGGAGGACAATCACGCTTTCTTGCCAAAGTGCAGAAGGTGTGAATTCCAGGCCCGCCGCAATTCAGACAATTGGATTGTGGCTCCTTTACGAGCGCTTCAGAAGTTCATTCCAATTTTAGGATTGCGGACTAGGTTCTAGAGTGATGCCGGCGCAGAAGAACAGGTTTTTCGGGAGCGGTGCGCCGGGGCGCAAGCTTTCGCGCGCCCTGATTTCCGCGCTTCTCTGCTCGACCGTGCTGCTGGCCGACAACCGTCCGGCGGCCGCTTTCGAGATATTCGGCCTCAAGCTGTGGGGTTCGGACGACGATCAGGATCAGGACATCATCGATCCGCTTCGCTATGCGGTCACCATCGAGGCGCCGGGCGCCGACGACGATCTCAAGGAGCAGCTTGAAAACGCCTCGGTGTTGAAAGGCGACGAGGAACGGCCGGTTTCCGGCTCGCTCGGCCTGCTGACCAAGGCGCGCGGCGACCGCGAACAGCTCGTGGCGGCGCTCTACAAGAATGCGCACTACGAAGGCGTGGTGACGATCGCCATCGCCGGCCAGTCCGTCGACGACCTGCCGCCGGATGCCGAATTCACCGGGCCGCAACCCGTTCCGGTGACGATCACCATCGAACCGGGGCCGAAATTCACGCTGGGTGACATCGTCCTCAAGGGCGACGCGGCCGGTCTGGCCAGCGCCGATTTCGGCCTGATCGCCGGCGGCGATGCCGGGTCCGGGGCCGTGCTCAAGGGCGAGGCAGCCATCGTGCGGGCCCTGAAGGAAGAAGGCAGGCCGCTGGCGGCGGTCACCGGGCGCGAAATCGTCGCCGACCACAGCACCTCGACGCTCGACGTGACGCTGACCGTGGCTGCCGGTCCGGTGGCAGGCTACGGCGACACGACTGTCGAGGGCACCGAGGCGGTGGACCGCGATTTCACCGAATACATGACCGGCCTGAAACGCGGCCGGCAATATTCGCCCGAGGAGATCGACGACGCGCGCGAGCGGCTGCTGGGGCTGGAAGTCTTCAATTCCGTCACGCTGAAGGAAGGCGAGGCGCTCGACGCCGATGGCAATATTCCCATCGATGTCGAGGTCAGCGAGCGTAAGCCGCGTTATTTCGGGCTGGGCGGAACGGTTTCCAACACGGAAGGCCTCGGCATCGAGGGCTACTGGGGCCACCGCAATTTGTTCGGCCGGGCGGAGAAGCTGCGTATCGACGGGAAAATCAGCGGCATCGGCAGCAACGACATCTCGAAGCTGAACTACAATGCCGGCATCATGTTCGAGAAACCGGGCGTGCTCGGACCGGCATCGAAATTCTTCACCAATCTCAAGACCGTCTACGAGCATCCGGACGCCTTCGACCATTTCTCGGTCAAGGGCGAGGTCGGAATTTCCTATGAATTGAGCAAGAACCAGACGGTTTCGGCCGAATTTTCCCTCGATTATTCGAAAATCGAGGACAGTTTCGGGCATCATAAGTACCTGATCGCCAGCATTCCGCTGCAATATGTCTATGACAACCGCGACAACCGCCTCAATCCGACGACGGGCGTCCGTTTCCTGGCATACGCCGAGCCGAGCTACGACATCCTGAACGGCGCCGCCTTCGTCAAGCTCAGGGGCGAGGGCTCGGCCTATCAGGCGATCGATTCGGCCGGCAAATACATTGTCGCCGGCCGCATCAACATGGGTTCGATCTTCGGGGCTTCGCTGCAGGAGGTGCCGGCGGACCGCCGCTTCTACGCCGGCGGCGGCGGCTCGGTGCGCGGCTATGCCTACCAGGGCATCGGCCCCAAGGACATCAACGACCAGCCGATCGGCGGCCTGTCCTTCTTCGAGACATCGGCCGAACTGCGCGTCGCCGTCACCGACACGATCGGCATCGTACCCTTCATCGATGCCGGCACGGTTTCAACCAAGCAGTTTCCGGATTTCTCTGACGTGAAGGTGGGCGCAGGTATCGGCCTGCGCTATCTGACGCCATTCGGGCCGCTCCGGATCGACGCCGCGGTTCCGCTCAACGGGGACAAGGGCGATCCAAGTTTCGGCATCTATGCAGGCATTGGCCAGGCGTTCTGACGGCATGATGAAAATCATCAAACGCGTAATGCGGGTGCTGTTTTATCTGGTGGTCATCGTCGTGGCCGCCGGCCTCGGCGCGCTTGTCGTTCTGACGACGACGGAACGCGGCAAGGAAAACCTTGCCGGCATGATTTCGACCATGGCGTCGTCGGCCGACAGCAAGGTTCAGGTCAGCGGCATCGAAGGCATATGGTCCGGCGCGCTCAGGCTCGACCACGTCGTGCTGGAGGACGGCAAGGGGCCGTGGCTGGTGCTGCGCGACGTGGCCGTCGACTGGTCGCCGCTGGCGCTGCTGTCCAGGACCTTCAGCGCCGAACGCGTCGCCGCGGGCCGCATCGAGGTGGCGCGGCTTCCTGTTGCCGGGACGGAAAAGAAGAACAGCGGCGAGACGACGCTGCCCGTATCGGTCGACATCAAGCAGATCGACCTGCCCGAAATCGCGCTCGGCCAGGACCTGGCCGGCGCAGGCATCGCCGAGCTGGCCGCCAGGGGTTCGCTCAAGGCGGATGCCTCGCCGCTCGCCGTCGAGACGGTTTTGAATGTGGCGCGCAGCGACGGCAAGCAGGGCAGCATCGACGCGGCGATCAATTTCGCGCCCGCCGACAACAAGCTCGACCTCGACGTCAAGGCGGCGGAGCCGGCCGGCGGCATCATCGCCAACCTGCTCAAGCTGCCCGGCGCACCGCCCGTCGATCTCGCCATTTCCGGCAACGGCCCGCTGGCGGACTGGAACGGCACAGGAACCTTCAGCGTCGACGGGCAGGTGGTCACACGACTTTCAGGCCGCCACCAACTGACCGACAAGGGCAGCCGCGTCGAGGCCAAGGGCGACGGCGATTTCGCCCGCTTCGTGCCGGATAGGCTGAAGCCGCTGCTGTCCGGCGCCGTGAATTTCGACCTCGCCGGAACGAAGACTGAAACGGGCGGCATCGAGATCGAACGCGCCAATGTCGACAGCGCCGCTATCCACGGTGTCGCCAAGGGCACGATCAACCCGGCCGGCGCCAGCGATTTTGCCCTCGAATTCACGTCGGCCGGCCCAACCGTGCCGCTATCGCTCGGCAGCGAGGAAAGCCCGATCGACATCGAACTGAAATCGGTGTCGCTGCGCGCACTGGGCGATGGCCAACAGCCGGCCGTCGATGTTGCCGCCTCGCTGGCCAAGGTTTCCACCAACACCACCAAGGTCGATAACATCGCGCTTGCCCTGCATTCGGATGCGTTCGACGTGGCGACCCGCACCGGTCCGATCTCCGGCACCGTCACCGCCGACAAGCTTGGCCTCGACAATCCGACCATCGCGCCGTTGATCGCCGGCAAGATCAGGGCGGAAGTGGCCGGACGGATCGATGCCGACACGATCGTCGTCGACAGCGGATCGATCCTCAGCGACGCGCTGAAGGGTGCTTTCGATGGTCAGGTCTCGCTTGCCGACGGTTCCATAGAACTCAATGTGAAGGCCGACGCCGCGTCGGCCGCCCTGCCTGCGGCGGCGCGGCCGATTCTCGGCGAACGCACAACCCTTTCGACCCGCCTCAACCGCGACACCAACGGCAATGTCTCGGCGAACGCGATCGAGCTTTTGTCCGGTCCGGTGACCGCCAGCGGCAGCGCCAGCTTTGTCGACGGGCAAATAGAGGCCGACCTCAAGGGCGCGCTGAGCGACATTTCGCGACTTTCACCTCAGGCGAAAGGGGCAGTCGAGCTGGCCGTCAGCGCCAAGGGCGCGCCAAAATCGCCGGACGTGCTGGTGACCGTGCGAAGCTCGCAACTGACCGTCGCCGACCGCGACATCACCGGGCTGCGGCTGACGGCCACCGGCAAGGCCGACATTGCCAATCCCGCCGCAGACGTGACGCTTGCGGGCATGGTCGCCGGCGAGAAGCTCGACGGCAAGGCGGTGCTGAAAACCTCGCAGGGCCGGCGCGAGATCAACGGTCTATCGCTGTCGCTTGGCAACAACCGCATTTCCGGGGATCTTCTGCTCGACGACGCCTTCGTGCCGGAGGGGACCGTCACGTTCGAACTGCCGGACATCGGCCCGCTGGCGGCGCTGGCGCTGGAAAAGGCGGAAGGCGATGCAAAGGGAACCATCGTGTTCTCGAAGCAGGGCGCGGCGCCGCAGGTGGCGGTGAAGGCCAATGCGAACCGCATCATGCGTGGCGATCTCTCCGTCAGCAAGGCGACGGTCGATGCGCTGGTCGCGGACTATATGGCGAAGCCAGTGGTATCCGGGAAAATCAGGGCCGACAGCGTCACCTCGGGCACGACCGTCATCCGCGGCATCGATGTCGATCTCAAGCGCGACGGCGAGTGGACCGGCTTTTCCGGCGGCGCCACGGTGAAGGATATTCCTGCCAGGGCCACAGGCAGGGTCAAGGTCGCCGATGGCGCCACCACGGTGGAGCTGGCGACGGGCGAGGCCACTTTCAAGGGACTCAAGGCGACGATTGCGCGCCCCTCGACCATCGCGATCGCGGACGGCGTCACCCGGCTGCAGCAACTGACGGTCGGCCTCGGTGGCGGGACGGCCACCGTGACGGGCACCGCTGGGCAGGCGCTCGATCTCGACGTGGCGCTTGCCGGCGTGCCGCTGTCGGTCGCCAACAATTTCGCACCCGGCCTGGATGCGGCGGGCACCGCCTCGGGTACGGTGAAGGTGACAGGCGCGCCCTCCAGCCCTTCAATCAACTACACCGTCAAGACCAGCGGCGTGCAGACATCGCAGACGCGCGGCGCGGGGATTGGCGCGCTGAATGTCACCTCGTCGGGCACCTTCAGCGGCAACCGGCTGAATTTCGACGCCGACATCGGCGGCGCTTCGGGCCTTGGCCTGCGGGGCGGGGGAACGGTGACGACCGGCGGCACGCCGAACCTTTCGCTCGATTTCTCCGGCAAGGTGCCGTTTGGGTTCCTGGCCAGCCGGCTGGCCGCGCAGGGGCTTTCGCTGACCGGCACCGCCGACGTGTCGGTTCAGGTGACCGGCCCGGCGAGCAAGCCGGTCATCGGCGGTTCGGTGCGAACCTCCGGCGCGCGATTCGTCGATGCGAAATCGGGATTGGCGGTCAACAACATCAGCGCCGATGTCGCGCTGGGCAACAGCGTCGCCCGGATCAACAGCCTGACCGGCACGCTGTCGACGCGCGGCAGCCTTTCGGCCAGCGGTACGGTGGGCATCGATCCGGCCGGCGGCTTTCCCGCCGACCTCAGCATAAAGCTGGTTGATGGCCGCTATACGGACGGCCGCGTGGTGACGGCGAACCTGTCCGGCGATCTGACGGTCAAAGGCCCGCTGGTCTCGGCGCCGGTGATTTCGGGTACAGTCAATCTCGGCCGCACGGTGATCACCGTGCCGGAAAAGCTGCCGGCCTCGCTGTCGGCGCTGGATGTAAAGCACAAGAACGCGCCGGCGGATGTGCGTGCGCAGGACAGGGCGCTCAACCCGGGCGGCGCCTCGAAAAGCAGCGGCGGCGGACTTGCGCTCGACGTGACGGTGAATGCGCCCAACCAGATATTCATCCAGGGCCGCGGCATCGACGCCGAACTTGGCGGTTCGCTGCGGCTGCGGGGACAGGCATCGGCGCCCGAGGCGGTCGGCCAGTTCGAACTGGTGCGGGGGCGGCTGTCCATCCTCGGCAAGCGGCTGACCTTCACGGAAGGCACGCTGACTTTTTCCGGCTCGCTGGTCCCGTATCTGAACCTGACAGCCACGTCCTCGGCCACCGATACCACCGTCACCATCAAGGTGACCGGCGAAGCGAACAATCCCAAGTTTGCCTTCGGCTCGATCCCATCCCTGCCGGAGGACGAGGTGCTGGCGCGGCTCATCTTCGGGCGGTCGATGTCGAACCTGTCGCCGTTGCAGATCGCCCAGCTGGCCGAAGCGGCCGCCCAGCTTGCCGGTGTCGGCGGCTCGACCTCGCTGCTCGAAAAACTGCGCAACGGCCTCGGCGTCGACGATCTCGACGTGACCACGGACGAACAGGGCGGCACCGCCGTCTCAGCCGGCAAGTACCTCAACGACCGCACCTATGTGACGATCCAGAAGGGCGAAAAGCCCGGTTCCGGCAAGGCCCGCATCGACCTCAATGTCGGCAAGGGCGTCAAGCTGCGCGGCGAGGCGTCGGACGCCGGCGAGGCCAAGGGCGGGATATTTTACGAGAAGGAGTATTGAGGCCACGCTTGCTTTCGCGGGGCGTATGCTCCTGGCAGCGAAGATCGGGCTCCAGCGGGAGGCGAGGCGCGGACGGACGAGGCGAAGGTCCTTCAACGGTGATGCACCAGAAGTTCAGATCGCGCGCTATCGGCGTGCGCTGCGACCTGCTTCCTGGCCAAGGCGATAAGCAGTGCGCTTGAGCCATCTGTTCGCGCTTGCTCTGCCTTCGCGTTGCACGCGACGCTCGTATTCTGGCTTAAGGCGCGCATCACTTCATTCATCTGTGCCTGAGATGGCTGCGCCGTTTGATGATGTTTTCGATATTTCGGCCGATTGACGCCGGCGTTGCCTTGAGAACGCTCGAGTTGCCGTCCGAAGCTCTCGGACTGAAGAGAAGAGCCAAGGTAGTCCTGTGCCGATGCGATTGTTGTCAGGGATAGGGTTAGTGCCGCCGCAAGAACAAACTTCATGGTTCTGTCCCTATCATAGTGCTCGTGCAAACGTACATGGTGCTCAGCGACAAGCCGTCAAGCGGGAGCGGGAAGCGGGCGATCCAGTCGGGCCGAGCTCGGGATTGCTTGCGACACCAATGCCGCCGCCGAACCAAAATCTGTCGCGGTTGTGACAGGAAACCGGCCGCAATAGCGATTTTGCGTCAGGGTTGTCGTAATCGCGCCAACCGCCTTGCCGTCAAAGTTGCACATTTGCCGTAGGGGCATCCATGGGCGGTTTTTGACATCACCCGTCGGATGCGGAATGCTAAACGGCAGAACGCCACCAATGGGAGCTAGTGATGACAAATTACAAGAGCAATGGCGATTTCGTTCCGGATCACATTCTGGCCATGGCCGAGGAGGCCAAGGCAGGCCGTGTGGACCGCCGTGAATTTCTTGCGCTGGCCAGCGTGTTCGGCGCCTCGACGGCGATGGCCTATGGGCTTCTCGGAATGCCGGTGCCTGCCCGCGCGCAGGATGCCGCGCCCAAGAAGGGCGGCGTGCTGAAGGTGCAGATGTTCATCAAGGCGCCGAAGGACCCGCGCCTGGCCGACTGGACCGAAATCGCCAACACCATGCGCCAGTCGCTGGAGGCGCTGGTGCTCTACACGCCCGAATACACGTTCGAGCCTTACCTGCTGGAAGGCTGGGAAGTGAACGACAATGCCACCGAATATGTCCTGAAGCTGCGCAAGAACGTGACCTGGACGAATGGCGACCCCTTCGTCGCCGACGATCTGATGTACAATCTGGAGCGCTGGTGCGATGCGAGCGTGGAAGGCAATTCCATGGTCGCGCGGATGGGGACGCTGGCGGACAAGGACAGCAAGAAGATTCGCGAGGGCGGCGCCACCAAGGTGGATGACCACACGATCAAGATCGTGCTGACCGAGCCGGACATCTCCTTCGTGCCGAACTTCGCCGACTATCCGGCGCTCGTCGTTCACCCGAGCTTCGACAAGGACGGTTCCGACTTCACCAAGAACAAGATCGGCACCGGCCCGTTCGAGCTGGTTTCCTTCGATGTCGGCCAGCGCGTCGTCTACAAGCGTCGCGAGAAGGGAGCCTGGTGGGGCGGCGACGTGATGCTGGATGGCATGGAGTTCATCGACTACGGAACCGACCCGTCGGCCATGGTCAGCGCCTTCGAATCCGGCGAAGTCCACGCCAACTACGAGACGACGCCGGACTATCTCAAGGTCCTCGACGATCTCGGCCTGGAGAAGTCGGAAGCGGTCACGTCGATCACCATCGTGGCGCGCACAAACGTCAACAACAAGCCGTATGACGACCAGAAAGTGCGCAACGCGCTGCAGTTGGCCGTGGACAATGCTGTCGTGCTCCAGCTCGGCCAGTCGAATGCCGGCGTGCCGGCGGAAAACCACCACGTAGCGCCGATCCATCCCGAATATGTCGAGCTGCCGAAGATCGCCCGCGACATCGAGAAGGCCAAGGCGATGATGGCCGAGGCCGGCCAGGCGGACTTCGAGCACGAGCTGATCTCGTCCGACGAGGACTGGCACAAGAACACCGGCGACGCCATCGCCGCCCAGCTTCGCGAGGCCGGCATCAAGGTCAAGCGGACGGTGCTTCCCGGCTCGACCTTCTGGAACGACTGGACGAAGTATCCTTATTCGCTGACCAACTGGACGATGCGGCCATTGGGCGTGCAGGTGCTGGCGCTGGCCTATCGCACCGGCGAAGCCTGGAACGAGACCGGCTGGTCCAATCCGGACTTCGACAAGAAGCTGGCCGAAGCGCTTTCCATCAACGACCCGGAAAAGCGCAAGGTCGTGATGAAGGATATCGAGACGATCCTGCAGCAGTCCGGCATCATCATCCAGCCGTACTGGCGCAAGGTCTACAACCACCACAAGCCGGAGGTGAAGGGCTACTTCCAGCACCCGATGCAGCAGTTGAACCTCGGCAAGGTCTGGCTCGAGGAAGCATGACGGGCTACCCTGGCGGAGCGCGTGACGCTCTGCCAGGTTTCCGCTGCCGGAGGGGCGGCGGATGCTTTCGCTTCGCGCGGCCCTTCAATCGATTTGAGGCCGCGGAACCCCAACCTTGAACAACGGCAGGGGACGCAATGCTGGGATTCATAGCGCGCAGGCTGGGCCTCATGGTGCTGACCATGTTCTGCCTGACGCTGGTCGTTTTCTTCCTCATCAGCCTCGAACCCAATCTGAAAAAGCTGGCGATCAGCCAGACCGAGACGCGCGCCACGCAGGAGCAGCTCGACAGCTGGCTGCAGCGCAACGGCTACCGGCAGAACTTCTTCGTGCGCTATGGCCAGTGGCTCGGCCTGGTCAAGAAGCAGCCGAACATCGACGCCACCGGCAAGGCGGTGCCGCGCTTCCAGTTCTGCGACGAGCCGGCGGTCGCCACCTATTCGGGCGTTCTGCAGGGCGATTTCGGCTGCTCGACCAAGTTCCGCGTGCCGGTCGCGAACAAGCTGTTTCCGGCGCTGGGGGCGACCGGCATCCTGATGTTCTGGGTGATGGTGACCATGGTGCCGATCTCGCTGCTGATTGGCATTCTGGCCGGCATGCGGGAAGGTTCGCGCACCGACCGCACCCTCTCGGTCCTGTCTATCGCAACGACTGCAACGCCCGAATATGTCTCGGGCGTCATCTTCGCGGTCATCTTCGCCTCGTGGCTCGGCTGGCTGAACGGCTCGGCGGCGAGCGCGACCATGCAGGGCATCAGTTTCTACAACTTCACCCTGCCGGTGTTGACGATGGCGATCTACGGCATCGGCTACATCGCCCGCATGACGCGCGCCTCGATGGTCGAGGTGATGACGCAGCAATATATCCGCACCGCGCGGCTGAAGGGGCTTTCCTTCGGCACGGTGGTGGTGAAGCACGCGCTGCGCAACGCATTGATCGCGCCCTTCACCGTCATCATGCTGCAATTCCCATGGCTTTTGACCGGCGTCGTCATCGTCGAGACGATGTTCCGCTACCAGGGGTTCGGCTACACGCTGGTGGAAGCGGCCAGCAACAACGATATCGATCTCCTGCTTGGCTGCTCGCTGGTGTCGGTGTTCGTGGTGCTATTCACGCAACTCCTGTCGGACATCGGCTACGCCTATCTCAATCCACGCATCAGGGTGCAGTGATGGGTCTGACGCCTCTTTCCCGGTCCAATGCCGACACTGGTCGCCTGACGGGGATCGCCACATGAACCTCGAATTTGTCGGCGCCACGCAGATCGTCCTCGGCATTCTCGCCCGCTTCTGGCCGGTGTGGCTGTCGCTCGCCATCGTGCTCGGCGCCAGCTATTTTTACCGCAAGAAGCTCGGCCTCTACGGGCAATTGTTCTCGACCGGCGTCGGCATTGCCGGCCTGGCGATATGCTTCTTCTGGCTCTTCACCGCGATCTTCGCCTCGCGCATCGCCACCTTCGATCCGCTGGCGCAGGTCGCCGTGCTGAAGAACGCGATGCCCGGCGCCATCGCGCCGGAAACGTCCGGCGGCGGGGTTTATCTGCTGGGCGGAGACAACCTTGCCCGCGACGTGTTCTCGCGCATGGTCTTCGGCAGCCAGATCGTGCTGATCATCGCGCCGGCAGCGACGCTGTTCGCGCTGATGGTCGGCATCACGCTCGGCCTTCCGGCGGGCTACTATGGCGGCAGGATCGACGCCCTGCTGTCGTTCCTCGCCAACCTTGTGCTCGCCTTCCCGGTGATCCTGCTGTTCTACCTGCTGGTGACGCCGGCGATCGTGGAGATGGGCATCCCGCGCTGGATGGCGGGGGTATTCTTCCTGTTTCCGATCGTGTTCTTCCTGACGCTGTTCTGGACTCGCTTCAAGAACAGGCCGGACCGTATCTGGCTTTATATGGGCCTGACGATCGTCATCGGCGGCTGGATCTATGCTTCGCTGGTCTTCAACGCCGACCCGTTCCGCATCCTGTCGCTGACGCCGAACCAGCTGAACATCTTCGCGGCGGTGGTGTTCGCCTCGTCGCCCGGCGTGTTCCGCATCGTGCGCGGCCTGACCATGGACATCAAGACGCGCGACTATGTGGCGGCGGCGCAGACGCGCGGCGAAAGCCCGTGGTACATCATGTTGTGGGAAATACTGCCCAATGCTCGCGGCCCGCTGATCGTCGATGCCTGCCTGCGCATCGGCTACACCACCATCCTGCTTGGCACGCTCGGCTATTTCGGCCTCGGTCTCGCGCCGGAAAGCCCGGACTGGGGCACCGCGATCAAGGACGCCAGCCGGCTGCTGCGCTCCTTCATCCATCCGGCGCTGCCGCCCACCATCGCGCTGATGTCCTTCGTGCTGGGCCTCAACCTGCTCGCGGATTCGCTGCGCGAGCAATCGATGAAAGACTGACCATCAAGGATTGGAACGACCCATGAACGAGGCAGTTCGAAATCCCGAAGAGCCGATCATCGAGATCGAGAATCTCTCCATTTCCTTCTTCACCCGCAAGGGCGAGATACCGGCGGTGATGGATTTCTCCTGCACGGTGATGCCGGGCGAGGCCATGGGCATCGTCGGCGAGAGCGGCTGCGGCAAGTCGACCGTGTCGCTCGGCATCATGCGCGACCTGTCCAATATCGGTAAGATCGTCGGCGGCCGCATCAAGTTCCGGGGCCGGGACATGGGCGACATGTCCGAGGAGGAGCTGCGCGCCATCCGTGGCAACAAGATCGCCATGATCTACCAGGAGCCGATGGCGAGCCTCAACCCTGCGATGAAGATCGGCCAGCAGTTGATGGAAGTGCCGCTGATCCACGACAAGGTTTCGAACGACGAGGCCTACAAGCGGGCGCGGGACATGATTGCCTCGGTCAAGCTTCCGGACCCGGAGCGGATCATGCGCTCCTACCCGCATCAGCTTTCGGGCGGCCAGCAGCAGCGCATCGTCATCGCCATGGCGCTGTTGTCGAAGCCGGCGCTGCTGCTGCTCGACGAGCCGACGACCGCGCTCGATGTGACAGTGGAGGCCGGCATCGTCCAACTGGTCAAGGGACTGGGCAAGGAATTCGGCACGTCGATGATCTTCGTGTCGCACAATCTCGGCCTGATCCTGGAGACATGTGACCGGATAACGGTGATGTATTCCGGTGAGGCGGTGGAAACAGGCAAGATCAAGGACGTGTTCGACAGGATGCGGCATCCCTATACGCAAGGATTGTTCCGCTCGATCCCGCTGCCGGGGGCCGACAAGAACGAGCGTCCGCTGGTTGCCATCCCCGGTCAGCTGCCGCTGCCGCAGGACAGGCCCAAGGGCTGCAATTTCGGTCCGCGCTGCCACCACTTCGTGGAGGGGGTCTGCAACGCCGCCGAAATTCCGATGATCCCGGTGGACGGACACGAAGGGCATTTCTCGCGCTGCGTGCGCTTCAACGAGATCGACTGGGCGGCCATGCCGCCAGGCGCCAAGAAATCCAGCGAGCCGGTCAAGCCCGGAGCGCCGGTGCTCAAGGTGACCGATATGCGGAAATACTACAATGTCGGCGGCGGCGGCATGTTTGGCGGCGGCGCGGGGCGCACCGTCAAGGCCAACGAGACCATCAGCTTCATGGCGCGCGAGAGTGAGACCGTCGCCATCGTCGGCGAGTCCGGCTGCGGCAAGTCCACGCTCGCCAAGGTCCTGCTCGGCCTGGAGACGGCCAGCGCCGGCTCGGTTACGCTCGGCAATGACGAGATCCAGTCGACCGGGATCGAGAACCGCAGCGTCGGAACCGTTTCGGCGATCCAGATGGTGTTCCAGAATCCGTTCGACACGCTCAATCCCAGCCACAGCGTCGGCTCGCAGATCATCCGCACGCTGGAGAAATTCAAGGTCGGCAAGAACACCGCCGAACGGCGCCAGCGCATGCTGGAACTGCTGGACCTCGTCAAGCTTCCGCGCGCCTTCGCCGAACGCAAGCCGCGCCAGCTTTCCGGCGGCCAGAAGCAGCGCATCGGCGTGGCGCGGGCCTTTTCCGGCGCGGCGAAGGTGGTGGTGGCGGACGAGCCGGTCTCGGCGCTGGACGTCTCGGTGCAGGCGGCCGTCACCGAACTGTTGATGGACATCCAGCGCAAGAACAAGACGACGATGCTGTTCATCAGCCACGATCTGTCGGTGGTGCGCTACATCGCCGACCGCGTGGTGGTGATGTATCTCGGCCATATCGTCGAGCAGGGCACGACCGACCAGATATTCGCGCCGCCCTATCATCCCTATACGGAGGCGCTGCTGTCGGCGATCCCGATTGCCGACACGTCGGTGGTGAAGAAGCACATCGTGCTGGAAGGCGACATTCCCTCGGCGATGAACCCGCCCAGCGGCTGCCCGTTCCAGACCCGCTGCCGCTACAAGAGCCTGGTGCCGGACAATCTGTGCGAAACGCAGCTTCCGCCGTTGAAGGACCTCGGCAACGGTCACGCCAGTCTTTGCTGGCTCGCAGACGATGTGCTGGCCGAGATGGAGCCGGTCATCAGCTTCGACCGCGACCATGCGGCTCATGAAGGTGAGCCGGAGGACGTTGTTCCGCATCGGGAGCGTTCGGTTCCTGGCGGCGATCCGGGATTTGCCGCACCGCCGCCCAAGCGGCCTCGCGGCAAGCGCGCCGCGCCCGCGGCGGGCAGGCTGGGGGACGCGGCGGAGGAAGCGGAAAGCCGTGGCCGCACTCGCCGCCAGGAGACGCGCGACGAAAGCGGCGGTCAGAAGGCGGGTGCGCCGCGGCGAACCGAAAATTCAACGGTGGCGCCGTTCAAACAGGCCGAGGCCGGCAGCGGCCGCCAGGCGGTAGATCCGGACGCACCGTCAGCTTTCGAGCCGACGGAAAAGGAAAACGGGAAGCCGCGTCGGAAATAGGATCGGCGGTCTCGCTGGCCTGACCAGGGCTGCCTCAGCTGCCTCAGCTGCCGCATTGGCGCAACTGCGCCTCATACTTCCGAGCCATCGCATCGGTATCCCGCGCATAGCGCTGCAGGCTGGCGTTGCTGCGCCACTCGCCGCGCTTGTAGGCGGTCCAGCCCATGTAATAGGCCAGGTAGAGATTGTAGGTATCGTTCTTGGCGACGCCGAGCGTGTCGGCGGTCTTGGAGTGATACCAGCCGACGAAGTCCACCGCGTCGCTGAAGTTTGTGCGGCGGGCCGACCAGTTGCCGCTTTCCATCTGATATTGCGACCATGTGCCGTCAAGCGCCTGCGAATAGCCATAGGCGCTGGACTGGTGCTTCCAGGGGATGAAGCCGAGCAGCTTGGTGCGCGGCGGGCGGGCGTTGCTCTTGAAACCGGATTCCTTGCGCAGTGTCGCCATCAGCACCGGAACCGGCACGCCGTATTTGCGCTCGGCCTTCTGCGCGTGGCTTTGCCAGTTGTTGAACCAGCCGTCCTGCTGGTCGAAAACGGCGCAGACATCGTTGATATGGCTGGGCGCCGTGGCGCAGGCCGAAAGGGCCAGCACCGCGCAAACCGCTAAAACTCGACTAAACCTGTACGCAACCATGCGCCGAGCAATAGTCCTGAATCATAAAAGGAATCTTTCGCGATTCCTTAACGGGCTTTGGCCGGCACTCCTGAGACGTTGAATCAGGCCGTTGCCGCGGAGAATCCGGACAACGGCCCAAGACGATGAAATCGCAGCGGTCCTGTATGTCAGGCGCCGGCGCGGCCGGGCGCGACCATGGCGAAGCGGGCGCCCTGGGGGTCGAGGCATTGCGCGACCCACTGGCCGCCGGGCACTTCCATCGGCTCCATCAGCGTCTTGCCGCCACGGTCGCGCGTCTTCTTCACCGCCGCGTCGATGTCGGGGACATTGGTGTAGAACAGCCAGCCGTTCGGCGCACTCTTGTCGCTCTTGTTCATCATGCCGCCGACGGGGACGCCGTCGACGGCGAAAATCTGGTAGGTGCCCATCGGCCCCATATCCATCGCCTCATCCCTAGTCCAGCCGAACTGGTCGGAATAGAAATCGAACGCGGCCTGCCAGTCGTCCGTGTAGAGGTCGTGCCAGCCGATATGCCCCTGAGTGTCCATCGGTATTTCCGGCTGGTCGGGACCCTCGGGCTTCAGGAACATGAACATCGCGCCCTGCGGATCGGAGACAACGGCGAAGCGCCCGACATCGGGGATATTAGCCGGCCCGCGATGCACCATACCGCCGGCCTTCTTCAACGCGTTGGCCGACGCATCGGTGTCGGCGGAATAGATGTACCCAACCCATGCGGGCGGCATACCCCTGGCGCCATCGGGCAGGTTCATGATGCCGGCGACGCCGCGCTCAGCCGAATTCATGACGATGTAGGGTCTGCCGGACATGTCGTTAGCGGGCCACGGCTCAGGATGCCAGCCGACGACGCCCGCATAGAAATCCCGGGCCACGTCGATGTAGCTCGTCATCAGTTCGTACCAGAAAAATGAAGGGGTTTTCGGCATGGATAGTCTCCTTGTATCCGTCCGACGGTGGACGTCACCCTAGGACGAAACCGCCAACAGGAATCCGACATTTGAATTGGAGATTCTTTGACCAGCAGAGGCGGGAAACATGACTATAACTGTCATATTTTTTTACAATGAAAACATTGCGTTGCGCTGAAAGTTGACCAATTGATAAAAAAATAAAACGTGCTAGCCTTTGCCGACTGGAAAGGAAATGGGGACCTGCATGGCGACTGCTCATTTCAAGGAAGGCATTGCCGGGGAACGGCTTTCCCCTGCGGAATATGCGGACAATTTCTCCGACCTGCATCCGCCGCTCGATCATCACGAGGCGCTGGTCGAATCCGACCGCTGCTATTTCTGCTACGACGCGCCCTGCATGAATGCGTGTCCGACCTCGATCGACATTCCGCTGTTCATCCGCCAGATTTCGACCGGCAATCCGCTCGGTTCGGCCAAGACGATCTTCGACCAGAACATCCTTGGCGGCATGTGCGCCCGCGTCTGCCCGACCGAGACGCTGTGCGAGGAGGTCTGCGTGCGCGAGATCGCCGAAGGCAAGCCGGTGCAGATCGGCCGGCTGCAGCGCTATGCCACCGATATCGCCATGGAGGAAAACAAGCAGTTCTATCCGCGCGCGGCGTCGACCGGCAGGACGGTCGCTGTCGTCGGGGCAGGGCCGGCAGGGCTCGCCGCAGCGCACCGGCTGGCGCGCCATGGTCACGACGTGACGGTGCTCGATGCAAGGGCGAAGGCGGGTGGCCTCAATGAATACGGCATCGCCGCCTACAAGAGCGTCGACGATTTCGCCCAGGCGGAGGTCGACTACGTGACGGCCATTGGCGGCATCGACATCCAGAACGGCAAGGCGCTCGGCGTCGATTATCAACTCGCCGATCTGGTGAGGGACTATGACGCCGTGTTCCTCGGCATGGGCCTCGGCGGCGTCAACGCGCTGCGGGCGGAAGGCGAGGGGGCCGACGGCGTCGCCAACGCCGTGGATTTCATCGCGGAACTGCGTCAGGCGAGCGATCTCGGTTCATTGCCGGTCGGCCGCCGCGTCGTCGTCATCGGCGGCGGCATGACCGCTATCGACGCCGCCGTGCAATCGAAGCTGCTGGGCGCGGAGGAAGTGACGATCTGCTACCGTCGCGGCCAGGAGCATATGAACGCCTCCGAGTTCGAGCAGGATCTGGCCGCGGCCAACGGCGTCACCATCCGCCATTGGCTGCAGCCGAAGCGCGTCATCGCCGATGGCGGCAAGGTTTCGGGTATCGAACTCGAATACACCGCGCTGACGGGCGAGACGCTGGCTGGAACAGGCGAAACGATTACGCTGATCGCCGACCAGGTGTTCAAGGCGATCGGCCAGTCCTTCGTGCCTGGGGCGCTGAACGGCTCGGGCGCCGCAATCGAACTGGACGGCGGGCGCATCAAGGTTGACGCCGAAGGCCGCACCTCCATGGCCAAGGTCTGGGCGGGAGGCGACTGCGTCGTCGATGGCCGCGAGGATCTGACTGTCTCGGCGGTCGCCGCCGGCCGCGATGCGGCGGAGAGCATTCACCGGGCACTCACCTCGAACGGGAGGGCATGAGCATGGCAGACATCCGCAACGATTTCGTCGGCATCAAGTCGCCCAATCCGTTCTGGCTGGCGTCGGCGCCGCCGACCGACAAGGCCTACAATGTCATCCGCGCCTTCAAGGCAGGGTGGGGCGGCGTGGTGTGGAAGACGCTGGGCGAGGAAGGCCCGCCGGTCGTCAACGTCAACGGCCCGCGCTACGGCGCGATCTGGGGCGCCGACCGTCGTCTGCTCGGCCTCAACAACATCGAACTGATCACCGACCGCGATCTGCAGACCAACCTGCGCGAGATGAAGCAGGTCAAGATGGAGTGGCCGGACCGGGCGCTGGTCGCCTCGATCATGGTTCCGTGCGAAGAAAACGCCTGGAAAGCGATCCTGCCACTGGTCGAGGAAACCGGGGCTGACGGCATCGAGCTGAATTTCGGCTGTCCGCACGGCATGAGCGAGCGCGGCATGGGCGCCGCCGTCGGCCAGGTGCCGGAATATATCGAAATGGTCGTGCGCTGGTGCAAGCAGTACACCCGAATGCCGGTCATCACCAAGCTGACGCCGAACATCACCGACATCCGCAAGCCGGCGCGCGCGGCGAAGGCCGGCGGAACGGACGCGGTGTCGCTGATCAACACCATCAATTCGATCACCGGCGTCAATCTGGATTCATTCTCACCGGAGCCGATGATCGACGGCAAGGGCACGCATGGCGGCTATTGCGGCCCGGCGGTGAAGCCGATCGCCATGAACATGGTGGCCGAGATCGCCCGCGATCCCGAGACGCGCGGCCTGCCGATCTCCGGAATCGGTGGCATCACCACATGGCGCGACGCGGCCGAATTCATGGCGCTGGGGGCCGGCAATGTGCAGGTTTGCACCGCCGCCATGACCTACGGTTTCAAGATCGTGCAGGAGATGATCTCCGGTTTGGAAAGCTGGATGGACGAGAAGGGCCACCGTTCGCTGGGCGACATCGTCGGCCGCGCCACGCCCAACGTCACCGACTGGCAGTATCTCAACCTCAACTATGTGGCCAAGGCCCATATCGACCAGGACGCCTGCATCCAGTGCGGCCGCTGCCACATCGCCTGCGAGGACACTTCGCACCAGGCCATCACCTCGATGGTCGATGGCGTCCGCCATTTCGAAGTCATGGAAGACGAGTGCGTCGGCTGCAATCTGTGCGTCAATGTCTGCCCGGTCGATGGCTGCATCACCATGGAGCCGCTCGCCGCCGGCGTGATGGACCAGCGCACCGGCAAGCCGGTGTCGCCCGTCTACGCCAACTGGACGACGCATCCCAACAATCCGATGGCCAAGCCAAAGATGCCGGAACCGGCGGAATAGGGACTCCTCCCGAAGCAGACGAAATCGCCGCGTTGCGTATGGGCGGTTTCGTCTGCTGGGGCAGGAGTTTTTCTTTGCGCCTATTGACGATAAAAAATATCCAGGATATATTGAATCCATGATTAAGGGACGAAAGCAATGAAGCTCAGCGAAGGCGTAGAAGCGGCCATCCACTGCGCGGCGACACTGGCCGGCGTCGAAGCCGGCGCGACCATTCCCGGCGCAGCGCTTGCCGAACAGTTCAGCCTGTCGCCGAGCTATCTGCTCAAGCACCTCAACGCGTTGACCGCGGCGCGCATTCTCGAATCCGTGCCCGGCCCGGCAGGCGGCTATCGCCTGGCGCGGCCGGCGGAGACGATCTCGCTGCTCGACATCGTGCTGGCGGTGGATGGACCGCAGCCGGCGTTCCGCTGCGGCGAGATCCGCCGCAACGGGCCGGTGAAGCTGCCGGCCTCGGCCTATGTAAAACCCTGCGGCATCAATGCCGCCATGCTGCGGGCCGAGAAGGCCTACCGCGCCGCGCTTGCCGGCGAGAAGCTTTCCGGCATCGTGCATGACTTCATGACCGACGCCGATCCCCGTTCGGTCGCCGCCGGATGCGCCTTCGTCGCGCGTCATCAGCGACCGCAAAAACCCCAACCATCCAAGCCGTAAGAAAGGAAAGATGATGAAACAGAGATTGCAATTCTTCGCCAAGGCGCCCGAGCTGATGAAGCAGGTGCAGGCGCTCAACAAGGCGGTTGAGGAAAGCGGCCTCGAAAAGAGCCTGCTGCATCTGGTCAAGCTGCGCGCCTCGCAGATCAATGGCTGTTCCTTCTGCGTCGACATGCACAGCAAGGAAGCGCTGGCCGACGGCGATACCCTGCAGCGCGTCATCATGGTTTCAGCGTGGAAGGAATCGCCGCTGTTTTCGGAGCGCGAGCGCGCCGCGCTCGCCTATACCGAAGCGGTGACGCTGATCTCGAACGCCGGCGTGCCGGACGCGCTCTACGAGGCGACACTGAAGCACTTTTCGGAAGAAGAGCTGGTCAAGCTCAGCGTGGCGATCGGCACGATCAATGTCTGGAACCGGCTGTGCGTGCCGTTCCACGCCATTCATCCGGTGGCGGCGGCCAAGGCTGCGTAAATGCGTCGCCGGGGCGCGGCCTGTCAGCGCCCCGGCTTTTCATTTGGGAACAAGGACATGTTTTCGGATTTTACCGATTTGATTCAGTTTGCCGGGCGTCTGCTGATTGGCGGTGCCTTCGTCTTTGCCGGCCTCCGCAACATCCAGAACCGCGCCCTGCTGACCGGGCTGATGACAGCGCGCGACGTGCCACTGGGAGGCACCGTCCTGTGGCTCGGCATCGTTCTGCAGGTGGCGGCGGGAGCGCTCATGATTGCCGGGGTCCGGACCGGCTATGCAACCCTTGGATTGATCGCGTTCCTGATCGTCGCGACGCCGATCTTCCACAATTTCTGGAACTATCAGGGCGCCGAGCGCGGCGCCAAGATCAATGGCGTCGTCGGCAACATCGCCTTGCTGGGCGGTCTGCTGGTGCTGCTTGCAGATTCATGAAGCAAGCGCCGGCCGCGAACGCTCGCGGCCGGCAACCTCCAGCATCAGGAGGCAATCGCCGCCTGTGCCCGGTTTTCGATGATCTGGCGTATGAGGACCGGTATCGTCAGCGCCACGCCGATCAAGGTGGAATAGAGTTCCGGCGCAACCATCAGGAATGCGGCCACCACCAGCAAGACGTTTTCCCATGGCTTCGTGCGCACCAGCATGAAGCGTGACAGCGCCGCGCCGAGACAGGTGATGCCATAGGCACAGCCGAAGAAGGCGAGGAAGAAATCCGGCCAGTTGAAGTCTTTCGTCACCAGCAGCAGCGACGGCGAAAAGACGAAGACGAAGGGCACCAGCACCTTGCCGAGGCCTAGCCGGAAGGCCGTGTTGCCGGTCTTGAAGGGGTCGGCGCCCGCCATGCCGGCCGCCGCGTAGGCGGCAAGCGCAACAGGCGGTGTGATGTCCGCGAGCAACCCGTAATAGAAGACGAAGAAGTGCGCCACGATCGGTTCGGTGCCGAGCAGGACAAGCGCCGGCGCGGCGATGGTCAC
Source organism: Mesorhizobium sp. Root554 (assembly GCF_001427025.1). Lineage (GTDB taxonomy): Bacteria > Pseudomonadota > Alphaproteobacteria > Rhizobiales > Rhizobiaceae > Mesorhizobium. The sequence continues at coordinate 1,737,310 of NZ_LMGA01000001.1, read as the reverse complement.
CATGATGATGTAGTTCGCCGTTGTCGGAATGCCGCAGCCCATCAGGATGCAGACGGCGCCGGTCATGATGAGCGTGAACAGCAGGGTCAGCGTCGTGGGAGCCACGATCGAGGCTGGCAGGATATCGCCGAACTGGGTGGCCAGTTGTGCCGCGGTAGACGTCACGATGTAGGAGAGCTTGAAGCCGACGCCGGTCAGCGTGACAATGCCGACGACGATGCCGACGGTCGCCGCGGCCGCGCCGACGGCGAGCGCGTATTTCGCGCCGTCGCGCAGGCAGACGACGATATCGGAGACGGACATGCGCCGCCTGGGGTTGAGCAGGCCGACGACGATACAGAGCGTGATGCCCCAAAACGCGGCCAGATAGGGCGTATAGCCGGACAAAAGCACGCCGATCAGCACGACCAGCGGGATGATCGTCGGCCAGTCCCGTTTCAGCGCCTCCTTGATGTCTGGCATTTCATCGGGCCGCAACCCGCGCAGGCCGGTGCGCTTGGCCTCGAAATGCACCTGCATCAGCACGCCGAAGAAGTGCATGAAGGCCGGGATGATCGCCGCGACGATGATCGTCGTATAGGGCAGTTCGAGGAACTCGATCATCAGGAAGGCCGCCGCGCCCATGATCGGCGGCGTCACCTGGCCGCCGGTCGAGGAGGCGGCTTCGACGGCGGCGGCGAAGTTGCGCTTGTAGCCGAGCTTGATCATCGCCGGGATGGTCAGCGAACCGACGGTGACGGTGTTCGCCACCGACGAGCCGGAAATCATGCCGAACAGCGCCGAGCCGAAGATCGAAACCTTGGCCGGTCCACCGGCATATCGCCCCGCCACCCACGCGGCGCAGTCGAGGAACAGCTGACCAAGGCCGATGCGATTGGCGAAGACGCCGAACAGGACGAAGTGGAAGACGTAGGTCGCCACGACGCCCAGGGCGATGCCGTATATGCCTTGCGTCGTCAGGTAGAGATGGTTGACCAGCTGCGAGATGCTGTTGCCGGGATGGATCAGGATGCTCGGCATGTACTGGCCGAACAGGGCATAGAGCATGAAGACGACGGCGATGATCGGCAGCGGGATGCCGACCGAGCGGCGCGTCGCCTCCAGCAGAAGCACGATCAGCGTGAGGCCCAGCCCGACATCGAGCGTCGTCGGATTGCCGACGCGGAAGGCGAGGTCGTCGAGCGGAATGAGCGGGACGTGGGCGACGGCAATGACCGCGGCGATGGCCAGCAGCCAGTCGTAGAGCGGAATGCCGAGGGGACTGAGCAGCGTCGATTTCGGATGCCGGTCGTAGCCGGTCTTGGTCAGCGGAAAAACCAGGAAGACCAGCGCCAGCACCATGGAAAGGTGGATGCCTCGATGCACCATCTCCTGCAGCAGGCCGAAGCCGGCGGTGTAGTAGTGGAAGATCGACAGCGCGAGAAGAAGGAAGCCGACGAGATATCCGGCGTTTGTCGTCAGGGTGCGGAAGCGGATTTCGGAATCGAATTTCTCTTCCAGCTCGCGCGTCTTTTCCACGTCGATATCCAACGCCTCGAGACGGATCTTCTGGTTGTCTTCGTTGCTCATCGCTGCGGCCGCTCCCCTTTCATGAATGAGGCGGAAGGTTTGCCTTCCGCCTCATCGTTTTTCTCGCGTTCGGCAGGCGACAGCTTATTTCAGCGCGCCGGCTTCCTTGTAGAAGCGCTCGGCGCCCGGATGGAAGGGAATGCCGGCGCTGGTGGTGGCGTTTTCCAGCGTTATCAGCTTGCCCTTGGCATGGCCGGCCTGCAGCGACTTCTGGTTGGCTTCGCTATAGAGCGCCTTGACGATGTTGTAGACGAGATCGTCGGTCTGCTTGGCGCTGGTGACCCACTGTGCCGCGACCGAGATCGTCTTGGTTTCGCCGACGTTCTTGTAGGTGTTGGCGGGCACGGTGTCGGTCGAGAAGAATTTCTGCTCGGAAAGCAGCTTGTCCGCCTCCGGCCCGGTGATTGGCACCAAGGTGATGTTGTTGGTCGCCGCCAGTTCGACGATAGCGCCGGTCGGATAGCCGCCGACGAAGAAATAGGCATCCATCGCGCCATCCTGCAGCCTTTCGCCGGCCGGGCCGGGCTTCAGATATTCCGGCTGGATGTCCTTTTCGGTGATGCCGTAGGCGGACAGGACGAGGCGCGCATCGACGATCGTGCCGGAACCGGGTTCGTCCATCGAGACGCGCTTGCCCTTGAGGTCGGCGACCGACTTGATGCCGGCGTCGGCGCGGGCGACGAGGTGGATGGTTTCCGGGTAGAGCGTTGCGACGAGCCGCAAATCCTCGACCTTGGGCTTGCCCTCATAGAGGCCGGTGCCGGAATAGGCCCAGTAGGCGACGTCCGACTGCGTGAAGCCGGATTCGGAAGCGCCGGACTGGATGGCGCTGATGTTGGCGACCGATCCGTTGGAGGCGACGGCGCTGGCCACGAGGCCTTCGACACCGCTGCCGCTGGTGGCCGAGATGGCGTTCGCGATGAGGCCGCCGATCGGATAGTAGGTGCCGGAGGTTCCCCCGGTGCCGATGCGGAAGAACGCCTGCTGCGCCCTCGCTGCGCCTGTCGCCGCTGCCAGCGCCAAAGCGCCGACGCCGGCGGAGAATGTGCGGCGGGTGATTGAGAACGTCATCATAAGCCTCCCTGTTTTCACTCAAAGAAGACAGCATGTTGCAGGGGTGGATTGCTTGTCAACTCGCAATGCCCAGCCTGCTGTCATCTCCTCCATCGCTCGTCTATTCAGGCTTCGGTCTCAGACCCTCGATGAAAAGCTGCTCGAGGAACCGCGCCGCGTCCTCGAAGCGGCCGTCGCTGCCCCGGTCGGGACCGAGCACGGCGCGCACCTGCACGTCGAAATCGGCGTAGTGCTGGGTCGTCGCCCAGATCGAGAAGATCAGGTGATAGGGGTCGGTGTGCATGATCCTGCCGGCGCGCATCCAGCCCTTGATGACCGCTACCTTGTCGTCGACCAGGGTTTTCAGCTCGCCCTCGATCAGCGGCATGATGCGCGGCGCGCCCTGCAGGATCTCGTTGGCGAAGAGCCGGCTTTCGCGCGGAAAATCGCGCGCCATCTCCAGCTTGCGGCGGATATAGCTGCGCAATTCCGTCAGCGGGTCGCCGATGTCGTCGAGTTCGCGCAAGGGCGCCAGCCAGGTGTCGAGCAGGCGCTGGATCAGCGTCTCGTGGATGTCTTCCTTGCGGTGGAAATAATACAGCAGGTTCGGCTTCGACATGCCGGCGGCCTCGGCGATCTGGTCGATGGTGGCGCCGCGAAAACCGTTGGCCGAGAACACTTCGAGCGCGGCTTCGAGGATGAGTTCGCGCTTTTCCGTCTGGATGCGGGTGCGGCGGGGCGCGGCCGCCTTGACGGTCGTGGTCATTGCCTGTCGATCCGGTTCCGGCGATCTATCTGGACCAATGTTCTGGACCAGTTTTTGCCAGCCTGTGGAGCGCTTTGAGGTTCCTGCATTTCCGCTAGTAATCCCTTGACCGCCGTCATGGCGGTGCTAACGTTTGTCCATCCGGTCAAAATTTTCGTAGCACGAAAACGCGCCGAAGACCAAGCGTTGGCAGCAGCGAAACAGGTACGGAAAAGGGAAGCTTGGTCATGTCAAACCGGCTCAAGGTCACGCCGAACGATCTCAGCGCATTCTGGATGCCTTTCACGGCGAACCGGCAGTTCAAGCAGGCGCCGCGCATGCTGGTCGCCGCGAAGGACATGCACTACACCGCCAGCGACGGCCGCAAGATTCTCGACGGCACGGCCGGCCTGTGGTGCGTCAATGCCGGCCATTGCCGGCCCAAGATCACCGAGGCGATCCAGACGCAGGCGGCAGAGCTTGACTATGCGCCGGCGTTCCAGATGGGGCATCCGATCGTGTTCGAACTGGCGAACCGTCTGGTCGACGTCGCGCCGGAAGGCATGGACCATGTGTTCTTCACCAATTCCGGATCGGAATCGGTCGATACGGCGCTCAAGATGGCGCTTGCCTACCACCGGGCGCGCGGGGAGGGGTCGCGTACCCGGCTGATCGGCCGCGAGCGCGGCTATCACGGCGTCAACTTCGGTGGCATCTCGGTCGGCGGCATCGTCACCAACCGCAAGATGTTCGGCACGCTGCTGGCCGGCGTGGATCACATGCCGCACACGCATCTGCCGGCAAAGAACGCCTTCACCCGCGGCGTGCCCGAGCACGGCGCCGAGCTGGCGGACGAGCTGGAGCGCATCGTCGCGCTGCACGACGCCTCGACCATCGCCGCCGTCATCGTCGAGCCGGTGGCGGGATCGACCGGCGTCATCCTGCCGCCGAAGGGCTATCTCAAGCGGCTGCGCGACATCTGCACCAAGCATGGCATATTGCTGATCTTCGATGAGGTCATCACCGGCTTCGGCCGGCTCGGCACACCGTTTGCCGCCGACTATTTCGGCGTCACGCCCGACATCATCACCACCGCCAAGGGTGTCTCCAACGGCGTCATCCCGATGGGCGCGGTGTTCGCCACCAGGGAAATCCACGACACGTTCATGAACGGCCCCGAGCACATGATCGAGTTCTTCCACGGCTATACCTATTCCGGCAACCCGATCGCCTGCGCCGCGGCGCTCGCCACGCTCGACACCTACAAGGAAGAGGGGCTGCTGACGCGCGGCGCCGAGCTCGCGCCCTATTGGGAGGATGCGCTGCATTCGCTGAAGGGCGAGCCGCACGTCATCGATATTCGCAACATCGGCCTGATTGGCGCCATCGAGCTTTCGCCGATCGCCGGACAGCCGACCAAGCGGGCCTTCTCGGCCTTCGTGAAGGCGTTCGAGCGCGGCGCGCTGATCCGCACCACCGGCGACATCATCGCGCTGTCGCCGCCGCTCATCATCAGCAAGGGACAGATCGATGAATTGATCGATCACGTCCGCGAGGTGCTGAGGGCGGTGGACTAGGGTCAGGATCTGCTAATATGATCGAAATGGCGCCGGAAACGGCAAAGAGATGCAAAGAGAGGACCGAGGGTCGATGTGGTTCCATCGGCCGAGGGCTTCGACGCGGCAGCTCGAAGCCGTTTCGGCGTCCTTCGGACGTGTTCCATCTGGCCCGCGACTTTGTCGCGAAGAACTTGAAAGCCATTTGGCTTCCTGCGTCTTCGCTCCGCGTATCCGGCCAGATGGCCGCACACCATTTCGACCAGATTGACAGGTCCTGACCCTATGCTGCGCGCGCGGGAAGTCGCCAATCCGACGGTCCTGGTTGACGACGACCGCGTCAAGGTCACGCGTTGGGACTTCGCGCCGGGCGCGGAAACCGGTTGGCACCGTCACGGCATGGATTACGTCGTGACGACGCTGACGCCGTGCACCTTCCTGCTGGAAGAGCCGGGCGGCGGAACGCGGACCGTCGACATGGCGGCGGGGCTCGCATACCGTCGCGAGGAGGGCGTCGAGCATAACGTCGTCAATGGCGGAACCGAGCCGATGGCGTTCATCGAGGTCGAACTGAAATAGGAGACTACATGGCGGCACCGGGCGAAAATCTTCGAATCAATCCAGATCGTTTGTGGGATTCCCTCATGGAGATGGCGAAGATCGGCCCGGGCGTCGCCGGCGGCAACAACCGCCAGACGCTGACCGACGAGGACGGCGAGGGCCGGCATTTGTTCAAGAGCTGGTGCGAGAAGGCCGGGCTCACCATGGGCCTCGACCGGATGGGCACCATGTTCGCGCGGCGCGAGGGAACCGATCCGGAGGCGCTGCCGGTCTATGTCGGCAGCCATCTCGATACGCAGCCGACCGGCGGCAAGTATGACGGCGTGCTGGGCGTGCTGGGCGGGCTGGAGGTCATCCGCACGCTCGACGATCTCGGCATCAGGACGAAGCATCCGATCGTCGTCGTGAACTGGACCAACGAAGAAGGCGCGCGCTTTGCACCGGCGATGCTGGCGTCCGGCGTGTTCGCCGGCGTGCATGAGCAGGACTGGGCCTACGACCGCAAGGACAAGGACGGCAAGCGCTTCGGCGAGGAGCTGGCGCGCATCGGCTGGAAGGGCGACGAGGAGGTCGGCGCACGCAAGATGCACGCCTATTTCGAACTGCATATCGAGCAGGGTCCGATCCTCGAGGACGAGGACATCGAGATCGGCGTCGTCACCCACGGCCAGGGCCTCAAATGGCTGCAGGTGACCCTGACCGGCAAGGAAAGCCACACCGGCTCGACGCCGATGCCGAAGCGGCGCAACGCCGGGCTCGGCATGGCGCGGGTGACCGAACTGGTGCACGAGGTGGCGATGGACTACCAGCCGGACGCGGTCGGCGCGATCGGCCACATGGAGGTCTATCCGAACTCCCGAAACATCATCGCCGGCCGCACCGTCTTCACCATCGACATCCGCTCGCCGAACAAGGAGGTGCTGGACGAGATGGATGAGCGCATCCGCAGCGGCATCGCGCTGATCTGCGAGGCGCTGGATATCGGTTTCGAAGTCGAGCAGGTCGGCCATTTCGACCCGGTGACGTTCGACGAGAATTGCGTGCGCGCGGTGCGCGAGGCGGCCGAGCGGCTGGGCTATACGCACCGCAACATCGTGTCCGGCGCCGGGCACGACGCCTGCTGGGTCAACCGGGTGGCGCCGGCGGCGATGGTGATGTGTCCTTGCGTCGACGGGCTTTCGCACAACGAGGCGGAGGAGATTTCCAAGGAGTGGGCGGCGGCCGGCACGGACGTGCTGTTCCATGCGGTTGTGGAAACGGCGGAGATCGTAGGGTGAAGACATGACCTCTTCCACGATCCTCGCCTTCGCCGCTATGGCGGCCCTGCTGATCATGTCGCCAGGACCGAATGGCGTTCTGATCGCCAAGACCGTGCCGACATCGGGAAAAGCCGCGGGTTTCGCCAATATCGCCGGCTTTGCCACTGCGTTCTTCATGCACGGCACGTTTGCGATATTCGGCCTGTCGGTGCTTGTGCTGCAGTCGGCCAATCTGTTCCTGGCCGTCAAGCTTGTCGGCGCGGTCTATCTGATCTGGATCGGCGTCAAGGCGCTGATCGAGGCGCTGCGCGGCAGGCCGGCGGACGTTTTGAAAGTTGCTCCGGCGCGCAATCCGCGCACGCTGGCAAAGGCCTTCGGCGAGGGGTTCCTGACCAACGCACTCAACCCGAAAGTCGCGATGTTCTATATCGCGGCTTTTCCGCAGTTCGTTCCACATAGCAGTTCGCCTCTCAGCGCGTTCATGCTCGTCGCCGTTCATGCGCTTTTGAATATGCTTTGGTTCGGGCCGATGGTGCTTTTGTTCGAGCGGCTGTCGAAGGTGGCGCGGAGCGGCAGGGTGCAACGCGCGGTCAAGGCGCTGACCGGCGCGGTGTTCGTTGGCTTCGGCATCAAACTCGCCACATTGAGGACCTGAATGGACGTCGAGCTCCTCCTCCAGGGCGTCATCCGGTTCTCGAACTTCATGACGTCGCGCCTTTTGGTGGCGGGCGTCGTGTTCTACGTCATTTCCGGGTTCATCCCGATCGGCAACACGACGGACGGCTTCCTGCCCAGCATCGACCTGTTGAACGGCGTGGTGCAGAACTACCAGAACATCTTCGACACGCTCGGCGTGTCCGATTTCGCCATCCTGCTCATCCTGTTCATCTTCCTGACGACGATCCACCTGGTCTATGTCGCGTTCGAGCGTGTGGGTTTCTACCTGCCGCCGGCGATCATCCCGCTCTCCGGCTGGACGGCGATCGACGACATCACCTGGAAGGCGTTCCAGACGCTGCGCGAGGCGCGCGGCGAGGAGCACACCGAGGAAGAAAACCAGCGGCTCTACGATTTTTCGAAGAAGCTGCGGGAGATCGAGATCGCCAGCGACGACTACACCAAGAACAAGGTGCAGGGCACATTGTCGACATTCCGCATCTCCAAGTCGTTCGTGGTGTTTTCGCTGGGCATGTGGATCTACGCCGAACTGAGCGGACGGTATGCCGGCAACCCGCATTACCTGCTGATCATCTTCGCGGTGGCGATCATCACCGTGTTCCTGTCGATCCTGTCGATCTTCCGCATGAACCATCAGCGCATCAACAGGCTGCGCGAGGACATCATCGCCGAAATTCTCGAGTTTTCGCGCATCTGGTGCAGCGAGGAGCACCAGCGCAAGATCGCCATGGATTGCGTGCCGACCAAGGAACTGAAGCCTGCGACGCTTGCCGTGGCGGTGCCGGTGTTCGGCACGCTGGATGCGTTGATGAAGGATTTGCGGAACTGGCGCTCACGGCGCCTGGGGTAAGGAGAAAGTCATGTCCAGGGTCATCAGGAACGGCACGATCGTCACCGCGGACCGCAGCTACAAGGCCGATGTGAAGATCGACGGCGGCAGGATCGTCGAGATCGGCCAAAACCTGTCGGGCGACGAGAGTTTCGACGCCAGCGGCTGCTATGTGATGCCGGGCGGCATCGACCCGCACACGCATCTCGAAATGCCTTTCATGGGCACCTATTCGGCCGACGATTTCGAGAGCGGCACGCGCGCCGCGCTGGCCGGCGGCACGACGATGGTGGTGGATTTCTGCCTGCCGGCGCCGCGGCAATCGCTGCTCGAGGCGCTGCAGATGTGGGACAACAAGACGTCCAAGGCCGCCTGCGACTACTCTTTCCACATGGCGGTCACCTGGTGGGACAAGCAGGTCTTCGACGAGATGAAGACCGTGGTCGACAAGGGCATCACCTCGTTCAAGCACTTCATGGCCTACAAGGGCTCGCTGATGGTCAATGACGACGAGATGCTGGCGTCGTTCCAGCGCTGCGCCGAACTGGGCGCGCTGCCGCTCGTCCATGCCGAGAACGGCGACGTGGTCGCGGCCCTGTCGCAGAAGCTGCTCGCCGAAGGCAATAACGGGCCGGAAGGCCACGCCTATTCGCGACCGCCGGAAGTCGAGGGCGAGGCGACCAACCGCGCCATCATGATCGCCGACATGGCCGGCGTGCCGCTCTATGTCGTGCACACATCCTGCGAGCAGAGCCACGAGGCGATCCGCCGGGCGCGGCAGAAGGGGATGCGCGTCTATGGCGAGCCGCTGATCCAGCACCTGACGCTGGATGAAACCGAATATTTCAACAAGGACTGGGACCACGCGGCGCGCCGGGTGATGAGCCCGCCCTTCCGCAACAAGCAGCATCAGGATTCGCTGTGGGCCGGTCTCTCTGCGGGTTCGCTACAGGTGGTGGCGACGGACCATTGCGCCTTCACCACCCAACAGAAGCGCACCGGCGTCGACGATTTCACAAAGATCCCGAACGGCACTGGCGGGCTGGAGGACAGGCTGCCTGTGTTGTGGACGAAGGGCGTCAACACCGGGCGGCTGACCAAGGAGGAGTTCGTCGCGGTGACCTCCACCAACATCGCCAAGATTCTCAACATGTATCCCAAGAAGGGCGCGGTGGTCGAAGGCGCGGACGCCGACCTGATCGTCTGGGACCCGAAGCGCAGGAAGACGATCTCGGCCAAGGGCCAGCAATCGGTGATCGACTACAATGTCTTCGAGGGTGTCGAAGTCACCGGCCTGCCGCGCTTCGTGTTCACGCGCGGCGAACTGGCGATCCAGGAGAACGAGGTGAAGACGAAGCCCGGCCATGGCGAGTTCGTCGCCCGCCAGCCGCACCAGGCGGTCAACCGGGCGCTTTCGACCTGGAAGGAACTGGTCGCGCCGCGCAAGGTCGAGCGCAGCGGCATCCCGGCGAGCGGGGTTTGACGGTGCGCTGTCTGACGGTTCTCGCTGCTGCGCTGTCGCTACTGGTTGCCAGTTCTGCCCTGGCCGCGTCCGTGGACCTGTCCAGGCCGCACGGAAACAAGTCCGGCTGCATCAACAAGGATGGGCAGGAGGTCTATGCCGAGGACATGCTGCTCCTGACCGGCGAGTCCCTTGTCACCATCACAAGCGCCTGCACCTTCACGGCCAAGGAACCGCAAGCCGATGGCTCGCTCAAGGTGGGGGCGGATTGCGAAAGCGAAGGCGAGGAAGGAACCTCGCCGGCGACCTTCGTCATCAAGCAGAGCCCCAAGAACCCAAAAATCCTTGTGATCTCGGACGATACGGGCTTCACCATGGGCGAAGTATCGCTATGCAAGTGACGAGCCCGATGAACAAGGCCGATCCCATGACTGCTGAAATGACCGGTGATTGCCCATGGGCATGGCAGGATAGAAGCCGCCCATGACAACAGCATCGCCAGCCGTGGTTGCGGCAAGCAAGCTCGGCCTCACCTTCCAGACCAATGACGGCCCCGTGCAGGCGCTCGCCGATGTCGATCTCACCATTGGCAAGGGCGAGTTCGTCTCCTTCATCGGCCCGTCCGGCTGCGGCAAGACCACTTTGCTGCGCGTCATCGCCGATCTGGAAAAGCCCACCTCCGGCACGATTGCCGTGAACGGCATGACGCCGGAGCAGGCGCGCGAGGCGCGGGCCTACGGCTATGTGTTCCAGGCGGCGGCGCTGTTTCCCTGGCGCACCATCGACGCCAATGTCGCGCTGCCGCTGGAGATCATGGGGCTGCCCAAGGCCGAGCAGAAAGAGCGCATCCGCCGCACGCTGGAGCTGGTCAACCTTGCCGGTTTCGAGAAGAAATATCCCTGGCAGCTTTCCGGCGGCATGCAACAGCGCGCTTCGATCGCGCGCGCGCTCGCCTTCGATGCGGACCTTCTTTTGATGGACGAGCCGTTCGGGGCGCTGGACGAGATCGTGCGCGATCACCTCAACGAGCAGCTGCTGGAATTGTGGGCGCGCACGAACAAGACGATCTGCTTCGTCACCCATTCGATTCCGGAAGCCGTCTATCTCTCCACCCGCATCGTGGTGATGTCACCGCGGCCGGGCCGGGTGACCGACGTGATCGAATCGACGCTGCCGAAGGAACGCCCGCTGGATATCCGCGAGACGCCGGAGTTTCTGGCCATCGCGGCAAGAGTGCGCGACGGACTCAGGGCAGGGCACAGCTATGAGGATTGAAAAACGACTGATGTCCTTCGGAAGTCAGCGTACCCCCACCCCTAACCCCTCCCCACAAGGGGGAGGGGGACTTGGCGTGCGGCAGCTTCCCCTCCCCCTTGTGGGGAGGGGTTAGGGGTGGGGGTGCTCGGCGTGTCAACGGCTATCGACCCGAAGGTCATCCCACGCGCCCGCAGATTGCGGCGCAACATGACGGAAGGCGAACGAAAGCTCTGGGCGGAGCTTAGCCAGTTCCGGCGTTGGTATGGGATTCATATCCGCAAGCAGGCGCCAATCGGATATTATGTCGTCGACTTTGTCATCCACGAACACCGGCTGGTCATGGAGGTGGACGGCGAGCACCATTTTACGCCGGAAGGCCAGAGGCGGGATCGCGAACGCGACGAGTGGCTCGCAGGTGAGGGCTATACAGTCCTGCGTTTCAACACAGGCGAGTTGTCAGATAACTTCAGTGGCTGCATCGAAGAGATTTTGGGCGTTCTCGGCTTGATGGATGGTCGCAGGCGTACCCCCACCCCTAACCCCTCCCCACAGGGGGGAGGGGGACTTGGATAGCGCCATGGACTCCCTCCGTTCCAAGTTTCTCCCCGTCACCAGCATCCTCGCCGGCATCGTCGTCATCTGGTATGTCGGCGTCTTCTTCATGAACGCGCCGTTCCAGCGCGATCTCGACCGCCGGGCCGGCGTCACGTCTTCATTTTCCGAGCTCGTCGCCAAGACCATGTCGCAGCCGAAGCCGACGCTGCCGGCGCCGCATCAGGTGGCGCAGAATTTTTTCGAGAACACATTCCTGCGCAAGATCACCTCGAACCGCAGTCTCGTCTACCACGCCTGGGTGACGCTCTCCTCGACGCTGCTCGGCTTCGCCATGGGCACGGTTCTGGGCATCGTCATCGCGGTCGGCATCGTGCATGTGACGACGCTCGACCGCAGCCTGATGCCGTGGATCATCGCGTCGCAGACGATCCCGATCCTCGCCGTCGCACCGATGATCATCGTGGTGCTGGCCGCGGTCGGCATCACCGGGCTGATCCCAAAGGCGCTGATCTCGACCTATCTGTCGTTCTTCCCGGTGGCCGTCGGCATGGTGAAGGGCTTGCGGTCGCCCGAACTCATGAACCTCGACCTGATGCACACCTACAATGCAAGCCGGGCGCAGACTTTCTGGAAATTGCGGGTGCCGGCGTCTGTGCCATATCTGTTCGCCTCCATGAAAGTCGCTGTCGCGGCCAGCCTTGTCGGCGCCATCGTCGGCGAGCTGCCGACGGGCGCGGTGGCGGGCATCGGCGCAAAGCTTCTGGCCGGCGCCTATTACAGCCAGACCATCGACATCTGGTCGGCGCTGGTGGCCGGGTCGGTGGTCGCGGCATTGCTGGTCGTAGTCGTCGGGCTGGCCGGCCGGATTGTCGATCGCGCCATGGGCGGGAGGCCGGTGTGAGATTTTGTATGTCGCGCACCCCCACCCCTAACCCCTCCCCACAAGGGGGAGGGGAACTTGGCGTTCGCGTTTTCCCCTTTTCCTTTTCGCAAAGAGAAGAAGGGGGACTTAGCCACAGCGCATCCTTGTCCCCCTCCCCCTTGTGGGGAGGGGTTAGGGGTGGGGGTGCGCGACATCTATTTTTCGCTGCGAGGTCGGCATGAACTGGCTGAAGCCATCCTGGCAGACCGGTCTCGCGATCCTTCTCGTCGTGGCCGCCGTCGCGCTGGGCGCCATGACGACTGCCGAGACGGATGCGCTGGCCAATCCGACAACGACCATCGCCTATCCTTATCCGGGAACAAAAAGCCTGATGTTCGGGCTGGTCGCGCTCGCTGCGATCATCTCCACGCTGCGGCTTCCCGCCTTGATCGAAGCGCTGGTCCTGTTCGTCGGCGCGCATCTCGCCGCCTGGCTGCTGATCCATGGCATAGGCGGGTTCGAAGGCACGGCGAAAGCGCCGTATTTCATCATCCTCGCCGCCGCATGGCTGCTCGCGTGGCGCTGCGTCGCCGTGCTCTCATCCATGCGCCCGGCCTCGCTGTGGGCGGCGCGGGCTCTGCGGGTTCTCGTTCCGACGATCTTCGGCGCCTGGATACTGATCCTCTGGGAGGCGATCACGCGCGGCGCCGGCATCCCGTTTATCCTGCTTCCACCGCCCAGCGCCATCGGCGCGCGCCTCGTCAACTCGCTGCCGGTGCTGGCGGCGGACGTGAACCAGACGATCTTCAAGGCGGTGATCGTCGGCTATGTGCTGGGCTGCGCCGCCGGCTTCATCGTCGCCGTCCTCGCCGACCGGTTCCTCTTCCTGCGGCGAGGGCTGATGCCGATCGGCAACATGGTGTCGGCGCTGCCGATCATCGGCGTCGCGCCGATCATGGTCATGTGGTTCGGCTTCGACTGGCAGTCCAAGGCCGCCGTCGTCATCATCATGACCTTCTTCCCGATGCTGGTGAACACGGTCGCGGGGTTGGCCGCCTCCGGCCACATGGAGCGCGACCTGATGCGCACCTATGCGTCGAACTACTGGCAGACGCTGTGGAAGCTCAGGCTGCCGGCGGCCGCGCCCTTCATCTTCAACGCGCTGAAAATCAATTCGACGCTGGCGCTGATCGGCGCGATCGTCGCCGAATTCTTCGGCACGCCGGTGGTCGGCATGGGATTTCGCATCTCCACCGAGGTCGGCCGCATGAACATCGACATGGTGTGGGCGGAAATCGCTGTTGCGGCGTTCGCGGGTTCGGTCTTCTATGGCGTTATCGCGCTCTGCGAAAGGGCGGCTACGTTCTGGCATCCATCTGTCCGTGGCGGATAGATGCGGATAGGGTATGAACTTCAGGGTTTAACTTCAGAGGGTAACAGATGAAAAAGATAATCATTCCGGTTCTGGCGGGAGCGATGTCGCTGGCCGCCTTCCAGGCGCTGGCCGCCGACAAGGTGACGCTGCAGCTCAAATGGGTCACGCAGGCGCAGTTCGCCGGCTACTATGTGGCCAAGGACAAGGGCTTCTACGAAGAGGAAGGCCTCGACGTCGATATCAAGCCGGGCGGCCCGGACATCGCGCCCGAACAGGTGATCGCCGGCGGCGGCGCCGATGTCATCGTCGACTGGATGGGCGGCGCGCTCGCGGCGCGCGAAAAGGGCGTGCCGCTGGTCAACATCGCCCAGCCGTTCAAGAAGGCCGGCATGGAGCTGGTCTGCCCGAAGGACGGACCGATCAAGACCGAGGCCGATTTCAAGGGCCATACGCTGGGCGTCTGGTTCTTCGGCAACGAATATCCGTTCTACGCCTGGATGAACAAGCTCGGCCTCTCGACCGAAGGCGGCGCCGATGGCGTGACGGTGCTCAAGCAGAGCTTCGACGTGCAGCCGCTGATCCAGAAGCAGGCCGACTGCATTTCGGTCATGACCTACAATGAGTACTGGCAGCTGATGGACGCCGGCTACAAGCCGGAAGATCTGACCGTCTTCAACTACACGGCGATGGGCAACGACCTGCTCGAGGACGGCCTCTATGCGCTCGAGGACAAGCTGAAGGACCCGGCCTTCGAGGAGAAGATGGTGAAGTTCGTCCGCGCCTCGATGAAGGGCTGGAAGTACGCCACCGAGCATTCCGACGAAGCCGCCGAAATCGTCATGGACAATGGCGGCCAGGACGAGAACCACCAGAAGCGCATGATGGGCGAGGTGGCCAAGCTGATCGACAATGCCGATGGCAAGCTGATCCCGGAGGCCTATGAGCGGACCGCCAAGGCGTTGCTCGACCAGAAGATCATCACCAAGCAGCCGGAAGGCGCCTACACCACCGCGATCACCGACAAGGCGATCCAGCAGTAGAGGTTACGGACGTTCGTTCGTCGTACATGAAAAGGGGCGGGCAACCGCCCCTTTTTCGTTCCCGGCGGATTGCTTGCGCCAGCCGTCAAGCGCGACGCAGCTCGTTTTTCTGCTTCGTCGCATAAGGCAGCACGAACATGTAGAGACCGCTGAACAGCAGGAGGAACAGCGGCGGCAAGGGTGAATAGACGATCCATGCCGGAGGCTGGCCGACAAGCGCCATGGCGACGAAATTGCTGGCGACGGTCGCGGTGAAGATGATGGACACCCAGCGGTGAAACTGCCGGATCCCTTTGTTCCAGTTCATGACTGTTCCTTTTTCGATCGACCGGATTCGATGGCGCGCGGTGGCTGAGCGCTATTGCGGCCGCGCGATGACCAGCTCCAGCTTTTCCAGCATCTGCTGCCATCCGGCCTTTGCGCCGCCATAGGCCTGCTTCTGCTCCGGACGGAAGCCCGCCTGCTCGACGCGCAGGCGCGTGCCGGTTGCCGTCGGAGCCAGGGTGAACGTCACGACGCTTTTGAGATTGTAGGCAGCGTCCTCATGGGCGAAGTCCCAGCTGTAGGAGAGGCGTCTGTGCGGCTCGAGGGCAAGCACCTCGCAATCCAGCACGCCGCCCCATTCCCCGCGCAGGTTGAAACGGTGCCCGACAGCGGGCTTGAAGTCGTTCTTCATCAGCCATTCCTCCATCAGGTGCGGCTGCGTCAGCGCGCGCCACAGCTTTTCGGGCGGATGCGGGAAATCCCGCTCGACGATGACGGTGCGCGTTTCAGGCAGGGCCTGGTTCATTGATCCATCCTTTTCAGCAGGGTTTCGAGCGCATCGAAGCGGCTTTCCCAGAACCCTGCCATCTGGCTGGTCCAGTCGAGCAGGGGCGCGAGCGCGCCGGGCCGGGGGCTGTAATGGGTCTGCCGGCCTTCATGGCGATCACGGACGAGACCGGCCCGCTTCAGCACCGCGAGATGCTTCGAGACCGCCGGCTGCGAAATGCCGGCCTGCGCGGTCAAGGCCGCGACCGTCTGTTCGCCGTCGTGACACAGCCGTTCGAAGATGGCCCGCCGGCTCGGATCGGCCAGTGTCCTGAAGAGGGTATCGTGGGTGCTGCTCATGATCGTATCAATAACTCTGTGGTTATGATTATTCATATAACCGCGAAGTTATGGATGTCAAGCGCCGGATGGCCGGCGCGTGCTCATCAGCATCGACCATCGCCAAAAAGTCGGCTGGCTGGCGCCGCTAGCTTCCCTGCCGGATCTGGCTGAGCGTCCGCGTCGGCGTGATCGCCTCAGGATCGAGCCTCACCTCGACGATCGCCGGCTTGCCGCTGGCTGCGGCGCGTTCGAAGGCGGGCGCGAAGTCTGCGGTCTTTTCCACCGTTTCGCCATGCCCGCCATAGGCGCGGGCGAGCGCTGCGAAATCGGGATTGACGAGCTCGGTGCCGGAGACGCGGCCGGGATATTCCCGCTCCTGGTGCATGCGGATGGTGCCGTAGATGCCGTTGTTGACGACGACGACGATGATCGGCAGCCCGTACTGCACGGCGGTGGCGAATTCCTGGCCGTTCATCAGGAAGCAGCCATCGCCGGCGAAGGCGATGACCTGGCGGTCGGGGAACAGCGCCTTGGCGGCGACGGCGGCGGGCGTGCCATAGCCCATCGAGCCCGAGGTCGGCGCCGCCTGCGTGGCGAAGCGGCGGAAGCGGTGGAAGCGATGCAGCCAGGTGGCGTAGTTGCCGGCGCCGTTGGTCAGGATCGCGTCGTCCGGCAGCGTCTCTTCCAGCCATGCCATGATCGGCCCCATCTGCACCGCCCCCGGTCCGGTCCGCGGTGGCGTCGACCAGTCGAGATAGTTGCCGTGCAGTTGCGCGGTCTCGCCGTCCCATGCGGGTGGCGCCTTGGGCGAATGGCCTGCAAACGCCTTCACGAAGGCCGCCGGCGAGGCGTTGATGGCGACCTCCGGCCGGTAGACGCGGCCGAGCTCGCTCGCATCGGCATGGACATGGACCAGCGCCTGGTCCGGGTAGGGGCTTTTCAGCACGGTGTAGTCGGAGGACGGCATCTCGCCGAAGCGGCCGCCGATCAGCAGCACGAGGTCCGACTGCTTGATATAGGCGGCGAGCTTGGGGTTCGGGCCGATGCCGATATCGCCGGCATAGCAGGGGTGCAGATGGTCGAACAGCATCTGCCGGCGGAAGGAGCAGGCGACCGGCAGCGCCCATTCCTCCGCCGCCTTCTCGAAGGCCGACTTGGCCTCGGCGCTCCAGCGGGTGCCGCCAAGGATGGCGACGGGCCGCTCGGCATTTTCCAGCCGCTCGAACAGCGCGTGCATTTCCGCCTCGCCCGGCGAGGTCTCGACCGGCGTGAAGGGCAGGGCGGTCGGCGCTTCCGCCTCGCTCGTCAGCATGTCTTCCGGCAGCGAAACGATAACGGGGCCGGGGCGGCCCGAGGTGGCGACGGCGAAGGCGCGGGTGACGAGTTCGGGGATGCGGGCGGCGTCCTCGATCTCGACCACCCATTTGGCGATGCCGCCGAAGAAGGACTGGTAGTTCACTTCCTGGAAGGCTTCGCGATATTTGGCGTGCGCGGCGATCTGGCCGATGAACAGGATCATCGGCACGGAGTCCTGCATGGCGATGTGGACGCCGGCCGACGCATTGGTGGCGCCGGGGCCGCGGGTGACGAAACAGATGCCGGGGCGGCCGGTCAGCCTGCCCTCGCAATCGGCCATCATGGCGGCGCCGCCTTCCTGGCGGCAGACGATGGTCTTGATGGCGGAATCATGCAGGGCGTCGAGCACGGCGAGGTAGGATTCCCCCGGCACACAGAAGATGCGCTCGACCTTGTTGGCTTCAAGCGCCTCGACGATGAGTTGTCCGCCTGTGCGCATCATGTTGTCTTGCTTTCCGATCCGAGCGCACCCCCACCCCTAACCCCTCCCCACAAGGGGGAGGGGAATGCGGGTACGATGCTGCCCGGCACAAATGTCCGAAGGTTTGAGGCAACGCTAGAATAGAATCCCCCTCCCCCTGGTGGGGAGGGGTTAGGGGTGGGGGTGCTCAACATTTCCATCATGCCTTGTCCGCCAGTTCCGCCAGAACCTCCGCCGTATGCTCACCCAGCCGGGGCGAAGGACGTTCATAAGTCAGTGGCGTCGCGCTCATCACCATCGGCGCGCGCACCGAGGGCAGGGTGTTGCCGTGGCCGTCGTCGAGGTCGAGGCGCATCCCGCGCGCTTGTGTCTGCGGGTCGTCGAACATCTGGGCAATGGTGTTGATCGGGCTGGCCGGCACGCCGGCTGCCTGCAGCCGCGCCAACAGGCCGTCGCGGTCGAAGGCGGCGAGCGCGGGAAGCATGTGGCCGCGCAGCGCCTCGCGGTTGGCGACGCGTGCCGCATTGGTCTTGAAGGCAGCGTCCGCCGCCAGACGCTCGAGGCCGACCACGGCACAGAATTTTGCGAACTGGCCGTCATTGCCGACGGCGAGGATGAAATGGCCGTCGCTGACCGGCAGCACCTCGTAGGGTGCGATGTTCGGATGAGCATTGCCCATCTGTACGGGCGACACGCCCGAGACCAGATAGTTCAAATTCTGGTTGGCAAGTACGGAAACCTGGGAGTCGAGCAGCGCCATGTCGATATGCTGGCCCTCGCCGGTGGCCTCGGCATGGCGGAGCGCCGCCTGGATGGCGATGACGGAGTAAAGCCCGGTGAAGATGTCGGTGACGGCAACCCCCACCTTCTGCGGCTCGCCGTTGGCAGCCCCGGTGATCGACATCAGGCCGGACATGCCCTGGACGATGAAATCGTAGCCGGCGCGGGCGGCATAGGGGCCATCCTGCCCGAAGCCGGTGATCGAGCAATAGACCAATTTCGGGTTGATCGCCTTCAGGCTGTCATAGTCGAGACCGTATTTCTTCAGGCCGCCGAGCTTGAAGTTCTCGATCAGCACATCGGCGGAAGCCACGAGTTTCCGAATCTTTTCGGCGCCGTCCGGCGTCGAGAAATCGATGGCCGCGGACCGCTTGCCGCGGTTGCAGGCGTGGTAGTAGGCGGCCGAAAGGTTCTCGCCGTCATGGCCGGTCACGAAGGGTGGACCCCATTTGCGGGTGTCGTCGCCGCCATCAGGGTTCTCCACCTTGATAACATCGGCGCCGAGATCGGCCAGAAGCTGCCCCGCCCATGGGCCGGCCAGGATGCGGGCGAGTTCGATGACGCGGACGCCTTTCAGCGGAGGTTCGCTCATGGCTTACCCAGATTGTTCGGACGCTTCAGGCTGTAGCAAGCGCCACCGGCCATGTCACGACACTTGCGCTGTGCCAATCCGCTTGTGCTCTATCACGCCCTCAACCCATGAAACGAAATCCGCCATGACGGCGTCGCGATCCAGGTCGTTGAGGCATTCGTGCCGGGCTTCGGGGTCGATCTTCAACGCCAGCCTCGAAAAGCCCATGCGCCGCATGCGGTCATGCAGATGGCGAACGGCCTTGCCGCCGTCGGTGGCGGGGTCCTTGCCGCCGCCCACCAGGAGGACGGGAAGATCGCGCCGTGCTCGGACGAAATTCCGGTCGTCTGCGCCTTGAAAGATCAGGCCGAAGATATCCTGCCACAGCGATACAGACGCCCCCCAGCCGCACAGCGGATCGGCGATGTATTTCTCGACCTCGGCCGGATCGCGCGACAGCCAGTCGAACAGGGTGCGATGGCCGGGCACCGCCTTGCCCCAGGCCTCGAAGGTCAGCTTCGGCAGCACACGGGAGGGCACGTCCGACCCCAGCCGGAATTTTTCCCAGGCGAGGATGGCCTGCGCCGCCCGCCCGGACAGGCCGGCGGAGACGTTGGCGTTCCACATGGCGGCTCCATGCAGCCGCGCCGAGTTCTGGAGCATGAAGTTGAGCGCCAGAACGCCGCCGAGCGAATGGCCGAACAGGATGACAGGCAGGCCGGGATGCTCCTGCGCGACCAGATCATGCACCGCGCCGATGTCGGCCAGCGCCTTTTCCGCGCCGTCCGGTTGGCCGAACTTGCCGGGCGGTGCATCCGGCGCCTTCGTATAGCCGTGGCCGCGATGGTCGTGCGCGTAGACATGGAAGCCGCGCTCGGCGAGGAAATCGGCGAAGCGCTCATAGCGGGCGGCGTGCTCGGCCAGCCCGTGGTTGATCTGAACGACGGCGCGAGCGGAGCCTTCCGCCTTGCGGGTGTAGAGATTGATCGCCGCGCCTGTCGGCGAAGCCAGCGTCGCTTGTCTGTCGAATGGCATGACTGCTCCCTGAAACGACTGTCGCACAGGCGAGGCAGGGGTCAAGAGACAGACCGATCTTCGATCCCTCGTGCTGAAGCTAATTTCTCGCCTGCGCCGCCGGTGCCTGCGCGTGATGCTCCGCGCCTTCACCCACCACCCGGTCGCGGCCGGAGGATTTTGCCGCGTAGAGGCGCTGGTCGGCGAGCGCGAAAAGCTTGTCGAGGCTGTCGGCGTCTCCCGAAACGGTCGCCACGCCAACGCTCACCGACACCTCGAGGCCGCCGATCTCCGCTGCCTTGACCGCATGGCGTATCTTTTCGCCCAGCAGGCGCGCTATCGCATGCGGATGGCTGCACAGCACCGCGAATTCCTCGCCGCCGACCCGGAACACCCGGTCGCCCGGCGTGGTGGTTTCCTGCAGCATGGTTGCGATCGCCCGCAACACCCGGTCGCCTTCGGCATGGCCGAAGCGGTCGTTGATCGATTTGAAATGATCCACGTCGATGATCAGAAGGCTGAGCGGCAGCCCGCCGCCACGGCTTTTGGCCACCGCCTGCTGGCCATCGGCGTCGAAGCGGCCGCGGTGCAGGAGGCCGGTTAGCCCGTCGCGCCCGGCATCCTGGACCAGCGCTTCATAGCGCTCGCGATAGGTCAGCGTTTCGAACACGTCCGTCAGCCCGCGCGGTGATGCAAGACGTTCGGTTTCGACATAGCGCAGATAGCCAACCAGCATGGCGCTGAAGACGAGCGCCGCCCCCATTTTCGCCACCCAGCCACCGAGGAAAACCTCCAACGGTGCGCCCGAGACGAAATGCAGCGCGGTGAAGAAACCGGCCTGATCGAAGGTCAACACACAGGCTACCGATACAAGGATGCGGGCGAACAGCGCCTTGCGGAAAGTGCGACCGAGCTTTTCGTAAAGCAGGATGATGAGGATTGCATCGGCGAACAGCAGCGCCGTGCCCCACACCATCAGCCAGCCCATCTCGTCGATGAAGGCGAGATCTGGCATGCGGCCATCCGGCAGGGGCGCAATCTGGTGCTGCCGCAGGATCAGAACCAGCCCGACCATCAGCGCGTTGCCGAGCAAGAGGCCATAGATCGGCTGGCGCACGGTTGCGGCGTCTTCCTTGATATAGAGGAGAAGCAGCATCACCAGCTTGCCCGAGAACAGCACGGCGGAACCGGGGGAAACGATGCCGAAGGGCAGCACGACATAGAAAACGCTGGCGAGATAGGTTTCCAGGAAATGCATGACGCCGATGGCGCACATGAAGACGCCGATGCCGATGCGGCCGCGCGCGCGGAACAGGGCGGTCATGGCGGTGAAGTAGAGAAGCGCTTCGGCCAGGAGCAGGAGGCTGTTCTGCAAGGTTCGATGCCCATATGTCGGAACCGCACGATAGCGGTTCCTGCACCGGCCAGTTTTGACGCATAAGGGTTAAGCGCGTGTTTCTTCGCGCCCGCAAAGGCAGAAGGGTGGCGAAAGCGATTGCCGTTCGGGCCGGCATCGCCTACATAGCGCGCAACCTCCATCCATTCCGATTTTCATACAGGGATAAGCCAAGCGTGGCACGCCAGTTCATCTATCACATGGCCGGTCTCAACAAGGCCTACGGCACCAAGAAGGTGCTCGAGAACGTCCATCTTTCCTTTTACCCGGACGCCAAGATCGGCATTCTCGGCCCCAACGGAGCCGGCAAGTCGACCATCCTCAAGATCATGGCCGGGATCGACAAGGACTGGAACGGCGAGGCCTGGCTGGCCGAAGGCGCCACCGTCGGCTACCTGGCGCAGGAACCGGCGCTAGACCCGAAGAAGACGGTGTTCGAGAACATCATGGAGGGCGTCGCCAAGAAGACGGCCTTCATCGAGCGCTACAACGAGCTGATGATGAACTACTCCGACGAAACGGCGGATGAGTCGGCCAGGCTGCAGGACGACATGGACCGGCTGAACCTGTGGGACCTGGAACAGCAGGTCGAGATGGCGATGGAGGCGCTGGCCTGCCCGCCCAAGGATGCCGACGTGACCAAGCTTTCCGGCGGCGAGCGCCGCCGCGTTGCGCTTTGCAAGCTGCTGCTCGAACAGCCCGACCTGCTGCTGCTCGACGAACCGACCAACCATCTCGACGCCGAGACCACGGCCTGGCTGGAAAAGCACCTGCGCGCCTATCCGGGCGCGGTGATGATCATCACCCACGACCGCTACTTCCTCGACAATGTCACCGGCTGGATCCTCGAGCTCGACCGCGGCCGCGGCATCCCCTACGAAGGCAACTACACCAAATATCTCGAAGCCAAGGCCAAGCGGCTGAAGCAGGAAGGCCGCGAGGACGACGCCCGCCAGCGCGCCATCGGCCGCGAGCGCGAATGGATCCAGTCCAGCCCGAAGGCCCGCCAGACCAAGTCGAAAGCCCGCATCCAGGCGTTCCAGGACCTGCTGGACGCGGCCGACAAGCGGCGTCCGTCGGATACGCAGATCGTCATCCCGCATGGCGAGCGGCTCGGCAATGTGGTGATCGAGGTCTCCGACCTGTCGAAGGGCTTCGGCGAGACGCTGCTGATCGACGACCTCGAATTCAAGCTGCCGCCCGGCGGCATCGTCGGGGTCATCGGCCCCAACGGCGCCGGCAAGACGACGCTGTTTCGCATGATCACCGGCCAGGAAAAGCCGGACGACGGCTCGATCCGTGTCGGCGAGACCGTCAAGCTCGGCTATGTCGACCAGAGCCGCGACGCGCTCGACCCGAACAAGACCGTCTGGGAGGAAATCTCCGGCGGCGCCGAGGTGGTCAAGCTCGGCAAGTTCGAGGCCAACACGCGCGCCTACTGCTCATCGTTCAACTTCCGCGGTCAGGACCAGCAGCAGAAGGTCGGCAATTTGTCCGGCGGCCAGCGCAACCGCGTGCACCTGGCCAAGATGCTGAAGACCGGCGGCAACGTTCTGCTGCTCGACGAACCGACCAACGACCTCGACACCGAAACGCTGGCGGCGCTGGAAGACGCGCTGGAGAATTTCGGCGGCTGCGCCGTCATCATCAGCCACGACCGCATGTTCCTCGACCGGCTGGCCACCCACATCCTCGCCTTCGAGGGCGACAGCCATGTCGAATGGTTCGAGGGCAATTTCGAGGATTACGAGCAGGACAAGATCCGGCGCCTGGGACCCGAGGCGGTCAACCCGCACCGCATGACGTACAAGCGGCTGACGCGGTAGACCATGGCCTTGCCGACACATCAGGAGTGCAACCCATGAGCGATCCGACCGTGGCCGAGGCGACCGAGGCAATCTACGCGGCGCTGCAGGCCGACAATGCCGGCCTCGACGAAGGCATCACGTCGCTCAAGGCAGCACTGGCGCGCGAGGGCGTCAAGGAAGCGGTGTTCGACCCGGCCCGGCTGGCGCAAAACAACCGCTCCGGCCGCAAGCTCATGCACGCCTATTTCCGCCAGCGCGGCGTGAAGGTTGCGTTTGCGGGGTAGGGCGTGCGGCTGGGGCGATGGGCGAGGGAAGCGGTCAACCCGCATAGGAATAATGTGTAAGAGGCTGACAAGGTAGGGGGACTAGACGAGCGTGTGCGTGGGTTCCGCCCGAATGTATGCCTCGGCAAAGCCTTTCGATAGGAAGCGAATGACCTCACGATAGTCGGGATGGTCATCCGCTTCGGGCGGTGACTTCAGCACCACAAAACAGTGCCTCTCATCCTCGATAACGAAGGTTAGGTCCTCGCTACCCACCGGGCTTGCATGTCGCGCGTCACAGGATGGACAGTCGTCGTCACAACCACAGGACCACTCGTCCTCCCAAATCTCGCTACAGTGATAGCACACATATTGGTTGCGATACCAAGCCATCGTCCTGAATACCGGTTGACGTGTTAGGTTGATTTTAGACGATAACGCCCTCTGTCAACAAATTCCAGATATCCGTTGTCTCGCAGCACCTGCAATTGTTGCCTGATCTTTGGTTTTACATTTTGATTGTTCGGATAAAGCCAGCTCAGGTGCTGCTCGAACGCGTAAACATCATCAGTGTCGAATTCCCGTAAGCCGATCTTTTCGAGGCAATTCATAACTTCGATGAGCCAGCCGCGCTTTCCGATCTCTGCGTCGCGCAAGAATAGAGTTTCGCGCCATTTTTCGAGCACGGTTTCCTTCGGAAGAGGAACGCCATTTCTTACGATGACAATTCGACCGGATGCCGGAATCCGGTCGAGCAAAATATTCGATCCGATCCAACCTGCGCGCCGAGCCGTGGCAGCGAGCGGTTTACGCCGTTCGATAGCATCGGGCACGAAGAAATGTTTCGGAACGATGCAAACGTCAGTGACGCTGAGACGGGTCAGATCATAATTCAGAAGCATAAGGTTTGGATTCGTGGCCGACTTTAGACGCTCGATCTTTGTGGCATAGGCGCCGTCTGCGACCTTCCGTCCAAATGTCTTCTTCTGACTCTTGAGTTCAAACTGATCATTGCAATCGTTGCAAAAGAAGTCCGCGACCGGAAGATTGGCCGCGAATTGGTTTAACTGAGACTTGCCGCAGTTTGGGCAATAGGCCCACTTTGCTACCCATTGCTCTGTCCAGACGCGCGCGCTTTGCGAACCGCTCCGATAAGGCGACTGGGTTTCTTCAAAACCGAATTCCATTGGCAATCGAACTGCTTTCTGTCTTCTAGAACGAAGGCGGCGCGGCCATCTTGCTCAACAAGTAGTCTGCCGCACAACCTCTTTTGGAAGTCTGTCGCCTTTTACAGTTTTCCCTTTCTATCTCGGCTGCGCTCATCCCCCTTTATCCACCCACCTCCCGCCCCGCCCATAATCCCCGCCACTGGAGACGGCGATGGACTGGACGGCGGACGAGGAGAGGGAGCAGTTGATGCGCATCGTCGTGCTGCTGCTTGGCTTGAGCGCCCTTGCCGAGCGCGCCTGCCGCGCTCCGGCCCGTGTCCGTGTCTCGGTGCTGTGCTTTCTGCGGCCGGCGGAGCAGGCCGCGTGGAGCTTGCTGGCAGAGGAGGTCGCGTTGCCGGGCGGCGAAGGCAACGATCCGGCATCGGTCATGCTGCTTGCCGCGCGCTTCCGGGCGCTCGCGCTTATGCTGGCGTTTCTCGCCTGCGATCTCGGTGGCCGCGACCGCGCCGGCCTCGCGCCGATGGCCGCCGAGGCGGCGGCGCATTTCGCCGGTCGATGCAGCGTGAGAGGGCAGGGGTTCGATACGTCCTGACCCGTGAAAATGCGGTTTGGCGCTGTCGTTCTCGCGGCGCGGTCTTCCATTCTTTTCGACAATCAATGACCAGGGCCGAAGGGCAGCGTGGTGGCGACGATGTGCGTCTTTACCCTCCCCCTTGTGGGGAGGGTCGGTGAGCACAGGAAACGGTGAAGTGTGCGNGGGGGGGGGGGGGGGGGGGGGTGGATGGCGGTGCTGCAGAAGCATTATAACCGCCGCGCACCCCCACCCCGCGTCGCAATTTCCGCATTGGCTTCAATTGCTCCGCGACCTGCCGGGGCGAGCCACGGGTCTCGCCCGCCCTTCGGGCCCCCACAAGGGGGAGGGTGGGCTTCTGCCCGCCTAGCCATTCCTTCATCGGAGTGGCATTCAGGCATCGCCGAAAACATTGCTGACGAGGTTACCCCATGACAAAGCCGGACTGGTCCGCCGCCCAATATCTCAAATTCGAGGACGAGCGCACGCGGCCGGCGCGGGATCTGCTTGCCCAGGTGCCGGTGGCGGAGCCGAAGCGCGTCGTCGATATCGGCTGCGGGCCGGGCAATTCGACCGAGCTGCTGGCCGCGCGCTGGCCGGACGCCAAGGTCAGCGGGCTGGATACCTCGCCCGATATGCTGGACAAGGCGCGCAGGCGGTTGCCGCAGGTTTCGTTCGAGCTGGCCGACGCGGCGTCCTGGGCGCCGGACGAGCCGGTCGACGTCGTCTTCGCCAATGCCGTGTTCCAGTGGCTGCCTGAACATCCTGCCGTGTTCCAGCGGCTGATGGGGCTGCTTTCGCCCGGCGGCGCGCTCGCCGTGCAGATGCCGGACAACATCGCCGAGCCGTCGCACCGGCTGATGCGCGAGGTGGCGGCGGAAGCGCCGTTCACGCAGACGCTGAAAGGCGCGGCGCGCCCGCCGCTGCCCCCGGTGTCGTTCTACTACGATCTGCTGACGCCGCTTTCGGCGCGGGTCGACATCTGGCACACGGCCTACAACCACCCGCTGGCGAATGCCGAGGCCATCGTGGAATGGGTGAAGTCGACCGGGCTGAAGCCGTTCCTCGATCCGCTGGACGAGGCCGGGCGGCACTTGTTCCTGCAGCGCTACACGGCGCGCATCACACAGGCCTATCCGCCGACCGCCGACGGCAAGGTGCTGCTGAAATTTCCGCGGCTGTTCATCGTCGCGGTGCGCGGGGACTGACGGTCGCCGCGCCGGCAGGCCGCGCCGGCCTCAAAAGAATCGCTCGCCCAGCCGCTTAAGCTGGCGTAAACCGGCCCCGTGCAAAGGTGCGGGCGCCCTCGCATCGCCCTTCCCATGAACGTCGCAGGGTTGCGTACGGGACGAATTAGATATGCATCGCGTAGTGATAAGCGGCATCGGCGTCGAAATTCCGCAGGCGTCGATTACCAATGAGGAACTGGTCGCCAGTTTCAACGCCTGGGTCGATGCCGAAAACCCCCGGCGCGCCGCTGCCGGCGAAGCGGCTCTGCAGAAGTCCGACGCCGATTTCATCGTCCATGCTTCCGGCGTGCGCCAGCGCCATGTGGTGGAGCGCGAAGGCATCCTCGATCCGGCACGCATGGCGCCGCGCATTCCGGCGCGCGCCGACGAGGAATTGTCGCTGCAGGCCGAATTCGGCATCGCAGCGGCGCGCAAGGCGCTGGCCCATGCCGGCCGTGCGCCGCGGGACATCGACATGGTGATCTGCTCGTCGTCGCATCTGCAGCGGCCCTATCCGGCCATCGCCATCGAGATGCAGCAGGCGCTCGGCACGCAGGGCGCCGGCTTCGACATGGGACTCGGCTGCTCCTCGGCGGCGGCGGCGCTGCATGTGGCGGCCAATCTGGTGCGGGCCGGCGCCCAGAAGCGCGTGCTGGTGGTGGTGCCGGAGATCATTACCGGGCATCTGAACTTCCGCGACCGGCAGACGCATTTCATCTTCGGCGACGCCGCCGTTTCCATGGTGGTCGAGGCGCTGGACGAGGGCGAGACGCGGGCCGGACGTTTCGAGGTGCTGGACACGCGCACCTGGACGCAGATGTCCTCCAACATCCGCACCAATCTCGGCTACCTGACCCGCACGGCGCTGGACGACCCCTACATGATCGGCCTCGAAGGCAACATGATCAAGCAGGTCGGCAACAAGGTGTTCAAGGAAGTCACTGTCGCCGGGCACCGCTTCATCGTCGATTTCCTCGCCGAGCACGGGCTGACGCCGGAGGGCATCCGCCGGTTCTGGCTGCACCAGGCCAATGCGCGGATGAACTCGATGATCCTGAAGCTCGCCTTCGGCCACGATGTCGACCACGACCGCGCGCCGATGGTGCTCGACCGCCTCGGCAACACGGCGGGGGCCGGGTCGATCATCGCGCTGTCGGAAAACCATGCCGACATGAAGCCCGGCGACTTCGGGCTGCTGTGCGCCTTCGGCGCCGGCTACTCGATCGGCGGGGCGCTGCTGCGCATGATGTGACCCATCGACGGCGCCGATGCCGGCTTCAGGCTTTTTGGCTGGACGGTGGCAGCAAGACTCGACATTTTCGGCCGTCCAGACAGGATTGCACGATGCTCGATTTGTTCGAAACACCGAATGCGGAACCCGAGATCGTCCCGGCCCGGAAGCTGGCCGCGCGGGTGGCCGGCGTCTATGCGGCGCCGTCCGACCATTTCGAGACGCGGGCAGTCGATGCACTGGCAGTCGGGTTCGAGGGCATTGCCGGCGACTACCACGCCGGCGTGACGCGCCGATCGGGCGGGCGCGAACCGTGGTATCCGCGCGGCACCGAGATCCGCAACGAGCGCCAGCTTTCGCTGGTGGCGCCCGACGAGCTGGCACAGGTGGCGCAGACCATGGGCATCGCCGAAATCAAGCCGGAATGGATGGGCGCCAACCTTCTGATCGAAGGCCTGCCGCGGTTCTCGCTGCTGCCGTCGGGCACGCTGCTGTTCTTCAAGGGCGGCGCGACGCTAAAGATCGATGCGCTGAACAACCCCTGCCGCCAGACGGGGCGGCTGGTGGCCGAGCAGGCGCGCATGGCCGACCGGCCGGCCGGCGCGCTCGCCTTCGTCAAGGCGGCAAAGCGACTGCGCGGGCTGGTCGCATGGGTGGAGAAGCCGGGCTTGATCCGGCAGGGCGAGGAGATTTCCGTGCGCGTGCCCGAGCAGTGGATATATCGGGGCTGAAGGCGCTTCAGCCTTCCTCATCGTCGGCATCGAGCAGGCGTGTCGCGCGCCAGCGGGTCAGTGTTTCATTGGTTTGGTCGATGACGAAGAACCGTGCCGAGTCGCGGTCGTAGCCTTCGGCCAGCAGCTTTTCGTAGTCGGTGTAGCCATGCCGCACATGCGCGACGGTCGCTAGCCATACCGCGATCGATGGCGGCAGGGTCTTCATGTGGACGGCGCCGGCATCGGCGCGGATTTTTTCCATGTCCGCATAGGGCGCCATTGGCAGAAGCGCGGTCAAGGCCTTGGCGATGGCGCGGCGGCGGCCGGTCGGCGCGCTCATCGGCGGTCCTGCCGCGCACTGTCCAGCCGCGCCGTTTTCTTGCCGTGCAGCGACATTGGCGATTGCAATGGAAACGAAATCGACATAAACATATCTTTATATCTTTTAGACAAGAAGACCGCCCATGCATGTCTCGCTCGACACGATGGTAGATACATTGAAGGCGGCGGCCGAATCCAGCCGGCTGCGCATTCTGGCGCTTTTGTCGCGCGGAGATCTGACGGTCTCCGACCTGACCGACATTCTCGGCCAGTCGCAGCCGCGCGTCTCGCGCCATCTCAAGCTGTTGATGGAAGCCGGGTTGATCGGCCGCTATCAGGAAGGCTCATGGGCCTTTTTCCGCCTTTCGGATTCCGATGCGGCGCGCGACTTCGTGCTGCGGCTTGTGTCGGGAATCCGCTCCGGCGATGCGCAGGTCGAACGTGACCTGGAGCGGCTTGCGGGCGTCAAGCGCCGGCGGCAGGACCGCGCCGCCGAGTATTTCTCTGAAAATGCAGCCAGCTGGGACCACATCCGCTCGCTGCATGTGCCGGACCGCGCGGTGGAGGCGGCGCTGCTGAAGCTGGTGGGCAAGCGGCCGTTCCAGTCCATGCTCGATCTCGGCACCGGCACGGGGCGCATCCTGGAAATCTTCTCGCCGCTTTACCGGCGCGGCGTCGGCATCGACATGTCGCGAGAAATGCTCGCCGTGGCGCGGGCCAATCTCGACAAGGCGGGCATATCCAACGCGCAGGTACGGCAGGGCGATATTTTTTCGCCGCCGGTGGAGCGCGATTCCTTCGATCTCGTCACCATTCACCAGGTGCTTCATTATCTCGACGATCCAGCCCGGGCCATTCGTGAGGCGGCGCGGCTGCTGCGGCCGGCCGGCCGTCTGGCGATTGTCGATTTCGCGCCGCATGCGCTGGAGTTCCTGCGTGACAAGCATGCGCACCAGCGTCTCGGCTTTTCGGACATCCAGATGGCCGAATGGTTGAACGAGGCCGGTCTCGACCTTGAGGACACGCAGGATTTCGAGCCGCGCGCCGGCACCGAACCGAAACTGACGGTCAAGCTCTGGCTCGGCCGGGACCGGCGGCTGTTGATCGCCGAACCGTCGACCGACGCGAGCGCCGCCAGCAGATCGCCCATGGGGGAAATTGCCTGATGAACCAGTTTCGCTTTTCCCGCCGGCCCGATATCGGCGACAAGATCAGGGTCTCGTTCGAGTTCTTCCCGCCGAAGACCGACGAGATGGAGGCAAGGCTGTGGGATACGGTGACGCGGCTGGAGCCGCTGCAGCCGAATTTCGTCTCCGTCACCTATGGCGCCGGCGGCTCGACGCGCGAACGCACGGCACGCACGGTGAAGCGCATCCTGAAGGAAACCAGCCTGACGCCAGCGGCGCACATGACCTGTGTCGACGCCACCCGCGGCGAGGTGGACTCGGTCATCCGCGAATTCGCCGAGATGGGCGTTACCCGCTTCGTGGCGTTGCGCGGCGATCCGTCGGCGGGGGCGGGCGCGGCCTATCAGCCCTATCCCGGCGGTTACGCCAATGGCGCCGAACTGGTCGGCGCGATGCGGGCGATCGGCGATTTCGACGTGTCGGTTTCCGCCTACCCGGAAAAGCATCCGGAAAGCCCGGATTTCGCCACCGATATCGACATGCTGAAGCGCAAGGTCGACAATGGCGCGACACGCGCCGTTACCCAGTTCTTCTTCGACAACGACCTTTACGAGCGCTATGTCGAGCGGGTGCGGCGAGCCGGCATCTACATCCCGATCGTGCCGGGCGTATTGCCGGTGCACAGCTTCAAGCAGGTGGCGAACTTCTCCGCACGGGCCGGCGCGCATGTGCCGGGTTGGCTGGCGGAGCGCTTCGAAGGTCTCGACAACGATGCGCAGACCCATGCGCTGGTGGCCTCGGCCGTCGCTGCCGAGCAGGTCATGGATCTGGTCGAGCGCGGCGTCGGCGACTTCCACTTTTATACGATGAACCGGGCCGATCTGGTTTTCGCCATCTGCCATATGATCGGTATCCGAGCGCAGCAGCCGGCGGATGCCGCAGGCTCGGCAGCGGCGTGACCCCATGCAGAAAGGCCGGGCGATAAACCCGGCCTTTCAAAGATTTTTCACTATGAGGTGCTGGTCTTCCCCCGCTGATGCGGCCTTACGGAAGAACGCCCACAATAAGGGCGCCGATGAAAGCGAACGCAGCACAGATCATCAAAGCGTTAAGTGGCCTCGTAAGTCCCATGCATAGCCTCCTCATCAAAGAGCTATGGCTGGGAGTCTAGGGTCATTTGGCCCACAGACAAGCGGAAAATGTGCTGCATTGCGACAGGACTGTGGAATTTTCTACCCATTCTATAGGCTTAAGGTTTGAAATCGCTGCCGAAATTACGGAGCCGGCCCTGTGCAAAAAATGTGGCGAAACTGCCTTATTCGGGTTTCGGTCTGAGTCCCGACAAGCGGTGTTCAAAATCCCTTGAAGCGGCTTGAAAGCACGGTTCTTTCCGCGTGCCGGACCGGATAGAGTGCGCCAACNCCCGGACGACCCGGTCTACTGCTTCCGGCCCCAGGTGCTGAAGGCGGATGCCCGCCAGTTCATGAGCATGTTTCCCGGCAAGACGGCCTATGCGGTAAAGACCAATGGCGAGCCGATGGTGCTCGAAACGCTGGTCGAGGCCGGTGTGAAGGCGTTCGACGTTGCGTCGCCTGGGGAGTTCGCGGCGGTGCGCGCGGTCTCGTCCGATGCCGAGATGCTCTACATGCATCCGGTCAAGGCCCAGTCGGACATCAAGCTGGCGCTGGAAAAATACGGCATTCGGGTGATCGCCGTCGACCATGAGGACGAGATCACCAAGCTGACCCGCGTGGTGCGGGCGCTGGATATCGACCCCGGTTCGATGACGGTATACGTGCGCGTGCAGACCAAAGGACACGCTGCTTACGAACTGTCCAAGAAATTCGGCGCCGGTCCGGCCTATGCGGTCGAGCTTGCGGAGCGCCTGAACCGCACCGGCTACAAGGTCGGCCTGTGCTTCCATGTCGGCAGCCAGATCGAGGAGCCGGACACCTATGAGCGGGCGCTGGCCTCAGCCGACTGGGTGCGCAACCGGCTGTCCTTCGATCTGACAGGGCTCGATGTCGGCGGGGGCTTTCCCGCCGAATACGGCCACGACCCCAACCGCAAGACGGTGGCAATGCCGTCGCTGGCCGAACTCATGGCGCGGTTGCGCGGTGATCTCAAGGAGTACGGCTTCGGCGAGGTGCCGCTGTTCGCAGAGCCGGGCAGGGTGATCGTCGCGCGCTGTTTCTCGCTGATCGTGCGCGTCCTCCTGCGCAAGGGCAGGCGGCTCTACATCAATGACGGCATCTGGGCGTCGCTGTCGGACTCATGGACCGGCAAGATCACCTTGCCGGCGCGTTTCATTCCCGATCCCGCCATCCGCTCGCGCAACGGCTCGGAAGCCAACATCGTGCCGTTCAAGGTGTGCGGGGCGACCTGCGATTCCGTCGATATCCTGTCGCGGCCGTTCTGGCTGCCGGAAACGGTGGATACCGGCGACTGGATCGAGATCGGCCACATCGGCGCCTATTCGCTGTCGCTGCGGACCCGCTTCAACGGGTTCTACCCCGACACGTTCGTGGAGGTGACGACACCGTTCGACGAGGGCGAGGCGCCGCAGGGACTGGCCAGCCTTGAGACGATGGCGGGGTGAGTTCTTTGCCTTCTCCCCCAGGGGGAAGGCAGGGCGTCAAAGCCTCGCCAGCAGGTCCGGCGTTGGCCAGCCATCGACCGCGATGCCGAGACGCATCTGCTCCTTGCGGATCGCCTCGCGCGTGTTGTTGCCAAGGATGCCGTCGACCTTGCCGACATCGTAGCCCCGCGCTTCGAGCCGGGTTTGCAGGTCCTTCATCTGGTCCATGGTGAGGCCGGTTTCGGGATTGCGCGGATCGTAGGCCGGCGCGCCGGCGAGGCGGGAGGCAAGGACAGCGGCGGTCAGCGCATAGGTGGCCGACTGGTTCCACTCCAGATAGACGTCGTAATTCT
Source organism: Mesorhizobium sp. Root554 (assembly GCF_001427025.1). GTDB lineage: Bacteria > Pseudomonadota > Alphaproteobacteria > Rhizobiales > Rhizobiaceae > Mesorhizobium. The sequence goes on along the minus strand of NZ_LMGA01000001.1, from coordinate 1,704,516 downwards.
CATAGGCGAGGAAGGCCGGACCCTTGCGGCCCATCGGCAGGACGATACCGGCCTTGAGGCCGTTGTCCTGCAAGGGCGAGCCGTCAGGGTTGGTGACGCCCCATTCAGTCCACTGTGACAGCGGCAGCTTGTTGGAGCGGCCGGTCTGGTCCCAGGGCATCTCGTCCTGTACGCGGACCTCCTGGATCCAGGGCTGATCGCGCTTCCAGCCCTTCATCTCCAGTTTCTTGGCCGTGGTCATGATGACATCGGAAGCGCTGCCGCGCAGATCGATGGCGCCGTCGCCATCGCCATCGACGCCGTCCGCCAGATAATCGGCCGGAAGCATCTGCGTCTGGCCGATCTCGCCGGCCCAGGCGCCCTTGACGTCGGCGGGCACGATGCCGCGGTCGATGAGCTTCAGCAGCGGGATGAGCTGCGGCCGGAATACCTGCGGGCGACGGCAGTCATGCGCCAGCGTCACCAGCGCGTTGAGGGTGTTGAAATCGCCCTGCACGGCGCCGAAATCGGTTTCCAGCGCCCAGAAGGCGCCGACCACCGCGCCGGGCACACCGAACTCCTGCTTCGCCCGGGCGAAGACATCGGCGTATTTCGCCAGATTGGCCGCGCCCTGCTTCAGCCGATAGGCCGAGATCATGCGGCCCGAGAACTGGTTGAAGGTTTGCGAGAAGACGCCCTGCGAGCGGTCGCGGGCCAGCACTTTGTCGTCGAGCGTGGCAATGGCCAGCGCCTCATGGCCGGCCTGGCCGACGCCGGCTGCGGTTGCCTCGGCAGAGACGCCCTGTTTCCAGTTGGCGAAGTCGCCGCCGCATTCCTGCGCGGCGGCCGGCAATGCCGATGCCGCCAGCAAAAACGCCACGAATGGGCTGAAGCGCGATTTCATCGTTTCTCCGGGAACAGTTGCTGGGCACCGCTTGCCGACAACATGTGTCGAAAAGCAGGCAGGGGAACCCGTGTCAACGGGTGTTTTGTCTCAGCCAGCTATTCCAGGCGGCTTCCGAGCCGTTGAAAACGTTGATGTCGGCATTACCCTTCATGCCCGGGATGACGCCGGTTCCGGTGTACTGCCAGAAGGTGAAGGGGTGGCTGCCGTACTTTTCGCGCGGATGGCCGGCGACCGAGCGAAGCCAGTAGGGGTAGCCGCGGAAGCCCGAAAGACCGTTGTCATCGAAGAAATCGATCGATGTGTAGATGATCGGTTTCTTGCCGTAGTGCTTCTCGACGATCGACAGGAAGATGCTCATCTCGCTGCGCACGGTGGCGGCGTCGGGACGCAGCTTGCAGGTCGGGGATTGCGGGTTCCATTCCATGTCCAGCACCGGCGGCATGGACGAGCGCTCTTTCGGCACGTTCTGGATGAACCAGCGCGCCTGTTCGGCCGCGGGGCGGCAGAAATAGTAGAAATGATAGGCCGCGCGCGGGATTCCGGCCGCTCTCGTGCCGCTCCAGTGCTGGGAAAACCGGTCGTCGACGCGGTCGCCGCCCTCGGTCGCCTTGATGAAGGCGAAGGAAATGCCGCTGGCCTTTGCCTGGCGCCAATCGACCGAGGTCTGGTACTTCGACACGTCGGTGCCGTGGACGGCATAGTTCCAGGGCGCGCCGCTCACCCATTCATGCGGATCGGAGTCGGCGAAGCGGGGGGAGCGCACGGCGACGCCGGATCCGCCCGAGGGGACCGGCACGAGGTCGTTGACCGTCGAGCATGCGGCCAGCAGCGTCAGCGCTAAGAGTGCCGCGAAACGGCGCATATGTCCCCCCGACCGGTTACAGGTCATGCCAAAGGTTGCGTCCGTCGGCTTCATCCCGCTCCGCGCTATCCCCGCAACCCACTTGCCACGAATTCATCGCCGAACATGGTTGATATTCGGTTATGCCAAGTGAATCGGCTGCAATTTTGCGGGAGCAATGGCGGCGAATCCATGGCAGACCTCATGGCGAGCATGGAGGAGGCGCAATGCGTATCGTGGCAAGGATCGTGAAATGGTTTCTGGCGCTGCTTGTCCTCGCCGTCGCCGGGCTATTCACTTGGCTCTATGTCTCGCCGCCTGATCTGATCCGCATCGCCTCCGGCTATTCCGCCAAGATCGTCTGCTCGAATGTTTTCCTGGCCGACAGGGACGCCGGGGAGGTGCTGGCCGTCGATGTGCAGGCGCCCGGCCATCCGCTGCTCAAGCTGATGCGGGTTGACGTGGACAGGGAGGCCGGCACCGTTTCGGCGGGGTTGTTCGGCATCCTTGGCCGCAGCGTGGCGATCCGGCGCGATGGACTCGGCTGCACCAGCGTTCCAAATGGCGATGTAGCCGCCGCCAGGGCGATAGCGGGACCGACTTTGACGCCCGCGCCGCCGCTCGATGCGCCGTGGCCGGAAGGCAGCCGGGTCGATCCCTCGCAGGACACGGAGGTGAAACGGATCCTCGACGATCCCGCCCTGACCGGCCCCGGCATGCGCGCCGTGGTCGTGGTCAAGAACGGGCGGATCGCCGGCGAGCGATATGGCGAAGGTTTCTCCGAGAAGACGCCGCTGCTCGGCTGGTCGATGACCAAGACGGTCAATGCGGCGATCGTCGGCACGCTGGTGAAAGACGGCAAGCTTGCGATCGATAAGAACGGACTGTTCGAGCCTTGGAAGGCCGACGGCCGCGCGGCGATCAGCATCGCCGACCTGATGGCGATGTCGAGCGGCATGCAGTTCAATGAGGACTATGGCGACGTCACCGACGTGACGCGCATGCTCTATCTGGCGCCCGACATGGCGGGTTTCGCCGAGGCAAAGCCGCTGGAAGGCGATGTCGGCAAGGTGTTTTCCTATTCCAGCGGCACCGCGGTGATGCTGTCACGCATCTGGCAGGATGCGATCGGCGACAAGGGCAACGCGCTGGCCTGGCCACGGCTTTCCCTGTTCGATCCGCTCGGCATGCAGAGCGCGGTGATGGAGACGGATGAGACCGGCACCTTCGTCGGGTCGTCCTATCTTTACGCTACGGCGCGCGACTGGGCGCGCTTCGGCCAGTTCCTGCTGCAGGACGGCGTCTGGAACGGCAAGGAAATCCTGCCCGCCGGCTACGTCGCCTGGATGCATGAGCCGGCGCCGGCCTCGAACGGCATCTATGGCAGGGGCCAGGTCTGGACCGAGGGTCCGGGCGACGAGGAGAGTTCGGACGTCGCCGCCGGGTTGCCCGAGGACAGCTATTGGCTGACCGGCCATGACGGGCAGACGATTGCCGTCGTTCCCTCCGAAAAGCTGGTCGTCGTGCGCCTCGGCCTGACGCCGTCGAAGCTGCAGTATCGTCCACAGGTGCTGGCCAGCCAGTTGCTGGTGGCGCTGAAATAACTATCTGGAGCGAGCCTCGAAGGACGCACCACTATCTTTTCAATATCCCCAGAATGGCATAGCCGCGATAAAGCGTTTGGAAAGAGAGGTTTGCGCCCGTTCGCGCAGATTCCGATTCCAGCACTTCGCGCAAAGAATCACGCGGCGATACGTGGAACCGGCGCAGCCAGCCGCGCAGCGCCACGCGGAACCACGCCGGCAAGCGTTCCTGCCCGCCGAAATCGACGACATGCAGAGAACCGCCAGGCGAAAGCGCCGCGAGCGCCGCAGTCACCGCTTTTTCCCACTCCGGAATCATCGAGAGGGAATAGGAGATGAAGATGCGGTCGAAGCTCTTCACCTCGCCGAACAGAATCGACGGGTCGAAATCGGTGGCATCGCCGCGTGCGACGGTCACGCGCCCGGAAAGGGCGTCGCGGGCGAGAGCGGCCCGCGCCGTTTCCAACATCTCGTTCGAGATATCGAGGCCGAAGAAGCGGGCGTTCGGATAGCGGCGCGCTGCCAGAACGAGATTGCGCCCGGTGCCGCAGCCGAGTTCCAGCACCGTGCCGCCGGCCGTTACATCGAGACCGGCAACCAGCCGGTCGCGGCCGAGCAGGTAATATTTGCGGGTCAGGTCGTAGATGTGGCGCTGCCAGCGATAGACGCCGTCCATCAGTTCGGCGTGGCCGCCGAGCCGTTCGGCTGCCGGCGTGCTCATGCGGCGCGCTTCACATAGAGATGGAAGCCGCCATAGATGGCAGAGCGATCGCGTGCCGAGAAATCAAGCGAGGCGTCCTCTTCGTAGCTCCACTGGTCGAGCAGCGAGGCCGAGACACGTCCGGGCAGCAGGCTGGGCTCGGCGGCGGTGCGGAAAATGACGCGTGCGCCTGCCGCGGCGGTGCGGGTGATTTCCGTCCACAGCGCATTGAGCTGCGCGTCGGTCATCCAGTCCTGCGCGTCGAGCAGCACGAAGCGATCCACCGTTCCGGCATCCTTGGCGGCGAGGAAGTCGATCATGTTGGCGTGGTGGATGGAGGCGCGTCCGACATTGGCCTTGAGTGTCGGGTAATTGCGCTTCTCGAGATAGGCGGGCAACGCCGCTTCGTCCGGTTCGGGGTAGCGGCGGGCAAAGGCCTGCCAGGCGAAGTAGTTGTCCTTCAGGGGAAAGCCGCAGGCGAGTTTCTCCAGGCGCGCCCTGAGCACGCTCGCCATGGTGCCGTCGCCGGAGGTGATGAGCGAATCGTATTGTGCCGGCGGGATGCCGAGGCCGAACAGCGACGATTTCCGTGCGGTGGCCCAGCGCAGCAGGCGGCGGTCGAAAACCGGCGCCAGCTTCTCATCGAAGAAGCGCCGCTGCTCTTCCATCGTGCCGGCGCGCAGCAGTTCGGCCGGGTCGACGCCGTGCAGCTTTGCCGTACGATGTCCCGCCGCGATGAACAGGCCGAGAAGGCCCGTCTGGTAGAAATTGCGGTTGAATATCTCGATGCGGCGCCGGCCGCGCCAGCTTTTGCGTTCCCAGTAATGGCGGCTGACGGGATCGAGATGCGGCGCGACGAAGCGGTCATAGGCCGCCGCATTATGCGCATTGCCGACGCTGCCGAAGAAGCGGAAGACATCCGCCTGCGAGGGCAGGTGCCGCATCGCCGCCAGCTTCATGCGGTTGAGGGCGATATGCGCGGCGTTGAGGTCGACAGCCTCGACGCTTGCGGGCGAGCGCGTCAGATAAGCCAGCACGTTGCAGCCGCCGGAAGCGATCGTGACGACGCGATGGCTTGAGCCGAGCGCCATCGCTTCCATGTCGATATCGGGATCCTCCCATATCTGCGGATAGACGAGGCCGGAAAACAGTAGCGCGAAAAGCCGCTCTGAAATGCCCGCCTTTGAGAGGGGGCGGTTCTGGTAGACGGCCTTGCCGACTTCCTTGCCGCGACGAAAGACCAGTTCACCTGAAATGTCGGTCATGGAACCGCGAATCCCCGATTTGCATTGAGGCAAGCGGGTATCGCAGGGCGATGACAGGTCGATGACGCGTTGTGTGACAGGCGGCAAGGTTGCCAAGGGCCCTCGCTGTTCTGTTGTTACAAAACGAAACGCAACGTGACGAAACGGAATCCGCCACCAGGCATTTTCTCTCCGACCGCCGCCGAAAACGGCGTTATTGCGAAAGGAGAGATGTCATGAAGAAATTTGTTCTCGCTTCTGTTTCCGCTTTGGCTTTGCTGGGCGTTGCCGCCTGCAGCGACAGCGGTACCGACACCACCACCACGCAGAGCACCAATCCGCCGGCTGCGGAGCAGCCGATGAATCCGAGTGCACCGGCTAACCCGGAAGTGAAGCCTGTTGAACCGGCTCCGGCAACCCCGGCTCCGGCCAAGTAATTAGCGTGAGTGAGTAGAGAAAGGCCGGCGTTTGCCGGCCTTTTTTTTGTTTGGGTGGCAGGAATGGTCATCCGATAGCAAGCATGTGAAGACGTTTGGCTTGCGGTGTGCAAGCGGTTCGCTCTACACAGGCGCCCATGTCGATTTGGGATCGCATTGGCGACTTCATTACCCGTGTTTCCGCCTCGGCGACGTCCGGCGTCGCCGATCTGGTGGAGGCCGTCCGCACCGTATTTTCCGGCGATGCGGAACTGCGCCGCCGCGTCGCGTTCTCCGTTGCGATGATCGCGCTTTCGGCCAAGATGGCCAAGGCCGACGGCGTCGTGACGCAGGAGGAAATCCGTGCCTTCCGCGAGATTTTCGAGGTTCCGCGCGAGGAGACGCATCATGTGGCGCGGCTCTACGATCTGGCGAAAAAGGATACCGCCGGCTTCGAGGCCTATGCAGAGAAAATGGCGCAGCTTTGCGGTTCGGGGCATCAAAACTGCGACATGCTGGAAAATATACTCGACGGGCTGTTCCATATCGCGACCGCCGATGGTGTGCTGCATGAACGTGAGGCCCGGTTCCTCCAAACTGTCGCAACCGTCTTCAAGATCGACGAGGCTCACTACCAGAGCATCCTCGCGCGGCATGTACATCTGGGACGGGACGATCCCTATGCGATCCTCGGGATAGAGCGGGGCAGGCCGTTCGAAGACGTCAAGAAGCACTACCGCAAGCTTGTCGCCGAAAACCACCCGGACCGGGCGATCGGGCGCGGACTGCCGCAGGAATTCATCAAGATCGCCACGGCGAGGGTCGCGGCGATCAATGCCGCCTATGAAATGATCGAAAGGGACCTCGCGCCGGCATGACGGAGTTCGCGCCCGATCATATCAGCGCCGCGGTGAGGCCATCGCCCAACTTCGGTTCCCGGCGCGGTACGCAAGACCCCGACATGATCGTGCTGCACTATACAGGGATGGACAGCGGGGCCGCCGCCGAAGACTGGCTCTGCAATCCGCAAAGCGAAGTTTCTTCCCATTACCTCGTGCATGAAGATGGTCGCATCGTTCAGATGGTGCGCGAAAAGGATCGCGCCTGGCATGCCGGAAAAAGCTTCTGGCATGGCGTAACGGACAACAATTCCTGTTCCATCGGCATCGAGATCGTCAATCCAGGCCATTCCAACGGCTATCCGTCGTTTCCAAAACGGCAGATCGGGGCGGTGATCGACCTGTGTTCCGGTATTGTTGGGCGGCACGCTATCGTCCCGGAGCGCGTGCTGGCGCATTCCGATATCGCGCCGGGTCGGAAGGTCGATCCGGGCGAGAAATTTCCCTGGCGAACTCTCTTCAAGGCAGGGATCGGACATCTGGTTCCCGCCGCTCCAATACGCTCGGCAAAAGGCCTCGGTTTGGGTGACACCGGACCGTCCGTGGAGGAACTTCAGGCCCTGCTGCAGCAGTATGGCTATGGCGTTGAGGTCTGCGGCAGGTTCAACAACAAGACCAGAACCGCGGTCGAAGCCTTCCAGAGGCATTTCCGCCCGCGCCGCGTCGATGGCGTCGCCGATGCGTCCACCATCGGGACATTGCGCGCGCTTCACGAACGCCTTCCAAAGGCAACCGGAAAGCAACCTGTTCAATTTCTTTAAGTTACATACTGTTACGCAATGTGAATTGCGCTGCCCTTTTTGATGCGCATTGGGCCTGCAAAAGCCTGTTCCGCACCCGTGCTGGTCAATACACATAAATAAACCAGCACTATTCGAGGTTGCCGCTGAAAACATCTTTCAAGCGGCCGGGACAAACAGGACCAAATGAAGAGCTATATTTTTGTAGCGGCCGCCATTGTTGCCGCGATGACGAGTTTTGCTGCCAACGCCAAAGATGTCGGGGACGTCTACACGGGTGAGGCAGCCAAGAAAATCGAAGCGGGCAAGACCAAAACCGCCAAGTCGCCTGAGAAAAACGACGCCGGCATCTGCTCCGTCTTCGGATGCCAGAGCGCGGCCATCAAGCCAGGAACCAAGAAGGCCGCGAAGGCTGACGAAGCCCCGTCCAAGTCCGCCAAGGTTGCAAAAGCCGGCACGGAAAAGGCCAAAGCGGCCAAAGCGCAGAAGCGCGCGACGAAGCCGGTCAAGACCGTTTCGCTCAAGGCGCGCAAACGTACGATCGGAAAGCCCGCGGTGATCGCCGCGGCCTCCGGCGGTACGCGCTATTCGGCCATCGTTTCGCGCTATGCCGCCAGCTACGGCGTTCCGGTTTCGCTTGCCCATGCGGTGATCAGCGTCGAGAGCAACTATCAGCCGAACATCGTCGGCAGCGCCGGCGAGATCGGTCTCATGCAGATCAAGCCGGCGACGGCGCGGATGCTGGGCTACAGCGGTTCGGTGGCCGGGCTCTACAATCCGGAGACCAACATTAAATACGGCATCAAATATCTGGCGATGGCGCAGGATTTGGGCGGCGGAAGCACCTGCGGCACGATCCTGAAATACAATGCCGGACATGCCGCCAAGCGGATGAATCCGGTGTCTTCAGCCTATTGCGCCAAGGTCAAGGTGCAAATGGCGGCGCTCGGCGTCGGAGCCTGATGGCTGGCCGGCGAGGCGGGCACTCCGCCCTGCCGGCTTTTTCGTTTGCGTTTTCATGCGCGAACCCCTTTATACGCTCTGCCAGCTGGCCGGGCGGCCGCACCCGCGAAGCCGAAAGGCTGCGGGTGAGGAAAGTCCGGGCTCCATGGAAACACGGTGCCGGCTAATGGCCGGCGGGGGCGACCCCAGGGAAAGTGCCACAGAAAGCAAACCGCCGCGATTTTCGCGGCAAGGGTGAAAGGGTGGGGTAAGAGCCCACCGCGCGGACGGTAACGGACGCGGCAAGGTAAACCCCACCGGGAGCAAAACCGAATAGGGGTGGCGCGAAGGGCAACCTTCAGGGCTGTTTCCGGCCCAGTCACCCGGGTAGGTTGCGTGAGGCGCATGGCGACATGCGCTCAAGATGAATGGCCGCCACGTTCCTGCCGCGAGGCAGGGGCCATACAGAACCCGGCTTACAGGCCGGCTGGCATTTTTCGACATTTGTGCCTTGCAGCGACGGCGACCCGAGCGGTCGGCCGCCGCCGTCGGCGCTCGGCCGTTTAAACGGTTCGTTAGGCTTAATGGACGATAAATACGGGAATCTGCGCAAAGCCCTGTGACAGGGGCCTGGCGCCCGATTCGTGAAGCTTGTTCCCGTTGACGCCCATAGTGCCCCATGTTATCCCATTCACTCATTCAAGCCTTCGTTCCGTGTCAGGGTGAAGCGTACGCCAGACGGGCAGCCGCTGTGGCTTTTCGTTTGCAGACCTTCGCTCGCCCGAACACATGCGAAGCGCGCAAGGGACCGCGCCGAGGCGACGCGGATGCGAGGATGGAGAGGGGTGCGGCGGCGGAAGCGGCTGTAGGGCGTCATGGACCGTTTTCTGTCAAACGCGGTGAACAGGATCGACGCCAAGGGGCGGGTCTCCGTGCCGGCGCATTTCCGTTCGGTGGTGCAGAAGCGCGGTTATGCGGACCTCTATGCGCTGCGCTGCCTGGACAATCCGGCAATGGACGTGGGCGGGCCCGATCTGCTGGACCGCTACGAGCAGCGTATCGCGCAGGAGGACCCTTTCCTGCAGACGGCGGACGACATGTCCTTCTTCTGCCATGGCGACGGAGCGTTCCTGAAGCTGGACCAGGACGGGCGCATCACCGTCACGGATTTCATCCGCGAGCATACGGGCATCTCGACGGACGTGGCGTTCGTCGGACGTGGCAATTTCTTCCAGATCTGGGAACCGGCGCGGCTGGCGACTTATGGGGCGCAGGCGCGGGCGCGGCTTTTGAAGCTTCGGCAGGGGACGAAAACCGGGGGGCAGCCGGAATGATGGCGGGCCACGGCGATGACCTTCACGCCGTTGGCGGACCGGCCCGTCACATTCCGGTCCTTCTCGCCGAGGTTCTGACGGCGCTTTCGCCGCGGCCGGGTGAAACCATCATCGACGGAACATTCGGCGCCGGCGGCTATACCAAGGCGGTCCTGGAATCCGGCGCATCGGTTGTCGCCATCGACCGCGATCCCGACGCGATAGCGGCCGGCAGGCCGCTGGAGCAGGAAGCCGAAGGCCGGCTCCGACTGGTACAGGCGCCGTTCTCAACTCTCGACGAACATGCCGAAAGCGCCGATGGCGTCGTGCTCGATATCGGTGTCTCCTCCATGCAGATCGACCAGGCGGAGCGCGGTTTTTCCTTCCGCTTCGACGGCCCGCTCGACATGCGCATGGCGCAGGCGGGCCTGAGCGCCGCCGAAGTGGTCAACAGCTTCAAGACCGGCGACCTGGCGCGCATCTTCGGTTTCCTCGGTGAGGAGCGCCACGCCGGCCGCATCGCCCGGATGATCGAACAACGGCGGGAGAAGCGTCCCTTCGAGCGGACGCTCGATCTCGCCGACGCCATCGAGACGCATATCGGCCGCAAGCCGGGCGACAAGATCCACCCGGCGACGCGCGTGTTCCAGGCGCTGCGCATCTTCGTCAATGACGAGCTGGGCGAGTTGGCGAGGGCGCTGCTCGCGGCAGAGCGCGTGCTGAAGCCGGGCGGGCGGCTTGTCGTGGTCACGTTCCATTCGCTCGAAGACCGTATCGTCAAGCGCTTCATCGCCGACCGTTCCGAGATGGGCAGCGGGTCGCGGCACATGCCGGAGGCGCAGGCGCGCGTCGCCACGTTCCAGAAACTTGGGTCCGCGGCAACCGCCGGCGAGGCCGAACTTTCCGCCAATCCGCGTTCGCGCTCCGCCCGGCTGCGGGCCGCGGTGCGCACCGGGGCGCCCGCGCGCTCGGACGATCTTTCGATTTTCGGCCTTCCAAAGCTGCCCGGCATCGACCGCCCGGGAGAGAGGTAAGACGTGTTCCGTACCACCGACATAGTCCTGATCGCTGTCATGGTTTCGGCTGCGGCCCTGACCTACAAGATCAAGCGCGAGGCCGAGGAACAGCAGACGGTGGTGCACCGGCTGCAGGCACAGATCAACGCCGAGGAAGACACGATCGACCTGCTGAAGGCCGACTGGAGCCTGTTGACGCAACCCTCACGGCTGCAGAAGCTGGCAGAGATCTACAAATCCCAGCTGGCGCTCGAGCCGGTCGATCCGCACCAGATCGTCAAGCTGGACGATATCCCCATTCGGGCGCTGACGATCGAGGATCTGTCGGCGGACCCAGGTGGCGACATGGCCGACAACGGCCAGGACAAGACGGTCGATCAGACGGTCACTGGAGCGGTGCGATGATCGGCAAGCTGCTGAAAAGGGCCTCGACGGCCGCATCCGACGGCTCCATCGTGTTCGACAGCGCCCGCAAGGCGACCGGGGGCCGCACCAGGACGCGCACTGTCATGACGATGGCAGTGTTCTTCGCCATTTATTCGACGATTGCCGGGCGGCTGGTCTATCTCGGCTTCCAGGACCCGGATACCTCCGGGGTTCCGGCGAGTCGCATCACCGCGTCGCGACCCGACATTGTCGACCGCAACGGCGAGGTGCTGGCGACCGACATCAAGACCGCGTCGCTCTATGCTGAGCCGCGCCACATCGTCGATGCCGACGAGGCGATCGAGCGGCTGGCGACGGTGCTGCCCGAGATCGACTACGAGCAGACCTATCGCAAATTGAAGAGCGGGGCGGGGTTCGTCTGGCTGCAGCGCCAGCTGACGCCGAAGCAGCAGGGCGAAATCCTGCAGCTCGGCATACCGGGCATTGGCTTCCGCACCGAGAAGCGCCGGTTCTACCCAGGTGGCGAAACCGCTGCCTATGTCGTTGGCCTGACCAACATCGACAATCAGGGCATCTCCGGCATGGAGAAATATATCGACGAGCAGGGCCTTTCGGACCTGCAGCAGTCGGGGCTCGCCATCGCCAAGGATCTGAAGCCGGTGCAATTGTCGATCGACCTGCGGGTCCAGCATGTCGTGCGCGACGAGGTGGCGATCGGCATGGAGAAATATCATGCGATCGCCGCTGGCGCCGTCGTGCTCAACATCAAGACCGGCGAAGTGCTGGCGATGGCGTCGGTGCCGGATTTCGATCCGAACAATCCCTATAACGCGCAGGACAAGGACCGGCTGAACCGCATGTCGGCCGGCCTTTACGAGATGGGCTCGACTTTCAAGAGCTTCACCACGGCCATGGCGCTGGATTCCGGCAAGGTCACCATGGACACCAAGTTCGATGCGACGCGCCCGATCCGCATCGGCCGCCAGACCATTCACGATTTCCACGGCAAGGGCCGCTGGCTGACCGTGCCGGAGGTGTTCATCTACTCGTCCAACATCGGTTCGGCCAAGGAGGCCGACGTGGTCGGCATCGACGGCCACCGCGAGTTCCTGCATCGCCTCGGCATTCTTGAAAAAATGCAGACGGAATTGCCGGAAGTCGCCAGGCCGACCGAGCCGAAAGTGTGGAAGAAGGTGCATTCCATCACCATCGCCTTCGGACACGGCGTCTCGACGACGCCGCTGCAGACGGCGGTGGGTTGTGCTGCGCTGATGAGCGGCTTCCTGATGGAGCCGACCTTCCTGCGCCGCACGCAGGAAGAAGCGATGGCGACCGCCAAGCGCGTGGTCAAGGAAACCACGGTCGCGGGGATGCGCTATGTCTACCGCCTCAACGCCGAGAAAGGCTCAGGCCGCAATGCGCGCGTGCCGGGCTACCGCGTCGGCGGCAAGACCGGAACCGCGGAAAAGGTCGTCAACGGCCGCTATTCCAAGGAAAAGAACTTCAACGCCTTCGTCGCGGCGTTCCCGATGGATGATCCGCAATACATCGTTTTGAGCATCGCCGACGAGCCAAAGGCGGAAAAGCCGGGCATGGGCGCCACCGCGGCGTCGAACGCCGGCATGATTGCCCACAACATCATTGCCCGTTCGGCCGCCATGCTTGGCGTGAAGCCAGATTTCAGCCATGAAAATGATCCAACGCTGGTTTCCTTCCAATGATTCTTCCGGCGTTTCCGCACAGGCCGGCGGAATTGCCCTTGCGCCCGATGCGCGTCCATTCGTTGCCATGACTGGGATTCGATGAAGCTTAGAGATCTAGCCGGTATCCTGCCTGTCGAAGGGCTCTCCGACACCGCGGTAACCGGCGTTTCGTCGGATTCCCGGCAGGTCGTGCCGGGAACGCTTTTCTTTGCGCTCGCGGGCACGAAGGCTGACGGCATGGCCTATGCCGCCGACGCCGCCAAACGCGGTGCTTCCGCCATCGTGACCTCGACGCGCGGCAGCACCGGCGTTTCGGTTCCGGTTATTGAGGTAGAGGACGCGCGCCTGGCGCTGGCGCTGACGGCGGCTAAATTCTATGGCCGGCAACCCGAGACGATGGTCGCCGTGACCGGCACCAGCGGCAAGACCTCGGTGGCGGCCTTCACCCGCCAGATATGGGAGCAGGCGGGTTATGCAGCCGCCTCCATCGGCACCACAGGGGTGGTGGCCCCGGGCCGCAACGACTACGGCTCGCTGACGACGCCGGACCCGATCGCCCTGCACAAATTGCTCGCCGAACTCGCCGATGCCGGCGTCAGCCACGCCTCGATGGAAGCATCCAGCCACGGCCTCGACCAGCGCCGCCTCGATGGCGTCAAGCTGAAGGCCGGCGGATTCACCAATCTAGGTCGCGACCACATGGACTATCACCCGACCGTCGAGGCGTACCACCAGGCCAAGATGCGGCTGTTCGAGGCGCTGCTGCCGAAGGGCGCGCCGGCGGTGATCTTCGCCGACGATCCGTGGTCGGAACCGACTATCAAGGCTGCAACGGCATCGGGCCTGGATGTACTGACCGTCGGGCGGCACGGGAATTTCCTCAAGCTGAAGCGTGTCGAGCACGAACGCCATCGGCAGCGCGCCGAGGTCGAGTTCGAGGGCGTGCTGCGCGAGATCGACCTGCCGCTTGCCGGCGATTTCCAGATATCCAACGCGCTCGTCTCGGCAGGTCTGGCGATCGCGACCGGCACGCCGGCGGACAGGGCGCTTGCCGCGCTGGAGAAGCTGAAGGGAGCGCCGGGCCGCCTCGACCTCGTCGGCACGACCGTCGGTGGCGCGCCGGTCTATGTCGACTACGCCCACAAGCCCGATGCACTGGAGAATGTGCTCGCCTCGGTGCGGCCCTTCACCACCGGGCGCGTGGTCGTCGTGTTCGGCTGCGGCGGCGACCGCGACACGGGCAAGCGTCCGATCATGGGCGAGATCGCAGCGCGGCTGGCGGACGTGGTGATCGTCACCGATGACAATCCGCGTTCCGAAGTTCCCGAAGCCATCCGTGCTGCGATCCTCGTGGCTGCCCCCAGCGCCATCGAGATCGGCGACCGGCGGCGGGCGATCCATGAAGCGGTAGCGATGCTGAGGGCGGGCGATACGCTGATCGTCGCCGGCAAGGGCCACGAGGAAGGGCAGACCGTAGGGTCGCAGACCCTGCCGTTTTCCGATCATGAAGAGGTGCGGGCAGCGCTGAAGGAGCGCGCAGCATGACCCTTTTGTGGACTTCGGACGCGCTGGTGCAGGCCATGGGCGGCCGTCCTTTCGGTACGCTGCCAGCGGGCGTCACCGGCATTTCGATCGACAGCCGCAGCCTGAACGCTGGCGACGCTTTCTTCGCCATCAAGGGCGACGCGATGGACGGCCATGACTTCGCGACCGCTGCCGTCAAGGCCGGCGCCGCGGTGCTGGTCGTGGCCGAGGGCCGGCTGGCCGGGCTCGGCCGTCTCACCGCGCCCATGGTGGTGGTGCCGGACGTTCTGGTGGCGCTTGAAAAACTTGGGATCGCGGCGCGCAAGCGGACCACCGCCAAGGTCATCGCCGTGACCGGTTCGGTCGGCAAGACCTCGACCAAGGAGGCGCTGCGCCACACCCTTTCAACGGTCGGCACCGTGCACGCCTCCGACAAATCCTTCAACAACCACTGGGGCGTGCCGCTGACACTGGCGCGGCTGCCGCAGGACACCGATTATGCCGTGTTCGAGATCGGCATGAACCATCCCGACGAGATCCGCCCGCTGGTGAAGATGGTAAGGCCGCACGTCGCCATCATCACGCTGATCGCGGCGGCGCATCTCGGCTTCTTCCGCAATCTCGACGAGATCGCCAAGGCCAAGGCCGAAATCTTCGAAGGTATCGAGCCCGGCGGCTCGGCGCTTTTGAACCGTGACGATCCGCGCGCCAACATGCTGGGCAAGATGGCGCGCGCCGCCGGCGTCGAGCATGTCTACGGCTTCGGCGAAAATGCGCGCTCGACCTACCGGCTGCTGCAATGCGTGCTGCATGTCGATCATTCCACTATCACGGCCAAGATCGGCGGGCGCGAGATCGTCGCCCGGATCGGCGCCGCGGGCCGCCACATGGTGCAGAACGCGCTGGCCGTTCTCGGCGCGGCGCACCTCGTCGGCGCGGATGTACCTGCCGTTGCTATGGCGCTGGGCGATTTGTCGGCGGAGGCGGGCAGGGGAAAGCGCTACAGGCTGCGCCACCCGAAAGGCACGATCACGCTGATCGATGAAAGCTACAACGCCAATCCGGCTTCGATGCAGGCAGCGCTTTCCCTGCTCCAGGCCGCGCCGGTCGGCGAAGGCGGGCGGCGGGTCGCCGTCCTCGGCGACATGCTGGAACTGGGCGAACATTCGGCAAAGCTGCACGCCGCTCTGGCCGGACCGGTCAAGGATGCCGGCGTCCAAGTGCTTCTGCTGGCCGGGCCGCACATGCAGGGGCTGGCCGATGCCCTGTCGGGCGAAGTCGAGGTCGTCTACCAGCCGACGGCGGATGATTTGAAGCCCAAGCTGATGGCCATGGTCGAAGGCGGCGACACGGTCGTCGTCAAGTCTTCGAAGGGGATCGGCTTTTCCAGGCTGATCGATGCGCTGCTGAAAAAATTTCCGGCGGATGCGCCTGTCAAAGGACAGGGCTAGGGCCGGATCGGGGGACAAACGGATGTTTACGCTGCTCGTCGATTTCGCGGAAGATTTCCAGGCGTTTAACGTCTTTCGCTACATCACGTTCCGAACTGGCGGCGCGCTGATCACCTCGGCGCTCATCGTCTTCATCTTCGGCCCGGCGATCATCAATTCGCTGCGCCTGCGGCAGGGCAAGGGTCAACCGATCCGCGCCGACGGGCCGCAGACGCATTTCAAGAAGGCCGGCACGCCGACGATGGGCGGATTGATGATCCTGACCGGCATCATCGGCTCGTCGCTGCTGTGGGCGAACCTGACCAGCGTCTATGTCTGGACGGTGCTTCTGGTGACCGTCGGCTTCGGCGCCATCGGCTTCTATGACGACTATCTGAAGGTGACGAAGCAGTCACATCTCGGCTTTTCCGGCAAGGCGCGGCTGGCGCTGGAGTTTGTCATCGCCGGCATCGCCGCCTGGGTCATCATGCACAACGGCCAGGAGCCGTTCTCGTCATCGCTGGCCTTCCCCTTTGCCAAGGAATTCCTGATCAATCTCGGCTGGTTCTTCATTCCGTTCGCGGCGTTCGTGGTGGTGGGCGCCGGCAATGCCGTCAATTTGACCGACGGGCTCGACGGCCTCGCCATCGTGCCGATCATGATCGCGGCCGCGTCCTTCGGCGTCATCGCCTATCTGTCGGGCAACGCCGTGTTCGCGGAATACCTGCAGATCCATTTCGTGCCCGGCACCGGCGAGCTGGCCGTGGTTCTCGGCGCGGTGATCGGCGCAGGCCTCGGCTTCCTCTGGTTCAACGCGCCGCCGGCGGCGATCTTCATGGGCGACACCGGCTCGCTGGCGCTCGGCGGCCTCATCGGCACGGTCGCCGTCGCCACCAAGCACGAGATCGTCATGGCCATCGTCGGCGGCCTGTTCGTGGTCGAGATACTGTCGGTGATCATCCAGGTCGGCTACTTCAAGATGACCGGCAAGCGCGTCTTCCTGATGGCCCCCATCCACCACCATTTCGAGAAGCTCGGCTGGACGGAAAGCCAGGTGGTGATCCGCTTCTGGATCATCGCCGTCATCCTGGCGCTGGTCGGCCTCTCCACTCTCAAGCTCAGGTAGACCCGTGATCCCCGCAACGACCTTCGGCGGCAAGCGCGTTTCGCTGTTCGGGCTCGGCGGGTCCGGCATCGCGACCGCGCTCGCGCTCAAGGAAGGCGGGGCCGAGGTTCTGGCCTGGGACGACAATCCCGACAGCGTGGCCAAGGCCGCCTCGCAGGGCATCGCCACCGCCGATCTGCGCGAGGCCGGCTGGTCCGGCTTTTCGTCTTTCGTGCTGTCGCCGGGGGTGCCGCTGACGCATCCGAAGCCGCACTGGACCGTCGACCTGGCGCATCAGGCGGGCGTCGAGATCATCGGCGATGTGGAGCTGTTCGTGCGCGAGCGTGCGAAGCAGTCGCCGGATGCGCCCTTCATCGCGATCACCGGCACCAACGGCAAATCCACCACCACCGCGCTGATTGCGCATGTGCTGAAATCCGCGGGACGCGACACGCAGATGGGCGGCAATATCGGCCGCGCGGTGATGACGCTCGATCCGCCTGCGCCCGAACGGCACTACGTGGTCGAATGCTCATCCTATCAGATCGATCTCGCGCCCTCGCTCGATCCGACGGCCGGCATCCTGCTCAACCTGACGCCCGACCACCTCGACCGGCATGGCTCGATGGAGCATTACGCCGCGATCAAGGAGCGGCTGGTAGCCGGCAGCCGGACGGCCATCGTCGGGGTCGATGACGACTGGTGCGCCAAGATCGCAGACCGGCTGGAGCGCGCCGGCAGTGATGTCGTGCGCATCTCCAAGCGGCGGGCGCTCACGGACGGTTATTTCGCCGACGGCGCGAACCTGATGGAAGCAGCCGGGGGCCGCGTCAGCCGTGTCGCCTCGCTGGACAGCATCGGTTCGCTGCGCGGCCAGCACAATGCGCAGAACGCGCTCGCCGCCCTGGCCGCCTGCCTCAAGGTCGGGCTGAGCGCCGCGGAAATCCAGTCAGGCCTGCAAAGCTTCCCCGGGCTGGCGCACCGCATGGAGCAGGTCGGCCGCAAGGGACATGTCCTGTTCATCAACGATTCCAAGGCGACCAATGCCGATGCCGCGGCGCCGGCGCTGTCGAGCTTCGAGCGCATCTACTGGATCGCCGGCGGACTGGCGAAGGAAGGCGGCATCGAGCCGCTGCGCGACTACTTTCCGCGTATCGCCAAGGCTTACCTGATCGGCGAGGCGGCGCCGGCCTTCGCTGCGACTTTGGGCGAGGCGGCGCCTTACGAGATCGCCGGCACGCTGGCGGCGGCGGTCGAGCACGCCGCGGCGGATGCGGCCCGCGAAACGGGCAGCGAGGCGGCGGTGCTGTTGTCGCCGGCCTGCGCCAGTTTCGACCAGTTCAAGAATTTCGAGGTTCGCGGCGAAGCCTTCAGGCAAGCTGCGAATGCTATCGAGGGTGTCGAACCCATCGGAGGGAAGTGACTATGGCACGCGCGAGCCGTCTGGATAAAAGCCCGGTCGCCACATGGTGGTGGACCGTCGATCGATGGTTCCTGGCGGCCTTCCTGTCGCTGATGGGGCTGGGCATCGTGCTGTCCTTCGCCGCAAGCCCGGCGGTCGCGCAACGCATCGGCCTCGATCCGTTCCATTTCGCGACCCGCCAGATCATCTTCACCGTGCCGGCGCTGGGCGTGATGCTGGCGGTTTCGTTCCTGGATTCGCGTCAGATCAGGCGCACGGCCCTGCTCATGCTCGGCGTCATGCTGGTGCTGATGGTGGCCGTTCTTTACGTCGGCGTCGAAGTAAAGGGCGCGCGGCGCTGGATTTCCTTCGCCGGCCTGTCGATCCAGCCGTCGGAATTCCTCAAGCCGGCCTTCGTGGTGATCTGCGCCTGGTTGTTCGCCGAGCACAAGCGTCACCCCGATATTCCGGGCAACCTGTTCGCCATGATCCTGCTCGGCCTGGTGCTGGCCTTGCTGGTGGCGCAGCCCGATCTCGGCCAGACGATGCTGGTGACCGGCACCTGGGGTGTCATGTTCTTCATGGCAGGCCTGCCGTGGCTGTGGATCATCGTGCTCGGCGCCACGGGCGCCGCCGGGCTGTTCGCGGCCTATACCGTGTTCCCGCACGTCGCCGGCCGCATCGACCGCTTCCTGACCGGAGAGGGCGATACGTTCCAGGTCGACATGGGCCACGAGGCGCTGGTCAATGGCGGCTGGTTCGGCGTCGGTCCGGGCGAGGGGACGATCAAGCGCGTCATTCCCGACAGCCACGCCGACTTCGTCTTCTCGGTCGCAGGCGAGGAGTTCGGCCTCGTCATGTGCTTCTTCATCATGTCCATCTTCGCCTTTATCGTTCTGCGCGGGTTGAACGCCGCCATGAAGGAACATGACGATTTCAGCCGCTACGCGGTTGGCGGGCTGGTCACCGTGTTCGGCCTGCAATCGGCCATCAACATGTGCGTGAACCTGCAGCTCATCCCGGCCAAGGGCATGACGCTGCCGTTCATCTCCTATGGCGGCTCCTCGCAGATCGCCATCGCCATCTCCATGGGCATGGTGCTGGCGCTGACCCGCAAGAAGCCGGAGAAACGCCGTCCGATCGGCTTCGGCGGCGTTGCCCAGCATCCGATGCCGGCGGAATAGATGGCGAGAGGTGTCATCCTCCTCGCAGCGGGCGGCACCGGCGGGCATCTTTTTCCCGCCGAGGCGCTTGCGCATGAATTGAAGGAACGCGGCTGGACGGTGCATCTGGCCACGGACGACCGCGTCAACCGTTTTACCGGCCATTTCCCGGCTGCCGGCGTTCACCAGATCCAGTCGGCGACGATCGGCTCGCGCAACCCGCTGGCGGTGGCCGCCTCATTCTGGTCGATCTGGCGCGGCGTGCGACAGGCGTCCAGCGTGATTGCGCGCATCAAGCCCGACGCCGTGGTCGGTTTTGGCGGCTATCCGACCCTGCCGCCGCTCTATGCCGCGACGCGGCGCCGGGTGCCGTCGCTGATCCATGAGCAGAACGCAGTGATGGGGCGCGCCAACCGCGTGCTCGCGCGCCGGGTCGATGCCATTGCCGGCGGGTTTCTCGCCGAAGACGAAAGCGCCGCCGGCGCGAAGACGGTGACGACCGGCAACCCTGTTCGTCCGGCGGTGATCGAAGCAGCCGCAACGCCCTACACGCCGTCGCGGAGCGATGAGCCGTTCCATCTCCTGGTCTTCGGCGGCAGCCAGGGCGCGCAGTTCTTCTCCGATGCGGTTCCGGCGGCGATCGCTCTGCTTTCCGAGGCGCAGCGGCGGCGATTGAAGATCGTGCAGCAGGCGCGCGCCGACGACGTCGCGCGCGTCAAGGAGGCCTATGGTGCCTTGAGCGTCGAAGCGCAGGTGTCGCCCTTCTTCACCGACATGGCGCAGCGCATCGCCGCTGCCCATCTGGTGATGTCGCGTTCCGGGGCCTCGACCGTGTCGGAGATCGCCGTGGTGGGCCGGCCGGCCCTTCTGGTGCCTTATCCGCATGCGCTCGACCATGACCAGGCGGCCAATGCTGCCGCGCTGGCCGCGGCCGGCGGCGCCGAGGTGCATCCGCAGGCGACGCTGTCGCCGGAACGCATCGCCGAGCTGATCGGCGGGCTGATGGACGACGCGGACAGGCTTGCCGGTATGGCGGCGGCGGCGAAATCGGCCGGAAAACCGGACGCGGCGCGGTTGCTCGCCGACCTGACAGAGGCTATTGCGTCCGGCAAAACGGTTTCGGAATTCAGGAAGGATATGAGCGCATGAAGATGCCGGAGACCATCGGTCTGGTGCATTTCATCGGCATTGGCGGCATCGGCATGAGCGGCATCGCCGAGGTTCTGCACAATCTCGGCTATCAGGTGCAGGGTTCGGACCAGGCCGACAGCGCCAATGTGCAGCGGCTGCGCGACAAGGGTATCGAGTGCTTCGTCGGCCATCGCGCCGAGAATCTCGGCAAGGCCGAGGTGGTTGTCGTGTCGACCGCCATCAAGAAAGCCAATCCTGAACTGAAGGCGGCGCGGGAAAAACTGCTGCCGATCGTGCGGCGCGCCGAAATGCTGGCCGAGCTGATGCGGTTTCGCCAGGCGGTCGCCATCGGCGGCACGCATGGCAAGACGACGACGACCTCCATGGTCGCGACGCTGCTCGACGCCGGCGGGCTCGATCCGACCGTCATCAATGGCGGCATCATCAATGCCTACGGCACCAACGCCCGCATGGGCGACGGCGAATGGATGGTGGTGGAGGCCGACGAAAGCGACGGCACTTTCCTGAAATTGCCGGCGGACGTGGCCGTGGTCACCAATATCGATCCCGAGCATCTCGACCATTACGGCTCCTTCGAGAAGGTGCGCGAGGCGTTCCGCCAGTTCGTCGAGAACGTGCCGTTCTACGGGTTCGGCGTCATGTGCACCGATCATCCGGAGGTGCAGACGCTGGTTGGCCGCATCGAGGACCGCCGCGTCATCACCTATGGCGAGAATGCGCAGGCCGATGTGCGCTTCACCAATCATCGCGTCGATGGCGCGGCCTCGGAATTCGATGTCGTCATCCGTGACCGCAAGAACGGCAGGACCGTCACCATGTCCGGGTTGCGCCTGCCGATGCCAGGCCGGCACAATGTATCGAACGCCACCGCCGCCATTGCCGTGGCGCATGAACTCGGCCTCTCGGAAGACGCGATCAAGAGGGGGCTGGCTTCCTTCGGCGGCGTCAAGCGGCGCTTCACCCATACAGGGTCGTGGAACGGCGTCGAGGTGTTCGACGACTATGGCCACCATCCGGTGGAGATCAAGGCGGTGCTGGCGGCGGCGCGGGACGCGGCCAGGGGCAGGGTGATCGCCATCGCGCAGCCACACCGCTATACGCGTCTGCACGATCTGTTCGACGATTTCGCCGCCTGCTTCAACGATGCCGACACGGTCATGGTGGCGCCGGTGTACGCGGCGGGCGAGGATCCGATCGAGGGCGTGTCGTCCGACGCGCTGGTTTCGCGCATCCGCTCCGGCGGGCATCGCGACGCGCGCTACATCGAGGGCGCGGAAGCCGTGGCGCCGATTATCCGCGACATCGCAAAACCCGGCGATTTCGTCGTCTTCCTCGGCGCTGGCAATATCACCCAATGGGCCTATGCGCTGCCGCGCGAACTGTCCGAGGCCGCCGCTTGATGCAGGGCGACGCGCTTCTTCACAAACTTGGCGACAGGCTGGCCGGCCTGCGGGGCCGGCTGACGCCGAACTCCGACATGGACAAGATCACCTGGTTCCGGGCCGGCGGGCTTGCCCAGGTGCTGTTCCAGCCTGCCGACGAGGAGGACCTGGCGCAGTTCCTGCGCGCGGTTCCGGAAGAAATCCCGCTGGTGATTGTGGGCGTCGGCTCCAACCTTCTGGTGCGCGACGGCGGCGTGCCGGGGTTTGTCGTGCGCCTCTCGGCCAAGGGTTTTGGCGAGACGCAGGCGATTTCGCCGACCCGGCTGAAGGCCGGCGCGGCGACGCCGGACAAGCGCGTTGCAGCCGCGGCGCTCGAAGCCGGGATCGGCGGGTTTCATTTCTACCATGGCATTCCGGGCTCCATCGGCGGCGCGCTGCGCATGAACGCCGGCGCCAACGGCGTCGAGACCCGCGAGCGCGTGGTCGAGGTGCGGGCGCTCGACCGCAAGGGTGAGATTCATACGCTTACGAATGCCGACATGGGCTACGCCTATCGCCATTCGTCCGCGCCGGCCGGGTTGATTTTCACGTCGGCGGTGATGGAGGGGTATGCCGAGGACAAGGAAGCGATCAGGACGGCCATGGATGCGGTCCAGCATCATCGCGAGACGGTGCAGCCGATCCGCGAGAAGACCGGCGGCTCCACCTTCAAGAATCCGGAAGGCACCTCTGCCTGGAAGGAGATCGACAAGGCCGGCTGCCGCGGCCTGATGGTCGGCGGCGCGCAGATGTCGCCGATGC
The DNA here is from genome assembly GCF_001427025.1 of Mesorhizobium sp. Root554. Taxonomy (GTDB): domain Bacteria; phylum Pseudomonadota; class Alphaproteobacteria; order Rhizobiales; family Rhizobiaceae; genus Mesorhizobium. The sequence goes on along the minus strand of NZ_LMGA01000001.1, from coordinate 1,681,887 downwards.
ATTGCAACTTCATGATCAACACCGGTTCGGCCACCGGTTTCGAGCTGGAATATCTCGGTGAGACGGTGCGCGCCCGGGTGATGGAAAATTCCGGCATCCGCCTGCATTGGGAAATTCGCCGCATCGGCAATTTCCGCTCCGGCCGCGAGGTTCAGGAATTCCTCGGCCAGTTGCTCTGATCGATTGTCCTTTCCGTTGCTTTGCGGACTCAGTCGAACTTTTTCTTCCAAGTTTTTTCAGAAAGTGAATCCCTCGGAATCCGAAGCACTTGCCAGCGAATCAACTCTCTGATTCTGTGGGTTCAAGAGTTTCCTGATTTGAGTCGTGCAGCGCGTGCGGCGCGTTTTCCGTCCGGTGGGGCACCCAGCCGGAAGACGTCGGATTCAACTCCGGAATTGAAGTGCGGACCCGCCGTGAGAGGGAAATGACGGGGATATGAAAAACAAGCATGTGGCTGTCCTGCTAGGTGGTTTCTCGTCCGAGCGGCCCGTGTCCCTGTCTTCGGGAAAGGCTTGCGCAGATGCGCTCGAGGCTGAAGGCTACCAGGTCACGCGCGTCGATGTCGGACGCGATGTCGGCTCGGTGCTCGCCGATCTCAAGCCGGATGTCGTCTTCAATGCGCTGCACGGCCCGTTCGGCGAGGACGGCACGATCCAGGGCATCCTGGAATATCTCGCCATCCCCTATACGCATTCGGGCGTGCTCGCTTCGGCTCTCGCCATGAGCAAGGAGCAGTCCAAGAAAGTCGCCAAGGCAGCCGGCATTCCGCTGGCGGAATCCAAGGTCATGAACCGCCATTCGATCGGCGGCGAGCATCCGATGAAGCCGCCCTATGTGGTCAAGCCGGTCAACGAAGGTTCGAGTTTCGGCGTCGTCATCGTCAAGGAAGGGCAATCGCATCCGCCGCAGGTGATCTCGTCGCCGGAATGGAAGTACGGCGATACGGTCATGGTGGAGCGTTATATCCACGGCCGCGAACTGACCTGCGCGGTGATGGGCGATGTGGCGCTCGGGGTGTGCGAAATCATCCCGACGGGCCATTCCTTCTACGACTATGATTCAAAATACGTCGCCGGCGGATCAAAACACGAAGTTCCGGCTAAAATTTCATTAAATATTTACCAAAAAATACAGACACTGGCACTCAAGGCTCACCAAGCAATCGGCTGCCGGGGCGTCTCCCGGTCGGACTTCCGCTATGACGACCGTCACTCCGAAAACGGCGAGGTCGTCTGGCTGGAAATCAACACCCAGCCGGGCATGACGCCGACCTCGCTTGTGCCGGAGATCGCCGCGCAAGCGGGTCATTCGTTCGGCGATCTGTTGAGCTGGATGGTGGAGGACGCTTCGTGTCTGCGTTGAGGTCGGGACAGATCAGGACAGGTTCGGCGCGGACGCCGCTGTCGGCCCTGTCCTTCTCGTTCGATCATTTCGTCCTGCCGCGCTGGCTGCGCCGGCCGGTGCGCCTGCTTTCGCGCATGGGCAATGGCGAGGTCAACGCACCGCCTTATGCCGCGACCATCATGTCGGCGGTGTTCCTGGTTTCCAGCTCTCTTTACGGCGGCTATCTGGGCGGCCATCTCGATAGTTTCGTGCAGGCGGTCACCGCGCGCACCGGCTTTGCCGTCGACCAGATCAAGGTTGTCGGCAACCGCGAAACCTCCGAAATCGACGTTCTCGACAAGCTCGATCTCAATGGCTGGACCTCGCTGGTCGGCTTCGACGCCGAGGCGGCGCGCGAGCGCATCGCGACGCTGCCCTGGGTGCAGGAAGCCGCCGTCCGCAAGGTCTATCCGCATACGCTGGAAGTGCGCCTTGACGAGCGCACGCCGTTCGCGATCTGGCAGCAGGGATCGCAGCTTTCGGTCATCGAGCGTTCCGGCAACCGCATCGCGCCCTATGCCGGCGGCAACCAGGCGCAACTGCCGCTGATCGTCGGCTTCGGCGCGCCGGAACATGCGCCCGACCTGCTGGCCAAGCTGGCGCCGTATCCGGACCTGGCGTCGCGGGTCAAAGGCTATATCCGTGTCGGCGAACGGCGCTGGGACATCAAGCTCGACAACGGCATCACCGTGAAGCTGCCGGAAGTCGGCGAAGACAAGGCGATTGCCGATCTGGTGGCGATGGATCGAGACAAGGGCATCCTGTCGCGCAACATCGTCGCCATCGACATGCGCCTTGCCGACAAGCTGGTGGTGCAGCTGACGCCCGAGGCCGCCACCGAGCGGGCCGCGGCGCTGAAAGAAAAGCCGAAGGCGATGAAGCGCAAGCCGGAGGCACGGATATGAGCTGGCTTGGCGGTCAAAACGATGCCGGCGCGCGCCGTTCGGGCGTGCTGACGGCGCTCGACGTCGGTTCGAGCAAGGTCTGCTGCGTGGTGGCGAAGCTGAAGCCATGCGATGACGGCAAGCTGCTGCGCGGCCGGTCGCATCGCATCCAGGTCATCGGCATCGGCCACCAGAAGTCGCAGGGCGTCAAATCGGGCGTGGTCGTCGATCTCGACCGCGCCGAGCACGCCATCCGTCTTGCGGTGGACGCTGCCGAGCGCATGGCCGGCCTGACTGTCGATTCGCTGATCGTCAACATGACGGCGGGACGGCTGAAGAGCGAAGGCTTCTCGGCGACGATCAATCTCGGCGGCCATGAGGTCGACGAGGCGGACATCAAGCGTGTGCTGGCCGCCGGCGCCAAGCAGGCGCTGCGGGCCGAACGCGAAGTGCTCCACTCGCTTCCGGTCGGTTTCTCGCTGGATTCGGAACGCGGCGTGCGCGATCCGCGCGGCATGGTCGGCGACACGCTGGGCGTGGACATGCATGTGCTGACCGGCGATTCCGCGCCGCTGCGCAATCTGGAACTCGGCATCAACCGCTCGCACCTCTCGGTCGAGCGCATGGTGGCGACGCCTTATGCCTCCGGCCTGGCGGCGCTGGTCGACGACGAGCTCGAAATGGGCGCCGCCTGCATCGACATGGGCGGCGGCACCACGACGATCTCGGTGTTTTCCGAAGGCAAGTTCGTCTATGGCGACGCCATTCCGGTCGGCGGCAATCATGTGACGCTCGATCTGGCCAAGGGGCTGTCGACCTCCATCGAGGCTGCCGAACGGCTTAAGGTCATGCATGGCTCGGCGCTGCCCGGAAGCGCCGACGACCGTGACCTGGTGACGATCCAGCCGATCGGCGAGGAAGGCGACGCACCGCTGCAGGTGCCGCGCTCGGTGATGACGCGCATCATCCGCGCCCGCATCGACGAAACGCTGGAAATGCTGCGCGAGCGCATCAACAAGTCCGGTTTCGGCAATGCCGTCGGCAAGCGTGTCGTGCTCACAGGCGGCGCGAGCCAGCTTTCCGGCCTGCCGGAAGCGGCGCGGCGGGTGCTGGGACGCAACGTTCGCGTCGGCCGTCCGCTCGGCGTGGCCGGGCTGCCGGAAGCGGCCAAGGGGCCGGCTTTCTCGACGGCGGTCGGCCTTTTGATCTATCCGCAGATGGCCAGCTTCGAGAGCCAATATGCGCAAGGAATGTCCCGTCTGAAGATGACGGGAACGGGTGGAACGTTCCATCGCATGAGTCAGTGGTTGAGGGACAGTTTCTAGATGTGGCGGGGCAACCCGTAGGTTTTGGATTTGGCGGGGCAACCCGTAAGCGGCCGCGACGGCGAAGCGGCGGGAAAGGCAAAGGACGAGGACTATGACAATCAATCTACAAAAGCCGGACATCACCGAGCTCAAGCCGCGGATCACCGTGTTCGGTGTCGGCGGTGGCGGCGGCAACGCGGTCAACAACATGATCACCGCCGGGTTGCGCGGGGTTGATTTCGTGGTGGCCAATACCGACGCCCAGGCGTTGACCATGTCGAAGGCCGAACGGCTGATCCAGCTCGGCGCGCACGTCACCGAGGGCCTCGGCGCCGGTTCGCAGCCGGAAGTCGGCCGGGCCGCCGCCGAAGAGTGCATCGATGAGATCATCGATCACCTGTCCAACACCCACATGTGCTTCGTCACCGCCGGCATGGGCGGCGGCACCGGCACCGGTGCTGCTCCCGTTGTTGCCCGCGCGGCCCGCGAAAAGGGCATCCTGACCGTCGGCGTCGTCACCAAGCCTTTCCACTTCGAAGGCCAGCGCCGCATGAAGACCGCGGACTTCGGCATCGAAGAACTGCAGAAAAGCGTCGATACGCTGATCGTCATCCCCAACCAGAACCTGTTCCGGCTGGCCAATGACAAGACCACCTTCGCCGACGCCTTCGCCATGGCCGACCAGGTGCTGTATTCGGGCGTCGCCTGCATCACCGACCTGATGGTCAAGGAAGGCCTCATCAACCTCGACTTCGCCGACGTCCGTTCGGTGATGCGCGAGATGGGCAAGGCGATGATGGGCACCGGCGAGGCTTCCGGCGAGGGCAGGGCGATGGCCGCTGCCGAAGCCGCGATCGCCAACCCGCTGCTCGACGAGACCTCGATGCGGGGCGCCAAGGGCCTGCTGATCTCGATCACCGGCGGCCGTGACCTCACCCTGTTCGAAGTCGACGAGGCGGCTACCCGCATCCGCGAGGAAGTCGACCAGGACGCCAACATCATTCTTGGCGCCACCTTCGACGAGGATCTGGAAGGCGTCATCCGCGTGTCGGTGGTCGCCACCGGCATCGACAAGTCGGCCGAACAGATCGCCGCCGCGCCGATTTCGATCCGTCCCGCGCAGCCCAAGCCGGTCGCGCGGCCTGCCACTGCCGAGATCCGTCCTGTCGCCCAGCCGCCGATCCAGGAGCCGCGTGCCGCCGATCCGGTGGCCGAGGCGATCCAGCAGGCTGAAGCGAACGCCGCCGCCATGGCCTTGCGCCCGGCGGCAGTGGAAGAGGCCCGTCCGCAGAGCAAGCTGTTCCAGGCTCCCGCTGCCCAGCCGCAGATGCAGCAGCCTGTCGCTCAGCCGGCTCCGCAGCCTGTGCAGATGCGCGAGATGGTCCAACCTGTGGCCGCGCAGCGTATGCCGCGGGTCGAAGACTTCCCGCCGGTCGTGAAGGCCGAAGTGGAAGCCAAGACGAACCCGATCGACCATGACAGCGGTCCGATGGGCTTGCTCAAGCGCCTCACCACGGGCCTGACCCGTCGCGAGGAGGAGCCTGCCAGACTGCAGCCGGCACAGCCGCGCGAGCCGAAACTGCGCCAGGCCGCGCCCGAGGTTCGCCGCCTTGCCGGTCATGACGCCCAGCTCTATGCGCCGCGTCGTGGTCAGCTCGACGAGCATGGCCGTCTGGCTCCACAGTCGCAAAGGACTCAGGAGGACGATCAGCTGGAGATTCCGGCCTTCCTGCGCCGCCAGGCGAACTGACGTCCCCAAGTCCCGACGATTATCAACAGGCAAACGAGAGATCGTTTGCCTGTTGATGTTTTTAGCGCAATAGAATCAATCGCTTATTCGTATCGTGGAAACGTCTTGTTTCGTAACAAAGAGTAAGAAAGCGTGATTTGGCGTATATTCCGGGCACCACTATCTTCCACAAAACTTGAGGTGGCATGCGGCGTTTTGGGGATTTCGCCGGAGTGTCATGACAACCAAGAGCCGCAGACACGGAATTGACAAAGCGGACGCGGAAGCTTCGGGCGTGGGGTTGATCTTGCACGATTATCAAACGACGGTCAGATCGCGGATAACGCTGGAAGGCATCGGCGTTCATAGCGGCAAGCCCGTTTCCGTTCATTTCGTTCCCGCTGAAGCCGATACAGGGATCGTGTTCCACGTGCTGGGCGAGGACGGATCCGTCGTCAAGGAGCTCGGCGCGCTGGTGTCCGAAGTCGGCGCCACTGACCTGTGCACGCTGCTCGGCGATCCGGAGGGCTACCACGTCGCGACCGTCGAGCATCTGATGGCGGCGCTTTTCGGCATGGGCGTCGACAATCTCGTGATCGAGATCGAGGGCAGCGAGGTTCCTATCCTCGACGGCACCGCGATGGGGTTTGTCGAGGCGTTCGACCAGGCCGGCATCGAGACATTGTCTTCCAAGCGCCGCTATATCCGCGTGGTCAAGCCGGTGCGCATCGAAAATGGCGCATCCTGGGCAGAATTCCGTCCCTATGTCGGCACGCGGTTCGAGGTCGAGATCGATTTCGAGACGCCGGCCATCGGCCGTCAGCAATTTGCCTCCGATATGAATGCGGATATCTTCAGGCGGGACATCGCCCGCGCACGAACCTTCGGCTTCATGAAGGATGTCGAACGGCTGTGGGCGGCCGGCTATGCGCTGGGTTCATCGCTGGATAATTCGCTGGTCATCGGCGACGATCACAAGGTCATCAACATCGGCGGGCTGCGTTATCCCAACGAGTTCGTGCGGCACAAGACGCTGGACGCGATGGGCGACCTGGCGCTTGCCGGCGCGCGCTTCATCGGTTGCTTCCGCTCCTACCGCGGCGGCCATCGTCTGAACGCGGCGGCGTTGCGGCGTCTGCTTTCGGACCGCACCGCCTTCGAGGTTGTCGAAACGACGCGCCGGGATCGCGGCCGCACGGCCGAGATGAGCCCGGTGAGCGCGCCTGTTCATGCGCCTTGGGTGATCTGATCCCTTATCCGCCCGCAGACTGCCCCTTGCGCCGGCCTGTTGCCCAAATGTCACGCGCGCCAGCCGAAACCTGCTGTCCGCCGGCTGGGTGGGCTGCGCCACAAAAATGTGCGATTGCCGGACGATAGCGTTGCCGCACTGGGCAGTTATAGTCTATGGCTGCTCGCCGAATGACCGAAACGGTGCCGAAAGAGCGAACCGATCATGTTTTTCAGACGGGCTGATATAGCGAAAGCACCGGCAAGCGCCGCTTTCATCGCGGTGATTGCTGCGCCGCTCTTCCTTTCCGCCTGCATGTCGTCGGAGACCGACGTCGACCTGTCGACCTATGTCGACCAGACGGAGCCGGCCGATGTGCTCTACAATCAGGGCCTGGCCAACCTGAATTCGGGGCGGCTGGGCGAGGCGGCGAAGAAATTCGCCGCGGTCGACCGGCAGCACCCCTATTCTGAATATGCGCGCAAATCGATGGTCATGGGCGCCTTCACCAATTACCGGCAGGGCAACTACGACGATGCCATCAGTTCGGCCAAGCGCTATTTGACGCTCTATCCGTCCACCGAGGATTCGGCCTATGCCGAGTACATTATCGGCCTGAGCTACTACCGGCAGATCAAGGACGTGACGCAGGACCAGAAGGAAGCGCGCCAGACCATCCAGGCGATGCAGGATCTGGTCAACCGCTGGCCCGATTCCGAATATGCCGAGGACGCGAGAGCAAAAATGCGCTTCGCGCAGGATCAGCTCGCCGGCAAGGAAATGCAGGTCGGACGCTATTATCTGGAGCGCCGCGAATATATCGCCGCCATCAAGCGCTTCCGCACCGTGGTGGAGACCTATTCCAACACGCGCCATGTCGAAGAAGCCCTGTCTCGCCTGACCGAAGCCTACTACGCCATGGGCCTGACCGACGAGGCGCAGACTTCCGCCGCGGTTCTCGGCCAGAACTTCCCCGACAGCCCGTGGTACAAGGATTCCTACAAGCTGCTGCAGACCAAGGGCCTGGAGCCGCGTGAGAACGGTGCTTCCTGGATATCCAAGGCCGGAAAGATGATCACCGGCGCCTGATGCGGCTTTTGAGGCCGCATCACGGCTTCATTGGATAGGTGCTATAGGCTGTCGATGCTCTCCAGGTTGTCGATTCGCGATATCGTCCTGATAGAAAAGCTGGACATCGATTTTGCGTCCGGCCTGTCCGTGCTCACCGGCGAGACAGGCGCCGGCAAATCCATCCTTCTTGATGCGCTGTCTCTGGCGCTCGGAGCGCGCGGCGATGCCGGGCTCGTCCGCCACGGCGCGGCGCAGGGCCAGGTGACCGCCGTGTTCGACGTGCCGCGCAACCATCCGGTGCGCGCGCTGCTGGCCGAGAACGCCATCGACGACGACGGCGACGTCATCCTGCGGCGGCTGCAAACGGCGGATGGGCGCACGCGCGTCTTCGTCAACGACCAGCCTTCCAGCGTGGCGCTGATGCGCGACATCGGCCGTGCGCTGGTCGAGATCCATGGCCAGCACGATGAACGCGCGCTGGTGGATGCCGCCTCGCACCGGGAATTGCTGGACGCGTTCGGCGGGAATATGGGAGCCGTGCGCGCCACGGGCGAAGCCTGGCGCCATTGGCGGACCTGCGAGCAGCAACTGGCGCAGCACCGCGCCAAGGTGGAGGCGGCCGCGCGGGAGGCCGACTATCTGCGCGCCTCCGTGGCCGAGTTGTCCGGTCTCGACCCGCAGCCCGGCGAGGAAACGGATTTGGCCGACATCCGCGCGGCGATGATGCGGGCCGAAAAGATAGCCTCGGAAATCCACGATGCGCAGGACGTGCTGTCGGGAGCGTCATCGCCGCTGCCGCAACTGGCCAGCCTGCTGCGCCGCCTGCAGCGCAAGGCAGGCGAAGCCCCCGGCCTGCTGGACGAGGTGGTGACTTCTCTTGATGAAGCATTGCTGTCGCTCGATGCCGCGCAATCCGGTGTCGAGGCAGCGCTGCGGGCGACGGAATACGATCCTCAGAAGTTGGAGAAATCCGAAGAACGCCTGTTCGCTTTGCGGGCAGCGGCGCGCAAGCACAATGTGGCCGTCGATGATCTCGCCCAGCTGCGCGACACGATGGCGGCGGATCTGGCCGATCTCGACGCCGGCGAGGAGCGCCTGCACGGGCTGGAAAAGCAGGCGGTGGCCGCGCGGGAAACCTACGATGCGACCGCCGCGCAGCTCTCCGCGCTGCGCCATGCGGCAGCGATCGGCCTGACCAAGGCGGTGATGGCGGAGCTGCCGGCGCTGAAGCTTGAACGGGCGGACTTCATCGTGGAGCTTTCCAGCGAGCCGGACAGCCGCATGGAAGAGGGGATCGACCAGGTCGAGTTCTGGGTCCGCACCAATCCGGGCACGCGGCCCGGACCGATGATGAAGGTGGCGTCCGGCGGCGAGCTGTCGCGCTTCCTGCTGGCGCTGAAAGTGGCGCTGGCTGATCGCGGCTCTGCGCCGACGCTGGTCTTCGACGAGATCGACACCGGCGTCGGCGGCGCGGTGGCTGACGCCATCGGCCAACGGCTGGCGCTGCTTTCCAAGCGGGTTCAGGTGCTGTCCGTCACCCATGCGCCGCAGGTCGCGGCGCGAGCCGAGACGCATTTCCTTATTTCCAAGACGGGCGGGGCCGACCGCGTCGCCACCGGCATTGCAGAGATGGATCGGGCGGCGCGGCAGGAGGAGATCGCCCGGATGCTGGCCGGCGCGACCATCACCGACGAGGCCCGCGCGGCGGCGGAGCGGCTGCTCAGGGAAAACGCGGCGGTTTGAGGATGCCATCCTTCTTTCTCCTACAAGGGAGAAGTCAAGATTAGCGCGGCGTCCTACCTCCCCCTTGTGGGGAGGTCGGCGGGCAACGCCCGCCGGGTGGGGGTATGGAAACGATTCTGCGCCCCCACCCCGTCTCGCAATCTTCACTTCGCTACGACTGCTCGCCGACCCTCCCCACAAGGGGGAGGGTAAAGGGCACGCGCCCTCTTGAACGCCACCCCGCCCTGCGGCCATAGTCCGTCCCCGAACCATGACGGAATCTGCCATGTCCTTGTCCGACAAACCCATTGATGCGTTGAGCGCGGCAGAAGCCGCCGCCGAACTGGAAAGGCTTGCCGCCGAGATCGCCGGGCACGACCGGCGCTACCATGGCGAGGATGCGCCGACCATCACGGATGCGGAATACGATGCGCTGCGCATCCGCAATGCCGCCATCGAGGCACGCTTCCCGGAGCTGGTGCGCGAGGATTCGCCGTCTCTGAAAGTTGGCGCGCCCCCGGCGGAAGGTTTCGCCAAGGTGCGCCACGCTGTGCCGATGCTCAGCCTTGCCAAGGCCTATACCGACCAGGACGTGGTGGATTTCCTGGAACGGGCGAAGCGCTTTTTCGAGCGCGACAAGGATTTCGACATCGCCTTCACGGCGGAGCCGAAGATCGACGGTCTGTCGGCGTCGCTGCGTTACGAGAACGGCGTGTTCGTGCAGGGCGCGACGCGCGGAGACGGCGCGGTGGGCGAGGACATAACCGCGAACCTCAAGACCATCGCCGACATTCCGCACCGGCTGAAAGGCTCCGGCTGGCCGGACGTGATCGAAATCCGCGGCGAGGTCTACATGACCTATGCCGAGTTCCAGGCGCTGAAGGAGCGTTCGGCGGCGGTGGGCGGGCAGGATTACGTCAATCCGCGCAACACGGCGGCCGGTTCGCTGCGCCAGAAGGACGCCTCCGTCACCGCCAGCCGCAACCTGAAATTCTTCGCCTATGCCTGGGGCCACACAACGGAGGACCCCGCGCCGACGCAGTACGAAGCGGTGCGGAAATTCGCCGATTGGGGGTTCAAGATCAGCCCGCTGATGGTGCGGGCGAAGTCGGTCGAGGAACTGATCGCGCAATACAAGATCATCGAGGCGCAGCGTTCCTCGCTGGGCTACGACATCGACGGCGTCGTCTACAAGGTCGACCAGCTCGAACTGCAGCGCCGCTGGGGCTTCGTTTCCAGCGAGCCGCGCTGGGCGGTGGCGCACAAGTTCCCGGCCGAACGGGCGACCACGGTGTTGCGCGAGATCGACATCCAGGTGGGGCGCACCGGCACGCTGGCGCCGGTGGGGCGGCTCGACCCGGTGACGGTCGGCGGCGTCACCGTCGTCAACGTCACGCTGCACAATGAGGATTATATCGCCGGCAAGGACTCGAACGGCCTGCCCATCCGCGACGGCAAGGACATCCGCATCGGCGATACCGTCGTCATCCAGCGGGCAGGGGACGTCATTCCACAGATCGTCGATGTCCTCCTCGAAAAGCGGCCGGCCGAGGCGCGGCCCTACGAGATGCCGCACGCCTGTCCGGTGTGCGGCTCGCCGGCGACGCGCGAGATCAACGAGAAGACCGGCAAGGAGGATTCGCGCCGCCGCTGCACCGGCGAACTGATCTGCGCGGCGCAGGCGGTGGAGGCGTTGCGCCATTTCGTGTCGCGCGGCGCCATGGATATCGAGGGACTGGGCGCGGAGAACATCGACCTGTTCTTCAATGCCGGCCTGATCAAGACCGCCGCCGACATTTTTACTCTCAAAGACCGCAAGGCCGATGTCCAGCGCGCCCTGTTCGAGCGGCGCGAGGCGCAGGCTCAACTTCGTGAGGCTGCCAAGGGCACGACGCGCAAGAAGGTGCTGTCGGCGGAGGAGCGGACCTATGAAGGCCTCGACAAGCTGTTCGCGGCCATCGACGCGCGCCGCGAGCCGGAACTCGACCGCTTCATTTTCGCGCTCGGCATCCGCCATATCGGCGACACAACGGCGGCGGTGCTGGCGCGCACCTTCTCGACCATCGAGGAACTGATCCGGGTCGGCAAGGAGACGGCCGCGGCCGAGGACCCGCATACGGTTTTCCCGTCGGTCAACGGCATCGGCGACACGGTGATCGGGGCGCTGCGCGATTTCTTCGGCAATGAGCGCAACGACGCGGTGATCGAGGCGCTGCTCACGCATGTGCATCCCAAGCCTTATGTTGTGACCGCTTCGGCCGACAGCGTGGTCGCCGGCAAGACCGTCGTGTTCACCGGCTCGCTGGAGAAGATGACGCGCTCTGAGGCCAAGGCAATGGCCGAGCGCCTTGGCGCCAAGGTGGCCGGCTCCGTCTCGGCCAAGACCGATCTCGTGGTGGCCGGGCCGGGCGCCGGTTCCAAGCTCAAGCAGGCCACCGATCTCGGCGTCGAGGTGATCGACGAGGATGCATGGCTGGAACGGATCGGTCGGGCGTGATGAGCGGTTCGTTCAAAGGCTTCGGTGACAAGGCCATTCCGTTCCTGAAGGCGCTGGATTTTCACCAGAGCCGCGAATGGTTCCTGGAGAACCGCGACCTGTTCGAGCTGCACCTCAAGGAGCCGTTCGGCGATCTGGTCGACACGCTCACCGAGCGCTTCGCTGCCGAGGGATTGGACCTAAAGGGCGACCGCAGGAAGTCGCTGTTCCGCATCAACCGCGACGTTCGCTTTGCCAAGGACAAGCGGCCCTACAACCGGCACCTGTCGGCCATCCTGTCGCCGGACGGGACGAAGATGGAACAGGGCGTGTTCTTCGTCCATATCGGGCTGGAGCGCTGCTTCGCCGCCGTCGCGTGGTGGCAGCCGCGTCCGGACCTGCTGCAGGAGATGCGGCGCACCATCGCGGAAAAGCCGCAGGATTTTCGCGCGCTGGCAGCGAAGCTGGCCAAGGGCAGGCTCGAACTCGACGACCAGGAGCGGATGAAGCGCATGCCGCGCGGCTTCGAGGGCGTGGCGGACGAAGACCTCGCGGCCGCCATCCGCAACCGCCACTTCGTCGTGCGGCAGGAGATCGACCCGGCGTCCATCCATTCGCCGGAACTGGTGGATGAGCTTGTCGATTTCACCCGCCGCGCAAAACCGCTGCTCGACTGGGGCAGGCGCATCGAGGGCAGGGTGCCCGCCGGCGCTTGAGTCGCGGCGATCACTTTCCTTGATCGCTGGCTCAAGCGATTTGGTGTGACAGCCCGGGCGCCGCTTTCTAAACAGTTCCGTCTTTCAAGGAGTTGTCGATGACGTCGGAAATTGTTTCCGAACGCGCCGTGGCAGGCGAATTCTGGCGCGGCATGCGGCTCGGCTTTCCGGTCGTCGTTGCCTCGGCGCCGTTCGGCCTGCTGTTCGGGGCGTTGTCGGTCGAGAACGGCTTCACCGTGTTCGAGGCGTTCCTGATGAGCGCCACCGTCTATGCGGGTGCGAGCCAGATGGTCGGCATCGGCCTGTTTGGCCAGAAGGTCGCGCCATGGCTGATCGTTCTGTCGATCCTGGCGGTGAATTTCCGCCATGTTCTCTATTCGGCGGCGGTCGGCCGTCACCTTTCGGGCTGGCCGCTGATCCAGCAGGCGCTGGGCTATCACCTTCTGACCGACCCGCAATATGTGCTGACCGAGCGTGAAGCCGAGGAGCGCGGCAAGGTCGGCTTCGCCTGGTATCTGGGCGCGGGGATCGTCGTCTATGTCTGCTGGGTGGCGGAAGGCGTCATTGGCGCGGTGTTCGGCAGCCTCATTCCCGATACCCATGCGCTCGGCATCGACTTCCTGCTGCCGATCTACTTCCTCGGCCTGGTGATGGGCTTCCGCAAGCGGCCGCTGTGGCTGCCGGTGGTGGCGGCAAGCGCGGTCGCCTCCATCATCGCCTACAAGACCGTCGGGTCGCCCTGGCATGTCACCATCGGCGCCATGGCCGGCATCCTCTTTGCCGCCATCGTGCCGGCGAAGCCGGATGGGGAGCCGCTGGCGTGAGCGTCAACATATGGATCATCCTCGCGGCCGCCGTCGCCACCTATCTGACGCGGGTCGGCGGCCATCTGGTGATTTCGCGGTTCGACAGGATTCATCCGCGCGTCGAAGCGGGCCTGAATGCGGTGCCGGCAGCTGTGCTGACCACGCTGGTGGCGCCAGAGATGATCAATGCCGGTCCCGCCGAATGGCTGGCGATCGTGATCGCGCTGCTGGTCTCGCTGCGCTTCGGTCTGATGCCGATGTTTCTGGTCGGTGCGGCGGTGCTGATCGCCGCCCGGCAGTTCATGGCTTAAGCAGTCTTGTCGTCGTGCGGCAGCGGCGCGCAAGCCTTTTCCAGCCAGGCCAGCGCCTCGCCGTCCAGCATGGGGCCGATCTCGGCCAGCACGCGGGCATGGTATGCATCCAGCCAGTGCAGTTCCTCACGGGTCATCAGTTCGGTGTTGAGCATGCGCTTGTCGAAGGGCGCCAGCGTCAGTGTCTCGAAGGAATGCATGTCGATGTCGCCGCCTCCGACCGCCTCGGCGGGCGAGACCAGAATGAGGTTCTCCAGCCGGATGCCGTAGGCGCCTTCCTTGTAGTAGCCCGGCTCGTTGGAGATCATCATGCCCTCCAGCAGCTTTTCGGTTCCGGTCTTGGCGATGCGCTGCGGGCCTTCATGAACCGCGAGATAAGACCCGACGCCGTGGCCGGTGCCGTGGGCGAAGTCCAGACCGTGCCGCCACAGCGCCATGCGCGCCACCGCGTCGATGTCACAGCCGCGCGTGCGCGGGGGAAAACGCAGCATCGAAATGCCGATCATGCCCTTCAGCACCAGCGTGTAACGGTCGCGCATCTCCTGCGTCGGCTTGCCCATCGGCACCGTGCGCGTGATGTCGGTGGTGCCGTCCTGGTATTGCGCGCCTGAATCGAGCAGGAACAATTCGCCGTCGCCGAGCACGCGGCTGGTGGTGCGCGAAACCCGGTAGTGCATGATGGCGCCATTCGGCCCGGCGCCGGAAATCGTGTCGAAGGAGACGTCCCGCAGCGGCATCTGCGTTTCCTCGCCGGTCTGCCGGCGGCATTCCTCGAGCTTCGTCACCACGGCGATCTCGTCCAGCGATCCGGGTTTCTGACGGTCCAGCCAGCACAGCAATTTGGCGACCGCGGCGCCATCGCGGCGATGCGCGGCACGGCTGCCGGCGATCTCGGCCTGGTTCTTGGTGGCGCGCGGGATGCGGGCAGGGTCTGGAACGGCGACGACCGTGCCGCCATTCTCCTCGACCAGCATGCGCAGCTTTTCGGCTGCAAGCGCCGGATCGAGGGCGATTTTCGCGCCGCCCTTTGCCAGTTTCACCACGGCCGGCTCGAACTCCGCCGGCTCGTGCGGTTCGGCCAACTGCGTGAGGTAGGCATTCACGGTGCGCGAGAATTTGCGGCTGTCCATGAAAAGCTGGTGATTGCCGTCGGCGGCGAGGATCGCGAAGCCCAACGCCAGCGGCGTGTGCGGGACGTCGCCGCCGCGTATGTTGAAGGCCCAGGCGATCGACGACGGATCGGTCAGCACGGCGTGGGTGGCGTCTTCCTTGGTGATGGCGGCGGCCAACCGCGCCAGCTTTTCCCTGGCGAGTTCGCCGGCAAAGGCGATCGGGTGCAACTCGACCGGGGCAAGCGGCGGTTCGGGCTGGTCGCTCCAGATGGCGTCGACCGGGTTGGTTTCCACCGGGACAAGGGTGGCGCCGGCTTTTTCGGCCGCCGCCCTGAGTGCCTTGACCTCGCCTGTTGTGTGCAGCCAGGGATCGAAACCGAGACGCGCGCCCTTGCCGAGATTGTCCCCGATCCAGAGACGCGGCGGGTTATCGACGAGGCTTTCGATGGCGAAGACGTCGAGATCGACTTCCTGGCGCACCTGCAACGTATAGCGCCCGTCGACGAAGACGAAGGCGCGGTCCTTCAGCACGATGGCGACGCCGGCCGAGCCGGAAAAACCGGTCAGCCATTTCAGCCTGGAAGCGCGTGCGGGCACATATTCGCCCTGGTGCTCGTCGGCGCGCGGGACGATGAAGCCGTCGAGAGCGTTGTCCGAGAGCCATTTGCGCAGCATCGCCACGCGCGGCTTGCCAACGGAAGGATCGCCTGCCGGATCGAAAGTCTGAAACATGCTGCCGCCATCTCCTCGCTTGTGACGCGACCGTACCCATCCGCCGGTTGGCTGGCAATGCGGGGCGCTTGATCCAGCCTCTTGTCGGCCCTGCATCGCTGCATGGGTCCCATGCTCAATCGGCTGTTCTCAAACAAGGTCAGTAATGCTTACCTATTTTGCAGGGAGGAACGAGTTGAACCTTTCTGGACAGGAGAACGACCATGGCTACTTCGACCCGCGGTTTCTTCAGGAACGCCTTCGACGCCCTCATCACCGCGCGCCAGCGCGAAGCTGCCCGTTATGTCAATGGTGCGCTACTTTCCTATGACGACGAGACGCTCAAGGCCCTCGGCCACAATCGCGAAGATCTGCAGAAGCGCTCGCGTTCGCTCTACATCTGAGCGATATGCCGCGCCTTCAGCGCTTCAGATGGATGGTCACCCATCCTTCGCGGTGCGTCGTGCGGACGTGCCGGAACATCTGGCCGACATAGGCTGAGACGACCGCGTCCCGCTGGCGGTCGAGAATGCCGGACAGGACGAGCGAACCGCCCCGCGATATATGCCGGGCCATGGCCGGCGCCAGGCGCATCAGCGGCCTTGCCAGTATGTTGGCAACGATGAGATCGAACGGCGCCCGGTCTCTAAAGACCGGATGATGGAATCCCGGCGCCGTGGCCGTGGTGACGAGCGAAGCCGCATGGTTCAGCCGCACGTTGGCGGCCGCGACGCGGACGGCGACCGGGTCGATATCGGTCGCCAGCACCGGAATGCGGGCGAGTTTCGCCAGGGCGATCGCCAGCACGGCACTACCCGTGCCGAGATCGAGCGCGTTTCTCGGGCGCTCGCGCAAGACAACCCGCTCCAGCATTTTCAGACAACCCGCCGTGGTGCCGTGATGGCCGGTGCCGAAGGCCAGCCCGGCCTCGATCTCGATCGCCAGATCGCCATTGCGGCGCTTGCCGCGATCATGAGCGCCATGGACGAGGAAACGTCCGGCGCGGACCGGTTTCAGCCCCGCCAGGGATTGCGCCACCCAGTCGATGTCGGGCAGCGCTTCGCGCTCGACGGCGCGCGACAGCGACAGGCCGGCCAGGATGTCGCGGATGCGGTTCTCGACGCCGTCCAGATCGTCTTCTGCGTAAAGGGATACTTCGTGTAGGTCGCGCTCCTCGTCGAGTTCGAGCACGGCGAGGGGAAAGCCGTCTTCCTCGAACGCAAATTCGAGCGCGGCGAAGATCCGGTCGGCTTCCGCCTTCGAGGCAGTCAAGTGAAGGCGCGTCTGGCCCATCTGCAGCGACTTTCGGTGATCAGCCCTTGGCAGCCAAATTCTTGAGCTTGGTCTTGGCGGTTTCGGCGCTCTCGCCATAGGCGATCGTGCCGGCGAAGTCGCCCTTGCCGTCGAGCAGCAGCACGGATGCGGTGTGGTCCATCGTGTAGTCGCCGCCGTCCGTCGGCACTTTCTTCCAGTAGATCCCGAACGACTTGGCCATGGCGTGGACCTTCTCCGGATCGCCGGTTATGCCGAGGATGCGGTCGGAGAAGTTGCTGATGTAGGTGTTCATGATCTCCGGCGTGTCGCGCTCGGGGTCGACCGAGACGAAATAGGCGCGCAAATTCTGCCCATCGGGCCCGAGGTCCTTCAGCCAGCCGGCCATTTCGAACAGCGTCGTGGGGCAGACCTCGGGGCAGTGGGTGAAGCCGAAGAAGACGACGCTCGGCTGGCCGCGGAAGGCGGCCTCGGTGATCGGCTGGTTCTTCTGGTCGACAAGCGTGAAGGACGCGCCGAACGGCTCGCCGCCATAGTGGCCGCGATACCAGTCGAAGGTCAGCCAGCCGATGCCTGCCGCCATAAGCACGAGAATGCCGATCAGTATCGAACGCATCATAAGGCAATCCATCCGGTCGTTGCGCGCCGTCACGGCGCGGCCGCGCGCGTTCAGGACTGCCTGATACGGTACGCGGGTTTCGCCGACAAGCTTACCGCCGCGGCGACGTCGGGCAAAGACGCCGCAATGCCGCAACCCGGGGCGGCTTTAACCGGCATTACCAAACCTTCATTTGACTTGTCCCGTCCGGTTGGCATTAGCATCGAAGCCGACCACGGAGCCTGCAAATGCCCAACGCCGCGCCCTCAGCCTATTCCCGGACCCAGATCATCCTGCACTGGACCATCGCGGTCCTTATCCTCGCACAGTACCTGTTTTCCGAGGGTATGGAGCACGCATGGCGGGCATTCGTGCGCGGGCAGGAAGTTTCCGCCGCCGACCTGCCGCTTGCCTACATGCACGCCGCCTTCGGCGTGATCGTTCTGGTGCTTGCTGCGGTGCGGCTGTGGCTGCGGGCAACGCGAGGGGTGCCGTCGCTGCCGGCGGATGAGCCTGAGCCCTTGAAATGGCTTGCGCATATCACGCACGGATTGATTTACCTGCTGATTTTCCTGGTGCCGTTCTCCGGCGCGGTGTCCTGGTTTTTCGGGGTGCAGGGCGCCATAGGCGCGCATCTGATCGGCAAGACGGTGCTCATGTACGTCGTTGCGATCCATATCGCCGGCGCGCTCGTCCAGCATTTCGTGCTCAAGACCAATGTGCTTCGCCGCATGATCGCATTTGGCCGGGCATGAACTGCTTGCAAAATCCGCATCTCCTTCCCACCTGTCGCTGACCATAAACATAGGCAGGAGTTCGACCGTGCGGCATATCTTGAAGGGCTTCCTAGCCATCGCCATTCTAGCCTGCGCCGGTGCCGCCGCTGCACAGGAGGTCGGAAAGGTCGGCGTCGACTGGCTCGGCAACGACATCGTCATCGAGGCGGTCAAGGATCCCAAGGTGGAAGGCATTACCTGCCACGTGTCCTATTTCGACCGCGGCGTGATCGACCGGCTGCAGAAGGGCAACTGGTTCGAGGACCCGTCCGATTCCTCCATCTCCTGCCGGCAGACCGGACCCATCACCATCGGCGACATCGACCTCGGCGAGGAGGGTGAGGAGGTGTTCAAGCAGGGCATCAGCCTGATCTGGAAGAAACAGGTGGTGAACCGGATCTACGATAAATCCACAGAGACGCTGATCTATCTGTCGCATTCCCGTCAGGTGCAGGACGGCTCGGCCAAGATGTCGCTCACCACCGTTCCGCTCTATGGGCAGAGCGTGGTGTGGGCGAAGGGGAAGCCGCAGTAGATTCAGGTAAGGTCGGCCTGCAAACGGCTTTTTCTGCTCGCCGTGTCCTGAATCTCGTTCACCTCTTGCTTGCGGCACCTGGCGCGGCGGCGTAAAGCCGCGATATGGACCGCCGAGACGACCTCATCGCAAAAGATTCCGAGCCGCGCATTCATCCAACGGCTGAGTTGAAGTCATGCCGGCTGGGGCGCCATGTTTCCATCGGCGAGCGGGTCGTGTTGCGGGAGGTCGATGTCGGCGACTTCTCCTATTTCGAGCGGCATTCCGAGGCGATCTACACGAGCATCGGCAAATTCTGCTCCATCGCCGCCAACAGCCGCATCCATGCGCTCGAACACCCTGTTGAGCGGCTGACGACCCATAAGGTCAGCTACCGGCCAAATGAGTATTTCCGCTGGCTGGGGGTCGATGCGGCATTTCGCGAGCGCCGGCGACAAAAGCACGTCACCATCGGCAACGATGTCTGGATCGGCCACGGGGCGGTCATCATGCCGGGCGTCACGATCGGCAATGGCGCGGTGATCGGCGCCAATTCCGTGGTGACGAAGGATGTTGCGCCTTACACGATCGTGGCCGGCGTGCCGACGCGTCTCTTGCGCCGCCGCTTCGAACCGGACATCGCCGCGCGCATCGAGCGGCTGGCCTGGTGGGACTGGCCGCCGGAGAGGCTGGCAAAAGCCATTCCCGACATGCAGTCGCTGGCCATCGGGGCTTTTCTCGACCGCTGGGAAAACGGCGCTTCGTGAATATCCGGCTGCGCCGGTAACCACGTCGCTTAACGTAAAAGATTAAAGTTAAAAATTGGAAAACGGGTTGTATTGATCAAATCAAACAATCCAAGGTTGAAGTTATCTGGCTGAAATGCAGTAATGAACTCGGAGATACGTTTTGGAAAGCGGAAGGAAACCTCAGCAACAATAGGAGTGAGTCATGAACAAGTACGCATTTGCTTTGACCGCCGCTGTCGTTTCCTTTTCTGCCGTTGGCGCGCAGGCCGGCGGCTTCGGCAAGGGAGGGCATTCGGGATATTCGAGCGGGTTCGTCAACATCGGCCTCGGCGATGTGAGCGTCCTCAACGGCATCGGCAATGGCAATGCCATTCTCAGCGGCAACGTCGTTTCCGGTATCCTGAACGGCAACAAGACCAACGTCCTCAGCGGCGTGCTGAGCGGCATTGGCATCAACACCCTCAACAACAGCTACAAGATCAAGAAGCACTGAACGGGACGGCCGGACATTAAATTGCCCGGCAGGGGGCGGGAGGGTTCAGCCGAACCTTCCCGTTTTTTCGTATTCGCTAGAGCCTGGACCGCATGGCGATGAAAATATCGGTGGTTTCCTCGCGAATGTCGACGACGGTCTTGAAGGTCCTGGAAAAATCCACCCGCGCCACGATATGCAGCTTGCCGCTGGCCTTGTAGGTCGCTTCGGCGAAGAAGCCGTGGCCGCGTTCGTCGTTTTCGAACAGGAGATTGCGCTTGTTCTCTCGGAAAACGCCGGCGGCAAGAACAAGATCCTCGCGAAGCTTCAGACTTGTCTCGACCTCGGCGCGCTGCAGCCACGAAGCCAGCGGATCGTCGCTGTCGGCGGTTTCGTAGCGGCCGAACCAGGCGCCGCGAAGTTCGAAGCCCAGGGGCAGCGGTTTGGAAGCCGTCAACTGCCATTCCGGCCTGACCTTGCTGTAGAGGCCGTTCACCGATGTGCGCAGCAACTCGGCTCCCAGCGCAAGGCCAAGCGTCGAGCCGTCCTCGCCGGTCATGACGGCTTCCGCCCGCAGCCCGTACTGCGCGAACGAAAGCCCTACCGGGGGCGTACCCAGTTCTTCGACCGAAACCAGCAGAGCCGAAGCCGAGCCGCCGAAGGCCAGCCGACCGGCGGTGCGGGTCAGGCGGGCGGCGAAGCGGCGCTTGTCGCGGTCGGGGTCGAGCCGCGTCGCCGGCAGGATGTCATGCTGGAAATGCGTGCGGCCGACATTCTCCACGCTGTCGGAGGCTTCCAGGATCAGCGTCGTGGCCTTGCCGAGGTTCAGCCCGAGCTGGAGCTGGCCGGTGAGGACCTGCTTCGCCGTCGCGGTGCCCAGGGTCAGCGGGCCTATCGACAGGTCATCGCCCTCGCGCGCGACGCGGTAGCTCAGCGTGCCGCGAAGTTCGACCGCGGCGCCGAACCGCCGGAATGCTTCTGCCGCGAGCAGGAGCGCCCGGTCGTCTTCGATTGAAATTTGATCGTAGCGCGATGCCTGGAGTTCGCCGGACAGCGTGAGCTTGGCGTCGTCCTCACCGAACTGGCGCTGCAGCGTGCCGCGCATGAGCGTGTACCAGTCGGACACGGGTCGGTCGCTGTCCAGCGCGTTGCTGGTGAAGTGCCGCTCGATGCTGCCCGTGGACTGCCAGTCTTGAACCGGTTCCCCGCCTGCCCGACTTGCGCCCACGTGGCCGATGCCGGCCGCGGCGAACAGGACAATCGCGGCAAGGCGGCGCATCGTTCGACCATCTCCCCGGCATGCCGCGAACTTGGCAGCACCCCGGCGAGAGACCCCTTCCGCCATGCGGGGTGGCGGCTGGCGGAAGGGGCCGGAGGTACCGCTTTGGGCGGAAGGAACAGGCTCTTTGCCTGCAGGGAGAGTGTCTCAAATCAACTTTAAAGTGCTTTTTATTTGCTGCTCACTCTATGGTTGCTATCAGTTGCAAAGCCATGCCGGCGGCCTTGGAACTTTTGCGAGGGGGCGGATGTTTCTGAACGCAAAAAGGGAATCCCATGTTCGAAAAGCTTTTCACCAAGGTCGCCAACAAGGTTGCCCATATAACCGGCCTGCCGCTCACCTTCGCGATCTGTTGCCTGACCGTGATCGTTTGGGCTGTCAGCGGGCCTGTCTTCGGCTTTTCGGACACCTGGCAACTGGTCATCAACACCGGCACGACCATCATCACCTTCCTGATGGTCTTTCTCATTCAGAACACCCAGAACCGCGATGGCGCTGCCATTCAGGCGAAGCTCGACGAGCTGATCCGGGTGGGCGAGGCGCAGAATCATTTCATTGGCATCGAACATTTGACGGAAAGCGAGGTGGAGGAAATCCGCAACAAATGCGAAGAGGCCGCCAAGCGCCACGACCGGGAAGAGGAACAAAAGGTCAAGAAGATCGCGCGCAAGACCGCCGAGACGGTCAGTTCCAGGAAACAGAAGCCGCGCCAGAGCGCTGCCTGATCGCCGCGCTCTTTTCCGGCAGCTGTCGCCGTTACAATGATTGACCCGGCCTGATGCGCCGAGCATGGTGCCGCCGATGAACGGAGAGCCGCTTTTGAACGACTGGCTGGAAATCCTCAGGCAACAGACGGAGACGGGCGACAGGATGAGCCGCGACGTGCCGTCGATGCTGGACGATCCCGAGATCAGCGAGGCGCAGGTGAGGGCGCTGTTTTCCGCGCTGGAGACTCAGGCCGACTTCGTCGAGAAGCTACGCATGGCGCTGGAGAAATTCGGCCACGATTTTCCGATCATCGAGGCCGCGGAGCGCCTCGAGGACCGCTATGCCGACCTTGCGGCGTCGGCGGCGGAGAAACTCAAGGACATGCGCGGCTGAACAGCCGGCATCGCAACCCTCTTGGCACGTCGTCCGTTGCTGGAGGCAATAGAGGCAATCGGAGAGAACCATGGCCACCGAGCAATATCACGAGCCACCCGAAGAGCTGACGCAGAAGGTGCGCACATTCGCGCGCATGATCACGTCGCTGATCGAGGAAGCCGAGGCGATAAGCTGGTATGAACAGCGCATCTCGGTTGAGAAGGACAAGTCGGCGCGGGCGATTATGGAGAACGCGCAGAAGGAAGAATTCAAGCATTTCGGCATGGATCTGGAGTGGCTGCTGCGGGCCAAGCCGGACTGGCGCACCGAACTGAAGGAAATACTCTTCACCACCGGAGACATCGTCAAAGCCGGCGAGAAGGGTGAAAAGAAGGTCGACTGATACGGATCGACGCGAAGGGCCCGAAATCGGGCCCTTTTCAATGGTCCCTGGCAAATCTGACGTTACTGGGATGCGTGCGTCGTCAACCCTGGCAGGGTGACCTGATAGACGAGGAACATGGTGTCGACATCGGCACCGTCCTCCGCCTTGTAGGCTGCGCCGACCTGATAGCCGTCCTGCGTCAGGAAATCATTGTCGTTGGCGACGAAGAGGAAGTAGTCGTCCGGCAGTTTGGGGTCGAGCACGCTGGCGAGCGACATCGCTTCCCACTTCTCGGATAGATTGTCCTTGTCGTTCGGCGCGCCGTTGTGCAGGCCGAATCGGGCCAGCTCGGCGCCACCGTTCATGTCGATGAAAGGCGTGAGCGTTGCCGGCTTGATCGATGCGTCCACGACGCCCTTCGGCGCGGCGGGCTTGTCCTTGTCGAAATCGGTTCCGGCAATGTCGGTCGCGGCAGAAACGTCGACGATGTCGATGGAGCGGTAGAGCGAGGTGTCGCCCTTGAGGCCCTGGCCGTTGCCGCTGTCGCGCGACAGCATGAGGAAGGTCTTGTCGGTGAGCGCTACGATCTCGCTCTGGGCGGCAACCGTGGTCTTGCCCTTGGCATCGGTGAAGACCGGCAGCGGCACGATGTATTCGTGCGCAAGCTTCAACTGAGACGGGTCGGTCGCATCATAGACGAGCGCGCGGGTATTCTGGCGCGTCGAGGGCGCGTCGCCGCCATCCTGCCGCGCCGCCGATTGCAGCACGGCGATGAGCGTCTTGCCGTCTGGCGTCAGCGCCATGCCTTCAAGGCCCTGATTGTTCTGCCGGCCGGTCTCGGGGTTCTTCGGCTCCGGCCCGGCCGCTCCGGGTCCCGGATTGTTGGAGGCGAAATTGGCCGCGCCCTTGCGCATCGGTACCATGGCGGCGGGCGGCTGCGTCGCCGACAGCAACCGGCCCTCGGCCGAAAAACGGTAGATGTTCGGACCATATTCGTCGGAAATGAACATGGTCCCGTCGGGCAGGCGCGCGATCGCCTCATTGTCGAGCGCGATCTTGCCGTTGGCTTCCGGCAGGATCGGCATGTCGCCGGCGGCGGCGCGGACGCCATCGAGCGGATCGAGACCGGTGGTGTCGGCGCCGGCATTGTCGGTGAGCAGCAGACTGTCGGTCAGCGTCGCCTTGACGCCGGCCTGCTGGCTGCCGGCTTCAGGCGTCGCGCCCGGAACGACCGGCGAGAACTCGATCGACAGCGTATTGAGGCGCGGGCGGTAATCGACGGTGCCGACGGCGTTGTAGCCGCGGTCCGGCAGCAGCCACAACGTGCCCTTGTAGCCGTTGGCGTCGCGCGTCCAGCCTTGCTGGTCGATGGCCATGCCGGAACCGGAACCGAAGGTCTCGCCGAACTGGTCCTTCTGGTTGGCTGGGATACGGCCGGCGCCGACCAGTCCCTTGTTGACGAAGGCGGTGCCGCCAACGGTGGCGGAATTGTCAGCCAGGGCGACGGATGACGTAAGAGCCGTCAGCGCTGCCAGGAGTATGGCACGCGCGACCGGAGGGTGGATATTCTTCATGGTGGACCTCTCATGGGCGATAGACGGCTGAACCGCGCTCCGGCCATGGCCGGAACGTTCGCCTGCCTGTCTAGGCCGCCAACATGATAGGTGCGTGACAACGCCGTGACGCTGAAAGGTCGCCCGTTTCCCGGCTTGGGATCAGGCGTCGTTGCCGTTCCGGGCCATGCGCGTGGCGGGCTGGCTTCGGCCGCCGCGTCCAGCCACGACGACGAGGTACTTGACCTTGCCTGCCTTGAAGGCCTTGAGGAACTTCGGATAGTCCTTGAAGGCAACGCAGCCATGCGACTGCGCAGCGCCGCCACGCAGCAGATAGCTGTGGGCGAGCAGCCCATCGCGGCCATGCTTGGTCTTGCCGTCGACCGGCAGCAGGCGAATCGCCTCGACGCCATAGAAGCGCGATTCGCGCATCACCATCCTGTAGGTGTCGGGCGGCGTCGGGCCGAGGTTCTTCACCCCGATATAGGCGACATTGTCGACCATCCGTCCGATGCCGGAGTGCGCTTCCAGCCGCGTGCCGTCGGGCATATAAACCGTTTGCGCGCTGATGTCGTAGATGGCGGTGTCCTTGCGGGGGCGCGGGGCCGAGAACAGCTTCTTGAAAATGCCGCCGCCATCGGGATTGTCCGGACGGGCGAAGGCAAGCATTTCCTGTTTCGGCTTTTCGGCGGGCTTGCGCGCGGGTTTGGCTGCTTCGGCGATGCGTGGTCCGGCGTCCGGCCGCGCGGCATTGGAGGGTGCAGCCTCGGCGCGCGCGGTTTCGGTCAGCTTCGGACGACGCGTCGGCAACGGCGCAGCCTCGGGAATTGCGGCGAGCAGGACCGTGTCGCCTTCTGCCTCGACCGGTTCCAGCGGCGACACAAAAATGCCGTCCGGCACGTCTGAGGCGATCGCGGTCGGGTAGACGAGGGCGACCTCGACCTCACCGGCGGCGGCAAGCGCCAATGCGAGGCGCGACGAACGTACAGTCTCGGTGACGCCGGGGCCGAAACGGGATGCCTCGGGCGCACCGTGAACGGATATCCCGCTGGAGAAGCGCTCGCGCAGGGGTGGCGGGGCCGGCTCGGCGCTGGCAAGGACCATATCGGCCTGCGCGAAGGCGGCGGCAAGCTTGGCCGGCGACAACGCCGCCTCGGCTACCTTGCGGTCGAAACGCTCGGCGGCGGATTGGATATGCGCAAGCGGCGTAGCGTCGAGGCCGGCGAGGCGAACCGATTTTTCCACGCCGGACGGCTTCAAGCCCGGCAGGACGCGGGCCTCGCGCGGAGCCGAAGGCTGTGCGCCGGCAAGGCGGAGGCTGTGCCGCGGCGCGCCGGAAAGGGCAGCGAGCGTGGACGAGGGCAGGGCATGCGGATTCAGGTCCGAGGCCAGCGTGTTCGCCGCCGAGGACAGGCCGGCCATCATAGCCAGCGACCACAGGACGAGGCCGGCGCCGACAGCGGGGACCACGGCCCAGCGCAGGACGCTGCCATAGCCAGCCGGCTTGCGGGTCGAGCCGCTGGCGGAACGTCCGCCCTTCACAAACAAATACGCCATACCAACCAATTTTCTCTCAACCGGCGTCGCGGCCTTCAGGACCGACGCTGCCGAACAAACCTGCGGCGCGCCCCCGCGCCATGCCGTTGTTGCCGATTGATTCAAAAGATGGACAAAGTTGGTTAACCAATCCCTGTGCCGCCGCCATTTTTCTGGCGGGCCGATGCGCGCATTCGCGTTTTCCGGCCACGAAAAGCGGCAAGTCCCACTCTCCTTGGGTTTTCTAAAGCCCGGTTTTTGGCGTGGAGTCAAGAAAAGGACGCATCAGCGGTTTTGCACGGTGCCCCGCAACACCCTGTCCAGCACCTGAAAAATGCGGTCGTCCGACATCTGCGAGACGTTGAACCGCATCGCGCTTCGGGCCGATTGCCACGGGCTGAACACGTTTCCCGGCGCGAGCACGATGTTTTCGGCAAGCGCCGCGCGGGCAATGTCGGCGGCATCGACATCGTCCGGCAGCCGGCACCACAACAGCATGCCGGCCTGCGGCTCGAGCCAGGGCGTCACGCCGATGGTCCTCAGCCTCCCCGCGACGTCGAAGCGGGCGCGCGCCAGCCTGCCGCGCAGATGTTCCAGGTGCTTCCGGTAGCCGCCATCGCTCAGGACGGCCAGCACCAGTTCGGCATCCAGCCGGCCGCCGCCGAAGGAGGTGGCGATCTTGAGGTCGATCAGCCTTTCGATCCATTCGGGCCGCGCCGCGACATAGCCGCAGCGCGCCGAGGCCGACAGCGTCTTGGAGAAACTGCCGATGTGGATGACGCGGTCCAATCCGTCGAACGCAGCCAGACGGGGCGCCGGGCTGTGTTCGAAATCGGCGAAGATGTCATCCTCGACGATCGTCAGCGCGAACCGCTCGGCCAGCTTGAGCACCTTGTGGGCGGCGACCGGCGACAGCACCGCGCCGGTGGGGTTGTGGATGGCGGAATTGGTGAGGTAGAGACGGGGCCGGTGCTCGGCGAGCACCGCTTCGAGACGTTCGATATCGGGACCGGTCGGCGTATAGGGCACGCTGACGACGCGGACCCGGTGAGCGCGCAGCAACGCCTGGAAATTGAAGTAGCAGGGGTCGTCGAGCAGTACCACATCGCCCGGCTCCAGAAGCAGGCGGCAGAGCAGGTCCAGCGCCTGCGTACCGGACTCCGTCAGCAGGATCTGGTCCGGCGCCGCCTCGATGCCGCGTTCGGCGATCCTGCGGGCGATGAGCCGGCGCAGCGGCGGCAAGCCGAGCGGCGAGCCATAGTCGGCCAGGGCGGGGCCGTCGGCGCGGGAGAGCGCGCGCAGCGCCTTGCGGATGCCGTCCTGCGGCATCCACGACGGCGGCAGCCAGCCGCAACCCGGCTTCAGGCTGGCCTCGCCGGCCTCAAGCGATTGCCGGGAAACCCAGAACGGATCGACGGCGCGGTCGAGCTTCGGGCCGACCTCCGACAGGGCCAGCGGCGTCGCCTGCCCGGCGACGTAGAAGCCCGAGCCCGGACGGGAGCGGATGGCGCCTTCGGCGACCAGCCGCTCATAGG
Source organism: Mesorhizobium sp. Root554 (assembly GCF_001427025.1). GTDB lineage: Bacteria > Pseudomonadota > Alphaproteobacteria > Rhizobiales > Rhizobiaceae > Mesorhizobium. The sequence continues at coordinate 1,654,679 of NZ_LMGA01000001.1, read as the reverse complement.
CCTCCACCACCGTCGAGGGCGACACTTTGAGCGCCGAGGCCATGGCGCGGACGGAGGGCAGTTTCGCGCCGACGGTGAGGCTGCGCCCGGCGATGCGCTGGCGCACCGTTCGCATGACATGCTCGACCCGCGTGCCGGCAAGGGAGTCACTCATCTGTACTGAACTCGACGCCATAACAGTTTGAACGAACTGTAACGAACCGTTTCTGGTTTCGCCAGTCCGGAACGCCGATACGAAGCGGGCAGTTTCGAAGGAGCATGGCATGGAGCGGTCAGCCGCCGGTTGGTTCAACGGCTTTGTCGGCGTGGTGATCTTCAGCGGATCGCTGCCGGCGACGCGCATCGCCGTGCTGCAGTTCGACCCGGTGTTCCTGACCGTCGCCCGCGCGGCGATCGCCGGCGTGCTGGCGCTTGGCCTGCTCGCCATGTTTCGGGAGAAGCGGCCGGCGCGCGGCGACCTCGCGGCGCTCGCCGTGGTCTCGCTGGGCGTCGTCATCGGCTTCCCCCTGTTGACCGCGCTTGCGCTGCAGCATGTCACGGCGGCGCACTCCATCGTCTTCGTCGGGCTGCTGCCGCTGGCGACGGCGGTGTTCGGCGTGATGCGCGCCGGGGAGCGGCCGAAGCCGATCTTCTGGGTGTTCTCGGTGGCCGGCAGCGCGCTGGTGGCGGGGTTCGCGCTGTCGCAGGGGCTGGAGGCCTCGCCCATCGGCGACGGGCTGATGCTGGCGGCGATCCTCGCCTGCGGGCTCGGTTACGCCGAGGGGGCGCGGCTGTCGCGGCGGCTCGGCGGCTGGCAGGTCATCTCCTGGGCGCTGGTGCTGTCGCTGCCGGTCATGGCCGTGCTGGTCTGCCTCACCCTGCCGCCGAGCTTCTCGAACATAGAAACGCCGGCCTGGGCCAGCCTCGCCTACGTCTCGGTGTTCTCCATGCTGATCGGCTTCGTGTTCTGGTATCGCGGACTGGCGCAGGGCGGCATCGCGGCGGTCGGGCAGCTGCAGCTGCTGCAGCCCTTCTTCGGCCTGGCGCTGGCGGCGACGCTGCTGCATGAGCCGGTGACGCCGCTGATGCTGGCGGTGACGGTGGCGGTGATCCTGTGCGTGGCCGGGGCGAGGCGGTTCGCCCGGTAGGAGGAGCGTTTTACCCTCCCCATTGTGGGGAGGGTCGGACGAGCGATGGAAGCGAAGCGAAGTTTGCAAGAGGGGGTGGGGGTGAAAAACCTTCTTCGTTGATCCACCCCCACCCGGCGGGCCTTGCCCGCCGACCTCCCCACAAGGGGGAGGTAGGAGGCGTTCGCGTCCGCTGTCCCTGCCGGGGGCCCCCGCTGCTCCGCAGCTCCCCGGCGTTCGAGCCCTTCCATCGTGCCACCGGCACGATGGATTCGCCTGCGGCGAACCGGGCTCTCACCCCCGCCGCGCGGCGTCGATCTTGGCGACGTCGATCTTCTGCATTTTCATCATGGCGTCGAAGGCGCGCTTGGCTTCGGCGCCGCCGGCGGCCATCGCCTCGGTCAGGGTGCGCGGCGTGATCTGCCAGGAAACGCCCCATTTGTCCTTGCACCAGCCGCACTCGCTTTCCTGGCCGCCATTGGAAACGATGGCGTTCCAGTAGCGGTCGGTCTCCTCCTGGTCGTCGGTGGCGATCTGGAAGGAGAAGGCTTCCGTCTGCTTGAAGATCGTGCCGCCATTCAGGCCGATGCAGGGGATGCCGCAGACGGTGAAATCGACGACGAGCACGTCGCCTTCCTTGTTGCCCGGATTGTCGCTCGGCGAACGGTGGATCGCGCCGACCTTCGTATCCGGGAAGACCGAGGCGTAGAAGTTCGCGGCCGCCTCGGCGTCCTTGTCGTACCAGATGCAGATGGTGTTTTTCGGAATGGTCATGGGGGCTCCTTGCGGTTCAAACTGTCCGTCCTGAAACGACGGCCATGCATAGGACGTTCCGGGAGGCGCGGTGCCGACACGGGCATCGAAATTTTCGTCCGTTCGACCACGCGCGTCATGCTGCTTGATTTTCCACCGGCTTCCGGGATGACGACAGCAGAGGCGCGCGGAAACGACCGTCGGCAAGCGACATGCTTCGACGGATGGCATTGGCCGCAACGCTGGAGGGACCGACCGTCAGGACGTGTCTGAAAGCGCCCAGACGGCGAGGCCCTGGAGATCGCCCAGAACCGCGTGAACCGCATGGGCGGATCGCCGGCTTGGCCGGGAGCCCGGCGGCCGGCCCGGCCGCAGCGGCCAGGTGCGCTTGAGCCGCACCGGACCGGCAATCGCCGACGCGGCGGGCTGGCGCCTTGCCGCCCGCAGGCAGGCGAGGCGGCGGGCATGGCGCGGCAGGTCGTCCAGCACGGAACCCAGCGCCTCGAGGCGCAGCAGGAGACGCGCCGCGCCGATCGGATCGTGCGGCGAAGGGAGCGCGACCGGGAAGGGCGCGCTGAAGCCGGGAACGGAAATTCGCGGCACGGCCGAATGAGAAATGTGTTGGGTCCAGCGCGGTAAAGGATCGAACAGCGGCAGGGCGCGCGCGACGGCTTTCGGCGGCGTCGGCAGACTGCCGGCGATGCGCAGGGCCGAACCCTCCTGTGAGGATTTGCGCGGTGGTAGCACCACGACGAGGCCGCGCGCGGCGATAATGACCAGCCGCCGCGCGGCGGCTTCGGCCGGTCGCAAAAGGGCGAGCACGGCGCGATGCAGCCGGCGCGGCAGGGTGATGCCCGCATCCGTGCCAGCCGCGCCGCCGCCAGCGTGCCAAACCGGAAAACCCGCCATGGCGACGAGCGCCGCCAGGATGCGCCTCAGCGCTTCGCGATGGATTTCGATTGCAATTTTCCAGTCCAGTGCCGTCTCCTTGGCATACGGGCGGCTGGATTATGGGGGACACCGGCGGGGCGTGGATAGAGCGGGGTTTTGACCCTCCCTTCTCCCCTTGTGGGAGAAGGTGGCCGAGCGAAGCGAGGTCGGATGAGGGGTGCTGGCCGGAGTGTCAACGCCTCATTCCTTCCAACACCCCTCATCCGTCGCCTTATCTTGTCGCTCGCTTCGCTCCCGACAAGGGCGACACCTTCTCCCACAGGGGGAGAAGGAGGGTGCGGCGCCGCTTTGTCACCCTGGGCAAGCGAAGGCGAAGCCGAACGCGACCGGAGGATCCATGCCTGACCATCGATCATATGCGGGGCGGCCCAGAACCGGGTGCCCTTCGCCCACCGCTTCACGCGGACATGCCGTTCAGGCATGGATCCCGGGGTCTCCGCCTTCGCTCCGCTCGGCTCCGCCCTGGGATGAAGAAGAGAGAGGTTGCGCCTCTTATGGCCTCCCTGCGATTTCTAGCACTTGGCTCGCTCGCCCTCGCAGGCTCGGCCGCTCGCTAAGACGCTGAAATCGCTTTCTCCCAGAAGAGGTTGATATGAGCGCGATCTTGCCTGGCTGACAACGCACAGCCGGAAAGGGAAACGCATGTAATTTACGCAAGAAGGTTCCTCATACAGGAGAAGACAACTGAGGGCAGGCTAACTAATAACCGCATAATAGCCTGAGATTAAAAAACCTGTTCAATGTCATGTATTCGCATTGAAATGCTTTGTGCAAAATAGAAGGATGTCCAGGGGAAGGGAGGCTTCCGGTGACACAGCCAGTAAGATACCAAGTGTTTGTCTCATCTACCTACGAAGATTTACGCACGGAACGTCAGCAAGCTACGCAGGCGATTTTGGAAGGCGGTCACTTTCCGTCGGGGATGGAACTGTTCCCGGCTTCAGACGAGACCCAATGGGAATTGATTAAAAGAGTCATTGAAGAGTCAGACTATTATATAGTGATTGTTGGAGGAAAATACGGTTCGTTGGGCCCCTCTGGGAAAAGCTACACGGAAATGGAGTATGATTACGCGGTTGAACAGGGGCTTCCCGTATTAGGTTTTGTTCGATCAAATTTAGATTTAGTCGCGGCAAAATATGTAGAGACTGATCTGGAAAGAAGAACCAAGCTTGACGAGTTTCGTAAAAAGGTAATGGCACGTACCTGTCGAAAATTTGCCGATCCGCTTGAGTTGGGAATGGCCGTCATCAAGAGCTTGATGCATGAAACTCGAGTACGGCCAAGGGTAGGATGGCTTAGATCCGACCAAGCTAGGAGCGAGGAAGACAAGATACGAGAGCGAAAATTGGAAGCTTCTCTAGAGGAGGCTACGAACAAGATAAAGAAACTTGAGAGACGGCTTCGTGATGGTGCGCTGTTGACGAAAGAGATCGATCGCTCGCTATTGAGTCAAGGGGCAGACAAATTTCGTTTTAATGTTTTCTTTCAAGATGAATCGAAGAGGTATGTTTCGCAAGCTGTGGACGTTTCATGGGATGAAATATTTCGATCAATTGCACCCCCTATGTACGGATATATTATGAGAAAAATGAATTCGATGGACAAATATCCGTTTGAAGATAGTTTAGTAGAGTATATTAGGTTAAAAGTTATCGATCGATCTGGAAAGAGAAATATTGATATTCAGCCAGGGCAAGTGGAGGCTTGTGTTTTTCAATTCAAAGAGCTTGGATATATAGCATATGATGAGAAAGAGGACGATAAAGGAACAACATTTCGAGGCATCATACTGACGGAAGAAGGAGAGCGTTATCTCGCGCGTCTAATGGCGCAAGTAAAGAGTTGACACCTCACACCCCCGTCACAAACCCGTCCAGAACCTTTTTCTGCCCCGCTCTATCAAAGTCGATCGTCAGCTTGTTGCCTTCGATGCTCGCAATGTTGCCGTTGCCGAATTTCTGGTGGAAGACGCGGTCGCCGACGTTGAAGGGGGAGGGGGTGTCGGCGACAGATTTCGCCACCAGCTCGCCCTCGATGGTGCGGCCCTTGACCGAGCCGCGTCCGGCGCCGTAGCCGGAATCCGTCTCGCCATAGCCGATGCGCTCGACCTGGTGGCCGGAGCGCGTGCCCCAGTTGCGGCTCGTCGCCTCGGTGCGGTTTTGCTGCGCGCGCGCCCAGCCGGGCGTCGCGTAGGTGTTGGAGAAGGCGCCTGATCGGCCGCCTGCCGGGTGCCCGCTGCCTCCGGCATCGACCCGGCCTTCTCGACCTTCGAAAGCGCCACCGGCGCTTCCGATGCCTTCGGCACCGGTCTTCAAAGTGTCGAAGCGGGAGGCGCCGTAGGGGTTCTGGCGTCCGCCGGAAAAGCCGCCCCGCCCACCGGCGAAATTACCGCCGCCATAGGGGTTGCCGTAGCCGCCATAGGAATTGCCGCCTTCCTGCACCTCGACATGGGCTTCCGGCAGTTCGTCGAGGAAGCGCGACGGGATGGTCGACTGCCACAGGCCGTGGATGCGGCGGTTGGAGACGAACCACAGATGCAGGTTCTTCTTGGCGCGGGTGAGGCCGACATAGGCCAGCCGCCGCTCCTCCTCCAGGCCGGAGCGGCCGCCCTCGTCCAGCGCGCGCTGGTGCGGGAACAGGCCTTCCTCCCAGCCGGGCAGGAACACGGTCTCGAATTCCAGCCCCTTGGCCGAATGCAGCGTCATGATCGAGACGGCGTCCATGCCCTCGTTCTGCTCGGCGTCCATGACCAGCGCGACATGTTCGAGGAAGGAGCGCAGCGACTCGTAATCCTCCATGGAGCGGATCAGCTCCTTGAGGTTCTCCAGCCGTCCCGGCGCCTCGGCCGAGCGGTCGTTCTTCCACATGTCGGTGTAGCCGCTCTCCTCGAGGATGGTCTCGGCCAGCTCGGTGTGCGGCGTGGTTTCCAGCGCCGTCTGCCAGCGCTCGAAATTGGCGGCGACCTCGCGGAGCGCGGCGCGGGGCTTCGGTTTCAGCTCGTCGCTTTCGGCGAGCCTGGCGGCGGCTTCCAGCATGGGAATGCGCAGCGCGCGGGCGGTGGCGTGGATCTGGCTGATCGTGGCTTCGCCGAGGCCCCGCTTCGGCACATTGACGATTCGCTCAAAGGCGAGGTCGTCGGCGCCCTGCGCGACGACGCGCAGATAGGCCAGTGCATCGCGGATTTCGGCGCGCTCGTAGAAGCGCGGACCGCCGATGACGCGGTAGTTGAGGCCGATCTCGATGAAGCGGTCCTCGAACGAGCGCATCTGGAACGAGGCGCGCACGAGGATCGCCATGTCGTTGAGGTTGTGCCTGTTGCGCTGATAGGCCTCGATGGTTTCGCCGACGGCGCGGGCCTCTTCGTCGCTGTCCCAGGCGGCGTGGACGTTGACCTTCGGGTCCTCGGGGTCCGGGCGGTCGGTGAACAGCGTCTTGCCGAGCCGGCCCTCATTGTGGGCGATGAGATGGGCGGCGGCGCCGAGGATGTGGGCGGTCGAGCGGTAGTTGCGCTCGAGGCGGATGACGGCGGCGCCGGGGAAATCCTTCTCGAAGCGCAGGATGTTGTCCACTTCCGCGCCACGCCAGCCGTAGATCGACTGGTCGTCGTCGCCGACGCAGCAGATGTTGACTTTGTTTTCGCTCGCGGCCGCGCGTTCGCTTCGCTCACTGGCCTGCGCGGGCGCGCCCGAAACGTCGGGCGGGCGGCGGTCGCCGCCTCGGCCTTCGGCCGGTAGGCCGTCACTTGATTTCGGCCGTTGCGCCAGCAAGCGCAGCCACATGTATTGCGCGGTGTTGGTGTCCTGATACTCGTCGACGAGGATGTATTTGAAACGCCGGTGATACTCCGCCAGCACGTCGTGATGGGCGCGGAAGATGCGGATCGGGTGGCACAGAAGGTCGCCGAAGTCGCAGGCGTTGAGCGTGATCAGCCGGTCCTGGTAGGCCTTGTAGAGCTCGCGGCCCTTGCCGTTGGCGAAGGCGCGGGCGTCGCCCTCGGGAATGTCGGCGGGGCCGAGGCCCTTGTTCTTCCAGCCGTCGATCATCTGGGCGAAGGTGCGCGGCGCCCAGCGCTTGTCGTCCAGCCCCTCGGCCTGGATGAGCTGGCGGATCAGCCGCACGACATCGTCGGTGTCGAGGATGGTGAAATCGGAGCGCAGGCCGGCCAGCTCGGCGTGGCGGCGCAACAGCTTCACGCCGATCGAGTGAAAGGTGCCGAGCCACGGCATGCCCTCGACCGCCTCGCCGACGAGCAGGCCGATGCGGTTCTTCATCTCGCGCGCGGCCTTGTTGGTGAAGGTGACGGCGAGGATCTGGCTCGGCCAGGCTTTTCCGGTGGCCAGAATGTGGGCGATGCGGGTGGTGAGCACGCGGGTCTTGCCGGTGCCGGCGCCGGCCAGAACCAGCACCGGGCCTTCCGTGGTTTCCACCGCCAGCCGCTGCTCGGGGTTGAGGCCGTTCAGATAATCGGGCGGCTGGTTGCCGCCCTGCCGGGCCGCCATGGCGCGCGCGGCGATGCCGGACGGCGCGGCCGAGGGCGCACTCTTCCCGCCGGACGGGGCAGAGGGCCTCGCGCCCGGTTCATCGAAGAAGGGCATGTCGTCGTCGGGAAAGCCGGACATTTCCTCCGAATGTAGTGATTCGGGGCGAAAAGGCCAGCAATCTCGGTCCGGCAGCCCGGCAATGTTGCCAAAGTGTTCTCTGCCGGCGTCTCTACAGGAAGGCGGCGGCGCCGTCTTTCGGCATGCCCTTGGGGCGCATCAGCCGCTTCTGCGCGGCGATGCGGAAGGGCGCATTGGGCGCGCCGTAACCCGCATAGCCGCCGCGCCGCTCGACGATCTCGACGATGAAGCCCTCGCCGAAGGTCGGCGCGTAAAGCTGGAAGAACTCGCCATGATCGTCGCGGTCGTAGAGGATGCTGGCGGCGCGCAGCCGGTCGGCCAGTTGCGGTTCGAGGCCGAAGCGAGCCTCGACATCGTCGTAGTAGTTGGGGGATATCGCCAGCGGCTCGAAGCCGCGCAACCGCAGCTCCTCGGCGGTGGCGAAGATGTCGCCGGTGGCGAGCGCGAGATGCTGCACGCCGGAGCCGAACGTCTCGGCGACGAAATGGCCGGCCAGCGTGCGGCGGCTCCCGGCGCCGTTGAGGGTGAGCCGCAGCCGCTTGTCCGCTCCCTCGATAACCTGGCTGCGGACGATACCGCCGGGGTCGATCACATCGACCAGCGGGGTCTTGGTGGTCTGGAACAGCGAGACGTAGAAGAGCAGCCAGCTCGGCATGTCCTCCTGCGCCATCGTCTGGCCGATATGGTCGATGCGGGTCAGGCCGACGCCGCCCTGAGCGTTTGTGGCGGGGAGCGGCGCGAATTCGATGTCCCAGACCCTGGCCAGATCGGTCTTGCCGTCGATGAAATAGACCAGCCCGCCGCCGACGCCGCGCACGGCGGGGATGGACAATTCTCCCGGTCCCACCGGCTGGTGGAACACCTCCGCGCCCAGCGCCCGGGCGCGCGCCACGGCGGCGGCGGCGTCCTCGACCTTGAGGCCGATCGCATAGGCCGAGGTGCCGTGGACGACGAAGGAGGAATGGGCGAAGCCCTGCCGCTCGGTGTTGACGACGATGTTGATGTCGCCCTGCCGATAGAGCGTGACGTCCTTCGATACATGCCGGCCGGCCTCGGTGAAGCCAAGCGTTTCGAGCAGCATCCGGAGTTCCCCGGCGCCTTGCCGATCGGCGGCGAACTCGATGAACTCGACGCCCTCGACGGTGATGCGGTCGGGCATGGCCGGAACGGAGGCCGTGATTTCAGGCTCCTGCCGGCGCACCTGATCCATCAGCCAGACCAGCGAGCGGTGGCCATCGACCGAGATGGCGCGGGCGGAGCCGCCGCGAAACTGGTCGTTGAAGATTTCCAGCGACAAATAGCCGTCATAGCCGGTCGCCGCCACCGCCTGCATGAAGTCGCGCACCGGCAGGTCGCCTTCGCCCGGCATGTTGCGGAAATGCCGGCTCCAGTAGAGCAGGTCCATCTCGATCTGCGGCGCGTCGGCAAGCTGGACGATGAAAATCCGGTCCTTCGGGATCGAGCGGATGGAGGCGAGGTCGATCCTGCGCGCCAGCGTGTGAAAGGAATCGAGGATCAGGCCGATATTGGGATGATCGGCGCGGCGGACGATCTCCCAGGCATCGCGGTGGTCGTAGACATGCCGGCCCCAGGCCAGCGCCTCGTAGCCGACGCGCAGGCCGCGCCGGGCGGCGCGCTCACCCAGTTCGTGGAAATCGGCGGCGGCGCGGTCGATGCCGCCGAGCGAAACCGGCGATACCGACGAGCACACCAGCATCAGGTCGGTCCGCAGTTCCTGCATGACGTCGAACTTGCGCTCGGCGCGGTCGAAGGCGCGGCTGCGCTGCGGCTCGGGCAGGCCTTCGAAATCGCGGAATGGCTGGAACAAGGTGATGGCGAGGCCGGCGTCGCGCGCCATCTGGCCGACATCGCGCGGCGAGCCGTCGAAGGCGAGGAAATCGTTCTCGAAAATCTCGACGCCGTCGAAACCGGTGGCGGCGATGGCGGCGAATTTCTCGGCAAGGTCGCCGGCAATCGAAACCGTTGCGATGGATGTTTTCACCACGACCCTCCCGAAGCCATAATGTACGAACTGGTTCGTACATTATGGCAGGGCGAGAGCGGCGGCAAGGGTGGGAGACGGCGGCAAGGGCGGCAAGGGTGATGCGGAGCATCGGGGGTCCGCGCATGCCCTTCGTCATCCGGAAGCGGGCCGAGCGCACCATGCGTCATCCCGGAAGCCGGAGGGAAACGGAGGCTATCCGGGACCCCTGGCCGCAAGATAGTCAGGCGCGGCCCGGTCCTTGCGTTGGTGCGCCTTCCTGCTCTTGGGCGGTGGCGCGCCTCGCGATTGATGGTGCAAACCTCGAACCCGGCCGCCCTGCTCAATGGGTCCCGGGTCTGCGCGACGGTCTTCGGCCTGCTCCGCCCGGGATGACGAAGGTGTGGCCTCTTCCGTCCCCTTTTGTGGAAGGGTCGCGCCGCAGGCGGGGTGGGGAGTTGCCTTCTCCCCTTGTGGGAGAAGGTGGATCGGCGTGCAGCGCCGAGACGCATGAGGGGTGCTGGCCGGAGCGTGGGCTGCGCTGGCTGGAGCACCCCTCATCCGACCTCGCTTCGGGGGAGAAGGGACTCCTGTCGCGGCGGGCGGAAGGCAATTCCAGATTGTGAAGAATGGGCGGCAGCCTTTATGCTGGGCACGTTTAGATTGGAATGACCTGGAACGGCACACCGGAGATCTGAAATGGCGCTCAAGCGGATGGACAATGTGGGAATCGTGGTCGAAGACCTCGGGGAGACAATCGATTTCTTTCGCGAACTCGGCCTCGAACTCGAAGGGCGGGCCACGGTCGAAGGAGAATGGGCCGGGCGTGTGACCGGGCTGGGCGACCAGCATGTCGAGATTGCCATGATGCGCACGCCGGACGGCCACAGCCGGCTCGAGCTTTCACGCTTTATCCGGCCGGCGGTCGTCGCGGATCACCGGAATGCCCCGGTCAACGCGTTAGGCTACCTCCGCGTCATGTTCACCGTCGACGATTTAGACGACACGCTTGAGAGGCTTAGCAAGCGCGGCGCGCAGCTTGTAGGCGAGGTCGTCGAGTACAAAGACGTGTATCGGCTCTGTTACATTCGCGGGCCTGAAGGCCTTCTCATCGGACTCGCCCAGGAACTGGGCTGAGGACAATTACGAACTTCCTGTCCAGGTTCACTCCCCCAGCACCTCGGCCTTGGAAGCAAACCGCAGCACCATATCGACGGTGTTGCGCTTCAGCCGCTCAAGCTGATCGGGCGCGCCGATGTCGCGGCCGAAAATCTTCGAGAAGGTGGCGCGGTTGGAGACGTTGAAGAAGCAGAGCGCGCTGACCTGCCAATGCAGCTCGACCGGATCGAGGCCCGGCCGGAACTTGCCGTCCTCGACGCCGCGCGCATAGACGCGGGCGATGTGGTCGATGGCGGTGACGTTCAGTTCGCGGATGACGTCGGACTGTTCCAGATACACGCCGTGATGGATGTTCTCGATCATCACCATGCGGATGAATTCCTCATGCAGATGGTGGTGGTCGAAGGTGAATTCGACCAGGCGGGTCAGCGCCGCGACCGGCGGCAGCCCTTCGATGTCGAGCCGCGCCTCGCCCTCGCGCACCTGCCGGTAGGCATTCTCCAGCGCATGGAGGTACAGCCCCTCCTTGTCGCCGAAATAATAGTAGATCATCCGCTTGCTGAAGCGTGTCTGGGCCGCGATCTCGTCTATCCGCGCGCCCGACAGGCCGTTCAGCGCAAACTCCTTCGAAGCGATCTCAAGGATGTTGCGGCGCGTGCCGTCCGGGTCCTGGACGCGTGTCGCGCCCCGATCCTTCTTGGGCTTTTGTCCGGGTTTCACCGCTGCCATGCCAATTCCGTTCCACCGAGTTCCATCGGCAATTGACTAAACTAACCAGTTAGTACATTGTCCGCAAATCGGGACGGCTCCATTTACCGGCGGGTCCCGCATGAAGACAAGAGCGCTGCGAAAGCGAAGCACCGGGAAGTCAAGTCGCCGGGAGAGACGCCTGACAGGAATGGCGCCTTGAAAGGGGACACTGGAAGAACTGTGCGATGGGAGAAGAGGGCGATCCGCGGATCGTCCGCGAGCCTGGAGGCGGCTCGCCGAGGGAGGAACAGACGGGAATGGCCGACACGTTCGTCGACCTGCTTGGCCAACTTGTGGCCGACCATCGCGGCGCCGCCGGAACGGGCCACGATACCGTTATTGTCGGCCTCGCGGGCAGGGGCATCCAGTCGTCGCGCACCCCGGGCATGCATGAGCGCGAGGCGCGCCGGCTCGGTATTGCCTATTCCTACCTGCTGCTCGATTTCGACCGGCTCGGCCTGCCAGATGCGGCGCTCGGCGAGGTAGTCTCAGCCGCTCAAGCCGCCGGTTTCCATGGCCTCAACGTCACGCATCCGTTCAAGCAGGCGGTGATCCCGGTGCTGGACGCCCTGTCGGACGAGGCGCGCGCCATCGGCGCGGTCAACACGGTGGTGTTCGCGGGCGGCCGCAGGGAAGGCCACAACACCGACAGCTGGGGTTTTGCCGAGAGTTTCCACGAATCGATGGCGGGCGCGCCGATGGGGCGCGTCGCGCTGTTCGGGGCCGGCGGCGCGGGGGCCGCCGTCGGCCATTCTCTCATGCAGCTGGGGGCGGGGCGGCTTTCGATCGTCGATACCGAGCCCGGCCGCGCCGAAGACCTGACCTTGCGCATGAGCGCTTTCTTCGGCGACCGCGTCGAGGCCTGCGCCGATCCATCCGCCGCCGTGCGGGCCGCCGACGGCATCGTCAACACGACGCCGGTGGGCATGGCCAAATATCCGGGCACGCCGTTCGATTCGGCGCTGCTGCGGCCGGAAAAATGGGTCGCCGACATCATCTATTTTCCGCCGGACACCGAACTGCTCGCGCAGGCGCGGGCGGCTGGCTGCCGGACGCTGCCGGGAACCGGCATGGCGATCTACCAGGCGGTGCGCGCGTTCGAACTGTTCACCGGCCGCCCGGCGGACCGGCGCGCCATGGCCGGCCATTTCGAGGCGGCGCTATGAACGCGGTGACGCCGAACGTCCGTATCGACTGCGTGGTGGAAAGCCGCGACCGCCTCGGCGAGACGCCGCTGTGGTGCGACCGCACGCAAAAGCTGTGGTGGATCGACATCGAAAACCCGGCGTTGCGATCCTATGATCCGGCAAGCGGCGCGCAGGAGGCCGTGGCGCTGCCCGGCACCTATGCCGGCACCCAGGCGCTGACCAAGGCCGGCGACAGGCTGCTGGCGGAAGACCTGACGCTTTACTCGCGCGACGCCGATACCGGCTACCGCTGCGACCTGCTCACGCTGGAGCACGGGCTCGACAACCGCCTGAACGACGGCCGGGTCGATGCGCGCGGCCGCTTCTGGGTCGGCACGATGGACAACGGCCTGTCGCAGCCGAACGGATCGCTCTACCGCGTCGACACGGACGGCGTGGCGACGCGCGTCGAGACCGGCGTCGTCGTCTCCAACGGCATCGCGTTCTCGCCTGACGGCAGGACGCTCTATTTTACCGACACGCGCCGCTACACCAGCTTCGCCTACGATCTCGACCTCGACGACGGGGTGATCGCCAACCGCCGTGTCTTCGCCGACTATTCGGCCAGCGGAGACAGGCCGGACGGGGCGTGCGTGGATGCCGACGGCTGCCTGTGGGCGGCGTTCTTCGCCGGGGGGCGGATCGTCCGCTACCGGCCGGACGGGCGGATCGATCGCACGATCGCAATGCCGGTGACCAATCCGACATGCCTGGCGTTCGGCGGACGCGATCTGAAGACGCTTTACGTGACGACGGCGTGGAAATTCCTGAGCCCGGAACAACTCGCGGAGGAGCCGCAGGCTGGCGGGCTGTTCGCCATAGAGGGCGTCGGGCAGGGGCTGCCGGAGCATCGTTTCGGCGCGTGAAATTGGCCGGCGGGAAAACGCCGGGAGGAAAACGGGAGGACTGGAATGAACAGGGTGACAAGACGGACGCTGCTGGCGGGCGCGATTTCTCTCGGCGTGCTGGCGATGGCCGGTCCGGCTATGGCCGAGGCGATCAAGCTGCGCTTCGCCGATTCCACGACGGCGGATGCGCCACGCTCGCAGGCGCTGGTCAACATCTTCGCCAAGGAACTGGGGGCCGATTTCGCCTTCGAACCCTATTTCGGTTCGTCGCTCTACAAGCAGGGCACCGAGATCGTCGCCGTGCAGCGCGGCAACCTGGAGATGGCGCTGATGCCGCCTTCGGATTTCGCCAAGCAGGTTCCGGCCTTCTCGATCCTGACGGCAGCCTATCTGGTGCGGGACGCCAGGCACATGAAGGCGATCTTCGATAGCGACGTCGGCGCGGAGTTCAAGAAGTTGGCGCGCGACGAGATGGGCGTCGTTGTCCTGGCGCCGGCCTATTACGGGGCGCGGCACGTCAACCTCAAGGGCGACAAGAAGATCATGAAGCCGGAGGATATGGCCGGCATCAAGCTCAGGATGCCGGGCGGCGAGGCGTGGCAGTTCCTCGGCGAATCCATCGGCGCCAATCCCGTCGCAATGGACTACGCGGAGGTCTATACGGGCCTGCAGACCGGCGCCATCGACGCGCAGGACAATCCGCTGCCCAACGACAGACTGATGAAGTTCTACGAGGTGACGAACCAGATCGTTCTCACCGGCCATAATGTCGGCTTCGGCCTGCTGCTCATCAACGCCAAGCTGTTCGACAGCCTGACGCCGGACCAGCAGAAAAAGATGCAGGACGCGGCGAACGCCGCCTTTGCCTGGAGCGACGCCGAATACGTCAAGCAGGAAGCCGAGCTGATCGACTTCTTCAAGCAGCAGAAGCTGGACGTCTATACGCCCGACGTCGATGCGTTCCGCGCCTACGCCAACAAGAAATACCTGGAATCGCCGCTTTCGAAAGATTGGCCCGCCGGCATGGTCGAGCGGATCAACGCGCTTTGAAATTATCGTGCATGATCAACACTGGGAGGTACTGACATGAAACTTGAAATGAACCGCCGCCTGTTCCTGGCCGCGACCGGGGCCGCCGCCATCGCCTCGGCCCTGCCTGCCTTCGCGCAGGACAAGCCGAAACTGCGCTTCTCGGCCGTCTTCTCGGAGCAGGATATCCGCGCCGAGATGATGAAGAAGTTCGCCGACGCCATCAAGGACGACTTCACCTATGAAGGCTACTATGGCGGCAACCTGTTCAAGCAGGGCACCGAGCTCGTCGCCATGCAGCGCGGCAACCTCGAAATGGGCAACATCGCCCCGCAGGACATTTCCAAGCAGATCCCGGCATGGTCGATCGTCACCGCCGGCTACCTGTTCCGCGACGCGACGCATCTGAAGACGTTCTTCGCCAGCGAGCAGGGCGCGGAGCTGAAGAAGATGACCGAGGACCAGCTCGGCGTGAAAATCCTCGGGCCGACCTATTTCGGCCTGCGCCAGGTCGGCCTCAAGCCCGACAAGGAAATCAAGACGCCCGCCGACATGGCCGGCATCAAGCTCAGGATGCCGGGCGGCGACGCCTGGCAGTTCCTTGGCCAGGCGCTCGGCGCCAATCCGACGCCGATGGCCTATGCCGAGGTTTATACAGGCCTGCAGACCGGCGCCATCGACGGCCAGGACAACCCGCTGCCGAACGTCGAGAACATGAAGTTCTACGAAGTGATGTCGCAGATCGTCATGACTTCGCATCTCGTCGGCTTCGACCTGCTGGCGGTTTCCAAGAAGGTCTGGGATGAGATGGGCGCCGACAAGCAGGCCAAGTTCCAGGCTGCCGCGGACGCCGCGATCGAGTTCTCGACGCAGAAGCATCTCGACCACGAGAAGGAACTGGTCGAAACCTTCAAGGGCAAGGGCCTGAAGGTGTACGAGCCGGATGTCGCGGCCTTCCGCAAGTTCGCGCAGGAAAAATACCTGGCGTCCGACCTTGCCAAGGACTGGCCGGCCGGCATGATCGATAAGATCAACGCGATGTGAATGCGATCATGCCGGGCCGCTCTTCGCGGCCCGGCATCTTCGCCACCGTAATCGGCTGCGCTGGATAGGCTCATGACTCCCGGACTGAAACAGACAGGCGGCTGGCTCTACCGCCGCGCCGAGAACATCCTGGCGGCAATGCTGGCGCTGATGTTCGCGGCGTTCCTGCTGCAGATCGTCTTCCGCTACGTGCTCAACCTGCCGATCGGCTGGACCAACGAGATCAGCGTCATCCTGTGGATCTGGCTGGTGCTGTTCGGCGCCGCCTTCGTCGTGCGCGAGGAAGAGGAAATCCGTTTCGACCTGATCTATTCGGCGGTCGGCGCCAAGGCGCGGCGCGTCATGTTCCTCATCTCGGCCTTCGCCCTCATCGTCCTTTACGCCGTCTCTTTCCCGGCAGTCTGGGACTATGTGACCTTCATGCGCGTGGAGAAGACCGCCTATCTGAAGATCCGCTTCGACTGGCTCTATTCCATCTACATCGTCTTCGTCATCGCCATCATCGCCCGCTATCTGTGGCTGTCGTGGCAGGCCATGTTCGGCAAGGCGCCGGAAGAATTCGATCCGACCAAGGCGGGATCCGGCGTATGAACCTGACAAGCCCATTCTCGCTTTCCATCGTCGCCATCACGGCGCTGGCCTTCCTCGGCCTGCCCATCGGCCACGCCATGATCGCCGGCTCGATCCTCTACCTGCTGCTCGCGGGCCTCGACATGGGAACGGTGGCCGAGCAGTTCCTCAACGGCATGTATTCGAACTACATCATCCTCGCGGTTCCGCTGTTCATCCTCGCCGCCGAACTGATGAACATCGGCTCGATGACCGACAGGCTCATGGCGTTCTGCAACGCCGTCGTCGGCCGTTTCCGCGGCGGGCTGGCGCATGTGAACATCCTGCAGTCGATCATCTTCGCAGGCATGTCGGGCTCGGCCATCGCCGATGCGGCCGGCACCGGCAAGATGATGCAGCAACTGATGACCAAGGACGGGAAATATCCGGCGAGCTACGCGGCGGCGCTGACGGCGGCGACGGCCGTCATCGGCCCGATCATCCCGCCGTCGATCCCCATGGTCATCTACGCGCTCGTGTCGGATGCCTCGATCGGCTACCTGTTCCTCGGCGGTGTCATCCCCGGCCTGCTGATGGCGCTGTCGCAGATGGTCATCGTGTTCTTCGATGCGCGGCGAAAGAATTTCCCGGTCGAGAAGCCGACACCGGTGCGCGAACTGCCCGGCGTCACCTGGCGGGCGCTGCCGTCGCTGATGATGCCGGTGGTGCTGCTCGGCGGCATCTATACCGGCATTACCACGCCGACCGAGGCAGCGGCCGTCGCCGCCGCCTATGCGCTGCTGATTTCCGTGGTGCTTTACCGCAGCGTTTCCTTCGGCGAATTCTACCGCTCGGTGCTGTCGAGCGCTCGCACCACCGCCTCGATCGGCATGCTGATCGCCGGCGCGCTGGTGTTCAACTATGTCGTCACGGTGGAGAACATCCCGCAGTCGATCAGCGTGCTTTTGACGAGCTGGGACCTGTCGCCGACCGGCTTCCTGATCCTGGTCAACATCATCCTGCTGCTGCTCGGCTGCGTGCTCGAGGGCACGACGATCCTGCTGGTGGTGGTGCCGGTGCTGATCCCGACGGCGCATGCGCTCGGCATCGACATGGTGCATTTCGGCGTCATGGTCGTCGTCAACATCATGCTGGGGCTGATCACGCCGCCCTATGGGCTGCTGCTTTTCATCATGACGCGAATCGCCGAAGTGCCGCTGCGCGACCTGGTGCGGGACACGATGCCCTTCCTCTACGCGATGATCGTTTCGTTGGGGCTTATCACCTTCTTTCCGTCGCTGGTGCTATGGCTGCCGCGGCTGCTGGGATACCAGGGATAGGACGCGAACCATGAAGCCGATCTATGTCATCAACGGTCCGAACCTGAACCGGCTGGGCACGCGCGAACCGGAAATCTACGGACGCACCACGCTTGCCGAGATCGAGGCGCTGTGCCGCGACGCGGCGGGGCCGCATAGCGTGCGGTTCCACCAGTCGAATGCCGAGCACCAGATCGTCGACTGGATCCACGAGGCGATCGACGAGGGCTCCGGCATACTGATCAATCCGGCCGGGTTGAGCTTCCGGTCCATCCCCATCCTCGACGCGCTCAAGATGTTTCCCGGGCCTATCGTCGAGTTCCACATCTCCAACATCCACCGGCGCGAGGAAATCTACCACCATTCCCTGATGTCGAAGGCGGCCACGGCTGTGCTGGCCGGGCTCGGGCCGCGCGGCTACGGGCTGGCGATCCAGTGGCTGGTGGAGCAGCTGGACGTCTGAAACACCGTCAGGCTGTACGGGATTGTTTCTCCTCCGGCGGCGCGCTTCACTGAGCAACGAGGCCTCGACGGGTGCAGTCGGACCACGAAAGCATTCATGGGCCAAAGCCACCATGTCCGGGTTTCCCTTGTTCGTGACCGCCGCGTGACCCCCGTCTGCTTGACAGGGCGACGCTATCGGGAAAGGCTCGACGGATTGACATAATCCGGACCGGTTTTTCGGTCCGCGCGCAGTGAATTGCAAAGGGGTCACGCCATGGCCGTCCTGATCACCTCGATCATCCTCGCCCTCATCGGACTTTACCTTGGCATAGGGGGCGGATGGCTGATCGCGGCGGGCGGCAGCTGGTACTATCTCATCGCCGGACTGGCGTTTCTTGCCACGGCTTTCCTGTTGTGGCGCAGGCGCAGCACGGCGCTCTGGCTTTATGCCGGCATCTTACTGGCGACGCTCATCTGGGCGGTGTGGGAAGCGGGGTTCGACTGGTGGTCGCTCGGGCCGCGCGGCGGCATCATCGTGCTCATCGCGCTGTGGCTTTTGACGCCGTGGGTGCGGCGCAGGCTTGCCGGGCGCGACGGCCGCGCGCCGCTGATCCTTGCGGTGCTGGCGTCGTTCGGCGTGGCCGGCTATTCGATGTCGGTCGATCCATACGACATTTCGGGCGAACTTTCGGCCGATGCGGTGACGCCCTCGGCCGATCTCGGCGGCGCGGTGCCGCCCGGCGAATGGCACTTCTACGGCCGCACGCCCTACGGCCAGCGCTATTCGCCGCTGACGAAGATCAATCCCGGCAACGTAGCCAAGCTCGAGCCGGCCTGGACCTACCGGACGGGCGACATTCGCGGGCCGGACGACGTGACGGAAACCACCTATCAGGTGACGCCGCTGAAGATCGGCGAGACGCTCTACATCTGCACGCCGCACAATTTCGCCATCGCCATCGATGCGGCGACCGGCAAGGAGAAGTGGCGCTTCGATCCGAAGATCGGGCCGGAGAACCAGCGCCAGCACCAGACCTGCCGCGGCGTTTCCTACTACCACGACGTCAAGCTCGCCGCCGGCAGCGCCTGCGCCGAGCGCGTCTACCTGCCGACCTCGGATGCGCGGCTGATCGCGCTGGACGCGGCGAACGGCCAGGTCTGCCCCAGCTTTGCCGAAGGCGGCACGCTCAATCTGATGACCAACATGCCGTTTCCGAAGGACGGCTATTATTACTCGACCTCGGCGCCGCTGATCGCCGGCGGCAAGATCATCGTCGGCGGCGCGGTCAACGACAATTATTCGACCGAGGAGCCGTCCGGCGTCATTCGCGCCTTCGACGTGGATACGGGCGCGCTGGTGTGGAACTGGGATTCGGGCAATCCGGACGTGACGACGCCGCTGCCCGCCGGGCAGGAATACACGCACAACTCGCCCAACATGTGGTCGACGGCGAGCGCCGACGAGAAGCTCGGGCTGGTCTATGTTCCGCTCGGCAACCAGACGCCCGACCAGCTCGGCATGAACCGCAGCGAGGCGGTGGAGAAATACGCATCGTCGATCACCGCGCTCGATCTGAATACCGGGCAGGTGCGCTGGGTGCGGCAGACGGTGCACCACGATCTGTGGGACATGGACGTTCCGGCGCAGCCGTCGCTGGTCGACATCACCACCGCCTCCGGCGTCGTGCCGGGGCTGGTCGGGCCGACCAAGCAGGGCGACATCTACGTGCTGAACCGCGAGACCGGCGAGCCGATCCTGCCGGTGAAGGAAGTGCCGGCGCCGGGCGGGGCGATCCCCGAAGACAAGACCTCGCCGACGCAGCCGGTATCGGCGCTGAGTTTCAACCCGAAGCCGCTGACCGGCAAGGACATGTGGGGTATCACCCTATTCGACCAGCTGGCCTGCCGGATCGAGTTCCAGGGCCTGCGCTATGAAGGCCGCTACACGCCGCCCTCGGTGCAGGGCACGCTGGTCTATCCCGGCAATTTCGGCGTGTTCAACTGGGGCGGGGTCGCAGTCGATCCGGTGCGACAGGTGATGTTCGGCATGCCGACCTACCTGGCGTTCAAATCGCAGCTGGTGCCGCGTGATCAGGTGCCTGCGCCCGACGACGAGGGCAGGGGGTCGGAGCAGGGGCTGAACCGCAACGAGGGCGCGCCCTATGCGGTGGTGATGGGACCGTTCCTGTCGCCGCTCGGCATTCCCTGCCAGACGCCGCCCTGGGGCTATGTCGCCGGCGCCGACCTGCGCACCGGCAAGATCGCCTACAAGCACCGCAACGGTACCGTCTACGACATGACGCCGCTGCCGCTGCCGTTGAAGGTCGGCGTGCCGGGCATCGGCGGGCCGATGATCACCGCCGGCGGCGTCGTGTTCCTGGGGGCTGCCGTGGATGACTATCTGCGCGCCTACGACCTGACCACCGGCAAGCAGCTTTGGAAAGCGCGCCTGCCGGCCGGCGGCCAGTCGACGCCGATGACCTACGAGACTGCGGACGGCCGCCAGATGGTGGTGATCGTCGCCGGCGGCCATGGCTCGGTCGGCACCAAGGCGGGCGACTACGTCATGGCCTACACGCTGGGGAAGTAGGCGTATGAAGGTTTGCCATTGGTGACGGTCAGCGGGCCGTTGTCCATGCAAACCAAAGCGCAACGGCAGCCAGCAGCAAGGAAAAGAACCTCCTGGCGAGTCTCTCCCGTCCGGGGTCGTTCAAAACGGGTTCCAGCGATCCAGCCAGGAGCACGATGACAAGATGTATAAGCGTTGCAACGGTTACGTAGACCGCTGTGAGTATCATCGCCTGTCGTGTGGCCGACACGGTCGGGTCAATGAATGTCGGCAATACAGAGATATAGAAGACGCCCGCTTTCGGGTTGAGCAAATTTGTAATCAAGCCTCGAGTGAAATATCGGCCATGTTCAGTCGGGGCGCTGGCGACCACATCAGTGCCGCTGATCCATCCTTCCCAAGCGAGATAAAGCAGGAAGATCACGCCGGACCACCGCAGCATCTCGTATACAATGGCGGAGGCTTGTATGATTTCAGCGACGCCCAGTGCTGCAATCAGTCCAATGGTCGCCAGGCCTATCGCTATACCGGCAACGGTGGCCAATCCGGCGCGCCGTCCATTGCTGGCGGACACCAGTGCGAGATAGGTCATATTCGGGCCAGGCGTCAGCTCGACCAGCAGCGCCGTGATCAAGAATGGCGTCGTCAGAGGAGGCAATATCTGCGACAATCGCATCGGTGCTCGAGCAGGAGGGAATCGGATGCAGGTTCAAACAATGAGCAGGCTGCAGTGTACCAAGTTTTTGGAGACACAGCGCCTCGGCTATCTGGCCTGTGCTTTGAACGATCGTCCCTACGTGGTTCCAATTTACTATGCACTCGAAAACAATGCTATCTACTCGTTCTCGATGCCCGGCAAGAAAGTAGACATCATGCGCGCCAATCCGCAGGCAGCCATGGTCGTCGAGCAATTCTCAGACAACCGTTCCTGGACGAGCGTCATGGTGCAGGGTCACTATGAGGAACTCTCAGATGACGCGGATTTGATGGTTGAACGAGAGCGGGCCTGGTCCCTGCTCAGCAAGTACGCCAATTGGTGGGAACCAGGCGCATTGAAACCCTCAGGCGCACCAGCCGAGGATCATTCTCACCCTCTTTTCTACCGCCTTGTCATCGATGAGGTTGTCGGGCGCGAAGCCGTCAATGCGACCTAAACGGGGCCGCACACTCAGGTGAGCCCAAGCTGGCCTTTCAGGCTCGGCACCTGGGCCAGAACGTCCTCGATGGCCTTGGGGCCGGCGACCGACTTCGCCTCCTCGATCAGCGCCGTGCCGGCCTGCTGGATCTGTGCCATATCGAGGCCGGTCGCCTTCAACTGGGCGATGCCGTTGATGAGGGCACCGGCCTTTTCGCCGAGGGCACCGCCCAGCGCACCTTGCAGGGAGGACAGAAGCCCGCCGCCTGAACTGGCATTCGGGGCCATGACGTCATACTGCTCGGCCAGTTGCAGCGAACCCGGCAGCTTGTCGAACAGACGTTCGGCGCTGGTGCCTTCCGTCTCGTGCTGCAGCACCGACAGGATGGTGCCGACCACTTTCTCCATGGTCATCGGGTCGATATCGACCTTGTTCGAGATGGCGTAGATGATCTCCTGGACGTTCATGTCTTTCCTCTCTCGCCCCTGCCGCAGCGCGCCGCCCGATAGCGGCATGACCGGCCTACACGGGCCACTCACTTCGTCGTGATTAGACCATGCAGGTTCGACCGCTATCTAATCGCATCGGCGCAGAACGGAGAACACAAAAATGAACAAGCCCCTGATCACGCAGGCGATGATAGACGCTTATGATGAATATACGCATCTGACGCTCGACCGGCGCGGCTTCATGGAGACGCTGACCAGACTGGCCGGATCGGGCGCAGCAGCGGTCGCCATCGCGCCGATGCTTGCCACCAATGCCGCCAGAGCGGCGGTGATCGCCGATGATGACAGCAGGCTGAAGGCCGAGGACGTCACCTATCCGGGCAGCGGTGGCGACATGAAGGGATATCTGGCGCGGCCCGCCGACCAGTCGGGCAAGCTCGGCACCGTGATCGTGGTGCACGAGAACCGTGGCCTGAACGCCCATATCAAGGATGTGGCGCGGCGGGTGGCGCTGGAAGGCTATGTAGCCTTGGCGCCGGATTTCATGTCGCCGCTCGGCGGCACGCCAGCCGATGAGGAAAAGGCGCGCCAACAGTTTTCCACACTCGATCCCGCCCAGGTGCAGGCCAACGCGGTTGCCACGGTCGCGTTCCTCAAGGGCCACGAGAGCGGCAATGGCAAGGTCGGCGCGGTCGGCTTCTGCTGGGGCGGCGGCACGGTCAACATGCTGGCGGTGAACGCGCCGGATCTTGCCGCGGCGGTGGCTTATTATGGCGCGCAGCCTAAGCCGGAGGACGTGCCGAAGATCAAGGCGCCGCTGCTTCTCCACTATGCCGGGCTGGACGAGCGCATCAATGCCGGCATCGATGCCTTCCGCAAGGCGCTGGACGAGAACGGCAAGAAATACACGCTTTACATCTATGAGGGCGCCAACCACGCCTTCAACAACGAAACGTCGGAAGCCCGCTACAACAAGGCGGCGGCTGACCTTGCCTGGCAGCGGACGGTGAGCTTCTTCAAGGAAAATCTTTCGGCCTAGATCAATCCGACTCGAAAAGCCCACCCGCGGAGGGTGGGCTTTTCATCAATTGTGGGAAGGCGACCACGCCGATTGATAGTCGGGCGACAGGGTGAACCCGGTCGGACAGGTTGAAACCGGTGGTGGTTCCCGCACGCCTTCCTGCAAATAGCGCAGCGCCGAATTCAGGCCGGCCATCGTATAGGGCTTGGCGATGACGCCGACAGCGCCGGCATAGTTCTCCGGAATTCGCTTTGAGTTGGCCGTCATGAACACGACCATCGAATTGTCCTTGCCGACTATATACTCGGCGACATCGACCCCCGTCGGCCCGTCTGTCAGGTGAATATCGACGAAGGCGATGTCGGCGTCGACCGTATCGATCAGTTCGCGGGCTTCGCTGGACGAGGTTGCCCAGCCGACGACTTCATGACCGGCGTCCTCGATCAGGCTTTCCAACTCCATGGCAAGGAGCGCCTCGTCTTCGACAATCAGCACCTTGAGCGGCTTCAACATCATATACCTCACTGCATTTCGTCGGCAGGCAGTTTTATCTTCACGCGGGTGCCGGGATTGGCGTTCTCCCAAGTCACTTCGGCACGCAATTGGCGGGCCAGCGAATGGATCAAGCGGGTCCCGAAGGAGGTGCTGTTTTCCTGTTTGCCGTCAAAACCCACGCCGTCATCGGCGATTTCGATATTGATGTGCTCACCGTGATTGTGAAGCCGCACGCCCAACGTGCCCTTCAAGCTCTCGTCTCCACCGTTCTTGAAGGCGTGCTTCAAAGCGTTCGTGACAAGCTCGTTCATCATCAGCGCAACAGGTGTCGCCTTGTGAGCAGATATAATGACTGGCTGCAGATCCAGTTCCTTACGGATTTCACTATGGCCCGACGCGGTCAGCAGATCGGAGATCAGATCGTCGGCAAAGTCGGCCAGATCGAAACGGCTGACATCCTTCGACTGATAGAGCCGCCGATGGACTGTGCCAAGCGCTTCAATCCGCGAAAGCATGGCATCCAGCGAATGGCGCGTTTCCTCGTCCTTTATGGTGCGCTTTTGCATGACGATCAGCGACGCGACCATCTGGAGGTTGTTCTTGACCCGGTGATCCACCTCGTGGATCAGAACCGTCTGCGCTTCGAGGGCCTCTTCCAGCTCCCGGGTTCGCTCCTTGACGGCGGCTTCGAAACGCTCCTTGTCCGCCTTCACCCTGTGCTCGGACTCCTTGCGGTCGGTTACATCCAGTTGCGAGGCGAAGAAGAACTGCACCTCGCCGCGATCGTTGGAAACAGGACTGATGTACAGTGCATTCCAGAATGCCGAGCCGTCCTTGCGGTAGTTCAAAATATCGATCGATATATCCGAGTTGGCCTGGATGGCCTGGCGCACCCGCTCGACCGATTGGCGATCGGTGTCGGGGCCCTGGAGGAACCGGCAGTTGCTGCCGAGGACCTCATTGCGCGAATATCCGGTCAGCCGCAGAAAGGCGTCGTTCACGAATACGATTGGATTGTCCGCCTTGCGCGGGTCGGTGATGATCATCGACATGCGGGTCGCACGGATGGCTGCGGCAAATGGATCGCCCTTGCCGTGTTCGGCATGCAGGTCGTCCGTCATATGCCACGCGTCAGGTGATTCCCTGGTCGGTTTAAATTCCATCATTTCACTCCAAGCCTCTGGCGGGCATAAACGGGCCGGGAGCGGATTTGGTTCAATCTTGAATCGTTTCGAGATGAAAAATGGATTCCGGATCCGACGATAACGTCATGATTTCCATATCAATTCTGGAATCCGCGATCTATGCGCAGTTGAAGCGCGGGTTTGACGCAAACGGAAACTGCGAATCTGCGCGGATGGGGTCTGTCCGGCTTCACTTTGCGCTTGCTCCGCATGGGAACTGGCGTAAACCTGTCCCGGCGATATAGATGCGAAAGTTCGAGGAATCGCGGATGGACGATAATTTCGACAAGGCGGCAATCGCCGTCATCATCGTGTTCGGGGCGCTAGTCACCGGCGGCCTGATGGCTGCGAATCTGGTCAACGGGGACCGCAACGGTTTTCTGATGGCGGTGGGCGCCGCGACCGCCGCATGGGTCGCGGGCCACGCGATTCTCTTCGACCTGCCGCGTATCTATGCCGCGCTGGTAGCGCTGGCGGTCATCCTGGCCCTGGGAGCCACGGCGGCCTACGCGTTCTAAAGCACGCCGGATGAAAATGGATTCAAACGACGTGCTTTAACTTCTCGTTTTTATGCATGTCGCTTTCCCAAAACCGCTGCGTATTTGGGCGACATGCATCAGGGCAAGTCGCTATCCAGCCAAGACGAAATGGTCAAGGCAAATACAAAATCTCAGGCGGACGAATGCGTTCGGGCCATTAGGCTCGGGGCAGATTTCAGGCGTGGCCGCGCTTGGAGCGGGCCTGCTTGAGGATGACGCGCCAGCGGATCATATCCATGGGGATAGGCTCGTTGCTGTTGGCGATCTGGAATATCTCGTTGTTGAGGTTCTTGAGCGACCGCCAGAAATCATAATCGCTGATGCGCGGATCGGCTGCGAGCTTTGCCGAGGCGGCCTCGATGTCGATTTTCATGCTCGTTCCTCAAGCCGGCCTGCTTTTTCGTCCGCCGCCTGGTTCCGCAATCCTGACAACGGTTCTTGAATCCCTTGCCGATTCGTTCAAGAGCCGATCCGGCTTATGCACCTTCAAGATTTGTTAAGGTTAACGAGCACGGGCTCGGCGGGTCAAGCCGATTTGCGGCGGATGCCGATCGAGGCGCCTGCGCGCTGTGGAGAAGGCAAATGCGCGTGGGCGGCCCGCATGGCCTCGACGTTCATCACGATGTCGGCGGGGAAGGGGACGACTTTCGGCCCGGCCATATCCACATGCAGGGTCAGCGTCTCGCATGTCGCCGCCAGCCAGCCCTCGGCGTGGCGGATTTCCTGGTAGGCGCGTATGCGTTTCTCGTCATGGTCGAGCAGGTGGAAGGAGACGGTGACGCTGTCCTTCAAATGCAATTCGCGCACATAGCAGACATGGGCTTCCGCGACATAGGTGGTGTGGCGGCGCTGCCTGGCATAGTTCGGCCCCATGCCCATCAATTCAAAGGCCGCGTCGGAACCGCGATCGAACAGAACATTATAGTAGGCCATGTTGAGGTGGCCGTTATAGTCGATCCATTCGGGCTCTATCTTCATGGCTGCGGAAACATAAGGCGCTGGGGTCATCGAAAGGTCTTCCAAGGCTGGACAGGCTGCGGCCGATCAGACTACGCATCGGGGATCGAAGGACAAGGGCATCTTTGGGGGCAGCTCCGGCCCCTATGCGGAGGAACAACATGGCGCTGGGCGACCTGGCATCGGTAAACCGCAACGAGGAAGGCATTGCCGCCGTGCTCGGCATCCTGAAGCAGCGTTTCGGTGAGCGGCTGCAGACCGGGCAGGCGATGCGCGAACAGCACGGCCACACCACAACCTACATTCCCAACCAGGCGCCGGACGGCGTCGTCTGGCCGGAAAGCACGGCCGAGGTGCAGGAGATCGTGCGCGCCTGCGCCGAGCACCGCGTGCCGGTCATCGCCTTCGGCGTCGGCACTTCGCTGGAAGGGCATGTCAACGCGCCGGGCGGCGGGGTTTCGGTGGATACGTCGCGCATGAACCGCATCGTGGCCGTCAATGCCGAGGATCTCGACTGCACCGTCGAGCCCGGCGTCACCCGCGAAGACCTCAATCACTACCTGCGCGATACAGGGCTGTTCTTTCCCATCGATCCCGGCGCCAATGCCACGCTTGGCGGCATGGCGGCGACGCGCGCTTCCGGCACCAATGCGGTGCGCTACGGCACGATGCGCGAGAATGTGCTGTCGCTGACGGCGGTGATGGCGAGCGGCGAAGTTGTCACGACCGGCAAGCGGGCCAAGAAGAGCGCCGCCGGCTATGATTTGACCCGGCTACTGATCGGCTCGGAAGGCACGCTTGGCGTCATCACCGCGCTGACGTTGAAATTGCAGGGCATTCCGCAGGCGATTTCCGGCGGCGTCTGCCCGTTTCCGAGCCTCGACGCCGCCTGCCAGGCGGTGATCGCGACGATCCAGATGGGCATCCCGGTGGCGCGGATCGAATTGGTGAACGCCCTGCAGATGCGGGCGATGAAGACCTATTCCAGGCTGGACTATCCGGAAAGCCCTTGCCTGTTCGTCGAGTTCCACGGCAGCGAGGCGAGCGTGGCCGAGCAGGCCGAGACGTTTGGCATGATCGCCGAGGAGCAGGGCGGCGGACCGTTTCTGTGGACCAGCGTGGCGGAAGAGCGGGCCAAATTATGGAAGGCGCGGCATGAAGCCTACTGGGCGTCGCTGACGCTGCGGCCCGGCGCCAAGGGCCTGTCGACCGATGTCTGCGTGCCGATATCGCGGCTGGCCGAATGCGTGACGGAAACGGAAGCCGACATCGCCGAAATGGGGTTGATCGCGCCGATTGTCGGCCATGCCGGCGACGGCAACTTCCACGTTCTGGCGCTGATGGACCCGGAAGATCCGAAGGAGATCGCGCTGGTGGAAAAATTCGTCGCGCGGCTCAACGAACGCGCAATCCGCATGGACGGCACCTGTACGGGTGAACACGGCATCGGCCAGGGCAAGGCCGGGTTCCTGCGGAAGGAACTCGGGCATGGCGTCGACGTGATGCGCACAATCAAGCAGGCGCTCGACCCGCTCGACATCATGAACCCGGGAAAAATCCTGCCGGCGCAGACCTGACCGGCCTGCCGCGCTTACGGGAAATCAGGGTCGCCGGGTCTTGAAGTCCGGCAGGGTGTCCGTCAGTCCCGGCACCCGCCGAACGGGCAGGGAGGCGGGCCTTCTCCGCGACGCCGGCCATACAAGTCGTCACCGGGCATGATCATGATGCCGCTGTCGTCCTCGTCGTCGTAGCGGCGGTTGTCATATCTCCGGCCGTAGTCAGAGCGGTAGCGCGGGCGGGCGCCTTCGGCGAACACGGCGCGGCAGCCATTGTCCACCCAGATGATGCCGCGCTCATAGCCCCATGTGCGGTTACGCACGCAACTGCGCTTCGACCTCTGCTGGACGATCACAGGGGCGCGGAAATAGGACCGGCACTCGGTGTACTGATTGCCCTGCGATTCGCAGGCGATGGCTCGCCCCTGAGCCGCGGCAGGCGACAATCCCCAGCCTGCGAATGCAACGAAGAAAACAGCAATAAACCTCAGCATGTCTTCACCTTTCTCCCGCAGGAAAATCCTATGCAAAGTCGATAACGCGCGCAAGACACCCAGTGTTTCGCTCCGCAGCCTGGAAAAGGGCAGGCTTAACGAATTGCCACTTTATCGACACGCCAATGCGGCTAGAGTGCGTTGGGTTCCTAAAAATATGTCGGGGTGATGCTCGCTCGCCTGTTTGTTATATTCGGCGGTCTTTTCGTGCTGGTGCTGCTTGCGGCGCTGGTGGCGCCTCCCTTTATCGACTGGACTGGCTACCGGGCCGATTTCGAGCGCGAGGCGAGCGCCATACTCGGCCGCAAGGTAACGGTGAAGGGCGACGCAACGGCGAGGCTGCTGCCGTTTCCATCGGTGACGTTCAGCGACGTGTCGGTCGCGGGCGGCCCTGACGGGCAGCCGGCCATGACCGTGGAAACCTTTTCAATGGACGCCGAGCTGGCGCCTTTCCTGCGCGGCGAAGTGCTGATCTACGACATGCGGCTGGTGCGGCCGAGGGCGACGGTGGATATCGCCGCGGACGGTGGCGTCGACTGGGCGATCCGCCCCTCCTCGCCCTTCGATGCCGGCCACGTCGCCATTGAAAAGCTCACCGTCACCGAAGGACAGGTGACGATTCTGCATGAGTCCGGAGCGCGCAAACACCTGCTGTCGGAGATCAACAGCACGATCTCGGCCAAATCGCTGGCCGGTCCCTGGCGGCTGGACGGGTCGCTGCGCATCGACGGCATGCGGACGAAAATTGCCGTGGCGACGGGAAGAGTGGATGAGACCGGCGCGCTCAGGGTCCGTGTCAGGGCCGACCCCGACGCCTATCCGCTGACCGTCGAGACTGACGGCACCGCCCGCATCGACAAGGGCGGGGCGGATTATTCAGGACAGTTCAGGATCGCCGGCGACGACAAGAACACTGCGCAACTGCGCGGCAGCGACGGCGAGCCGGTCAAGGTCAGCGCGGGCAAGGCGGAACCCGGATACAGGTTGAACGGCAAGTTCCAACTCGATCATCGCAAGCTGACGGTCGACGCTTTCCGTTTCGAAACCGGTCCGCTGAACAATCCCTACACGGCGGACGGAAAGGCGTCGGTCGATCTCGGGCCGGCTCCGCGCTTCGCCGTCGAGGCCAGCGGCGCCCAGGTGCAGTTCGATGAGGCGGTCGGCGCCGATACCAAGGCCGCGCTGACGCTGGCGCAACGCGTGTCGGGGCTTGAAACCGCGCTGCTCGACCTGCCTAAGCCGACGATTCCAGGCACGGTCGAAGTGAAGCTGCCGGCGGTGGTGGCGGGCGACACGACAATCCGCGATGTCAGGCTTTCGGCAGAGCCCGCGCCAACCGGGTGGACCGTCAAATCGCTGGCTGCGACCTTGCCCGGCCGCACGAAACTCGAGGCAAGCGGGGCGGTGAGCGTCGCCGGCCGGCTGGGCTTCAAGGGTTCGCTGCTGCTTGCCGTGGCGCAGCCTTCCGGTTTCGCAGCCTGGCTTTCAAAGGATATCGATGAGGCGATCCGCCGTCTTCCGGCCGCCGGCTTCAAGGCGAACGTCGACATGACCGACGCGCGCCAGACCTTCAGCGATCTCGAACTGATCCTTGGCAAAGCCAGATTCCACGGCTCGATCGATTCCGCCCAACCGGAAAACGCTCGGCCTTCGGTGCAGATGAAGCTGGACGGCGATGAACTGGACGTCGAGGGGCTGACGGCGTTCGTCTCGCTTTTCGTTTCCGACAAGGGCGCCAACCGCTTTGCCGACCGCGATCTCGATTTCCAGATCAAGGCCGGGCCCGTCACCGCCGCCGGCCTGACCGCCGACAGGATCGACACGGCGCTGCGGCTGCGCGCCGGCACGCTGGAAATCGATCGGCTTTCGGTCGACGGGCTCGCAGGCGCGGCCATAAGCGCCACCGGACGCATCGAGGATTTCCCAGCCAATCCGACCGGCAATATCGATGCATCGGTCGTGTCGCTGGATCTTGCGCCGCTGATCGATGCGGCGGCGCGGCATTATCCGGGCAATGCGGTCGTGAAGGGGCTCGCGGCGCGCGCAAGGGCTTATCCGGGCCTGTTCAATGAAGCGCAGGTCGATCTGGTCGCCAGCATGGCCGGCACTGGCGATGGCAGCATCGGCGTGGCGCTGTCGTCGCATGGCAGCGCCGGCGGCTCGGCCTTTTCCGCCTCGCTCTCGGGACAGGGCAGGCCGGACGATCTGGCGAATGCGCCACTCACCGTGACGTTCAACGCCAAGAATGACGACGCGACCGCGCTGCTGGCGCTTTACGGCGTCCCGGTTCTGCCGCTCGGGGTGGCGGGCGAGGGCAGCACCGACCTGTCCGCCAAGGGAACGTTGCGCGACGGTCTTTCCACCCAGTTCGGGCTTTCCGGCAATGATTTCAGCTTCACCTTCAATGGAACAGTGGCGAATGGTCAGCAGGGCGCCGTTGCGAGGGGCAGGGCCAGCCTCGACGCCGCCGACCTCGAACCGTGGCTGATGACGACCGGCATCGCGCTGCCCGGCATGGGCGCTGGCATGGGCACGACCTTGGCCGCCGACGCCGATTATGGCAGCGGCCTGCTGGTGCTGAGCGGGCTCAACGGAACGATCAACGAGGCGGCGGTCGCGGGCGACATCAATGCCGAGATCAAGGACGGGCGGCCGCATCTGGCCGGTGCGCTGGAACTGGACGAACTGGATCTTGAACCGGTGGCGACCATGCTTTTCGGCAGCACCGCCTTGGAAAGCGTCGCCGAGGGCTGGCCGGTTGCTCCTTTCTCCGGAAAGTCGAACGCCCCCTTTACCGCCGACCTGGACATCCGCACCGGCGCGCTGGCGGCCGGCGCCTTCGCCACGGTCTACGATGCGACAATGGCTTTCAAACTGGGCGACGAGGCGCTTTCGGTCTCGAACATCAAGGGCAAACTGTTCGGTGGCGAGTTGGCCGGACTGTTCGAGCTGAAGAACAATGGCGGCACCGGCCTTTTCACCGGCCAGGCGACGCTTTCCGGCACGGACCTGACGATGATGCTGCCCGATGCCGGCCTAACCGGAGCGGCGGGGCTCACGACGACGGTTTCCACCAGCGGCAAGTCGGTGGATGCGATGATCGCATCGCTTTCCGGCTCGGGGACGGTCTCGCTGAAGGGGCTGACGATCGCCAACGTCAATCCGCAGGCGTTTCCGGCTTTCATCACGCAGGCCGACGCCATCGGGCGCGACATCGATGCCGGGAAAACCGCCGCTTTTGCGCCGCCGCTGGCGGCAGCCGGCAGTTTCGGCGCCGCCGATACCGACATCGCCTTCACGCTTGCCAACGGGACGCTGCGGGCGCCGCCCGTCACCTTCGAAAACCCGGCGG
This sequence comes from Mesorhizobium sp. Root554, assembly GCF_001427025.1. Classification (GTDB taxonomy): domain Bacteria; phylum Pseudomonadota; class Alphaproteobacteria; order Rhizobiales; family Rhizobiaceae; genus Mesorhizobium. The sequence goes on along the minus strand of NZ_LMGA01000001.1, from coordinate 1,623,225 downwards.
CGACGCTGAGCGCCGATCTGAGCGCCGACCTGAACGCCGGCACCGTCGCGGCGCGCGGCGCGATCGCCTACCGGCCGGGCGACGAGGCGCTGGTCGGTTCGGAGCCGATCGTGAACTTCAGTCTCGACGGTGCGCCTGGCGCGACGGTGCGGACATTCGACAGTGCGCCGCTGGCGCAATTCCTGACGCAGCGCGCGCTGGAGAAGGAGCAGCGACGCGTCGAGGCGATGCAGGCCTCATTGCTGGAAAAGCAACGGCTGCGCCGCGAGGTCCGCTATTACGCTGCGCTGCAGGATGAACGCACGCGTGCGGCCGCGGAACTGCGCCGCCAGCAGGAGGAAGCGGCCCGCAAGGCCGAGGAAGACAGAAAGGCCGCGGAAGAAGCCGCCAGGGCGAAGGCCGATGCCGAAGCGAAGGCGGCGGCGGACGCAGAGAAGGTGAAAGCCGCTGAAAAAGCTGCGGCCGAGGAAGCCGGACGCAAGGCGGCTGAAAAAGCCGTCGCCGAGGAAATCGAGCGCAAGGCCGAGGAAGCGCAGCGCATCGCGTCGGAGGAAAAGGCCAGGCAGGAGGCGGAACGCAAGGCCAGCAGCCCGGCGTCTCAGCCGGCTCCCCAGCCCGCGCCTCCTGCGGAACGGACACCGGTGCCATCCCCGGCGCCACAGCCAACACCGCTGCGCCAGCCGGACGCGTCGCCGCTGGGAGACGTGTTCGACACTCAATGATTTTGGGCTGTCATTCGTATGCGGATAGCCAGGATGCCTGATGATCGGGTGTTGTTCGCGAGCCTTTGCGGACGCAGGCTATATCAGCGGCGGGCGGACTTGACCTGCTCGAGGACATAAATCCGCAGCGCTGACGACAAATTGCTTTCGCGGGGTCTGCCTTCGTCGATCTCGGCAATCAATGCCGCCAGCGTCACGTTCCGTGCGGCGGCGAGAGCAATGAGTTCGTCGTTGAACGGCTTTTCCAGCGAGTAGCTGGTGCGGTGCCCGCGTATGCTGACGGATCGCTTCTCGACCGCGCTCACGGTTTCACTCGTCCTCCGAAGGAGGATGGGGCTCCAACCGGTGGCCGTCGAGCAAGCGGTTGGCCTTTTCGCTGGCCAGCCGTCGCTGCACCTGATCGGACGTCGTGCGCCCGTGCTGGAGGCGGTTCTGCTCGGCCGTGCGCTCCTTGTCGGCGCGCGCCTTGCGTTTGCGGGCCTGGCGGAGGTTGACGATTTCGGCCATGGCCGTGCTGAAGCTTATTTCTTGCGGAAGGCGTCGAGCGACACGACGTCGGCGCCTTTGCCGGACGGATCGGCTGCCGCCGCGGCCGCGGCCGTCTTGGCCGCATCGGCGGCCTTCTTGCTTTCCGGCTTTTTCTCCGTCGGGATTGCGACGGGGCCGGTTTCGACATTTTCCGCCGTCGCCGCAATGGGGGCTTCGGTCCGGACGTCGAACTCGACCTCGAAATTGACCGAGGGATCGTAGAAGCCGCGCACGGCGGAGAACGGGATTTCAAGCTTCTCGGGCACGTCCGAGAAGGACAGGCCGATCTCGAAACCGGTGTCCGACACCTTCAGGTCCCAATACTGGAACTGGATGACAATCGTCATCTGTTCCGGGTAGCGCTCGCGCAGCCGGGTGGATATCCGCACGCCGGGCGCGTTGGTCAGGAAGGTGATGAAGAAGTGGTGATTGCCGGGCAGACCGGTGCGCGCAACCTCGGCCAGGACCTTGCGCATGACGCCGCGCAGGGCTTCCTGGGTAAGGATGTCGTATCGGATGTGGTCGTCGGCCATGCGGCGGTCTGGGTCCTTTGAATCGCCCGCATAGCTGTAATCAAGCTTCGCGGCCTCGTAAACTGGATATAAGGCCCCGCCGGACGATAGGCAGGGGCCGATACAGAAATTGATCGGAAAATTCGGTCGGACAAACAGTCGTCCGCGACAGGACTAACAGGTCCTGACCCTATGCTTCGATGGTTTCACGCCGTCTGGCTTTTGCCGGCTGCTTGCCGAAAGCGCGGAGGAAGGTACGCACGGCATTGGCCGCGGCCTTGCGAATTTCGGCTTCCGTCGGTGTCTGGCCGAACATGAACTTGGTCTGCAATTCGGCATTGACGAGGGCCAGGAACTGCCGCGCCGTCAGGTCCGGGTCGTCGATGTCGAGGAACCCTGCATAGGCGAGACGGGCGAAGCGGGCAGCAAGAGCGGACCAGATTTTCGTCGAGCCCTCGTCGCGCCACTCGGCGAACAATTCAGGGTAGCGCTCGCCCTCAGCCTGGATGAGCTTGCGCAGGAATTTGCCCTCGCGGTTGCAGAGGCAGTTGCAATTGAGCCGCACCGCGAAGGCGGCGAGGTCGGCCTCGAGGTCCTTCGGGTGATCGGGGAAGGTGGCGAGCGTGGCAAACACGCCGGCGTTGGACTGTTCCGACAGGTCGCGCACCACCGCCACGAAGAGGTTTTCCTTGTCGCCGTGATGATTATATACGGTCTGCCGCGATACGCCGGCTTCGACCGCGATCAGGTCGATATTGGCTCCTGCGAAGCCCTCCCGGCAGAACACCGCGCCGGCTGCATCAATGATGGAGACGCGCTTGGCTGTATGGCCGCGTGGCGGGAAAGTGTCAGGAGAGGCGTGTGCTTTCATGAAAAAATATATACAGGTGATTGACGAATTGGACAAGTGTGTCTAAAAAATTGGTCAATCAAAATATGGATTGCGGCTCGCACGAGTCGGAATCGTCAGGGATGGAACGTCCTTGGGTTATGCCGCCCGCCGGCTGAACCAGACTGAAAGAAGCCATTGTCATGCCTACCAATTATCTCCGCCTCGCGGTTGTGCTCGGCCTTTTGTCGGCCATCGGCCCCTTTGCCATCGATATGTACCTGCCGGCGCTGCCGTCCATCGGCCAGGATCTCGATGCGTCGACTTCGGCCGTACAGTGGAGCCTGCTTATCTTCTTCCTGTCGATGGGTCTCGGCCAGATCGTTGTTGGTCCGATCTCCGACATGGTCGGCCGCAAGCCGCCGCTTTATTTCGGGCTGGCGCTGTTCATGGCAGGCGGCATCGGCGCGGCGCTGGCGCCGTCGATCGAATGGCTGGTCGCGTTCCGGTTCTTCCAGGGCCTTGGCGCCTGCGCCGGCATGGCGATCCCGCGCGCCGTGGTGCGCGACCTGCATACCGGCACGGAAGCGGCGAAGCTGATGTCGCTCTTGATGCTGGTGTTCTCGATCTCACCGATCCTGGCGCCGCTGACCGGTTCCTTCATCATCGAGGCGTTCGGCTGGCGCGGCGTGTTCTGGGCGGTGACGATTGCGGCGCTGCTGGCGGTGGTGCTGCTCTCGACCTCGATCAAGGAAACGCGGCTGCCGAAAGACCGTGTCGGCAGTTCGCTGGGCATCGCGCTTTCGGCCTACGCCTTCCTGTTGCGTGATCGCAAGTTCCTCGGCCTCGCAGCGATCAGCGGCTTCGCGATCTCGAGCTTCTTCGTCTATCTGTCGAGTTCGTCCTTCATCCTGATCGATCATTACGGGCTGTCGCCGCAGGCCTACAGCGTGTTCTTCTCGATCAACGCGGTGTCGTTCTTCGCCATGTCGCAGCTCACCGGCAAGTTCGCCGAGAAGTATGGGCTGGCCCGGGTGGTGCGCGTCGCAGTGTCCGGCTACGCCGCCACGATGATCGTGCTGTTCGCGCTGATGGCGTCGGGCATCGACAGCCTGGCTGTGCTGGCGGCACTGCTGTTCGTCGGCTACGGCTTCGTCGGCCTGGTCATCCCCTCGACTTCGGTGCTGGCCATGGATGACCACGGCGCCATCGCCGGCACCGCCTCGGCGCTGCTCGGCACGCTGCAGTTCGCCATCGGCGCGCTGGCCATGGGCGTGTCGGGAGCCTTCTTCGATGGCACGCCGGTGCCAATGGTGGCCGGCATCGCGATCTGCGCAATCATATCGTTCACCGTGGCGCAGTTCACGCTTGGCCGTGCCCGGCAGGTGATTGAAGCGCCGGCCGAGTGAACGCCGTCTTCCGGTGCTGGTCTTGACTCCCTTCCGCCTGCGTTGCGCGTGGGCGGAAGACAATAATGCGGAATGATCCCATGAAAATCGGCATCGTCGGGGCGGGCAATATCGGGCAGGCGCTTGCCAGGCTGGCCAGCACCAAAGGCCACGCGGTGATGCTCAGCAATTCGCGCGGGCCCGAAACGCTGGCCGAGACGGCGGCTTCGATAGGCTGCGAGGCGGGTGCGAGCCATGACGCCATCGGCTTCGGCGATGTTGTGGTGGTCACCATTCCCTTCGCCAAGGTGTTCTCGGTCGAGCCGGAACCCATGGCCGGCAAGGTCCTTATCGACACCAACAACTATTATCCAGACCGCGACGGGCGAATTGCCGCGCTGGACGAGCGAAAGAAGACGACGAGCCAGATGGTCGCCGAACATTTTTCCGGCGCCCGGGTGGTGAAGGCCTTTAACGCCATCCTCGCCGCCGACCTCGCCAATCCGGGAAATGTTCCGCTGACGGCGGGTTCGGGCCGCCGGGCGCTCCCCATAGCCGGCAACGATGTCGCCTCGAAGCGCGTCGTCGCCGATCTTCACGAACAGTTCGGCTTCGACACGGTCGATACCGGCGGACTTCAGGAAAGCTGGCGGTTCGAGCGGGCGAAGCCGGCCTACTGCATTCCGCTGGGCAGGGCGCGGCTCATCGATGCGCTGGGCCGGGCGCAGCGCGATGTCGAGCTGCCGCATGGCTCCTGGTGGCGTTGACGCCGCCGCTTGCGTGCAATGCCGACTTCTCGCCTCTCTTTAATCCTGTCTGATTTGTTCCGTGACGAAGTCGGCGCGCTCTTCCACTGAGGCCAGCGGCAGAGCGACGAGTTCGTAATCCAGTTCGGCATAGATTTCGACCATGGCGTCATGGGTGCGCCAGGCTTCGTCCAATGTCTGGCGCCGCTCGCTGTCCTGCGTGAAGATTTCCGGCCAAGGCGGCGCGATGAAGACGCGGCGATTGTAACGGAAACGCTTTGCCGCCTCGCGCATATGCACCGGCACGGGCAGGGCGGTCAGGCGCAGATAGCCCAGCGTGTCCGGCACGCCTCGGTCGAAGACCACCGGCCCGGCTGCGGCGTGAGCCTCCCGCCAGGAGCGCAGTTCCCACGCCAGCATCAGTTCGGCGAACAGAGCCGGATCCTGCCAGGGCAGCGCGCTGCCGCCGATCTCCATCTGGTCGCGGATGATGCCGCGTCCGGCCTCCGGCGCGGTGCGAAAGCCGCGGGCGTGCAGCGCTTCGATCAGGCTTGTCTTGCCGGAGCCCGGTCCGCCGGTGAGAACGAAAAAAGCATCGCTATGGCTGGGCATGGCTGTTCCTTGGGGATGACAGGGGAGGCGACGGGGAGGAATTGCGGCAGCCGTTCGCGGCCAGCTGTCAGGCGAGCATCTGCGCCGCTTTTTCGCCGATCATCACCGCAGGCGCGTGGGTGTTGCCCGACACGATGGTCGGCATGATCGAGCAATCGGCGACGCGCAGGCCATCGATGCCATAAACCCTGAGTTGCGGATCAACGACAGCCATATCGTCGGTGCCCATCTTCGCCGTGCCGACCGGGTGAAAGATGGTCGTGGCGATGTCGCCGGCGGCTTTGGCGAGGTCCTCGGGTTTCTGGATTTCGATGCCGGGTTTGAATTCCTCGGGTTTGAAGGCCTGCATCCGCCGCGTCCGCATCAGGTTGCGGGCAATGGTGATGGACGTTGCGGCGATGTCGCGGTCGGCGTCGGTGGACAGATAGTTTGGCGCGATCTCCGGATGTCGCAGGAAATCCGGAGAGTCGATGCGCACATGCCCGCGCGATTGCGGCCGCAAATTGCAGACAGAGACGGTGATCGCCGGAAAACTGTGCAGCGGCTCGCCGAAGCGCTCCAGCGACAGCGGCTGGACGTGGAATTCGATGTTGGGCGTGGCGAAACGCTGGTCGGATCGCATGAAGATGCCGAGCTGGCTCGGTGCCATCGCCATCGGCCCGGTGCGGCGCAAGGCATATTCGAGGGCGATGCGCGCCTTGCCTGAAAACCTGGCCTGGCGCTCGTTGAGCGTCGTCGCGCCCGATATCCTGAAGGCGGTGCGGATCTGCAAATGATCCTGCAGGTTTTCGCCGACGCCGGGCAGGTCGTGCAGGACCGGAATATCGTGCGCCTGCAACAGGGCGCCCGGACCGATGCCCGACAACTGCAGCAATTGCGGCGTGCCGATCGCCCCGGCCGACAGGATCAGTTCACCGGCGACGTCGATATAAGCAGGCTGCCCCTTTACGCGCAGATCGAGACCCGTGACTTTCCGGCCATCCAGAACGATGCGTTCGGCCTGGGCGAAAGTCAGGACGGTCAGGTTTTTGCGGTGGCGGACTGGTTTGAGGAAAGCCCGCGCGGCATTGAAGCGGAAGCCGGATTTCTGGTTCACCTCGAAATAGGAAGAGCCGAAATTGTCGCCGGCGTTGAAGTCATCGACCCGCGGCACGCCAAGCTCTTCGGCGGCCTCGCGCACGGCGTCGAGTATCGGCCACGACAGGCGCTGCTTTTCGACGCGCAGCTCGCCGCCCTGGCCGTGAAAGGGGCCGTCGAGGCTATGGTGGTTCTCCGATTTGACGAAGAGGGGCAGGACATCGTCCCAACCCCAGCCGGGGTTGCCGAGCTGGCGCCATTGGTCGTAGTCGGCGGCCTGGCCGCGCATGTAGATCATGCCATTGATGGACGAGCAGCCGCCGATCACCTTGCCACGCGGATAGGCGAGGGACCTGCCATTGAGGCCCGGCTCGCTGACTGTGGAATAACCCCAGTCGGTGCGGGGGTTGCCCATGCAGTAGAGATAGCCGACTGGAATGTGGATCCAGTGATAATTGTCCGATCCGCCCGCCTCCAGCAGGAGGACGCGCTTGGCCGGATCGGCGCTCAGGCGGTTCGCCAGCACGCAGCCGGCCGATCCCGCGCCGACGATGACGTAGTCGAACCTTCCGATATTGCGCCGGTCGCTCACTCTAATCCTGCCCTGTACGCTTTCCAGTAGGATGGCAGATCGTTCGCCAGCCTGGAATAGAGTTCATACCGGGCCGTCTGCAAAGCCCTCGCTTCGCCGGTCGGCCGATATTGCCACGTAACCAGGAATTATAGGAAAGACGACCGGAAATCGATCGTCAAAAGTGATCGGGAACAGCGATTCGGTGGGAGGGAGAAGGGGAGGCTTGCAGATAAGCCGCACCTTCTGCCGCCGGACGTGACATGTCCTTGCCTGGTCCGCGGGACGCCCGTTGCGGGTGCGGTATCGGTCCTGCGTTGCTTGTCGTCGGCCAGCGGCCTGACCTCTTCGGTGACGCCGAGATGACGATGGCACTGCCCGCCCGGCTGACGCATCACTGCGGGACCGTCGAGACCCGCAACGAATCCTGATGCTCGGGAACCGCTCTCAAGGCTACCCGAAAAGCCAATCAATACGCACCAGATCAGGCTGCAACCCGACCAGCTTCGTGCTCCAGGACTGAGAACGGGATTCTCATTGCTAGTTGCGTTCAACCCAGGTGAGCACGTCCCCGCGTTTGGTGTGCCGGTCGAGCCACTCAACGATCATCGCCGTTGCCTGTGCGCCCCGATGCATATCAAAGATCCGACTCGGACCGGGTCTGTCCCACTGGCCAATCGGAGTGTCGGTGCCGCGCTGAAGCCAACGATCCGTAAATCTGCTGTCGACCTGAGATGCGAGTTCGCGGTCCAGCGCGCCGTCCCCTTCGAGACCTCCAAAGAGCTCGCTCGTCATCCACAGCGCCCAATTCGTGGCTTCGAACACGTTTGCCCGGCGTGCCCACTCCAGAACGGGCTCGCACTTGAGGCCCCAAGTCTGGAAGGCAAGCAGGATATCGGAGTACTGAAAGAGCCTCAGGTCGAATCCCTTACGCACATTGGTCAGCGCCTGCGTGTCCCACCAGGCGTGATAGGCGAGGTGCGCGACGAACAATTCCGGCATGAGCTTCCGGTAGCCGCCGTCGGGATAGTCTACGGTGTTCACGAGGAACAATTGGGTGTCGGGTTCCTGGTGGTCGAAAACGGTAGAGAGACGGAAGTGCAAGTCAATCGTGAGCGCCGCCCCTGTCTCAGAGAGCCGCGTGAACTCTCCCAGGTGTTGCAGCTCGTTCCGATACCCCTCAATCCGGGCGTCGGAAAGCGACTCAAGCTCGCCGGTGGCCGGCACAAACTGCGAACGAGTGAAGCCTTGCGATTCCAGGGCCGCCCCGGCCCGATCGAGGAGATCCCGTTCAATCAAAAGGTCAAGATCGACCGTCTCGCGCAAGTAGAACTCGGGATAGCACTCCGTGCCGAGCACATAGCCCTTGAGCACAACAGGATTAATTCCTTCGGCCCGTAGTGCCGCGACCGTCGTTTGCGACTCCCACCGCCGCATGGCCGCATGCTGCTTAAGCATCATGAGAAGCAGGCGAGCCAGGTACTTCGAGGGCGCAGGAGCGTCGGCCATGTCGGCTACGATCCGACTCAAGTTTGCGAGCACCCGATGGGTGCCGGCCAGTTCGAACAATCGTCCCCAGTCGGCCGGTTCCAGGCCGTGCAGAGCGGAACGCACCTCCGTGTCACGCGACTTGTCGAAGCGCGCCAGACCAATGAGAACGTCACGCAAGGCGGGGCTTAGTGATTGGTTCATGAATCTCTCTTGTTGTCGGGAAGTTGAAATGGGACCGACGTGTCGGTCGTGCGCGGGATCAAAAATCCAGTTTCCCGGGTTTAGCGCCTTGTTCGTCCATAGTCATGCCACGCAGGATTGTCGAGGCAGCCTACGCGGGTTGCTTGCGGCCATGCGGCGCGTGAATTGCGTTCGAACTCAAAACAAATGGCCTGCTGAAACCCCGGGCCGGCTCACTGGAGCAAGAGTGTGCTCTTGAGGACACGACAAATGATCCGCAACACGCTACTTACCTTCTCAAGCGACTAATCGCAGCAATTTGTCCCTCTTGTGGCCTTCAAGAGGATCACGCCGTTTTCCGGGAACTCGGTGAGGTTGCCATGATTGAACCAGCCTAAGTCGACGACTTTGTAAAAGACTCTCCATGAGCTCGCTGACCGTGCCTCCTGACAATCCGTCCAACCAGCCGTCCCGGGCGCGCGTATTCTTACGGCTTTGGCCGTGGTGGCGCCCCTATTGGTGGGCGTTGGCGCTGATGCCCACGGCGGACGTCATGGCTTTGGTCATTCGAACGATAATCCCTTTCGTTGTTGCCGGCATGATCGATGGTCCCATCGCCAAAGGCGACCATGCTGGCCTTTGGTCATATGGCGGCATCCTGCTCTTGCTGGCTGTGGCGCAAACGTTGTTTTTCGTGCTGAGGTTTTTTCCGCCGCCGGCCATCATCAATCTGGAGATGGCCCTCCGCCGCGATTTATATCATCACGTGCAACGGCTTTCTCCCTTGTACCATGATCGCCATGGCAGCGGGGTAGCCCTGTCACATCTGATCGGCGATGTAGGTCAAATCGCTGTCGGATTGCATCAAATTCTGCCGCAACTGGCATCCGCCGCGACAGCGCTTGTTCTCACAGCCGCAATGCTGATCCTTATCCATCCGGTGCTTGGCTTGGTGGTTGTGATCGGACTGGTGCCACTTGGCTTTGCCACCGTTATTTTTCAAAAGCTTTTCTATAGAGCGGCCGACGAGGCAAGAGAGAGCGACGCGGCATTGGCGACGTCCGTTGAAGAATCGGCGTTAGCCATACGGGTGCTGAAGGCGCTTGGCGGCGGTTCGTTCATGACCGATCGTTTCGATCTTGCCGCGCGCCGATCGCGCAATGCCGAAATCGAAAAAATCCGGCTGAACTCGATAGTGTCGGCCATTCTTGCCGGATATCCCATCGCGCTATTGGCGGTGGTTATCGGAGGCGGCAGCATTTCCGTGGCCCAGGGAACCGTGTCCGTCGGTGCATTCGTCGCTTTCACGACCTTCTATTTTCGCGTTCTCGGCCCCGTAAACTTGATGGGCAATACGCTCTTCCAATTTCAGTTGTCGATGAATGCGATGACGCGGGTCGCTGATTTGCTCGATACCCAATCGGACATCGCCGATCCGGCAGTGCCCCGGATGCTGCCGGCGTCGGGAGCATTGGATGTCCGCTTCGAAAACGTGTCTTTCAGCTATCCCGGCACAGGAGCTGAGGTACTCGCCGGGGTCGATCTCACTATCCGCGCTGGAGAGACGATTGCAATTGTCGGGTCGACAGGTTCGGGCAAAAGCGCTCTCGCCAATCTCGTCGGGCGCCTGGCTGACGTTACTGGCGGAAGGGTACTCGTCGGTGGCGTCGATGTCCGCGATGTCGAAATCGACGCGTTGCGCCGGGCTGTCGGCATGGCCTTCGAGGATGCATTGTTGTTTTCCGTCAGCGTGCGCGAGAATCTGACGTTGGGTCGCGAAGGGATCAAAGACGATGACATCGCGACGGTGCTTGCCGTCACGCAGTCGGGATTTGTCGCCGACCTGCCGAACGGCCTCGACACGGTGGTTGGCGAGCGTGGCTTGACGCTGTCGGGCGGCCAACGCCAGCGCCTCGCGCTGGCCAGGGCCTTGCTCGGCCGGCCTCGTGTGCTGGTGCTCGACGATCCGATGTCCGCTCTGGACGTGCGCACCGAAGAAGCGCTGGAGCGGGCTTTTCGCCAGGCCTTCAAGGGCGTCACCACCCTTTTCGTTGCCCGTCGTCCATCGACGGCCATGCTCGCCGATCGCGTGGCGCTGCTCGAGGAGGGCCGGATCGTTGCCGTCGGCACGCATGACGAACTGCTGGCAAATTCGGCCGCCTATCGGCGGGTTCTCATCGCCGCTACGGACGCCCGGCCAGCGGCGGAGATCGCTGATGCTGACTGACGAGAGGACAGGCGGTTCGCCCCGGCTTGCACGCCGCCTTCTGTGGCGGCTTGCAAGGCCCAGGCTGTATCGGATCATCGTTCTTTTCGTTCTTGCCATTGTGCAGACGGTCCTGGTCGCGGCGACGCCGTGGTTGGTCAGTCTGGCGATCGACACAGGGATCCCGGCCGCGCAGGCCTCCGACTACTGGCCGCTGGCTGGCATAACCGCCGCCATCATGGTTTGCGCGGTCGCAATAGCGCCTCTCAGTTTGCTCTGGCGGCAACTCACGGGGGCGTTTGGCCAATTGGTCGTGTTCGACCTCAGGACGGAGCTGTTTGCGAAAATTCAACGGCTGCCCATCGACTTTCACGACCGCTTCAGTTCTGGCCGGGTCATTGTCCGCCTGACCACCGACGTTGAGTCCGTCAATACCTTGTTCGGGGTTACCCTTGCCGCCCTGGTGCAAGCTGGGCTCGGCGTATTGATGACGGTTAGTGCAATGCTGTTGCTCGATGCGTGGCTGGCGGCAATCACCCTTGCGGTGCTGGCGCCGCTCGCCTTTTTCCTGGTTTGGATGGCGCGGCGGCTTAGCGAAGCCTTTGTCAACAATCGCGCAGCTATCGCCGAAGCGACGGTGCAAGTGGTCGAGTCGCTCAATGGCGCGCGCACAGCGCATGCATTTCGACGGCAAAAACGCCACGACGAGATGTTTGCTCCCCTGATTGAGCGGGCAAGAACATCTGGACGCCAGATACAGGCTGTGCGTGGCGCATTCTGGACGACTCTCGAACTGACCTTCAGTTTTGTAACGCTCGCCGTCATCATGGTCGGCGGCTCGGCGGTTGCCAATGGCGTCCTCGAAATTGGCGTTCTTGCTGCATTTACACTCTATATCAGCCAGCTTGTTTCGCCGCTCACTTCACTCACATTCATTCTGGATGCCCTGCAGTCAGCACTCACGGCTCTGGCAAAGTTGGCCGAAGTACTAGAACAGGAGTCCAGCGTTGCCGAACCACGGCATCCAGTCGCCCTGCCGAGCCCGGTTCGTGGCGAGGTGGTATTCGAACGCGTGCGGTTCGGCTATCATGCCGCCACATCCGGATTGTCCGAAAGCGCGCCTGCCATTCGCGACATGAACCTTCGCCTCGAACCTGGCCAACTGGTTGCCATGCTCGGCGCCACCGGGGCCGGCAAGTCGACTATAGCCAAGCTAATCGCCCGGTTCTACGACCCGACGGCTGGACGCATCCTGCTCGACGGCGTCGATCTGCGTCATCTGAGAGACCGCGACCTGCGCGGCGCGGTTGTCATGCTGACCCAGGATGGCTTTCTGTTCGCGGGCTCCGTGGCTGACAATATCCGTATCGCCAAACCGGGGGCGACGATGGCCGAGATCGAGGCCGCGGCGACAGCGGTTGGCGCTGATGCGTTCATCCGTGCTTTGCCCGGCGGCTACCAGACCGATGTGCGCAAGCGCGGCACAAGGCTGTCCGCAGGGCAGCGCCAGATGGTCGCCTTTGCGCGGGCGTTCCTCGCCAATCCCGCGGTGCTCATCCTCGATGAAGCTACGTCCGCGCTCGATATTCCAACCGAACGGACGATGCAGAAGGCGCTGCGGGCGCTACTGGCTGGCCGCACGGCGCTGGTCATCGCCCATCGTCTGTCGACCGTGGAGATCGCCGATCGCGTGCTTGTCGTCGCGGACGGGCGTATCGTTGATGACGGAACGCCGGCTGAAATGCTGGCTCAGGGCACCGGCGAATTCGCCGCGCTCTACCGCGACGGACACGGCCTGGCGCTGGAGCGATGACGCCAATGACCCTGTCGGCGCGGACACGGGCCAAAGCAGTAAAACCGAAACGCGGAAATGACGCCAGAACAAGCCCGTGAAGGCCGGAAAAGGAAGTGGAGGCTTCTGTTGCCAGGTGCCTCCGGACCCCGCCTAGAAGTGCTAACCCCTAGGACTTGATTCGAGACTATCGCGCCGCATTAAGCAGCGAGACGTGCCTCAGCATAGTTGTCGTTTGCAACTACAAGTTTAGCCCGATAACGGTGGTACAATGCCGGGCAAAAGTACGATCTTTACACCTTCGTCGATCCTATTTCGCCCCCAGCAAAAGCCGCTGACACCAGCAGCGGTTTTTGGTGGAGGCGCCGGGTACCGCCCCCGGGTCCGAACGGCTTATTACATCGCCCATTTATCGCCATAGTCGGTCAAGCCGACCCGCCGAATATAGGGGCCGGCGCGGGAAAATAAAAGGCTGTAAAAATCTCTTCAAAACCGTGGGGCCTCCCGGCGCATGTGCCACGCAGGGTTGACTTGCATTTGCGATGCTTGGAATGTCCACTTGGTGAGGAGATTCCGATCCAGCGCGCGGCCCCAGGGCCGGATTGCGCCGACTGAACGATGACTCCGAGAGGGGAATGAAATGGCCGATTATCTCGCAGACGTGAAGAAGTACGATGCCGCCGCCGATGCCGCGACCGTCGACAAGATCGTGAAGCATCTCGGTATCGCGCTCCGCAACCGCGACTCCTCGCTGGTTTCGGCAACCGACCAGAAGGAACTCGACCGCGTCCGCGACAATTGGGGCGTAAAGAAGCTGGGCGTCGATGCAGCCAAGGCGGAAGCCGCCGTGGCCAAGGTCGCGAAGGCGATGGCAGCCGACAGCTCGAAGGGCCGCGTGACCTTCTACTATCTCGTCGCCAAGGAACTCGGCAAACTCGGCTCGCTCTAGGAGTTATTGCCGCTCGTCGGATCAAGCCGGCGCAACCCGCGCCGGCTTTTGCCGTTGTTCCGCTGTCCCCGCTTGTCACGCTGCTGGGGATAGCGGGCGCAACCCTCGGCGGCCTTGCTTTCCGGTGTCGGGCCGGCTGCGCCTCCGCTATGATGGGGCAGCAGCGAATCAGGGCGAATGCGATGCGCCAATATCTCGATCTTCTCCAGCATGTGCTCGACTATGGCGCGGACCGTGGCGACCGCACCGGCACGGGCACGCGCTCGGTGTTCGGCTATCAGATGCGGTTCGACCTCTCGCGCGGTTTTCCGGTCACGACGACCAAGAAGCTGCATCTGAAGTCGATCATCCACGAACTGCTGTGGTTCCTGGCCGGGGACACCAACGTCAAATATCTGCGCGACAATGGCGTCACCATCTGGGACGAATGGGCCGACGAGAATGGCGACCTCGGCCCGGTCTACGGCAAGCAGTGGCGCTCATGGCCCGATGGCAATGGCGGTACGATCGACCAGATCGCGAATCTTCTCAAAGAGATAAAGCGGAATCCTCAATCGCGCCGGCTGATCGTCTCGGCGTGGAATCCGGCGGAAGTGGAGGCGATGGCGCTGCCGCCCTGTCACTGCCTGTTCCAGTTCTATGTGGCCGACGGGCGGCTTTCGTGCCAGCTCTACCAGCGCTCCGCCGATATCTTCCTCGGCGTTCCGTTCAATATCGCGTCCTATGCGCTGCTGACCATGATGGTGGCGCAGGTGACAGGTTTGAAGCCCGGCGATTTCGTCCATACGCTGGGCGATGCGCATCTCTATTCGAACCATTTCGAGCAGGCGCGCGAACAATTGAAGCGCACGCCGAAGACGCTGCCGACGATGTGGATCAACCCCGAGGTGAAGGACCTGTTCGCCTTCCGCTTCGAGGATTTCCGCCTCGACAACTATGTCGCCGACGCCACGATCAAGGCACCGATCGCGGTCTGACCGCGCCTGGCCTTCGGTTTCAGGCTTCCCGTTCCCGAAATTTATCGCGCCGCGGATTTACAATTCGCCTGGCTCGCGCTATCCAAGGATCGTTGTATCTAGGATTTTGGATATATGGATAGAAAGACCGCTACCGGAGCTTTGGCCGCGCTTGGCCAGGAGACGAGGCTGGATGTCTTTCGCCTGCTGGTGAAGGCCGGGCCTTCCGGCGTTGCCGCCGGCGAAATCGCCGACCGTCTCGGCGCTGTCCAGAACACGACCTCAGCCCATTTGAAGATCCTTGTCCATGCCGGCCTGATCCGCTCCGAACGCGATGGCAGAACCATACGATACAGGGCGGACATGACGGGCTTCCGTGACCTGCTCGCCTTCCTGATGGAAGATTGTTGCAACGGATCGCCTGAACTCTGCCGGCCTGTCATCAACGCCGTCGCCTGTGATTGCTAGAGGTTTCGATGAACCAGAAAATCTACAATGTCCTGTTCCTTTGCACCGGCAATTCGGCGCGGTCGATCCTTGCCGAGGCTATCCTGAACAAGGTCGGCGACGGGCGGTTCCGCGCCTTCTCGGCCGGATCGCATCCGAAAGGAACGGTTCATCCGTTCTCCCTCCGTCTACTGGAAAGCCTTGGCTACGACACGGCCTTCGCGCGCTCGAAAGCCTGGGACGAGTTCGCCGTCCCCGGCGCCCCGGAAATGGATTTCGTCTTCACCGTCTGCGACGACGCAGCCGGTGAATCCTGCCCGGTCTGGCCCGGTCAGCCGATGACCGCGCATTGGGGCGTGCCTGATCCGGCAGCGGCCGAAGGAACCGATGCCGAAAGGCATCTGGCCTTCGCCGAGGCGTATCGAATGCTGAACAACCGCATCTCGGTCTTCGCCAGCCTGCCGATGCAGACGATCGACAAGCTCGGTCTGAAACGCCGGTTGGACGAGATCGGTCAAGACCTGCCCAAGGCCGGCTGAGGACCGTGGCCCCGGAGTTGCATCGGCGTCTCGCGGCCGAAGCGCTCGGTACGGCCATGCTCGTCGCCGCGGTCGTCGGCTCCGGCATCATGGCCGACCGCCTGACCGACGACAGGGCGCTGGCGCTGCTGTGCAACACGCTGCCGACAGGCGCTATCCTGGTCGTGCTGATAACGGTCCTCGGTCCGATATCAGGCGCCCATTTCAATCCCGCGGTTACGTTGGTGACGGCGTTGCACCGGCGGATGCCGGGCGGCGTCGCGCTTGTCTACGGCGTATGCCAGATCGCCGGCGCAATTGCCGGAACACTTGTCGTCCATCTGATGTTCGAACTGCCGGTGCTGCAGTATTCCGCCACCGCGCGCACGGGCATGAGCCAATGGATATCCGAAGCTGTCGCCAGTTTCGGTCTGGTTTTCACCATCCTCGCCGCGCAGCGCTACCGCATCGATGTGATTGCCTGGCTGGTGGGACTTTATATCGTCGCCGCCTACTGGTTCACGGCCTCCACATCCTTCGCCAATCCCGCCGTGACGCTGGCGCGTGCGCTTTCCGACACATTCGCGGGCATTCGCCCCCTGGACATTCCGGCGTTCGTGGCCGCGCAATTTGCAGGTGCGCTGCTCGCCATGGCCGCGGCCAACCTGTTAACGTCAGATGCAATCGCAGCTGAGGCGCCTGTCGGAGAGGGCGCCGCTGCGATCAATCCACCCCGATCATCACGTCGGACGCCTTGATGACGGCATAGGCCGGCTGTTCATGCTGGTTCTCCCGGATCAAGTTCGGTTCGCTATATTTCATAAACGCTATCGAGGAGACGTGGTGCGACCATGCTGAATGGCCATGGCGGCTATTTTGTCCAGAATCCCCTTCCATTGTTATATTCATCTGGATATATCGGATTTCGGCTCGGCTGTGAGCGGGTCTCGCAAGGGGAGAATTTTCATGGATTGCAGAGGTTTCGGGATCCAGGCACTTGCGGGTGCGGGACTATTGGCTGCAGCGCTGGCGCTGTCATCGGCGGCGAAGGCCGACGACAGCAAGGTCACGGTGTTTGCCGCCGCCAGCCTCAAGGACGCGCTCGATGCGGTGAACAAGGCCTGCGCGGCGGAAGTCGGCGAAGCGGCCACCATTTCCTACGCGGCGTCATCGGCGCTGGCCAAGCAGATCGAGAGCGGCGCGCCGGCCGATGTGTTCATGTCGGCGGACCTCGACTGGATGAAATATCTCTCCGACAAGAAGTTGACCAAGCCAGACACCGAGAGGCTGCTGCTCGGCAACGCCATCGTGCTGATCGCCCCGGCATCGACGGCCAGGGATTCGACGACCGAAGCCAAGCTGGAAAAGGGTTTCGACCTTGCCGGCCTGCTCGGCGACGGCAAGCTTGCCATGGGCGACGTGAAAGCCGTGCCCGCCGGCAAATACGGCAAGGCGGCCCTCGAATCGCTTGGCGTCTGGTCATCCGTCGAGGGCAAGGTGGCGCAGGCCGAGAATGTGCGGGCCGCGCTCAAGCTGGTTTCGACCGGCGAGGCGGCGCTCGGCATCGTCTACCAGACCGACGCGCACGCCGAACCCGGCGTCCGGGTCATCGGCACGTTCCCGGAAGGATCGCATCCTCCCATCGTCTATCCGGTTGCCGAGACGGCCGATGCCAGGGACGCGGAAACGTCGGCCTGGCTGAAATGCGCCGAGTCCGACACCGCGAAGCCGCTTTATGAAGAACAGGGCTTCACGGTGCTGCCGGGGGCGCAGTAAGGTCCGCCTGCAAGAGGGGCATTACGGCGCACATGAACTGGCTTACGGACCTCACTCCGGACGAATGGAATGCGGTCCGCCTGTCGATCAAGGTGGCAACGGTGGCGATGCTGTTCAGCCTGCCGCCGGGCATCCTGATTGCGATGCTGCTGGCGCGGGGGCGCTTTTGGGGCAAGACGCTGCTCAACGGCCTCGTGCATCTGCCGCTGATCCTGCCGCCGGTCGTAACCGGCTATCTGTTGCTGTTGAGCTTCGGCAAGCGAGGGCCGGCGGGCGCCTTCCTGGCCGAGCATTTCGGCATCGTCTTTTCCTTTCGCTGGACGGGCGCTGCGCTCGCCTGCGCCATCATGGGCTTTCCGTTGATGGTGCGCGCTATCCGGCTTTCCATTGAAAGCGTCGACCGCAAGCTGGAGGCGACCGCCGGCACGCTGGGAGCGAGCCCGCTCTGGGTGTTCGGCTCGGTGACATTGCCGCTGATGCTCCCCGGCATCATCGCCGGCGCCATCCTGTCCTTCGCCAAGGCAATGGGTGAGTTCGGCGCGACGATCACCTTCGTATCCAACATTCCGGGCGAGACGCAGACGCTGCCTTCGGCGATCTACACTTTCACCCAGGTGCCGGGCGGCGACGCGGGCGCGCTTCGGCTGACGCTGATCAGCGTTATCATCTCGATGGCGGCGCTCATCGCTTCAGAGGTGCTGGCGCGGCGTGTCGGACGGCGGCTGGAAACGGCATGAGCGTCGAGATCGATATCGGCCACAGGCTTGGTGGCTTCGCACTCGAAGCCCGTTTCAACAGCGCCGGGCGGCTGACGGCGCTGTTCGGCCCGTCGGGATCTGGCAAGTCCTCGCTCATCAATGTGGTTGCGGGGTTGATGCGGCCACAGCGCGGGCGCGTGGCGGTGGACGGGCGCGTGCTGGTCGACACGGACAAGGGCATTTTCGTGCCGCGGCACGAGCGGCGAATCGGCATGGTTTTCCAGGACGCGCGGCTGTTCCCGCATATGAGCGTGGCCGGCAATCTGCGCTATGGACGCTGGTTCACGCCGGCCGCGCAGCGCTACGCCGATTTCGACACGGTCGTCGACCTGCTCGGCATCAGGCCCCTGCTGGAGCGGCGTCCGGCCGGACTTTCGGGCGGCGAGAAACAGCGCGTGGCGATCGGGCGAGCGCTGCTGGCCAGTCCGCGACTGCTTTTGATGGACGAGCCGCTCGCCTCGCTCGATGATAGCCGCAAGGCCGAGATCCTGCCCTACATCGAGCGGCTGCGCGACGAGGCCGGCATTCCGATCGTCTATGTCAGCCATGCGCTGGCCGAGGTGGCGCGGCTGGCCAGCGACGTGGTGATGCTGTCGGAGGGCAAGGTCGTCGCGGCTGGGCCGACATCGGAGATCATGCAGCGGCTCGACCTGTTGCCGGCAGGGGAGCGCGGCGAGGGCGGGGCTGTGCTCGAAACGGTCGTGGCCGGCCATGACGAGACCTTCGGCATGACCGTGCTGGGCTCTCCCGCAGGCGAGATCCGCGTTCCGCGGCTCGACATGCCCGCCGGCGCGCCGGTGCGTCTGCGCATCCGCGCGCGTGATGTAATGATCGCGACCGAGCGGCCGCGCGGCCTAAGCGCCCTGAACATCCTGCCGGGGCGCGTTGCTTCGCTGGTTCCGGACGGCGGGTCGGGCGTCGATGTGCGCATCGATTGCAACGGCGTGGCGGTGCTTGCCCGCATCACCGAGCAGTCGCGCCAGGCGCTGGCGCTTGAAAAGGGGATGGCGGTATTCGCGGTGGTGAAGACGGTGAGCTTCGACCGCGCAAACATGGCGGTCGGTTTGCCCCTGCCGGAAGCGCACGCCTAGGTGCATTTCGTTATGTCATTCGGGAATAGCGCTTTTCAAGGCGAAGCCTGCGTGACATGAATGCGCAGAGTGGGAGAACGACATGCCTTCGCTCAGTCTGCGCATCAATCTCGATCCCGAGGGACGTATCGGACCCGGCAAGATCGAACTGCTGGAAAACATCGCCGCCTTCGGCTCGATCTCCGCTGCGGCCCGCGGCATGGACATGTCCTACAAGCACGCCTGGGACCTGGTGGAAGACATGAACCGGGTTTTCGGCAAGCCGCTGGTTGCGGCGCAGACAGGCGGCCGCAAGGGCGGCGGCGCGCAACTCACAGCGGTGGGTCTGGCGGTTGTCAGCCGTTTCCGCGCCATCGAGCGTGCGGCGGCCTCGGCCGCAACGGCGCATATGCAGGCGCTGCAGGCGGAGATCGACGCGGGGTGAGGCTTGGCGACGTTTATCCTTTCTGATGCTTAGCCGTCCATAGCCATCTTGATGGCAGATAGACGAGCGGCTATATTTCTCGAAAGGAATTGGATCATGGCCGAACCGCAACTATCAGTCCGTAGCGCCAAGGCGCGCGATCTTGCGCATCGATTGGCGCGACGTGAAAACCGTTCGATCGCGGACGTGGTCGAACGAGCGCTTGAATCTTACGAAATTCGTGAAGCAGGCCGCGAACCGGCCTCAACCTTCTATGCGCGCCTGACGAACAACGGCAGCGATATTGATCTCGAGACGATCATTCAGGAAAGCCGTCAGGCCCACAGTGGACCCGACCTTTGATTTTCCTGGACACCAACGTCGTTTCTGAAAGTTTGAAGAAAGCGCCAGACGAGGCGGTTATTGCCTGGCTGGTGCGCCATGATGCAGAGCTTGCGCTGTCTACCGTGACGATCGCGGAGATCGCATTCGGCATCCACAAGATAAGGCCCGATCAGCGCGCCGAGCGGCTGGAGCAGGGACTTTCAGATTGGCGTCGCCGGTTTGCCGACCGGATATTCGGCCTGACCGAAGAAGCTGCCCTAGCCTATGGCGAGATCATGGGAGCCGCAGTTCGCAAGGGCCGAGGCATGTCGGCGCCCGATGGCATGATTGCCGCGATTGCCCGGGTCAACGGCGGCCGGTTGGCGACGCGCAATTTGCGTGATTTCGGCGAGAGCGGCCTAGAGCTCATCTCTCCGTGGGAGTTTTGAACGGCGCAGCTCGGCTTCCCTGACGGCGTTCTCCGGATTTGGGGTCAGCAGCGTTTATCCTTCTTCCGCAGCCTTCCTCAACAAATACGTATCCATGATCCAGCCCTTGCGGCGGCGGGCGTCCTCGCGGGTTTTCGCGATGACGTCACCGACCTCCGCCAGCGTTCCTGAAACGACGATCTCATCCGGGGTACCGAGATACGCGCCCCAGTATATGGTCGTTTCCTTGTCGGCGACGGTCTGGAACGCGCATTTGCCGTCGAGCATGACGATGGTGCTGCCGGCATTGTCGGGCAAGCCCTGCTCGGTCAGCCGGCGGCCGGTTGTGATGTGGATGGGATCGCCGATGCGGTTGAGCGCAATGGCATGGCTTGCGGCCAGCGCCTGGATGGCGGTGATGCCCGGCATCACCTCCAGCTCAAAGGCGACATTTCCGCGCTGCCGCACCCGCTCAAGGATGCGCAGGGCGCTGTCGTAAAGCGATGGGTCGCCCCAGATCAGGAACGCGCCGCAGCCGTCCTCGCCAAGCTCGTCGCGGATCAAGGCTTCGTAGATGCCGGCGATGGCCTCATGCCAGTCGTCCACGGTCGCTTCGTAGGAGGGGGCAGGCTCGGCGCGCACCGGTACGTCGAACTCGACGCGGCGCGAATCCGGATTGGTGACGAAGCGGTCGCAGATCTCGCGGCGCAGTTCGGCCAGATCGTTCTTCCTGGCGCCCTTGTCGGGAATGAACAGCACGTCGGCGCGGTTCAGGCCGTTGATGGCCTGGACCGTCATGTGGTCGGGATTGCCGGCGCCGATGCCGATGACGAGGATATTTCGCATGGCGAAGTCCTGCCCCAAGGCGGTGGTGCTGTCCAGAGCCGCGATCAGAGCGGGCAAACGCTTTCCTGCCTTGATCGAAAGAAGTACGCTCGGGCGGCATATTCGCCAGAGGGAATCGTATGATGTTTCGCGCCATGCTCGCCGCTCGTCCGATGTTGGCCGTTTTGGCTGTCGCCGCCACGCCGGCGCTGGCCAACGATTCCGTCGCCGAGCTCGGCACCGGCGGGCTGGTGCTGTCGCGCACCGACGCGGTGGCGATGGAAAGCGAGGATCTGTTCATCTCGCCGGAAAAAGTGACGGTCGACTATGTCTTCCGCAACAATTCCGACCAGGATGTGCAATCGATCGTCGCGTTTCCGATGCCGGATATCGAGGGCAGCCCGTATGAGATGCCGGACATGCCTGCCGCCCAGGACGACAATTTCCTCGGTTTCGAGGTGAGCATCGACGGCGCCGCGGTGAAGCCGGAACTCGAGCAGAAGGCTTATGCCGCCGGCATCGATGTGACGGCGGACCTCGCGACGCAGAACGTTCCGCTCTTTCCATTCGGCGACAAGGCCAGAGAGGCTTTGGCAAAGCTCCCCGACACCGTCGCCGACGAGTGGATCGGGCGCGGCATCATCGTCATCGACGAATCCGATGACGGCAGCGGCATGAAGAAGGTGCGCGTGCCGTATTGGCGGCTGCAATCCGCCTATTGGTGGCGGGCGACGTTCCCGGCGAAGAAGCCGGTTCGGGTTTCGCACCGCTACAAGCCGAGTGTCGGCGCGACTTCCAGCCTGAGTTTCTTCTACGATGGCAAGTTCCAGGGCTCCTATGACGCCTACAAGAGCCGCTACTGCATCGACAAGACGTTCGAGGCGGCGGTGCGCAAGACCGCCAGGATGAACGAGGGCGGCTATGCCAACATGTGGGAAAGCCGGATCGAATATGTGCTGACCAGCGGCGGCAACTGGGCGCTCGGCAATATCGGCAAGTTCAAGCTGACCATCGACAAGGGCAATCCGAAGAACCTGGTGTCCTTCTGCGGCACCAATGTGCGCAAGGTCGGGCCGACGACGTTCGAGATGACGGCGGACGAATTTTATCCCGACCGCGACATCGACATATTGATCCTCAATCCGATCGATGCGGATAACGGGAGCGGCGGTCAATGAAGATCGCCATCTACGTCGCCATTGCCGAAAACGGGGTGATAGGACGCGACAACGGGCTGCCGTGGCGGCTGTCGACCGACATGAAGCGGTTCAAGGAACAGACGATGGGCAAGCCGATCGTCATGGGCCGCAAGACGTGGGAGAGCTTTCCGCGTCGGCCGCTGCCCGGAAGGCAGAACATCGTGATCACCCGGCAGAAGGATTTCGCCGCCGAGGGGGCGGACATCGCGCATTCGCTCGACGAGGCGATCAAGGTGGCGCGGACCGGTCCGATGGCCGAGGCCGACGAGGTCTGCGTGATCGGTGGGGCCGAAATCTATGCGCAGGCCTTGCCGCTGACCGACCGGCTTCATGTCACCCATGTGCTGGCCTCGGTCGAAGGCGATGCGTTCTTCCCGCGCATCGACCCCGATGAATGGCAGATTGTCTCGGCCGCCGATATTCCAGCCGGCGAGAAGGACAGTCACGCTACCCGCTACATGGTTTATGAGCGCCGCCGGTAGAACGCTGCGAGGGACGGATCGTCCGTCCGAAACGGTAAAATGGGCCGCCAAGACAAAGGGTCGCGCCGAATCCGGCGGTTCATTGCCTGCAAACGGTCCACTCGAGGCTGCGACGCGTTGAAAGCGCGCCGGCTCGTCCCTATAGAAGAACCTAGGCAATTGCGCTGCATCGCGGCGTATGAGGGAACGCAAGCGAAAGGACATTCATGCCCTGGAACGATAAAAGCGGCGGAGGCGGCGGCCCGTGGGGCGGCGGCGGTGGCGGCGGCAACAATCAAGGCCCGTGGGGGCAGGGACCGCGAGGCCCGAGCGGCCCGCAAGGTTCGCCTCCCGATCTTGAGGACATCATCAGGCGCGGCCAGGACAGGTTGCGCCAGGCTTTGCCGGGCGGTGGCGGCATCAGCCCCGCCATGATTGGCCTGATCGTGCTGGTGCTGCTCGGCCTTTGGGCATTCAAGGCCGTCTATACCGTGCAGCCTGACGAAGTGGCCGTCGAACTGCGGTTCGGCAAGCCGAAGCCGGAGCTTTCAGAGCCCGGCCTGCATTTCCATTGGTGGCCGATCGAAACGGTCGAGACCGCGAAGATTTCGGAGCAGCTTGTCCGCATCGGCGACGGCTCCAACGCGGGCGGACAGTCGGGCCTGATGCTGTCGGGCGATCAGAATATCGTCAATGTGCAGTTTTCGGTCGCCTATCAGGTTGCCGACCCGCGCGCCTATCTCTTCGACGTTTCCGATCCCGACGGAATGCTGAGCAAGGTGGCGGAAAGCGCCATGCGCGAGGCGGTGGGCCGGCGTCCGGCGCAGGACATCTTCCGCGATGACCGGCAAGGGATTGCCGAATCCGTGCGGCAGATCATCCAGTCGACGCTCGACGGCTACAAGTCGGGCCTGACGGTCAACGCCATTTCCATCGAAGACGCCGCGCCGCCGCGCGAAGTGGCGGACGCCTTCGACGAGGTACAGCGCGCCGAACAGGACGAGGACCGGTTCGTGGAGGAATCCAACCAGTACTCGAACCAGAAGCTCGGCGCCGCGCGCGGCCAGGCGGCGCAGGTCCGCGAAGAGGCGGCAGCCTACAAGAACCGCGTCATGCAGGAGGCCGAAGGCGAGGCGCAACGCTTCATCTCGGTCTATGACGAATACGCCAAGGCTCCCGAGGTCACGCGCAAGCGTCTTTATCTGGAAACGATGGAGCGACTGCTGAAGGATTCCAACAAGATCATCATGGACGAAAGCAGCGGCCAGGGCGTACTGCCCTACCTGCCGTTGCCCGCCCTGCAGCCAAAGGCCCCCGCGGCCACGGGAGGAAACCAGTGATGGCGAACCGTCTTCCCCTCATCGTGGTCGCCATCGCGGTGATCCTGTTCCTGATCTACTCGTCGGTGTTCGTGGTCAACGCCCGCCAGCAGGCGATCATCCTGCGCTTCGGTGAAATCGTCGAAGTGAAGACCGAGCCCGGCATCTACTTCAAGGCGCCGTTCTCGCTGTTCGAGGCCGACAATGTGCAGCTGATCGAAAAGCGGCTGCTGCGTTTCGAACTGGACAACATCCGCGTCCAGGTTTCGGGCGGCAAGTTCTATGAAGTCGATGCCTTCCTCGCCTATCGCATTTCCGATCCGCGCGTGTTCCGCGCTGCCGTCTCCGGCAGCATCGACCTCGCCGAGCAGCGGTTGCGGACACGTCTCGATGCGGCGCTGCGCCGGGTCTACGGTCTTCGCGGCTTCGAGGCGGCGCTTTCGGAAGAGCGCGCCGACATGATGCGCGAAGTGCGAGACCAGTTGCGCCCGGACGCGACATCGCTTGGCCTGGAGATCGACGACGTGCGTATCCGCCGTACCGACCTCACCCAGGAAGTGTCGCAGCAGACATTCGACCGCATGAAGGCCGAACGTCTGGCGGAAGCCGAACGGTTGCGGGCGCGCGGCCGCGAGGCGGCGCAGCGCATCAAGGCGCGGGCCGACCGCGAGGTGGTCGAAATCGTCGCCGAAGCGCAGAAGGAATCGGAAATCCTTCGCGGCGAGGGCGACGCCCAGCGAAGCTCCACCTTCGCCAACGCCTACCAGCGCGATCCGGCATTCTTCGATTTCTATCGTTCGATGAATGCCTATGGCACTGCGCTGGACAACACCGGCACCACCATGCTGCTTTCGCCGAACTCGGAATTCTTCCGGTTCTTCCGCGATCCGGCTGGTTCGGACGCTCCCGCCGCATCAGGCCCGAGAGCATCCGCGCCCGCATCAACCGCGCCGCAGCCTGGCGCCGGGCAATAGGCCCGGTGCACGACTTTCTGGCCGCCATCGGCCTCGTCCTCGTCATCGAGGGCGTCGTCTATGGCGGCTTTCCCGCACTTGCCAAAAAGATGGCGACGGAAGTGCTGACCTTGCCCGAAAACGCGCTTCGCATCGCCGGGCTGGTAGCAGTTGCCGCCGGTGTCTTTATCGTGTGGCTGGTTCGCGGATAAAATCTTCCTGCCCGGATAACGGATGATTTATCCCGCAGCCTGTAGGCACAGCCGCAAACGTGCCGTATTTCTTGCCAACATGACCCGACGCGTCATCTGGTCCACGACCCAGACCGCGACGCCCTTTTCCTGAAAAGCCGGGAGGCCTGTTGATGACACCCCAAATATTCCTGCGTGCGACGCGCAAGACGGTCACCGTCGCGGCGGCGGCGCTTCTGGCGGGCGCTTTCGCCAGCCAGTCGTTCGCCCAGACCGCGCCGGCCCCGTCTGCCCCGGTGGCGACGCCGCGCGCCAATTCGGCCCAGCCCCTTGCCGCCGGCCCGGCTTCGGTGGCCGATCTCGCCGACGGGCTGCTCGGCGCCGTGGTCAACATTTCCACCTCGCAGACGGTCAAGGGCACGGAAGGCCCCGGCGCGGTGCCGATGCCGCAGCTGCCGGAAGGCTCGCCCTTCCAGGATTTCTTCGACGATTTCTTCAAGGACCGCGGCGGCGACAAGGATGGCGGCGGCGGCTCGCAGAAGGTGCAGTCGCTCGGCTCCGGCTTCGTCGTCGATGCCGAGCAGGGCATCGTCGTGACCAACAACCACGTCATCGCCGACGCCGACGACATCGAAGTGAATTTCTCCGACGGGGTGACGCTGAAGGCGGAGCTGGTCGGTACCGACACCAAGACCGACATCGCCGTGCTCAAGGTCGATGCCAAGAAGCACAAGCTGACCGCGGTCAAGTTCGGCGATTCCAACAAGATGCGCATCGGCGACTGGGTGATGGCGATCGGCAATCCGTTCGGTCTCGGCGGCACTGTGACCGTCGGCATCATCTCGGCCCGCAACCGCGATATCAATTCCGGCCCCTACGACGATTTCATCCAGACCGACGCCGCCATCAACCGCGGCAATTCCGGCGGCCCGCTGTTCAACATGTATGGCGAGGTGATCGGCATCAACACGGCGATCATTTCGCCGTCGGGCGGCTCGATCGGCATCGGCTTCTCCATCCCCGCCCAGCTTGCGGCCGGTGTGGTTGACCAGTTGCGCGAGTTCGGCGAGACCCGCCGTGGCTGGCTCGGCGTGCGTATCCAGCCGGTGACCGACGACATCGCCGAAAGCCTCGGCATGAAGACGTCGAAAGGCGCGCTCGTGGCCGGCATCATCAAGGGCGGCCCTGTCGATAACGGGACGGTCCAGCCTGGCGACGTCATCATCAAGTTCGATGGCAAGGACGTCGAAGAGATGCGCGACCTGCCGCGCGCCGTCGCCGAGAGCCCGGTGGGCAAGGCCGTTGACGTGGTGATCGTGCGCAAGGGCGTCGAGCAGACCGTCAAGGTGACGCTCGGGCGGCTCGAAGATGGCGAAAAGCTTGCCGGCAACGAGGAAGGCAGTGGCGATGAGCAGGGCGATGACGAAGGCAATGGCGGCGAAGTCGCGACGGCTTCCGTCCTCGGCATGAGCATCGGCGAACTCAACGACGAGACGCGCTCGAAGTTCGGCATCGCGGCCGACGTGTCGGGCGTGGTCGTCACCGAGGTCGCCAAGGACTCCGCCGCCGCCGAGCGTGGCATCCAGGCAGGCGAGGTCATCACCGAGATCGCGCAGGAATCAGTCGCCAGCCCGAAGGACGTGATGGATCGCATCGGCGCGCTGAAAGAGCAGGGCCGCAAGAATGCGCTGCTGATGCTGGCGTCGAAGACGGGCGAGCTGCGGTTCGTGACGATCCGTATGGACTAGGCCGGTCGAGAGCGCGCTGATCCAGATAAACTGAATCTGGAAATGCTCTCAGGTTTTTGATTTAGAATAAAAAAGGGCGGCTAGAGTGCCGCCCTTTTTGCTTGCAGCCAATCCTTTCGCGACAGCCGGTAGAAGACATGCCGGCGCAGATGCGAATGGCTCCCGGGCACGTCGGGATGATCGAAGTCGGCGGCGGGGTCGCGCTTCATGCCGAGGCGCTGCATGACAGCGGTCGAGCGGTGATTGTCCGCCACCGCGAAAGACACGATCTCATCGAGTTTCAAGGTTTCGAAGCCGAAGTCCAACCAGGCCGATGCCGCCTCGGTGACGTAGCTGTGGCCCCAGAATTCCGGCGCCAGGCGCCAGCCGATCTCGACGGCATCGTCCGACAGGTTCGGCAGGTGGCCGGCGCGGTTCAAGCCGACAAAGCCGATGCATTGGCCGGTCGTGGCGATTTCCACGGCTGTCCAGCCGAAGCCGTCGCGCTCGATGGCGGCGCGGAGTTCGTCCAGCTTCGCGTCGGCCTCGGCGCGGCTGCGGCGGAACGGAAAGAACGCCATCACCCGGTCGTCGGAATTGATGCGATGGAAGAGGTCGCGGTCGGCTTCGCGCCAATTGCGCAAGATCAACCTTTGCGTGTTGATCGGCGTCAACGGACGAAATCCTTACGGGAATAGCCTTGCAGGTAGAGCAGGGCGGTCAGGTCTGAATGATCGATGCGGACGCGGGCCTGCGCGGCGACGGACGGTTTGGCGTGAAGTGCGACGCCGGTACCGGCAAGCCGGATCATGTCGAGATCGTTGGCCCCGTCGCCGACAGCGATGGCGTCGGCCGGCGTCAGTCCCAGCCGGGCGGATATCTCCAGCAGCGCCTCGGCCTTGGCGGCGCGGCCGAGGATCGGCTCGGCCACCGTGCCGTCCAGCCGGCCATCGGCCTCGATCAGACGATTGGCGCGGTTCTCATGGAAGCCCAGCATGGCGGCGATGCGGTTGGTGAAGATGTCGAAGCCGCCGGAAACCAGAATGGCCCAGGCGCCGTCGGCGCGCATCGTCTGCACCAGCGTCCGGGCGCCGGACGCGAGCGTAAGGCGATTGGCGATGATCTTGTCGATGACCGCGAGATCCAGATTCTTCAGCAGCGCGACGCGCTCCCGGAGCGCGGGCTCGAAAGCGATTTCGCCGTTCATGGCGCGCGCGGTGATGGCGGCGACGTGATCCTTGAGGCCGACTTCGTCCGCCAGTTCGTCGATGCATTCCTGGTCGATCATGGTGGAATCCATGTCGGCAATGAGGATTTTCTTGCGGCGGTTTTCCGCTTCCTGGACGATGACGTCGACCGGCTGGCCGGCAAGCGCGGCGCGCAGGTCCGCGGTCGCCTTTTCTGCTTCCGCGTCTTCCTGAAGATGCAGGTCACAGGCGATGTCATCGGCCAGCCAGCGGAGCGCGCTTGCCTTCACCGACCTCGACGCCGTATTCGCAAGGGCGGGCGAAAGAATGCCGGCGGCTGGATGGCAGACAAGCGTGGCGATGAGAGGCATGGAGACTTCCGCACAAGAGGCGACCGAAGGCCGCGTGAAGGACGCGATCCTGATAGCCGGGCCGACCGCCAGCGGCAAGTCGGCATTGGCGCTCGGTCTCGCCGAGCGGCTCGGCGGTATCATCGTCAACACCGATTCCATGCAGGGCTACTCGATCCTCAACGTCCTCACCGCCCGGCCAACACAAGCCGAGCTGGCGCGCGCGCCACACTATCTTTACGGGCATGTCCATCCCTCGTCGCTTTATTCGACCGGAGCCTGGCTGCGCGATGTCGTGCGGCTGCTCGAAGACGGGATTTTCGCCGGCGCGCGGCCGATTTTCGTGGGCGGGACCGGGCTATACTTCCGCGCCCTGGCGGAAGGGATTTCCGAAATGCCGGAGATACCCGTTGCTGTGCGCGAGCGCTGGCGGCGCGAATTGAAGGAGCGTGGCGCGCCCGAATTGCATGAGCGGCTGGCGTCGCGGGACGCCGCCATGGCGGCGCGGCTCAAGCGAAGCGACGGGCAGCGGATCGTGCGGGCGCTCGAGGTTCTCGACGCTTCGGGCCGTTCCATGCTCGACTGGCAGGCGGCGCGTGGCAAGCCCTTGATAGACCGTGACAGCGCGCGTTTCCTGCTGGTCGACACGGAACGGAGCGAGCTGATTGCGCGTATCGACAGGCGTTTCGACCGCATGATCGATCTCGGGGCAATGGAAGAGGTGAAGCAGTTGGCGGCACTCGATCTCGACCCGGCGCTTCCGGCGATGAAGGCCATCGGCGTTCCGGAACTGCAAGCCGCCATGGCCGGTGAAATCACCCTCGAGGAGGCCGTGGAAAGGGCCAAGATCGCAACGCGGCAATATTCCAAACGGCAGACGACTTGGTTCCGAAACCAGTTCGGAGCGGAATGGCAAAATTGTTCAAACGATCCGCGGATGCCGAAACTTTGATGCAAAGCTCCGGCAACGCCAATACACCGTTTACCCTTCGGTTATTTGCTCGCTCAGGTTGTTGGAATTAACTGCACGTAAGCTCCTTGCTGGCATATAGAGAGCGGTATGAGCAGCAGGCAACCGATGCGCTTCCATCAGGCCGAGTCGGCCTTCTTCGTCTTCATCTTCGTGATCCTGGCCGCGGGCCTGGTGATGCTGCATGCTTACGACTATCTGCACACCGCCGCAGGCGAAGATCAGGGCTTTTTCACGCCGGACAATGTCGAGCATCTGACCAAGCTGGTGCTGGCGACCGGCGTGCTTCTGGCGACAGCGCTGTTTTTCGGCATGTTCTTCATCTATCCGCTGATCCGCAGGCAGGCGAAGGAGGAAGGCAAGTTGCGCGCCATGACCGAAACGCTCAGCGCACGCTCCGAAACGATGGAGCAGGCGGCGCTGACCGACAGCCTCACGGGCATGCAGAACAGGCGCTATTTCGACGACGCCCTGAAGGAATATATCGAGGAATTCCGGCGCATCGGCAAACCGGTCGGCCTGATGATCCTCGACCTCGACCATTTCAAGCAGGTCAACGATACCCATGGACACGACGTGGGCGACCAGGTTCTCAAGGCTGTCGCGAACTGCCTCAAGGACATGACCCGTTACCATGACGTGGTGGCGCGGCTGGGCGGCGAGGAGTTCGCGGTGGTCACGCCCAACATGGACGCCGACCTTCTGGCCAAGTTCGCCGAACGCATCCGCAAGGCCATCGCCAATATGTCGGTGCTTTCCGGCAATGTGCGGCTGAAGATCACCACCAGCGTTGGTCTTGCCGTGTGGGACAGCGCGGAAACGGCCGAGGATTTCTATCGGCGCGCCGACCGGCAGCTCTACGAGGCCAAGCGGCAGGGCCGCAACCGCGTGTGCGCCTGAGGTTAATGCGTCCTTCGAGGCTCGCTGCGTTCGCACCTCAGGATGAGGAAGGTTGCGTCGATGGTCCTTGTCCGGAAGTGCTATTCCGCACGAGTCTTTTGAATTGAAGGAATGGCGTCCGCGAGGCGAGCCTCGAAGGACTCACATCAATCGTTCTGCGAGCGCAGGCCGAAGGTCGCGGGCTTGAGGCCGTAGCGCATATCGAAATCGTCGTCGCTATGAAGCCGGGGCGCCGCCGGCTTGCGATAGTCGGGATCGCCTGCCTGGCGGCCGGGATCGATGCTCTCGGCCAGTGCCGCAATGGACTGCGGCTTCTGCACGTTGCGCAGCCGGTCGACAATGCCGGGGAGGTCGAGTTCCTGGCTGTCATCCGCCACGGTTTCGGCTCGCTTTGCCGTGCCGGGAATGAATTTCTGATCCAGCTTCTCGAATTTCAGCCGCATGGTGGTGGCGACGCCTTCGCCGAAGGCAATTGCCTCGCGCTGGCCCATCGACGACAGGAACGACAGGGTCGAGGCTGAGGAATCGGCAATCGCAGAGCGGATGATCGCCTGGTCCTGCTCGTTGGAAAGGCGCATGGCGAAGAAGGTCGAGCACTGCGACAGGATGGTCGGATCAAGCTCGCCGGGACGCTGCGTAACAACGCCGAGATAGCAGCCGTATTTGCGGCCTTCCTTGGCGATGCGGGACAGAGCGTGACGGGTAGGCGCGAAGCCGAGCCGGGAATCGGCAGGCATATAGCGATGGGCTTCCTCGCAAAGCAGCAGAAGCTGCAGCTTGCCCTCACTCCAGAGCGCCAGGTCGAACGCCAGCCGGGCCAATACCGAACAGACCGAATTCACCACTTCGGAAGGCATGCCCGCCATTTCGAAGCAGGTGACCGGACGACCGTGATGCGGCACGCGGAAAATATTGCCAATCGTCTGGTGGAGGGTGTCCTCGATCAGCCGGGAATTGAACATGAAGCGGTAGCGCGGGTCGGCGGCGGCGGATTCGATGCGCGCGCGAAGCGATTTCAGCGCCGGCCGGTCGTTCTTGCTTTCCAGCAGGCCCATGCGCTCGTCCACCTGCTTGATGAGGTCGGCGATGCGGTAGGGAACGGGGGTATCGGAGGTCGTGTTATCGACGCCGCGGCGCAGATAGGCTCCGCTGGCCGGGTTCTTGTAGAGGTTCTTGGCCAGGGGAATGAGTTCGCGCAGCAGGTCGACTTCTTCCGGGACGGTCTCACGCCCGCGAAAAAGCACTTCCGCGAATTCTTCCAGCTTGAACATCCAGAACGGCAGGTCGAGCGAGGCGCTATCGATCCTGACGCAATATTCCGGCAGCGAGCCGGCGAATTCGTTGTGCGGGTCGAGGATCAGAACGCGCAGGTCGGGCCGCGCGGCGATGGCCTTGCGCAAGAGCAGCGAGACGGCAGTGGATTTGCCGACGCCCGTGGTGCCGACAACGGCGAAGTGGCGGGCGAGCGTGTCGTCGATGGCGATATTCGCCTCGATTTCCTCATCCTGTGACAGGGAGCCGATCTTGATGGAGCGGCGTCCGGCCAGATCGTAGACGGCCCGCAAGTCGCGGCTGCGGATGCGGTGAGCGATGGCGCCGATATGCGGATAGTTGGTGATGCCGCGGTCGAACACAGGCTTGGAGCCCGGCTCTTCGCCGTCACGGACTTCGCCGATCAGTTCCACCTCGACTTCGATCGGGTTCTGGCTGTCGGTGTTCCACATGCGCTGCGATTTGCCGATGGCATAGACGAGGCCGACGGTGCGGGTGGCCCCGAGATTGATCGAGATCATCTTGCCGACGGTCCAGTGGGCGGTGACGGTGCCCTCGGCATCGTCGGCGAAAGCGCTTATCGTGGCGCGCGCGCCATCGCACTGCACGACATTGCCCAGAATGCGCTTGTCATTCTGGGCGGCGTCGCGGCGTTCCTGCGATGTTGCTTCGCCGGCGGAAGCTTCGCGTTCGACAAACATTTCTGCTTCTGTCCCGATTCCCTAGGATCGCACCCTACGCGAGCGCGGTTAAACTCCCGTGAGGCCGCATGGTGTAGCCATCCTTAAGATACGACCGCAAATTGCACGCATCTGCTGGTCCATGGCGAGGTGAATCGACGTTTGGGGCTGTCCATCAGGTCTTGGCTGGATGAAATCTTTGGGAGCCATTGACGGACGGTTCGTTTCGCACTTATTGTCCGCACCCATGAAAACGGCATCCATTCTCGTAGTAGGAACGCGCGTGGGCAAGGCGGTGTAACCGCCGGGCGAAATCCCCCCATGCGCGACACACAGGCTCCCTCCGGGGGCCTTTTTTATTGCCTGAAACAGACAATGCGACCAAAAAGCCCAAGGGGCGAGCAAAAAGCCCGGAACGGGCAAGGATATACGGGGCAGACCGATGAGCAGTGAGAAGAACGAGCGGCGTGAGATGAGCGGCGCCGAGATGGTGGTGCAGGCGCTGATCGACAATGGCGTCCAACACCTCTTCGGCTATCCGGGCGGCGCGGTGCTGCCGATCTATGACGAGCTTTTCCAGCAGGACAAGATCGAACACATCCTGGTGCGGCACGAACAGGGCGCCGGCCATGCGGCCGAAGGCTATGCGCGGTCCACCGGCAAGGCGGGCGTCGTTCTCGTCACGTCCGGTCCCGGCGCGACGAACATGGTGACGCCACTGCAGGACGCGCTGTCGGATTCGATTCCGCTGGTCTGCATCACCGGTCAGGCGCCGACGATGCTGATCGGCACGGATGCCTTCCAGGAATGCGATACGGTCGGCATCACGCGGCCCTGCACCAAGCACAACTGGCTGGTCAAGGACGTCAACCAACTGGCGGCGACGATCCACGAGGCCTTTCATGTCGCCACGACCGGGCGGCCGGGGCCGGTGGTCGTCGACATTCCCAAGGATGTCCAGTTTGCCAAGGGCACCTACGTGCCGCCACAGACCGCGCCGCGCACCAGCTATCAGCCGAAGCTGCAGGGCGACCTCGAGAAGATAAAGGCCGCGGTCGCGCTGATGGCGACGGCAAAGAAGCCGATCATCTATTCGGGCGGCGGCGTCATCAATTCCGGTCCGGAAGCCAGCCATCTGCTGCGTGAACTGGTCGATCTGACCGGCTTTCCGATCACCTCGACGCTGATGGGGCTTGGCGCCTATCCGGCCAGCGGCAAGAACTGGCTGGGCATGCTCGGGATGCATGGCACATACGAAGCCAACATGGCGATGCACGACTGCGACGTGATGCTGTGCGTCGGCGCCCGCTTCGACGACCGCATCACCGGCCGCCTGAATGCGTTTTCGCCGAACTCCAAGATCATCCACATCGACGTCGACCCGTCCTCGATCAACAAGAACGTGCCGACGGAGATCGGCATCATCGGCGATGTCGGGCGGGTGCTTGAGGATCTGGTGCGGCTGTGGCGCGCCACGGCGAAGGCGGACAAGAAAGCGCTCTACCCGTGGTGGGAGCAGATCGCCAAGTGGCAGGCGCGGGATTCGCTGGCCTACAAGACGAACCCTGACGTCATCATGCCGCAATACGCCATCCATCGGCTCTATGAGCTGACGAAGGACCGCGACACCTACATCACCACCGAGGTCGGCCAGCACCAGATGTGGGCGGCGCAGCATTTCCACTTCGAAAAGCCGAACCGCTGGATGACCTCCGGCGGCCTCGGCACGATGGGCTACGGTCTGCCTGCGGCTCTCGGCGTGCAGATCGCGCACCGGGACGCGCTGGTCATCGACATTGCCGGCGATGCGTCGGTGCAGATGACGATGCAGGAGATGTCGACGGCGGTGCAGTACGAGGCGCCGATCAAGATCTTCATCCTCAACAACCAGTATATGGGCATGGTGCGCCAGTGGCAGCAATTGCTGCATGGCAACCGGCTGTCGCATTCCTACACCGAAGCGATGCCTGATTTCGTCAAGCTGGCGGAAGCCTATGGCGGACACGGCATTCGCTGCGACAAACCGGACGAACTGGACGACGCGATCCGCGAGATGATCGACGTCAGGAAGCCGGTGCTGTTCGACTGCCGGGTGGCGTCGCTGGCGAACTGCTTCCCCATGATCCCGTCAGGCAAGGCGCACAACGAGATGCTGCTGCCGGACGAGGCCACGGACGAAGCCGTCGCCAACGCCATCGACGCCAAGGGCAGGGAACTGGTTTGAGTTGAAGTAAGACACGGTAAGGCGTATATTCTTACTAAGTTTTACCGGGAGAGTGCGTGATGAATGTGCGGGCAAGAGTGTCGAGCAAAGGGCAGGTCGTCATCCCGAAGCAGATTCGAGACGGACTGGGCATTGCCGACGGCACCGAGGTCGAGTTCGTTCCGCAAGGGCGCGGTTTTTTCGTTCAGCCGATAGAGGATTTCGACACCAGGTATCCCAAGGTGCCTGCGGGCGAATTCCTGAAGCATGTCGTGCGGATCGACAGACCTTTCCCGACCGACGAAGAGATTGATCGGGCAATGCTTGCCGAGGCGGCTCGGAGGTTCGATGCCACTCGCCGTTGACACGAATGTCCTCGCGAGGGCTTTGATCGATGACGGTTCCGATCAGGCGCGACGATCCCGCATGCTTTTGAGTGAAAAGGAAGTCTTTATTCCCGACACCGTGCTTCTGGAGACGGAATGGTTGCTTCGCAGCGTCATGAAGCTGGACAAGGGGCATATCAACCGAACCTTCGCGACCCTGGTAGCCAGCGCCAACATCGGGTTTTCGAACCGTCGTAATATTGCAGATGTGATTTCCTCGCACCGGGCGGGTCTCGATTTCGCCGACGCCATGCATCTTCGAGCTTCCGATGGCTGCGAAGGCCTCGCAAGTTTCGACAGAGGTTTAAAACGCCGCGCCAGGAAGATCGCCGGTTCGGTTCCAATCGTTACGCCTTAACAGCAGCGCAGAAAGCTTCCTTCATGAACCCCCATCTTCAACCGACCGGCTCCGCCTACTTCATCGCCAAGGAGACCGAGAAGCCGGAAAACCACACGCTGTCCGTGCTGGTCGACAACGAGCCCGGCGTGCTGGCGCGAGTCATCGGCCTGTTTTCGGGCCGCGGCTACAACATCGAGAGCCTGACCGTCTCGGAGACGGAACACGAGAAGCACCAGTCGCGCATCACCATCGTGACGCGGGGCACGCCGCACGTGCTGGAGCAGATCAAGCACCAGCTCGAGCGCATCGTGCCGGTGCACCGCGTGGTCGACCTGACCGTCCGTGCGAGGGAACTGGGGCAGGAGCGCCCGATGGAGCGCGAGCTGGCGCTGGTCAAGGTGGCCGGTACGGGGGACGCACGCGTGGAGGCGCTGCGGCTGGCCGATGCGTTCCGCGCCAGCGTGATCGACGCCAACACAGAACATTTCATCTTCGAGATCACCGGCAAGACCTCGAAGATCGATCAGTTCATCGCCATCATGCGACCGCTGGGGCTGGCGGAAATCTGCCGCACCGGCGTGGCGGCGATGAACCGGGGCGCGCAGGGGATGTAGCCGTTCCTTGAATAGAACGACAAAGCTCCGTCCGACTGAGCGAGCAAACATTCCATGTCTCCCGACGTCTTCCTCGCCCTGCTGGTCTATGCCTTTGTCACCTCGGTCACGCCGGGGCCGAACAACCTCATGCTTCTGGCATCCGGGGTGAATTTCGGCTTTGTCCGCACCATTCCGCATATGCTCGGCATCGGCATCGGCTTCCTCATTCTGCTGCTGGCGGTAGGCGCGGGCCTGGGTGCGGTTCTGACGGCGTTTCCGGTGCTGCATACGGCGCTGAAGGTCGCCGGTGGCGCCTATCTGCTTTATCTGGCCTGGAAGATCGCCACGTCACGCTCGATGGCCAGCGCAGGAGACGATGCAGCAAGGCCGATGCGCTTCATCGAGGCGGCCGCGTTCCAGTGGGTCAATCCGAAGGCCTGGGTAATGGCGGTGACGGCGATGGCCGTCTACACCAATCCAGAACGGCCTTTCCTGTCAGTGCTGCTGGTCGGCGTCGTCTTCGCGCTGGTCAATTTCCCCTCGGTCTCGGTCTGGGCCGGCTTCGGCACGGGCCTGCGCGGCTTCCTCTCCGACCCCGTGCGGCTGAAATGGTTCAACATTGCCATGGGCGTGCTTCTGGCAGCGACGCTATGGCCAATGCTGCGGTGAGGGTGGAACGGCTTCGAACTTGTCTTTCCATTGCGAATCCTGTCAGTCAGGACGATGGATTTTTCTCCCCAACAGGACGCCGCGCTGAAAGCCGTCGCGCAATGGCTGAAGGCCGGAAGCCCGCAGCTTTTCCGGCTGTTCGGTTATGCCGGTACCGGCAAAACGACGCTGGCGCGCTATTTCGCCGAGCATGTCGATGGCCAGGTCCAGTTCGCTGCCTTCACCGGCAAGGCCGCGCAGGTGCTGCGTTCGAAGGGCGCGGTCAACGCCCGCACCATCCATTCGCTGATTTACCGGCCCAAGGGCGAGGAGGCGGTCGAGGACGAAACGACCGGCAAGACCTCGATGTCGCCGACCTTCTCGCTCAATCGGCAAAGCCCCATTTCCGGCGCCAAGCTGGTCATCATCGATGAATGCTCCATGGTCGACGAGCAGCTGGGCCGCGACTTGATGAGTTTCGGCACGCCGATCCTCGTCCTGGGCGATCCGGGGCAGTTGCCGCCGATTTCCGGCGGTGGCTTTTTCACCGATCATGAACCGGATTATCTGCTGACCGAAATCCATCGTCAGGCGCGGGACAATCCCATTATCCGGCTGGCGCTGGATGTGCGGGAAGGCCGGGAGTTCATGCATGGCGACTACGGCGCCGCCAAGGTCATCGGCAAGGACGAGGTCAACCAGGAGCTGGTGCTGAAGGCCGATCAGGTGCTCGTCGGCACCAACCGGACGCGCCGCCGCTATAATCAGCGGCTACGCGAGCTGAAAGGCTTCAACGCGGACTATCCGCAGGCCGGCGACAAGCTGGTGTGCCTGCGCAACGATCCCGCCAAGGGGCTGCTTAACGGCTCGCTGTGGAAGGTGATGACCTCGTCGCGTGAAACGGTGAAGCCCGGCATCAACCTTCTGGTGTCGCCTGAGGAGGACGATCCCGACCGCGGCGTCGCCAAGATCAAGCTGCTCAAGGCGGCGTTCGAGAGCCCTGAAGAAGAAATTTCCTGGCAGCAGAAGAAGCGATTCGACGATTTCGACTATGGCTACGCGCTGACCGTCCACAAGGCGCAGGGTTCGCAATGGAACGACGTCGTGCTGTTCGACGAAAGCTGGGCGTTCAAGGATACCCGCCAGCGCTGGCTCTATACGGCGATCACGCGGGCGGCGGAACGGCTGACAGTGGTGCGCTAGATACGTACCGAAGACCGTTAAACATCGGCCGGTTTTTCACGCGCACCCAACCAAGCCCAGGCGGCGGCTTCGTCTTCAGTGGCGAAATGACGAATTTCGATTGGCAGCGGAGCGGCAAAAAAGCCGGTGACGTGCGAGGTCCAGTCGGGGTCGCCGACCGTCGCGCATCTGCCCACATGCTTGACTGCGTGCTCCTTGCCCTGCGTCATCGTTTCCGGGTCGAAATCGGTCCAATCAACGCCGTCATGGTCGACAAGGCGGACAAGCACATCGATTTGCGGATGAAGGGCGTAAGCCGCCTCCAGGAGCCCAAACAGGTTTTCGGCGTCCGCGGCGGTGACATGACCGACGATATCGATCGCAAACAGGTCGGATCTATTGGTTTCAATGCGGCGTACGGCCGGTACGGATTCGAGAAAATTCACGGCGTTTTCCCTGGCAGGTTCACGATCATCCTATTGCAACACAGAAATGGGCTGTCTGTTCCCGACAAAGGCAGTATAGATGCGGTCCCGCATTACCGGAGCCCTTCATGCCGACAAAGCTCTCCGTGAATCTCAATGCCATCGCGATGCTTCGAAACCGCCGCGACCTGCCGTGGCCGGACATGATTGGGATCGGCAGGATTGCGCTGGCTTCCGGTGCGCATGGTTTGACCGTGCACCCGCGTCCCGACCAGCGCCACACCCGCTATTCGGACCTGCCGGCGATTCGCGCGCTGATCGACGACGAATTCCCACAGGCGGAATTCAATATGGAAGGCTATCCGGCCGAGGAGTTTCTGCGGCTGGTCGAGCAGAACCAACCCGAACAGGTGACGCTGGTGCCGGACGATCCGGCGCAGGCGACCTCCGACCATGGCTGGAACTTCCGCGAGAAGACCGCGTTCCTCACTCCGATCGTCGCACGGCTGAAGACGGGTGGGTTTCGCGTGTCGCTGTTTTCCGATTCCGATCCTGAAGGCATTGCCGCTGCCCGAGACACCGGCGCCGACCGCATCGAACTCTACACAGGCCCTTATGGTGGCTTCCATTCCGATTCCGAAAAAGCCGCGAACGAACTGGAAAGACTGGGAAAAACCGCTGACGCCGCTTTCGCCGCAGGCATGCAGGTCAATGCCGGCCACGATCTGGTGGTGGCCAATCTGCCGCCGCTGATAAAGCGCGTTCCGGCGCTCGCGGAAGTGTCCATCGGCCATGGCCTGACGGCTGATGCGCTGGAGCATGGGATGGCCGGCACGGTGAAGCGCTATCTTGCCGCTTGCGGCTGGTGATGACGGCTGCAAGCGCAAGGCGCAAACCCCGACATGCCGTTAAGGCACTTGATATTGCATTGCAGCAAGCGTAGAGCACCGCCCGCTTAATGGAGTGTACCTGATGGTCCTTGCCAATGGCGCTGGGGAGGCGGAAGCCGCCGAACAGCCGAGCCATTCCGAGGTCAAGCAACAAAGCACGCGCGTGCTGATGCTGGGCGCTCTGGGTGTCGTTTACGGCGACATCGGCACCAGCCCGATCTATGCGTTTCGCGAAGCGCTGCATACGGCGGAGGGCGCCGTATCGCGCAGCGACGTGCTCGGCGTGCTGTCGCTCATCGTCTGGGCGCTCACCATCATCGTCACCATCAAATACGTGGCGTTCGTGCTTCGCGCCGACAACAAGGGCGAGGGCGGAACGCTTTCGCTGATGGCGCTGGCGCGCAGCGCCTATCCGGCCGGATCGAAGCTGGTCCTGGGCATCGGCCTGTGCGGGGCATCGCTGTTCTTCGGCGACGCGGTCATCACGCCTGCAATCTCGGTGCTCTCCGCCGTTGAGGGCCTCGGCGTCGTCACGCCGGCGTTCGATCCTTATGTGGTGCCGATCACACTGGTGATCCTCGCCTGCCTGTTCGCCGTCCAGCGTTTCGGCACGGGCCGGGTTGCGATCGTCTTTGGACCCATCACGGCGCTGTGGTTCCTGGCGCTCGGCGTGGCCGGGCTGATTCACATCGCCGACGATCCGACCGTGCTCTATGCCGTCAATCCCTACTACGCCATCGCCTATCTGGTGGAACGGTCGGACGTCGCCTTCCTGACCGTAGGGGCGGTTTTCCTGGCCGTTACCGGCGCCGAGGCGCTTTACGTCGATCTCGGCCACTTCGGCCGCCGGCCGATCGTGATGGCCTGGTTCGCCATCGTCTTTCCGTGCCTTCTGCTGAACTACTTCGGTCAGGGCGCCTTCGTGCTGACGCAGGTGATCATGCCGCAAAGCCCGTTCTTCGAGATGCTGCCGGACTGGGCGCTGGTGCCGATGGTCGCCCTGGCGACGGCGGCGACCGTCATCGCCAGCCAGGCGGTCATCTCGGGAGCGTTTTCACTGACGCGGCAGGCCGTCCAGCTAAATCTTCTGCCGCGCTTCGAAGTGCGCCACACCTCTGAAATGCAGTCCGGCCAGATCTACCTGCCGCGCGTCAACCTGCTCATTGCGATCATGGTGATGCTGCTGGTCGTCGGGTTCGGCGATTCGAGTTCGCTGGCGTCCGCCTACGGCATTTCGGTTACCGGCGAGATGCTGATGACCACCATTTTGCTGTTCATCGTCATGCG
Source organism: Mesorhizobium sp. Root554 (assembly GCF_001427025.1). Classification (GTDB taxonomy): domain Bacteria; phylum Pseudomonadota; class Alphaproteobacteria; order Rhizobiales; family Rhizobiaceae; genus Mesorhizobium. The sequence goes on along the minus strand of NZ_LMGA01000001.1, from coordinate 1,582,930 downwards.
CTTCATGTGGAAGTGGCAGCTTGCCGGCGCGCTGGCGCTGGCGATCCTGTTCGGCGTCATCGACATCGGCTTCTTCTCGGCCAACATCGTCAAATTCCTCGAGGGCGGCTGGGTTTCCATCGGCGTCGCCTGCGTCATGGGACTGATCATGGTCACCTGGATCAAGGGCAGCCGCTATCTCTTCGACAAGACGCGCCGCAACGAGGTGCCGCTCGATTTTCTCGCGGCCAACCTGCTGAAAAAGAAGCCGCAGCTCGTTTCGGGCACGGCGGTGTTCCTGACCAGCGATCCGCTAAGCGCGCCGACGGCGCTGATGCACAGCCTCAAGCACTACAAGGTGCTGCATGAGCAGAACGTCATCCTGTCCGTCGTGACGGCGCCGCAGCCGGTGGTGCCCGATAGTGAACGCGTCAAGATGGAACCCATCAACGACCTGTTCATGCGCGTCAGCCTGACCTTCGGCTACATGGAACAGCCCAACATCCCGCGCGCCCTGGCGATCTGCCGCAAGCAGGGCTGGAAGTTCGACATCATGACGACGTCGTTCTTCCTGTCGCGCCGTTCGCTGAAATCGTCGCCGAATTCCGGAATGCCGGTGTGGCAGGACAAGCTGTTCATCGGACTGGCCCGCAGCGCCGCCGACGCGACGGAGTATTTCCAGATCCCAACCGGGCGCGTGGTGGAAATCGGCACGCAGGTGGCGATTTAGAGCCAAACCTCTGTGGCCAATAGCGCCGGGTATTAGGGCGGCGTTACAGTCATTTTGAAGAAATCGCCCTGGATTTCGAATTCCTCGATGCCGGCTTTGGTAGCGGTGAAGACAATGGCGCGTGCAGGGGTCAAGCCTTTGCAGAATTTCGAGAAACGGCGGGCCAGTCCGCCGTCCGAAAATTCGCCGGTCCGTGCAAAGGGCAGTTCGGCCCGAACCTCGGCCCAATCGCGCGGAAGTTTTCCGCAATCGCTGCGTTCCGCGTAAATGGGCCGCGATTCACCGACCTTCATGTCAATCTTTGGATTGAAGGCGATGATCGGTGCGTTGTCCGCCGGTCCGGCCCAAGGACGCCAGCCCGAAGCGCCGAGGACTGCGCCTGCCGCCACACCGATGCACAGGAGAACGAGCCCGCCCAAAAGCGCCTGCAGATGCGACCAGCGCTTCGGTCTTGCACCGAAGCCGTAATAGGCAGTCGGGATAAGGGTTGCCGAGGTCGTGGCGGGTAAGTCAACATAGCCGGAGGCGGGAAATCGGGACACGACGGGCAAAGGCGATCCGAATGCCGCCGGCCGAACGACTTCAAGGTCCTTGGCGCGCTTGTAGAGTTCGTTCCATTGGACCTGAAGTTCAGGATTGCCGGCGATATCCAGCAACCTGCACAGGATGCGCAAATTGCCCGCACGGGGGACATGACGGCCCGAACGCCAATTGTTCAGGTTGCGGACCGTCGTTTCAAATTGCTTTTGCCCCTTGCTTTGAGTGAGCGTGCAGTAAGCTCCAGCAAGCGTCGCATCGTCATAGAAGCCGGCCCGATTGCACAGCTCGTCGAAAAGCAGATGCCACTGGCTGAACTGTCTCCAATCGGCTTCTTCCATATGGCTCCCTCCTTGCTGTCCTGAAGGCGCTACTCCTGCCTGGGATGGCCGGCGCCCGTGACCTCGATTTTCATGAAATCGTCGAGCAGCCTTATCTCCTCCATGCCGGCGTCGGTCGCGGTGAAGCGGACGGCGCGCACTTCAACGACACGGTTGCAGAAATTGCTCATTTTCCGGGCGAGGCCGCCATCCGAAAACGTGCCAAGCGCGCTGACCGGCACCCGCGGCAGGGTATAGTACCAGTCCGGGGGCCTGCCGTCGCAGTCGCCACGATCGCCATGGATGAGCCGCGATTCACCGACCACCATTCTCACGCGCGCGTCATAGCCGATCATCGGCAATTTCTTGAAAGCCCAGCGGTCGACCGCAAAATCGAACGTGAAACCAGTGCCGGTGGCGAGGGCACCGATTGCCAGCCAATGCCAAATCGGCCGCCGGCGCTTCGCCGGTTCAGCGGCCGCGACAGGCTGTCGCCCTGCGTCTTCCTGCTGCATCGCTGGCTCCATGGCGGGTTCACCCCGGGCCACGGCATAGAGGTGCATCCACCGGTTGTTGAGGCAGGGGTCCCGCTCGACGTCGAGCAGTTTCGCCAGAACCATCATGTTGCGGCGCAAGGGCAGATGGCGACCAAGCCGCCAGCTTCTCAAGTTCTTCTGGATGGCGTCGAAGTTGTCGCGACCGTTTTTGCCGACATGGTTGCAATATTCGCTCGCCAGCGATGCGTTGTCGTAGTGACCGTCCCGCTTGCACAGGACGTCGAACAACTGGCTCCAGGTCTGAAAGTCGTCCCAGTCATCTTCCTTCAAAACGAGGCCCCCGGTTCTCGTCACGGAAAATTACGATATAATTCATAAGGATAGCAATCTTCATGAAACGCATTTTTCTGGAGTTTCCGAGAATTGCTCAAGTTTTCATTTGATCTGCGAACCCATTTCTCCGCTCGGTTGCACGTATCTCGGCGTTGCGCTCGCGGATGGTCCGTCGGGTTGGTTGCCGATTGATTCAAGGGGGTTCCTATGAGGAAGCTGGTTGTAGTTGCTGGACTGCTGCTGGGTGGGTGCGTGTCCGTAGGGAGCGCCGACAAGAGCGTCGAGCTTCGCGTCGGGGAGACCAGGCACATCACCGCTTATCGCGGTGACGGTTGCAATGCTCCGGCGCCGAGCTTTGCCGCGATCCAGGGCCGGATCCCGAAATCGGCGGTGGTGCGATATTCGGACGGCGGGTTGTCCAGCCGCGTCAGCAAAGATTGCAAGAAACGCGTTCCGACCCGCGCGGTGAACGGCACAGGGATCGCCAGCGGAACCGAAGTAAAGCGCTATCAGTCGGGCACAGTCGCAATCGTCGTCAAATAGTGGACCTCAGGCCTGAGCCCTGACTGGCGTGGATGTCCACAGCAGGTATCGGGACAAGTATGGAGCAAAAGCCGGGGCGTCCCCGGCTTTTGCCTTGTCGCGGCTTAGCCGGCCGGCGGTCCGCCATCATACGGATTTCATCGCAGCGTTCCCCCGTACTTACCGCGCGGCCCCGCGGCCACGATACAAAACCTCCTGGGAATTTATACCAATTGACCTCCTTTATCGAATGCGCTAGATGCCGAACCGTAACGTACGGTACGGCGCAAAGAGGCTGGCCGATCAGTCGCAAGGTTTTGGCAGTTGGGCACGGAGATTGAAACAGGCGAGGCGCTGACGGCGCGCCAGCAGGACGTGCTTGACGCCGTTCTGCGCCTGCTGGTCGAGGAGGGGGACGCGCTGACGATGAGCGCCGTCGCCCGCCGCGCGAACTGTTCCAAGGAAACGCTCTACAAATGGTTCGGCGACCGTGACGGCCTGCTGACAGCCACCGTCCAGTGGCAGGCGTCCAAGGTGCGCGCCGGCAATTACGACCGTCACAAGCTGGACGCGGCCACATTGCGCGAAAGCCTGGACAGTTTTGCTGCAACCTGGCTCAGGGTCATCTCCAGCCCGACCTCGGTCGCGCTCAACCGGGTGGCGGTTTCGCACGCGGCGTCGGCCAAGGACGACCTCGGCGCCATTGTGCTCGCCAATGGCCGCTTCGCCATCGGCGAACGGCTGAAACCGCTTCTGGAGGCGGCGCGGGACGCCGGCCTCCTGGCCTTCGACGACACCGAAACGGCGTTCCGGACCTTTTTCGGGCTTGTCGGCCGCGATGTGCAGATCCGTCTGCTGCTCGGCGACAGGCTGAAATTGACTGCTGCGGATATCACGCGGGATGCCGCGCAGGCGACGCAGCAGTTTCTCGCTCTTTTCGGTGCGTCCTTCGAGGCTCATCCTTCAGACTTCGCACCTCAGGATGAGGGAGGTTTGCGCCAATCTCCCTCATCCTGAGGTGTGAGCGAAGCGAGCCTCGAAGGGCGCACCCAGACATCAAACCAACGCAACAAGGAAGGAAACCACATGCGTGTCTATTACGATCGCGATGCCGATCTCAATCTCATCAAGGGCAAGAAAGTGGCTGTCATCGGCTACGGTTCGCAGGGCCGCGCGCACGCGCTGAACCTGAAGGATTCCGGCGCCAAGAACGTCGTGATCGGCCTCAAGGCCGGTTCGCCGACGATCAAGAAGGCCGAAGCCGACGGCTTCGAGGTCAAGACCGTCGCCGAGGCGGCCAAGTGGGCCGACCTGATGATGATGGCGACGCCGGACGAACTGCAGGCCGACATCTACAAGAACGAGATCGCCCCCAACATCCGCGACGGCGCGGCCATCGCCTTCGCACACGGCCTCAACGTGCATTTCGGCCTGATCGAGCCGAAGGACACGATCGACGTCGTGATGATCGCGCCGAAAGGCCCCGGCCATACCGTTCGCGGCGAATACCAGAAGGGCGGCGGCGTGCCGTGCCTGGTCGCCGTCAACCACGACGCATCGGGTAATGCGCTCGACCTGGCGCTTTCCTACGCCTGCGGCGTCGGCGGCGGCCGTTCGGGCATCATCGAGACCAACTTCCGCGAGGAATGCGAGACCGACCTGTTCGGCGAGCAGGTGGTGCTCTGCGGCGGTCTGGTCGAGCTGATCCGCGCCGGTTTCGAGACGCTGGTCGAGGCCGGCTATGCGCCGGAAATGGCCTATTTCGAGTGCCTGCACGAAGTGAAGCTGATCGTCGACCTGATCTATGAAGGCGGCATCGCCAACATGAACTACTCGATCTCGAACACCGCCGAGTGGGGCGAATACGTCTCGGGTCCGCGCATCATCACCGCCGACACCAAGGCCGAGATGAAGCGGGTGCTGAAAGACATCCAGACCGGCAAGTTCACCTCCGAGTGGATGCAGGAATATCGCGCCGGCATGTCGCGCTTCAAGGGCATCCGCCGCAACAACGACAACCACCAGATCGAAGAGGTTGGTTCGAAGCTCCGCGCCATGATGCCGTGGATCGCCAAGAACCAGCTGGTCGACAAGACGAAGAATTAGGACCCCTCTGTCTTACCTTCTCCCCTTGTGGGAGAAGGTGTCGAGGTGAGGCCGAGACGGATGAGGGGTGTTGCCAGGCGCGCCGCAAAGCAGGCTGGATTACCTCTCATCCGACCTCCTTCGCTTCGCTTGGCTCGGCCACCTTCTCCCACAAGGGGAGAAGGGCAGGGCGAATTACCTTCGAACTTCCGGCCCCTGAACGACGATCAGGCGTGAATCAAAAAGCCGGCGGGGCAACCCGCCGGCTTTTTCACGTCTGCGCAGCCTCGGCTCAGCTATAGGGTGACCAGCACTGCTGGCGCGGGCCGTTGTAAGGCTGGAACGTGTTGTCCCAGGCGCGGTACGAGCGGTAGCGGTTGTAGCACCACCGCACATGCGCGCTTGAACCGCCACGATAGACGCGGCGCGGCTGGACATAGCGATAGGCCGGCACGCCGAAGCCAAGGCCCAGATAGACGCCGGAACCGTCATAATAGCGGGGACGATGGTGGCGATAGTGACGGCGCCATCTGCCGTCATTGTTGCCGTTCCAATGGCGCCGGTAATTGCTGTGGCCGCCGAAAGCCGGACCGCCATCGTGCCGGCGGTTGAAATGACGGCGGCCGCCATCGCCACGATAATTGCCCTGCGGCTGCAGGCAGCGTCTGGTGCCGCAGGCATCCTGGATGGGGATTATCTGGCTCGCCGGACCGCCTGCCAGCCGCTCGGCCGGCGAAACGGCCAGATTGGCCGGACCGGCGAAGGAAGGCGCTGCAAATCCTGCGACCAGACCGAGCGCGATCAGGCCCGACCTCAGTGATGAGACTAAAAGAGACGTCATGACACTACTCCCAGCATTGCCAGCCCCGCGCCGCACCCTGGTGACACGGAAAATGCATCCTGGCGAATGAACGGACGATGAACGGATAAGTTGCGGCGCCGGCGATGGAAGCGAACCTGGAAGCGGTTCCAAAGACCGGCCCCTTGTCTTCCGCGCCGCTTGCGGGCAAAGCTCGTGCCCATGTCGCTTCGCCTCGCCACCTTCAATGTCGAGAACCTGATGAACAGGTTCGATTTTTCAGGCTATCGCAATCAGCTCAACGAGGACCGGACGCTCGCTTTGTTCGACATCCAGAACGAGGCGGAATACCGGTTGCTGGAGCAGGCGCGCACAATCGCGCAGTCGGACGACACGCGCCAGCTTTCGGCGCTCGCCATCGCGGCGACACGAGCCGACATCATCTGCCTGCAGGAGGTCGACAATATCGAGGCGCTGAAGGCGTTCGAATATGGCTATCTGTTCAAGATGGTGGGGCAGGGCTACCGGCAGAAATACACGACGTCGGGCAATGATTCGCGCGGCATCGACGTGGCGGTGATGATGCGCACCGAGACGGAACATGGCGAGCCGATCGAATTCGTGCGCATGACCAGCCACGCCTATGTGACCTATGAGCAGTTCGGGCTGCACACGCCGGAGCTGGCGGCGCTCGGCAACGAACCCAATGAGAGGATATTCCGCCGCGATTGCCTCGAGATCGATTTGAAAGTCGGCGGCAAGCCGCTGACGCTCTATCTCGTGCATTTCAAATCGATGGGGCCGCCGCGCAACGGGCTGGACGGGCGGCAGGCCTCGATGCCTGTTCGCATCGCCGAGGCGCAGGCGGTGCGGCGGATTATCGAGGAACGGTTCGGCAAGGACCATGCCGCCGACAAAAGCTGGGCGATCTGCGGCGATATGAACGACTACCGCCAGCGCGTCGTCATCGGCGGCGACAGCTTTTCGGGCTACCAGTTCGACGTGGTGGACGATGCGCAGTCCTGCCTCAACGTGCTGACGGCGGGCGGCTTCTGCGAGAATCTGGTGGAGCGGCGTCCGGAACTGGACCGCTGGACGCTTTTTCATACGCGCGGCCCGCAGGAGCGGCATCTGTGCCAGCTCGACTATATCCTGCTGTCGAAAGGGCTCGCCGCGCGCAACGCCAACGCCGTGCCCGACATCATCCGCAACGGGCAGCCCTTCCGCACACCCTTTCCCGCCGGTCAGGAAGTCGAACGTTTCCCGCGTGTCGGCTGGGATCGGCCCAAGGCTTCCGACCACTGCCCGGTCGCCGTCACACTCGATCTGGCTTGAGGTAGCATGAGCATCGATCTGCCCCGCGGCACCATCCTTCCGGTCGATATCGTCGATGTACGGCTCGATTCCGCGCCGCATCCCTTCGAAATCGGCAACAGTCGGGCAATCGAGGACAACTGGGGCCACGAGATCACCATCAATCCGCATCTTTTCGACGGACGGGTGGCACTGCTTTCCGAACTGTCCTACCGCGACGGAACGCTGACGGGCCGCTGCCATATCGTGAAGTATTCCACCTTCCTGTACTGGCGCAGGAATCGGGAGACGCCGGGAACCGGCCATGTCTTCGCGCATGCCATGCTGATCTCCAGCGACAACGCCCTGGTGGCGATCCGCATGGGAACGCATACGGCCAATCCAGGCCGCATCTATTTCGCCGCCGGCTCATTCGAGCTCGAGGATTTCCGTGACGGCAAGGTCGATGTCGACTTCAACATGCACCGCGAGGTGCGGGAGGAAACCGGGCTCGATCTGGCCGACGCGAAGGTCGGACGACGCTATTATATCCTGTCGACGCAGGCCGGAACGGTGATCATCCGCCGTTACACCATGCCGCTGACGGCGAACGCCATCATCAACAGGATCAATGACTATGTCGCCACGCAGGCGGAGCCGGAAATCGCCGGGCCGGTGGTGATCCAGAGCGCCGAGGACCTGCCGGACGATCTCGCCCCGCATATGCGGCCGCTGATCGAGTGGCACTTTTCGCACCAGCCGCTGCGTTAAAGTTCGAATTCCCGCCGTCTTTCATTCGTGCCGCAATGCGTCGATCGGGTCGAGGCGTGCGCCCCGCAGGGCCGGGAAGAACCCGAACACCATGCCGATCAGTGCGGAAAAGCCGACGGCGAGCATGACGACCGCCAGGCTCGGCGCGAACGGTATCGAGAGTGTCAGCGAGGCAATGCCGGCAAGCGACAGGCCGAGGGCGATGCCGATGATGCCGCCGAGCAGCGACAGCACCGTCGCCTCGACGAGGAACTGGATCAGGATGTGCTTTTCATGTGCGCCGATGGCCAGGCGGATGCCGATCTCGCGCGTTCGCTCGGTGACCGACACCAGCATGATGTTCATGATGCCGATGCCGCCGACCAGCAGCGAGACGCCGGCGACCGCGCCGAGCATGCCGGTCATGGTGGTGGTGGCGCTGGCCATCGTGTCGGCGATCTGCGTCATGTCGCGGATGTCGAAGTCGCTTTCGCGGTCGACCGGGGTCTTGCGGGCGTCGCGCAATATGTCTTCGACGCGGGTCAGGAGTTCCGAAGTCGGCGTGGCGTCGTCGGCGGCGACGTAGATGTTGTCGATGTCACGATTGCCGGCGACACGCCGCTGGAAGGCGGCGAGCGGCATCATGACGACATTGTCCTGGTCCTGGCCGAAGCCGGTATAGCCCTTCGGCGCGAGCAGGCCGATGACCTTGCAGGAGCTGCGGTTGACGCGGATGATCTCGCCTTCGGGATCGCCGGCGCCGAAGAACTGCTGGCGTACCGTCTCGCCGATCAGGCAGACGCCGGTGCCGCTGCGCACCTCCGAATCCGAGAAGGCGCGGCCGGAGGCGAGCGTCCAGTCGCGGGCGATCAGGAAGGCGCTGTCGGTGCCGGTGACGCCGGCGGTGATGCTTTCGGTGCCGTAGATGACGCGGACCTGCTTCTGCGCGGCAGGCGAGATGGCGCGCGCGCCGGTCAGATGTTCGGTCAGCGCGGTCAGGTCCTTCTGTTCCAGCGGCCTGACCACCTGGTCGGGGCCGCGCCCCGCCGGCCTTCCGGCGCGCACGACGAGCAGGTTGGAGCCGAGCTTGGAGATGTCTTCCTTCACCTTGGCGGTGGTGCCGGAGCCGATGGTCAGCATGGCGATGACGGCGGCGACGCCGATGACGATGCCGAGCAGCGTCAGGAAGGAACGCAGCGCGTTGCGGCGGACGGAGCGGAGCGCGAGGCGGACGGTTTCCCAGATCATCACGCCGCCTCCAGCGTCTTCGAATCCGACGCCACATGGCCGTCGAGGAAGCGGATGGTGCGCTGGGCGTAGGCGGCGATGTCGGCTTCATGGGTGACCATGACGATGGTCAGCCCCAGTTCCTGATTCAGACGCGTCAGCAACTCCATGATCTCGTGGCTGCGGGCGGTGTCGAGGTTGCCGGTGGGTTCGTCGGCCACCACCAGGGTGGGTCGGGTGACGATGGCGCGAGCGATCGCCACGCGCTGCTGCTGGCCCCCGGAGAGCTCGGCCGGCGTGTGATGTTCACGCCCCTGCAGCCCGACCTCGGCCAGCGCCTGCATGGCGAGGCGCTGGCGCTCGGCGGCGGGTGCGCCGCGATAGATCAGCGGCAGCTCGACATTCTCCGCCGCGGTGGTGCGCGGCAGCAGATTGTAGCCCTGGAAGACGAAGCCGACATAGAGATTGCGCAATTGCGCCCGCCGGTTGCGGTCGAGCCGACCGGCATCGACCCCCATGAAGGAATAGGTGCCGGCGGTGGGCGTATCGAGGCAGCCGATGATGTTCATCGAGGTGGACTTGCCGGAGCCGGACGGCCCCATGATGGCGACGAATTCGCCGCGCGGGATGGCAAGGTCGACGCCGGCGAGCGCGTGAACCCGGGCTTCGCCTTCGCCATACGTCTTCCACACCCGGTCGAAGCTTATGAGGGGCGCGGCCATGGTCAGCCGCGCTGCTGCTGGGCGGTGATGACCAGATCGCCCTCGGAAAGGCCGGAGAGCACCTGCGTCATGTCGCCGTCGGTGGCGCCGAGCTTGACGCTGACCGGCTGCGGCGCGCCGTTCTTGAGCACATAGAGGGTGCGGGTTCCGTCCGCCGGCGGCTGCGTGCGGTTGCGGCCGCCGCCGAAACGGCCGCCGGGCCTGCCGGTGAACATGCTGAGCAGGCTGAAGCTGCGCTCCCTGGTTTCGGTGGGACGGTAGCGGACGGCAGCGGATGGCACGGTCAGCGCGGCTTTTGCCTGCTGGGTGACGACCGAAACGGTGGCGGTCATGCCGGGGCGCAGCAGCAGTTCGCCATTGTCGACATCGAGCCGCGCGTCATAGGTGACGACGCCGTCGGTGGTGACGGAAGCAAAGGAGATGTCGCGGATCGCAGCATCGAAGGGGCGTTCCGGAAAGGCATCGACGGTGAAGCGGGCGTTCTGGCCAGGCTTGACCGCGCCGATGTCCGCCTCGTCGATCGCCGCTTTCAGCTCCATCTTGCGCAGGTCGGCGGCGATGACGAACAGCACCGGCGCCTGCAGCGAGGAGGCGACGGTCTGGCCGGGATCGACGGAGCGGGTCAGCACAATGCCGTCGATGGGCGCATAGATGGTGCTTTTGGCGAGGTCGGCCTGCTGCAGCTTCAAATCGGCGTTGGCGATGGCGAGGTTCGCTTCGGCGCTATCGAGCGCCGCCCTGGCGCGGTCGCGCGTCGCGGTGGCCGTTTCGAGCGCCTGATCGGCGGTCATGCCGCGCTTCGCCAACTGGGTGCTGCGCGCCAGCGCCTGCTCGTTTTCCTTGAGCGTGACGCGCGCGTCCTCGACCTTGGCCTGGGCCGCCTTGGCGGAGGCTTTGGCGCGCTCGTTCTGGGCTTCGAGCTTTGAGGTATCGAGGGCTGCCAGCACCTCGCCCTGCTTGACCTGCTGGTTCTCGTTGACGGCGACGGAACGGACGACGCCCGAAAGCTCGCTCGAAATGTCGACCTGCGTCAGCGGCTGCAGCGTGCCGGTGGCGGAGACTTCGACCGTGAGGTCGCCAACGGCGGCGGGCGTGGTGGTGTATTCGACCTTGGCCGGGGCGGCTGCATACCACTGGTAGGCGACGACGGCGGCTGCGATCAGCGCCATCGCGGCAAGCACATAGAGCCAGCCCTTGCGCCGGCTCTTGCCAGCACCTTCCCGGTCAAGCCCAAGAGCTGTCTCGATGGCGGAATCCTCTTGCGCCTCTGGCCGATTGACAGACTGGTCCACGGCACGCCCCTATGGTGGCAAGTTATCCCTACCATTCACAAATCAGCCCTAACGGCCCGAATTTCAAATTAAATTTCGCTCATGTTGGCGACGGCGCAATGGAATCGATCAATGAACGGCCGCAAATACCTGATCTACGACGTCTTTACCGAGGAAGCACTGGCCGGTAATCCGCTGGCTATCGTGCTGGATTGCGCGGGCCTGGACACACAGGCGATGCAGCGCATTGCGCGCGAATTCAACCTGTCCGAATCGGTGTTCGTGCTGCCGCCGGAAAACCCGCACCATCGGGCGCGCATCCGCATCTTCACGCCCGACTACGAAATGCCTTTCGCCGGACACCCGACGGTCGGTTCCGCCGTGGCGCTGACGGAACTGGCCGACGCTGGCGACAGCATCCTGGTGCTGGAGGAGAATATCGGCCCGGTACGCTGCGCCGTCAAAACCGACGGCGCGGTAAGCTATGCCGAGTTCGACCTGCCGAAGCTGCCGGAAGCGTTGAAGCTCGACGCCAGCGCCGAAGCTGTCGGCGCGGCGCTCGGGCTCGGCCCGCACGAGATCGGCTTCGAAAATCACCGCGTCTCGCTTTTCTCGGCCGGCGTGCCTTACGTGACCATTCCGGTCGCCGGGCTCGACGCCGCATCCCGAATACGGCTCGACAATCAGGCCTGGTTGGAACTGGCGCCGCGCAAAAGCGATACCGCGGTCGCCAGCGCCTATGTCTACTGCCGCGAGACGGTCCACCATGACAGCGCCTTCCATGCCCGCATGCTGGTGCCCGGAACTCCGTCCTACGAGGACCCCGCAACCGGCTCGGCGGCAGCCGCCTTCGCGGGAGCGATCATGCGTTTCGATCAGCCGGGGGACGGGCTGTCGCGGTTCTGGATCGAGCAGGGCCTGGAAATGGGGCGGCCTTCGCGCCTTGGGCTGGAACTGGAGGTTGAAGACGGCCGGCTTAAAGCCGGCCGCATCGGCGGCCATGCGATCAAGGTAGCGGAAGGGATACTATTCGCCTGATCGCCGCATGACCCGGCCGGGCTCTCGGGATCAGTAGCGACGCCTGTAGTCGTCCCGGTAATCGTCTCGGTAGTCGTTTCGACGGCTGTAGTAGCGCTCGTCGCAGGGAGCGACGAAGATGCGTCCGTCGCGGGCGCGATAGCGGCACATTTCCTCGCCGCGCGGCTGCGGCCCGGAGGAAGTGGCTACCACGGCGCCGAGAAGCGCGCCTGCGCCTGCGCCGATGAGCGTGCTCTCCGTATTGCGTCCTATGGCTTGGCCAACCAGAGCGCCGCCAACGGCACCGAGGGCGGCGCCACCGGTGGCGCGCTGTTGCTGCTCCGTCTGGGCACAGCCGGCGAGAAACGAAATGGCGATAGCCGCCGCGACAGCGGTGGTCCTGGTCAGTGTCATTGGTCCGTCCTCTGTCAAAGCCTCTTGCTGCGAATAGCCGTGCAATTGCGGCGGAAGTTCGCGCCGGCCCCCACTATCGACCGGAAGAGGTAAATAAAACAAATGATTTATCTGGGATATTTAACGAAAGATTGGTGGGTGCGACAGGGATCGAACCTGTGACCCGCTGATTAAGAGTCAGCTGCTCTACCAACTGAGCTACGCACCCAACCAACTGGCAAAGCCAGCGTCGGCGGGCATATAGCCGCCTCATCTGTGCATGTCCAGCCCCGCGCTGTTCATTTCCGACAAATCGCATCCGGGTGGATGTCGAATTCATCCGGTAAGACTTCAGAGACATATGTTTGGCAAGATGCAACCCGGTCAAATGGGTGGCGCATGCATTCAAGTCTCGCTTTGAGCGTCGGCCTGCCCGCCGCACTGTGCATCATCATGCTGGGGCTAGGCCTATCGCTCAAGCTCGAGGATTTCGCGCGTGTTCTGTCGAGACCTTGGCAGGTGATCGTCGGCCTGTGCTGTCAGGTGTTCGTCCTGCCGGCAATCTGCTTTTGCCTGGTGTACTTCTCGCATTTGCCGCCGGCCATCTCCGTCGGGATGATGCTGCTCGCGGCAAGCCCCGGGGGAACATCGGCGGCCCTTTACACACATCTCGCGAGGGGCGATGTCGCTGTAAGCATCACGCTCACCGCGGTCGGCACGCTGGTGGCGATGGTCAGCCTGCCGATCATCGTCAATCTGTCCCTGCTGGTCTTCTACGGGGAAGGCGGGGCCGTCAGGCTGCAGATACATCAGGTGGCGCAAATCTTCGCCATCGCCATCATTCCCGCCCTTATCGGGGCTCTCATCAGCCGGCGTTATCCCGCACTGGCGAAACGTCTCGACCGCCCGGTAAAGCTTTTGGCCACGCTTTTCCTGGGAATGGTGGTTCTATTCGCGCTGATCAGCCAATGGAATCTGCTGGCCGTCTGGGCGCCGGCGATCGGGCTCTTCGTGCTTGCCTACAATCTGATAAGCGTCACTGTCGGATATTTCGTGCCGAAACTGCTGAGAATAGCGCGGCCACAGGCGGTTGCGCTGTCGATGTCGATCGGCATTCACAATGCAGCGCTCGTTATCGCGCTGGCGATGAGCGAATACATGCTCAACAATCCCGAAATGGCGATCCCGCCGGCTGCCTACGGGTTGATCGCCTATATTGTCGGCGGGATGTTCGTCTGGCTTCTCAACAGGCAATACATAGCCTGAGCGACGGGCGCGCGGTCCAATCAGGCGGCGACGGCTTCGCCGATCTGCAGCCGCGCGGTCGCCGCCAGGAGGTCCGTCTGGGTGATGATCCCGAGAACATGGGCCTCTTCGTCGACCACCACGACGGCGTGCGTTCGCCCGTCCGTCAGCTTCGGCAGCAGGGCGAGGGCAGGCGTGGACATGGAGGCGGTCGCGGCCGGCGACATATGCGCGCCGACGGTGCCGCCGGCATCTGCTAGCTCCCGCAGGCCGACGATCCCCCGCAGCCGTCCGTCGCCGGTGACGACCGGGAGGGTGCGGATATTATGGTCGATGAGCATATCTCTCGCATCGACCACACGTGCGTTCTCCTCAACCTGGATGACGTCGCGGGAGACGATGTCTTCGCACAGCAGGGCGGCGCTGGAGCGCACCAGCGCCTGAAGCTCGACCTGGCGCACCAGCCGGTCAAGGTCCTTGCGGTCGATGTCGAAGGTCTCGTCGATCGCCGCCAGCGCGGTATCGATGTCTTCCGGCTGGAAGCCGACGCGCAGTTGCGCCGGACGATCGGCGGTCCCATGCGTGCTGGCTACGGTCTGGACGACATGCGGATAATTGCGTTTGCCAAGCTTGTGGAAGACAAGGCCCACCCCGACCAGTAGAACGGAGTTGATGGCCACGGGGACGAACGGAAACAGGAAGCCGGCATCGATGACGGCGGGTGTGGCAAGGGCGGCTGTCAGGGCCGCCGCGCCGCCGGGCGGGTGCAGGCTGCGGGTAAAGGACATCGCTCCGATGGCGATGCCGACGGCAAGGCCGGATGCGAGCACAGGATCGCGGACGAAATAGGCCACGACGACGCCGACAAAGGCCGAAATGGTATTGCCGCCGATGATCGACCAGGGTTGCGCCAGCGGGCTGGCCGGCACCGCAAACAGCAGCACGGCCGAAGCGCCCATCGGGGCGACGATCAGCGGCGTGTGATAGCTGCCCTTCATGATCAGGCTGCAGACGGCGCCCGTAAAGGCGATGCCGATCACCGCGCCAAGGCATGCAAAAAGCCGTTCCCGCAAGGTGGCGCCGGCGAGAATCGGAACGAACAGACGAAGGGCCATGCTTGCGAGACTTTGAACCGTGGTTTCGCGACGATCAAAAAAGTCGCATTGTATGTCCGAAATGCTCGAAATTTAGGCAGAGAACAAGCCGTAATGTTCTGAAACGCAGTGCTCGGGAGAAATATTTTCTCAGGACTCCCTTCAGCCTGTCGCCGATTTTTCCGACCTGGATCGTTGGGAACAATTTCCTGCCGGCTCCACCGGAACGTCAGGGCGAAAGCAAGCGTTCTCCCATCTTGAGGAGAAGCGTCATGAACCACGACAATGCCCCGCGGCCGATGCCGGATCCGTTTCCCGATCCGGACCCCGATCCGCAGCCGCCGCCCGCGCCGCAGCCGAACCCGATGCCGGTGCCGCCGCTGCGCTAGCACCGGCGCGCCCGAGCCATGGTTTCGAGTGTGCTATTTCTCGGACACGCCGGCCTCGGCGAAACTGGCCATGCGCGCATGGCATTCCAGCGCCGACCGGACGACGTTCACCGCCAGGCACGCGCCGGAGCCTTCCCCCAGCCGCATGCCGAGGTCGAGAAGCGGCGGCAGGCCGAGCGCTTCCAGAAGGCTGCGGTGGCCGGCCTCGGCGGAAACATGAGCCGCGAGCGTATGGGCGAGGCCGTTCGGGTGCAGCCGCGCCAGTGGCGCTGCCGCCGCTGTGCAGACGAAGCCGTCAAGCAGGACCGGCACATTGCGGTGCCGCGCCGCAAGGGTCGCTCCAAGGATAGCGGCCAGCTCCCGTCCGCCAAGCGCGGCCGCCACCTTCAAAGGATCGGTCAGGCTTGCGGCGTGAAGCGTGAGGCCTGCCTCAATGGCTGTGACCTTGCGGTCGAGGCCGGCATCGTCGACGCCGGTGCCGCGCCCCACCCATTTGAGGCCGCCGCCGCCGAACAGGGCAGCGGAGATCGCCGCTGCCGGCGTCGTGTTGCCGATACCCATTTCGCCGAAGCAGGCGAGATCGAGATCGGCATCGACCGCGTCGTAGCCGGCCGATACGGCGGCCAGGAAGGCCTCGTCGTCCATGGCGGCGGTGCGGGTGAAATCGCCGGTCGGCGTGTCGAGGCCGAGGGGGATCACCTCAAGTTCCGCTCCGGCGATGCGCGCAAGCTGGTTGATGGCGGCGCCGCCGCTGGAAAAATTCGCCACCATCTGGACGGTCACTTCGGCAGGATAGGCCGAGACGCCCTGCGCGGTGACGCCGTGATTGCCGGCAAAGACGAAGACCTTGACCTTGTTTAGCTTTGGCATTTCGCGGCCCTGCCAGCGCGCCAGCCATGCGGCGATGGATTCCAGCCGACCGAGGCTGCCCTGCGGCTTGGTCAGCACGTCCTGACGGCGCAGGGCGGCATCAGCCGCCGATTGGTCGCCGTTCGGCAGATCGAGGCAGGCGGAACGCAATTCATCGAGCGACTTGAAGGGCATAGGGACGAATACTCCGGGATTGAATCAGGCCAGGCACACGGAAGCAACAAGAAGGATGGATATCTCCGCGGCTTGCTGCAGGGCGCCGATCGCATCGCCGGTCTGGCCGCCTATCTGGCGTTGGCACAGCGCGCGGAAGCCGAAGAAGACGAGGGCGAGGACGATTGCAGCGATGATCGCGCCGGCAAGGCCGAGCGGCAGGAGCAGGACGACGCCAATCGCCAGGCCAATCATGGCGGTCTCCCGCCCGACCATGCCAGCGTTCGCAGACAAGCCGTCCTCTCGCGCCGGCGGCAGTCTGTGCATGAAGGCTCCGAGCAGGCCGCGCGATGCACCATGCGCGCCGACAAGCGCAAGAACGGCAAACCAGGCGCTGCCGATTTCGGCCAGCGCCGTCCAGCGCAGCAGCAGCGACAGGGCCAGTGCGCAGGCTCCATAAGCGCCGATGCGGCTGTCGCGCATGATTTCGAGCTTGCGTTCGCGCGTCCTGCCGCCGCCGAAGCCATCCGCCACGTCGGACAGGCCGTCTTCGTGCAGGCAGCCGGTGACCAGCATGTCGGTAGCGAGGGCCAGCGCCGCTGCGGGGCCGGCGGCGAGGCCAAGTGCCTTTGCGATGGCGTAAACCAGAGCGGCGATCAGGCCGATGGCAATGCCGGTAATCGGCGCGGCCCATATGGCCTGCGCCAGCGTGCGACCGCGGAAATCGAGGCTCGGCAGCGGCAGCCGGGTGAAGAAGACGAGGCATAGCAGGATGTCGCGCGGGGCGAACGATTTCAGGAATATACTCATTTGCGGCCGCTCGCCATCTGAGGCGACGGCACTTTAGGTCGCGAAGGAACGCTGAGGGAAAGTATCATCACTCACCCCTCGCAATGGCGTGGAAGAATGTGCCGCTGACTTGGCCGCGCCTGAAGCCTGACGCGCCCAGCGGGTTGCCTTGGCCGTCGGCAAGATCGGCCAGCGGCTCGTCATTGCCTGTTTCCGTCATTCGGGCATAGTGGAATTCGTGGCCGCGTATGGTCGCGCCCGCCCGGCCGAGGGCGCACTCGGCCCTCAGTTGCGCCTGACGGTAGCCGAGGTTCATCTTGCGCTTGGCGAAACTGGTGGAATGGCCGAGCAGGCCGAGCATCGCGTGCGTTTCGCCCCCGGCATCCTCAAGGGATTCGCCGAGGACCATGAAGCCGCCGCACTCGCCATGAATCGGCTTGGTCGAGGCGAAGCGCAGCACTCCGGCACGGAAATGGTTCGCGGCGGACAAGTGTCCGGCGTGCAGTTCCGGATAGCCGCCGGGTAGCCAGCAGACGTCGCAGTCGGCGCGCGGACCTTCATTTGCCAGCGGCGAGAACGGCACGATCTCCGCGCCGGCGTCCCGCCAATGGGTTGCGACGTGCGGATAGAGGAAGGTGAAGGCGGCGTCTTCCGCGAGCGCGATGCGCTGGCCCGGTGGCGGCAGGGCCGAACCGAAGTCTCCGGACTGCGGTGCAAGCGGCGCGGCCAGTTTCATGATTGCATCCAGGTCCAGCGAGGCCTCGACCATGTCCGCCATCTTATCGATGAAGGCGGTGAGGCCGGCGTGCTCGCTGGCCTGGACCAAACCGAGATGCCGTTCCGGCATCGTCAGCGTCGGATCCCGCATGATCGCGCCGACGACCGGCAAGCCGAGCGCCTCGATGGCGTCGGCGCAGAGGCGGCGATGACGGTCGCTGCCCACACGGTTCAGCACGACGCCGGCAATACGGACCTGCGGATCGTAGGTGGCAAAACCCTTGGCCACGGCGGCGGCGGTGGTGGATTGACCGGAAACGTCGAGCACCAGCAGCGTCGGCAGGCCGTAAAGGCGCGCGAGATCGGCGGCGGCGCCGCTGCGCCCCGGCGCCCCCGGAATGCCGTCGAACAGGCCCATGGCGCTTTCGAGAACGACGAAATCCGCGTCTTCGGCCGTCCTGGCAGCCAGTGCATTGAGCAGCGCCGGCGGCATCGCCCAGCTGTCGAGATTGACGCCGGGCAGGCCGGTGGCGGCGGCGTGGAAGCCCGGATCGATATAGTCCGGCCCTGACTTCGCGCCGCGCACGCGGATGCCGCGTCGGGCCAGCGCGCGCAGCAGGCCGATGGTGACGCTGGTCTTGCCGGAGCCGGAACGCGGCGCGCCGACGATGATGCCGCGGGCGCTCATGCGCCGCCCCGCAGCCTGTCGCGCATGGCGACGATGCCGCCGACGACGATCAGGGCGGGGGACACGACCGCTTCTCGTTGCGCGGCCTCGACCAGTGTGCCCAGCGTCGCCACCACGGTGCGTTCCTGCGGCAGGGTGGCGTTTTCGACCATAGCCGCCGGCGTCGTTTCCGGCAGGCCGCCGGCGAGCAGGTCGGCGACGGTCGCCTGCATATGGGTCAGGCCCATATAGATGACGATGGGCTGGCCCGTGCGGGCAAGCGCCGTCCAGTCCGGGCGGTCGTCGGAGACGGCGGCGAAGCCGGTGGCCAGGATGATCGCGCCGTTAACGCCGCGCATGGTTGCCGGAATGCCGGCGGAGGTCAGCCCGCCGAAGGCCGAGGTGACGCCGGGCAGCACCCGGTGGGGGATGCCGTTCTGTGCGAGGGCAAGCGTTTCCTCGCCGCCCCGCCCGAAAACATAGGGATGTCCGCCTTTCAGCCGCACGACCTTGCGGTTCTCCCGCGCCAGCCGCACCAGCAAGGCGTTGATCTCGCCCTGCGGGATGGAAAGCCTGCCGCCGCGCTTGCCGACATAGAATTTTTCCGCCTGCTCGGCGACGGCGACGATTTCCGGCGACACCAGCGCGTCGTGCACAAGCGCGTCGGCCTGATCGAGTGCGCTGAGCGCCTCGATTGTCAGCAGGCCGGGATCGCCCGGCCCGGCGCCAACCAGCCAGACATGACCGGCCTGGAGCTTTCTCGGTTCGAGTTTCAGCCGCGCAAATGCGCGAACGAGTGCGCTTTCCGGCTCTTTGCTGGCGTTGCTCACAAGCCCTCCCGACCGCGAAAGCGGCGCTGGTAATAAGCGTCGTAGAGGGAGCTTTCGGTGAAATCCGCCGCTGCCAGCGATTGGCCGACAAAGATGATGGCGGTGCGTTCCATCGGATCGGCGGCGAGCTTTTCTTCGATGGTGGAAAGCGTGGCGCGCAGAACGCGTTCGTCCGGCCAGGAGGCGCGAAAGACGATTGCGACCGGGCAATCCGGGCCGTAGAGCGGAGTGAGTTCGGCGACGACGCGGTCGATGGTGTGGATGGCGAGATGGATGGCGAGGGTGGCGCCGGTGCGCCCGAAGGCGGCGAGCGTCTCGCCCGGCGGCATTTTCGAGGCGCGGCCGGAAACGCGCGTCAGCACGAGGCTTTGCGCGACTTCAGGGATGGTCAACTCGCGACCAAGCGCCGAAGCGGCCGCCGCGAAGGCCGGCACGCCGGGTGTCATCGTGTAGGGGATGCCCAGCCGCTCCAGCCGCCGGACCTGTTCGGCCACCGCGCTCCACACCGAAAGATCGCCTGAATGCAGGCGGGCGACATCCTGGCCGGCCTGATGAGCGGCGGCATATTCGGCTTCGATCTCATCCAGCGACAACGGCGCGGTGTCGACGATGCGCGTGCCGGGCTGGCAATGCCGCAGCAGTTCCGGCGAAACGATCGAGCCGGCATAGAGGCAGACCGGGCAGGAGGCGAGCAGGTCGCGACCGCGCAGGGTGATGAGGTCGGCGGCGCCCGGCCCGGCGCCGATGAAATGAACGGTCATGGGCGGGGCTCCGATTTATCGCCATACCTTCTCCCCTTGTGGGAGAAGGTGGCCGACCTCGAGCCAGGCGAGGGCGAGGTCGGATGAGGGGTAATTTGCGCCGCGAACGACCCCTCATCCGTCTTGTCGCTGCGCGCCGAGCCATTTTCTCCCACAAGGGGAGAAGGGAAGACGCCATCCAACGTTGCCAGCGCGCAGGTCACGTTGCCGTGCACGGTGCGAGGTCCCAGAAGTCGCGCACCCGCACCGATGGAGGCGAGGGCTGCGGCTTCCGACAGTGAAGGCAGACCGGAAATCGCCAGCGAATGTCCGGACGCGGTGAGGCACCCGTCCGAGGCGGCCTGCAAGGCGTCATCCTGAATGATATGGAGCGGGAGGCCGAGGCGGCGCGCCGCCTCGCCGATGGCCGGCTCGGCGCGCTTGGCTGCGGCTGTGGCTATGGCGTCGAGCGCCGTCAGGCCAAGGCCATGCGCGGAAAGCGCCGACGCGAGCGCTTCCATCACCTCGCGTTCGCCGACGCCCTTCTTGCAGCCGATGCCCGCCACCATCATGGCTTTTCCCCAAGCGGCCTGGTCCAACTCCACTGCGTCACCGGCATGGCCGGACGCCAGCCATTCATCGAGCCGACGGGTGCTGCCCGCGACACGGCCAGCCGCACCAGATCGCCGCCGAACTCGGCATGGCGGGCCAGCAAAAGGCTTTCCATTTCGAGCGTCACCGCATTGGCGACCAGCCGGCCGCCGGGGCGCAGCGTGGCGATGGCGGCCTCGATCACGCCCCTGTCCGTGCCGCCGCCGCCGATGAAGACCGCATCCGGCGTTGGCAAGTCGCGCAAGGCTTCAGGCGCCTTACCCTCAACAATCGTCAGTCCGGGGACGCCACAGGCGGCGGCATTGCGGCGGATGCGGGCGGCCCGTTGAGGGTCGGCTTCAATGGCGACAGCGCGCAGGGACGGGTGCGCCAGCATCCATTCGATCGATATGGAGCCGGAGCCGGCGCCGATGTCCCACAAAAGGTCGCCGCGCCGGGGCGCCAGCGAAGAAATCGTAACGGCGCGGATTTCGCGCTTGGTGATCTGGCCATCATGCTCGAACAGATCGTCAACGAGGCCCGGCGTCAGCGGCAGGATGCGGGCTTCGCGGTCCGATTCAAGCTCCAGCGCCAGAACGTTGAGCGGATTGATGTTTTGCAGGTCGAAGGGATCGGCGCGGCAGGCGCGGATGGTTTCGCCCGGCCCGCCGAGCGCTTCGAGAAGCGTCAGTCGGGAAGCACCGAACCCGAGACCGGCCAACAGGGACGCAATGGCCGCCGGGGCGGCGGCGTCGGAGGTCAGGGCGAGGATGCGCGTGCCGGGATGCAGCAGCGGGCGGATGAGATCATGGTCGCGGCCATGCAGCGAGATCGTCTCGATGTCCTGCAAGGGCCAGCCAAGCCGCGCCGCTGCCAGCGAGAAAGCGGAAGGAGCGGGGATGACATGCATCTCGGCCGCCGGGACCTTGCGGGCAAGCGTCGCGCCGACGCCGTGCAGGAACGGATCGCCGGAGGCGACGACGCAGACCTTGCGACCGTTGTGCGCCAAAACATCCGTCATCGCGGCATCGAAAGGCGTGGGCCAGGGGCGTGCCTCGCCCTTGATGAGCGGCGCGGCGAGATCGAGGTGGCGTTTGCCGCCGAAGACGATTTCCGCCTCGCCGATGCGGCGCTTGGCCTCGTCGCCGAGACCCGCTACACCATCCTCGCCGATGCCGACGAGCGACAGCCAGGCGGCGAGCTTTTCATTTTCAGCAGGCATGATGACCCACCGCATTCTGATCCTGGGCGGAACCACCGAGGCGCGACAACTGGCGGGGCGGCTGGCCGCGCGGGACAATTGCGCCGTCACCCTGTCGCTGGCCGGACGCACGGAAAGTCCTGTGGAACAAGGCGTGCCGGTGCGCAGCGGCGGTTTCGGCGGCGCGGACGGGCTGGCCGCCTATCTGCGAAAGACTGCTACCGATCTGATGATCGACGCGACGCACCCTTACGCGGCGCGCATTTCCGCCAACGCGGCAGAGGCTGCCGCAAGGTCCGGCGTCGCGATCCTGGCGCTGCGGCGGCCGCAATGGGAGCCGGTCGGCAGCGATCGCTGGACGCTGGTGGACGATGGGGCGGGCGCGGTGCGCGCGCTGGGCGGCGCGAGACGCCGCGTTTTCCTCGCGCTCGGACGGCAGGAGGTGGCGGCGTTCGAAGCCGCGCCGCAGCATTTTTATCTCGTTCGCAGCGTCGATCCGGTCGATCCGCCGCTGGCGGTGCCGGAGGCGGTCTACATGCTGGCGCGCGGGCCGTTTGCCGAAGGTGACGAGCGGGCTTTGCTGGCGCAACACCGCATTGATGCCGTCGTCTCGAAGAACAGCGGCGGCGTGGCCACCTATGGCAAGATCGCCGCGGCGCGGGCGCTGGGCATCGAAGTCGTCATGGTGCGACGGCCGCTCCTGCCGGAGGCACCGGCTGGGCAGAGCGTGGACGATCTGATGGCCATGGTCGATCATCACTTCGGCCCCGTCGCGGAGCGCGGCGTATAGACCAGGGCCGCCTTGCCCGGCCGCTCGATGATGCGGGTTTCGGGCGAGCCGATGATGACGCAGGTCGCCATGTCGGCGCTTTCAGGCTTCGCCTCCGCGAGCGGCACGATCTCGATGCGCTCATCCGGGCGGCCGGCGGCGCGGCCGAAGATGACCGGCGTCGTGCCGGGCAATATGGCCGAGAGGCATTCGAAAGCGCGGCCGAGCTGCCAGGGCCGCGCCTTGCTGATCGGATTGTAGAGCGCGATGACGAAGCCGGCGCCCGCTGCCGCCAGCAGCCGCAATTCGATCAACTCCCATGGCTTGAGATTGTCGGACAGCGACAGGGCGCAGAAATCGTGGCCGAGCGGCGCGCCAATGCGGGCGGCGACCGCCAGCATGGCGGTGACGCCGGGGACCATCGCAACCTCGATCTCGCGCCAGGCTTCCGGCCCGATCTCGATTGCCTCGCAGATCGCGGCGGCCATGGCGAAGACGCCGGGATCGCCGCCGGAAACCACCGCTACCGAATGGCCTTCGGCGGCTTTGGCAAGAGCTTCCTTTGCCCGTGCAAGCTCCTCGCGGTTGTCGGAGGCGATGCGCGTCTGCCCGGCGTCGAGGTCGAGCCGGTCGAGATAGGGCTTGTAACCGTAGAAGAAACGCGCCTCGGCGACGGCGCGGCTCGCCTCCGGCGTCACCTGATCGGCGTTGCCGGGACCCAGTCCGATGACGGCAAGCCGGCCGCTCATTCGGCGCTCTCCGCAAGTGCGGCGTTCGGCTTGCCCGTCCAGCCGGCAACCAGCACGATGGCGAAGTAAGGCGCCTTGTCGTCGCTTTTCTGCGCCAGGCGGATCGAGGTGCTGCCGGTCATGGTGCCGCGCTCGACATAGACGGCGTCGCGCAGCTTGCCGGCGGCTTCCAGCGCGCGCCTGATCTTGGGCAGATTGCGCCCCACCTTCATGATGACGGCGGCGTCGGTATCGGCAAGGCGGCGGGTCAGCTCGAACTCGCTCATCGTGCCGGGCAGGACGCTCAGCACATCGTCGCCCTGCACGATGGGCAGGCCGGTTTGCGACCAGCAGCCGGACATGGCGGTGACGCCGGGGATCACCTCGGTCGGGAAGCGGTGCGCCAGCCGCACATGCAGGTGCATGTAGGAGCCGTAGAAAAGGGGGTCCCCTTCCGACAGCACGGCGACCGTCCGCCCCGCCGCCAGGTGCGCGGCGACCGCCTCGGCGGATTCTTCGTAGAAGGCGAGGATCTGTGCCTTGTAGTCGGCGTGGTCCTTGTCGATTTCGGTGGTTACCGGATAGAGCAATGGCAATTCGATCACATCGGGCCGCAAATGGCCGGCGACGCTGGCGCGGGCATTGCCATTGTTGCCGCGCTTGGCGAAATTGGCGACGACATCGGCCTCGCCCAGCGCGCGCACCGCTTTCAGGGTGATGAGTTCAGGATCGCCGGGGCCGGTGCCGACGCCGATGAGTCGGCCTTGAACGATGACATTCATAATCCCGGCCTCGCCAAAGCGTTGAGGGCGGCGGCGGTCATGGCGCTGCCGCCGAGCCTGCCGCGTACGATGGCCCAGGGCACGCCATAGGAATTTTCCGCCAGCGCGTCCTTGGATTCGGCGGCGCCGACGAAGCCGACCGGCATACCGACGATGGCGGCGGGTTTCGGCGCGCCGTCGCGCAGCTTTTCCAGCAGATAAAACAGGGCGGTGGGCGCATTGCCGATGGCGACGATCGCGCCCGCCATGCGCTCGCCCCACAGGTCGAGCGCAGCGGCGGAGCGGGTGTTGCCGATTTCCGCGGCGATTTCGGCGGTGCGCGGATCGCGCAGCGCGCAGATCACCTCGTTGCCGGCAGGCAGGCGGGCGCGGGTGACGCCATGCGCCACCATCTCGGCATCGCAGAGGATGGGTGCGCCGGCTGCGAGCGCGGTCCGCGCGGCGCTGACGAAATCGTTGGAGAAAGCGAAGCTGGCGGCGGCCTGGACCTGGCCGCAGGCATGGATCATGCGGATGGCGACATCCGCCTCGGCCTGCGAAAAGCGCGACAGGTCGGCTTCCGCGCGGATGATGGCGAAGGAACGTTCGTAGATGGCGTTGCCGTCGCGGATATAGTCGTAGGCGGTCATGCTCGGTCCTGTGTGAAGGAGGCGACGATGGTTTGCGCACCCAGTCGCGCAAGGCAGGTTGCGCTCGTCTCTCCGGCCATACGGTTGTTCCTCACCAGCCCTGCTACGCGGCTGAGGCCCGTCGCGGCTTCATAGCGCGGCGTGTATCCGGCCGGAAGGTCCCTTGCCGCTCCCTCGACGACAAGGCCGGCCCCGTTATCGCCGCCCACCAGCGTGAGCGCGGCAGCGGCGGGATGAGCACAGCCCTTGGCGCAGCCGGAGACATGCAAAGCGAGGGAGCCGTCGAAGAACTCGGGCGCGGCCTGCGCGAGTTCCGTGGCGATGTCGCGGGTGGACAATTGGCCGGAAGCGCAGGAGGGGGAGCCCGGGCAAGCGGATATGGACAGGCGCGGGTCGGTAGGATCGGTGACGAAGCAGAGATGCGCGGCTTGCGCCAGAAGGATTTCGCAGTCGGGTCTGGAAAGGCCAAGCAGGATCAGAGCGCGGCGCGGGGCCGGGCGGATTTCGGTCACGCCGAGATCGCCGGCCTTCCGCGCCAGGTCGATCAGCGTTGCGGCGGGCAGGCTGCCGAAGGGCAGGGCGAGGACAAGGGCGAAGGTGGAATCGCCGAGCGGGAGGATGCCGATGGGCACGTTACCTTCCCCTTTGCGGGGGGCTACCGACGCTTCCCATGCGGGGGGTGATAAATCGCGCGCGCGTGCCTCGGGCCCGATTTCGGCGACAGCGTTCAAAATACGGAGCGCGGCGCCGGAGGCGTCGTCTTCGGCGAATGTCCCTAGCGGTTTCGCTGTCGCCGCAGTTCCACCAGTCGATACATGCCAGGCTGTTCCATCATTCCGGCGGATCGCAACCAGCCGAACGTCGGCCAGCACATCGTCCAATGTCAGCCGGCCGCCGCCATCGACGACGACCGAGACTTTCGGGCCGAGCCGCGCTGAAAGTCCGGCGGTGGCTATGCCAAGGCGAATGGTTTCAGCCAGCGGGCGCGGGTCGGCAATTTCATCCGGATCGATCCCGGCAAGCGGGCCGGTTTCCACGGGGACGCCCGTTCGGACATCTATCCTCAGCGCATCGACTTCGGCGGCGAGCTTATCGGCGGCGGAGGGCGTCAGGCCGCGAATCTGGATCGAGCCGCGCGCCGTCACCTCGACGATGCCGTTGCCATGGCGGGCGGCCGATTCGCAGAGTCCGATCAAGGCGTTGGGGGCGAGTCCTCCAGCAGCGGGGTTGAGCCGTACCAGGAGGCCATCGCCGGTCTGCATCGGTGCGGACAAAGCGGGGCAGGCGCCACGGCGCGAGAAAGCGTTCACTCCGCCGCCTCCGCAGGTCTGGCGCTGACGCCGAGCGACATGGCTTCGGCGATCAACGCCGCCAGATCGTCATCGACCGAATTGCGCAGCGGGTGCCAAAGCCCGCGACGGCGCGCGGATTGGAACCGTTCGGCGATGACCCTTGCCGCCGCCGGATTTTCCTTGAGAAGGAAGGCGCGGACCTGCGGGTCGCCGAGATAGGCGTCGTGCAAGGTCCCGATCAGGCCTCCGGGGATGGCGTGGGTGGTTTCGGCAAAGCCGACGAGACGGTCGACGGTTTCGGCGAATTCGGATGCGCCGCGCGGACCGTGGCGCATCTGGCCGGCAATGAAGCGCTTGTTGACGGCGCGCGCTCGAACGACACGCGCCACGGCTTCGGAGACGGAGCGCGGCTTCGGACGAGCCGGGTCGGTGGTGTCGAGCACGATGACGTCCGCCTTGCCGCCGAGGGCCGCCACGGCCGCGGAAAAGCCGCCGATGAAGGCCACGTCGGCCGAGCCTTCGAGGATGTCGAGGCCGGGATCGTCGCCGGTGTGGACGAGCAGGTCGGCCTCGGCAATGCGGTTGGCGAAGGCGTCGGGAGCAGGCGTTCCAAGTCCATCGACGCCGCCGTAGCTGTGCGATGTGGCATCGAGATAGGCGCGACCCAATTCTTCGCGCTCGTCCCAATTGCCACCGGACAGCAGATCTTCGATGCCGGCGCCGTAGGTTCCGGGCGATGAGCCGAAGATGCGCGGTCCGGGCCGGCCTTCGGCGCGGGTTTCAGCCGCCAGCGGATTGTCGTGCGCGTCCTCGTCGCGGCTGGCGACCGCATTCGCGGCGGCGTCGATGAGCGCGATCTGGGTCGGGAACATGTCGCGGAACAGGCCGGAAATGCGCCAGGTGACATCGACGCGCGGCCGGCCGGTGGCCGCCGGGGGCAGCACCTCGATGCCGGTGACGCGGCCCGTCGCCGGGTCCCATTGCGGGCGGCAGCCCATCAGCGCCAGCCCCTGCGCGATCTCCTCGCCGCCGGTGCGCAGCGAGGCCGAGCCCCACAGGTCGATGACCAGCGAGCGCGGGTAATCGCCATGCGCCTGCATGTAGGCGAGCACGATCTCGTCGGCGGCGGCCTTGCCGAGGTCGAAGGCGGTCGGCGTCGGCATGGTGCGCGGATCGGCGGTGAACAGGTTGCGCCCGGTGGGCAGCACATCGGTTCGGCCCCGCGCCGGCGCACCGGACGGACCGGCGGCGATGTGGCGTCCGTCGAGCGCAGCAATGAGGTTGGCCTTTTCGGATGCCGCGCTTTCGATGCGCAGCGGGTCGGCCTCGTTTTCGGCCGCGCGGCCGTAAATGTGCAGGCCATCCTTGATGGCGAAGTCCTTGAGGTCGCAAAGCCAGGCATCGATGCGGCGCAGGGCCTCGTCCGGCGCGTCGGTGCGTGCGACGCCGGCCTCGGCAGAGAGCCCGGTCTTCGCCGCGGTCTCGACGATCAGCTTGGCCAGCCGGTCGCGGCGGCGGCGGTCGAGGCCATCGGCTTGGGCGTATTCATCCACCAGACGTTCGAGCATCTGCTGGTTCTCGTCCAGACCGGCGGCGGCCAGCGGTGGCGGCAGGTGTCCGAGCGTCACGGCGGCGATGCGGCGCTTGGCCTGCGCCGCCTCGCCGGGGTTGGAGACGATGAAGGGATAGACGACCGGCAGGGAGCCGGCGACGATCTCCGGGTAACAGTTTCGGCTCATGGCCACGGTCTTGCCGGGCAGCCATTCCAGCGTGCCGTGCGCGCCGACATGGACAAGCGCGTGGATGTCGAGCGCTTTGCGCAGCCACAGGCCGAAGGCGAGAAATTCGTGGCGCGGCGGAACGGTCGGATCGTGATAGTCGGCGCGGCGGTCGGCGGAGCGGCCGCGGTCCGGGGCGAGGGCGACGGTGATGTTGCCGAAGGTGGCGGCGCGGAAGAAGAATTTATCCTCGTCCTCGTGCAGGGAGCCCCATGCCGTCTCAACCCCGTCACGCGCCGCGTCGGGCAGTCCGGCAAAGTGCCCGGAATAATCAGCGACGGGCCATGACGCCGATCCTTGCTCAAGCAAATCCAGCAGCGCACGCGGCGATTGCGGAATCCCGTCAATCGCATAGCCCTGTTCCTTCAGGTCGTGGAGCATGGCGAGAACGGAGGTCGGGACATCCAGGCCGACGGCGTAGCCGGTGCGGCCGGGTGCGCTCGGATAGTCCGGGATCAGGATTGCGATGCGGCGCTCGGCTCGAGGCGTATCCTGCAGCCGCGTCATGGCGGCGATACGCTCGGTCACCTGCTCGACGCGGTCGGGTTCCGGCTTGTTGGCGAAGGCGCGGAAGCCGAGCGCCGGGTCGATCTCGCTTTCGGCTTTGAAGGAAATTGCGCCGGCAAGGATGCGGCCGTCCAGTTCCGGCAGCACCACATGCATGGCGAGGTCCGCCGGCGCGAGTCCGCGCTGGTTGTTCTCCCAGGCATCGCGGCGGGTGGTGGCGACGATGATTTGGAAGACCGGCACGCCGGCGCGGTCGAACAGGGTCTGCGAGCCGGGCTCGGCGCCGGATGCGAAGGCAGTGGCGGCGACGATTGCGGCGGGCTTCAGGTCGGCCAAGGCGGTCTCGACGAAGGCGAGCGAATCGGGGTCCTTGAGGCTGGACACGAAGATGGGAACCGGCGCGAGGTCTTTTCGGCGCAGCGCTTCGGTCAGCGCGTCGATGGGCGCGGCATCGGCGGCCAGGAGCATGGAGCGGTAGAAGAGGATGGGAATGAGGGGGGCCTCATTACCCTCTCCCTTGGGGGCAGGGTCGGCGCACAGCGCTGGGGTGGGGGAGTTCGACAGGTCGATTGATCCACCCCCACCCGGACCTCCGGTCCGACCTCCCCACAAGGGGGAGGTAGAAGTGCCCAAGCCCGGCCAATAATATCCCGCTTTCGGCACTTCCACCGGGTCCGTCAGGTCGCTTTCATAGCCGGCCAGCTTCGACAGATGGCGCACCAGCGCCTTCATATTGTCGGGGCCGCCCTGCCGGAAATAAGCAAGCAGCGCGGTGAGTTCTTCCGGCGGCAG
Source organism: Mesorhizobium sp. Root554 (assembly GCF_001427025.1). Taxonomy (GTDB): domain Bacteria; phylum Pseudomonadota; class Alphaproteobacteria; order Rhizobiales; family Rhizobiaceae; genus Mesorhizobium. The sequence continues at coordinate 1,553,892 of NZ_LMGA01000001.1, read as the reverse complement.
GGTCGATGCCTCGACGAGGCGTGGGTCCTCGCCACGGTCTTCGCCGGGCAGAAGCGCCAGCTTCACGCCGTGCTCCCGCGCGATCGCCGCCAGCCGGTCGCAGCCGTAGCGCCACCAGTCATAGCCGCCGAGGATTCGAACCAGGATCACCCTGGCGTGGCGGGCGACGCTATCGACCCAAAGGTCGACAGACATGGGATGGCGCAGGTCGCGCAGAGCCGCGAGCCGCATCGGCGCAAGGTTTGCCGCGTCGGTTTTCCACGCCGCAGCCATGCCCGCCAGATCGCTGTCGGTGAAGGACAACGCCAGGACATCGGCCGGCTTCTGCTTCAGATCGACCGGCTCGGCGATGTCGTCGAGCGAAGCGGATGTGGTGGTCAGGATGTGCATCAGCGCACTCTATCACCCCACCAGTATCTTCTCGATCGCCGGGCGGTTCAGGCCCTTCAAGCCGATCACCACGAGGCGTGAGCGGCGGTCGTCCTGCGGCGTCCAGGCGCGGTCGTAGTAATGATTGACGCGCGGCCCGACGGCCTGCACCAGCAGCCGCATCGGCTTGGCGTCGACGTCGACAAACCCCTTCACGCGCAGGACGTTCTCCTCTTCCGCCGCCTTCGAGACCCGCGCCGCCAGTTCGTCGGGGCTGGCGATGGAAGGCAGTTCGATGACGAAGGAATCGAAATCGTCGTGCTCATGGTCACCCATGCCGTCATGGTGGCTCTTGCGGTTCTCGATGTCATCCTCGACGGCGAGGCCGAGACCGAGCAGCACGGACGGATCGACCTTGCCGTGGGCGGTCGGCACGATCTTCACCGCGCGCGAAATGTGTTCGCCGATGAGGGTGTTGGCGCGTGCCGAGCCGGCGGCGTCCATCAGGTCGCTTTTCGACAGGATGATGAGGTCGGCGCAGGCGACCTGGTCCTCGAACACCTCCTCGACCGGGTCGTCGTGATCGAGCGTGCCGTCCTGCGCCCGCTGCGCCGCCAGCGCATCCATGTCGGAGGCGACGCGGCCCTCCGCCAGCGCCGGCCCGTCGACCACCGCGATGACGCCATCGACGGTGACGCGGCTTTTGACGCTCGGCCACTGGAACGCCTGCACCAGCGGCTTCGGCAGGGCGAGGCCGGAGGTCTCTATCAGGATATGATCGACCTTGGGCGTGCGCGACAGGATCTGGTCGAGCGCCGGGACGAAATCGTCGGCCACCGTGCAGCAGATGCAACCATTGGCCAGTTCGACGATGTTTTCCTCCGGGCAGGATTCGACGCCGCAGCCCTTGAGGATTTCGCCATCGACGCCGACATCGCCGAATTCGTTGACGATGAGGGCGAGGCGCTTGCCCTTGGCGTTTTCCAGAATGTGGCGGATGAGCGTGGTCTTGCCGGCGCCGAGGAAGCCGGTGACGACGGTGCAGGGAACGCGTGTGGCGGTCATGTCAGTCCTTCAGAAGGTCGAGGGGAGGGATGCGGGCGACGAGGCCGCGCTTCAGGGAATCGGGACGCCCGCGCCACGGGATCAGCCCATCGGTGGAGGTGGCGAACAGCTTGGCACCGGCGATCAGGTCGGGGCCGCTGTCGGCGGACAGGTCGCCAAAGACATAGCTCCAGCAATCCTTGCGCAGGATGGCGGCTGAGAGCCGGCGCTTGCAGTTGCCGAGGCACTCGACCGTGCGGATGCGGATGTTGTCGTTGACGGCGGCGCGGCGGACGTCCTCGGCCAGAAGTGAACCGGCGCGGGGGTGCGCATCGGAGCCGGTCTCGTCGCGGCAGGTCGAGCAGACAAGTATGGTGACGTCGCGCAGAGAATCGACAACGGACATATCCGCGCCGTCATCCGGTAAAATGCCGTCCTGGTCCAAATCGTGCTCCTTGCCCGGGACACCCGCCGGACGGTCGGATTCATCTTCCTTGCGACGGCAGGTCTCCTGGCTTGCGGGTCGTCGCCATGGTGCCGCCTTCCCGGGAAAATCCCAGTGGTTATCGGCCCTGGCTCGTCGCTCACAGTTGCGGGGACAGCCGCGGATTTGGGATTTCGCCCGCACCGCATTCCCTCTTAGCTCCTTCCCGTGGAGGAAGGAGACCGTTGCAGGGTCGATTTAGGCTGGCGGGGGGAGGGAAGTCAACGCGTGCTTGCGACATGCCTTGCCGGTCGCGGCGTGGTGTTATCTTGTCGGCAAGCCAAGCCTTTGCCATTCGCTGCGCGGGATCAGCCCGCCGATGCGGAAAGCAAAGGACTCCACTCTCGTGACATTCGCGTCGACTTCGCACCGGTAGCTCAAGGCGCGCCATTGCCCGCCGACGCGGAAGGCGGCGCCGGGAACATCGAGGGTGGTGCCTTCCTTCAGCCGGAAGGACGGCAGAAGGTCAGGGAAATAGGGCGGTGAGGCTCTGTACAATTGCTCGCGCAGTTCGGTGACGCAGAGCGTACCACCGCGAACGTCGCGCGGCACGCCGCGCATCGCGGTCGTCGCCACCGGGTCATCAGTCGCCGAACGGGAATACAGTTTTTTGACGTCCTGAAGTTTCGGCGCCTTCCGGGGTTCGGCGATTTCAGCGGGTTTGGGTGTTGGCTTTTGTGTTGCCGTTTGTGGCAGCGATGGTGAAGCATCCTTTTCGACCGCGATGACAGCCGGCGGCTCGACCGGCTTCTCGTTTTGGCTCTCCGGCTTTTCGGGATTCTCCTGATCCGTCGCCTTCGTCGAGCTTTCTTCGGCGCTGTCACCATCCAATGCCTTTCGCGGACCGGCATCCTTCTCGCCGAACTGGACGACGGGGTTGAGCCTGCGGATGGGCTGTTCCGGGGCTGGCGTCGGCGGTTCGACCTGCGCTTCCGGAGGCTTTTCGGGCTTCGGCGTCTCGGGCCTGGGTTTTTCAGGCTTAGGCTCAGGCTTTTTGGCAGGCGGCTCGGCCTTCGGCTCTTCCGGCGCTTTTTCCGGGGGCTTGGGCGGCGGCACCAGCTCGACCGCGACCGCCTGCTCGTCCTGCGGCTTCGGGAATGATTTCGGCAATCCGAAAATCAGAAGCGCGACGATCGCCAGGTGCAGGACGCCGGAAGCCGGCAAGGCCAAGCTCGATGTCCAGTGCTGATCCCGCATTTCATCCTTCATCATGACGGATGTGGAATGAAATGGTGGCAGCATCAAGCGCTTGCGGAATTTTGGGATGCACACAAGGCCACGGGCACCGCGATAGGCAGTCGCGATTGACAGGGATGCGCCCAAGACTTCAGGGTTCAACCCATGTTTTATGACCGTTCTGAACTCGAAAACGCATTCCGTGCGAAGGTCCGCCCGAAGTTTCTTTTCTTCTGGGGTCACCAACCATCAAAGCATGGTCGGATAATCGCTTCCTGTTTCAGCCAATGGTGGCCGGCACCCTTTACTGTGGAAGGCATGCGGTATCCCACTGCCGAACACTGGATGATGGCGAAGAAAGCGCTGCTTTTCGAGGATCGTGAAACCGCATCAAGGATACTGGAGGCCGGGAGTCCAAAACAGGCAAAGCAGCTTGGTCGGGAAGTGCGGGGCTTCGACGAAGAAAAGTGGGATGCCGCGAAACGGCGCATCGTAGACGAAGGCAGCTTTCACAAATTCGATCAGAATACCGCGCTCAAGGAGTTTCTGGTTTCTACCGGCGATGCCGTTCTGGTGGAGGCCAGTCCGGTCGATAGAATTTGGGGGATAGGCCTTTCGGCGGACGACAAGCGTGCGGCAAATCCGCTTCTGTGGCGCGGTGAAAACCTGTTGGGCTTTGCACTCATGCAGGCCAGAGAAAGGCTTGCTGTCTGAGGCTAGGAGGATGGCTGATCCGCTGCAACGGCCTTAAGTGCAGCCCCCAGATCGCCTGCCGGAGTGATCTCCATCCGCTCCAGCCCGAGCCAGCCCTGCATCTGCTTAAGTTCCTGCAACAGTTCGGCGGCGGTTTCGGATGGCGCGTTCGGCTGGGCGTAGGCGGCATGGACGCGCAGCACGCCGGCAGGGCGGTCGGCCCGCAGGTCGACGCGGGCGACGATGCGCTCGTTGAGCAGGAAGGGCAGGACGTAGTAGCCATACTGACGCTTGTCGGCCGGCGTGTAGATTTCGATTCGATAGCGGAAGTCGAACAGGCTTTCTGTACGGCTGCGCTCGAACACCAGCGGGTCGAACGGCGCCAGCAGGGCGCGCGCCTCGACCTTGCGCGGTATGCGGGCGTCGGGGTGCAGATAGGCCGGCCTGTTCCAGCCCTTGACCGTCACCGGCAGCAGCTCGCCTTCCTCCACCAGTGAATCCAGGGCGGTTTTTGTGTCGGCGGGCGCAAGACGGAAATAATCCCGCAGGCAGGCATAAGTGGCGACGCCATGCGCCTTGGCCGAGATGCGCAGCAGTTCGCGGTGGGCGTCCTCCAGCGATGGCACCGGCATGTCGAGGATTGCCCGCGGCAGGACGCGTTCGGGCAGGTCGTAGTAACGCTCGAAGCCGCGGCGCGAATGGGTGGTGATGCGCCCGGCCCAGAAAAGCCATTCGAAGGCGGCCTTGGCATCGCTCCAGCCCCACCAGCCTCCTTTGCCCTTATGGCCTTCCATGGCGGAGGCGGGGATCGGGCCGCTCGCCTCGACTTCCCGGTAGACTTCTTCGATGAAGGCCACTTTATCCTCGGCCCAGCGGGCCAGCCCCTTGTAGATTTCGCCGGCATCGTTCGCCCGCGCCCGCTGCATTCGCCACTGCATCAGCGGCCATGTCTCGACCGGCAGCAGCGAGGCCTCATGCGCCCAGTATTCGAACAGGGTGCGCTTGCGGCCGACGGTCGCGCTGTCCAGCAGCGACTGGGGGTAGGGGCCAAGCCGCGAATAAAGCGGCATGTAGTGGGCGCGCACCACGGCGCTGACGGAATCGATCTGCAGGAGGCCGGTGCGCGACAACACGCGTTGAAGGTGCCTTCGCGTCGGATCAGCGGCAGGACGAGGATCCATGAACCCCTGTGCTGCAAGGGCGATGCGGCGGGCGGCGGCAAGGGAAAGCTTTTGCGTCATGAGCGCCTGTCTGCGTTGCGGCGGGCAGGCTGTTCCTGCCCGATTCCGGCCGATACTAGCAGGCCGATGGCGGCAGGAGTGTCAGGAAGAAAAGTGGAGTAAAATATGAAGGAAATCAAACAGGAGCCGATGGGACCAGTTTCGGCGGATATGCCGTCCAGCAGCTCATTTTGGCCAATGTTTGACTTGCACCGGCGGGATCGCTGCGCTAACCCTCGCCGCGTTACAGCCGGGTCCTTTTTTAAAACGGTTTAGCGGTCAACCTGTCACGCTTCCGCAATCGGGTCCGGTGCTATAAATCTGGTGGACAGGCCACCGTTGGAAAGTCGGAGCATGAACGCACTCCTCAGTTCGTACCTCCCCATCGTGATCTTCATAGGGGTCGCGCTGGTGGTGGGTCTTGCGCTGTTGACGGCACCGTTCCTGGTCGCCTACCGCAACCCCGACCCGGAAAAGCTGTCCGCCTACGAATGCGGTTTCAACTCGTTCGATGACGCCCGCATGAAGTTCGACATCCGCTTCTACCTGGTGTCGATCCTGTTCATCATCTTCGACCTCGAGGTCGCTTTTCTGTTTCCGTGGGCCGTCTCGTTCAGCAAGATCGGCATGCTGGGTTTCTGGTCGATGATGGTGTTTCTGGGCGTCCTGACCATCGGCTTCGCCTATGAATGGAAAAAGGGAGCGCTGGAATGGGATTGAACGACGCTCCGTTGGCTTCGGGCGGCACGCTCGTCGCGCCGCGCCCGAAGGGGATCATCGATCCGAACACCGGCAAGCCGGTGGGCGCGAACGATCCGTTCTTCCTCGAAATCAACAATGAGCTGGCCGACAAGGGCTTTCTCGTCACCTCGACCGACGCGCTGGTCAACTGGGCGCGCTCGGGCTCGCTGATGTTCATGACCTTCGGCCTGGCCTGCTGCGCGGTGGAAATGATCCACACCTCCATGCCGCGCTACGATTCGGAGCGGTTCGGCGTCGCGCCGCGCGCGTCGCCGCGCCAGTCCGACATCATGATCGTCGCCGGCACGCTGACCAACAAGATGGCGCCGGCGCTGCGCAAGGTCTACGACCAGATGCCGGAGCCGCGCTACGTCATCTCGATGGGTTCGTGCGCCAATGGCGGCGGCTATTATCACTATTCCTATTCGGTGGTGCGCGGCTGCGACCGCATCGTGCCGGTCGACATCTACGTGCCCGGCTGCCCGCCGAGCGCCGAGGCGCTGCTCTACGGCATCCTGCTTCTGCAAAAGAAGATCCGCCGCACCGGCACGATCGAACGGTAACCGACCATGAGTGAAGCTCTCAGCGATCTTGCCGCCCACATCAAGGGCAAGCTTGGCGATGTCATCGCCGATAGCGTGTTGTCCTACGGCGAATTGGCCATCGCAGTCGCGCCCGGCGACATCGTCAAGGTGGCGACGTTCCTGCGCGATGACAAGAAATGCCAGTTCATCTCGATCATCGATGTCTGTGGCGCGGACTATCCGGCGCGCCCGAACCGGTTCGACGTGGTCTATCACCTGCTCTCGCCGAAGCAGAATCTGCGCATCCGCATCAAGGTGCAGGCGAACGAAGATACACTGGTGCCGTCGCTCACCGGTGTCTATCCGGGCGCCGACTGGTACGAGCGCGAGACCTACGATCTCTATGGCGTTCTGTTCACGGGTCATCCGGATTTGCGGCGTATCCTCACCGACTACGGTTTCGAGGGGCACCCGCTGCGCAAGGATTTCCCGCTGACCGGCTTTGTCGAGGTTCGTTACGACGACGAGGCCAAGCGGGTGATCTACGAACCGGTCGAGCTCAAGCAGGAATTCCGCAATTTCGACTTCCTGTCGCCCTGGGAAGGCACGGACTACGTGCTGCCGGGAGATGAAAAGGCGAAGCAGTGATGCGGCAGGTCGGCAATAGGCAGTAGGCAATCGGGATGGCGACTGACGGTATCATTCAGTCATATCGTGATCTAAGGGTTTGGAACGAGGCTATGGAACTGGCGGCAGATTGTTACCGTTTGACGCGTTCGCTTCCGCGCGGGGAAATGTTCGGCTTGACCGCTCAGATCCGTCGCGCCTGCGCTTCCGTGCCGGCCAACATCGCCGAGGGATACGGTCGCGAGAGCGCCGGCAGCTACGCTCAGTTTCTGAAGAATGCTCAGGGTTCTTTGAAAGAACTGGAAACGCACGTTTTGCTTGCCGTGAAAGTTGAAATGATGCCTCGCGAGGAGGCTACCGCCGTGCTGGATCGCGCCGACACGGTTGGAAAGATGCTTCGCGGACTCATCCGCTCTGTCCAGAATGCAGGGGTGTCATCGTGATCCGACTGCCGACTGCCGATTTCCGACTGCCTGAGAGGTCATTCTTATGACCGAGCACTCCGTCCGCAACTTCAACATCAATTTCGGGCCCCAGCATCCGGCCGCGCACGGCGTGCTGCGCCTCGTGCTGGAGCTTGACGGCGAAGTGGTAGACCGCGTCGATCCGCATATCGGCCTGCTGCATCGCGGCACCGAGAAGCTGATGGAGCACAAGACCTATCTGCAGGCTGTGCCTTATCTCGACCGGCTCGATTACTGCGCGCCGATGAACCAGGAGCACGCCTTCGCCCTTGGCGTCGAAAAGCTGCTCGGCATCGAGGTGCCGAAGCGCGGCCAACTGATCCGGGTGCTTTATTCCGAGATCGGCCGCATCATGTCGCACATCCTCAACGTGACGACGCAGGCGATGGACGTGGGCGCCCTGACGCCGCCGCTGTGGGGCTTCGTCGACCGTGAAAAGCTGATGGTGTTCTACGAGCGGGCATCGGGATCACGCATGCACGCGGCCTATTTCCGCCCGGGCGGCGTGCACCAGGACCTGCCGCGGCAGCTCATCGAAGACATTGGCCGGTGGATCGATCCGTTCCTCAAGAACCTCGACGATCTCGACCAGCTTCTGACCGGCAACCGCATCTTCAAGCAGCGCAACGTCGATATCGGCGTTGTGTCGCTGGCGGATGCCTGGGCCTGGGGCTTTTCGGGCGTCATGGTGCGCGGCTCCGGCGCGGCGTGGGACCTGCGCAAGTCGCAGCCCTATGAATGCTATGCCGAGATGGATTTCGACATTCCGATCGGCAAGAACGGCGACTGCTACGACCGCTATCTCATCCGCATGGAAGAGATGCGCCAGTCGGCCAGGATCATGCGCCAGTGCATCGACCTGCTGCTCGGCAAGGAAGGCACGGGTCCTGTGTCCAATCTCGATGGCAAGGTGGTGCCGCCCAAGCGCGACGCCATGAAGCGGTCGATGGAAGCGCTGATCCACCACTTCAAGCTCTACACCGAGGGTTACCGGGTGCCGGCCGGCGAGGTCTATGCCGCCGTCGAGGCCCCGAAGGGCGAGTTCGGCGTCTATCTGGTCTCGGACGGCACCAACAAGCCCTACCGGGTCAAGCTGCGCGCCCCCGGTTTCGCGCATCTGCAAGCGATGGACTTCCTCTGCCGCGGCCACATGTTGGCCGACGTCACCGCCGTTCTCGGCTCGCTCGACATCGTCTTCGGCGAGGTAGACAGATGAGCATCGCCGCGGCGAACGACATTGTGATCGATGCACGCAGCGGGCGCGTCGAAGGCGCTTCCGCCGGCGAACGCATCGCCATCACGGTGTTGCGCTCGGCCATGTTCTTCCTGAAGCCGTTCGCCAATGTCGGCATTTCCTATATCGCCCGCGCCACGCGCGCCCTGCTGCCGAGCGACCGCGCCATGCTGTTCAGGCTGACGCCGGACAGCTCCATGCGCGTCGCCTATTGCGACACCTACTGGTCGGTGCTGGTTTCGCCGGACTACAAGTATGAGCGCTCGGTGATGGCGCTGCTCAAGGCGTCGCGCGACGTGAATTACGGCTTCATCGACGGCGGCGCCAACCATGGATACTGGTCGATCCTGGTTTCGGGCGAGGAATTCGGCTCCAAGAAGGCGGTCGCCATAGAGGCGGCTGCCGACACGTTCCGCAAGCTGGACGACAATCGCGACCTGAATGGCGGCCGCTTCGCCGCGCTCAACCGCGCCATCGGCTCGAGGAGCGGCGAGCATGTGCGGGTGTACGGTGCCAAGCACGAGGCGCGCTCGATCGTGGCGCCTTCGGCCGACGCGATGCCGATCCTCGATTGCGAGACGATCTCGGTCGACGATCTGGCCGACCTGCCGGAATTCGTTGGCATCGACAAATTCGTCGTCAAGCTCGATGTCGAAGGCGTTGAGATTGCTGCCTTTTCGGGGGCTGACCGGTTGCTCTCCGGCGATGCCGTTTTTGTCTATGAGGAGCATGGCTCCGATCCGCGGCACGAAACCACCCGTCACGTTCTGGACGTCATGAAGCTCAGGGTGTTCTGGCTGGGCGAAGGGCGCGCGCGTGAACTGACGACAGTCGATGAACTCGACCGGATCAAGAAATCCCGCAGGGCCGGCTACGACATGGTTGCCAGCAGCAGCCCGTTCTGGCTGAACCGGCTCGATGCCTCGGCATCGACGGTGCACTGAGTCGGGAATCGAGGAAGCAAGATGAGTGTTCGCCGTTTAGCCGATGCCAGCGTCCAGCCAGCCTCCTTCGCCTTCAACAAGGCGAACGCGGCGGCGGCAAGGCAGTGGATCAAGAAATATCCCAAGGGCCGCGAGCAGTCGGCCATCATTCCGCTTCTGATGATCGCGCAGGAGCAGGAAGGCTGGGTGACGAAGGCCGCCATCGAATCGATCTGCGACATGCTGGAGATGCCGCGCATCCGTGGCCTTGAAGTTGCGACCTTCTACACGCAGTACCAGCTCAAGCCGGTCGGCACGCGCGCGCATATCCAGGTCTGCGGCACCACGCCCTGCATGCTGCGCGGTTCCGAAGCGCTGATGGACGTCTGCCGCTCGAAGATCCATCACGACCAGTTCCACACCACCGACGACGGCAAGCTGTCGTGGGAAGAAGTCGAATGCCTCGGCGCCTGCGTCAACGCGCCGATGGTCATGATCTTCAAGGATACGTTCGAGGACCTGACGCCGGAGCGGCTGGAGGAAATCATCGCTCTCTACGAGGCCGGCAAGGGCGGTTCGGTGACTCCGGGCCCGCAGAACGGCCGCTTCTATTCCGCGCCGACCAGCGGCTTCACCAGCCTTCAGGACGAGAAGGCGGTGCTGAAGACGACGCGCGACAAGCAGGCCAAGGAAGCCGCCAAGGCGGCTGCGCAAGTGCCGCCTTCGGATGCGGCGAAGCCGGCGACCGCCAAGGAAGAAACCAATCCGGCGCTGAAAGCCCCCGCAGCGGCGGCGGCCGGCAAGGCGCCCGCCAAGGCATCGAAGCCCAAGCCGTCCTTGGAAAATCCGTCGCCTGCCCCGGCCTTCGACAAGAAGCAGGCGGACAAGGCAGAACCGGCGGTGGAGCGCGTGGCGAACAAGCCGCGCACCCGGCCGATCTCATCGCAGGGCGCCAAAGGGGCATTCAAGGCTCCCGAAATGCTCAAGGGTGAGCCGATTGGCGCCGGTGGCAAAAAAGTCGCCGCCAAGCCGGCAAAGCCTTCGCTCGAAGACAAGAACCGGCCCGCCGGCATCGCCAGGCCGGCGTCGGTGGACGACCTCAAGCTGATTTCGGGCGTCGGCCCGAAGATCGAGGGCGTATTGCATTCGCTCGGCATCTACACCTTCGCGCAGGTCGCGGCGTGGAAGAAGGCGGAGCGGGACTGGGTGGACGGTTACCTGTCGTTCCATGGCCGCATCGAGCGCGACGACTGGGTGCGGCAGGCCAAGGCGCTCGCCAAGGGCGGGGTCGCCGAATATATCCGCGTTTTCGGCAAGAAGCCGGTCTGAGAGAGCGAACATGCTTCAGGACAAAGATCGCATCTTCAACAACATCTACGGCCGCTTCGACAAGTCGCTGGCCGGGGCGATGCGCCGTGGCGCATGGGACAATACGCCGGGGCTGATCGGCAAGGGACGCGACTGGATCGTCAACGAGATGAAGGCGTCCGGCCTGCGCGGCCGTGGCGGCGCCGGCTTCCCGACGGGTTTGAAATGGTCGTTCATGCCGAAGCAGAGCGACGGCCGTCCGAGCTATCTCGTGGTCAACGCGGACGAGTCCGAGCCCGGCACCTGCAAGGACCGCGACATCCTGCGCAACGATCCGCACACGCTGGTCGAGGGCTGCCTGATCGCCGGTTTCGCCATGGGCGCGATCGCCGCCTACATCTATGTGCGCGGCGAGTTCATCCGCGAGCGCGAAGCGCTGCAGCGGGCCATCGACGAGGCTTATGAGGCCAAGCTGATCGGCAAGGGCAACACATCCGGCTACGATTTCGACATCTATGTCCACCACGGCGCGGGCGCCTACATCTGCGGCGAGGAGACGGCGCTGCTGGAAAGCCTGGAAGGCAAGAAGGGCCAGCCACGGCTGAAGCCGCCGTTCCCGGCCAATGTCGGCCTCTATGGTTGCCCGACCACCGTCAACAATGTGGAATCGATCGCCGTCGCCCCGACCATCCTGCGGCGCGGCGCGGCCTGGTTCGCATCCTTCGGCCGGCCGAACAATGCCGGCACCAAGCTTTTCTGCATCTCCGGCCACGTCAACAATCCGTGCACGGTCGAAGAGGCGATGTCGATCCCGTTCCGCGAGCTGATCGAGACGCATTGCGGCGGCATACGCGGCGGCTGGGACAATCTGCTGGCGGTCATCCCGGGCGGCGCTTCGGTGCCGCTGGTGCCGGCCGAGCAGATCATGGACACGCCGATGGATTTCGACGCGTTGCGCGACCTGAAATCGGGTCTCGGCACGGCCGCTGTCATCGTCATGGACAAGTCGACCGATGTGGTGAAGGCCATTGCCCGGCTCAGCTATTTCTACAAGCACGAGAGCTGCGGCCAGTGCACGCCCTGCCGCGAAGGCACCGGCTGGATGTGGCGGGTGATGGAGCGGCTTGTGCGCGGCGAGGCGCAGAAGCGCGAGATCGACATGCTGCTCGACGTCACCAAGCAGGTGGAAGGCCATACGATCTGCGCGCTGGGCGATGCGGCGGCGTGGCCGATCCAGGGGCTGATGCGGCACTTCCGTGGCGAGGTGGAGCGGCGCATCGACGAGTTCTCGCGCAATGCACACAAAGCCGAACCGGTTCTGGAGGCGGCGGAATGAAGAGAATAGCTGCCGCGTTAGTAATAATAACGTCTTTAGCCTGCCCAACGTTCGCTCAGGAACGAGAATCGTCCGACACTATAGGATTGGACAATTTGATCCGGGCTGTTGTCAACGACATCAAACGTGCAGCAGCCCCGGTCGAGCAACAGGCCGTCGATGGTACAACTGTTTTTGACCTTGGCGAAACGCAGCTAGAGTTGAAGTTTACGATCGAAAAAAGCGCTTCCGGAAAAGTTCAGGCTAATTTCTGGGGAGTGGGGGCAGACGCTGGAACCGGCTTGAAGAACGAGAGAATTCAAACTGTAACCATCAAGCTTAGCCCTGCGAGGACAATGAGTTCAGATGGTAAATGGCAGCCGAATATTAAGTTCAATTCTTTTGACCCCAAAAAAGAATCCATTCTTATCCCCTCTTCCACATATGATGCGCTAAAGAAATTATCTGACATCTCGAAAACCGGAAGTGTTCCCGGTGCGGTCAATGCCACGGCTTTAGACGTGGCTACAGATGGGGTGGTGGTCAACAAGGATTCTTATTCGAGCTGGGTGAAGACCCTACAAGCTAGTGACCCTTCGGTGGCTGCCGAACTACTCAATAGCGGCGCAACGACGGTAAAGATTCCTGAGGCAAAGTTCCAGTTGGATGGCTTTGAGAAGTAAATGAACAGGATGAGTTCAAAGTTCACAACTGAGATGGCGGGCGCCGTCAATCTCTTCACGCCTCCGCTCGCCGGCGCGGCGGCAATGTCGGCGCTCGGGATCGGCTTCGCCAGCCATGCTTTCGGTGTGTGGATGGGCGCGATGGCCGGCGCCGCCGAGATATCCCAGCGCCTGATGCAGCCGATGCTGGATGAGATGCCCGGTGGGGCGCGGGATTTCGCGCCACCTGCCAAGGCGCCCGTGGCCAGGGCGCGGGATGCGGCGGAGAAGCTCATTCGAACAACGCAGGACGCGGCGGAAGGTGTGGCCAGGGAAACCCGCGGCGCGGCTTCTTCTATGCCGCCGGTGGGCGAGGGCCGAACCGGTGCCGCAGCCGCGCTGATGCCGGAGGATTTCCGTCAGCCGCAAGGCATGGAAAAACCACGCAAGCCGGACGACCTCAAGGCTATTGCCGGCGTCGGTCCAAAGCTCGAGCAAGTGCTGAACGGGTTTGGCGTGTGGACATATCGGCAGATTGCCGCGTGGAAGGCCGAGGAAATTGCCTGGATGGAAGACGCCCTGGGCTTCAAGGGGCGCATCGGGCGTGACGACTGGCTGGGGCAGGCGGCAAGGCTTGCGGGCAAGAAAAACTAAGCAGACGCCGCAGGCGCGGCGCGTGGCGAGATTGCGGGCTTTCCGCAGAGGTTCGAGACGAGATGGCAAAGCTTAAGGTCGACGGGAAAGAGATCGAGGTACCCGACCACTACACGCTGCTGCAGGCGGCGGAAGAGGCGGGCGCGGAAGTGCCGCGCTTCTGCTTCCACGAGCGGCTGTCGATTGCCGGCAACTGCCGCATGTGCCTGGTAGAGGTGAAGGGCGGCCCGCCGAAGCCGCAGGCTTCCTGCGCCATGGGCGTGCGCGATTTGCGTCCCGGCCCGAATGGCGAAGCGCCGGAAATGTTCACCAATTCGCCAATGGTGAAGAAGGCGCGCGAAGGGGTGATGGAGTTCCTGCTCATCAACCATCCGCTCGATTGCCCCATCTGCGACCAGGGCGGCGAATGCGACCTGCAGGACCAGGCGATGGCGTTCGGCGTCGATGCCTCGCGCTATCACGAGAACAAGCGCGCCGTCGAAGACAAATATATCGGCCCGCTGGTCAAGACAGTGATGAACCGCTGCATCCATTGCACGCGCTGCGTCCGCTTCTCCACGGAAGTCGCCGGCGTTTCGGAGCTCGGCCTGATCGGACGCGGCGAGGACGCCGAGATCACCACCTATCTCGAACAGGCGATGACCTCCGAACTGCAGGGCAACGTCGTCGATCTGTGCCCGGTCGGCGCGCTGACCTCGAAGCCGTTCGCCTTCACGGCGCGCCCCTGGGAGCTGACCAAGACCGAATCCATCGACGTGATGGACGCTGTCGGTTCGGCGATCCGGGTTGACTCGCGTGGCCGCGAAGTGATGCGCATCCTGCCGCGTATCAACGAGCAGGTGAACGAGGAGTGGATTTCCGACAAGACCCGCTTCATCTGGGACGGGTTGCGCACGCAGCGCCTCGACCGGCCCTATGTCCGCAAGGACGGCAAGCTGGTGGCGGTAAGCTGGGGCGAGGCGTTCGCCGCCATCCAGGAAGCGGTGTCGAAGACAACGCCGGAAAAAATCGGCGCCATCGCCGGCGATCTCGCCGCCGTCGAGGACATGTATGCTCTGAAGCTTTTGATGGCCTCGCTCGGCTCACAGAACATCGACTGCCGCCAGGACGGCGCGGCGCTCGATCCTTCGCTCGGACGCGCCAGCTACATCTTCAACCCGACGATCGAGGGTATCGAGCAGGCCGACGCCATCCTCATCATCGGCGCCAATCCGCGCTTCGAGGCCTCGGTGCTGAACGCCCGTATCCGCAAGCGCTTCCGCGCCGGTCCGCTGCCGATCGGCGTGATCGGCGATGTCGGCGACCTGCGCTACGACTACGAGATGCTCGGCGCCGGTCCAGATTCGCTGAAAGACATGGCGGACGGCAACGGCAAGTTCTTCCAGGCGCTGAAGAAGGCCTCAAAGCCACTCATCATCGTCGGCCAGGGTGCGCTGGCGCGCGCCGATGGCGCGGCGGTGCTGGGTCAGGCGGCGAAGCTGGCTTCTGCCATCGGCGCTGTCACCACCGAATGGAACGGCTTTGCGGTGCTGCACAACGCGGCCGCGCGCGTTGGCGGCCTCGACATCGGCTTCGTGCCGGGCGAGGGCGGCAAGGATGTCGCCGGAATGCTCGGCGGAGCGGACGTGCTGTTCCTGCTCGGGGCCGACGAGATCGACATGGGCAAGACCGGCGGCGCGTCTGTCATCTATATCGGCACGCATGGCGATGCCGGCGCGCACCGCGCCAACGTCATTTTGCCGGCCGCCGCCTACACGGAAAAGTCCGGCACCTATGTGAACACGGAAGGCCGTGTGCAGCAGACCAGCCGCGCCGGCTTCGCCCCCGGCCAGGCGCGCGAGGACTGGGCGATCCTGCGCGCCCTTTCGGACGTTCTCGGCCACAAGCTGCCGTTCGATTCGCTGGCGCAGTTGCGCGCAAAGCTCTACGCCGAATACCCGCATCTCGCACGCATCGACCAGATCGCGGCGGGCGATGCCGGCGACGTCGCCAAAGCGGCGAAGCTCAGCGGCCGGCTCGGCAAGGGCGCCTTCACCGCGCCGGTGAAGGATTTCTATCTCACCAACCCGATCGCGCGCGCATCGGCGGTCATGGCCGAGTGTTCGGCTTTGGCCAGGAACGGCTTCCGGCAGGCGGCGGAGTAAGACATGGACAGCTTCTTCTCCTTCTATGTCCTGCCGGCGCTGATCATCGCGCTGAAGTCGGTCGTGCTGATCGTCATTCTGCTGATCTTCGTGGCCTACGTGCTTTACGCCGACCGCAAGATCTGGGCGGCGGTGCAGCTGCGCCGCGGCCCGAACGTCGTCGGCCCGTGGGGAACGCTGCAGGCCTTCGCCGACCTGTTCAAGTTCGTGTTCAAGGAACCGATCATCCCGTCGGGCGCCAACAAGGGCGTGTTCCTGCTGGCGCCGCTGGTGTCGGCGGTGCTGGCAATCTCGGCCTGGGCGGTGATCCCGGTCAGCGACGGCTGGGCCATCGCCAATGTCAATGTCGGCATTCTCTACGTCTTCGCCATCTCGTCGCTGGAAGTCTACGGCGTCATCATGGGCGGCTGGGCGTCGAACTCGAAATATCCGTTCCTCGGCGCGCTGCGCTCGGCGGCGCAGATGGTGTCCTACGAGGTTTCCATCGGCTTCGTCATCGTCACCGTGCTCCTGTGCGTCGGTTCGCTCAACCTGTCGGACATCGTGCTGTCGCAGCATGACGGCATCGGCACGCGGCTCGGCCTGCCCAACACCTTCCTCGACTGGCACTGGCTCGGCCTGTTCCCGATGTTCGTGGTGTTCTTCATCTCGGCGCTGGCCGAAACGAACCGCCCGCCCTTCGACCTGGTGGAAGCGGAATCGGAACTGGTCGCCGGCCACATGGTCGAATATTCGTCGACGCCCTTCCTGCTGTTCTTCCTCGGAGAATATGTCGCCATCGTGCTGATGTGCGCGCTCGCCACCATCCTGTTCCTCGGCGGGTGGCTGCCGCCCTTCGACTTCGCGCCCTTCACCTGGGTGCCGGGCGTCATCTGGTTCGTGCTAAAGGTCTGCTTCGTCTTCTTCATGATCTCGATGGTGAAGGCGTTCGTGCCGCGCTACCGCTATGACCAGCTCATGCGGCTCGGCTGGAAGGTGTTCCTGCCGATTTCGCTGGCGATGGTCGTCATCACCGCCGCATTCCTCAAGATAACCGGGTGGGCATAATGGGCGCACTTTTCCAAGCCGCTGGATCGCTTCTGCTGAAGGATTTCGTCAGCGCGTTCTTCCTGTCGATGCGGCAGTTCTTCGCGCCGAAGGAGACGATCAACTATCCGCATGAGAAGGGGCCGATCAGCCCACGCTTCCGCGGCGAACACGCGCTGCGCCGCTATCCGAACGGCGAAGAACGCTGTATCGCCTGCAAGCTGTGCGAGGCGATCTGCCCGGCGCAGGCCATCACCATCGAGGCCGGGCCGCGCCGCAACGACGGCACGCGGCGCACGGTGCGCTACGACATCGACATGGTGAAGTGCATCTATTGCGGCTTCTGCCAGGAAGCGTGTCCGGTCGATGCCATCGTCGAGGGGCCGAATTTCGAGTTCGCGACGGAAACGCGCGAGGAACTCTACTACGACAAGGACAAGCTTCTGGCTAACGGCGACCGGTGGGAACGCGAGATTGCGCGCAACATGGAACTGGATGCGCCGTACCGTTGATTGACCGCCCAGCGTGAACGCGGTGGGCGACGGACAGAGATACGTGGACGGGCCGGACCGGCTCGTCTAAGGACAACGCGGCTTCGATACCGGAGGCGGATCGAGGCACAGGAAAGACCGGCGGGGCGCAGTGCGTCAGACCGGACAGGAACTCGGGGGAACCCATGCTGAACGGACTAGAGGCGATCTTCTTCTACCTCTTCGCCTTTATCGCGGTGGCGTCGGCCTTCATGGTCATCTCCGCCCGCAATCCTGTGCACTCGGTGCTCTATCTGATCCTCACCTTCTTCAACGCCGCCGGCCTGTTCCTGCTGACGGGGGCAGAGTTCCTGGCGATGATCCTGCTCGTCGTCTATGTCGGCGCGGTGATGGTGCTGTTCCTGTTCGTCGTCATGATGCTGGACGTCGATTTCGCCGAACTGAAGAGCGGCGCACTGCAATATGCGCCGATCGGCGCGCTGGTCGGACTGATCCTGGCGGCCGAGCTGATCGTGGTGTTGGGCGGCTATACCTTTGCGCCGCAGCTCGCCTCGACCGTGGCCCAGCCGATCCCGGACCTTGCCGCGCGGTCGAACACGGCGGCGCTCGGCGACATCCTCTATACGGACTACCTCTATTATTTCCAGATCGCCGGGCTGGTGCTGCTGGTCGCCATGATCGGCGCCATCGTGCTGACGCTGCGCCATAAGGAAGGCGTCAAGCGCCAGTCGATTCCGGTGCAGGTGGCCCGCAACCCGGCCACCGCCATGGAAATCAAGAAGGTCAAGACGGGGAAGGGCATCTGATATGGTTGTCGGCATCGCACATTTTCTCACCGTCTCGGCGATCCTGTTCACGCTCGGCGTGTTCGGCATTTTCCTGAACCGCAAGAACGTCATCGTCATCCTGATGTCGGTGGAGCTGATCCTGCTGGCGGTGAATATCAATTTCGTCGCCTTCTCGGCGGCGCTGGGCGATCTGGTCGGGCAGGTGTTCGCGCTGTTCGTGCTGACGGTGGCGGCTGCCGAAGCGGCGATCGGACTTGCCATTCTTGTCGTCTTCTTCCGTAACCGCGGCACCATCGCGGTCGAAGACGTGAATATGATGAAGGGCTGACGGGGCAATCATGTACCAAGCCATTGTTTTTCTACCCCTTCTCGGCTTTCTGGTCGTCGGGCTGTTCGGCAACTCGCTGGGTGCCAAGGCATCGGAGTACATCACCTCCGGCTTCCTGGTGATCGCGGCGGCGCTGTCCTGGGTCGCTTTCTTCGCCGTCGCTTTCGGGACAGGCGAAGTGTTCACCGTGCCAGTGCTGCGCTGGATCCAGTCCGGAGGCGTCGATGCCGCCTGGGCGCTGCGCATCGACACGTTGACGGTGGTCATGCTGGTGGTGGTGAATACGGTCTCGGCGCTGGTCCACATCTATTCGATCGGCTACATGCACCACGATCCGAACAGGCCGCGCTTCTTCGCCTATCTGTCGCTGTTCACCTTCGCCATGCTGATGCTGGTGACCTCAGACAATCTCATCCAGATGTTCTTCGGCTGGGAGGGTGTCGGTCTCGCCTCCTATCTGCTGATCGGCTTCTGGTACAAGAAGCCGTCGGCCAACGCAGCCGCCATCAAAGCCTTCGTCGTCAACCGCGTCGGCGATTTCGGCTTCGCGCTTGGCATCTTCGGCGTCTTCGTGCTGTTCGGCTCGGTCAACCTCTCGACCATTTTCGCCAATGCCGCGTCCTTCGTGCCGGCGGAGCATGGAGCTGAAGCCGCGGCCCATGGCGAGACGGTGCTGACCTTCCTCGGCTATGCGCTGGACAAGGGCGCGGCGATCACCGTCGTGTGCCTGCTGCTGTTCATGGGCGCCATGGGCAAGTCGGCGCAGGTGCCGCTGCACACCTGGCTGCCGGACGCCATGGAAGGCCCGACGCCGGTCTCGGCGCTCATCCATGCCGCGACCATGGTGACGGCGGGCGTGTTCATGCTGGCGCGGCTGTCGCCGTTGTTCGAACTGTCGCACACGGCGCTGACGGTCGTGACTCTGATCGGTGCGATCACCGCCTTTTTCGCGGCCACCGTCGGCCTGGTGCAGAATGACATCAAGCGCGTCATCGCCTATTCGACGTGTTCGCAGCTCGGCTACATGTTCGTGGCGCTTGGGGTAGGGGCCTATGGCGTCGCGATCTTCCACCTGTTCACGCACGCCTTCTTCAAGGCGCTGCTGTTCCTCGGCTCGGGCTCGGTGATCCACGCCGTTTCCGACGAGCAGGACATGCGCAACATGGGCGGCCTGCGGAAGCTCATTCCAACGACCTACTGGATGATGGTGATCGGCACGCTGGCGCTGACCGGCGTCGGCATCCCGGCCACGCTTATCGGCACCGCCGGCTTCTTCTCCAAGGATGCCATCATCGAGGCCTCGTTCGTCGGCCACAATCCGGTTGCGTTGTTTGCCTTCATCATGCTGGTGATCGCCGCCTGCTTCACCTCGTTCTATTCGTGGCGGCTGATCTTCATGACCTTCCATGGCAAGCCGCGCGCCAGCCACGAGGTGATGCACCATGTGCATGAATCACCGCCGGTGATGCTGGTGCCGCTGTTCGTGCTGGCGGCGGGCGCGCTGTTCGCCGGCTTCCTGTTCCACGATGCCTTCATTGGCGAGGGTTACGAGAAGTTCTGGAAAGCCGCGCTGTTCACGTTGCCGACCAACCATATCCTTCACGACATGCATGAAGTGCCGATGTGGGTGAAACTGGCGCCGTTCGTCGCCATGCTGCTTGGCCTGCTCGTGGCCTGGCAGTTCTACATCCGCAATCCGCAGGCGCCGCGCGACCTCGCGGCCCGGCATCGCGGCCTCTACGCCTTCCTGCTCAACAAGTGGTATTTCGACGAGCTCTACGACTTCCTGTTCGTGCGGCCGGCGAAATGGCTCGGCTACACGTTGTGGAAGAAGGGCGATGGCACGGTCATCGACGGCTTTGGGCCTGACGGGGTCTCGGCCCGCGTGGTCGACGTCACCAACCGCGTCGTCAAGCTGCAGACCGGTTATCTCTATCACTATGCCTTCGCCATGCTGATCGGCGTCGCGGCTCTCGTCACCTGGATGATGCTATGACCGATTGGCCTATTCTCTCGACGGTCACATTCCTGCCGCTGGTCGGCATCCTGCTCATCCTGTTCATCCGGGACGACAGCGAGAATGCGCGCCGCAACGTGCGGATGATTGCGCTGTGGACAACGATCATCACCTTTGTCATCTCGCTGTTTATCTGGGCCGGCTTCGACAATGCGAACCCCGGCTTCCAGATGGTCGAGAAGACCGACTGGCTGGATTCCGGCATCTCTTACCATATGGGCGTCGACGGCATCTCGATGCTGTTCGTCATCCTGACCACCTTCCTGATGCCGCTGTGCATACTGGCGAGCTGGCAGTCGATCGAGAAGCGGGTGAAGGCGTACATGATCGCCTTCCTGCTTCTGGAAACACTGATGATCGGCGTGTTCTGCGCCCTCGACATCGTGCTGTTCTACGTGTTCTTCGAGGCCGGCCTGATCCCGATGTTCATCATCATCGGCGTGTGGGGCGGCAAACGGCGCGTCTACGCCTCGTTCAAGTTCTTCCTCTACACGCTGCTCGGCTCGGTGCTGATGCTGCTCGCCATCATGGCGATGTTCTTCCAGGCCGGCACCACCGATATTCCGACGCTGCTGACCCACAATTTCCCGGTGACTATGCAGACATGGCTGTGGCTGGCCTTCTTCGCCTCGTTCGCGGTGAAGATGCCGATGTGGCCGGTACATACCTGGCTGCCGGACGCGCATGTCGAGGCGCCGACCGCCGGCTCGGTCATCCTGGCGGGCATCCTGCTGAAGATGGGCGGATACGGCTTCCTGCGCTTCTCGCTGCCTATGTTCCCGCTGGCGTCCGAAATGTTCGCGCCGCTGGTGTTCACGCTGTCGGTCGTCGCCATCATCTACACCTCACTGGTGGCGCTGATGCAGGAGGACATCAAGAAGCTGATCGCCTATTCGT
Organism: Mesorhizobium sp. Root554; assembly: GCF_001427025.1. Classification (GTDB taxonomy): domain Bacteria; phylum Pseudomonadota; class Alphaproteobacteria; order Rhizobiales; family Rhizobiaceae; genus Mesorhizobium. Next base: position 1,532,763 of record NZ_LMGA01000001.1, on the reverse strand, counting down.
CTGTCGCCCATATGGGCTTCGTCACCATGGGTATCTTCGCGATGAACCAGGAGGGCGTGCAGGGCGCGATCTTCCAGATGCTGTCGCACGGCCTCGTCTCCGGCGCGCTGTTCCTGTGCGTCGGCGTCATCTACGACCGCATGCACACGCGCGAGATTGCCGCCTATGGCGGGCTGGTCAACAACATGCCGAAATACGCGACGGTGTTCCTGATCTTCACCATGGCCAATGTCGGACTGCCGGGCACCAGCGGTTTCGTCGGCGAATTCCTGACGATGCTCGGCGTGTTCAAGGTCAACACCTGGGTGGCGTTCTTCGCCGCTTTCGGAGTCATCCTGTCGGCGGCCTATGCGCTGTGGCTCTATCGCCGCGTCATCTTCGGCGCGCTGACCAAGGACAGTTTGAAGGCCCTGCTCGATCTGTCGCCGCGCGAGAAGGTGGTCATCTATCCGCTGGTGGTGCTGACGATCTTCTTCGGCGTCTATCCGGCGCCCGTGTTCGACGCGACCGCGCAGTCGGTCAAGGCGCTGGTCACCAACGTCTCCGCATCCATCAACTCCGCGCAGACCGCGGCGGCGAACTGAACCTGAGGCAATCATGACGTCGGACATTCTCTCCAGCCTCTCGCTTTCGGCCCCCGAACTGATCATCGCCATCGGTGCGCTGGTGCTGCTGATGGTTGGCGCGTATTCACGCGAAGCGACGAGCGGCGCCATCAGCGGGCTTGCCGTCGTCATCCTGATCGTGGCCGGCGGATGGATGCTGTTCATGACCGGCGAGGGCAGCGCCTATGGCGGCGCCTATGTGCAGGACGCGTTCGCCCGCTTCATGAAGGTGCTGTCGCTGGTCGGTTCGGCGGTGACGCTCGTCATGTCGGTGCGCTTCGCCAAGGCGGAGAATTTCGACAAGTTCGAGTACCCGGTTCTGATCCTGCTTTGCACGCTCGGCATGATGCTGATGATCTCGGCCAGCGGCATGATCGGGCTTTATCTCGGCCTCGAACTTCAGTCGCTGGCGATCTATGTGCTGGCGGCGATCAATCGCGAGAACGCCCGCTCCACCGAGGCCGGCCTGAAGTATTTCGTGCTGGGCGCGCTGTCTTCCGGCATGCTGCTCTACGGCATCAGCCTCGTTTACGGCTACACCGGCAACACATCCTTCGACGCCATAGCCTCGGCGCTGGGCACGGGTGAACGGCAGCTTGGACTGGTGTTCGGACTGGTTTTTGTCCTCGCCGGACTTGCCTTCAAGATTTCCGCCGTGCCGTTCCACATGTGGACGCCCGACGTCTATGAGGGCGCACCGACGCCGGTCACCGCCTTCATGGCGGCGGCACCCAAAATGGCGGCCATGGCGCTGATCGTGCGCGTCACCATGGGCGCGTTCGAGCCGATTGCCGCCGACTGGCAGCAGATCATCGTCTTCATCTCCATCGCCTCGATGGCGCTGGGCGCCTTCGCCGCTATCGGCCAGACCAATATCAAGCGGCTGATGGCCTATTCCTCGATCGGCCATATGGGCTATGCGCTGGTCGGGCTTGCCGCCAACAGCGAGGCCGGCGTGCGCGGCGTCGCCATCTACATGTTGATCTACCTGGTGATGACGCTCGGTACCTTCGCCTTCATCCTGGCCATGCGGCGCAATGACCAGAATGTCGAGCAGATCGGCGATCTCGCCGGCCTGTCATCGACCAATCCGGCGATGGCGACGGTGCTGACGATCCTGATGTTCTCGCTTGCCGGCATTCCGCCGCTCGCCGGTTTCTGGGGCAAATGGTACGTCTTCCTCGCTGCCATCAACGCCAATCTCTACGCGCTGGCAGTGCTCGGCGTTCTCGCTTCGGTGGTCGGCGCTTACTACTATCTGCGCATCATCAAGATCATGTGGTTCGATGAATCCGTCGGCGGCTTCCAGCCTATGGCGGGCGAATTGCGGGTGGTGCTCGGCCTGTCCGGCATTTTCGTCCTGTTCTACGTGCTGATCGGCGGTCCGGTCGCCAGCTATGCCGGGGCCGCGGCGAAGACATTCTTCTGATGGGATTTGCACTGGCGCCGACTGCTGCCGCCGAAGGCTTCCGCCTCGAGGCGCATGATACGGTCGGTTCCACCAACGCGCTGGCGCTGGACCATGCTCGCGCCGGCGATTCCGGCAAGCTTTGGGTCGTATCGAAGAAGCAGGACAGCGGCCGTGGCCGCCGCGGGCGGGCCTGGGCCACGCCGCATGGCAATCTTGCCGCAACACTACTGGTGATTTCCAACGGAGAATTGCGGCTGGCGGCGACACTCGGCTTCGTTGCCGGGCTGGCGCTGGCGGATGCGCTGGAAGCCGTGGTTCCGGAAAAGCGGATTTCAATCGGCCTTGACGGCGCCAGCGCCGGACGCAACCGTTTCGAACTGAAATGGCCGAACGACGTGCTAGCGGCCGGTGCGAAGATGGCCGGCATCCTGCTTGAATCGGCGGTGCTCGCCGATGGGCGGTTTGCCGTCGCGGTCGGCATTGGCGTCAATGTCGTCGCCTATCCGCAGGATTTGCCCTATCCGGCCACGTCGCTGAAGGAACTGGGCAGCGGCTGTGACGCCGAAACGTTGTTTCTGGCGCTATCGGATGCCTGGAGCGAAAACGCCCGGCTCTGGCAGGAGGGGCGCGGGCTCGATGCCGTGCGCAAACGCTGGCTGCAGCGCGCCGCCGGCCTCGGCGGGCAGGTTGCGGTCAGAATCGACGGGAATGTGGTGCGTGGCACCTTCGAAACCATTGACGAGGACTGCCGTTTCGTGGTCCGCGATGAACGTGGCGCGCTGTTGACGATTGCGGCCGGCGACGTTCACTTCGGCGCGGTCGCTTCGGCGGGCTCTGTCTAAGACCTCAGGAAGGACCCTTCATGGCCAACAGCAACGCCGAACTCGTCTTCGTTCCGCTCGGGGGCGTCGGCGAAATCGGCATGAACTTCGCTCTTTACGGCTATGGACCGGCCAACAAGCGCGAATGGCTTCTGGTGGATGTCGGCGTCACCTTTCCCGATGCGTCGCTGCCTGGCGTCGATCTCGTTTTGCCCGACACACGCTTCATCGAGGAAAACGTCGCCAATCTTCGCGGTATCGTCATTACCCACGCGCATGAGGATCACTACGGTGCTTTGCACGACATCTGGCCCCGTCTGAAGGCGCCGGTCTGGATGACGCCTTTCGCCGCCGGACTGCTTGAAGCCAAGCGGCAGGGCGAGCAGGGCGCGCCGAAAATCCCGGTGACGATCTATCGCGGTGGTGAAAAGTTCACGGTCGGCCCGTTCGAAATCGAGGCGATCCCGGTGGCGCACTCGATTCCGGAGCCGATGTCGCTCGCCATCACCACGCCGGCGGGCACGGTGATCCACACCGGCGACTGGAAGATCGACCCAGCGCCGACGGTCGGGCCGATGACCGACGAGGCGCGGTTCCGCGCCTATGGCGACAAGGGCGTGCTGGCGCTGGTCTGCGATTCCACCAATGCGGTCAGGGACGGGGATTCGCCCTCCGAGCAGGCGGTGGGCGCCAGCCTGAAGGACATCATCAGCCAGGCCAAGGGCCGGGTCGCCGTCACCACCTTCTCCTCCAATGTCGGTCGCATCGTTTCGATCGCCAAGGCGGCGCGCGATGCCGGCCGGCAGTGCCTCCTGCTCGGACGCTCGCTGAAGCGCGTCGTCGATGTCGCCGGCGAACTCGGCTACATGGATGGACTGCCGGAATTCATCGCCGAGGAGGATTACGGCTTCATCCCGCGCGACAATCTGGTGATCATCTGCACCGGCAGCCAGGGCGAGCCGCTGGCGGCGCTGGCGAAGCTGTCGCGCGACGAGATGAAATCGGTAGCGTTGACCGCCGGCGATACGGTGATCTTTTCCTCGCGCACCATTCCCGGCAACGAAAAGGCGATCCTTGAGGTCAAGAACAAGCTGATCGACCTCGGCATGAAGATCATCGAGGACGGTGACCAGTTGGTGCATGTCTCCGGGCATCCGCGCCGCGCCGAACTGAAGCGCATGTATGAATGGGTGCGGCCACAGATCGGCGTTCCGGTGCATGGCGAGGCTGCGCATCTGGTGGCGCAAGGGTCATTGATGGCGACCAGCGGCATCGCCCAGGTGGCGCAGATCCGCGACGGCGACATGCTGCGGCTTTATCCGGGCGCGGCTACGATCATAGGCAAGGTGCCGTTCGGCCGCGTCTACAAGGATGGCAAGCTCGTCGGCACCGACGAGGCCATGGGCATCAAGGACCGGCGCAAGCTTTCCTTTGCCGGCCACGTAGCCGTCAATGTGGTCCTCGACGACAAATATGAGCTGGCGGGCGATCCCGACCTGGTCGCCATCGGCGTCGCCGAAGCGGACGCGCGCGGCGAGACGCTGGAGGACCTCATGCTCGATGCGGCAATCGGCGCGGTGGACTCGATACCGCGACAGCGCCGAAAAGACCTGGACCTCGTGCAGGAGTCCGTGCGGCGCGCCGTTCGCGCCGCGGCGAACGAAAGCTGGGGCAAGAAGCCGCTGGTGACGGTGTTTGTGACGAGGTGAAATAGGCAGTTGGCAATGGGTAGTCGGCAGTCGGTGATTGCCGTGTGACGACGAAGCCTGTCCTTGTTCCTATTGCCGACTGCCGTATCTGGAGATGCCCATGCTAGGCCGCCTCAACCACGTCGCCATTGCCGTGCCGGACCTTGCAGCTGCGACAGCGACCTATCGCGACACGCTCGGCGCGCGGGTGAACCAGCCGCAGGCCCTGCCAGAACATGGCGTCACCGTGGTGTTCATCGATCTCGGCAACACCAAGATCGAACTGCTCGAGCCGCTGGGCGAGGGATCTCCGATCGCCGGTTTCCTGGAAAAGAACCCGTCCGGCGGAATGCACCACATATGTTACGAGGTGGATGACATCATCGCCGCCCGTGACCGTCTCAAGGCCGCCGGCGCGCGCGTGCTCGGCGACGGCAATCCCAAGACCGGCGCTCATGGCAAGCCGGTACTGTTCCTGCATCCAAAGGATTTCACCGGTACGCTGGTGGAACTGGAGCAGGCATGAGCTGGGTCTCGCTCACCGCTCTTTTCTTCGTGGTCTGGTGGACCGTCCTGTTCGCCATTCTTCCGTTTGGCCTGAAGACGCAGGACGACGACAGCGACGTCACCCTCGGCACGGTTTCCAGTGCGCCGCGCGGGCCGCACATGTTGCGCGCGGTGCTGTGGACGACGCTCGTGACGATAGTTCTGCTGGGAATATTCTACGGCGTGACCCGGGGGCTTGAACTGGGCATTGACGACCTGCCGCATATCGTCCCGGAATTCGAGTGATCGACACTCGGGGACTGTGTTCACGTAAAAGTGGACAGCGTCATCCGTGTTCACAGAATCGGCGTGCAAATTCCTGACTGCACAAAAAAAATGCAAGGCACGAGGCCTTGCAATTAAACGCGTCCGATCTGTTTTCCGTTGTCCGGCGGCAGCGAAAATCGCGCCTAGATCGCATCCTCCCAAGACTTTGACCGCGCAGGAGAGCAGATTGTACTTCTACCCTCTCGGTTATGCAGGGCACCCTATCCCAACCGGGAAGACGATGTCACGAAAAATTTTGCCCTGAAACATGCAATACTGTGCTGCATTGCACAATGGACGTGCACTTCTTGCACGCGAAACGTACAGATTGAATCGCCGCTTGCGAGGTCGCCTCCGGCGCGGGTTTCCAATCCGCCACGAAATAGCTATGAAGCCGTGCAAGCAAGCCTGCTTCGCGCCGATTCCGGCACGTTCGCCCTCTCTCACGGAACACCCCATGCGTTTGTCGCGCTACTTCCTGCCCATTCTCAAAGAAAACCCGCGCGAAGCCGAAATCGTATCGCACCGGCTGATGCTGCGCGCCGGCATGATCCGGCAGCAGGGGCAGGGCAGCTTTTCGTGGTTGCCACTGGGCAAGCGGGTGCTCGACAAGGTCTGCCGCATCATCCGCGAGGAGCAGGACAGGGCGGGTGCGCTGGAGATATTGATGCCGACGATCCAGTCGGCCGATCTGTGGCGCGAGAGCGGGCGCTACGACGACTACGGCAAGGAGATGCTGCGCATCAAGGATCGGCAGGAGCGCGAGATGCTCTTCGGGCCGACCAACGAAGAGATGGTGACGGAAATCTTCCGCTCCTACGTGAAATCGTACAAGGACCTGCCGCTCAACCTCTATCATATCCAGTGGAAGTTCCGCGACGAGGTGCGGCCGCGCTTCGGCGTGATGCGCAGCAGAGAGTTCCTGATGAAGGACGCCTATTCGTTCGACCTCGACTATGAGGCCGCCAAGGCGGCCTATAACCGCATGTTCGTCTCCTACCTGCGGACCTTCACGCGCATGGGGCTGCAGGCGATCCCGATGCGGGCGGACACAGGGCCGATCGGCGGCGATCTGAGCCATGAGTTCATCATCCTGGCCGATACCGGCGAGAGCCAGGTCTATTGCCACCGCGACTATCTTTCGTTGCCGGTGCCCGGCGCCGATACCGACTTCGCCAACGACGCGGAAATCGCCGATATCGTCCAGACGTGGACGACGCCCTATGCCGCCACCGACGAGATGCATGACGAAGGCGGCTGGGAGAAAGTGCCCGACGCCGACAAGGTTTCGGCGCGCGGCATCGAAGTCGGCCACATCTTCCATTTCGGCGACAAGTATTCAAAGCCGATGGGCGCGAAAGTGACCGGACCGGACGGCAAGGAGCATTTCGTCTCCGGCGGCTCCTACGGCATCGGCCCGAGCCGGCTGGTGGCGGCCATCATCGAAGCCAGCCACGACGAGAACGGCATCATCTGGCCCGAGGCGGTGGCGCCGTTCGATGTGGTAATCATCAACATGAAGGCCGGCGATCCCGAATGCGACAAGGTGTGCGACCAGCTCTATGCCGCGCATCAGGCCGCCGGGCTCGACGTCCTCTATGACGACACCGACCAGCGCGCCGGCGGGAAATTCGCCAGCGCGGATTTGATCGGCGTGCCGTGGCAGGTCATCGTCGGGCCGCGCGGCGTCGCGGCGGGCGAGGTAGAGGTCAAGCGCCGCGCCACGGGCGAGCGCGACACCAAGAAGATCGAGACGCTGCTGGCGTCGCTCGGGCCGAAGGGATGAGCGCCGCCGCCGAAACGAAGGGTCCGGCCAAGCCGGGAACCGGAGCCGGCCCGTTCTCCGGCTTCGAGCGGATGGTTGCCTGGCGCTATCTGCGCTCGCGCCGCAAGGAAACGGTGATCTCGGTCATCGCCTCCATCTCGTTCCTCGGCATCATGCTGGGCGTCGCGACGCTGATCGTCGTCATGGCGGTGATGAACGGGTTCAGGGCCGAGTTGCTGACGCGCATCCTCGGCGTCAACGGGCATCTGATCGTCACGCCGGTCGATCTGCCGCTTGAGGACTACGCCGCCGTGGCCGGCCGCATCAACGGCGTGGCGGGCGTGAAATACGCCATTCCGCTGGTCGATGGGCAGGTGCTGGCGCAGGGCAATGTCGGCGCCGGGACTGGCGCGCTGGTGCGCGGCATCCGCGGCGAAGACCTCGGCAAGATGACCATCGTCGCCAACAACATCAAACAGGGCTCCATCGTCGGCTTCGACACCGGCGAGGGCGTGGCGATCGGTCGCCGCATGGCCGACAATCTCGGCCTCGCGCTCGGCGATACGATAACGCTGGTGTCGCCCGACGGCGACGTGACGCCGCTCGGCACGACGCCGCGGCTGAAGGGCTACCCGGTTTCGGCCATCTTCGAAGTGGGCATGTCCGAATATGACAGCTCCATCGTCTACATGCCGTTTGCGGAAGCGCAGCTCTATTTCAACATGGAGGGCCGCGCGCAGACCATCGAGATCTATGTCGATAATCCCGACGATGTCGATGCGCTCAGGCCGAAGATCGAGGAGGCGGCGCAGCGGCAGATCTACCTGACCGACTGGCGACAGCGAAACCAGACGTTCTTCTCGGCGCTGCAGGTGGAACGCAACGTGATGTTCATGATCCTGACGCTGATCGTGCTGGTGGCGGCGCTGAACATCATTTCGGGCCTAGTCATGCTGGTGAAGGACAAGGGCCACGACATCGCCATCCTGCGCACCATGGGCGCGACGCGCGGCGCGATCCTGCGCATCTTCCTGATGACGGGCGCCGCCATCGGCGTGGTCGGCACCTTCGCCGGTGTCATCCTCGGCATCCTCATCTGTCTGAACATCGAGCGCATCCGCGAGTTCTTCTCGTGGATTTCGGGCACGGTTCTTTTCAATCCCGAGCTTTATTTCCTCAGCCAGTTGCCGGCGAAGATGGACCTCAGCGAAACCTTCTCGGTTGTCGCCATGGCCTTGGTGTTGTCCTTCCTGGCGACGCTGTTTCCCGCCTGGCGGGCGGCGCGGCTCGATCCCGTCGAAGCATTGAGGTACGAATGATGGCCGCAGCCATTATCGAACTGAAGGGCGTTGAGCGGCACTACGAGCAGGGCGAGCGCAAGCTGACCATCCTGAACGGCGCGGATTTTACGCTGCGGCGCGGCGAGATGGTGGCGCTGGTGGCGCCCTCCGGCACTGGCAAGTCGACGCTGCTGCACACGGCGGGACTGCTGGAGCGGCCCGATGCCGGCGATGTCATTCTCGGCGGCCGAGCCTGCGGGCGGCTCTCAGACGAGGAACGCACGGCGATCCGCCGCAACGATGTCGGCTTCGTCTACCAGTTCCATCATTTGCTGCCGGAGTTTTCGGCGCTGGAAAACATCATGATGCCGCAGCTCATCAAGGGGCTGCCGCACAAGGAAGCGGCGGAGCGCGCGGCGCAGCTGCTCGACTACATGCAGATCGGCAAGCGGGCGCAGCATCGTCCGTCCGAGCTTTCCGGCGGCGAGCAGCAGCGCGTGGCGATCGCCCGCGCCGTCGCCAACGCGCCGCTGCTGCTTCTGGCCGACGAGCCGACTGGCAATCTCGACCCGGTCACCGCCTCGTATGTGTTCGAGGCGCTGGGTGCGCTGGTGAAGCAATCCGGCCTGGCGGCATTGATCGCCACGCACAACCATGAGCTGGCCGCGCGCATGGACCGCCGCGTGACGCTGGCCGACGGCAAGGTCGTTCCGCTTTAGGCGTCGGCGGCCCTTCTAGCTTCTTATTTAAAACGTCCGGCCGCCGTTATTGTCCGGCTCTTGAAGCGAACGTTCATCCGGACATTGCCGGTGACCGTGATGCGCCGGCTTCCGTGGCCGCAGGCGGACACGTTCGTCGGGATTTCAAAGATCGTTAAAATTCGGCGGTCCTGGGGCACGCGGTTCACGCTTCGCTAACCCTTGCGGCAGGAGACGGCAGGAGCCGTTACGTTCCGACCTCAGAACGTTTGACAATTCGAACAAAATAAGAACAAATGAGATACAAATTAAAAACAGGAGAGAGTTATGACCGATTTCGTTCAGGACGTGGCCTCGCTGGTTTGCATGAGCGCCTTCCTGGTTTCCATGGCCGTATGGATCGGCGCGATGTGATTTGTCTGGCCGGGCTTTTGCCTGGTCTCGTCGCGGCGATTAAGCTTTTCTTGCCGCGACGGCGATACGATGCTCCCGACATGGAGTAATGCGTGGTGTCGCCGCTTCTGACGCTTGGCCTCGTGGCCGGAAATCTCGGTCTTATCTTTCTGCTCATGACGGTGCCGCTCGGGAGCCGCACCGTCAAACTGAGCAGGCTCGTCGCTGCCGACCGGATGCGTCTGTGGCAGGCGAAATGGCCGCTGGGCGCACATGCAGGATGGTCCGGCGAGATTGTGTCCGCAACGTCTGACGGCGAAGGTGCGGCGCGTGTTTTCCTGTCCTGGGAAGGGCGGGACGGGCTGCCGATCGAACGCAAAATAGTCCTCGAAGATGTGAACGAGGGCAGGCGGTTCGCCATGCGCGTCATCGATGACACCTCGCTCGATCCGTCGTTCTGGGCACACTACCGCGAAACGACGGAGCTGATCCGCGAAGGTGAATTCACCCGGGTGGTCGTCAGCCAGACAGACCGGTATCGCGGCGTGGCCTTCCTCATTTTCCGTTATTTCGCCATGCGCCGGGAATTGGCCAAGCTCAAGGTCTGGGGCGAGAGCGGCCGTTACCGCGCAGGCGGATGGTTCGAGCATCCTCTCAGCCAGGTGGGTTTCGCGGTCGTCTCCGCCCTGATCCTCTGGCCGCTCTTCGGCCTAAACATCGGTGGCTTCGCCCTGGCCGCGACGCTCACCTCGGTGGTGGCGTTGCATGAACTGGGGCACATGACGGCGTTCCGCATGATGGGTCACAAGCGGACGCGAATGATCTTCATTCCGTTGCTGGGCGGCATCGCCATCGGCGGCCGGCCCTATGACAGTCATTTCGAAGTTGCTTTCGTCGCCTTGATGGGGGCGGGCTTTTCAGCGCTTTTCGTGCCGGCTGCCATGCTGGGCAGCGAGTTCGCCGGTGCGGAGGGTCATCGTCTGGCCGCCGCTCTCCTGGCGACGTTCGCCGGCTGCGCGGCGTTGTTCAACATCGCCAATCTTGTGCCGGTGTGGAAATTCGACGGCGGCCAGGTGCTGCGCCAGATTTGCCCGACGCCCTGGGTTCTGGCCAGCTGTTCCTTCCTTATCCTGGCGGCCTTTCTCGGCGTCGGCTGGAGGGCGGGCTTCGAACCCGGCTTCCTTCTGGTCGCTGCGGCTGTTTTCATTGTTCTCAGCCTGCTGACCATGGGCAGCGGCGTGAAGCCGCGCCACGAATTGAAACCGATCGGGACTTTCGACCGGGTTGCGATAGGCGGTGCGCTGTTGGCTGTTTTCGTCATCCACGGCTGCGGCGTGCTGTGGGCGGTGTCCAAGCTGGCCTGATGCATGTCGCCAAAAGTGCGCGCGGCTTGGGGAAAACGACATGCATAAAACAAAGAACTTAAAGCACGTCGTCTGAAGCCATTTGACGCGACGCTCTTTGGGCGTCAGCCGGCCTTGCGGGCCGGTTGTGATGCATCCGGCCCGGCAGGCGCGATGTCGCCATGAGCGGATTCGGGAAACCTGGCGGCGAACGGAAAATTCGTAATGGCACCAGCCGCCGCCGGTCCGAACGTCTGCTCGAAAGCCGCTTTCAGGGCCAGGTCCAAATCCGCCATGGTGACGGGCAGGCCGAGGTCGACCAGGCTGGTGACGCCATGCTCCTGCACGCCGCAAGGCACGATCCCGCCGAAATGACCGAGCTCCGGCTCGACATTGATGGCGATGCCGTGGAAGGAGACCCAACGCCGCAGGCGGATGCCGATGGCGGCGATCTTGTCTTCCACCGGGCTTCCATCGGGCATGGGCGGACGATCCGGCCGCACCACCCAGACGCCGACGCGGTCCTCGCGCCGTTCGCCGCGCACGTTGAAGGCGGCCAGCGTGTCGATGATCCATTGTTCCAGCGCGGCAACGAAGGCGCGCACATCCTCGCGCCGCCGCTTCAGGTCGAGCATGGCGTAGGCGACGCGCTGGCCGGGGCCGTGATAGGTGTAGCTGCCGCCGCGGCCAGTCGCGAAAACCGGAAACCGCCCGGGATCGACGAGGTCGGACGGCTGGGCGCTGGTGCCGGCGGTGTAGAGCGGCGGATGCTCGACCAGCCATATCATCTCGCTGGCGCCGCCGTTGCGGATGGCGTCGGCGCGCGCCTCCATATAGGCTACGGCATCCTCATAGTCGGTCAGGCCGGGCTCGATGCGCCATTCCACCGGAGCGGACCCCGGCGAAGGCAGGAAAGACGTGGCGATCAGGCTGCGTTCAGGCATGTCAGGTCTCGTGATCCTCCCCTGATATGGCGGCAATCGCCGCAAACGTCCAGAGGCGCCAGCAGGCGGGATGACGGCCGGGAGGCAGCACTGCCGCTTGATCCGCGCAAAGCAGGCTTCCTGCGTGGCGCGGACAGGCGAATTGCCGCGGCGCGCAGATCAGCGATATCTAGAAGACGTCGTCATCCGGAAATGCAGGAAAACAGGGGATTGCGACCTGTCTTTCAGAAATGGTGCGGTCGAGAGGACTCGAACCTCCACGGGTTGCCCCACAGCGACCTCAACGCTGCGCGTCTACCAATTCCGCCACGACCGCACGTGGTAGGGCCGAACAAGCCGGCTCGCGGCGTGTAGCAAATCGTTTCCGGCGAAACAAGTGCGCATTCGGCAATATTCGCCGGCCTTCGGAAAGATTGGGCGCGAACTGTCGGCGGGCCGTCTCCATAGAAAAAGCCGATTTGCAGGCGCACTTGCGCAAGCGCTGGGGCAGGGCGCATTTCGTTTGATATTCCCGTACTTTGCGCGCTAGACCTGACATTGATCCTGGCGAGGATTCCGGCAGCGGGAGAAGCCGATGGAAAGCCCTGACGAACACAAGGCAGAGCGTCCCGCCGCCGAGAGTGCGAATGCGGACATCTATGGCGAGGACGGCGTCATCCGCGCGTCCTATCTCGCCCATATCGGCGCGGCGATCGCCGATCGCGACACGCTGACGCTGAAGCAGGATGTCGGCGACCTCCATCAGTCGGAACTGGGCGACCTGCTGGAAGCGCTGTTGCCGGAGCAGCGGCGTGCGCTGGTCGGCCTGCTGGGATCGGACTTCGACTTCTCGTCGCTGACGGAGGTCGATGAAGCGATCCGCATGGACATCGTCGACAATCTGCCGAACGCGCAGATCGCGCAGGCGGTGCAGGAGCTGGATTCCGACGACGCGGTCTACATTCTGGAAGACCTCGACCAGGAAGACCAGGACGAAATCCTGTCGCAACTGCCGTTCACCGAACGGATCCGGCTGCGGCGTTCGCTCGACTATCCGGAAGAGACGGCCGGGCGGCGCATGCAGACGGAGTTTGTCGCCGTGCCGCCGTTCTGGACCATCGGGCAGACGATCGACTACATGCGCGATGACAAGAACCTTCCCGACCGGTTCAGCCAGATTTTCGTCATTGACCCGACCTTCAAGCTGCTCGGCGCCATCGACCTCGACCAGATTCTGCGCACCAGGCGCGCGGTGAAGGTCGAAGAGGTCATGCATGAGACGCGTCACGCCATTCCGGCGACGATGGACCAGGAAGAGGCGGCGCGCGAATTCGAGCAATACGACCTTCTGTCCGCCGCCGTGGTCGACGAGAACGAGCGGCTGGTCGGCGTGCTGACCATCGACGACGTGGTCGACGTCATTCAGCAGGAAGCCGAGGAGGATCTGCTGCGCATGGGCGGCGTCGGCGACGAAGAATTGTCGGATTCTGTGCTCTCGACCTCGCGTTCGCGGGTGCCGTGGCTGCTGGTCAACCTCGTGACGGCCTTTCTCGCGGCGTCGGTCATCGGTCTGTTCGACAACACCATCCAGCATATTGTCGCGCTGGCGGTGCTGATGCCGATCGTGGCCGGGATGGGCGGCAATGCCGGCTCGCAGACGATGACCGTGACGGTGCGGGCGCTGGCGACCAGGGATCTCGACATCTACAATTCCTGGCGGGTCATCCGGCGCGAAGTCGGCGTCGGCTTCATCAACGGCGCCATTTTCGCGGTGCTGATCGGCATAGTGGCAGGGCTGTGGTTCCAGGATTACAATCTGGGCGGCATCATCGCCGCGGCGATGATCATCAACATGTTCGCCGCCGCCCTTGCCGGCATCCTCATTCCCTTGACGCTCGATCGTTTCGATATCGATCCGGCGGTGGCCTCCGCCGTGTTCGTGACGACGGTGACCGATGTCGTCGGCTTCTTCGCATTCCTCGGCCTGGCGACCTGGTGGTTCGGCGTTTCGTGATTTTCGGGTGAGCCGAAATAAACGCCGGCAGTAAGCGCAAGCGGACCGAATTGACTTTTACGTAAATGCCGTGTCAAAGCTTTCCGTTCGGTGAGAGCACGAATATTTCAACCGTGCGGGGAAACGATGCGCGAATATTACTCGATCACGGAACTTACGCGTGAGTTCGACATCTCGACGCGCACGCTGCGTTTCTACGAAGACGAAGGCCTGGTCCAGCCGGTGCGGCGCGGGCGCACGCGGCTGTTCCGTCCGTCGGACCGGCATCTCATCCGGCAAATCCTGCGCGGCAAGCGGATCGGTTTCTCGATCAACGAGATCCGCGAAATCATCCAGATGTATCGGGAGCCGCCCGGCGAGGTCGGCCAGCTCAAGCTGATGATCAAGCGCATCGAGGAAAAGCGCGAAAATCTGCGGCAAAAGCGCCGCGATCTGGAAGAGACGCTGGCCGAACTCGACCAGGCGGAAGAATCCTGCGTGGAGCGGTTGGCGGAGCTTGGCGTCAACACCTGAGGACGTGCGGCGCTTGGCGTGGCGCTGCCTTAGCACCCTTCATCCGACCTCGCCTTCGCTCCGCTTGGCTCGGCCACCTTCTCCCATAAGGAAAGGAAGGGGCGGCGGGCGGAATGCTTCCGCCCTCAAATCCAGCGCCGAACCCGTTTGGCGTAATCGCGGTAGCGCTTGCCGAATTTCGCCTCCAGCAGCTTTTCTTCTTTTGCGATGGCCAGCCTGCCGGTGGTGAAAGCGGCGACAAAGGCCAACGCGATCATCCACAGATTGCCGGCGATCAGCCCGACGCCGATCAGCAGCAGCGTGTTGCCGAGATAGATCGGATTGCGGCTGACAGCAAAGGCCCCGCCCGTCACCAGATGCTCGGGCGCTGCGTTGGGATTGACGGGGGTTTTTGCTTTCATCAGCGTGCGTATGCCGCTGATCCACAGCGCCGCGACGGCGAAAAGCAGCAGCCAGCCGAAACCGAACAGGATCGAGCCGAGCAGATAGTCGCCGGAAAAATCGCGCAGCCATGGCGCCGGATAGAACATGCCGAGCAGGATGCCCGCCGCAAGGGCGATGAGATAGATCAGCGGTGGCCAGGGGATACGAGCCGGTCGCGGTTCGGTTGAAATCATTGCAACTTCTCCCCGATCTCGTCGCTGTCGGTGGTGGCTGTGCAGGTAGCCGCCAGGTCGCCGATATGCGTCTGGAACTCGGCCGTCTGGTCGCCGTTGAACAGGCGGTCCAGGCTGCCTTCGCCCTCGATCGCTTCCAGCATGCAGCCACAATAGCGGGCGCAGAATTGCGCGTCTCGTGTTTCCGCACACGCGGCCTGGCACGATTTCTGGAAACCGACCTGCGGCGTGTCCTGATGCGGCGGCATGATCTGCGCGAACAGCCAGACGCAGGCGATCAGGACAGGCTGGTGGATGAGGTAGAAGGCGAGGCTGTGCTGGCCGGCCAATGCCAGCAGCCCGCTCACGCGATCACCGCCTTGGAAGCGCCTCAGCCAATCGAAGAAACCGAGGCCTGCCGCGACTTTGGCGGCGCCGAGGCCGATCAGCACGGCGCCGAACCACGGGAAAAGCGGTACGAAATCGTTCGACCGCGGCTTGACGGTCGAAAGCCCCGTCCACCAGAGCCAGGGATGATCGAAAGCGTGCGACCGCAGGTAGAGCGGGGCGACAATGACGGCGGCGGCCACCGCCAGTGTCAGCAAGCCGGGCAGCCGCACGAAGGCGAGACCGAGCAGGCTGGCCAGCGCGATCTGGTGCAGGATACCGAAGAAGATGAAGCTGCCGGGCGTCGCGAACCACGTCACCGCCGAAATGGCGAGCGCGGCGACCGCCACCATGGCGAGACGCTTCCAGAAGCCCTGCCAGCGAATCTGTCGCCCATGCGCGAGGAACAGGCTGACGCCGACGAGGAACAGGAAGCTCGAGGCGATACAGCGCGCATAGATCTTCCAGCCGCCGAAGGCGGTCAGACCCGGGTCGGCATAGCCGAAGAATTCGAGGTCCCAGGTGAAGTGGTAGCTCGCCATGGCAAGCAGCGCCAATCCGCGCGCCACGTCGATGGCGACGATGCGGCCGCCCTGGCTTCGGTGCTGATCTGTATTTGCCACGCTCATAGGGTCCGGGAATCCATTCTGGACGATGACTAACACGAGTGGGGACGGTTCGCAGCGCTTCGTTTGCACTGCGCAGGGCCGCTTGCAGGGTGCAAATAGCGCCGGTCATTGGACCAGCGCTGGGAAGCGTTTGGTCGGCTTCGCTTTTCGATGGAAGCATGTCGGTTTCCTGCTACCGACTCGGGTGCCGGCAACGTCAATTTACCGGTAAGATTCTGGCGCGGAGACGTCATGTCCACCCATGTCCGCCACCCGATCTGGCTTCCGGCCGTTCGTCCGGCGGGCGCGCGCACCTTCGCGTCGCTCTATGCGCTGGAATCCTGCGCCCGCGCGCTGATTTCCAGCGTCATCCCGATCCAGGCCTACGACCTTCTGCACAGCGAACAGAAGGTGTCGATCCTCTACACCGTCGTCTCGCTGCTGGGCCTTTCGGCGACACTGTTCATGCCGACATTTATCCGCCGCTTCGCGCGCCGCTGGGTCTATACGGCCGGCGCCTGCCTGCTGGCGATCGGGTCGCTGTCGATGGCGGTGAATATCCTGCCCGGCCAGTTGTTCGGCATGCTGTGCCGCGTCATGGGTGCGAGCGCGCTGTCGATCACGCTCAACCTCTACATCATGGACCATATCCGCAAGACCGATCTGATGCAGGCCGAATCGCTGCGCATGGCGCTGTCGACCTTCGCCTGGACCTGCGGTCCGACGCTCGGCATCGTCCTCTATACCCACTACGGCATCTTCGCCGCGCATGGTGTCGTCGCCATCTTCTCGATGCTGCTTCTGGCGCTGTTCTGGTTCTACCGGATGAGCGACAACACCATGATCGCCGCCGGCAGGAGCCGGCCGGTCAACCCGCTTGCCAATATCGGCCGCTTCATCGCCCAGCCGAGGCTGCGGCTGGCCTGGGTCGTCGCGTTCGGGCGCTCGTGCTTCTGGACGACGTTCTTCGTCTACGGGCCGCTTTTGATGGTCGTCACCGGGCAGGGCAAGCTCGCCGGAGGCCTGCTGGTTTCGGCCGGCAACGCGCTTTTGTTCCTGGCGATCTTCTGGGGGCGGGCGGGCAAGCGTTTCGGCGCGCGGCGCATCATTTCGCTGTCTTTCCTGGGTATGGCGATCCTGTTGTACCTCGCCGGCGCGGTCGGCCAGGCCGCACCGCTCGTCACCGGCGCGCTGCTTCTGGGCGGCGCGGTGTTCACCGTCGCCATCGACGCCGTCGGCTCGACAGTGTTCCTGCGGGCGGTGCGTTCCTATGAACGGCCTCAGATGGCGGCCGTCTACCGGACCTATCTCGACTTTTCCGAACTGACGCCGCCGCTGGTCTATTCGGTGTTGCTGGCGTTTTTCGGCCTCGGCTCGGTGTTCGCGGCGCTCGGTTGCCTGATGCTGCTCTGCGCAACGATTGCGTGGCGGCACCTGCCGAAATCCCTGTAGGCCGCACGAAGGCCGGCCGTAATTTGGTTTGCCGCGCCGTGCGTTTCTCCGTATAGTCCGCGTGTCGTCGGTTTCCGCAAGGAACCGAGAGGGAATACGGTAAAGGCGCGAGCCCCAAGCCGTGGCTGCCCCCGCAACTGTGTGCGGTAGTCCTCTCCGAAAACCACTGGGGTCACACCCGGGAAGGCGGAGGAGGGCGCTGATCCGCAAGCCAGGAGACCTGCCGGCGACACGAAAATGGCTCAACAACCCCTCGGGTGGAGGGGGAAAGGACAATGAAATGACGACGGCTTCGGCTTCTCTCGGCGCATCGGTTTCCGCGCAATCCCGTCACATGCAGCTCGCTATGGCTGCCCTTCTCGGCGTGTTCATTCTCGGCTTTGTCGGCTTCTCGCATATCGAGGCCGTGCACAATGCCGCGCATGACAACCGCCACTCCATGGCTTTTCCCTGCCACTGACGGGAAACTGACATCATGACATTGTTTCGTAACGTCGTCTTCGTCGCGGCGATCGCCGGGCTTGTGGCCGGAATCGCGCTCGCCTGCATGCAGGCCTATGCAACCGTTCCGCTGATTCTCCAGGCGGAAGTCTATGAAACCGCCGGTGGCGGACACGACCACGGCGCCGCCAGCGCCGAGACTGCAGCGCCCGCTGCATCGGCCACGCAGCAAGCTGTGCCGGCTGAGGAAGAGGAGGGCTGGGCGCCAGCCGATGGGGCC
This sequence comes from Mesorhizobium sp. Root554, assembly GCF_001427025.1. GTDB lineage: Bacteria > Pseudomonadota > Alphaproteobacteria > Rhizobiales > Rhizobiaceae > Mesorhizobium. Next base: position 1,514,732 of record NZ_LMGA01000001.1, on the reverse strand, counting down.
GAACGCTTCCTCTACAACGTGCTGGCGAACGTCGTCACCGGCATCGGTTTCGCGCTGGTGCTGGTTGCCATATCGGAATTCGCAGGCGGCATCGCAAGCTGGCGTCAGGGCGTGTTCTGGGGTCTCGCCGGATTCGGCGTGTTCACGCTGGCGCCCGGTCTCGGCTTGCCGCCCGAACTTCCGGCGATGCCGGCGGCCGACCTCAACGCCCGCCAGGTCTGGTGGGTGGCGACGGCGGTCGCGACGGGCGCAGGCCTGTGGCTGATCGCGTTCCGCAAGTCGCTACCGCTGACCTTGCTTGCGGTGGCGCTGATCGTGGCGCCGCATATCGTCGGCGCGCCGCAGCCCGACAGTTTCGAATCGCCGATACCGGAAGGGCTGCACCACCAGTTCGTGGTCGCCGTGACGGTGACGAACCTGGTGTTCTGGCTGCTTTTGGGAGCGGTTGTCGGCGGTCTTCGCGGCTGGTTCTCCGGCGAGGCGGCGAGATTGCGCGACAGCTTTGCCTGACGTCACGAGCCTGACCCTCGTGCTTGGCGGTGCGCGCTCCGGCAAGAGCGCGCACGCCGAACAACTGGTGACGGCCTGCGCCGCGCCCTGGACCTACATTGCGACGGCGCAAGCCTATGACGGGGAGATGCGCGAACGCATCGCCATGCATCGCGCGCGGCGAGGCGAGGGCTGGGAGACGGTGGATGCGCCGCTCGATCTCGTGGAAGCGATCGATGCGATTCCAGACGGCCGTCCTGTGCTGATCGACTGCCTGACCCTGTGGCTGACCAATCATATGCTGGCAGAACACGACCTCACAGCCGAATGCCGGCGGCTGACGGATGTGCTGTCGCGTCCGCGCGGGCCGTGGGCGGTGGTGTCGAACGAGGTCGGTCTGGGCATCGTGCCCGACAATGCGCTGGCACGGCGTTTTCGGGACGAGGCCGGCCGGCTGAACCAGCATATCGCGGCCGTGGCCGGCACCGTCGTTATGATGGTGGCCGGGCTGCCGCTGAAGGTGAAATGACATGGCCAACGACGCCGATACCGAAAAGCACCGCGCCAAGATGGCCAAGCGCAAGGCGGTGCAGGACGCCGAGGTCGCATCGAAAACCATCGAGAAGGGACTGCTCATCGTCAACACCGGGCCAGGCAAGGGCAAGACCACGGCCGCGTTCGGGCTGGCGCTGCGGATGCTGGGCTATGGAAAGCGCGTCGGCGTCGTGCAGTTCATCAAGGGCGCCTGGCATACCGGTGAGAAGGATGCCTTCGCGGCTTTCGGCGACCGGGTCGTGTGGCATACGATGGGCGAGGGATTTACCTGGGAGACGCAGGATAAAGAGCGCGACGTGGCGGCTGCGCAGGCGGCATGGGCCAAGGCGCTGGACCTGATGGCCGATCCATCGATCAGCCTCGTGGTGCTCGACGAGCTCAACATTGCGTTGCGCTACAATTATCTCGATGTGGATGCGGTGGTTTCGGCGTTGAATGCGAGGCGCGAAGGCCTGCACGTGGTCGTCACTGGCCGCAATGCCAAGCCGGCGCTTGTCGAGGCGGCTGATCTGGTGACTGAGATGGGCGCGACCAAGCACCATTTCGCCGCCGGCGTGAAAGCGCAGCAGGGGATCGAGTTCTAGGCGCGATTTGGATGTTGGAGCGAGCCTCGAAGGACGCACTGGATCATAGAAGGAGGGGTATCGAATAGAGCACCCCAAACAGCCCGATCAGCAGCGCATCCGCTACCCAATAGAGCCGCAGCGCGCGGCGGATATCGCTGCTCTTCACTTCGGCCCGGCCGCCTTCGCCCATATAGTTGCCCTCGACCAGTACGCCGCCATAGCTGCGCGGGCCGGCCAGTGCGAGGCCGAGGGCGCCGGCCATGGCGGCTTCCGGCCAGCCGGCATTGGGCGAGCGGTGATGCCGCGCGTCCCGCCACATGGCGCGCCAGGCGGCGGCCGTGTCGGCATCCCGGACGAGAAAGGAAGCGGCGACGATCAGCAGGCCGGTCAGGCGCGAGGCGGGCAGGTTGACGAGGTCGTCAAAGCGCGCCGCCGCCCAGCCAAAAGCTTGATGGCGGGGCGTGCGATGGCCGATCATGGAATCCGCCGTGTTCGCCGCCTTATAGCCAACCCCTCCGGCGAGGCCGCCGACGCCGAGCCAGAAGGCGGGCGCGACGATGCCGTCGGAGAAGTTCTCGGCGAGGCTTTCGATGGCGGCGCGACCGACGGCGGATTCATCGAGTGTTTCCGGATCGCGGCCGACGATCATCGACACGGCCTTGCGCCCCTCAGGCAGTCCGCCGCCGTCCAGCGCATCGGCGACGGCCTTGACGTGCTGGGCGAGGCTGCGCTGCGACAGCAGCGAACTGCCGAGCAGGGCGACGGCGATGAAGCCGAACGGAATTTTCAGGAGCAAGGCCTCGATGCCGTAGGCGATTGACGCCGGCAGGAGCACAATGACGAGGAGGGCGGCGATGCCCCATATGCGGCGCGCCGGGTCGGTGTCGGTGGCGCGGTTGAGCGTGCGGTCGAGACAGGCTATCAGCCTGCCGAGCCATGTCACCGGATGGCCGATGGCATTGAACAGCGGCGCGGGATAGCCTGCGAGCCGTTCGGCGATCAGCGAGAGAAGGGCAATCAGGATCGACATGGATCTGGGCGACGGAGCGATGGACGGAGAGGCGATGGCGGCGGTCGACCACGGCGGAAGCCTGGGCCGGGCGCGGGCGCTTTTCCCGCACGCCCCCGAACCGTTCGTCGATCTCTCGACCGGGATCAATCCGCACTCCTATCCGCTTTTCGACCTGCCCGCCACAGCCTTGTCGCGGCTGCCTGAACCGGCCGGGCTCCGCACGCTGCTGGAGGCCGCGGCTGCGGCTTACGGAGCGCCATCGGCCGATCATGTCGTCGCGGCGCCCGGTACGCAGATATTGCTGCCGCGCATCGCCCGTCTGTTGAAGCCGGGCAGGGCGCTTGTGCTCGGGCCAACCTATGCCGAACATGCACGGGCGGCCGCACTGGCCGGACATGAAGTGTCCGAGGTCGGCGATCTGAATGCTTTGGCGCAGGCCGATCTGGCAATCGTGGTCAATCCGAACAATCCGGACGGGCGCATCGTTACGCGCGCGGATCTGCTGGCGCTGGCGCAAAAGCTGCGCGCCAAAGACGGGCTGCTGGTCGTGGACGAGGCCTTCATGGATGTCGGGCCGCGCGCCGAAAGCCTTGCGGGTGACGTTACGCGCGGCGGCATCGTCGTCCTGCGCTCCTTCGGCAAGTTCTTCGGGCTTGCCGGCGTCAGGCTGGGTTTTGCACTGGCGGACATGGCGACGGCAAAGCGGCTGGCGGCTGAGCTGGGACCGTGGGCGGTCTCGGGGCCGGCGCTGGAATATGGCATTTGTGCATTGCAGGACGCAGGCTGGCGGGATGAGATGCGCAGCCGGCTCGCGGCAGATGCGGCAAGGATTGATGCGCTGCTTGGCCGCTTCGGCGTACCCGTTGCCGGTGGCACGGCGCTGTTTCGCTACATCGAATTTTCGGGCGTGGCCGGCCTGTTCGCCGCGCTTGGCCGGCAGGGTATCCTGCTGCGGCACTTCGCCGAAAGGCCGCATGTGCTGCGCATCGGCCTGCCGGGCTGTCAGGACGATTGGCAGAGACTGGAATCGGCGCTTGCCGGATGGGCAGTGCGGCGCGACGATGGACCGCCGCAGGAGAGTGAACCATGATCTATGTCTGCCCGCTGTCGAGGGTCGAGGAGACCGTCAACAAGACCGGCGCCGAAAGGCTGCTGTCGCTGCTGGCGGCGGGAACCGAGATGACCCGCCCTGCGGCGATCATGGCCGGCAACCATCTGCATCTGGCGATGCACGACATCGCCGAGGCGCAGGAAGGCATGACGCTGCCGGGCGAGAAGCACGTGCGCGAACTGCTGGACTTCGCCCAGGACTGGAACCGCGCGCGGCCGCTGGTGGTGCATTGCTATGCCGGCATCAGCCGCTCGACGGCATCGGCCTTCATCATCGCGGCAGCACTTTCCCCGAAGCGGGACGAGCAGGAACTGGCGCTGGCGCTGCGGTCGCTTTCCCCCTCCGCGACGCCCAATCCCCGGCTGGTTGCGATCGCCGACGGACTGCTGGGACGGCGTGGCCGCATGGTTCGCGCCATCGAGGGGATCGGCCGCGGGGCAGACGCGTTCGAGGGCGTGCCGTTCGGGCTGAGGGTGGATGTTTGAGGGGCTTCCCTTCTCCCACAAGGGGAGAAGGGAGAAGCCGTCACGAAAGCCAATCCTCCAGCCGCGCCTTGCGGACGTCCTTGAGCAGAGCAATGAAACCGTCGGCCTGATGTTTGGCGGTCAGCCGTCCCTTTTCCGCTGTCGCCATCGAGGCGTCGCCGACCACGCCATGCGGGTTGAGGTCGGTAGCGATCCAGGCGAAGGCGTGCGTGCCGGTGTGGCGCAGCAGGTCGAATTCCTGCTCCGCGCGGGCGACATTCGAAACGAAATTCCCAGCCTTCGACATGTCGACCAGGTCGGGACGGAAATGCAGCATCAGCGAGGTCTCGACATCGCCGCCGTGAATGCCGTGGCGATCCTCCAGGTCGGTATACATGCCGGCGGGGCGGCCAAACCGCTGCCAGCTCGTCTTCACCGCCAGCATGTTGAAGGCGACGCGCAACTCACGCGTGACGATGCCCATGATCTCCTCATTGCCGCCATGCGAATTGACGAAGACGATCTTTCTCACTCCGGCGCGGGCGACGCTGGCGCCAAGCTCGGCCCAGCCCTGGATCGCAGCCAGCGGTGAAAGCGTCAGCGTGCCGGGGGCGTGGACGTGCTCGTTGGACTTGCCCACCGACTGGATCGGCAGGATGCGGATGTCGAGATCGGCGGGGACGAGCGGGATCACCGTTTCCAGCATGCCCTGCATGATCGTGGCGTCGGTCGACACCGGCAGATGCGGGCCATGCTGCTCGATCGCGGCGACCGGCAGCACGGCGATGGTCTTCTCGGCGTCGATGGCGGAATATTCGGTCGTGCGGTAGTCGCCCCACCAGACACGTCGGGTCGAATTTGTCATCGATCGTCTCCCGCCGCGATCACTTCGATCTCGACCTTGAATTCGGGCCGCGTGAAGCCGGAAACGATCATCAGCGTCGAGGCCGGGGCGGGGTCGGCGAACAGCCGGTCGCGCACATCCATATAGGGCCGCATATGGGCGCGGTCCGTGACATAGGCGTTGATGCGCACGATGTCCTTCAAGCCGAGGCCGGCCTCGCCGAGGATGGCGGCGATGTTGGCGAAGCAGAGTTCGGCCTGCTTGCCTGCGTCTTCCGGTACGGTGTCATCGGCGCCGATGCCGAGCTGGCCCGAGGTGAGGACGAGGCGCTTTCCCGCCGGAACCTCAACGCCGTGGCTGTAGCGCGCGAAGGGCGGCTTGATCGATTTCGGCTGAAGGAATTTGAACATGAGCGCTCCATTTCGACGGGCAAACTAGGCCGCCCTTTTCACCTCCACAAGACCGTGAGTGGAGAGCGCGCGGCTTTGTGGACAGCGGACAAAAAAATTAGCAGGATGCCTTCCATCGAGGCCAGCGTCATCCGATACTGCCGATGAAAACGCGGCGATACGGTCCGATGGCCGATGGCATATGTCTTGCTTCATCAAAATTGAAGTCGGACCGGCGGTGTGTCGGAACAAGAGGGGTGATTTCCATGTACGGTAAAGTGATGCTGCCGGCTGTGTTCGTTGCCATGGCCGTCGGGATGGCGACTGCGCAAGCCAACGAAAAGGTTATTTTCGGCACCAACTGGCTCGCCCAGGCGGAGCATGGCGGCTACTACCAGGCCGTGGTTGACGGCACCTATGCCGCCTGTGGCCTCGACGTGACCATCCAGCAGGGCGGCCCGCAGGTGGCGGGAAGGCCGCTGCTGCTGGCCGGCAAGATCGATTTCTACATGGGCGGCAACATGCAGCAGGCGTTCGATGCGGTGGCGCAGGATATTCCGCTGCGCGTCGTCGCCGCCTCCTTCCAGAAAGAGCCGCAGGTGATGATGTCGCATCCCGGCGAAGGGCTCGACAAATGGGAGGACCTCAAGAACGCCGACCAGTACATCGTCGGCGACGAGGGCGCGCAGAGCTTCCTTCTGTGGATGGCGACGGAATACGGCTTCGACGTCTCCAAGCGCGTGCCCTACACCTTCAATGCCGCTCCCTTCATCGCCAACAAGAAGTCGATCCAGCAGGGTTACGTCACGTCGGAGCCGTTCGCGGTGCAGAAGGAGGGTGGCTTCATGCCGAACCAGTTCCTCCTCGCCGACTATGGCTACAGCACCTATTCGACGACGATCGAAGCGATGCAGGAAACGATCGACAAGCGTCCGGAGGTGGTGCAGTGCTTCGTCGATGGCTCGGCGAAGGGGTGGTACAACTATCTCTATGGCGACAACGCCGCCGCCAACGCCGCGATCAAGAAGGACAATCCCGACATCACCGACGAGCAGATCGCCTTCACGATCGCGCAGCTGAAGAAATTCGGCATCGTCGATTCCGGCGACACCGAAAAGCTCGGCATCGGCGCCATGACCGATGCGCGCATGCAGGATTTCTACAACAAGATGGTCAAGGCCAAGGTGATCCCGGCCGGCATCGACATCAAAAAATCCTACACGCTGAACTTCGTCAACAAGGGCGTCGGGCTCGACCTGAAGAAGTGAGCCAGTCCGAAGGCATGTCTGGCGATAGCGGTGTACCAGCGGCGGACGACAGGGCGCCGCTGCTTTTCCTGCGTAATGTGAGCAAGACGTTCTCCACCGGGACGGTAGCGCTGCGCGGCGTCGACATGACGATCCGCGACGGCGATTTCCTCAGCCTTCTGGGACCCTCCGGCTGCGGCAAGTCAACGGCGCTAAGGCTGATCGCCGGCCTCTCGACGCCGACTTCCGGCCAGATCGAATGGCCGGGTGCCTCCAGCCGCTCCGACATAGGCTTCGTCTTCCAGGAGCCGACGCTGATGCCCTGGGCGAGCGTGTTCGACAATGTCTGGTTGCCGCTGCGCTTGCGGGGCATTTCGCGCGCGCAGGCGCAGCCGGCGGTGATGGAAATGCTCGAGCGGGTGCACCTCGCCGGTTTCGCCGACGCGGTGCCGCGCGAACTTTCTGGCGGCATGAAGATGCGCGTTTCCATTGCCCGCGCCATGGTGACGAAGCCGCGCCTGCTGCTGATGGACGAGCCCTTCGCGGCGCTGGATGAAATTACCCGCTTCCAGCTCAATAACGATTTGCTGGACCTGTGGCAGGACCAGCGCTTTACGGTGGTGTTCGTGACGCACAGCGTTTTCGAAAGCGTGTTCCTGTCCAACCGGATCGTCACCATGGCGGCGCGACCGGGCAGGGTAGCCGATGAGATGGCGGTGAGTGCGCCCTATCCGCGCGACGAGGCGTTCCGCACTTCGGTGGACTATGCCGCGCTGTGCCGGCAGGCATCGACGGCGCTGGAAGCGGCCATGGGCACGAATGCGGAGCCGCAGCATGTCCATGCCTGAGCCGAGCCGTCCAGTGCTGGACCCGGAAGAAGCACGGCGGGTGCGCCAGCAGCGGCTGGAGCGCATCGGCCGCTGGGTGCTGCCGCTGGCGATCATGATCCTTGCCATCTGGCTGTGGGACCGCATCTGCGTCTGGAACGAAATCCCCAAATACATCCTGCCGCGGCCGGGGCTCGTGCTGCAAACCCTGCATGACGATGCCGGCCTGCTGTTTTCGTCGCTTCTCGTGACGCTGAAGATCACCTTTCTCAGCCTGGCGCTGGCGGTCGTCGGCGGTGTCGGGCTGGCGGTGCTGTTCGCGCAGTCGAAATGGGTGGAGATGTCGTTCTTTCCCTTCGCCATCGTGCTGCAGGTGACGCCGATCGTGGCGATCTTTCCGCTCATCAACATCTATGTCGACAACCAGACGACGAAGCTTCTGCTGTGCGCGTGGATCGTCGCATTCTTCCCGATCCTGTCCAACACGACGCTCGGTCTGAACTCGGTGGACCGCAATCTGCTCGACCTGTTCCGGCTGAACGGCGCCACGCGCTGGCAGCAATTGCGGCTGCTGCGCCTGCCGGCCGCCATGCCGTATTTTCTCGGCGGGCTGAAGATCGCCGGGGGATTGTCGCTGATTGGCGCGGTGGTGGCGGAATTCGTCGCCGGCGCCAGCGGGCAGTCGTCGGGGCTGGCGTCGCGCATCATCGAGGCGGGCTACCGGCTGAATGCGCCGCGGCTGTTCGCGGCGCTGATCCTGATCTCGCTCGCCGGCATCGTCATCTTCCTGGCGCTGTCGCTGGTGTCCAACCTCGTCCTGCGCCGCTGGCACGAAAGCGCGATGGTGCAGGAGCGGTGAAGGTGAGACTCGCAATAGCTCCCTCATCCGGCCCTTCGGGCCACCTTCGCCCCGCCGGGGAGAAGAGTAAGGCGGCTATGGCAGCGTCCTCCGCTCCCCGGCGGGGAGAGGGTGGCGAGCACAGCGAGCCGGGTGAGGGGGGCGCCCCTTGAGCTGGTTTCCCACACCCGAATCCTACACGCTGAAAAATGCACGCCTGCACGCGTCGCTGACGCCCGGGCTGCGAGCCACTTATGACGCGGACGGCTTTGCGTTGGTGGATGTGACGGTGTTTGACGGGAAGATTGCGCGAATCGAAGCCGCGCGGCCGGCTGCTGCTGCCGAGGGCGCTATCGATCTGGCTGGCCGCATCGTGCTGCCTTGCTTCGTCGATTGCCACACGCATATCGACAAGGGGCACATCTGGGGCCGCAAACCCAACCCCGACGGGACGTTCGCAGGCGCGCTCATTGCCGCCGATGCCGACCGGTCGGCGCGGTGGAGCGCCGAAGACGTGGCGCGGCGGATGGATTTCTCGCTGCGGGCTGCCTATGCGCATGGCACCAGGGCTCTGCGCACGCACCTTGACAGCATTGCACCGCAGGATGAGATTTCCTGGCCGGTGTTCGAGGCAATGCGGGAGAAATGGCGCGGGCGCATTGAATTGCAGGCCGCGTGCCTCACTGGCATAGAGGCAGTGAGGGACAAGGCCCGGTTCGAGAAGCTGGCCGGACGGGTGGCCAAGGCTGGCGGCGTTCTGGGCGCGGTCGCCTATATGGTGCCGGACCTCGAAAAGCTGCTGGATCAGATGTTCACCCTGGCGAATCGGCATGGGCTCGATCTCGATTTCCATGCCGATGAGACGGGCGATGCATCGTCGGTTTCGCTGAAGAAGATCGCCGAGGCGGCGCTGTGGAGCGGCTTCGAGGGCAAGGTGCTCGTCGGCCACTGCTGTTCGCTGGCGCGCCAACCCGATCTCGATGTGCTCGATACGCTGGACAAGGTGGCCAAGGCCGGCATCGGCATCGTGTCGCTGCCGCTATGCAATCTCTATCTGCAGGACCGGCGCGTGGACGGCACGACGCCACGCTGGCGCGGGGTGACGCTGCTGCATGAGATGAAGGCGAGAGATATTCCAGTCGCCGTTGCCTCCGACAACACGCGCGATCCATTCTATGCCTATGGCGATCTCGACATGCTGGAGGTCTACCGCATGGCGACCCGCGTCCTGCATCTCGACCATCCCGTCGGCGACTGGCCGAGGGCGGTGACAGCGACGCCGGCCGAGATCATGGGTCTCAAGGGTATTGGCACGCTTACGTCCGGCGGTCCTGCCGATTTCATCGTGTTCCGGGGACGCAGCTGGACCGAAGTCCTGTCACGGCCCGAGGCCGAAAGGATCGTGGTGCGCGACGGCCGCGCCATCGAACGCATCTTGCCGGACTATGCCGAACTCGACGATCTGATGGTGTGACGATGGATGTTGCGGCGCTCAAGCGCGATCTGGAAGGGCTGAAGATCGAGGACAACGAAAAGCTGGTCCTGCAGAAGAGCCGCGACTTCTACTGGTACAGCCCGGTTCTCAAGCAGCAGCTCGACGGCGTGACGGCCGATCTGGTGGTGACGCCGAAGGACGAGGCCGAACTGATCCGTACGCTTGCCACCTGCCACAAGCATGGCGTCGCGGTGACGCCGCGCGGCGCCGGCACCGGCAACTACGGGCAGGCGATGCCGCTGTCGGGTGGCGTGGTGCTCAATCTGGCCGAGATGAACGCCATCGGCGGGATATCGACCGGCCGCGTCGTCTGCGGGCCGGGGGCGATCCTTGCCGACATCGACCGGGCCACACGCACACATTCGATGCAGGAACTGCGGATGCATCCGTCGACCTACAACACGGCTTCCATCGGCGGCTTCATCGCCGGCGGCTCGGGCGGCGTCGGGTCGATCAATTTCGGCGGGCTGCGCGACTTCGGCAACATCTTGCGGCTGCGCGTCGCCACCATGGAGGCCGAACCGCGCGTGCTGGAACTGACCGGCGAGGACCTGCACAAGGTCACGCATGCCTATGGCACCAACGGCATCATCACCGAGGTGGAGATGCCGCTGGCCGCCTCATATGACTGGGTGGACGTGATTGTCGGCTTCGACAGCTTCATGGGCGCAGCCGGCTACGGCAATGCGCTCGCCTGCCAGGACGGCATCCTGACCAAGCTGATCACGCCCATCGCCGCGCCGGTGCCGCAGCTTTACTTCAAGCGCCATCAAAAGTTCCTGGCGGAAGGCCAGAGCGTCTGCCTGGTGATGGTGGCGCCGCACTCGCTGGACGCCTTCCACGCCTTCACGCGCAGGGCGGGCGGCGCCGTCTTGTACGATGCGGCGGCGGCTTCGGAGGAAGACAGGAAAGGACTGCCGCCGACCTACGAACTGGCATGGAACCACACGACATTGCGGGCGCTGCGCATCGATCCGTCGATCACCTATCTGCAATCGCTCTACCCGTTCCCCAACCAGCTGGCGCTTGTGGAAAAGATGGACGGCATGTTCCCCGGCGAGGTTTTTTCGCACCTCGAATTTGTCCGGCTCGACGGCAACATCACCTGCTTCGGCCTGCCGCTGGTGAAATTCACCAGCGAGGCGCGGCTGGACGAGATCGTCCGGATATTCGAGGACAATGGCTGCCCGATCTTCAATCCGCACCGCTACACGCTGGAGGAAGGCGGCATGAAGCAGACCGACGCGGTGCAACTCGCCTTCAAGCGGGAGGCCGACCCGCAAGGGCTGCTCAATCCCGGCAAGATGATTGCCTGGGACAATCCCGACTATGACTACCGCAGCGGCCGGACTTTCCTGTTCAAGGGGCTGGAGCAGGCCGGATGAAGGTCCTCGTCATCTACTGCCATCCGGTGGAGGACTCATTTTGCGCCGCGCTGCGCGATGCGGCTGTCGAGGCGATCGAGGCCAAGGGCTGCGAGGCAAGGATCATCGATCTCTATGCCGAGAATTTCGATCCGGTAATGCGGGCCGAGGAACGGCGCAGCTATAACGAGCAGGCGCCCGGCGATCCGGCGCTGCGGCCGCATATCGAACTGGTGCAATGGGCGGAGGCGCTGGTCTTCATCTACCCGACCTGGTGGTACGGTCTGCCGGCGATGCTGAAGGGCTGGCTCGACCGGGTGTGGGCAAAGGATGTCGCCTTCACCTTCAACGGCACGCGCCAGTCGATCGAGCCGCTGATGGGGCAGGTCGAGAAGATCGCCATCGTCACCACCTGCGGCGCGCCCTGGTGGTGGAGTGTCATCGTCGGTCAGCCGGGGCGAAAGACCATCCTGCGCGGCATCCGGGCGCTATGCGGCTGGCGCTGCAAGACGCTCTATCTGGCGCACTACATGATGGATTCGGCGACGCAGGAAAGCCGCGCCGCCTTTCTCAAGAAGGTGCGGCGGCGGCTGGAGCGCTTTTGAGTGAAGCCTACGGGCCAAGCGAACGTATTTGTGCGGCGGACAAAACAAAACGACAAGTAAAAGCATTTCGCCGGCAAGATTTGCTTGCGGTTGCCTCGGCATTGAGGCAAAGGCTGGCCAAGCTGGTGAATAGGGGACGCCGGCTGCACTCCGCGCAAAGGGAATGCGATGCTGGCGACCGAACATGACACCCCTGGGCCCGACGATGTTTCCGCGGTGGACGCCGCGATCGTTTCGCGCCGGTCGGTTCGCTCCTTCCTGCCGACGCCGGTGGATGACGCGACGATTCGAGAAATCCTGGAAGTGGCGTCACGCGCGCCTTCGGGCACCAACATGCAGCCATGGCGGGTCTATGTGACCAAGGGCGCGGTGAAGGACCGTATCGCCGACGCCATCCTGAATTCCGGCATCCGCGCCGAAAAGGTGGCATGGGACGAGTACAAGTATTATCCGGACCAGTTTTTCGAGCCTTATCTCAGCCGCCGTCGCGCCAATGGCTTCGGCCTCTATGGCGTGCTCGGCATCGGCCGCCGCGACGTCGACAAGATGCGCGCCCAGCACGACCGCAACTTCATCTTCTTCGACGCGCCGGTGGGCATGATCTTCACCATCGACCGCCGCCTGAACCAGGGGTCGTGGATCGACTACGGCATGTTCCTGCAGAACATCATGATCGCGGCGCGGGCGAGGGGCCTGGATACGTGCCCGCAGGCGGCATTCGCGCCCTATCACCGCCAGATCAGGCCGGTGCTGAACATCAGCGACGAGGAAGTCGTCGTCTGCGGCATGGCGCTTGGCTACGAGGATACGTCCAAACCCGAAGCCACCTTCAGGACCGACCGCGCGCCGGTGGACGAATGGGTGACGTTCGCGGAATGAGGCAGT
>NZ_LMGA01000001.1:740211-1501942 GCF_001427025.1 Mesorhizobium sp. Root554 | reverse complement strand
TAGGCAGTAGGCAGTAGGCAGTAGGCAGTAGGCAGTAGGCAGTAGGCAGTAGGCAGTAGGCAGACCTTGTCCTTGCGCTCTCTTCTGTGTTGACAGATGCAACTTCGATTGCCGATTGCCGATTGCCGATTGCCGATTGCCGATTGCCGATTGCCGATTGCCGCTCCTTTTACTGCACCTCGTAACCTACCTCCGCGCTGGCGTGGCATAGCGCCTTCCAGAACGACCGCGCGAAGGAGCGGAAGACGCAGATATCGAACCGGTCGGCGCCGGTGCGCTGGATCTGGGCGAAGATGTCGTGATGCGACGTCGAGCGCCCGGCGCCGAGCGGAAAGGCTGGCAGCGCGAAATCGATGGCGAAGAACTTCGCCAGTACCCATTCCGCTTTCGGCCCCTCGATGCGGATAATGGTGCGGCCGTGCGAAAGGTCTGTCACCGCACCCATCGCCGGTGGAATGGCATTCACCAGCGCGGCAACCAGGCCCTCGCTTTCAACCGTGACGATGAATTTTCCCGGCGCAATGCCGAAGGCATGCTGATCCGAGGCGACCACGCCACCGCCCGGTCCATCGGGCATATTCAGGCCGGTCACCGCGCGGATGGCGGCGGCGGCACTCTGTTCCTCGCCCGGCCACGCGGTGACCTGGACAATGGAGCCGGGGCGGATTTCGGACAGGGCAACCTCGACGCCATCCTCGAAACGGCCATGCGAGCCGGATCGGTAGACCGGCTCCAGCGGCGACAGGCGTTCAACTCCAATTCGGCTAGCCATGCATGCGCGTCCCTTCGGGATCGAAGAAGTGGTGGCTGACGATCTCGACCGGGCCGAAGCGTTTGCGCAGCGGATCCGAGACGAAGGCGCGCTTGCCGTGGCGCGCCTTGCCGCCTTCCAGCAGGGCCAGCGCGATGTACTTGCCGAGCGACGGCGAATAGCAGCAGGCGGTGAGGTAGCCGATCGAGCCGTGCGGGTTCCCCTCGTGCAGTTCCTCGACAATGTGCGCGCCGCCGCTCAGTGGGCGATTGTCCAGGGCAACGATACCCACAAGCTGCAGACGGTCGCTGGCGATCAGGCCTTCGCGGTCCATCATCGCCGAGCCGATGAAAGGCTTCTTCTTCGACAGCATCCAGCCGAGATGGAGATCGCGCGCCGTGGTGCGGCCGTCGATCTCGGCGCCGGTGACATGGCCTTTTTCGATGCGCATCGTGCCGAGCGCCTCCAGTCCATAAGGCACGAGGCCATACGGCTTGCCGGCCTGCATCAGCGCTTCCCAGACATGCGTTCCCCAGTCGGCGCCACAATAGACCTCGAAGGCCATTTCGCCGGAGAAGGACAGGCGGCAGATCATCACCGGCACGCCGTCGATCTCGCCATGGACGATGCCCATGAAGGGCAGGGCGGTATCGTCGACCGGGGTGCCGGTGACGACGCTTTGCAGGATTTTTCGCGCGTTCGGCCCACCGATGGCCGCGCCCGCCCACTGGTCGGTTACCGAGGTGACGGCCACCTTCAGGTCCGGCCAGATCACATCGAGAAAATACTCCAGATGCTGCATCACCTTGCCGGCGTTGGCGGTGGTGGTGGTCATGAGGAAATCGCGCTCGCCGAGCCGCCAGGTGGTGCCGTCGTCGAAAGCGATGCCGTCCTCGCGCAGCATCAGGCCGTAGCGCGCCTTGCCGACGGGCAGGGTAGAGAACATGTTGGTGTAGACGCGGTCGAGGAATTCCGCCGCGTCCGGACCCTGCACGGCGATCTTGCCCAGCGTCGAGACATCGACGATGCCGGCGCTGCCGCGCGTTGCCCTTGTCTCGCGCACATACGCCTGCTCGATGGTCTCGCCGGGGTCGCCGTAGATTTGCGGGCGGTGCCAAAGCCCGGCCGAATACATGGTCGCGCCGTGTTCGACATGCCAGTCATGCATCGGTGTCAGCCGCTCAGGCCTGAGGTCGCCGAAGCGTTCGGCAGCCAGCGAGCCCAGCGAGACGCCGGCAAAAGGCGGGCGGAAGCGGGTGGTGCCGACCTCGGGGATCGATTTGCCGAGCGCCGCCGCCATGATGGCGAGGCCGGGCACGTTCGACGTCTTGCCCTGGTCGGTCGCCATGCCGAGCGTGGTGTAGCGCTTGAGGTGCTCGACCGAGACAAAGCCCTCGCGGTGGGCGAGGCGCACGTCATCAGCGGTCACGTCGTGCTGGAAATCGACAAAGCTCTTGCCATCGGCGCGGATTTCCAGAACCGGCGCGGGTTTCGGGTCGCCCGCAACCGTTACCACCGCCGGTGGCTCGAAGCGCTGGCCGCCGCCGCCGGACACGGCCATGCCGGCGGCGACACCCTGCGCGATCGATTCGGCGGTCGAAAATGCGCCGTTGAAGGCGCCGGCGCCGGTCCATTTCCGCGTCGGTTGTGGCGGCAGGAATGCCTGCAATCCGTCATCCCATTCCGGTCTGGCACCCGCCTGGCTGGCCAGATGGATCGCGGGTGACCAGCCGCCCGAAACGAGCAGGCCGTCGGCGTGGATGTTGCGCGCTTCGCCCGACGCTGTGCCGGTCGCAGCCTGGAAAGGCTGGACGGTGACGCCGGACAACGCCTTGCCGCCCTCGGTGGCGACGACCGCATGGCCAGTCAGCAGCTCCGCTTCGAGCTCGTTGGCGATGGCGCGCATGTCAGCGGAAACGTCCGCCCGCACATCCACGATGAGGACTGTGCGTGCGCCGGCGTTCTTCAGCGCCAGCGCCGCGCCATAGGCGGTGTCGTTGTTGGTAAAGACGGCGACCTTGTCGCCGGGCAGCACGCCGAATTCATTGGCGTAGCGTTTGGCGGCGCTCGCCAGCATGACGCCCGGCCTGTCATTGCCTGGAAACACCAGCGGCCGTTCCAGCGCGCCGGTGGCGAGCACCACCGAGCCGGCGCGGATCGTCCACTGCCGGTGGCGCGGCTCGTCGGTGGCGAACCGTTCCTTGTGATCGCCGACGCGTTCGAGCGCGACGAGCGAATTGCCGTCGTAGTAGCCCCATACGGTGGTGCGCGGCAGCAGCCGGACGCTGTCGAATTCCTGCAGATCGCGAATGGCCTCGGCCGCCCAGTCGGCCGCCGGCACCTCGCCGATCGTCTCGCCGGACCAGTTGGCCGAGCCGCCCAGAACGGGGTCAAGTTCGGCCAGGATGACGCGCTTGCCGGCCTCGGCGGCAGTCCTTGCCGCCATCAGCCCGGCAGGGCCGGAGCCAACGACGAGCACGTCGCAGAACGCGTTCATGTTCTCGTAGCGCGCGGTGTCCGGCGCCTTTCCTGCGCGGCCGAGCCCGGCGGCGCGGCGGATGAAATGCTCGCAGAACATCCAGAATCGCGTGCCTTGCAGCGGGCCGATCACGGGACCCATGAAGGTCTTGTAGTAGAAGCCGGCCGAGATCAGCTTGCCGGCAAGCTGGTTGAGCGCGCCGATATCCCAGCTCAGCGACGGAAAGCGGTTCTGGCTTTCGGCGACCAGCCCGTCATGGATTTCGACCATGGTCGCGGGAACGTTCGGCTCCCGGACATCGCCGCGCAACACGGTGACGAGCGCGTTCGGCTCATCGACGCCGGCGGTCAGCACACCGCGCGGGCGATGGTATTTGAACGAGCGTCCGAACAGCGAAACGCCGCTCGCCAGCAGGGCCGATGCCAGCGTGTCGCCGGGATGGCCGGTATAGGACGCGCCGTCGAAGGTGAAGCGAATGGTGCGGAAGCGGTCGATGCGCCCGCCGGTCTCGGTGCGGCGGGAAGTCATGGCCGGGCTCCGCGCCGGCCTGCCGGCTTGACGGGGCTCGGTTTCGTCTCGGGGCGAACCGGCTGGACAGCGGAAATTTCATGAGTCAGCGTGTTGCGCACAACCCGGATGTGGGTGCGGCAGCCGCCGGAATGCTGCCAGATTTCGTTGTGGTCGCCGGCAGGGTTCAGCCGGTCGTAGACATAGTCGTTCCAGGCATCGAGGTCCTGTGAATTGGGCGCGGGACGCTGACGGTTGCCATCGCCCTGATAGGTGAATTCGGACACGTCGCGCGCGCCGCAATAGGGGCAGGTGATCAGCATCTTGTCATCTTTTGTTTGACCATGATCTTGTCCGAAACCGGTCTCCACTTTTCGGGGTCATGGTCTAATGCAACCGCGGGGTTGCCCCCTGGCCTTTTTCGTCGATCAGGATGCCGCGGTGGAAGCGGTCGAGCGTGAAGGCGGCGTTGAGTTCGTGCGGTTCGTCGCGGGCGATGGTGTGGGCGAAGCAGAAGCCGGAGGCCGGCGTCGCCTTGAAGCCGCCGTAGCACCAGCCGCAATTCAGGTACATGCCGGGCAGGGGGCCGGTTGTGATGATGGGCGAACCGTCCATCGACATGTCGCAGACGCCGCCCCAGGAGCGCAGCAGCCGCACGCCGGCGAGGCTCGGGAAAAGCGCCAGCATCTCGGCCATGACTTCCTGCACGATCGGCAGGTTGCCGCGCTGCGCGTAGCTGTTGTAGCCGTCGATGTCGCCGCCATAGACCAGCCCGCCCTTGTCGGACTGGGAGACGTAGAAGTGGCCCATGCCGAAGGTGACGACGGTATCCAGCACCGGCTTCAGCGATTCCGTCACGAAGGCCTGCAGAACATGGCTTTCGATCGGCAGCCGGTCGATGCCCGCGAGCTGCATGACGCGGCCGGTGGAGCCGGCCACCGCCACCGCGACCTTCTTCGCGCGTATCTCGCCGCGCGAGGTCGTGACGCCGGTTATACGGTCGCCATCGCGCAGGAAGCCGGTCACTTCGCAGTTCTCGACGATATCGACGCCCCGCCTGTCCGCGCCACGCGCATAGCCCCAGGCGACCGCATCGTGCCGGGCGGTGCCGGCGCGCGGCTGCATCAGCCCGCCATAGACGGGGAAACGGGTCGCCTTCGACGTGTCCATGACCGGGATCAGCCGGGAGATCTCAGCCACCGACAGCAGTTCGGCATCGACGCCCTGATGGCGCATGGAATTGCCACGCCGGGCATAGTCGTCCAACTGCGCCGGCGAATGGGCGAGGTTGAGGACGCCGCGCTGCGAGAACATCACATTGTAGTTTAGGTCGTGGGACAGGTTCTCCCACAGTTTCATCGAATGCTCGTAAAAGCGCGTATTCGGTGGCAGGAGATAGTTCGAGCGCACCGCCGTGGTGTTGCGGCCGACATTGCCGGAGCCGAGATAGCCCTTCTCCAGCACCGCGACATTGGTGACGCCATGCTCCTTGGCAAGATAGTAGGCGGTGGAAAGCCCGTGTCCGCCGCCGCCGATGACGATGACGTCATAGGCGGCCTTGGGCTCCGGCTTGCGCCATGCCGGTTTCCAGTCCTTGTTGCCCGTCAGCGCGTTCTTGAGCAGCGCGAGGGCCGAATATTCCGCCATGCCGATGATTTTCCGTTGCGTGCCGAAGCAGACTATAGAGCAGGCCGCACCGTCAAAGCCAATATTGCGCCACCGCCTTTCGAAAGGCCGACCTCATATTCGGTTGCGTGACGCGGCTTGCCCGGCCGGACGAGCCTCTCTATCAATGGCGCAATTTTTCGGCATCCAGTCTGCTCGCGAGTCGCCCGTTTATGTTTCTGCGATGGATTCGCATTCTTGTCGTTCTTCTGCTGGCAGCGGCACCTTTGGTGGTTGCCGGGCCGGGCACCGGCGTGGCGCAGGGCGTCCAGCAGCAGGCGCCGACCGGGCTTGTCGCGGACCAGCAGGCCGTCCTGCAGGCGCTGACCAAGAAAACCGACGGTTTCGAGACGCAGATTCGGGACAAGGCGGAGGACGACGGCGCGCTTGTCGAGATCCGTCTTCAACTCGAAGACTTGTCGCGCAAGGCGCTCAAGAGCGCGCTTGCTTTCCGTCCGCGGCTTTCGGAAATCAACGGCCGGCTCGAGCAACTGGGCAATCCGCCGCCTGAGGACGAGGCGGCAGAGGCGGACATCGTCACCGATGAACGGAACGCGCTTAAATCCGAAAAGGCGCAGATCAACGTCGTTCTCGCCAATGCGGAAAGCCTGTCGCTGCGAATCAACGGGCTGATCGAAAAGATCGGCACATTGCGAAGCGAGCTGTTCCGCAATCTGCTGACGAAGCGCTACGTGCTTACCGACGCGCTGAGCGGCGAGGTGATCTCCGACGCCGGCAAGGAAGCGGACAGCTTCTTCAACGCCGTCTCGTCGTGGCTTTCATTTGCCCTGAAATTCAAGTTCCAGGCGATGCTGGTGGCGACGTTGCTGGCGCTGACGGCCGCGGCCGTACTGATGATCGGCGGGCGGCGGCTGTTCGGCCGGCTTTTCGTGGCCGATCCGAACGTGATCGAGCCTTCCTATCTGGGGCGCCTTTCCGTGGCGTTCTGGTCGACGCTGCTGCCGACCGCGGCGCTTGCGGTGTTCTTCGTCGCAACTTTCTTCTTCTTCGATTATTACGGTGTGCTGCGCGGCGATATCGGCATTTTCCTGCGCACTTTCATGGCGGTGACCGCCATCATCTTCTGCGTCAACCGGCTGGCCAACGCGGCGCTTTCGCCCGGCCTGCCGAACTGGCGGCTGATACCGGTCGAATCCGCGCCGGCGCGCTGGCTGGTGCATCTGGCGACGGCGATGGCGGTGGTCATCGGCATCAACAATTTCCTGGCCGTCGTCAACGACCAGATGGGATCGCCGCTTTCGCTCACTATTGCCCGCAGCTTCATCGCGACAATCATCGTCGGCGTGCTGCTTATCCTGATGGGGTCGGTCCGCCCGTTTCGCTCGCATACAGGCGACTGGCGGCCGTGGCCGAGATGGCTTCGCTATTGCGCCTATGCGCTGGGGCTGTTCACCATCGGTGCGGCGCTGTTCGGCTATATCGGCCTGGCACTCTTCGTCTCCTTGCAGGTGGTGGTTACCGGCACGATCCTGGTCACCGCCTATATCGGCTTCCTGTCGGCGCGCGCCATCGGCGCGGAAGGCGGTTTCGGTTCCTCATCCGCCGGTGCCTGGCTGGGACAAAAGTCGAACCTGGACGAAACGACGCTGGATCAGTTCGGGCTGGCTGTCAGCATCGGCATCAACCTTCTGATCGTGCTGGTGTTCCTGCCGCTCATCCTGTTCATGTGGGGCTTCCAGTTCGGCGATATCCAGGCCTGGGGCTACAAGCTGGCGACCGGGCTGACGATCGGCTCGGTCACCATCTCGATCACCGGGATCCTGACCGGCATCGTCGTCTTCGTCATCGGCTATTTCGTCACGCGCTGGTTCCAGGGCTGGCTCGACGATTCCGTCATGGCGCGGGGCCGTGTCGATACCGGCGTGCGCAATTCCATCCGGCTGATCGTCGGCTATGCCGGCGTCGCCGTCGCCGGGCTGGTCGGCATCTCGGCCGCAGGCATCGATCTTTCGAACCTCGCACTGGTCGCCGGCGCGCTCTCCCTCGGCATCGGTTTCGGCCTGCAGAATGTCGTGTCCAATTTCGTTTCGGGCCTGATCCTTCTGGCCGAACGGCCATTCAAGGTCGGCGACTGGATCGTCGCCGGCGACGTCAGTGGCACCGTCAAGAAGATCAGCGTGCGCGCAACCGAGATCGAGACGTTCCAGCGCCAGTCGGTGATCCTGCCGAACTCGAACCTTATCAATGGGGCGGTCGGGAACTGGACGCATCGCAACAAGCTGGGACGCGTCGAGATCAAGGTCGGCGCGGCCTATGGCAGCGACATCAAGCGTGCGCACGAAGTGCTGCTGGAGATCGCGCGGGGTCATCCGCTGGTGCTTAAGAACCCAGAGCCGTTCGTGCAGTTCGTCAATTTCGGCACCGCGGCGCTGGAATTCGAGATTCGCGTCTTCCTCGCCGATATCCTGAACGGCAGCATCGTGCAGAACGACATCCGTTTCGCCATCATCGATGCGTTTGCCAAGGAAAACATCGAGATACCCTCGACACCGCGCGCGACGGTCGAGAAACATGCGCCCTGGCCGACCGACGACGACAAGATCGAAGCCGATTTCGCCGAAGAAACGCGCATCAAGGCAGAGGCGACAGAGGAATACGAGAAAAAGCGGCCGAAGCGGCCGCGCAAGCCGGACCCCAACTGACGCCGCTGTCCACCCCTGCCAAAACCAATTGCGGCATGAATGAGGCATTCAGTTGCGGTTCACATTGCTTCCTCTATAGACTGGTCGGCAAGAGCGGGAATGCCTTGCTCAGTGCAACAGAGGCGGTGGAAACACCGAGATCGCAATGTGGAAGTCCCTCATCGCCGCCGTCGCCTTTCTCGCAGCGGCCGGCTCCGCTTTCGGCGCCAGCGCCGTGAACCGGGATTCGGAAACGCGCACCCTGATCGTCACGGAAGGCGGTTCGAAAAGCGAACTCAACCTGGCAGGCGGGGAAACCGTGCAGTTCTGCTCGGGCGGCTGCTTCGTGACGCTGCCCAATGGCGACCTTGAAGCCTTGACCGGCTCCGAAACGATCGAGATTTCCGGCGGCGTCGCCAAGATCAAGTAACCGGACAGTGAAGGCCGGGCCAGTCCCGGCCTTTTCGCTTTTCCTCGTCTTTTAGCGATTCAATTGACCGCAGCTTAACGATGACGCGGGAAATAGCCGGTCCGACGGCTGTTCAGACCCCTCGCTTTAACGTTCCGTAGCCTGTTCACAGCTATGTCCGATGTGCCGGAAACGGCGCTGGGGCAGAACTGGGGCAATCAGGGCAATGGATGCGCGCTCAGACAAGAACGCAGTACCTTTGGCCGTCGATCTCGACGGCACCCTGATCGCGACCGATCTTCTGTGGGAAGGCGTCTTTGCGCTGCTCAAGAAGAATCCGCTTTATCTTTTTCTGATTCCGTTCTGGCTTTCCGGCGGGCCGGCTCGCCTGAAGCAGGAAATCGCGGCGCGGGTCGACATCGATCCCGCCTCGCTGCCATACCGGCAGCCCTTGCTTGAGCGTTTGCGGGCCGAACATGCCGAAGGCCGCAAGATCGTGCTGGCCACCGGCACGCCGCGCAAATTCGCCGAGGCTATTGCCTTGCATCTCGGCATTTTCGACCGGGTGCTGGCGACGGACGGCAAGGAAAATCTGACTTCGGGCAAGAAGCGTGCATCGCTGGTCGCCGCCTATGGCGATGGCGGGTTCGACTATGCCGGCAACAGCAGGCACGATCTCAAGGTATTCGACGCAGCGCGGCGCGCCATCGTCGTCGCGCCGGACCGTTCGGCCGCCCGGTGGCAGGCGAAGCACGGCGGCGACAGCATGCCAGGGCCCAAACCAACGCTGCGCACCGTGTTGAAGATGCTGCGTGTGCATCAGTGGCTGAAGAACACACTGATCGCGGTGCCTCTGGTTCTGTCGCATGAATATTTCAACGTGGCGCTGATCAAGGACTGCGCGCTCGCCTTCGTGTCGTTTTCAGCGGTCGCGTCGGCCATCTACATCGTCAACGACTTCTTCGACCTGGCGCTGGACCGCCAACATGCCACCAAGCGCAACCGCCCGTTCGCGAGCGGTATGCTGTCGATTCCGTTCGGCCTGGCCTCGATCGCCGTGCTGTTGGCGGTGGGTATCGGCACGGCGCTGTTCCTGCCGGTCGAATTCCTGATCGTGCTCGCCGGCTATATGGTGGCCACGACGGCCTATTCGCTGGCGGTCAAGCGGATGCTGCTGCTGGACGTGCTGACGCTGGCCGGCCTCTATACGATGCGCATCCTGGCGGGCACCGCTGCGACCGGCATCGACGTCTCGTTCTGGCTGCTGGCTTTTTCGGCCTTCTTCTTCCTGTCTCTGGCGCTGGTGAAGCGCTATGTCGAGTTGCGCTCGACCATGCTGTCGGCAGGCCAGCGCATCGCCGGGCGCGGCTACCGCACCGAAGACCAGGAGATCGTGGCACAGGCCGGCATGGCTTCGGCCTTTTCCTCGGCGCTGGTTCTGGCGCTCTACATCGACAGCAATGAAGTGCGCGAATTGTACAGCCATCCCTGGGTGGTCTGGCCGGTTGCGCCGATCGTGCTTTATCTGGCGATGCGCGTCTGGATCCTGGCGCGGCGCGATGAACTGCACGACGATCCGGTTGTGTTCATCATGCGCGACTGGCGCAGCCAGATCGTCATCCTGATGGGTGCGCTGTTGCTCGTCGTGGGGGCGTGGCTGGCATGAGCGCTCCGTACCAGAGTTTCGGCATGGTCACGCCTCCCGCGTCGCGCTTCATGCCCGCGTCAGAGGCGATTGCGCAGCTGAAAGCCGGTGGCGTGCGTTCGGGGGCGCTGATCGCCTATGGCAATGGCCGCTCCTACGGCGATTCGTGCCAGAACCATGGCGGCGCCGTCGTCGACATGCGCTCGCTCAACCGCCTGCTGAAGTTCGACCCCGAAACCGGACTGGTGGAAGCCGATGCCGGCGTCATGCTGTCCGACGTCATCGCCCACGCGGCGCCGTTCGGTTTCTTCCCGGCGGTCGTGCCCGGCACGCAATTCGTCACGCTGGGGGGCGCGGTCGCCAATGACGTGCATGGCAAGAACCATCATCGGCGCGGCACGTTCGGCTGCCATGTCGAGGCGCTGACGCTGCTGCGTTCCGATGGCCGTTCCTACAAATGTTCGCCTTCCGACAATCCGCGCCTGTTCTGGGCGACCATCGGCGGCATGGGGCTGACCGGCCTGATCCTGTCGGTCTCGATGCGGCTGATGCGGGTGCCTT
Source organism: Mesorhizobium sp. Root554 (assembly GCF_001427025.1). Taxonomy (GTDB): domain Bacteria; phylum Pseudomonadota; class Alphaproteobacteria; order Rhizobiales; family Rhizobiaceae; genus Mesorhizobium. Next base: position 1,491,283 of record NZ_LMGA01000001.1, on the reverse strand, counting down.
CGCTCGACATCATCGAGAAGGCCGTGCCTTTCGCCGGGCTCGACGGCTATTTCGACCTGGCGCCGGCGGCCGACGAAGCCAACGAGTATGCGGTTGCCTGGATCGACCAGCTCGCCGGTGGCCGCAAGGCCGGGCGCGGTATCCTTTTCACCGGCAATCATGCTGAACACGGCCAGCGCGTCGCCTCGCAGGGCGGAAGCCGGCTTTCCGTGCCGTTCCAGCCGCCGCTGACGGTCCTCAACCGGCCGTTCCTGAAAGTTTTCAATGCGGCATACCGCTGGCGCAAGGGCCGGGCGGAAAACCACCAGACGGGCTATCAGGGCTTCTTCTTCCCGCTCGACGGGGTGCGCGACTGGAACAGGCTCTACGGTCCCAAAGGCCTGTTCCAGCACCAGAGCGTGCTGCCCGAGGACGCCGCGCGCGAAACCGTTCGCGAATTGCTTGCCGCCGCCCGCAAGGCCGGGCAGGGATCGTTCCTGACCGTCCTGAAGCGGTTCGGCGCGATGCGCTCACCCGCGCTGCTGTCGTTCCCGCGCCCCGGCTATACGCTGACGCTGGACTTCCCCAACCATGGCGCGGCCACTCTGCGGCTGCTGGCCGAACTCGACCGCATCACGGTGGATGCCGGCGGTGCGGTCAATCCCTACAAGGATGCGCGCATGAGCGCCGAGACGTTCGAGGCGTCGTTCCCGGAATGGCAGCGGCTGGAAACGATGCGCGACCTAGCCTTCCTGTCGGATTTCTGGGTGCGGACGGCCTTGCAGCTGGCAGCGCGGCGGGCTGTCCCGGCGCAGGCGGCGGAATAGGCAATGAATCAACAAATGAAGCGAAGACCATGAAATACATAGTGTTCATACTTTTTACGGTGATGACCAACGCGGCGGCGCAGCTCATGCTCAAGCAGGGCATGATGTCGCTCGGGCCGATCTCCTTCGAGGGGGTCAATCCCGTTCTGAAGCTGTTGCAAATCGTATTCAGCCCCTGGGTGTTCCTCGGCCTCTGCACTTTCGTCATCTCGATGGCGTCGCATCTCTACGTGCTGTCGAAGGTCGAGCTCTCCTTCGCCTATCCGTTCCTCAGTCTTGCCTATGTGGCGGTGGCGTTGTTCGCCTATTTCGTCTTCCGCGAGGACATGAACGCCTGGCGCATCGCCGGTATCGCCGCGATCTGCCTTGGCACCGCGCTGATCGCCCAGGGCGGCAGCGGCCACGAGCAGGAAACGGCTTCCCTTTCGCCCGAAAAGATTAGCGAGATCGTTCGATGAGACACATCATTTTCGGCGGCGACGGATTTGTCGGCCGCCACCTTGCTCCGAAACTCGTCGCCGATGGCCAGGACGTTATCGTCGCCGACATCGTCAAAAGCGACCTGTCGCATTACCGGTCGGTGAAGCATGTCCATTGCGACGTGACGGATGCCGCTTCGGTCGCCGCCGTCGGGATCAAGGCCGACGACATGGTCTACAACCTGTCGGCCAAGATGCTGTCGCCGATCCAGGTTCGGGCCAAGCGGCACGATTTCTTCTTCCCGGTGAACTATCACGGCACCGTCAACATCATCGAGGCGATGGACAAGGCCGGCGCGCCGAAGCTGGTCCATTTCACCACCGATATGATCTACGGCCATACCGTCACCTATCCGATGACGGAGGAGCATCCTGTTTCGCCGCTCGGCGAATACGGCCTGTCGAAGTGGCGGACCGAGGAACTGGCGGCGGACTGGCGCCAGCGCGGCATGTCGATCTCGCTGTTTCGGCCGCGCCTCATCATCGGTCCCGGACGGCTCGGCATCCTCGAGAAGCTGTTCAAGCTGATCGACTGGAACCTGCCGGTGCCGATGATCGGTTCGGGCAAGAACCCGTACCAGTTCATTTCCGTATTCGACTGCGCCGAAGCCTGCCGCGCGGCCTGGAAGGCCGGCGTGCCGAACGAGGCCTACAATCTGGGTTCGCTCAACCCGCCGCCGGTGCGCAAGCTGCTCGGCGACCTGATCAAGCACGCCGGATCGAAATCGATCCTGGTGCCGACGCCGGGCTGGGCGGTCAAGCGCACGCTCGACCTGCTCGACTGGATGAACATGCCGATCATGGATCCGGAGCAGTATCTCATCGCCGACGAGGAATGCGTGCTCGACGTTTCCAAGGCAAAGCGCCAGCTCGGCTGGGCGCCTCAATATCGCGACGAGGACATGCTGATCGCCGCCTACAAGGAATACCGCGCCAAGAAGGACGGCCACGCCGTCGCAACCAGCCATGTACCCGCCGAGTAAGGCTTGAGGAGAAGAAGATGACTGTCATGACCAAGCCTGAACAGACCGCTGCCCGCGCCGTGATCGACGCACCGGCGCTGTCGCCCGCCACCGTCAAAAAACCTGATCTGATCAGCGTCGAGCAGGCGAAGGCGCTCGATGTCGCGCGCATCACCGACCTGTTCAAGGACCACCTCAATCCCGGCCAGATCCACTTCATGAAGCTGCTCGGCTTCCACAAGGTGAAGATCGAGCGGGCGGAAGGCATGTTCTATATCGACCAGAATGGCCGCAAGATCCTCGACTTCTTCGGCGGCTTCGGCTCACTGGCCTTCGGCCACAACCATCCGCGCATCCTCGATGCGCGCATCAAGTTCCAGGAGGAGAAGCGGCAGGAGATCGCCATCGCCTTCATGTCGCAATATGCGGCGGCGCTGGCGCATAACATCGCCGCCTGTTCGCCCGGCGACCTCGATATGGTGTTCCTTGGCTCCTCCGGCTCCGAAGCGATGGAAGCGGCGGTGAAGGTCGCCGAACGCGCCGCCGGCCCGAAGCGGCCGAAAATCGTCTATGCGGAGAATTCCTTCCACGGCAAGACCAAGGGCGTTCTGGGCATCACCGATGGACAGCTCTACCGCGCCGACTTCAAGATGGCGGAAAACACCGTGCGCATTCCTTTCGGCGACATCGACGCTGTGGAACGCCTGTTCAGGAACGACCCGGAGATTGGCGTCATCGTTCTGGAAACAATCCAGGGCGGCGGTGGCATCATCCAGGCGCCAGCGGAATACTGGCAGAAGCTGCGGGCGCTGTGCGACAAGCACGGCGTCCTCTGGGTGGCCGACGAAGTGCAGTGCGGCTACGGCCGTTCCGGCCGCTTCTATGCCTTCGAGCATTATGGCGTCGTGCCGGACGTGACGGCGCTGGCAAAGTCGCTGGGCGCCGGCAAGGCGGCAGTGGGCGCGATGATCGCCAAGCGCGACATCTACATGAAAGCCTACGGCACGCCGAAGACGGCGATGATCCACGCCATGGCGACATTCGGCGGCATGGGCGAGGCCTGCGTGACGGCGATAGAGGGCATCAATTTGCTCTACGACGAAGGCCTCATCGACAATTCGGCGGCGACCGGCGACTATCTACTGAGCCGCCTGCAGGCGCTGAAGGACAAGCACCCCAAGATCATCAAGGACGTGCGCGGCAAGGGCCTGATGGTCGGGCTGGAATTCCATGACTTCTCGCAGACGCTGCCAATGGTGCTGCGTCCGATCGTGAGCGTCCTGGACGACAAGCTGAAGGGCTCGCTGTCGGGCTTCGTCGGCGCGCTTTTGCTGCGCGACTACGACGTGCTGGTGGCCTTCACCGAGTATAACCGCAACGTCATCCGACTGGAGCCGCCGCTGATCTGCGGCTGCGAGCATGTCGACCGTTTTATCGAGGCGCTGGACAGCCTGCTTTCGCGGGGCATCGTTGCCATCGTCAAGGATTTCGTCAAGAGCCAGGTGCGCTGAGCTGGAGACGCGGCGGGTGCAAAAACCCGCCGAACCTGGAGACGAAAAAGCCGGGCAACTGCCCGGCTTTTTCTTTGTCGGTTGTCGGCTTATTGCGCGGCCGGGCCGAGTCCCAGCGCTGCTGCATATTTCGGATGCACGAAGGCATCGTAGCAATCGTCGAGCTTTATGCGAAGATGATCCGCCAGCGGCTTTTCATACAGTTTGTAGAGCTCGGCGTTCGATGTCGTCGGCGGGCAGGTGGGGTAGAGCACTATGTCGGTATCGGCGACGGCGCGGTCTTCCTGCGAGCCGGGCGGCGGCACCGCCCGCGTCGGGTCGGCGCCGATGGCGATGTGCCGGGGCGCCAGCCTGTCCATCAGATAAGGGAACGGGTTGACGAAGTTCAGCGACATCATCGTCTCGAAACGGACCCCTTTCGCCGCTTCCAGCGCCCGAATGGAGTCTACCGCGCGGCTGGTCGTCGCCAGATAGATGACCTGGAAATCAAAATCCGAATAGAAGATCGGGGTCGGCAGTTCGCCCGTGGCGACGAGATCGTCATAGAGCTGCCGGTGCTGCGGATAAAAGCGCAGCATCCGGTCGACGCGCTCCGCGACGGCCTCGCGCATGGAGACGTCGCCCAGCGTGCCGAGGTTCGAATGATCGAGCGCAACGTTCTTGACCGTGCCGATATAGGTTCGGGCGGCGCGCTCCAGGACCTTGACCATGGGCGGGAGCGCGATCGCCGCGGCGAGGGTGAAAACGGTGACGAACAGTTTCGGCCTGGGCAACAGGGCCGGCGTGTGGAGCAGGATGCCGAGGACGACGGGCCAGAAGAAGATGAAGGCCTGGCTGCCGGTGTTCTGGGTTTCGAACAGGATGCCTGAGGCGATCATGGTGATCAGCCAGAATGGCCCGCGGTTGATGGCGACGGCCAGTTCGCCGGCGCTGCGATTGCGCCAGCCGGAAGCAAACTGACGTGTCAGCGCTGCCCTGTCCGACCACATCAGCACCAGCGCCAGGATACCGGCCGGGGCGATGATGCCAAAGCCGTTCGATGCCGCCTGGAAGAAGCGTGGACCGATGGTTTCGCTGTTGAGGCTGATGAGGATGGCGATGTCGATGATGTAGCGGCTCACCATGCCGGTCGGGATTTCCACCAGCGCCAGCATGGCCAGGAAGATGCCGGCCGAGACAAGCGCATGGCGCAGCGGCAGCCGGCCGGCCAGCAGCGCGAAGGCGGCGATCAGGCCGCCAGCGACGAAGCCGGTAATCTTGAGGAAGAACAGCGCCGCCATGGTGGCGATAACGATGGCGGTTAGAAGCTTGCGCTGCTGTACGAACACCAGCGCCGCGACCAGCACGTAGATGAGCTGCGAGGCGTGGCGGTTGTAGATGCCAAAGCCATCGGAACCGGGAAAGGGATAGAATTCCCGCGTGTTGAACGGCAGCAGCGCAAAGATCAGGAACGGCACCAGCAGGCCGAACGCCGTCAGCCGCGAGCGGCGGTCGACGTCCCACAGGATCAGCGCCATCAAAGGCACCGTCACCGGCAGCAGCGACCAATGCGCGATCAGTGTCGGATGCGCGTTCGGGAACACCGCCAGAAAGCCGGAGAACAGATAGTAGCCGAGCGGGCCGACGGGTGTGAAGAAGTCGGTGACCGGAACCTGCCCGGAGGCGATGCGGTTGGCGGCGTCGTAATAGACGAACACGTCCCAGTACATGGAGCCGATGGGAAGGACGAGCGGTATCGCCGACAGGACCGCGACGACAAGCACGGCCAAGGCAAGCACCACCAGCGGCGAGGCGAAGCCCGCGCGCGCCAAGAACGAGGTCCGCATCCCGCTGCCATTCGCAGCCGTATTCATGTCCCGCTCCGTTGCCCTTGCACATCCGGCCTGTTGCGTGCCGGTATTATCCAGCGGCCGGTAAACCCGGAAATTCTCCTAACAGATCGTTGAGACGAAAACGTTAATGGCGACGGGTAACGTTTCATTAAGGTTGACGCGCAAGGCGGCCTTTCGCGCGGCAAGTCGCGCGCCGTTTCCGCCATGTCGCAAACAGGCCGAAAGCGCGATTGCCGCCCGGACTAATGTCCGGCAGGATCGGGCCAAGCGGTGCGCCGCTGGTGGACGCAAAAATCGCTTTGGGGTGAGGCATGGCAGAGTTTCCGAAACAGGCGAAGGTCGTCATCATCGGGCTCGGTGGCATTGTTGGCGCCTCGGTCGCCCACCATCTGATCGAGCGCGGCTGGGACGGCATCGTCGGCATCGACAAATCCGGCATCCCCACCGATATCGGTTCGACGGCTCACGCCTCTGACTTTTGCTACACGACCAGCCACGATTTCCTCTCCTGCTGGACGACGCTCTATTCCATCGATTTCTACGACAAGATGGGCCACTACGCCCGTGTCGGCGGCCTCGAGGTGGCGCGCGTCGGCGATGACGAGCGCATGGCCGAGATCAAGCGCAAGATCGCTTCAGCCAAGGCATTCGGCACACGCGCGCGGCTGATCGAACCGGCCGAGATCAAGGAAAAGTTCCCGCTGATCGAGGAGCATCTGGTGCAGGGCGGACTGTGGGACCCGGATGCCGGCCTCGTCATCCCGCGCTCGCAGACAGTGGCCGGCAAGCTGGTCGACCAGGGTGTCTCGGCTGGCAAGCTGCAGGTCTTCGCCAACACCTCGGCGACATCGCTGGTGATCGAGCACGGCCGCATCAAGGGCGTGGTGACCGGCCGAGGCACGATCATGGCCGACCATGTCGTGGTCTGCACCGGCATCTGGGGCCGGCTGACGGCGGCGCTGGCCGGCGAGGATTTGCCGGTCATGCCGATCGACCATCCGCTGACCTTCTTCGGTCCGTACACCGAGTTTGCCGGCACCGGCAAGGAAATCGGCTGGCCGCTCATGCGCGACCAGGGCAACTCGGCCTATATGCGCGACACCGGCGACCCGAAGACAGCCGAGGGCGGCCAGATCGAATGGGGCTACTACGAGGAGACCAATCCGCGCCTTTGCCATCCGCGCGACCTGCTGGAGAAGGAGCAGGCGCGGCTTTCGCCGTCGCAGCGCGATCTCGACATGGAACAGATCATCGCGCCGCTGGAGCGCGCCATGGAATTGACGCCGATCCTCGGCGAGCTCGGCTACAATGAGAGCCATTCGTTCAACGGCCTCTTGCAGGTGACGACCGATGGCGGGCCTTCTATGGGCGAGAGCCAGAAGGTGAGGGGGCTCTGGTACGCCGTCGGCATCTGGGTCAAGGACGGCCCCGGCATGGGCAAGCTGATCGCCGACTGGATGACGGATGGGCGCACCGCGATCGACCATCACCAGATCGACTATGCGCGCTTCTATCCGCACCAGATGGAAGAACAGTTCATCTGGGACCGCTGCACCGAGACGGCGATGAAGGTCTACAATCCGGCGGTGCATCCGCGCGAGCCGTTCTCGAAGGGGCGGGGTGTCCGCCGTTCGCCGTTCTACGAACGTGAGAAGGCGCTTGGCGCCTGTTTCATGGAACTGGGCGGCTGGGAACGCGCCCACGGTTATGCCGCCAACGAGCACCTGCTGGAGAAATACGGCGACCGCGTGCCGGTGCGCGAGAACGAATGGGACAACCGCCATTTCTGGCGCGTCTCCAATGCCGAGCATCTGGCGATGAGCGAGGACTGCGGCATCGTCAACCTGTCGCATTTCTCGATGTACGACATCGAGGGACCTGACCATGTGTCGCTGATGGAGTGGCTGTGCGCGGCCAGGATTGGCGGCGACGCCAATATCGGCAAGGGCATCTACACGCACTTCCTCGACGAGCAGGGCATGGTGCGCGCCGACTTCACCGCCATCCGCATGGCCGACCGCATCCGCATGATCGACGGCGCCGACGCCGGGCCGCGCGACTTTCACTATATGCGGCGGGTGGCCGAGGACAAAGGCTTCGACGTCACCATCACCGACGTGACGGAGAAATACGTCACCATCGGCATCTGGGGACCGAATGCGCGCACGACGCTTCAGAAGGTCGTCGAGGACCCCGATGGGCTGACGCTTGAGAATTTCCCTTTCGCTGCGATCAAGCCGGTGCGGATCGGCGGCAAGGATGTCACCGCCTTCCGCATCTCCTATGTCGGCGAGCAGGGCTGGGAACTGCACATGCGCTACGAGGACGGCTTGGCTGTCTGGGACGCGCTGCGCGCGACGGGCGTGATGACCTTTGGCGTTGAGACCTACGCCAACACGCGCCGCATGGAAAAGAGCCTGCGGCTGCAGAACGCCGATTTGCTGACCGAGTATAATCTGCTGGAGGCCGATCTCGCGCGGCCGAAGGTCAAGGAAGCGGATTTTTGCGGCAAGGCGAAGCATCTGGAATACCGCGCCCGCGAGCATCAGCCGGCGGTGCTGTGTACGCTGGTCATGACAGACAATGTCGATTCCGCCGGCGTGGCCCGCTATCCTGTCGGCACCATGCCGGTGATGGACCGCGAGAAGGGCGAGACGCTGGTGGATGAACTCGGCCGCCGCTCGTTCACCACCTCGGTCGCCTACGGCCCGACGATCGGCAAAAACATCGCGCTCGCCTATCTGCCATGGGCGTATGCCCAAGAAGGCCGCAAGCTGCAGGTCGAATATTTCGGCGAGATTTTCCCGGTCGAAGTGACCGCCGTCGGCTACAAGCCGCTCTACGATCCGGAGAATGCGAAGCCGCGGAGCTGAGGGCACAGCCACGAGGCGGTGCCACTCGCCAAATCGTGATGGGATGACTTCGCAGCCTCAGCCTTGAAAGGCTTCCCCCGGCGGCAAATCGGCGTACTCTTCCGTCATGTCTCGTCTGCTTCGGTCAGGGCGGGTTCTTGTGGGCAGCGCTCTCGTTGCGCTGTCGTTCTTTGCTGCGGCTCCCCTCCAGGCTGCCGAACCCGTCGATGTCCAGCTTGTGCTCGCCGTCGACGTGTCTCTTTCCATGTCGCCGACCGAGCTTGAGATCCAGCGGCGCGGTTATGCCGCGGCGTTGACCCATGACACGGTTTTGCAGGCGATAGCCGATGGCGCCTACGGCAAGATCGCGGTGACGTATGTCGAATGGGCCGGCTCGGCGACGCAGCATGTCATCGTTCCGTGGACCGTGGTGGCCAACAAGGCCGATGCGGAGCGTGTCGTGCAGCAGCTCAGTTCCGGGCCGCCGAACAGCGCCCGGCGCACATCGATTTCCGGCGCTCTCGACTTTGGCGGCGATCTGTTCGCGGAAAGCAATTTCGAGGCCGTCAAGCGCGTCATCGACATTTCCGGCGACGGACCCAACAACCAGGGCGCGCCGGTCGACGTCGTCCGCGACGAACTGGTGAAGCAGGGCATCACCATAAATGGGCTGCCGCTGATGACGCGCGGCGGCTTCACCAGCATCTACGATGTCACCGATCTCGACCGCTACTATACCGACTGCGTCATTGGCGGCCCCGGCGCCTTCATGATCCCGGTCAACGACTGGACGCAGTTTCCCGAAGCCATACGCCGCAAGCTGGTGCTGGAACTGGCAGGTCCGGCATCGCCGCACTGGGCGCGCGAGGAGGCGGCGCATCCGCCGGTGCTGCTGGCGCAACAGAAGCCCGCGTCAGACTGTCTGGCCGGGGAAAAATTGTGGCGTAACCGGACCTGGATGTATGACGACACCGACAGGTAGACGTTGCTCGTACGAAATGCCGGATGCCGATCCCGCAATGGCTCTGGCTGCCGCTGCTGTTCAGGCTGCGAGCAGATGCTTGCGGTCGACCCGCTCCTGCTGAGGCGAGCGGGCATAGAGCTCCCGGTAGCATTTGGAAAAATGCGACGCCGAGACGAAGCCGCAGGCGACCGCTACTTCCACCACTGGCATGGACGACTGGATCAACAGGTGGCGGGCGCGGTCCAGCCTTATTTCCAGATAGTAGCGGGCCGGCGAGCGGCCCATCTCGGTGCGGAACAGCCGTTCGATCTGACGGCGCGAAAGATCGACATGGTCGGCGATTTCGACCAGCGACAGCGGCTCGGACAGGTTCGATTCCATCAACTCGATGATGGTGAGGACCTTGGAGTTCTGGACGCCGAGCCGCGCGCGCAGCGGCAGCCGCTGGCGGTCGCTCTGGCTACGGACGCGGTCGGTCAGCACCTGTTCGCAGACGCGGTTGACCAGGCTTTCATCGAAATCGTCGCCGATCAGCTTGAGCATCATGTCGAGCGCGGCGGTGCCGCCGGCGCAGGTGTAGATGTTCTGATCGACCTCGAACAGGTCGGCGAAGACATTGGCCTTGGGAAAGGCTTCCTGGAAGCCGGGCAGGTTTTCCCAGTGGATGGCGCAGCGCTTGTTCGAAAGCAGCCCCGCGGCGGCGAGCACGTAGGCTCCCGTACATAGGCCGCCAATGGCGACGCCGCGGTTGTATTCCTCCCGCAGCCAGGCAAAGGCGGTCTTGTTCTGATATTTCTCGACGTCGATGCCGCTGCAGACGATGGCCATGGAGGGCCTGTCCGGCCCGGCCATCTTCCTGCGCTCATCCTCAAGGGAGGTGGTGACGGCGCACTCCACGCCGTTGGAGGCGCGCACCGGCCTGCCGTCCAGACTGGCGAGACGCCATGTATACGCATCGTAGCCGAGGATACGGTTCGCCAGCCGCAGCGGGTCGAGCGCCGCAGCAAAGGCTACCATGGTGAAATCGGGAATGAGAAAGAAGACAAACGATCGCTTGATCGGATGTTTGACGGCGTTCACGGGAAACCTCTCGCAGCCATGACGCGAACAGAATGTCGCTAACAGCAAAGGCATCAGGAAAAGCCTTTGCTGTCAATTGGCTAGGACGCTACACCGCAACAATATTTGCGACACGGGTCGCAAATGGGCAAGGGCGGATTCGTGCTGGTTTACACGGGTCTACAGAGCCGCGCGGTCCCATCGTGGAAGCGGTCGACCTCAATTGCGAGCAGAGAAGGGCTATAAGGCGAACGCGATCTAAGCGAGGACGCCAAGCCGGGCGGCCGTCATCGCGCCGGTCTGGCCGGGCATGGTGCGGGACAGGCGCTGACGCTCCAGCGCGGTGGTGAGGTTGGTTTCGCGGCGGGCGAAGAGACGGGCGAACAGCTTCATTTCAAACTCCATCGGGTTGCTCAGCGGGTCGCCTTCGCGTGGTGGAGTGGGGCAGCTCGTTGCGGCGCGGATATAGGCCTGTCCGCAGGGAAACCTGATCGCAAAAGCGAAGCGCTCGATATGAAAAGCGACATCGGATGGTGGAAAGGCTCAAAAACGAAAGAAGGCCTGCCTTTTTGAAGAGGCAGGCCTTCAAACCGGCGTACAGTCGATCATTTTGCGCCAGCCCAGGTGCCAGCTCCGTGGTCGCGGACGCGAACGTCCCTGACCGGCGGCCAGCCGATATCCTTCTGTACTTCCGCCGGTAGCGAACCGATTGCGCGTTCGGTCCGGTAGCGGGCGCGAGCGGCGCTGAAGTCGGAAACGATACGGCCGATGGTCGAAAGAATAAACATGACTTTCTCCTTCCTCGTTTGGCCCCAAGAGCCTATGGCCTTGATGACAGTGTTGACTATGCGCGCCGGTTGATGTTCAATCAAACGAAATGAAATGATGTTTTGTATCAGAAAAATTGAAAGGCACTGGCGATGAACGCCCCGCTCAATCACCCGCTGCCCTTGCTGGATCTCGACGTGCTGCGCACCTTCGTGGCGATCGCCGAAACCGGCAGTTTCACTGTTGCTTCGACATCGGTGTTCCGCACGCCCTCCGCGGTGTCGATGCAGATCAAGAAGCTGGAAGACATCCTTGGACGGGCCGTGTTCCTCCGCGACGCGCGTTCGGTGTCGCTGACGACCGACGGCGAGATGCTGCTCGGCTATGCGCGCCGGCTGCTGGCGATCAACCGCGAGGCGGTTTCGAAGTTCATCGTTCCCGACATTGTTGGCGTCGTCAGGCTGGGCTCGCCGGACGATTATGGCGAGCGCGTGCTGCCGCATGTGCTGAAGCGCTTTGCCCAGTCGCATCCTTCGATCGCGGTGGACGTGACCATCGACCAGTCGATCAATCTGCGCCGCCGCATGGACGACCGGACGCTGGACATCACACTCCTGACCAATTCCACCGGCGCCGCCAACGGCGCCGAGACGCTGCTGACGGAGCCGATCGTCTGGGCCGGCTCCAAGGGCGGCTGCGCCCATATGCGCGAGCCGTTGCCGGTTTCGGTCTGGGAGGAGGGGTGCTCATGGCGCGCCGGCGCGCTCGATGCGCTCGGACGCCAGGGCCGCAACTTCCGCGTCGCCTATATGAGCGCGCACACGGCCGGCCAGCGCGCGGCGATCCTCTCCGATCTCGCCGTCGCGCCGCTGCCGAAGTCGTTCATCACCAACGACATGGTGGAACTCGGCCTGCCGGATGGGATGCCGACGATCGGCAACTATATCCTCGCCATGCTGGTGACGCCGGACGCCAGCGCGCCGGTGCAGGCGGTCGCGGACCATATCCGCGCGACCTTCGAGAGTTTCAAGGAAACGGGCAAGTTCTAGACGGATTCGTATGAGCAGAGCTGAAGTGTTGGCAGATTTGGTCGCTTTTTCAAAGCCGGCCGAAATTCTGGACTCTTTAGTTCGCAGCTTGCCGTGGGACGCGGAGCGACCAGAGATAACGCTCACGGCCGATCATGTTCGCAACGTACTCAACCGCTTCCGCGCCGGAGAGCTTGTTTCGGCCGACGTCGAAATCTGGGCTGACTTGATCGAACTGCGTGAGGATATAGAGCCCCAAGCCGATCATGAAGAGGCGATACTTCACGCAATATTCGTGCTCGCAACGCCCTCGATAAATGGTGCCTTGGATGACGCGCTCGCGGTGGAGTTGATAGGATCGTTATCGGCTTGAAGGGAGCGGGCTGTTTTCAAGAAAGCCACGATGCTGTTCCTTGCTTGCCGCGCTTCCGGCATCCGGATCAGCGGCCAGACATGGAACATGCCCTCGCCATAGACGAGTTCCACCTCGACGCCGGCATCGCGCGCCTTGTCGACGAAGATCAGATTGTCGGGCGTCAGCATGTCGTGCGAACCCGTCAGCAGAAGCGTTCTCGGCAGCACCGAAAGATCGCCATAGATCGGACTGATGTGCCAGTCGGTCGGCTCCATCCCGGCGCTGTAGAGGCGGATCGCCTCCTGTCCGCCGGGAATGCCGAGCCATGGATCGGCAAGCTCGGCCTCAATGGTGGCGGGATTGGTCAGCGACACGTCGAGGCCGGGCGAGATCAGCACATGGCTGCCCGGCACGGGCAGGCCTTCCTCGGCCATCATCATGGTCAGCACGACGGCCATGTTGCCGCCGGCGGAATCGCCCATGAAGACGATATCCCGAGGGTCCGCTTCATTCAGCATGGAACGGTAGACGTCGCCGACCATGCCGAACATGTCGTGGAAGTCGTGCTCAGGCGCGATGGGATAAATCGGCACCGTGAAACCGTAGCCCAGCCGGTCCGCCAGATCGGCAATCAACGCCCAATGATAAGACGTGATTTCAAAGACATAGGCGCCGCCGTGCAGGTAGAGAATCCTCTTCGTCGAGCCGGCGCGTGGCGGAATTTCATAGACGGGGAAGCCGTGGACATCGCGGGTCTCGATGCCATAGCGCGCCGTCATCCATGCCGGCGGCTGGTGGCTCTGGCGCTTGCGCGCCTGGGCGATCCAGCGCTGCATGTTCTCGGGGGTGGCGAATGCCTTCTTGCGGCTGTGGCGCAGGACGAAGGCGACGATGCGGCTTTTCAGACTTGGCATGGGATGAAACGAGAAATTCCGACAGCGAGGCCTCCCTCACTGCAAAAGATCGTTCGTTAGCCGGATATGTCAATGTTGACGCAACGTCACCACGCGGCTTTGTGACCGGATTGCCGCAGGCAGGTCGTCAAGTCGACCGCTGCTCGACCAGGACGAGCTGAAAGGGTTTGAAGGCCGCGTGCTGCGGGGTCCAGACATCGCCGTCGCGGTTGAACCAGTTGCACAGATACATGCCCGAGGCCGCCGTATCGTTTACCGTCATGTTCGGGCCGCCAGACTTCAGACGAACGACATCGCCGGATTTGAATGTCTCGCTCATACCTTCCTCCCAAGGTTGAAACGGTCATGCTATCCAACGATGGAGGGGCGGACAAGCATTTGCGCAACCTCCGACATGGCGCGCGAAATCAGCCGCGTCCGCGCCGCGCCGCGCGTTCCTCGCGCGACCGGCGGCGGGGTGCGCCGTCGCCGCCGGGGTTCGGCTCCGACATCTGTCTTGGCGGCAGCTTGACCTGCTCGGACAGTTTCGGGAACGGGTCGACCTTGTTGGGCAGCGCCATGGCGTCGATGAACAATTGCTGGAAATGCGGCTCGAGCGCGGTCTCGATTTTCTCGATGCGGGCCACTTCCTTTTCGATCTCGCGGCGATGGTCGCGGTTGAGCAGCGCCATCAGCGCGCCGGTGCCGGCAGCATTGCCCACCGCCTTGACCTCGGCGAGGTCGCAATCCGGGATCAGGCCGAGCACCATGGCGTATTTCGGATCGATGAAGGAGCCGAAGGCGCCGGCGAAGCGGATCGTGTCGACAGTCTCGACGCCCTGCTTTTCCATCAAAAGCTTGACACCGGCATAAAGCGCCGCCTTGGCGAGCTGGATGGCCCGGATATCATTCTGGGTGACGGTGATGCGCGGCTCGCCCTCGCGCCCTTCGCGCAGGAGGTAGCTCCAGGTGCGGCCATTCTGGACGATGCGCGGCGAGCGCGCCGCGAGTGCGCCGTCAACAACCCCATCCTCGGAGATGATGCCGGCAAGGTACATCTCGGCCACCACTTCGATAATGGCCGAGCCGCAGATGCCGGTCACGCCTGTCGTCCAGGATTCATCCTCGAAGCCGGGCTCATCCGACCATTTGTCGACACCGATGATGCGGTATTTCGGCTCCAGCGTGTCCGGATCGATGCGCACGCGCTCGATGGCGCCCGGCGCGGCGCGCTGCCCGGAGGAAATCTCCGCGCCCTCGAAAGCCGGCCCGGTGGGCGAAGAAGCAGCCACGACCCGCTGGCGGTTGCCGAGCACGATCTCGGCATTGGTGCCGACATCGACCAGCAGCATCATGCGGTCCTGCCGGTAGGGGCCTTCCGAAAGGGTGGCGCCGGCGGCGTCGGCACCGACATGGCCAGCGATGCAGGGCAGCATGTAGAGCCGGGCGCCTTGCGCGACCTCGATCCCGATCTCGTGCGCCCAGAACTGCAGTGCGCCGGAAACGGCCAGCGCGAATGGCGCCTGGCCAAGTTCCGTCGGGTCGATGCCGAGGAACAGGTGGTGCATGATCGGGTTGCCGACGAACACGCAGTCGAAAATATCGTGTCGGTCGACGCCACCTTCGGCGCAGACCTTGCCGATCAGTGTGTTGACGGCCTCGCGCACCGCCTTGGTCATGGCTTCGCGCCCGTCCGGATTCATCATCACGTAGGAGACCCGACTCATCAGATCCTCGCCGAAGCGGATCTGCGGGTTCGACGTGCCGGACGAGGCGATGACGCGGCCCGAGAGAAGCGACACCAGATGCATGGCGATGGTGGTGGAGCCGATGTCGCAGGCGATGCCGTAGGCTTCGTTCTTCAGGCCGGGATAGAGCGCGACGATAAAAGGCCGCGACGAATCCATGTCGCGGTGGATGGCGGCGGTGACGCCCCATTTGCCTTCGCTGACTTCCGGCTGGTCAGGGAGCGAGGTGCGCAGGATTTTCTGGACGGTGGGAATAAGATGCGGCGCGACCAGCAGGTCCTTCCAGCCCCATTCCTTTTCCAGCGCCAGCTTCAGGCGGTCGAGATCGCCGAGCGGCTTGTGCATGTCGGGCTGGTCGACCTCGACATAGCAGAGCTGCACGGCGGCGTTGCGCTCGATATGCCGGTCGGTGGCGGCCTTGCGCACGACCTGCGCGTTGATGACGGTGTCCTGCGGCACGTCGATGACGAGATCGCCCTGGATCGTCGCCGAGCAGGAGAGGCGGCGGCCCTCGGGCAGGCCGCGCACGCGCTCGTAGCGCTCTTCCTTGGGACCCTTGGGCGAGATGTGGTCATTCGAGGAGGTGATCTTGTGCTTGGCGAAATTGCCTTCCTGCACCTCGATCTGGCAGCGGCCGCAGGTGGCGCGTCCGCCGCATACAGATTCCACATAGACGCCGAGCGACCGCGCCGCATCCAGCACCGGCGTGCCAACCGGAAACCGCCCGCGCTTGCCGGACGGCATGAACAGGACGAGGGGGTCGGTGGGGTTCGAATGGGCGTTCAATTCAGTGCGTCCTTCGAGGCTCGCTCTGCTCGCACCTCAGGATGAGGGAGGTTTGAGCTATGCCGCTCTCGATTTTGTAATGCTGCACAACCTTGGATGAGCTGCAGCTACCATCCTCATCCTGAGGTGCGAGCGTAGCGAGCCTCGAAGGACGCACTACAGTCTTGCTACTGCATTGTCTGCAATTCAGTATCAAGCGGTGAGGATCATGGCGATGCATTTCGAAATGACGGTTTACATTCTTAGATGCGCGGACGGCTCCTACTATGTTGGGTCTCCCAAACAGGAAGTTGAAGCCCGTATATGGGAACACAACAATCTGCCGCTCGACAGCTACACGGCACGTCGCCGCCCTGTCGAACTTGTATTCACGGAAAGCTATGAGCGCATCACGGACGCCATTGCCCGCGAGCGGCAAATCAAAGGATGGTCGCGGCGCAAGAAGGAAGCTCTTATTGCCTTGGCTTATGAGACCCTGCCGGAGCTTTCGCGCCGGAGTCATCTGATTTCGGGAGACTAAAGGGTACGTCCTTCGAGGCTCGCACCTCAGGATGAGGGAAGCTGTGCGTGAACCTCCCTCATCCTGAGGTGCGAGCCCGCAGCAATCTGCCCAATATTGGTGCGATGTTTGGCGGGCGAGCCTCGAAGGACGCACCATAATTCACCCCCGGCCCATCCGTGCCTCGCGTCCGCCACGACGACGCCCACCGGCGGCTGCGCCGTCGCCCGGCGCGTTGACCGCTACCGGGGCAGGGGCATGCGCCTCGCCCGGCTTGTAGTCCTTGTAGGTTTTGATCCAGTTCATGCAGTCCTTGTCGGTGCCGTTCAGCACATTGGCTGCGCGCACGGCTTCCATCTCCTGCGGGCGGACAGGGTTCATGATGGCGCTGGTCATGCCGGCGCCGATCACCATGGGGATGAAGCCGGCATTGATGCCGTGGCGGTGCGGCAGGCCGAAGGAGATGTTGGAGAGGCCGCAGGTGGTGTTGACCTTGAGTTCCTCGCGAAGGCGGCGCAGCAGCGCGAACACCTGGCGGCCGGCATCGCCCAGCGCGCCGATGGGCATGACCAGCGGATCGACCACCACGTCATGCGCCGGAATGCCGAAATCGGCGCAGCGCTCGACGATCTTTTTCGCCACCGCGAAGCGGACATCCGGGTCCATGGAGATGCCGGTCTCGTCGTTGGAGATGGCGACGACCGGCACGTTGTACTTCTTCACCAGCGGCAGGATTGCCTCAAGCTTCTCCTCCTCGCCGGTCACGGAGTTCACCAGCGGGCGGCCCTTGGCGACTTTGAGCGCAGCCTCGATAGCAGCCGTGACGGAGGAGTCGATCGACAGCGGCAGGTCGACCAGGTTCTGGACGATCTCCAGCGTCTGCACCAGCAGCGCCGGTTCGGTTGCGTTGGGGTCGACGGCGGTGACGCCGGCGTTGACGTCGAGCATGGTGGCGCCCGCCGCGGCCTGCTCCAGCGCGTCCTTGATGACGGTCTCGAAATTACCGGCGACCATCTCGGCGGCCAGCTTCTTGCGGCCGGTCGGATTGATGCGCTCGCCGATGACGCAGAAGGGCTGGTCGAAGCCGATGACGATCTCGCGGCTGGCAGAGGCAACGATGGTGCGGGTCATGAAGGTCTCCGTCTAGGGATATAAAGATTTCTTTATATCGTTATCTGATCTGGATCAAGCCGTAGGGCCGTCAATGCGCTGTCTTCACCATGTCGACCTGGGTCTCGGTGATGTCGTCCTTCAGGATGCTTTCCAGCCGGTCCGCAACCATCCGGTCGTCGGCGCGGGCCTCGCGCTTCCACGGCTGGCGGCCCTTGAGGACGCCGGACTCATCGACGATCTCGGCGACATATTCCTCCTGCCGGTAGGCCATGACGTGGATGCCCGACACGCCGGGAATTTCCTTCACCTCGTCGATGATGTCGATGCAGAGCTGCTTGCCTTCCTTCTTCTGGTCCTGCGCGCCTTCCAGCCGCTTGATGATAGCGTCCGGGATGTGGATGCCCGGCACGTTGGAGCGAATCCATTTGGCCGTCTTGGCTGAAGCCAGCGGACCGACGCCGCACAGGACGAAGACCTTCTCGGTATAGCCGAGGTCGCGTACGCGCTGCATGTAGGTGCGGAACATCGGCACGTCGAAGCAGTACTGGCTCTGCACGAACTGCGCGCCGGCGGCGATCTTCTTGCCGAGGCGATGCGGGCGGAAATCATAGGGCGGGGCAAAGGGATTGATCGCCGCGCCGAGGAACAGCTGCGGCGGGGTCGTCAGCTTGCGTCCGGACAGGAATTTTCCATTATCGCGCATGACGCGGATGGTCTCCAACAGCGACATGCAGTCTAGGTCGAAAACCGGTTTGGCGCCCGGCTGGTCGCCCGCCTGGACGCCGTCGCCGGTCAGGCACAGCATGTTGGCGACGCCCATGGCCGCGCCGCCCAGCACGTCGCCCTGGATGGCGATGCGGTTCCTGTCGCGGCAGGCGATCTGCATGATCGGTGCGTAGCCCATGCGGGTCAGCAGCGCGCAGATGCCGACCGATGACATGTGGCAGTTGGCGCCGGAAGCATCGACGGCGTTGATGGCGTCCACCCAGCCGTCGAAGATCTTCGCGCGGTTGTAGACGTCTTCAGGGTCGGCGCTGTCAGGTGGGTTGAGCTCGGTCGTCACCGCGAATTCGCCGCGGCGCAGTACGCGCTCCAGCCGGCCGCGCGAGGTGTGGCCGGGCAGGGGATCGAGCGGCAGGTGGATGCCAGCGGGGTTTTCGTCGGGTTGGGGCGCGCGAGGGGAGATCATACCGCACCCGCCTTGGCCGCTTCCTTCGCCGCAGCGGCCTGGGCGGTCACCCGCAGCCATGCGGAAGTTTCGCGCAGGGACTGGTCGACCGGCTTCTGCACATTCAGAATTGAATCACCGCGCTGCATGTTGCGCGAGCCTTCCCATGCCTTGACCCAGACGCACGGCATGTCGGGCTCGACTTCGCAATTGCCGTTGGCGCGTACGCCGCCGCACGGTCCGTTGCGCAACTGCTTGGGACAGTTCATCGGGCAGGACATGCCCGTGGAGGAGAGAATGCACTGGCCGCACATCCGGCAGTCGAACATGAAGCCCTTGACGCGCTTCTCGATGAATTTGACCGGCCCTTCGACACGGCCATAGCCGATGCCCTTCCACAGGGGATGCAGCATCAGGAAGGCGTCGGCGAAACGTGAATAAAACCATTCCAGCAGGCGCGAATGCCGAATTGACCATAACCGAACAGCAAAGGAACGCTGCACGCGCCGCTGCGGCGAGACGTCGGCGGGTTTATAGTCCGATTTCGGCGCCGTCTTCTTGACGACGCTGGCCTGGGTGACGCCTTCGGGCGCGGCCGGCGGCAGCGCCGCGTCCGTACCGGCCGGGCCTTTCGCCGTTGTGGATGCCGTTTCGGATTTCGGCCGGGTGCTATCCATTTTCCTTGCCGCCTGCCTTGGCAAGCGCGACCAGCCGCTCCTGCCCATATCGCGCGTCGAAATCGGCCGCCGCCTTGTCGGCCTCGGCTTCGAGGTCGTCGCCCACAGGAACCGGCTCGGCCTTGCGCCATTCCGCCAGATACGCATCGGTCTCGGCAGCGCCCGAGCGCATGGCCGCCATGTCGATCGCCTCGGTGAATCGCAGCGGCAACTCGCGCTTGGCGCTGGTCCGGCCTTTCCTGACGATGATCTGGGCGGGGATATCGCGCCAGTAGACGACGATCAGATCGGCCATGAATGTTCAACTCCTGCTCGTTTGAAGCATTGCCGCAAGCAATGTGCGCCTGCTTCTCATGGCACGACGCGCGCGCATTCAAAAGCGACGCGGAAATGCGCCGCAAATTGACCGATCGACCGGAGACGAGAAAAGGAGGACGAGGGCCGCGGCCCTCAGCGCTTCAATTCCAGAATGTCGAGCTTGGATTCGTAGTACGGCGCCGGAAATTCGATGCGCCAGGCGTCGGCGCCGGTACGGAAGGCGTAGCCGACCTGATCGGCCTCGGGGCCGCTGCCGTAGCGCTTTGCCGCGTCGCCGGCGATGAATCCGCTGCCGAGATAGATCGAGCGCTTCTCGCCATCGTCGTAGAAGCGGCCCTTGGTGCGTTGCGAGCCGGTCAGCTTCTCCAGCATCCAGCCGGAGCCGTCGTCGGTGACCTTGCACTTGAACCAGTCGTAGACGACCAGCGCGCCGATGCCGCCGGCCTTGATGGTGCGGCACTGCCAGTTGCCCGTCAGGTCCTTGTCGGAGAAGGCGACGAGCGGCCGGGCCAGAACCTCGTCGAGGATTTTGACTTCGGCGGCGCTGCCGGCCCTGGCTTCCTCAAGCGCCACCTTGCGCGTCTCGCCGTATTTTTCCAGCCGTGTCTTGTCGGCAGGTGTCATGATGTTCTGCACCTCGCCATCGGCAAGGGCCGGTCCGGCGACAAAAGCAGAAACGATAGCGAGAGCAAGGGCAGTCCGGCGCATGAGGTTCTCCGATTCCGTTTCGGAAGACTTTACAGGCTTTCAAGCCGAAATCACGGCACCGCGCTTGCAGGTGGTGCCGCGGCTTTTACGAGGCCTTGCGTGAGGTCGCCATATCCAGTGGCGCGGCGTTCGTAGACAAGGCCGAGCAGCTTTGCCGCCCGTTCGGCCACTTTATCCAGCTCGGGATCGTCTGTCTGAGCCAGATAGATCAGCTTCTCGTAATTGCCGAAATAGTCCGGAATCAGCTCCGGATGGCGGTCCAGCCCGAGCGGCTTCATGAAGAAGGCGTCGAACTGCCGGCACAGGAAATCGGTCATGTAGAAGGACATCATGTCGTCCTCAGCGACCTGGGCGTAGGCATTCATGCCCTGGTAAAAGGCGAAGCAGTGCGGGCCCTCCATACGTTCGACGCCGTGCTTCTCGCAGATGCGATCCAGCATGCCGCCGGTCCCGCAATCGGCGTAACCGACGAAGATGTTGCGATAACCTTCCGCCCTGGCGTCGGTGATCGCCTTGTCCATGGCCGGCGGAATGCGGTCGGGGTGGAAATGGAAGTCCGCCGGAAGGCAGGTAAGGTCTAGGTGATCGAGCGCGGCCTGCTCTTTCACAGCCAGCACTTCGCGCGCGATCATGCCGCAGGCGATGACCAGCAGACGGTCACTCTTGTTCGCGTTGTCTTTTCGTGCCTCGACCATGGAACCAGTTCAGCCGGCTTTCGTTGGTCCCTTTCTAGTCATCAAGCGAGGGAGACCATCCATGAAACTGCTACGCATTGCCCCGATTGCAGCCGTCCTTTGCGCGCTGGCGCTGGCCGGTTGCGCCAACACCGTGCGCGGCGCTGGTCAGGATATCAAGAACACCGCCGATGCAGTGGACGACAGCGTAAGGTAGCCTGTCTTCCATAACTGGTGATATTAGGGCCGCGCCACAAGACGCGGCCTTTCCCTACTCAGGCGGATGCCCGCACATTGTGCTTGCGCTTGACCAGTTCCTTGGCCGTTTCCACCGCCACGGCCGCGTCGCGGCAATAGGCATCGGCGCCGACAGCCTTGCCGAATTCCTCGTTGAGCGGCGCGCCGCCGACCAGGACGATCAGATCGTCGCGGATGCCTTTTTCCTTGAGCGTGTCGATGACGACCTTCATGTAGGGCATGGTCGTGGTCAAAAGCGCCGACATGCCGACGATATCGGGCTGATGTTCCTCGATCGCGGCCAGATATTTCTCGACCGCATTGTTGATGCCGAGATCGATGACGTCGAAACCGGCGCCTTCCATCATCATGCCGACGAGGTTCTTGCCGATGTCGTGGATGTCGCCCTTCACGGTGCCGATCACCATCTTGCCCTGCTTCGGCGCACCGGTGGCGGCGAGAAGCGGGCGCAGGATGAACATGCCTGCCTTCATGGCGTTGGCGGACAGCAGCACCTCCGGCACGAACAGGATGCCGTCGCGGAAATCCTCGCCGACAATGCGCATCCCCTCGACCAGCGCTTCGGTCAGCACCTTGTAGGGCACCCAGCCGCGCTCGAGCAGGATGTTGGTGCCTTCCTCGATCTCCTCTTTCAGCCCGTCGTAGAGGTCGTCATGCATCTGCTGCACGAGTTCTTCGTCGGAAAGCTCGGACAGGATGATCTCGTCGTCGGACATGGTATCCAGCTCCAGATGGCCAGCGGCTGCGGCCTGCTCGTATGTCGCTCCAATACGTATCGCGCGACGGGCGCCTCTCCATAGCCGATTTGCGACTTTGTGCAAAAGGAAAGCGACCGCAATCCGGCCCGGAGCTTACCGGTTTCCTTGTCGATTTTGCGACAGCGCTTGGCGCTGGCAAGCCGTTTCGAATAGGGTGCTTGGCTACGATCCGGCAAAAGCCGCTCACCGCGGCGCAAGTGGATTTCAGGAAGATACGTCATGAGCGAACACGCGGCAGTCGATCAGGAAGCGTCGAACGCAAGGCGGGGGCGCGGGGCCAGCGGCGGGGCGGCGGCGCGGCGTGCCGCGCGCACCGGCGGCGGGCCGGGAACGCAACTCACCTACATACGGCGCAAGATCAAGGCCTATGAGGTCCTCGACGAGGAGGGCCTGTCGATCATCGAGCGCAATACCGACACGGTTCTGGAAGAGATCGGCATCGAGTTTCGCGACGACGCGGAGGCGCTGGAGCTGTGGAAGCAGGCCGGCGCCGATGTCAAAGGCCAACGTGTGCATTTTCCCAAGGGACTTTGCCGTTCGCTGCTCAAGACCGCGCCGTCGCAATACATCCAGCACGCCCGCAACCGCGAGCGGTCCGTGCAGGTTGGCGGCAACGCCACCGTGTTCGCGCCGGTCTACGGCCCGCCCTTCGTGCGCGACCTCGACGGCAAGCGGCGCTACGCGACGATCGAGGATTTCCAGAACTTCGTGAAGCTTGCCTACATGGCGCCGTCACTCCACCATTCCGGCGGTACCGTTTGCGAGCCGGTCGATGTGCCGGTGAACAAGCGCCACCTCGACATGGTCTATGCGCACATCAAATATTCGGACAAGCCGTTCATGGGCTCGGTCACCGCGCCGGAACGCGCGGAAGACACGGTGGCGATGGCCAAGATCGTGTTCGGCGATGATTTCGTCGAAAACAACACGGTGCTGACGTCGCTCATCAACGCGAACTCGCCGATGGTGTTCGACGAGACCATGCTGGGCGCGCTGAAGGTCTATGCCCGTCACAACCAGGCCTGCATCGTCACGCCGTTCATCCTCGCCGGTGCGATGAGCCCGGTGACGGTGGCCGGCACGCTGACGCAGGTGCTGGCCGAGGTGCTGGCCGGCGCATCGTTCACGCAGTTGATCCGGCCCGGTGCGCCGGTGTTGTTCGGAACCTTCGCGTCGTCCATATCGATGCAGTCGGGTGCGCCGACCTTCGGCACGCCGGAGCCGTCGCTGGTTTCCTATGGCGCGGCGCAGCTCGCGCGGCGGCTCGGTCTGCCGTTCCGTACCGGCGGTTCGCTCTGCGCCTCGAAGGCGCCGGATGCGCAAGCCGCCTATGAAAGCGCCAACACGCTGAACTCGACCATCCTGGCCGGCACCAATTTCGTGCTGCACGCTGCCGGCTGGCTGGAGGGCGGCTTGGCCTCCTGCTATGAAAAATTCATGATGGATGTCGACCAGCTCGGCATGCAGCAGAAGTTCGCCGAGGGGGTCGATCTTTCCGAGAACGGCCAGGCGATGGACGCCATTCGGCAGGTTGGCCCGGGCAGCCATTATCTCGGCTGCGACCACACGCAGGCGAATTTCCAGACGGCGTTCTACCGCTCCAGCATCGCCGACAACAATTCCTACGAGCAGTGGCTGGCGGAAGGCGAAAAGACCGCGCCGCAGCGCGCCAACGACCTCGCCCGCCGCTGGCTGGAAAGCTACGAGGCGCCGGCGCTGGATGCCGGTATCGACGACGGGCTGAAGGATTTCATCGCCACCAAGAAGGAATCGATGCCCGACGCCTTCACTTGAAAGGAGCCCGAGTCAGGCGGGGCTAAAGTCGCCAAGCTGATCCACCGGGAAGTCTGGCGCAGCGCGTTTCGCGGCGACAACGGATGACGACGATCAACCACGCGCCGTGCGACGCCATCCGTGCTGAACTAGCTCGAAATGGCTTCATTCTGCGCGGCGGGTTCAACTTCGTTGCCGATGAGGCCGTTCCCGAGTGGCGGGATGGCCGGCCGGCACGCTCGCTTTTGCTGGTCGGGCAGGCGGGCGCGGCGCCGTGGCCATATTTTCTCGAATGGCGGCAGACACAGCCCGCCGACATGGCCGATCCGCTCGATACGTGGTCGCGGCAGGTGATCGGTGCGGTCGCGGACGAGTTTGGCGGGCGCGCGGTCTCGCCCTCGGATCGACCCTATCTGCCATTCCAGCAATGGGCGATGCGGGCGGAAGGGCTGCGGCCGTCGCCGCTTGGTATCCTGATACATCCGGAATACGGGCTTTGGCATGCCTATCGCGGGGCGCTGCTGTTCCAGGAGGAGATGGCGTTCGAAGCGGCTCCGAAACCGAATCATCTTTGCGACGCATGTATCGGAAAACCCTGCGTGAAATCCTGTCCGGTCGAGGCCTATTCCGCCGATGGCTTCGCTTACGAACGGTGCCTCGCGCATGTGCGCGGCGGGGCGGGCGGCGCGTGCCGGAGCCAAGGCTGCCTCGACCGCAACGCCTGTCCTTATGGCATCGAATATCGCTATCCTGCGTCCGTGCAGGCCTTCCACATGGCGGCTTTCGCCGGCTGAGCGTCAATTGGTGTTGTAGCGGTCGCCTTCGGGATTCGCTGGAGCGTCGGCGGTGCAGACCGTGGTGCCGTCGGTGGTCTTGCAACTCGAGGGCGCTGCCGGCATCGGCATGCCTGGAGCAATGGCGCTCGCCGCGGGCTGTGCCGGCTGCGACGGAAAAGGATACGCCGTGGCTGGAGGCGGGGCAGCAGTGACTGGCGCCGCCGCGTTGGCCGCCATCGGCATGGTGGTTATGGCCTGAGAGCTCGCCGCTCCGCCGGTCAGGCCCGGCGTGATTTCAGCCTGAGAAAGTCCGGACTGCTGGGTCGCTTCCGCCTTCTGATCGTCCTGCGAAACGCAGCCCGCCAGAACCAGTGCACCGGCAATCAGAAACATCCGGTAGGTCATCAACGCTCTCTTAACCAATTTCGGGAGGTCGGCTTATGACATGGGCTTTCCCGGCCGGGCAACCGCGGCCGGGGTTGTCAACAGGCCCGTCACGCCGTTTTGATGTGCTTCGTTGTGGCCGCCGGCGCTATTTCCTATCACGGGCAGCGCAGTTCAAAGGATGCGGGAAGAAGCATGAAGCAGGATATCGAGATCAGGACGCCGGACGGCACCGCCAATGCGGCGATCTTCGGCGCAGGCGAAGGTTCGGGCAAGGCCGGCGTCATCCTCTACATGGACGCCTTCGGTCTGCGGCCGGCGATGGACGAGATGGCCGAACGCCTCGAACGGGAAGGCTATGTGGTTCTGGTGCCGGACCTGTTCTACCGCAACTGGCCCTACGGACCGTTCGCCGCCGGCACGACCTTCTCGATCCCCGAACGCAAGAAGGCCTTGCTGGCGATCATGCGGGCCACCTCGTCGGATCAAGCCGATCAGGACGGCAAAGCCTTTCTCGACACACTGGCCAGCCATGGCGTCACCGGCCCGATCGGGGCGGTCGGCTATTGCATCGGTGGGGCGAGGGCGCTGACCGCCGCCGCGACCTATCCCGACCGGATCAAGGCGGCCGCCAGCTTCCACGCCGGCAATCTGGCCTCGGACAAGCCGGACAGCCCGCATCTGCGCGCCAGGGAGATCAAGGCGAAGGTTTATGTCGGCAGCGCCGCGGTCGACCACAGCTTTCCGCCGGACCAGGCAGGACGGCTGGCCGAAGCGCTGACGGCTGCCGAGGTCGACTACATCATGGAAAGCTACGTCGGCATGGGCCATGGCTGGGCCGTGCCGGACCATGCCGTGTTCGATGCAGAGGGAGCCGAACGCCATTGGAAGCGCCTGCTGGCGTTCTTCGTCGAGGCGCTGAAATAATCGGCGTCCATGGCTCCGGGTTGATCGGAGGGCAGGCTGAAGAAAAATCTTTCCATCGGGCCAAGGAATCGCCAATAGCCTTCGTCCAACGGGCAAATGATGGCGATGATGCTGGACAAGGATGGCGTTTCCGATAGCGATCTGGTCGGACTGGCCAGGACCGGCGATCGTGAAGCGTTCGGCATTCTGCTCGAACGACACTATGACTTCGTCTACCGCGTCGCCTATCGCTGGTGCGGCCGCAAGGCCGATGCCGAGGACATCGCCCAGGAAGTCTGCGTGCGGCTCGGCCGCGCCATCCGCGACTATCGCGGCGGCGGCGCTTTCACGACGTGGCTTTACAGCATCACCCTGAACGCGGCGCGCGACATGATGCGCAAGGGCGCGCGCGACAGCGCCAAGACCGAGGCGTACGGCGTGCATGTGCTGACCGGCGGCGAGGCGAGCGACGAGCCGCAGGATCGTCTGGACGACCTCTGGGCAGCGGTGCGGCAACTGCCGGACAAGCAGCGCGACGCGGTCTTGCTCGTCTATGGCGAAGGCCTCGCCCATGCCGCCGTGGCCCAAGCGATGGCGATCTCGGAAACAACGGTGTCCTGGCACATCCATGAAGCGAAGAAACGGCTGAAGGTGCTGATGCGCGAACCTCTGGCCGGGGAAGAGTGACCATGGTCGACGAGAATGAACTGAACGACTTGGAACTGAACAGGCTGCGCCGCATCGCCGTCCCCGCTCCGGACGCCGACGCGAAGGCGCGCGCGCTGCAGGCGGCGATGGCCGCTTATGACGAGCCGAAAGAAAATCCGCAGGCCGCCCAAGGATCGATGGCCAAGCTTCGTCTCACCTCTCGAGCAACCCAACTCTGGAGGGAAATCATGCAGAAGAAGCTCATCGCGACGCCGGCCATCGCCGGCCTCATTGTCCTGCCGATCGCCGGCGTTACGGCGCTTTATCTGATGGACGGACAGACATTCAATCTCGGCGGTGACCGCAACGTCACCGAAACGCTGGCCGACAAGCCGGCGAAGGCGCCGGTCAGCGAAGCGGCCAAGGCGAAAAAAGCCGAGGCGGAAACCGAAAGCCGGGCGATGGAAATCGCCCCGGCATCGCCGCCCAAGCCGGACGCGATGGCGGGAGGGCAGGTGCAGCAGCAGGATGCGCTCGCACCCGGCGCGGCGGAGCCTGCGCCTGCGATCCAGAACGCTCCGGCCGGCGGCCATATGCGCGAAATGTTCACGACAAGGATGGCGGTGCAGCCGCTGCCGGCGCCTGCCGATGCCATCATGCCGCCGCGGCAGGAGAACCGTGACCGCATACAGGACTTCAAGACCAACCCGGTGCGTTCCGCGGCGGAAGATCCGGTCTCGACCTTCTCGATCGATGTCGACACCGCCTCCTATTCCTTTGTCCGCCGCTCTCTCAAGGAAGGCCTGCTGCCGCAGGCCGACACAGTGCGCGTCGAGGAGATGGTCAACTACTTCCCTTACGATTGGAAAGGCCCGGATTCGGCGGCGACGCCGTTCAACTCCACTGTCACCGTCATGCCGGCGCCCTGGAATGCCGCGCACAAGCTGATGCACGTCGCCATCAAGGGCTACGACGTGAAGCCCGCCGAGCAGCCCAAGGCCAATCTCGTCTTCCTGATCGACGTGTCCGGCTCGATGAACGAGCAGGACAAGCTGCCGCTGCTGCAGTCGGCGTTCCGTCTGCTGGTCAACAGGCTCGGCCCCGACGATACCGTCTCCATCGTCACTTATGCGGGTGACGCCGGCACGGTGCTGGAGCCGACCAAGGCATCGGAAAAGGAAAAGATCCTGCGCGCCATCGATACGCTGAAGCCCGGCGGCTCGACGGCCGGCGAGGCAGGCATCCGCGAAGCCTACCGGCTGGCGGAGAAGTCCTTCGTCAAGGGCGGCGTCAACCGGGTGATGCTCGCCACCGACGGCGATTTCAATGTCGGCCAGAGCGACGACGACGAGTTGAAGCGGCTGATCGAGGAAGAGCGCAAGACCGGCGTCTTCCTGTCGGTGTTCGGTTTCGGGCGCGGCAATCTGAACGACCAGATGATGCAGACCATCGCCCAGAACGGCAACGGCACCGCCGCCTACATCGACACGCTGGCGGAAGCCGAGAAAGTGCTGGTGGAAGACGCGTCTTCGACGCTGTTCACCATCGCCGCCGACGTGAAAATCCAGGTCGAATTCAACCCGGAGAAGGTCTCGGAATATCGCCTCGTCGGCTACGAGACCCGGGCGCTGAACCGCGAGGACTTCAACAACGACCGCGTCGATGCGGGAGAAATCGGTTCGGGCCATGCCGTCACCGCGATCTACGAGATCACGCCGAAGGGCGCGCCGCAGCAGATCGACGATCTGCGCTATGGCAAGCCTTCCACAGTCAGTAACGGCGCGGCAGGCGCGGGCGAGTATGCCTTCGTCAAGATCCGCTACAAGCTTCCCGGCGAAGACGCTTCCAAGCTGATAACGACGCCGGTGACGGCGGCCAACGAGGTGCCGTCCTTCGATGCCGCCGGCACGGACCAGCGTTTCTCCGTCGCGGTGGCCGCCTTTGGCCAAAAGCTGCGCAACGAGGACGCCACCGCCGGTTTCGGCTGGGACCGGATCAGCGAGATCGCCACGGCTGCGCGGGGCGCCGACCCGTTCGGCTACCGGTCGGAGTTTCTCTCGCTGGTGCGTCTGGCCGCGGCGCTCGGCGACAAGCGTTAGCCCATCCGCTCTATCCTGTGGAAAAGGCCGGCAATAGAAACCTTGCCGGCCTTTCCTTAAAGTTTTGCGGATTGGCAGCACGGCTTTGCAACCTGTCGGTGCTACAACGGGGTGGTCGGGACTTTTGAGGGATTAAAATTGCATATCGGCAGCAACATGGTTTGGGCGCCCGTCCGAACCGACGAAGGATCGCGGGCAGCTCCGGCGGCCTCGCAATCTGGAACCAGCAGCGTGCGTCACGACGTCCGCACCGCGAAGAACGCGGCGCTGTCGGCACTCAACAACGAGCGTTTTCACGCGGCGCTGGAACTGCTCGCCAACAATCCGGCGGTTTCGGATACGGTTCTGCAATTGCAGTCCGACGGCGGCGCCAGCGCCGACCAAAAATCGGTGATTTCCGCTTATGGTGAAAACGGCGACTGATCCCGCTCTGGTGATCGGGATCCGTGTTGGACTAAGATTGCTTTCTTTTGCCTGCGGGCAGTGGAACGGCAGGCGACACAATGTCGAATGGCAAACTCGACGAATGGGACATAGCGCACCGAGGGCTGCGCTCCATCTCTTCGCCGGAGATCAAGGCGTTCTGGAACGGCTACATCACTCATCGCCATCCGGTTCCGATCGAGCGCGGCAGCCTTTACTCGCGCTGGCGGCATGTGTCGGACGATCTGGTGATTTCGCTTTACCTGACGAACCGAAGCGTCGGCCTGTTCGTCCGGGGGCAGCGCGGGGAACGCTATCGCACGACCCTCAATCGCCTGGCCGTTCACGAACCTCAACTCGGCCAAGCGCTCAGCGCCAGCCTCGGCGGCTATGAGGGCTGTTGCTACCTCATCAACCATCCGCTGCCGGTGACCGATCCGAAAAGTTGGCCGCGGGCCTATGCCTGGCTGGAGAAGCAGGATGAACGTTACTACCGCGTCCTGAGCAAGCTTGGCTGAACCAGAAAGCCTGACCGCCTTCAGCCCCGCGAGCGTCTCCGCTCGCGGCGGCCGTCGCCGCTTTCCGAAGGGGTGGCGGTCGCCACCTTGTTGCGCAGCGGCCCGATGCGCTCGACGATGGTCTCGACCGTGGGCCGAGACGCCTTGTGATGGGTGTCCAGCGCCTTGCGCATCGCGGCCAGATGCTCGAACGACGTGCCGCAGCAGCCGCCGATGATCGTGGCGCCGGCATCGACGGCAAGCCGCACATAGTCGCCCATCAGTTCGGGCGTGCCTGAATAGTGGATTTCCGAGCCGCGGAATTCAGGAATGCCGCAATTGCCCTTGACGATCACGGTGGCCTCCGGCCTGGCCTCGGTCATGTCGAGCAGCGAGGCCAGGATATCGGACGCGCCCACGCCGCAATTGGCGCCAACGCCAAGCGGCGCTTCGGCCAGGCCATCCGCCACGGCGTGGATGTCCTTGGGCAGCAGGCCCATCATTGTGCGCCCCGCAGTGTCGAACGAGCCGGTGTAGGTGTAGGGCAGGCCGACCTTGATGGCGGCTTCGGCGGCGGCGCGGATTTCATCCGGAGCCGACATCGTTTCGATCCAGGCGACTTCGGCCCCGCCAGCCTTCAGGCCTTCGATCTGTTCGGCAAAGGCTTCGACAGCGCCCTCATAGGTCAGCGCGCCGAGCGGAACCAGCAGTTCCCCGGTCGGGCCGACCGAGCCGGCGACGATGACCTTGCGGCCGGCCTTGTCGGCCACTGCGCGGGCGATCTCGGCGGCGCGCTTGTTCAGGGCAAAGACGCGGTCCTGCGCGTCGTGAAGCTTCAGCCGGTGGCGGGTGCCGCCGAAGGAATTGGTGAGGATGATGTCGGCGCCGGCATCGACGAAATTCTGGTGCAGCGCGGTGATCGTATCCGGCGCCGTCTCGTTCAGCAGTTCCGGCGCTTCACCTGCCTGGAGACCCATGGCGAAAAGGTTCGTGCCGGTGGCGCCATCAGCCAGAAGCACGCCTTTTTCGGCGATCAGCGCATCGATCGGATTGGTCATGAGAAGCGGCCCTGTTTGGGTGTTGAGAGTGGGATATAAAGATTCCTTTATATGACGTCAATGTCGTGCGGCGCGTCAGACGTCGAATCCGGTCTGCGCGAGCTTGAGCGCGAAGGCAGCCGATTCATGAGCATTTATGTCGGCGGCGCGGATGAGATTGTCGAAATGTCCCGTCAGCGTGCGGATCGGCGCGGTGGCGTTCAACACCAGATACATGTCGCCGACATAGATGGCGGCGCGATAGGGCCCGAAGATCGTGTAGGGGATCGAGTAGCGCAGCCGCCCGTCATAGAGAAACAGGCGGAATGTCGGGTAGAGGTCGTCCAGCAGTTCGGCCATGTGCAGGAGCTGCCTGCGCCGGTCCTCGGCGGGGAAGTTGCTCCAGACGCCAAGCCCGCGGGCGAAGATCTCCAGCGTGTGGCGCGGCATACAGACCTCCATGTCGGTCTCCGGCCGCCGGTTGTAGTCGATGCGGTACTGCGTCTCGACCGCCTGCGCCTGGGCGCTTTTGTTGGAGATGCCGGCCTCGTAGTCGACCAGCGCTTCTGTACGCAGAAGATCGGGAATGCCGGCCGGCACGTAGCGTATCTTGGTGCCAAGCGCCTCGGCATGCCACCTGGCCAGCAGGGTTCGGTCGAAACCGCCCGCAGCCTCCTCGATTTCCAGGCTTTCGCGGATTTCGCCGGTGACGCCTTCATCCTGGCTGAGGCCAAGCAGCCAGTCGAGCGACACCTTGAACTGTGCGGCGATGTTGAGCAGCGTTTCGGCGCGGGGCAGGCGGGTCGATGCGCCCGACAGCAGTTGCGACAGGGCGGAACGATCGATCCCGACCGCGGCGGCGAAACTCGACTGATTGAGATCGGATCGTGTCAGGAGCAGCTTGAGCCGATCCCGGAAGACGGCCGACA
The DNA here is from genome assembly GCF_001427025.1 of Mesorhizobium sp. Root554. Lineage (GTDB taxonomy): Bacteria > Pseudomonadota > Alphaproteobacteria > Rhizobiales > Rhizobiaceae > Mesorhizobium. The sequence continues at coordinate 1,459,595 of NZ_LMGA01000001.1, read as the reverse complement.
GGTCTCGTTTGTCCATTTCAGAATCACCTCTTTGAGAGGATAGATTTGCGTGAGGCAGGTCTGGTGGCGACTTTCACCACAAATGAATCTTCCTCTTGTTTACTAAAGATAACATTTGAGGCTTAACATGCGCAATCACAACATTTTGTGCGCATTATCGCGTTGCTGATGAGGCAACCCTGCTGACACAATGCTGTCAGGAACTCGAATCGGTTCCGCAGGCAGAACAGCAGTCGACAAATGGCACAGCTACAAGACAGGCATGGACGGCAGGGCACGGTCGAATGGCCGACGGTGATGCTCGCCCTTGCTTGTTACGGCATCTGGTTTGCCGCTGGCCTGTATCTGTGGCCGTCCCATCCTCTGATGGCGCTCGTTGTCATGACGCTAACGGTGGCGCTGCAATCCTCGCTGGTTCATGAGGTGCTGCATGGCCATCCGACGCGCAACGCGCTGGTCAACGAGGCGTTCGTCTTCCTGCCGCTCGGTGTCGTGTGGCCGTTCCGCCGCTTCAAGACGCTGCATCTGCGCCATCACGCCGACGAACGGCTGACCGATCCGCTGGACGATCCGGAGAGCTACTATCAGGCCCTGTGGCATCACAACGACATGCCGCGCTGGATGAAGGCGCTGCTGCGCGCCAACAATACGATGGTCGGCCGTTTCTTCCTCGGGCCGTGGCTGTCGGCGACCGGCTTCTATATGGACGATGCGAAGCAGATCGCCGCCGGCGACGCTGTGATCGGCCGCGCCTGGCTTCTTCATCTCGTGGGCCTGGCCGTGGTGTTGTTGGTTGTGCAGTTCGGCTTCGGCATTCCGCTCTGGCTTTATCTGCTGGTGCCGGTGTGGTTCGGGCAATCGCTCATCGCCATCCGCACCTTTGCCGAGCATCAGTGGTCCGAGAACCCGGAGGGCCGGACGGTGATCGTCGAGCGCTCGGCGCTGTCGTTGCTGTTCCTCAACAACAATCTGCATTTCGTCCACCACAAGAAACCGACCGTCGCCTGGTACAGGCTGCCGCGTCTTTTCCACGCCGATCGTGAGGGCTGGCTGCGGGCCAACAACGGCTATGTCTATCCGAATTATCTGGCGCTTCTCAAAGCCTACGCCTTCAAGACGAAAGAGCCGGTGGTCCACCCGGTTCTGCGCCGCGTCGCCGAGCGGGGCAGGGCATTCAAGCCGCGCGTGCGCGCCCGCAACGTTCATGGTCTCGGCACGGCGCCGGTTCCGGCCGAGCCGCCGAAAGAATAGGCTCGGCTGTCGCCGAAGCACGGCCTTGCGCGCTCCCTTCCAACATTGTCAGATCGCGGCATGAGTGAATTCATTGCCGCGCTGCCCATGTATGACTGGCCGGAGGTGCGGGCCGAGATCGACGCCGAATGGGCGCGGCTGCGCGACAGTCTGCGCCAGGCCGGCGTCGATGCGCCGGAGCAGCTCGTCCGCCGTAATGCCGACATGCCGCCGGTGCCGGGCGGTATCCGCGATGCGTCCGGCGAGGTCATCGCGCCAGACCCGGCGACGCTGCCGCCCGATGAACTCGACTATCCGACGCTCTGGCGCCATCGAGTGCTGCTGTTCGCCCAGACCTGCTGGGGGCCGATGGAGCTTGGCCTCGCCCGGCATGTTCAGCTGTTGGGCCAGCCGGACTATTCGGCCTTTGAAGGCGGGCAGGGGGTGTTTTATTCGAGCGCGATCGTGATGCGGCGCACTTTACCCTCCCCCTTGTGGGGAGGGTCGGACAACGAAGCCGAACGGGGTGCGGGTGCGTCACTGGCGTCACCCCCACCCCGCCTCAAGACCTTTGCTGCGCAAAGCACCCTCGCCGACTTTCCGGGGCGAGCCACGGGTCTCGCCCGTCCTTCGGACCCCCACAAGGGGGAGGGTGTCGGGGCGCCTGCCGACGGTGCCCGATTCATCCCAATTCACCTGCTGCGCAGCCAACGCTTCATCTACAACAGCGTGGACTCCATGTCCGGCATCCTGGCGCTGACGCGCGACCTTGACGCCCTGGGCGAAAGCCTCGACCTGTTCGCCAGCCGATCGGAAAGCGGCGGCCATCGGGCGTCCATCCGCGCGGTGGCGCAGGGCGACGCCGATGTCGCCGCCATCGATTGCCGTAGCTGGGCGATGGCGCAACGTTTCGAGCCGGCGGCAAAGGCGCTTGCGGTTGTGGGCTGGACGGCGCGGCGCAAGGGCCTGCCCTATATCGCGGCGGCAGCGATACCTGCTGAGGTCGTCGCGGTCTCGCGGGAGGTGCTGGCGGCGCTAGAGTGACCCAACGGCTGTTGTGGGGAGATAACTAGGACGCCGGAGCCGCTGTTGGCGAAGCTGCTGGCGCCGATCCGGCCGGCGCCGCAACCGATTTCTTGATGTCGGCAACGAAAACGCGGCGTTCCTTCTTCTCCCGGTCCCAGGTGAACAGCATCGGAACAGTGAGCTCACGCGGCGGGCCAGCCAGTTCGTAGCCAGCCCGGCGGATGCGGTCGACGATGTCGCCGCGCGGCTCCGGCCGGTCGAGCGACAGCAGACGTGCCGGCTCCCGCAGCCGTTCGGCAAAGCCCGGGACCTCGGTCGACATGATGACCAGGTCCGGATCGGCCAGCCGCAGATTGCCGATCCAGTGCCAGTCCGCGATGACCGTGTTGATCGGGCCGTCGGCCGTCAGGTCGCGGTAGAGCGTGGAATAATCCATGCGGGCGATGCTGCTTCGGTCCGAGCCGCCATGAAGATGGATGTACCAGGTGAAGGGCATGACCAGCAGGGCCGCGCCTGCCGCCAGGCAGATGACCGCGATCTGCGCGGTGCGGCCCTTTTCGCCGAGACGCTCCATGCGCATGGCCATGGCGAGCGGAAGAAACAGCAGGATCGGCAGCATCCAGCGGTCACGGAAAGCGGTTGCGCCGCTGGCCAGCACGAGTATCAGGACGACGCCCACGCCGACTGCCAAGGTTCGCCACAGCAGCCTTTCCATGTCGCGTGCCGGGCCGGTGACGCGGAAACCGGAAATGCCACAAGCCAGGCTGACCAGTCCGAACACGGCGACCGGCAGCAGCGAGAAGTTGACGATGGCTTCGGCATATTCGCCGATGCCGGCCAGTGCGACGGTCAATGGTCCGCCGCTGGCGCCAATGCCGAACTTGTAGCCGCGCGACAGGAATTCCTCGGGATGGCTGAGATTCCAATAGAGCGTCGGCGCGCAGGCCAGCAGGGCGATCGCGACGCTGAGCAGGATTCGCCGGTCCATGATCGCGGGCCGGATGGACGGCAGCGACAGCGCTGCCGCGAGCAGGGCGCCGATCAGGAAAAGATCGTTGTATTTGGCCAGGATTGCCGCCGCCAAGGCCAGCCCGAAAGCGGCATAGGCGGGTGTCGTGCGCCGCTGCACCAGTTCGACGAAGGCCAGGAGAAGCAGCGAGCAGAAGCAGAACACCGCCACCGAGTGCGACAGCGTGTGCTGCATTTCCCACAAAATCTGCGGGAACAGCGCCACGCCGAACATGGCCGTCAGGGCGGTGTGCCGCGAATATCCCATGCGCAGGACAGCCAGCACAATCGAAGCCAGGCCGGTGAAGACCATCGCATATTTGACGATCTTCAACGTCAGCACGGTCGGGCCGAATATCTGCGCCACCGTCCAGGCAAACCAACTGTATAGAGGCGGCTGCGAACCGCCATAGCCGGCGCGCAACTCGCCCATATACATGAGCTGTTCGGCATCATCGACGCCGACGCCGGTGCCGACGATGTGCGAGAGCGCCGTCATGATGACGATCTGGATCAGGAAATAGGCCGCGAGCGCTACGAACACCGCACTGATAGATCCGACGCGGCCCTCAGCCAGCCAGTTTGCCCGCGCCACATGTGCGGGAAGATATTTTTGCGCCCAAGCCGCCTGCATGACGGCTCTATAAGCACGACCGGCGAGGCCGCACAATCGTCCTTACATCCAGATACTCTGTCAGGCGCGCATCTTGTCCCCGGCAGGATCGAAAAGCGGCTCGACGTTGATGCGGGCCGGGCGGCGATGACCGAGGATTTCGATCTCGAACCGGCCGGCGCTTTCGTCGTCCGCCAAGGCCGCGGGGATGTAGCCCTGGGCCATGGATTTCTGCACGAAATGCGCATAGCCGCCGGACGTTACCCATCCGACCACGCGCCAGTCGCCATCGACGATGCCGCGCACCGCGGAGGCGCCTTCGGCCGCCTTCGAGGTGCGCACCTCCTTGCCGGCTGCGTCGAAACGCGGGGCGCCATAGCCGTGCGGCGGGTCGATCGTGCCGTAGTCGGTGGAAACCTTGGCCCAGATGGGCTCGTCACCCATGACATCGGCGTCAGCGGCATCCACGACGAAAGAAACCCGGCGCAGCTTCGGGCCGTCCGCCTGTTCCTTTGCCGCCGCTTCGCGGCCGATGAAGTCGTTCTTGTCCAGCTTGATGAAGCGGTCCATGCCACCTTCGAACGGTCCGTAGATCGGCCGAAGCTCGCGGAACCAGGTGGGGAAATTCTTCTCCAGGCGCATGGAAAGCAGCGCGCGCATGCCGAAATCGACGATGCCGAACTCTTCGCCGGCCAGCTTGATCGCCTGATAGACCAGCCGCTGATAAGCAGGCTGCATCCAGATCTCGTAGCCGAGATCGCCGGTATAGGTGATGCGGTTCACCATGCAGGGCGCGCCGCCGACCGCCATTTCGCGGAAATCCATGAAGCGGAAGGCCTCGGTCGAGACGTCGACATCGGCCAGCTTCCGAAGCAGGTCGCGGGATTTCGGCCCGGCGATGGAAAGGCCGACCAGCGTCTGGTCGAAACGGTGGATGCGAACCGACCCATCCTTCGGCAGGTGCTTTTCGAACCAGCGCATATGATATTTCGCGGCCGCCGACGATCCCCAGATCATGAAGCGATCCTCGCCTGCCTTGGCGATGGTGAAATCGCCGATCAGCCTGCCGAACTCGTTGAGCATCGGCGTCAGCACGATGCGGCCGGCCCTCGGCATCCTGTTGGTCATCAAGCGATTCAGGAAATCCTCCGAACCCGTTCCGCTGACTTCATATTTTGCGAAATTGGCGATCTCGGTCACGCCGACCCGCTCGCGCGTGGCGCGCACCTCGTTGCCGACATGCTCGAAATCGTTGGAGCGGTGGAAGGAGACGATATCCTTCGGCTCAGTGCCTTTCGGCGCGAACCACAATGGCGTTTCGAGGCCCCAGCTGTCGCCCATGACGGCGTTCTGCGCCACCATCGTGTCGTAGAGCGGGGTGGTTTGCGCCGGCCGGGCCGCCGGCAGTTCCTCATTGGGAAAGCGGATCGAGAATCGCCGTGAATAATTTTCGCGCACCTTGGCGTTGGTGTAGCGCAGCGTCGCCCATTCGCCCCAGCGCGCCACATCCATGCCCCAGACATCGAAGCCCGGATCGCCATGGACCATCCAGTTGGACAGCGCCAGCCCGACGCCGCCGCCTTGCGAGAAGCCGGCCATGACGGCGCAGGCGCACCAGAAATTGGTCAGGCCCTGCACCGGGCCGACCAGCGGGTTGCCGTCCGGCGCGAAGGTGAAGGGGCCGTTGATGATCTGCTTGATGCCGGCTTTCTCGATGCCGGGGAAATGCTTGAAGCCGATCTCCAGCGAAGGCGCGATGCGGTCGATGTCCGGCTGCAGCAGCTCGTGGCCGAAATCCCATGGCGTGTCGACCGGCGACCACGGTTTGCAGGCCTTCTCATAAGTGCCGAGCAGTACGCCATTGCGTTCCTGACGCGTGTAGATCTCGCCCTTGAAGTCGAGCACGCCGACCATTTCGCGGCCGGTTTCCTTGTTGAAGGCCTCGACTTCCGGCATCGGCTCGGTCAGCAGATACATGTGCTCCATGGCAAGCAGCGGCAGTTCCAGCCCGACCATGCGGCCGATCTCGCGCGCCCACAGGCCGCCGCAATTGACGACATGCTCGGCCTTGATCGTTCCCTGTTCGGTGACGACATTCCAGGTGCCGTCCGGCTCCTGGGTCAACTCGATGACGCGGTTGCGCAGCACGATTTCCGCGCCCAGCTTTTTCGCCGCCTTGGCGTAGGCGTGGGTCGTGCCGGACGGATCGAGATGGCCCTCGACCGGGTCCCACATGGCGCCGGCGAAGTTGGTCTCGTCCATCAGCGGGAACATCGCCTTGGCTTCCGATGGCGTGATAAGCTCGGTGTCCATGCCGAGATAGCGGCCCTTGGCGTGGGCGAGGCGCAGAAAGTCCATGCGTTCCGGCGTATCGGCCATCATCACGCCGCCGGTCAGGTGCAGCGAGCAGGACTGGCCGGAAAGCTCCTCGATCTCCTTGTAGAGCTGCACGGTGTAGGCCTGCAGCTTGGCGACGTTGGGGTCGCCGTTCAGCGTATGGAAGCCGCCGGCGGCGTGCCAGGACGAGCCGGAGGTCAGTTCCGAGCGCTCGATAAGGACGACATCGGTCCAGCCGGCCTTGGCGAGATGATAAAGAACCGAGCAGCCGACGACACCGCCGCCGATGACAACCGCTTTTGCATGGGATTTCATGGGGATGGGTCCGTATGTGGAGACAATGATTCCGGAATTGCGCTGATGGTGATCCGAGTTTTAGAAATCCGTCGGAGCGCCGCCTTCGGCTTTTCGCTTCTCCACGAAGGCGTCGAGTTCCTCGCGGATCGCCGGGTCGAGATAGGGTTCCTCATACATGGCCAGCCGCTCCTTCCAGATGCGGTTGGCCTTCTCGAAGGCGGTTGGCGCGCCGTGCTCGCTCCAGGTTTCGAAGTTCCGCCAGTCCGACAGGATCGGTGCATAGAAGGCATTCTTGTAGCGCGACTGCGTGTGCGGCGTGCCGAAGAAATGGCCTCCGGGGCCGACGTCACGGATGGCGTCGATGGCGAGCGCGTCTTCCGACAGGTCCAGCGGTGTCAGGAATTCCGTCACCATCTGCAAAAGATCGATGTCAAGAATGGTCTTTTCGTAGGAACAGGTCAGCCCGCCCTCAAGCCAGCCGGCAGCGTGCTTGATGAAATTGCCGCCGCCCTGGATGCAGCCCCACAGGGAAAAGACGCTTTCATAGGCAGCCTGCGCATCCACTGCGTTGGCGGCGCAGACATTCGAAGTGCGGTAAGGAAGTCGATAGCGGCGGGCGAGCTGGCCGCCGACGAGCTGCGCCTTCATGTATTCGGGCGTGCCGAAGGCCGGCGCGCCGGATTTCATGTCGACATTGGAGGTGAAGCCGCCATAGCCGACCGGCGCGCCCTTGCGCACCATCTGCGTGAAGGCGATGCCGGCGAGCGCCTCGGCGTTCTGCTGCACCAGCGCGCCGGCGATGGTGACGGGCGCCATGGCGCCCGACAGGGTGAAGGGGGTGACGACCACCACCTGTCCGGCTGACGACATCTGGATGATGCCTTCCATCATCGGGACGTCGAGCTTGAGCGGCGAATTGGTGTTGATGATGGTGATGAGCGACGGCTCTTCCAGCAACTGCTCACGCGAGATGCCGCGGCCGATGCGGGCGATCTCGATGCCGTCGAGATTGCGCTCCAGCCCGAGCGAATAAGCGTGAAAGGCCTTGTCGGTCAGCACCACGAAATCGCGCAGGCATTCGAGATGGCGGATCGACGGGTGGATATCGACAGGCTCGACCGGGTAGCCGCCGGTTACATGCAGGATGTTGTGCATCTGCCCGAGCTTCACCAGGTTGCGGAAGTCCGGCTGGTTGCCGGCACGGCGGCCGCCCTCCTTGTCAGAACAGTTGGGTGCCGAAGCCATCTGCGAGAAGATGACGTTGTCGCCGCCCATGCGGACATTGTGAGCGGGGTTGCGCGCGTGCAGCGTGAATTCCGCCGGGCAATGCGCGATCAGTTCGAGGATCATGTCGCTGTCGAAACGCACGCGGTCGGAGCCGTCGCGTAAGTCTGCGCCATGCGCCTTCATGATGCGACGGGCCTCGTCGTGCAGCACGTCGACGCCGATTTCCCGCAGGACGCGCAGGGAGGCGAGGTGGATCGACTCCAGTTCGTCGTCGGAGACGAATTTCGTGGGCGTCAAAGGGTTCCTGAGCTGCCGGAAAGGCGGCTGTTCGAAGGCGCCGGCGCCGCTGGAGCGCTTGCCGGCGCGGCCGCCGCGCCGGTTGCGGTCGGCAGCAAGTGCCGGTTCGACAGAATGCAGTTCGGCGCTCATGAACACCTCGGAAACCGGACGCTTCGCGGCTGATAATGGACTGCGCCCGGCGCGCCCAGTGCGGAAGCGGCGACTAGAAGGGCGAGCAAAACGACATGATGTTTCCTGCTGGATGCCGTCCATTGCTTGTGCGGCCACGCAACGGGCCGTGACAAGTGCGTGCGCTGCAACCCCGGCGGAACGTTCCTCCTTACGACGCGTTTAAAGGCGCGCCCGATAGCGGTCGCCAGGGGAATTTCCATGACAGTACGAAAAATCCGCAAGGCGGACCGTGCAGCCATTGCCGGGAGCTTGATGCTGACGCCCATGGTGATGGCCATGCGCATACCGCTGATGGCGGCGGAGAATGGGGGTGTTCATGGCATGGGCAAGGAAGCCCGGCGCGCCATCCTGGAGAAGAATGCGGCTTTCGCGCAGGGCGTGGTCGCAGCACAACTGTCGCTGGTCCAATCCGCCGCGGATTTCTGGACGGATGTTTTCGCCGGCAAGACACCGGCGCTGATCAGCGGTGTCGCAGCTGAGCGTTCCATCCTTGCCGCACTTGGCCCTGCCAGCCGGGCCGTCAACGCGAATTATCGTCGCCTGTCACCGAAGTGACGACAACTCAAATGCAAAAGCCGCGCTCCGTTAGGAACGCGGCTTTGCCAAATACGCATGGCACTTTTTACTCGAGTACTAAAACCTGGCTCCGGGACGCGAGACCTGATCCGGAGCGCCGGGCGGAAATCCGCCTCGCGTTCCGTTCTACAGGCACATCGTTACCGTGGGGTTATCGAGAGCTTAAGCAAACCTAAATATAGGCTTTTTGTGGTCGAAGCGGCGGCGAGCGTTTCTGCCTGTCGGCGTCACCTGTCGCCGCGCAGGAAATTGATGATGCCGGAGAAATCTTCGCCGCCCAGTCCTTGCGCTGCGAAGAGCGCATAAAGCTGCGTGGCTTCGGCACCGAGCGGCGTCACCGCGCCAGCGCCCTGGGCGGCCTCCTGGCTGAGCTTCAAATCCTTGAGCATCAGCGCCGCGGCAAAACCCGGCCTGTAATCCCTGTTGGCGGGCGAAGCCGGCACCGGCCCCGGGACCGGGCAGTTGGTGGTGAGCGCCCAACACTGGCCGGAAGAGGTGGAGGCGACATCGAAAAGCGCCTGATGCGACAGGCCGAGCTTTTCGGCCAGCACGAAGGCCTCGGCGACGCCGATCATCGAGATTCCGAGGATCATGTTGTTGCAAATCTTGGCTGCCTGGCCGGCGCCATCTTCGCCGCAATGGACGATCCGCCGGGCCATCGGCTTCAGAACCGGCTCCGCAACCGCGAAGGCCTCCACCGCACCGCCGGCCATGAAGGTAAGGGTGGCGGCTGCGGCGCCTACCGTGCCGCCTGAAACCGGCGCGTCGATCGAAAGCAGGCCGTGCTTTTTGGCGATCGCATGAGCCCTGCGGGCGGATTCGACATCGATGGTCGAGGAATCGATGAACAGCGCACTTTTTTCTGCTTTCGACGCGATGTCTTCGTAGACGGACAGCACATGCTTACCGGCTGGCAACATGGTGATGACGACCTCCGCGCCCTTCACCGCGGCCGTCGCATTGGCCATGACGGTGATGCCTTGCTCGCGCGCTACGGTCAGGTTTTCCGGCATCAGGTCGAAGCCCTGCACCGCGTGTCCGGCCTTGACCAGATTTGCAGCCATGGGATTGCCCATATTGCCGAGGCCGATGAAGGCGATGGTGGTCATTGGTTCCTCCAGTAGGGGCAGTCGGCAGTTGGCAGTTGGAATTTCCCGATTGCTTACTGCCGCCCAATCAATTGCCGTGCGATGATGACGCGCATGATCTCGTTGGTGCCTTCGAGGATCTGATGGACGCGCAGGTCGCGCACCAGTTTCTCGATGCCGTAGTCATGCAGATAGCCGTAGCCGCCAAGAAGCTGCAAAGCCTGGTTGGCGATTTCGAAGCCGGTGTCGGTGACGAAGCGCTTGGCCATGGCCGACCATTTCGAGGCATCGTGGGCCTTGGCGTCGAGCTTCGAGGCCGCCGCGTAGAGGAAGATGCGCGCAGCCTGGAGTTCTGTCTCCATGTCGGCGAGCCTGAACTGCAGCGCCTGGAACTGGTTCAACGCGGAGCCGAATGCCTTGCGCTCGGCCGTATAGGCAAGCGCCTTGTCGAGGGCCGACTGCGCGCCGCCGAGCGAACAGGCGGCAATGTTGAGCCTGCCGCCATCGAGGCCCGCCATGGCAATGCCGAAGCCAGCGCCCTCGGTCGAGAGCAGGTTTTCCGCCGGCACCTTGCAGTCCTCGAAGATGACCTGGCGGGTCGACTGCATGTGCCAGCCCATCTTGTGCTCATTGGCGCCGAAGGAGAGGCCGGGCGCATCCTTCGGGACGACGACGGTGGAGATGCCTTTCGGGCCTTCCGCGCCGGTGCGGACCATGGCGATGTAGACGTCGCTGTCGCCGGCGCCGGAAATGAACTGCTTGGCGCCGTTCAGCACATAGTCCGAACCGTTGCCGCCCGAGCGCACCGCCCTGGTCTTCAGCGCCGCCGCGTCGGAACCGGAGCCGGGCTCGGTCAGGCAGTAGCTGGCCAGCCATTCCATCGAGGTCAGCTTCGGCAGGAAGCGCTGGCGCTGCTCCTCATTGCCGAAGCGGTCGATCATCGATGCCGCCATGTTGTGGATGGAGATGAAGGAGGAGAACGCCGGGCAGGCATGTGCGAGCGCTTCGAAGATCAGCACCGCGTCGAGGCGGCCGAGGCCGGAGCCGCCGACATCGTCGCGCACATAGATGCCGCCCAGCCCGAGCGGGCCTGTTTCGCGGATGACGTCGGTCGGAAAGTGCTTGTCGCGGTCCCATTCGAGCGCATGGGGGGCAACGCGCTCGGCGGCGAAATCCTGCGCCATTGTCTGGATGGCCCGCTGGTCCTCGTTGAGCTCGAACTGGCCGCCGGCCGCTTGAACCGCGCTATCCATGACGTCCTCCCGAAATGTCGTTTTGGGCTATGCGCATTCCGCAATCTAGACCAATGATGCCATCGCGCAATCCGACCATCTGCGAAGCGGCTGTGCAAAAATGAAGACCCGGAGCCTTTCAGTGACGACAATTTTCAACATCGGACCATCGCTTGGGGCCGCCGTCAGGGCAGGGATCTAGCGATGGCGCGGGCGGTCATGCTGCAGGGCACGGGATCGGATGTCGGCAAAAGCGTGCTGGTGGCCGGCCTGTGCCGGGCTGCCAGAAAGCGCGGTCTGGCGGTCAGGCCATTCAAGCCGCAGAACATGTCCAACAATGCCGCCGTGGCTGCCATACCGGGGCAGGCCGGGGCGGGTGAAATCGGTAGGGCGCAGTGGCTGCAGGCACTGGCCTGCGGGGTCGAGCCCACCGTCCACATGAACCCGGTGCTGCTGAAGCCGCAGACCGATATCGGCTCGCAGGTCGTCGTGCAGGGAAAAATGGCCGGCGAGGCGCGGGCGCGCGACTATCAGGCGCTGAAGCCGAAGCTGATGGAAGCGGTGCTGGATTCATGGTCGAGGGTTGGCGAAGGGGCCGATCTGGTGATCGTCGAAGGCGCGGGCTCGCCGGCCGAGGTCAATTTGCGCAGCCGCGACATTGCCAATATGGGCTTCGCCACGCGGGCAGACGTGCCGGTCGTCCTGGTCGGCGACATCGACCGCGGCGGCGTCATCGCCTCGCTGGCCGGCACCCATCTCATCCTGCCGGACGAGGACCGGCGCATGGTGGCGGGCTACATCATCAACAAGTTTCGCGGCGACGTCTCGCTGTTCGATGAAGGCATCAAAGCCATCGATGGTTTCACCGGCTGGCGGTGTTTCGGCGTGGTGCCGTGGCTGGATGCGGCGGCCCGATTGCCGTCGGAAGATTCCGTCGTGCTGGAGCGCTTGGCCAAGGGCGAGAAGCGCGCGCTCAAGGTGGCTGTGCCGATGCTGTCGCGCATCGCGAATTTCGACGACCTCGATCCGCTGCGCGCCGAACCGCAGGTGGAGGTGGTGTTCGTCCCGCCCGGCGACCCGTTGCCCACGGATGCGGGACTGGTGGTCATTCCTGGCTCCAAGTCGACGATCGGCGATCTGTTGCGGTTTCGCGAGAATGGCTGGGACCGGGACCTTGCCGCCCATGTGAAGCGCGGCGGTCATGTCGTCGGCCTTTGCGGCGGGTTCCAGATGTTGGGCCGCACGGTGCATGACCCGCATGGCATCGAAGGCGGGGCTGCTGAGGCGCCGGGTCTGGGATTGCTCGATGTCGAAACGGTGATGGAGCCGGAAAAGACCGTGCGGGAGGTCACGGCAAGCTCGGTGCCGTTAGGCCTGCCATTGGCAGGCTATGAAATTCACCTCGGCCGCACCTTCGGGCCGGATTGCGCCAGACCGGGGACGCTGATCAACGGGGTGGAGGACGGCGCGGTTTCGGCCGACGGCAAGGTGTTCGGCACCTATCTGCACGGATTGTTCGGCGCCGATGCCTTCCGCGCCAAGTTTCTCGAAAGCCTTGGGGTCAAGGGCGGCGGCATCGACTACCGTCAAGGGGTGGAGGATGCGCTGGACCGCATCGCGGCGCAGCTCGAGGAACATCTCGACTGCGAGGCGATTTTTTCGCTGGCCCGCTAAGTTCGGATCGAAGCGCCGGCCACATACAGCCGCGCCGGCGCTTCGGCTCCGAGGTGGAGATTTAGGCGCCGCGGATCAGGCAGGCGACCGCCAGCACGACATAGGCGATGGTCATGACCCAGAAGGCGGACAACGCGCCGAGACTGAAAATACCGAACGCCATCAGCAACGCGATGACCGCGATGATGACGGTTATGATGAAAACGATCTGCTTAGGTGCACTGAGATTCATCATTGCCTCCTCCGCATCGTGATTCGATGCGGCACCATGATACCAGCCTACCGGATCACACACCAATGGCGGTGCGCAGCGGGTTTTGCGGATCGGAAAGCAGCTTGATCGCCAGCGCCACGCAGACCAGCACCAGCAGCGGCTTGATCAGCCGGGCGCCGATACGCACGGCCAGCAGGGCCCCGACGCGGGCACCGAGGAATTGGCAAACGCCCATCATCAGGCCGATCTTCCAATGAATGACGCCGACAGCGGCGAACACGGCGAAACCGCCGAGATTGGAAGCGAAATTGAGCAGCTTGGTGTGGGCCGTAGCCTTGAGCACGCCGTAGCCCGCCAGCGCCACGAAGGCGAGCATGTAGAACGAGCCGGCGCCCGGCCCGAACAGCCCGTCATAGAAGCCGATGACAGGCACCACGGTGAGCCCGAACAGGAAGGGCGACAGGCGCTCGGCTCTGTCGACATCGCCCATGTTGGGCTTGACGGCGAAATAGATCGCAATGGCGATCAGGACTATGGGGAGAGCTGCACTGAGGACTTCGCCGGGAACCACGGTGGCGGCCAGGGCGCCAATGGCGCTGCCGGCAAAGCAGAGAAGGGCGGAGGGAAGCTGGCGGCGCGGATTGACCTGCCCCTTCGAGGCATAAGCGAGCGTCGCAGAGCCTGAGCCGAACAGGCCCTGCAATTTGTTGGTGCCAAGCGCCTCGACCGGCGAAAGGCCGGCCAGCAGCAGCGCCGGCACGGTGACCAGTCCGCCACCGCCGGCGATGGAATCGATGAAACCGGCGCAGAAGGCGGCAAACGCCAGCAAGGCCACGGTCTGGAGGGTAAGATCGAACATGTTCGGGTAAAGGCTGCGCTGCCTGCGGGATAAGGCGTTCGACCACAGCCACCCCTTTTGCGCAAGGCCGATTTGGCGCTAACTATCGGACCAGCTTCCATGGGGGACACGCATGGCCATCGCATTGCTAGACCAGATACGCGCCGCGCTCGACGGCGATCCCGGCGTCCGCAAGGTGGCCGAGGATCCCGTGCTTTCGGCCGAACTGCTGATGCTGTTCCGGATGATCCTGGCGGACGGCTCTGTCAGCGAGAACGAAATGGAGACGTTGCGGCGCATCTGCGCGGAGTCGTTCGGTATCTCCGCAGAGAGCATGGACGGGGTCGTCGAGTATCTGAACGACTTCGGTTACGAGACGACCGGTTCGCAGGCGATCGCCATGTTCCGTGGGCTGGACATCGAGCGCCGCCGGCTGCTGGCGCGGCACATGGCGGAAATCGCCAAGGCCGATCGTCACCTGGCGGAGAACGAGGTGAGATTGCTGCGCCGGACGCTGGAGCTTCTGGATATCAGCCCGGTCGATGCGGTGAGAGCGCCGACCGAGCCGTAGTTCGCCACTCACCCCTGTTCCCGTATCTTTTTGGCCAGCGCGCGATGGAGATCGGGCGCGGCCGCGACCAGCGCCTGGGCGGCTTCCGAACGCGGACTGTCCAGCACCGAGGGGGTGGGTCCTCGTTCGACGATCCGCCCGTCATGCATGACCATGACCTCGTCTGTTATGGCCCGCGCCACCGTCAGGTCGTGGGTGATGAAGAGATACGCAACCCCCAGCCGGTCGTTGAGATCGGCGAAGAGGTCGAGCACCTGCGCGCGGATCGAAACGTCGAGCGCCGAGACCGGCTCGTCGGCGACGATCAGTCTGGGCCGGGTGATCAGGGCGCGGGCGATGGAAAGGCGCTGGCGCTGTCCGCCCGAAAATTCGTGCGGGTATTTGTTGAGATCGGTTTCGGACAAGCCGACTTCGCGCAGCGCGTGGACCACCATGTCGCGCCGCTCGGCGGGCGAAGGCTGTGCTTCCAGAAGATGCAGGGGCTCGGCGACAAGCTTCTCCACCTTCTGGCGCGGATCGAAGGAGCCGTAAGGGTCCTGGAACACGACCTGCATGTCGCGCCGGGCCGGTTTGAGATCGGCCTCCGACCTGCCGGTGATCGTCTCGCCGCGAAAGCGGATTTCGCCGGATGACGGTTTGTCCAGGGCGAGGATCATGCGGGCGAGGGTGGACTTGCCGCAGCCTGAGCGGCCGACAAGGGCGACTGACTGGCCAGGGGCAATGGTGAACGACACATCGTCGACGGCATGCACCGGCGCATCGCGGCGGAAGAGCGAAGTGCGGCGGCCGGGGTAGAGGCGGGAGATGGACTGGACGGAGAGGAGAGGAATGGCAGTCGGCAGGTCGGCAGTCGGCAATCGGACATTATCCGAACCTTCCCGACTGCCGATTGCCCATCTGCCGATTGCCGTCTCTTTCCGCCTCGGCACATGCATCGAGGCCTGCGCCAGTTGACGTGTGTAGGGATGTTCTTGCTCCGACAGCACGCGGGCCGTTTCGCCGGCTTCCATCACCTCGCCGTGCCGCAGGATGGTGATGCGGTCGGCCATTTCGGTGACGACGGCGAGGTCGTGCGAGATCAGCAGCAGGCCCATGCGGTTCTCGGCGACGAGATCGCGCAAAAGGTCGAGGATCTGCGCCTGCAGCACGACGTCGAGCGCCGTGGTTGGCTCGTCGGCGATCAGCAGCTTCGGCTTCAGCGCGCAGGCGATGGCGATGACGACGCGCTGGCGCTGGCCGCCGGACAGTTCGTGCGGATAGCGCGACAGCGGGAACTTCGCTTCCGGCAGGCCGACCCGGTCGAGAATTTGACGGGCACGATCCTCGGCCTCGGCGCGCGAGACGCGGGTGTGCCAGCGTATGCCCTCCGCCACTTGCCCGCCGATGGTCTTGACCGGATTGAGCGCCGTCATCGGCTCCTGAAAGACCATGCCGATATCGTCGCCGCGCAGGGCGCACATCTGGTCTTCGGTCGCGGCAAGAATGTCGATGCCGTCGAAGATGACGCTGCCCCTGGCGCGGGCGGCGTGGGGCAGCAACTGCATGATCGTCAGCGCCGTCATCGACTTGCCAGAGCCGGATTCGCCGACCAACCCCATCACCTCGCCGCGCTCGATGGCAA
The DNA here is from genome assembly GCF_001427025.1 of Mesorhizobium sp. Root554. Taxonomy (GTDB): domain Bacteria; phylum Pseudomonadota; class Alphaproteobacteria; order Rhizobiales; family Rhizobiaceae; genus Mesorhizobium. Next base: position 1,443,572 of record NZ_LMGA01000001.1, on the reverse strand, counting down.
GGTCCACGTCCTTCAGCACCGGTACGCCGCCGATCTCGAGGGACAGGTTCTCGATCTGGAGCAGACCTTTGGGCGGGCTCATGAACGCCGCCGCGATTTAGGGTCGAGGATATCGGCGATGCCGTCGCCGAGCAGATTGAGGCCCAGCACGGTGACGACGATGGCCATGCCGGGGAAGATCGCCATCCACGGCGCGATGGCCATGCGGGTCTGTGCTTCGAACAGCATGCGGCCCCAGCTCGGCATCGGCGGCTGCGAGCCGAGGCCGACATAGGACAGGCTGGCCTCGGCGAGGATGCCGAGCGCGAACTGGATGGTGCCCTGCACCAGAAGCAGCGTGGCGATGTTGGGCAGGACATGTTCAAGCGTGATCAGCGTGCGGTTCTTGCCGGCGGCTCGCGCTGCGAGGATGTATTCGCGCGGCCAGATGGCGAGCGCGCCGGCGCGGGAAACGCGCGCGAAGACGGGAATGTTGAAGATGCCGATGGCGATGATGGCGTTGACTGCGCCGGGTCCGAAGATCGCGGTGATCATGATGGCGGAGAGCAGGGCAGGGAAGGCGAAGACAAGGTCGTTCAGCCGCATGACGATTTCGTCCAGCCAGCCGCCGCGCGCGGCGGCGAGGCAGCCCAGCGGAACGCCGATGCCCATGCCGATGCCGACCGCCACCAGCGCCACGGCGATGGAATTGCGCGCGCCAACCATGACCATGGACAGGATGTCGCGGCCGAAATGATCGGTGCCGAACCAGTGCGTGAGGGACGGCGCCTGCGTCTTGTCGGCGATGACCAGTTTTGTCACATCGAATGGCGTCCAGAAAAACGACAGCAGCGCCATGGCGACGACGGACACCGCAATCACAAAGCCGATCACGAAAGAGCGGTTGGCGAAGGCCCTGGCGACAAGCCGCTCCGGTTTCTCCCTTGAGACATCGACAGGCAGCGTCATTCGCGGCCTCTGAGGCGCGGATCGACGATTGCGTAGGACAGGTCGACGATGAGGTTGACAGCGATGACGGCGGCGACCAGCAGCATCACGACACTCTCCACCACGATCAAGTCGCGCTGGGTGATCGCCTGGAAGACGAGGCGACCGAGACCCGGCAGGTAGAAGACGTTTTCGATGATGATGGTGCCGGCCAGCAGGAAGGCGAATTGCAGGCCGAGGATGGTGAGCACCGGGATCATCGCGTTGCGCAGCGCGTGCTGCCATAGAACGGCGCGGTAAGGCAGGCCCTTGGCGCGGGCTGTGCGGATATAGTCCTCGTTCAGCACGTCGATCAGCGCCGAGCGGGTGACGCGGGCGAGGATCGCCGCCTGCGGCAGGGCCAGCGCCACCGCCGGCAGGAGCAGGGATTTGAGCGCCGGCCAGATGCCGTTGCCCCAGCCGGGGAAGCCGCCGGCCGGCACCAGCCGCAGCCATACGGCGAACAGGTAGATCAGCATCAGCGCGAACCAGAAATTCGGTATCGCGACGCCGATCTGCGCCGCCCCCATGGCCAGCGTGTCGCCGGCATGGCCGCGGCGGCTGGCGGAATAGAGCCCGACCGGAATGGCGATGACGGCCGAAAGCGCCAGCGCGATGAGCGCCAGCGGCAGGGAGACCGCGACGCGCTCGCGCACGAGGTCGAGCACCGGGACAGAGTAGGTGAGGGAGCGGCCGAGATCCAAGGTCAGCAGATCGCCCGCCCAATGCAGATAGCGCAGCAGCAGCGGGTCGTTGAGGCCCATCTGCGTGCGCAACTGCTCGACCTGCTCGGCGCTGGCGTTCATCCCGAGCATCAGGCGGGCCGGATCGCCCGGCACGATCTCCAGCACGGCGAAGACGACAAGCGAGGCCAGCACCAGCGTGGCGATGGCTATGGCGATACGCTTGAGGAGATAGGCGGTCATGGCGATTGTAGCACTTTTCCTTCTCCCCGTTTACGGGGAGAAGGTGGCCCGAAGGGCCGGATGAGGGGCAGCATGAATATTTCCAAAGTCAGCTCGCCCCTCATCTGCCTGCCGGCATCTTCTCCCCGTGAACGGAGAGAAGGAAGCTGTCCTCAATCCTTCCACTTCACCTTGGTGATGTCGTTGGCCTGGATCGGCGCGTCCGTCCAGAATCCCTCCAGCTTGGCATCCCAGACGCCAACCTTGGGAAGCTCGAAAAGGAAGCCGACCACGGCGTCCTCGGCGAGGATTTTCTGCGCCTGGCCGAGCAAATCCTTGCGCTTGGCCTCGTCGGAGGTGACCTTCAGTTCCCCGATCACCTTGTCGAAGGCGGGATTGTCGTAGTTGAAATAGTAGTCCTTGCGCGAATAGATATCGATGTCGTTCGGCTCGGTGTGGGAGACGATGGTGAGGTCGAAATCCTTGCCCTTGAACACCTGCTCCAGCCACTGCGCCCATTCGACCGGAATGATCTCGAGGTCGATGCCGACTTCGCGCAGTTGCGAGGCGATGATCTCGCCGCCGAGACGGGCATAGGAGGGCGGCGGCAGCTTCAGCGTCGCCTTGAAGCCGTTTTCAAGGCCAGCCTCCTTGAGCAGTTCCTTGGCCTTGGCGACGTCGTGCGGGTACATGCCGGTCAGGTCGACGTAATCCTTGCTGGCCGGTGACTGGTGCGAGCCGATCGGCTTGCCGAAGCCGGCGGAGGCGCCCTCGACGATGGCGGCGCGGTCCAGCGCGTAGGAGATCGCCTGCCGCACCTTGAGATTGTCGAAGGGCGGCTTCTTGTTGTTCATGGACAGCAGCGTCTCGCCCTCGGTGGCGCCGACGACGACGCTGAAGCGCGGATCGCCCTCGATCTGCGCGACGCCGTCCGGCTGGAAGAACGGAAACGCCTGTACGTCGCCCGAAAGCAGCGCCGGCACGGCGGCGGCTGCGTCAGGCACGATGCGGAACTCGGCCTTGTCCAGGAAGGCCGGCTCGCCCCAGTAGTCGGCGGATTTCACCAGCGTGATCGAAGAGCCCTTGGCCCAGTTCTCGAACCTGAACGGCCCGGTGCCGATCGGCTTTTCCTTGTTCGTGTCGGCTGATTCCGGCGCCACGATCACCGCATCGCCCCAGCCGAGATTGTAGAGGAAGGAGCCCTGCGGGTTCTTGAGTGTGATCTTGACGGTCGCGGGATCGACCACCTCGACCGTGTCGATGGCGGCGAACAGGGCTTTTTGGGCATTGGCCGATTTTTCGCCGCGCGCCCGGTCGAGCGAGAACTTCACGTCGTCGGCATTGAAGTCGCTGCCGTCGTGGAATTTCACGCCGCTGTGCAGCTTGAAGGTGTAGGTCTTGCCGTCGTCGGAGATGGTCCAGCTCTCGGCAAGATCGGGCAGCACCTCGCCGCTCGGTCCGATGCGGGTGAGGCCCTGAAAGACATTGGCGTAAAGCACCTCGTCAATGGCGGCGGCGGCGCTGGCGGTGGGATCGAGGTGAGGCGGCTCGAGCGGGATGCCGATCACGATGTCGGTCCGCGCGGCCATTGCCGATGTTGCCGACGCCAGTGCGAGGGCTGTCGCCGCCAGAACGCTCTTCCACGAATTCATCTGCCTACTCCCATTTTCCCGTTCGCAGGATAGAAGCCTGATTTGGCCGCAGAGTAAATCGGCGGCACCACCTCAGTCCCCGGCCTTGCCACGCAAAAGCACATTCAGGCCGATCGCCATCACCTTGGCGGATTGCACCATGTCGTCGATGCCAACCCACTCGTCCGGCCGATGGGCAAGGTCGAGAATGCCCGGCCCGTAGGCGATGCAGTCGTAGATGTGGCCGATCCGCGCAATGTGCTTCTGGTCATAGGTGCCGGGCGAAATGACGTAGTCCGGCTCGCGGTCGAACACCTCCATGATGCCTTGCGCCACCGCCTTGACCACGGGTGCGTCGCGCTCGGTCATCAGCGGCAACACCTCGAACAGGTCGCGGATATCGTAGTTGAATTTCGGCCGGTCGCGCTTCAGCCGGTCGAGGATCGATGTTACCTCTGCCTTCACCTCTTCGATTTTTTCCTCCAGCAGGAAACGGCGGTCGATGGTGAGGCGGCAGGAATCGGGAACGTTGGGCGCGGGCAGGCCGGGCCGGAAATCCTCGGTCTGGCCGCCATGGATGGAATTGATGTTCATGGTCGAACGCCGCGCGCCTTCCGGCACCACCGGCATCGCCGTCATCTTGCGGTCGAGCGCCGGGAAAAGCTCTTCCTCGAAGGCTTGCAGCACGGCGCTCATGTGGCGCACGGCGCTGTCACCGAGGAACGGCATCGAGCCATGCGCGATCTGGCCGTGGGTCTCGATTTCGGCCCACCAGACGCCGCGATGGCCGAGGCAGATGCGGTCCTTGTTGAGAGGTTCGGGAATGATGACGTGGTCGACCTTCGGCCTTGAAAAGTAGCCGAGCCTGGCCAGATGCGCGACGCCGCCGAAGCCGCCGGACTCTTCGTCGACCGTGCCGGAAATCTCGATGGCGCCGGGGAAATCCGGATAGGTTTCCATGAACGCCTCGACCGCGATGATGGAGGCAGCCAGTCCGCCCTTCATGTCGCAGGCGCCGCGCCCATAGACGCGCCCGTCCTTCACCTCGCCGGCGAAGGGATCGACCGTCCAGCCTTCACCGGCCTCGACCACGTCGATATGCGAGTTGAAATGCACGGTCGGGCCGGGCACGCGGCCGTCGAAACGGGCGACGACATTGATGCGCGGATAGCGGTCAGTGTCGCCGGGCGCGCCTTCGCCGCGAATGAACTCGACGCCGAACCCGCGTTCGCGCAGGCGCTCGCCGATATATTCAGCGCAGGGGCGATAGGCCTCGCCCGGCGGGTTGACCGTGGGAAATCGGATCAGTTCGGCGGTCAGCGTCACCAGATCGTCCCGGCGGGAATCGACGGCGCGGAAAAGTCGGTCGTTCATGCTTGGAGTTGAGCAGGGAACAGCCCCGTTTTGCAAGGGCCGGAGTCTTGGTGCAGGGACGAGGATTTTGCCGGCACAGAGGCGGGCAGAGCGATTTCACAGGAAATTGTTTAAATTTTCCGGTTCGGATCGGTCATTTTCGAAACAACTCGCGGCTAAAGTGAGCGTGGCATCTTTAAAAGAATGAAAAACTGCGTGAAATAGCACGCGTCGGGGTAGACAAGGGCAATCTAAGAGGGGGTTGACGCATGAAGAAGATGTTTCTCATGGCAATAGCGCTTGGCGCTATGCTTATAGGGTCTTCCGTGGGCGCAAGTGCAGCGGCGCTGGTGGCTAACATCAATGTCTCCACGCAGACAATGACTGTAAGCCGGAACGGGCTGGTCATCTACCGCTGGAAGGTTTCGACAGCGCGCCAGGGGTATATCACGCCGCGCGGCAGCTATCGGCCGCAGCGCATGCATCGCATGTGGTATTCGCGCAAATACGACATGTCGCCGATGCCGTATTCCGTGTTCTTCCGCGGCGGCTATGCCATCCACGGCACCGGGGCCGTCAGGCAACTCGGACGTCCTGCCTCGCACGGCTGCGTGCGGCTGCATACGGCCAACGCCGCGACCTTCTATTCGATGGTCAAGGAACTCGGCCCGAGCAATACGCGTATCGTGGTGACGAACTAGGCTTTTCCGCCGACCCGAAGCAAGGCGGCGTTCAATCCAGAAGTTTTGGGCGCGGGAGCTTTTTTCCGCGCGCCGCCCGCAGCCTTTTGGCCAGGTTGCGGAGCTTTGCGAATTTTTCGCCGGGTTTGAGAATGCGCTCCTCGCCCCATGGCGTCCAGAGTGCGGTGCTTCCCCTACTGGTACTTGTCTTGATCATACGCTTACCCCCAAGCGTTTTTATTCTCGCTGGAAATTATTAACGATCAAGCAAAAAAGGCTGCCGTCCCAGTTTTGGGATGAGAAAGTGTCAGCCGCCGCCAGACACGCCATTGCCTGCCGGCTTTTTCGACCGCCGGCCGCCGCGCGGGCTGATATGCCACCTCTTGTGGAACCACATCCACTGGCCGGGATCTTCACGCACCCACCGCTCCACGACGTCGCACAGCAACTGTGTCGTCGCCTGCACGTCCACCTCGTTCTTCTCGTCGCGCGGCAGGACGAGCTTGTCCTCAATCTGAAGCCGGAAACGGTTACCCGGCAGGCGGACGCAGCGGGCAGGGTAGACGTCGCACTCATAGTGACGGGCCAGCATGCCCAGCACGGGATTGCTGTGGCAGCGCCGGCCGAAGAATGTCGTCTCGACGCCGCGATGGAATTTCTGGTCGACAAGAACGCCGATATTGCCGCCGCGCGACAGGATGCCGGCCAAGGCAAAGGACGCTCCGTTGGCCGAAGGCAGCAGGTCGCCCATGTTGGAGCGGCGGGTCGAGAGGATGTAGTCGGCCAGATAGGGGTTGTTGGGCGGGCGGAAAAGCGCGGTGATCTTCATGCTGAATGTGGCGGCGGCAACCGGCAGCAGTTCGAAATTGCCGAGATGACCGGTGAAGACGATATGCGCCTTGTTCTCGGCGGCGATACGCTCGAAATTGTCGGCGCCCACGACTTCCACCCGGCCTGGAGTGGCGGCGTGGGGGTCATAGTCGAACAACTGGTCGAGAAAGACATATTCGGCCGCCAGGCGGGCCATGTTGCCCCACATGTCGAGCGCGATGGCCTGGATCTCTTCGTCGCTTTTCTCAGGGTAAGCGGCGCGCAGATTGGAAACGGCTACGCGGTGCCTGCCGATCCATGGCCCGATACGGCGGGCGGCGCGATCGGCGAAATTCAGCGCCTTGTCGACCGGCAACAGCCTCAGGACGGCGATCACCGTCATGGCCAGACGCGCCAGCAGCCAGTAGTTCAGCTTCTGCAGCCGCATGGCGAAGCCGAACTTCAGGTCCCGCCGCAGCTTGCCGCGCGAGCCGCTCATGTCTCGATGCGAAGGATGATCTTGCCGAAGACGTCGCGGCCTTCCATGCGCTTCAACGCCTTGTCGATCCCGTCGAAGCCGACTTCGGTGTCGATCACCGGATGAACGAGGCCGGCCGCCATCTTCTGCATGGCATTGGCCATGTTTTCCATACGGCAGCCGAAGGAGCCGAGCAGTTTCAGCTGCTGCTGGAAGAGCTGCATCAAATTCATCTGCGTTGAAACGCCCGAGGTCGAGCCGCAGGTGACGAGGCGGCCGCCGCGCCTGAGCGACAGCATCGATCCCGCCCAGGTATCGGCCCCCACATGTTCGAACACGACATCGACACCCTTCTTTTTCGTCAGCTTGCGGACAACGCCCTCGAAACGGTCCTCGCGGTAGTTGATGACGTGATCGGCACCAAGCGCCTTCGCCTTGTCGATCTTGTCGTTCGAACCGACCGTGGTGATGACGGTGCAGCCCATTTTCCTGGCAAGCTGGATCGCCGCCGAGCCGATGCCCGAGCCGCCGGCGTGGATCAGTATGGTTTCTCCCGGCTCGAGCTTGGCATTGTCGAACAGCATGTGCTCGACGGTGCCGAAGGTGACAGGCGCAACGGCTGCGCCAATGGCATCGACGCCGGGCGGCGCGGGCACCAGCAGTCGCGCCGGCAGGTTGATCTTCTCCTGCGCGAAGCCGTCAAGGTGGAAGCCGTGAACGCCGGAGACGTTTTCGCACAGATTGTCGCGTTTCTCACGGCAGGCGCGGCAGAGGCCGCAGGTACGCGCGCCGTAAATCGATACGAGCTGCCCGGGCACGAGGCCGGATACGCCGGGGCCGACAGCCTCGACCTCACCGGAGGCTTCCGCGCCGATGGTCAGCGGCAGCTTGCGCTTGGCGAAGGCCATGCCGCGCCAACCCCATACATCGATGTGGTTGAGCGCCACCGCCTTGATGCGCAGCGTGACCTCGCCGAGCGCCGGGGCCGGGGGCAGGGGAACGTCGACCGTTTCAAGCCGGCGGTCCTCGATGAGTTGCAGTGCGCGCATCGTTTTTCCTGAAATCAGATCGGTGCGCTCTGAGTGAGCCTCGAAGGACGCACCGCAATATCTATAGCGGTCAACACCGAAGTGAGGCTACTAAACAGGTTCCCGCGCCATGACAAGGCAGGTGTTCTGGCCGCCAAAGCCGAAGGAATTGGAAAGCACGGTGCCGACCTTGGCGACGCGCTTGGTGTTGGGCACCAGGTCGAGGACGATGGCGGGATCGGGATTGTCGTAATTTATGGTCGGTGGAATGACGCCTTCGCGCATCGTCATCAGCGAGAAAGCCGCCTCGATCGCACCCGCCGCCGAAAGCGTGTGGCCGATCATCGACTTGTTGGAGGAGATCGGAATGGAGCCGATCCGTTCGCCGAACACGGTGGAAAGCGACATATGTTCCATTTTGTCGTTTTCCGGCGTCGAGGTGCCGTGGGCGTTGATGTAGTCGATTTCGTCCTCCTTCAGGCCGGCGTCGGCAAGGGCGGCCTTGACAGCGCCGATTGCCGGCGAACCGTCAGGCTTGGAACGGGTGCGGTGGAAATCGTCGGCTTTCTCGCCGCAGCCGCGCAGGATGCCGAGCACGGTCGCGCCACGGGCAAGTGCGCTTTCCAGCGATTCCAGGACGAGCGCCGCCGACCCTTCGGCCAGGACGAAGCCGTCGCGGTCCTTGGAAAACGGCTTGGAGGCCTTTTCCGGATTGTCGTTGTTGGTGGAAAGCGCCGAAAGCAGCGAGAAGCGGATCAGCGCCTCGGCGGTCGCCGAACCATCGGCGCCGATGGAGAGCGCACGGTCGCATTCGCCGCGCCGGATCGCCTCGACGCCGAGCTGGATCGCCGTCGCGCCGGAAGCGCAGGCCGTGGAGAGCGTGATGGGCAGGCCGGTGGCGCCGAACTGGTCGGCGAGTTTGTCGGCGATGTAGCCGAACTGCGAGGAGCCGAACATATCGAGTGAATTCAGGCGCTGCGCGGCGGCCAGCAGCCGGGCGCCCTCGTCCTCACCGGCGGCGGCTTCATGCAGGGCAAACCGATCGTGCCAGTCGAGTTCCATCGGCGGCGACGCGAGGAACAGCGGGCCGCCGAAATCCGTCGCATCGATACCGGATTGCGTGACAGCCTCCAGGGCTGCCGTCTGCGCGAGCTCGTAGGTCAGCGCGCTCGCGCCCTTGGAACTGGACGCGAGAAAATCCACCGTTCCGGCGATGCGGGTGTTCAGATGATCGATGGGGAATCGGGTGATCGGGTGGATGCCGGACTTGCCGGCGGTGAGCGCCGCCCAGTTCTCTTCCTTGCCGACGCCCAGCGAGGTGACGACGCCGATGCCGGTGACGGCCACGACGGGCCGGCCCAGATGATCCTTCAGGCTGGTCATTCTTGACCCTCTCAGTCGGCGGCGCTGACCAGCGCCATGCCCTCGAAATGGTGATAGCCGATCGCCGTTGCCAGTACCTGGCGTGGAACCTCGCCGAATGGCCGCTCGCTTTCAATGTCGAACGCCGGATAGGCCGTCTTGTGGTCGACGGCGAGCGCGGCCAGCGCCACGGCGAAGGGAAACTGCGCTTCCTTCATGTGGCCGGTCAGCGAGGTGAAGCCGCGCACGGCAAGATCGGCGCGCGCTGCAAGGGCTGCTTTTTCGGCGGCGGTGGCTTCATGGCTGCCGGAGGCCGCGGAAATCGCCAGCAGCGGCCCGCTCGGCAGGCCCACCTTGTCCAGCAGCGATTCGATCCCGGCAGCAAGTTCGCCACGCGAACGGCGCGACCGCGCCGACACGACCGGGCCGAGAGTCGCATATATCCTGCGGCCGCGCTTTTCGGCGTGTTCGCGCTGTTCGAGCACCAGGAACGCACCGCCCGAGCCGGTGACGACGCCGCCGCCCTCGGAACCGTTGCGCTTCCATACAGATTTCCAGCCGCCGCGATGCAGGTAGCCGCCCAGCTCGTAGCCGAGCAGCATGTCGGGATGCTCGGTCTGGAACGCGCCGCCCACCAGAACGTGCGTTGACTGGCCGGAACGGATGCGCGCTGCGGCCGTCTCGACGGCCGATATCCCGGCGCCTTCCTCGCCCATGAAGGTACGGGAGGAACCCGTCACCTTGTGGACGATGGAAATGTTGCCGGCCAGGAGGTTGGAAAGCTGCGCGAGGAACAGGGTCGGACGCAGTTCCGTCGTCAGTTTTTCGTTCAGCAGCACATCGCGGTCGGCGCGGGTGTCGGATGCTGCGAGGATCGCGGCGTCTACCGTCATGTCGCGTTCGCCGCCGCCGGCCGCCACCACCATGTCCATGGCGGCGCAGAGTTCTTCATCACCCTTTATGCCGGCGTCGTCGAGCGCCAGCCCGGCGGCATAGGTGCCGAGCCGCTGCCAGGTTTCCATCTGGCGCTGGTCGCCGCGCTTGGCGATCTGCAGGTTCCAGTCGATTTCCGGCAGCGGGTGAACGGAATAGGGCGCGAAGCGCTCGGCATTGAGCACCGGCGCAGGAGAGGGCGCGGTCAGCCGTTGCCAGTGCGCCTCCGGGCCTTCGCCCAGGGAGGAAACAAGGCCGATGCCTGTGATGACGACGTCGCGGGGATTCATGGGAGGCTGTTATCGGGGCAGGCGGCAGCGCCCGTCAAGAGCACCTTTGCCTGCCGTGACGATCGTCAGGTCGCGTTCTTGGCGGCGACGAGGCCGTCGATCTTGGCGCAGAGGTTCTTCATGACGAAATACTCGTCGGTGGACGCCTTGCCGTCATTGACTTCCTGCGTCCACTTTTCGAGCGGAACCTTGATGCCGAATTCCTTGTCGATGGCGAAGACGATGTCGAGGAAGTCGAGGCTATCGATGCCCAGATCGTCAATCGTGTGGCTTTCCGGGGTGATCGTGTCGATATCGATCTCGCTGGTGTCGGCGATAATCTTGGCGACTTTTTCGAACGTGGTGGCCACGGGTTCTTCCTTCGTTTACGCGCAATGGAGGTTCTGCGTTTGCGCGCTGTCTAATCGGTTTTTATAAACAGGAAAAGGCACAAAGTTTCATTAAGCTGCCGGGTATCGTCTATAAGGGCGGTTTCCTGGCTGCCGCGGGACTGCGAAAAGCGGTGCGGGCGGCGCCCCGGGTTCATCAGAAAACTTCATCAGAAAACAATGCGTCCCAGAACGCGCAGGCCGTCGCCATCCGGCGCGACGATAACCGCTTCGCCCTCGCGAGGCGAGATGCCGGTCATGCCCTGGATGTTCTCGACATGGGTGACCATGACCAGATTGTCCGTTCCCGAATAATCCCGGATTTGCGCCAGGATGTCAGCTTCCTGGGTCTTGCGGGACGCCTCGTCGGCTGCCGGCGGGTCCAGCGCCGCAAAGGGTTCCGGTTCCGCTTCGAAAGCGATGCGGGCGGTGTCGAGGCAGCGGCAGTAGCGGCTGGAAAGGACCCGCTCGACAGGTGCCGCGCGGGCGCCGAACAGGGCGCCGATCTTGCTCGCCTGCTGCTTTCCGCGCGCCGACAAATTGCGCTGGGTCGAGCATTTCTCGATGTCGAAATTGGCGGGTTCGGTGGTTCCCGGCGCCATCGCATGGCGCAGGAACACCACATGTCCGCCTTCCCGCAGAAGCGCCCAGCCGGCATCCGTCGCGTGGGCGGCGGGTGAGGCCAGCAGAAAAAGCGCAACCAGAAATCGCAGCATTGAAGGCCTTTCAGGAAGCCGCGCGGCATGGCGGCCTCCCGCATATAGGAATGTCAGCACCGGTGAGGCAACCGTGGGTGGTCTCTTGGTTGGTCGAGCGTCGCCCGCGGAATGCACTCCCGATGCCCCCGACTTGTACGATCGGGCGATTGCGCGGCAGGGGCGGCTCGCCTATCAGGGCGGGAATGGGATCGCTCACAGAAACGATATTGTTCGTCTTCGGCCTGGTGGCGCTCGGCTACATTGCAGGGCTCACCGGCTATCTGAAGGCCGAGACGGGCGAAGCTGTTTCGGAATTCGCAGTCGGCGTGGCGATGCCGCTCCTTTTGTTCCGCACCATGATCGACGCCGATTTCCACGGTTCGGCGCCATGGTCCTTCTGGAGCGTGTATTTCGCCGCCGCAGCCATTACCTGGACCGCCGGCCACCTCATCGCGACACGGGTGTTCGGCCGCGATGCGCGCGGCGGCGTTGTCGGCGGCGTGTCCTCCTCCTTTTCCAATCTGGTCCTGCTCGGCGTGCCGTTCATGCTCGGCGTTCTGGGGCAGGAGGGTTTTCAGCAATTGTCGCTGCTGATCTCCATCCACCTGCCGATCATGATCATGGCATCGATCATCCTCTTCGAGATGTTCGGGCCGAAGGGCGACGGCCAACTGCACCCGGCGCGCATCCTGCGCATCTTCTTCCGGCGCATTTTCACCAACCCGCTGATCATCGGCATCCTTCTGGGGTGGTTGTGGCGGCTGACCGGCCTGCCGCTGCCTTCGCTCGCCGGGCGGCTGGTCGACGCGCTGGCAGGGATCGCCGCGCCGGTCGCGCTGTTTGCCATGGGGCTTGGCCTGCGGCGCTACGGCATCTCGGGAACAGTCAAGCCGGCGCTGGTGCTGTCAGGGCTGAAGCTGCTGTTCATGCCGGCGATCGTGTTTGCGCTGGTGTGGCTGCTCGGCCTGCCGCCACTGACCGCCAAGGTTGCCGTCATGGCGGCGGCACTGCCGTCGGGCGTCAATTCCTATCTGATCTCGACCCAGTTCGGCACCGGCGAGGCTTTGGCCTCAAGCCAGATGACGATCGCTACGGCGCTGGCCGTCTTCACCACGGGGTTCTGGCTGTTCGTGGTGCAGCATACGTTCACCTAGAACCTGGTCTAAACCTATGGGTGGGCGATGGGCTGTCACATGTCCGTGCGGCCTCTATATTAGCCATATCCACCACGGGATCAGGATAAACGCGCGCCACGGCGCGGAGCGGAGGTCGTTCATGCTTCAGAAAACCAGCCATTTCATGCGCCAGGCCAATCTCATCGATGGCGAATGGGTGCAGGCCGATTCCGGCAAGACGATCGACGTCACCAATCCTGCCACCGGACAGAAGATCGGCACGGTGCCGAAATCGGGCGGGGCCGAGACGCGGCGCGCCATCGAGGCGGCGGACAAAGCCTTCCAGACCTGGCGCAAGACCTCGGCGCTGGAGCGCTCCAGGCTGTTGCGCAAGCTGCATGACGCGCTGATGGACAATCAGGATTCGCTGGCCGAACTGCTGACGATGGAGCAGGGCAAGTCGTTGACCGAATCCAAGGGCGAGATCGGTTCTTCCGCAGCCTACATCCTGTGGTTCGCGGAGGAAGGCCGCCGGACCTATGGCGACGTCGTGCCTTCGCCATGGGCGGACCGCCGCATCCTGGTCACCAAGGAGCCCGTCGGCGTCATCGCCGCCATCACGCCGTGGAATTTTCCCTCGTCAATGCTCGCCCGCAAGCTGGGTCCCGCACTTGCCGCCGGCTGTACCGCGGTCGTCAAACCGGCGACGCAGACGCCCTATTCAGGCCTGGCCTGGGGCGCGCTGGTCGAAGAGGTCGGATTTCCCAAGGGCGTGGTCAACATCGTCACCGGCGCAGCCGGCGAGATCGGCGATGAGATATGCGCCAACCCGCTGGTCAAGAAACTCACCTTCACCGGCTCGACCGAAGTCGGCAAGATCCTGATCGCCAAATCGGCTGCTACGGTGAAGAAGGTGTCGATGGAACTCGGCGGCAACGCCCCCTTCATCGTCTTCGACGACGCCGACATCGACCGCGCGGTGGCTGGCGCGATCATGGCGAAATACCGCAATTCCGGCCAGACCTGCGTGTGCACGAACCGGTTCTTCGTCCAGGCGGGCATTCACGACCAATTCGTGGAAAAGCTGGTGGAAGCGAGCAACAAGCTCAAGGTGGGCGCCGGCACTGAAGAAGACGTGCAGCAGGGGCCGCTCATCGATGAAAAGGCGGTGGAAAAGGTCGAGGAGCTGATCGCCGACGCGGCGGCCAAGGGCGGCAAGGTCGAGACCGGCGGCAAGCGGCACAAGCTCGGCGGTTCGTTCTTCCAGCCGACCGTGATCTCCAACGCTTCGCCGAAGATGCGCTTCATGAAGGAAGAGATTTTTGGCCCTGTGGCCCCGGTGTTCAAATTCGAGATGGAGGAAGAGGCCGTTTCGCTGGCCAATGACACGGAGTTCGGCCTCGCCTGCTATTTCTATACCAGCGACCTCGGCCGCGCGTACCGCGTCATGGAAGGGCTGAAATATGGCATGGTCGGCGTCAACGAAGGGCTGATCACCACGCCGGAAGCGCCGTTCGGCGGCGTCAAGGAATCCGGTCTCGGCGCGGAAGGCGGGCATCAGGGCATCGAGGATTATCTGGATACCAAATATGTCTGTATTGGCGGACTGGGCTTATAGCCCTATAGGTCTGCCCAACAGCAGGAAGCGGGCAGAGCGACGCCATGAAGGACGGCGAAGAATTTGGCATCACGCAGGCGGGCGAGGCCGTCCGCCGCTTCACCATTCGCGGCGGCGGTCTCAGCGCCAACATCATCGGCTTTGGCGCGATCATCCAGGATTTGAGGCTCGCTGGACATGACGCGCCGCTCGTCCTGGGTTTCGATACGCTGGAAGCCTATGAGCGCGACACGGCCTATTTCGGCGCCCTCGTGGGGCGCTATGCCAACCGCATCAGGGACGGGCGGTTTTCGCTAGCCGGCGCCCGTCACCAGACCGACCGCAATTTTCTCGGCAAACACATGCTGCATGGCGGCGGCAAAGGCTATTTCGGCAGGCCTTGGATGGTTTCGCTGCACGGGCGGGATTTCGTCACGCTGACGCTGCACGACCCGGCTGGCACGATGGGATTTCCCGGCGCGCTGGACGTGACTTGCACCTACCGGCTGAAGATACCGGGTACCCTGAGCATCGAACTGACGGCGACCTGCGAAGAGCCGACGGTCTGCAACCTGACCCAGCATTCCTATTTCAACCTCGACGATGGCGGCGCCGGCGACATACTCGACCACAGGCTGATGCTGCCGGCCGCCGCCTATCTGCCCGTCGATGCTGAGCTGATCCCGACGGGCGTGGTGCAGCCCGTGGACGGCACGCCGTTCGATTTCCGTCAGGCGCGGCCCATCCGTTCGGACCCGGATGAGGCACAGGTCGATTACGACGAAAATTTCTGTCTCGCGCCGGAACGCGGTCCGCTGAAGCAGGCGGCCTGGCTTCAAGGTGCGCGCTCGGGTGTCGAGATGGAGTTGTGGACGACCGAACCCGGCGTGCAACTCTATGTCGGCCAGCACGTCGCGCCGGCATCGCCGGGGCTGGGCGGGCTGAAATATGGCAAACATGCCGGCCTGTGTCTTGAGTCGCAAATCTGGCCGGATGCGCCGAACCGGCCATACTTCCCGCACGCAACGCTGATGCCCGGCGAAACCTACCATCACGTTTCGGAATACCGGTTCCGGCTTCCTTAGAGCCTGGCCGAGCTAGGCGGCGAAAGCAGTCCGCAGCACGTCGGCGGACGCAAGCGCGCCACGTACCTGAACGACGGCAGCGGCGACCCGGTGCGCGCGCCTTGCCGCTTCGGCCGGCGCATGGCCGGCAAGGCGGGCGGCGAGATAGCCGCCATTGAAGGAATCGCCGGCTCCGGTGGTGTCGACGGGCGAGGCGACCGTGACAGCGGGTACCGCGGCTGTGCCGCCATCGCCCACCACAAGGGCAGCATCCTCGCCGTTCTTCACCACAACTTCGCCGACATGCGCGGCCAAACGCGCGGCGGTTTCCTGCGGCGCGCCGTCGCCGAACAGCATCTGTTCGTCGGGAAAGGTCGGCAGGGCGATGTCCGTGACCGCCAGGGCTTCGGTGATTGCGGCCTGTGCTTCGTCGCGGCTTTGCCACAGGCGCGGCCGGTAGTTAGGGTCGAAGGCGATGCGGCTCCCCGCCGCTCGCGCGGCGGCGATCGCCGTCATCAGCGTCTTGCGGGCAGGCGCATCGAGAATTGCCAAAGTGATTCCGGAAAAATAGACAAGCGATTGGTTTTGCAGGCTTTTCGTTATGGAATCAGGCTGCGATGCAAGCTGTTTGGCCGCTGCGTCGTTGCGCCAATAGGTGAAGGACCGCTCGGCGCCGGTCAGCGTTATGGCATAGAGACCGGGCCGCGCGCCGGCGATGATGGGGCTGGCCCCGATGCCGATGCCGTGTGCTTTGAAGAACGCGATCTGGTCGCGTGAGAACGGGTCGTCGCCGAAGGCGGAGACGTAGGTGGCCGGGCCGCCCGTCAACGCCGAAAGCGCCCAGATCGTGTTGAAGGTGTCGCCGGCAAATCCCATGCGCCAGTTGCCGTCGGAGCCGTCCGACAGTTCGATCATGCACTCACCGATTGCCGCTATGCCTTGCGTAGTCATGCTTTTCCCGGAATTTTTGACTTTGCGATGCTTTAGCGCTTAAGCGACCTCCGCGCCATGCCTTGACGGGCGTGGTTTTTTCCGGTCCGTAAGATTTTGCAGGCAGGCTGAATCAAGGCTTCATCGGCTTGCCTCGGGAGTAACGGGCTTGGCATTTCTGGGGCGATACATACTGGCGGCAATCGGTCTCGCGGCGGTGCTGGTAGGCGTGCTGGCGGCCGTCTACCTGACCGCGCCCCGGCAGGCCGGTCCCGACCTTGCGCGGACGAAGAAAACGGTCAACGGCCTGTTCGTCGCCAGCATCGCGCCGGACCGGGACCCGATAACCCAGGGCGAACTGCACAGCTGGGTGCTGACGCTCAAGAGCGCCGCCGGCGACCCTGTGGAGAACGCCGCGATCGACATTTCCGGCGGCATGCCGCAGCACAGTCATGGCCTGCCGACCAGCCCGCAGGCGACCGATTATCTCGGCGGCGGTCAGTACCGCATCGACGGCATCAAGTTCTCGATGAGCGGCTGGTGGACACTGCACTTCAACATCTCCGCCAAGGCCGGTTCGGACTCCGTCACCTTCAACGTGGTGCTGTGAGGCGGCCATGCGCCGGCTCGGTCCGATCCTCGGCATCCTTCTGGCGCTGGCCGGCTGCGGCAAGCCGGATTTCTCCGATGCCGAAAAGAGGACCATCGCCTCGCTCGCCCTCTCGGCGCTGCCCCCGCTCAAACCCGACACGACCAATCGTTTTGCCGATGTACCGGGCGCGGCGGCGCTCGGCTCGACGCTTTTCTTCGACCCGTCGATGAGCGGCAACGGAACCGTATCCTGTTCGACCTGCCACAAGATTGACCGGCAGTTCCAGGATGACCTGCCGCAGGCGCAGGGCTTGGCGCGGACGAACCGCCGCACCATGCCGCTCGCCGGCGCCGCCTACAGCCCGTTCCTGTTCTGGGACGGACGGCGCGACAGCCTGTGGGCGCAGGCGCTGACGCCGCTGGAGGACGGCCGCGAGCATGGCGGCAACCGCGCAGCCTATGCCCATTACGTCAAAAACCGTTTCGGCGAACGCTATGAGCGCATCTTCGGCCCGCTGCCGGACCTTTCCGTCGTGCCCGCCAATGCCGGGCCGCTGGGAACGGAAGCGGACAAGGCTGCCTGGGACGGCATGTCGGAGGAACAGCGCGACAGCGTGAACCGGGTGTTCGCCAATATCGGCAAGGCGATCGCGGCGTTCGAACGATCGATCATGCCGACCCAAACGCGCTTCGACCGGTTCGCCGCGGCGCTGGCTTCGGGCACGCCAATCGACAGCGACGCCGCGCTGTCGCCGGAGGAGGTGCAGGGGCTGAAGCTCTTCATTGGCAAGGCCAATTGTTCTACCTGCCACAACGGTCCGCGCTTCACCGACGACAGCTTTCACAACACCGGCGTGCCGCCGGTCCCCGGATTTCCGGTGGATCGCGGCCGCATCGATGCGGTGACGCAGGTGACGGCCGATCCGTTCAATTGCCTCGGCGCGTATCGCGACGGACCGGTCGATGCCTGCGGCGAGCTGAAATTCATGAGCAAGGCCGCGCCGGAACTCATCCGCGCCTACAAGACACCGTCGCTGCGCGGCGCGGCCGGAAGGCCGCCTTACATGCATGCCGGGCAATTCGCGTCGCTGGACGAGGTGGTGGCGCACTATGCCAAGGCGCCGGCAAGCGTGGAGGGCGAAACCGAGCTTCACCCGCTGCGCTTGTCCGAACGGGAACGCGCGGCGCTGGTGGCGTTTTTGAAGACGCTGAACTGACGTCAACGGTCCTTGACCGTCTCCATCGCCACGAAGGTGGAGGTCTGCGCCACATGGGGCAGGGCGGAGATGCGCTCGCCCAGAACGCGGCGGTAGGCGGCGATGTCACGGGTGCGCACCTTGAGCAGATAGTCGAAGCTGGCCGCCATCATGTGGCACTGTTCGATTTCCGGCACGGCGGCGACGGCGCGGTTGAAGGCATCCAGCGCAGCCGAGCGCGTGTCCGAGAGCTTAACCTGGACGAAGGCGACATGGCCTTCGCCCATCTTCTCCCGGTCGACCATGGCGGCGTAGCCGCGAATGTAGCCGTCCTTCTCAAGCCGCTTCACCCGCGCCTGCACCGGCGTCTTCGACAGGCCGACCTTTTCCGCCAATTCGGCCATGGAGAGGCGGCCCTGGCCGGAAAGGGCGGAGAGGATGGATCTGTCGGTTCGGTCTAATCGGTCTTCGATCATGGCTATGATGGCTCAATCAGGTTATAAATGAATAGAAAAATAGCATGTTTAGACTATAAAGTCGATTTCTTTGGACCGGTTGCAAATAGGGGTCCGTGCTAGCCTTTAGAAAGCAGCCAACTCCAGTTCGTCTTCGAGGAATTCATGTCCGCGCTCGACACGATCCGCCATCAGATCCGCGCCAACACCCTTCCCGACGAAGCCAAAACGATGGCGCTGCTCTCCGGCGCGACCGGGCTTTCAGCCACTGACCGCGCGGCGATTTCGGAGCGGGCCGCCAAACTGGTGCGCAAGGTGCGCGGGTCGTCCGACCCGCGGCTGATGGAGGTTTTCCTGTCATCCTACGGCCTGTCGACCCGCGAGGGCGTCGCACTGATGTGTCTTGCCGAGGCACTGCTGCGGGTACCCGACACCGAGACCATGGACGAACTGATCGCCGACAAGATCGCGCCGCATGACTGGTCGGCGCATTCCGGCTCCTCGTCGTCGATCTTCGTCAACGCCTCGACTTGGGCGCTGATGCTGACCGGCCGTGTGCTGGAGGAAGGCGAAGGCAATATCGAACGCACGCTGCGCTCGATGGTGCGGCGCCTCGGCGAGCCGGTCATCCGCACCGCCGTCGCCGCCGCCATGCGCGAGATGGGCGAGCAGTTCGTGCTCGGGCGCACCATCGCCGAGGCGGTCAAGCGCGGACGCTCCATGACGCAGAAAGGCTATGTCTATTCCTTCGACATGCTGGGCGAGGCCGCGCGCACCGAGCACGATGCATTGCGCTATCTGAAGGCCTATGCCGATGCGATTGCCGCACTGGCGCCGAGCACCAGGAGCGAGGACATCCGGCTCAATCACGGCATTTCAGTGAAACTGTCGGCGCTGCATCCGCGCTACGAAGTCTCCCAGAAGGAAACCATGCTGCCGGTGATGACCGAGCGGCTCACCACGCTGGCGCTTGCTGCCCGCGCGGCGCGCATGGGCCTCAACGTCGATGCGGAGGAGGCGGACCGGCTCGACCTGTCGCTGGACGTCATCGAAGCTGTGCTGGCCGATGAGCGGCTTGCAGGCTGGGATGGTTTCGGCGTCGTCGTCCAGGCCTATGGTCCGCGCGCTTTCCACGTCATCGACTGGCTGCACGCGCTGGCCGGGCGTCTCGACCGCAGGATCATGGTGCGTCTCGTTAAAGGCGCTTATTGGGACACGGAGATCAAGCGCGCCCAGGCGATGGGACTATCCGGTTATCCGGTGTTTACCCGCAAGGCCAACACCGATGTTTCCTACATGGCCTGCGCGCGAAAGCTGCTGTCGATGACCGACCGCATCTATCCGCAATTTGCGACGCACAATGCGCACACCGTGGCGACTATCCTGTCGATGACGCCGGACCGGGACCGCTTCGAGTTCCAGCGCCTGCATGGCATGGGCGAAGCCCTGCACGAGGCCGTGCGCAAGGGTGAGGGCACCCGCTGCCGCATTTATGCGCCGGTGGGGGCGCATTCCGATCTTCTGGCCTATCTGGTGCGCCGCCTTTTGGAGAATGGCGCCAACTCCTCCTTCGTGCATCAGTTGACCGACGACGAGGTTGCGCCCGAGGTGATCGCGCGCGATCCGCTGGACGTGCTGGAGAGTCAGGGGCCTGCCGCGAACCCGGCCATACCAAAGCCTTCGGCGATATTCGGCGGGGCCCGTCGCAACTCGAAGGGCTGGGACATCACCGACGCGATGACGCTCGCCGCCATCGACAAGGAACGGGCGAAGTTCGCCAGTCCATACCGCTGGATGGCCAAGGCGCTGACACGAGCCGAAGGCAAGGCGGCGGCGCGACAGGTGCTGAACCCGGCGAATCCGTCCGAGACCGTCGGCAGCGTGACGGAGGCGACACGAGAACAGGTCGCCACGGCAGTTGGCATTGCGGTCGAGGCGCAACCTGCATGGGCGGCAACACCGGTGGCCGAACGCGCCGCGATCCTGCAGCGCGCCGCCGATCTCTACGAGGCGAACGCGGTGGAATTCTTCGCGCTGGCGACCCGCGAGGCCGGCAAGACACTGGCGGACGGTGTTGCCGAGGTGCGGGAGGCGGTGGATTTCCTGCGCTACTATGCCTCCGAAGCAGCGCATGCCGAAGCCGGCACGCAGGCGCGGGGCGCGATCGCCTGCATCTCGCCCTGGAACTTTCCGCTCGCCATCTTCACCGGACAGATCGCGGCGGCGCTGGCGACCGGCAATGCGGTTCTCGCCAAGTCCGCCGAGCAGACGCCGCTGATCGCGTTCCGTGCGGTCGAATTGCTGCATGAGGCCGGCGTGCCGAAGGACGTTCTCCACCTTTTACCAGGCGACGGGCCATCGGTCGGCGCGCCGCTGACCGCCGATCCCCGTATCGCCGGCGTCTGCTTCACCGGCTCGACAGAGGTCGCGAAGCTGATCGAAAAGCAATTGGCGGAAACGGCTTCGCCGGATGCCATGCTGATCGCCGAGACCGGCGGGCTGAACGCGATGATCGTCGATTCCACCGCGCTGCCGGAGCAGACCGTGCGCGACGTGCTGGCGTCTGCCTTCCAGAGCGCCGGCCAGCGCTGCTCGGCGCTACGCATCCTCTACGTTCAAAAGGACGTGGAGAAGAAGATGCTGGGCATGCTGGGGGGGGCGCTTGCCGCGCTCAAGGTCGGCGACCCATGGGATATCGCCACCGATGTCGGCCCGGTGATCGACGCTGAGGCGCAGGGCTCTATCAGGGACTATGTCGCCGCCATGACGGCGCAGGGCAGGGCGATTGCTACGCTGGATGCTCCGGAAAGCGGCCGGTTCGTCGCGCCAGCCGTGTTGCGGGTCACAGGCATCGGCGAGATGGAGCGCGAAGTGTTCGGCCCGGTGCTGCACGTCGCCAGTTTCGACGCCGACGAGATCGATGCCGTCATCGCCGCCATCAACCGCAAGGGCTACGGCCTGACCTTCGGCTTGCATACGCGCATCGAGGGCCGCGTCCAGCACGTGGTCGACGGCATCCATGCCGGCAATATCTACGTCAACCGCAACCAGATCGGCGCCGTCGTCGGCTCGCAGCCTTTTGGCGGCGAGGGATTGTCCGGCACCGGCCCGAAGGCAGGCGGGCCGCATTATCTGCGGCGGTTTCGCAAAGGCGGGCAGGGCGCAGGTTCTTTGCCCGGCACGGCAACCGTAGCGTCTGACGAATTGACAAAGGCCATGCCGCCTCCAGCCACCGACTGGGCAATGCGGGCCGACCGCATCGCCATCCTGCGCAAGCACCTGCGCGGCAAAGGGGCCGCGGCGGTAGCTTCGGCGGCGAGCCTGGATTACGGACAAGTCGATCTGCCTGGCCCGACGGGTGAAGCCAATACGCTGTCGCTGGTGCCGCGCGGCAGAGCGCTGTGCCTGGGGCCGGATGCGGACACGCTTCTGGCGCAGGTGATCCAGGCCTTGGGCGCCGGCAACGCGGTTCTCGCTGTTGCGCCGGGCGCGCCGGCGATCCTCTCGGCGCTGACCGGCAAGGAACTGCCGCTGACCGTCATCGACGGCGCGGTCGATGCCGCCAGCCTTCGGACAGCGCCGTTCGACCTCGTTGCCTTTTTCGGCGATCCCGACGATATGCGGGTGCTGCGCCAAGCGCTAGCGCGACGCGACGGCCCGCTGGTGCCACTGGTCAGCGAGGTGCTTTATCCTGCAGCCTATGCGCACGAGCGCGCGGTCTGCGTCGACACCACGGCGGCGGGCGGCAACGCCAGCCTGCTCGCATCGGCCTAAGCTCAAGCGCCTTCGACGACCGAAAAGCCTTCGAACTGCGGATGGCCGATATAGGAAACCTTGCCGGAGCCGGCATTGCGGTGAGCGGCGCGGAAATTCTCCGATTTCGTCCAGGCGATGAAGTCCTCATGGCTTGCCCAAACCGTATGCGAGGCGAAGAGCGTATAGCCTTCCTCTTCGTTCACCGGCCCGCGCAGCAGATGGAATTCCTTGAAACCGGCCATCTCGGAGAGAGAGGAATTGCGGGTCTTCCAGACGGTTTCGAAGGCGTCTTCCCCGCCCTTCCGCACCTTGAAGCGGTTCATGGCAATATACATCGACTATCCTCTCAGAGGTTGCTTGATTCGAATCAGCGGCTTCTTGATGTTTATTCACGTTTCACTTCACCCCCAGAGGCAGGGTAAAGGACCAGCTCGAACGGCCGGCGTCTGGCGGAATGGGCGGGAAGGGCGCGGCGCGGCGCACGATGGCCAGCGCCGCCTGATCGAGGTCCGGTGAGCCGGAACTGCTGGCGATGCCGACCCCGCTCAGTCCGCCGCTGGCGTTGACGGTGAAGGATACCCGCACATCGCGGCGCGCTTTCGAGATCGTCGAGCGCGACAGGCTGCGCATGGCGCGGCGCAGTTTCGCCGCCACCTTGCCCGGATAATTTGATACGGCGGCGTTGCCGGCGGCGGATCTGCCGCTTTTGCCGGCTGCGGTATTTTTGCCGCTGGCCTTGCCATCGGCGACACCGCGCTTGGAGTCGGCTTGATTCTCGCCGTGCGATCCAGATCGCGTCTTTCCGGTCTCCGTCTTCTTCTTTTCGGCCGACTTCGCCTTTTCGGCCTTCTCCCTGTGCGTTCCGGCAGTCTTGGCCGGCTTTGCCTTCACTCCCTTCGTCGGCGGCTCTTTCGGTTCCGCCTTCTTGTCCACCGGTTTCGGCTTTTCAGCAGGCTTAGGCTTCTCGACCGGCTGGGGCTCCGGGGCGATGGTCTCGCTCGCAGGAGCCGGCTTTGCCGCAGGAACGTCCTCGGCCTTGGTCGGCGGTTCGGCGACAGGTGGCTGGACCGTGTTGTCTTCATCCGGCGAAACGCTGTCTGCCGAGAGAACCTCCGGTTTGGGATCGGCCGGCGTTGGCGTCAGGGTCTCAGCAGGCGCCGGTTCTGACGGTGTTTCGCTGACAGGCGCAACGGCTTCCGTCACGGGAGCTTCGGTTGCCACGTCTTCGACCGGCTGCGCCGTCTCCGCTACCTCGACCGGCAGGGCCTCGATGCTGTCGACAGGCTTCGGCTGAACCATCGGCACCAGCGTGACCTGCAGGGTGTCGGGCTCATTCGCCGGCGCGCCGGTCGAAGCCTGGTCCTGCGGGGCATTGCCAAGAAGAAGGACACCCGCCTGATCGGACCCCTCGATGAGGATATCGTTATCGAAAAATCCAGACAGGAATGCCCAGGCCACGGCTGCGTGGAGCAGCAGCGAGCAGGTGATCGCAATCTTCCACTTGGCGCTGCTTTCAAGGGTGCGGCCTTGCGCGGCGTGCAGGGGTTCTGACGGTTTTGTCGAAAGCTCGGCCTTCGTGTCGGCAATGTAGATGCGCTCGCCGGCATCGCGCATCCCCGGCTGAAGCGCGCCGCGCGGAATTGCGAATACCGGATCGTCCGGTTCGGGGGGCATGGCGCCAACCCCGGCCAGGGGCCAGGCAATGGTCGTTCGCGAAAAGGCTGGCTCCATTCCCATTGTGGCGCTTCCGTCAGACGCCGAAGGCGATGCCGGCCTTGTTCGCCGTCTTGAGGCCGCGCATGCAAGCGGTGGGCTCAATGCGGTTGCCGCCGCATTCGGTGACGCTGTTGACCAGAACGCGGCCGATCTTGCCGCAATCCGTCCCCGAAAGGTCGAAACGCCTCACGCGGGTCTTGCCTGCCGGCAATTCCCTGAAATCGAGTACGGTCAGCCGGTCGACCACGCCGGCATCGTTGAACAGGGCGATCTCGAACGCCGCCTTGGACAGGTCGGCGCCAAGTCCGTTGTTGACCACGAAGGTGAGGCGGCAGCCCTTGTCCGATGGCTGCGCGGCATTCAGTTCCAGCGAAAGCGCTGGCGCCGGCTGCTGGGCGTGGGCAGGCTGAAAGGCAACCCAGGATGCGGCGGCGGTAAACGCCGCCAATATGTTTCGGATTGCCTTCCGGGTCATGGCCTAGCCTCCAAATCGCATGGTCGCCGCGAGCTTGACGGAGACGCCCGGCTCGTAAAGCTTCGTGGTGGTAGTGGTGTTCAGCGGGTTGGCGTATTTGACGTCGAAGATGTTGTCGACGCGGAAGTCGAGCTTGAAATCGTCGGTCGCCTGATAGCTGGCGAAGGCATTGACCAGCGTGTAGTCGTCCGCCGTTGCGTTGCCCTTCGGCTTGCCATTGTGCTGGACCTCGCCGCCGACAGTCAGCCTGTCCTCGAAAAAGCGGAAGCCGAGCTGCGCGGTGACCTGCGAGGAGGGGGTGGTGACCATATCGGCGCGCACGCCGTCATCGTCGATCGTGTGACCGTTGATGACGGAAGCCGAAAGCCCGGCAAAGCCCCAGCCGGCATCATAGATGCTTTCAACCTCGAAACCGTTGATCCTGGCCTTGGCGAAATTCCGGTACTGGGTACAGATCGGAATGGTGCCGCCGAACGGACAGCCGCTGGTCGGATCGAAGGGCGAAAGGGTGACGCCGTCGATATAGTCTTCGACATTGTTGTTGAAGTAGGCGGCCTTGATGCGCAGCGCGTCATCCGGCTGGAACACGCCATCGGTCTTGTAGTTGGCGCCGAACTCCCATGTCTTGCCGGTTTCCGGCCTGAGGTTCGGATTGGGCAGGAACGGGAACGACACGCCTGCCGGATGCAGGCCGCTGATCAGCGTCTCGGTGAGCGAGGGGGAGCGGTAGCCTTCGGCATACGTACCGTAGAATTGCAGACCTTCCAGATGCGGGCCATCGAACGGCGAGACGCCGACGGTGATGCGGGGCGACAGCCTGTCGCCGGAATTGTCGATGCCGCCGCCCTTCAGGCTGTAGGTATCGTAGCGAAGTCCGGTGATGACCTGCAGCCAATCCCAGGTCATCTTGTCCTGGATGTAGGCACCCGCGACCTGACGCTTGCCGGAAGGCGTGTAGAAGGAATCTCCGCCCGCAGCGCCTTCCGTAGCGACATCGTCGCTGACGAGGTCGCCGCCATAGGTCAGTTCGTGGTCGAGACCGCCGGTCTGGAAGCGGGACGTGTTCCAGACGTCAAAACTGGTCGTGCCGATGTCGAAGGTGTTCAGCGATCCGGCTGGCAGGACGACCGGCAGGCCGGTGACCGGGTCGAAACGGCCGCCGAGCGGGCGCAAGCTGGTCTGGTCGATGCCGGTCCGGTTGTAGGCGACGTTGACGTGGAGATCGAGCCAGCTCTTATCTTCGTCGGTGATGTTGTAGCGGGCCGTCCAGGTGTTCTGCTTCATGTCGAGGTCGTAAGCCGGCGACCCGCCGCTGACTTCCTGCCAGCTGTCGCTGGCGCCGATCCAGCCGAGCTTCAACTCGCTGTTCTCGGAGGGCTTGATGTCGGCCTTGAGCATACCGCTCAGGACGTCGAAGCCGGTGCCGCCGACCCTGTCGCCGCCGCCGTCCTTGTAGTCGTCATAGTCGCGGTAGACGATGTTGCCGAGCACGCTGGCATTCTCGTTGAATTTGTAGGCGCCGGTGGCGCTTGTGGTCCAGCCATTGCCGTTGCTTTCATAGCGGCCGGTCAGCGAGGTCGCCCAGGTTTCGCCGGGACGCAGGAAATCGTCGGCGTCTTTCGTGGCGAGCATGACGACGCCGCCGATGGCGCCTGAGCCGTAGGTGTTGGCGACCGGCCCGCGGATGACGTCTGCCGAGTTCAGCAATTCCGGATCGACCCAGAAGGTCGATTGCGTGCCGTGGTCGGAACGCTGGAAGTTCTGCCTTGCGCCATCGAGGATGACCTGGACGCGCCCGAAATCCTGCAGGCCGCGAATGTTGACGCTGGAGGCGACGCGCCTGGCGTCGGCCTGCATGGTGATGCCCGGAACGCCGAAGAACACGTCGCCCGGCGTCGTCGCCATGCGGCGTTCCAGTTGTTCCTTATCCACATGGCTCGAGGCGGACATGGATTCGATCGACGTTTCGCCTGTGCGGCTCAGCAGCAGGATCTTGTCGAGAAGGGTCGTGCCTTCCGCCGTCTTGGCCCGCTCATCCTGCTCCGTCCGGCCGGTGTCTGGCTGGCCGGCCTCCTGCGCATGAACGAGAGAAGCCGAAAGCGCGACGATCGCCGCGCCGGCCAGAAGCGTTGCCGCTCCGCGCGGCGCGCGCAAAAGCGTCGGTCGCCCATGTTCAATATCAATTCCGTCGCGCTGCCCCAGCCTCATTTCCAACTCCAGATCCGTTGCCTGCTGGCTGGCCAAAGCGCTTGCTCGCAAATTTCTCTCAAACCGGCGCCTTAAATGTTGACTCATTTTGTCCGGTATTGCACTGACTAGTAAACATGATTATTCAAGTCAACAAATGAATCGGCATTTGCCCGGCCGATAAGCGGGCAACGGCAGAGACAGGAGTCGCACTCGATGAACACGCATAATCCCGACGATTTCCGCTATCGCTTCCGCCGCGTGGAAACGCGCACGCCGGTGCGTGTGGAGCGCGTTCCGCTATCCGTCCGGACGCTTTCCTCGAACTCGCTGTTCCAGGGCGATCACGAGATCGGGATCGAACATCACGGCGCGCTCTACCGGCTCAAGATCACCCGGCAGGGCAAGCTCATCCTCAACAAGTAAGAACCGGCAGAAGGCAATCATGGACCAGCGCATGAAACCCACTTCGCAAGAGATCAGGCGCGCCCGGATCGACAATCCGAAAATGCGCGAGCGCGACCTCGCCGCCGACCTTGGCATTTCCGAAGCCGAATTGGTGGCGGCGCATTGCGGAGACGGCGTCGTGCGGGTGGAGCCGCGCGTCGATGCGCTGCTGACCGGACTCGAAGCGGTCGGCGAAGTGATGGCGTTGACCCGCAACGAAAGCGCCGTGCACGAGAAGATCGGCGTCTATGACAAGATCGTCACCGGCAACCACAATGCCATGGTGCTGGGCGCGGATATCGACCTGCGCATCTTCCCCAAGATGTGGGCGCATGGGTTCGCCGTCGAAAAGCGTGACGGCGACGCCATCCGCCGCAGCATGCAATTCTTCGACGAAGCCGGCGCCGCCGTGCACAAGGTGCATCTGCGGCCGGATTCCGATCTTCAGGCCTATGAGAAGCTGGTCGCTGAACTGATTTCCGGCGACCAGGAACCTCGCATCGAAGTGGCCAGCGTGGCCGTGCACGACGATGCGGCAGGCGAGGACGCTTCGGCCAACGTCGATGATTTGCGCAACCGCTGGAGCCAGCTCACCGACGTGCATCAGTTCTTCGGCATGCTGCGCACGCTGAAGCTGAGCCGCCGACAGGCCGTGCGGATGGTCGGGCAGGACTACGCCTGGCTGCTCGACAAGGACGCACTGCCGGCGATGATGAACCACGCCGCCGAAGGCGACATGCCGATCATGTGTTTCGTCGGCAACCGCGGCTGCATCCAGATCCATTCCGGGCCGATCAAGTCGATCAAGACCATGGGGCCATGGATCAACGTTCTGGACGAGACATTCCATCTGCATCTCAGGCTCGACCACGTCCAGGAAGTCTGGGCCGTGCGCAAGCCGACCAGGGACGGCCATGTGACGTCGCTGGAGGTCTATGACGGTGATGGCCGGATGATCATCCAGTTCTTCGGAAAGCGGCATGAGGGGCAGGGTGAGCGTGAAGACTGGCGCTTCCTGGCGGAAAACCTGCCGCGTATTCCCAGCCCCTACGCAGCCTGAAAGAGGTTTCGATGACGTATTTCCGAAGCCTGCTGGTGGCGCTGGCCGTCGGCCTGTATTCGCAGGCGCTGCCGGCGATGGCCGCAGATGACGCCTCGGTATTTCCGGATACCTCAAGGATCGTCAGCATCGGCGGCGCCATCACCGAGATCGTCTTCGCTCTTGGCGAGCAGGATCATCTGGTGGCGCGCGATTCGACCAGCGTCTATCCTGAAGCAGCGTTCAAGCTTCCGGATGTCGGCTACATGCGCCAGCTTTCGCCGGAAGGGGTTCTGTCGGTCAATCCATCGGGCATTCTGGCGCTGCAGGGCAGCGGACCGAAGGAAGCCGTCGACGTGCTCAAGAAGGCGAGCGTGCCTTTCATCGAAGTGCCGGAGGAGTACGACCATCAGGGCATCCTCGACAGGATCCGCATCGTCGGAAAGGCGCTTGGCGTCGATGCCAAGGCTGATGCCCTTGTTGCAGAGACCGACGCCAGGCTGAAAGCGGTGGAAAGCCGGGTCGCCTCGGTCAAGCAGCGCAAGCGCATCCTGTTCGTCCTGTCGGCGCAGGGCGGCAAGATACTGGCTTCCGGCAGCGACACCGCCGCCAGCGGCATCATCTCGCTCGCCGGAGGGATCAATGCGGTGGAAGGCTATACCGGTTACAAGCAACTTTCCGACGAGGCCATCGTCACGGCCGCGCCCGACGTCATCCTGATGATGCGGCGCGGCGGCCCGGAAACGTCCGACGCCGAAGTCCTCGGCAATCCTGCCATCGCGCAGACGCCCGCCGGCAAGGCAAAAGCCGTCATCCGCATGGATGGCAGCTATCTGCTCGGCTTCGGCCCCCGCACGGCCAGCGCCATCCACGATCTCGCGCTCGCGCTCTATGGCGGGCAGGTCGCCAATTGAGCGGCCGGGAGAATGGTTGACCAGACTTTGACCGGCGTGCCGGGTATGAGCACGGTGGCAGAAGGCGACCGGTCCGTCCGCGCCCGTGCGGTCATTTTCGCGCTGGTCGGCGTTCTGATCGTGACTGCCTTGCTCAGCCTGGCGTCGGGGGCTTCCGACGCTTCGCCGGTCGGCGTGGTGAGCGACTGGCTGTTCGGCCCTTCGGCGGGCGGCGATGCTCTCAGCGCGCGCGACCGCGTCATCATCAATGACATCCGCCTGCCGCGCGTGCTGATGGGGGCGCTGATCGGCGCGGCCCTGGCTGTATCTGGCGCTGTGATGCAGGGGCTTTTCCGCAACCCGCTTGCCGACCCCGGCCTGATCGGCATTTCCGCCGGGTCGAGCCTCGGCGCCGTCGGCGTCATCGTGCTCGGCGCAACGGTTCTTGCGCCCTTCACCGACCTGTTCGGTGCGCTGGCGCTGCCATTCGCGGCCTTTGTCGGCGGGCTGATCACGACGCTGATCCTTTACCGCATCGCCACGCGCCAGGGGCAGACGTCAGTTGCAACCATGCTGCTCGCCGGTATCGCGCTGGCGGCGCTGGCGATGGCGCTGACCGGCGTGCTGATCTACATGGCCGACGACCGGCAGTTGCGCGACCTGACATTCTGGCAACTCGGCTCGCTGGCCGGGGCAACATGGCAGAAGATTGGCGTGGTCGGTCCGATCATCGCGGTGGCGCTGGCCGCGACGCCTTTCCTGGCGCGCGGGCTCAATGCGCTGGCGCTCGGCGAAGCGACGGCGCATCACCTTGGCATACCTGTCCAGCGGCTGAAATACATTGCCATTGTCGCTGTCGCGGCGGCGGTCGGCGCATCGGTCGCGGTCAGCGGCGGCATCGGCTTCGTTGGCATCGTCGTGCCGCATCTGCTGAGGCTGCTGATCGGCCCCGACAACCGCTACCTGCTGCCCGCCTCGGCCTTGCTGGGCGCGGTGCTGCTTCTGCTTGCGGACGCCGTCGCGCGCACCATCGTCGCTCCCGCCGAGCTTCCCATCGGCATTGTGACCGCCTGCGTCGGCGGCCCCTTCTTCCTGTGGATTCTGCTGCGCAAGCGCGGCGTCCTCGATCTCTAGCGAGAAACACCATGATCGACGCCCATGATGTCTCGGTGGCGATAGGCGGCAAGGCCATCGTTTCCGCTGTCGATTTCACCGCCAGAGCCGGCGAGGTGACGGCGATCGTTGGACCGAACGGATCGGGCAAGACCACCTTGCTTCGGGCGCTGTCGGGCGACCTTCCCTATAACGGCCGCGTTGCGATCAATGGCTTCGACCTTGCCGGCCTCAAGCCGGTCGAAGCGGCGGCGATGCGCGCCGTGCTGCCGCAGGCGACGACGCTGGCGTTTCCCTTCACGGTGCGTGAAATCATCCGGCTCGGGCTTGTCGGCGGCCGTTCGGGCGCGTTGGCTGGCGAGGACAAGCAACTGCCGGAGCGGGCCTTGGCGCGCGTCGACCTCGAAGGATTCGCCGGACGCTTCTATCAGGAGCTATCCGGCGGCGAGCAGCAGCGCGTGCAACTGGCGCGCGTGCTCTGCCAGGTGTGGACGCCGGTTCTGGATGGTAAGCCGCGCTACCTGCTCCTCGACGAGCCGGTTTCCAGCCTGGATATCAAGCACCAGCTTATCATCATGGATGTGGCGCGCGATTTTGCCCGGCGCGGCGGCGGGGTCGTCGCCATCCTGCATGACCTCAACCTGACGGCGATGTATGCGGACCGCATCTGCGTCATGCATCGCGGCCGGCTGACGGCAGACGGCGCGCCGGTCGATGTCCTCAGTGACAATCTGATGGATACGGTTTTCGGCTGCCGGCTGAAGATCGGTGCGCTGCCGGCAGGCAACATGCCCTTCGTGCTGCCGCAGTCGGCCGCACGTTAAAACCGGTCCAAGCGAGATTGCAGGCAGTCAGGCGGCGGGCGCGCGGCGCTCGATCATGTCGATGCCGAGCAGGTTGCGCACATTCGGGCGCGCGGCGATCAGGTCGGCGATCGAATAGCGTGCCAGCACGTCGAAGAAGGCGTTGAGCGCTTCGCGCAGAGCCGAATTCAGCGAGCAGCTATCGACCAGCGGGCACTCCGTCGCATCGCTTTCGAAGCATTCGGCCATGGCGAAATTTTCTTCGGTGACGCGTACAACGTCGAAAAGGCTGATCTGGCTGGCCTGCCGACCGAGCCGGACGCCGCCATTGCGGCCCCGCACGGTTTCAACCAGACGGTGCTCCACCAAAGGCTGCAGGATCTTGAACAGGAAGAGTTCGGAGACCGTATAGGCGGCGGCGATTTCGGGAATGCGGCTCAGCCGGCCGTCATTGGCCGCGCAATACATCAGGATACGCATGGCATAGTTGGTTTGGCGCGTGAGACGCATGATCGTTCCTCACATGGCAGTCATTTTGTCGAATATGGCCTATACCTTGGAACAATTCCAGACAAGGCGGATCATATACATGAATTAGCTCATCAACTTTAATGTCACGAAAAAGGCCGCGGCATTGACGCCGCGGCCTTTCGTTTGATGCGGAATGGCCGTTCAGTCTTCGTTGGCGGTCACGGTGACGCCGAGGGTCTTGGGCAGGCTTTTCGGGTCAGACGTCGCGCCGGCAGCGATCAGCGCGAATGGCACCGGCGCGGGCGGACTGGCTTTGATCTCGAGGCTCTTCGGATCATCCAGGAACTTGCCGACAGCGGCGGTGACCTGCGCGGTCAGTTCCGCATTATTGAGCTGCGCCATGCCGAAGGGTACGATGGCCTTGGCCTGATTGGCGATGTCCTTGGCCGACATGCCCTGCTGCTTGCCGACATATTCCAGCACCTTGCCGGTGAAGGAATCGTCGTCGAACCGGATCGACGCAGCGTTGAAGCTGAGCTGCTGCATCAGGCCGAGCATGGCCATGCCCTGGGCCGACTTGTCGGCGTCATCGGGCTGCGCGGCCATCTTCTTCTGCAAATCCTGCAGCGACTTGATGAAATCCATCGTGTAGCCGCCGAAATCGAAGGTCATGCCGAAGGTGCCGGCATCATCGACGGTAACGTCGTACTGGGACAGAACCATCTTGCCGTCCGAGGGCTTCCATGTGCCTTCCACCTCGATATTGCCGGAGATGTTCTGGTAGCCGAGCCCGTCGATGAGCTGTTTCGACTTCGGATCCTGCACCAGCGAGAGATCGCCGGTGAACTTCTCGACCGTGCCGGTGAACTCCATGGCGTTGCCGTTTTCCGGCGGCGTGATCTCGGCCGAGAAATTCTCCATGGTGAAGGCCGTCTTGTCGGCCATCTTCACCGTCAGGTTTTCCAGTTCGGCCGATTTGTACATCATCAGCCCGGCGATCGGGTCGGTGCCATTCTCGGGCGGTAATGTCAGGTCGCTCATGATGAAGGGGCTCATCTCGACCGCCATGCCCTCGACGGTGCGCGAGATCGCCTCGGTCGAAACCGTATCGACCGTATAGACGCCATTGTCCTCGGAGATACCCTCAAGGGTCACTTTGCCGATCGGCAAGCTTTCCTTTTCGACAGCGGGTTTGATGGAAACGCCATCGAGCACCATGCTGGATGCATCGCCGGAGACCCCGGTCCAGGCGATATCGACGCCCTGCTTGGCCATCAGCGCCTTGATGCGGTTGGCGACGGCTGTCGTGTCCTGGGCGAAGGCCGCATTCAGCGGCAGGGTGAGAAGGAAGGTGGAAATAGCAAGCTTCTGAAAAGTCGGGCGGAGGAGCGTCATCGCGTTTTCCCTGAATGGTCCTTGGCGTTTGCCGAAATTCTTTACGCCATCCCCTGTCCGTGAAGAACTGGACTGGAAAAAGGCATCGCCGCCACAATGGTCGAAAATCGCGAGAAAAGGCAATTGCTCGCATTCCGGTCTGTTTCGGACATATGGCGATCTGATCAACTAGGCCGATCGTCGATTCCGGCAAGGCCGTTTGGGCGGCAGGATGCGCGATGCTTCGGCCCTTGCCGCGAATCAGCCGCTCGGATAGTTCGAAACCATGGGAAAAAGCCTTCTACCGCCCGGGAATGGCGGTGACGATCACATAGAGCCAGTCGACCTGAAGAAGGCGCTGGAGGAACGTTATCTCGCCTACGCATTGTCGACGATCATGCACCGGGCGCTGCCGGACGTTCGCGACGGTCTGAAGCCTGTGCATCGGCGCATCATGCATGCCATGCGGCTGCTGCGGCTGAACCCGGACCAGGGCTTCGCCAAGTGCGCCCGCATCGTCGGCGAGGTGATGGGTAAATTCCACCCGCATGGCGACCAGTCGATCTACGACGCGCTGGTGCGCCTGGCGCAGGATTTCTCCATGCGCTACCCGCTGGTCGATGGGCAGGGCAATTTCGGCAATATCGACGGCGATAACGCCGCCGCCATGCGCTATACCGAAGCGCGGATGACCGATGTCGCGACGGAGCTTCTGTTCGGCATCACCGAGGACGCGGTCGATTTCCGCCTGACCTACAATGAGGAGGACGAGGAGCCGTCCGTCCTGCCGGGCGCCTTCCCGAACCTGCTCGCCAATGGCTCGTCGGGCATCGCGGTCGGCATGGCGACCTCGATTCCGCCGCACAACGCCGCCGAGCTTCTGACGGCTGCACTTCACCTGATCGATAATCCGGCCGCTTCCGTGGCCGAGCTGATGACGCCGCCGGACGAATGGGCGGCGATCGAGGCGGAGGCGCGGGACAATCCCGAGGCGTTGCTGAAATGCAAGGTGCGCGGACCGGATTTTCCGACTGGCGGGACGGTGGTGGACGAGTGGCCGCTCATCGTCTCGGCTTACGAGAGCGGACGAGGCGGGTTTCGAGTCCGCGCCAAGTGGCTGCAGGAAGACCAGGGCAGGGGCACCTGGAACATCGTCGTCACCGAAATTCCCTACGGCGTGCAGAAGGCGCGGCTGATCGAGAAGATCGCCGAGCTTCTGATCGCCCGCAAGCTGCCGCTGCTGGAAGACATCCGCGACGAGAGCGCAGAGGACATCCGCGTCGTGCTGGTGCCGAAGAGCCGCACCGTCGACCCTGGCATACTGATGGAATCGCTGTTCAAGCTGACCGAGCTGGAAAGCCGCTTCCCGCTCAACATGAACGTTCTGTCTCGCGGCAAGGTGCCGAACGTGCTGTCGCTGAAGGGCGTGCTGCGCGAATGGCTCGACCATCGCCGCGACGTGCTCCTGCGCCGTTCCAACCACAGGCTCGCCGAGATCGAGCGGCGGCTGGAAATCCTCGCCGGCTACCTCGTCGCCTATCTCAACATCGACGAGGTGATCCGCATCATCCGCGAGGAGGACGAGCCCAAGGCCGTCATGATGGCGCGCTGGGAACTCACCGACGTTCAGGCGGAAGCGATCCTCAATCTCAGGCTGCGCCAGTTGCGCAAGCTGGAGGAGTTCGAAATCCGCAAGGAATTCGACGCGCTTTCGCAGGAAAAGAAGCAGATTGAGGAGCTTCTGGCCTCACAGGCGCGGCAGTGGAAGACGATCCGCTGGGAAATCGTCACCCTGCGCAAGAAGTTCGGACCGGACAGCGAGAACGGCGCGCGGCGCACGCAGTTCGCCGATGCGCCGGAGCACGATCTGACAGATATCGCCCATGCGATGATCGAGCGCGAGCCGGTCACCGTCGTCGTGTCGGAAAAGGGCTGGCTACGGGCGATGAAGGGCCACCTGACCGATCATTCGCTCCTAACCTTCAAGGAGGGCGATTCGCTAAAACTCGCCTTCCATGCGCAGACCACCGACAAGATCCTCGTCTTCACCACCGGCGGCAAGTTCTACACGATCGGCGCCGACCGGCTGCCGGGCGGTCGCGGCCATGGCGAGCCGATCCGCATCATTGTCGACATGGAAAACGACCAGGACATCGTCACCGCCTTCATTCATGACGCCAAGCGGCGGTTGCTGCTGGTTTCGCATGAGGGCAACGGTTTCGTGGTGCCGGAGGCGGAGGTCGTCGCCAATACCCGCAAGGGCAAGCAGGTGATGAACGTCAAGGCGCCGGACGAGGCCAAGCGCTGCCTGCCGCTCAGCGGCGATCACCTCGCCATCGTCGGCGAGAATCGCAAGATGCTGGTGTTCCCGTTGGCCGAGATTCCCGAGATGACGCGCGGCAAGGGCGTGCGGCTGCAAAAGTACAAGGATGGCGGGGTGCTGGACCTGAAAACCTTCGTCATGGAAAGCGGCCTTTCCTGGCAGGATTCGGCCGACCGCACATTCACCAAGACACGGGAAGAATTGCTGGAGTGGACCGGCGCGCGCGCAGCCGCCGGGCGCATGGTGCCGAAGGGTTTTCCGCGGACGGGAAAGTTCGGTTAGCGATCCCCGTTCGTGGCCAAGGATGCCGAAATGGCTGTAGCCTGAACGGCGAGCGTGTTCGAATCGGATGCCGCGTCCTCACCAACTGACTCGCGCATGCGGCGGGCGATCGGCCCGTAGCGTTCCGACCAGCCGATAACGGCCTCGAACACCGGTTTCAGGCCATGCACGGCTTCGCTGATTTCATATTCCACGCGCATGACGTTTTCGGCGTAGACCGTGCGCTTGACCAGCCCCTCGGTCTCGAGTTCGCGCAGGCGCAGCGACAGCATGTGCTGGGTGATGCCGGGGAGGGCGCGCTTCAACTCGCCGAACCGGCGGGTTTTCTGCGCCAGCACCCAGAGGATCTCGATCTTCCATTTTCCGGTCAGTGGCCGCATGGCCTCCAGAAATGTCACATAGGGCGCATCTGTCTTTTCGGCGCAGACGAATTCGGAGGGTCTTGCCGTCTGTCCCATGCGCGCTCCTCAAAAGCGTCGGCGCCGCAGCGCCGAGATCGATCGAACCCCTATGTATGAACTGAATCGCCATGCGCCATACCCGCGCCGGCATTTCATAGCAGGCTGCTGACAGAAAGAGACAGGTCGTTTGGCTTCTGGTCATGAATGCTGCACTATGATGCGAAATAATGCCGGGACGGGAAACAACGCCCACCGCTTCGCCTGAAGCGGCGCCGGCAAATCGGGGAACGCCTTTGAAGAAACCGGAAATCCGCAAGCTGGAACGCGAGCCGCGGCTGTTCGGCGTGGCCGCGCCCTTGCGCTCGGCCGTCATCCCGCCGCTTTCGGCGGCGCGCTGGCTTCTGGTGCTCATCGTTGCGGCCGGCGTCTATTTCTTCCACGGCTTCCTGTTCCCGGTGCTTGCGGCGCTTGTCATCGCCTTCGCCAGCTGGCCGCTCTACCGGCGGCTGCTGAACGCTATCGGCGGCAACAGAACGCTCGGCGCCACGCTCGCCATCCTGCTGATCCTGGCTTTCCTGGTGATTCCGATTTCGCTGGCCAGCACCTATGCCATCAACGAAATCCATGACTGGGTTGTCTGGGCCGTGGAGGCCAATAGAAACGGCGCGCCAACGCCGCACTGGATCACCACATTGCCGGTCATCGGCGCATGGCTGGGTGAACAGTGGCAGATCAACCTCGGTCATCGCGGTGGCGTCGGCGAGGTGATCCAACTGGTCAGCGGCGCCAACATCCGCTCGATTTACCAGACCGTGCTGGCGGCCGGCGGCAGCGCCTTCTCCATGCTTCTGACGATCCTGTTCATGCTGATCGCGCTGTTCTTCGCCTACCGCGACGGCGAGGGCTTCGCAGCGCAGGTCGACAGGCTGGGCGAGCGCATCCTGCCGGCGCGGTGGGAACGCATTTCACGCGTGGTGCCGGCGACGATTTCCTCGACCGTCATGGGCATGACAGTCATCGCCATCGGCGAAGGGCTTGTGCTCGGTGTCGCCTACTGGCTGGCCGGCGTTCCATCGCCGGTGACGCTCGGCGCGCTGACCGGCGTGATGGCGCTGATACCGGGCGGTGCGCCGCTGTCTTTCACGCTTGTCTCGATCTACCTTGCCGCCAGCGGATCGGTTTTTGCCGGTGGCGCCCTGTTCGTGTGGGGCGCCGTCGAACTCTTCATCGTCGATAAGACACTGCGGCCGAAGCTTGTCGGCGGGCCGATCAAGCTGCCGTTCCTGCCGACATTCTTCGGCCTGATCGGCGGCGTGAAGACGATGGGCTTCCTCGGCCTGTTCATCGGCCCGGTGCTGATGGCGCTTCTGGTGGCTATCTGGCGCGAATGGCTGCATGAGGCCGACGTGGTCGATGCCAACGAGGCCGCGGGAAGGCCGCTGGATGCGCCGGCGCAGGTCGAAATCCTGCCGCCACGGGTGGAGAAGCGATCTCAGGCCGGGTGACGTACGGCCAGAGCAGCGCGCCGCCGTCGGCCTTGATGAAGCTGCCATAGCGAGTGCGCGACCAGCGCAACGATGAGGATCGCGCCGCCGATCAGGCTGTTGCGGGTTGGAACCTCGGAAAAGATCATCCACACCCAGACCGGCGCGAGCACGGTTTCCAGCAGGTAGAACATCGCCACTTCGGGTCCGGAAAGGTGTCTGGGGGCCGCCGCCAGGCAGAAGAACGAAATCGGCATGATGACGGCGCCGTTGAAGACGATCCACCAAGGCGCCGAGACGTTGAAGCCAGTTTGCGCGACCATAAAGGCGGCGACCAGAAAGGGTGGCACCACGCCGATCAGGCTGGTGAAACCCATATCCTCGCCGCTGGCGCGTGAGATGGTGATGGCGGAGGCGATGAGGAAGGCCGACGACAGCGCCATGAGGTCGCCGAGCAGATGTCCAGATCCGATCGAATCGCCGACGATGATGCCGACACCGACGATCATCGCGGCCATGGCTGCAAAGGTTGCCGGGCGTGGCCGCTCGCGCAGGAAGAGCCATGACAGCAATGCCGCGAACATGGTGTTGAAGGCGAGAATGAAGACCAGATTGGCCGTGGTGGTGTTGTAGACGCCGGTGATGAAGGTGATGGAGCCGAGCCCGTAGAGTAGCGCGACGAGAAAGCCCCGCTTGCCGGGGATCAGGCGGGGCACCGTCGGCGTCATTGCACGCCATGCGGCCCACATCACCAGCGTCGCGGCGAGGGTGGTGGCTGTGCGCAGCAACAGGATGGACCAGGCCTCGCCGTCGCCAAGCCTGATGAGGGGGATGTCGAACGTCAGCGTCAACCCGCCTGCCACAGCCAGCAGCAGGCCCTTCGAATGTTCTGTGTGAACGGGCATATCGAGCTCATGAACGGGTTGGGCGCAGTGCGGCGGGTGTCGGCAGATAGCATCAGATGCCTGTCCGGACCAGCGCTGCAGCCGTTGAAACAGATTATGGGTTCTGTCGGAAGGGATCGAAGCGCCGCTAGAGGGCTTCCTCGTCGTAGCGTTCCCAGCCCTTGGGGCCGAGATGCTCCTGGGGGGTGAAGCGCATCTTGTAGTTCATCTTGCGCGAGCCGTTGACCCAATAGCCCAGATAAACGTGCGGCAGGCCCATGGCCCTGGCGCGGGCGATATGGTCGAGGATCATGAAGGTGCCGAGCGAGCGATCCTCCATTTCAGGATCGAAATAGGAATAGACCATGGATAGGCCGTCGGCCATCTGGTCGGTCAACGCCACGGCGATCAATTCGCCCCGGCCCTTGCCGGTGACGAAAGTGTCGGGACCGCGGCGACGGTATTCGATGACCTTGGTGTCGACATGCGTGTCCTCCACCATCATGGCGTAGTCGAGCACCGTCATGTCCGACATGCCGCCCTTGCGGTGACGTGCGTCGAGATAGGCGCGGAACAGCGAATACTGCTCGGTGGATGGTTCGGCGTCGTGCATGAAGCCGACGAGATCGGAATTTTGCTGCGTCACCCGGCGCATGTTGCGGCTGGGTGTGAAATCATTGGCCAGGATGCGCACCGACACGCAGGCGCGGCATGTCTCGCAGGCAGGGCGGTAGGCGATGTTCTGCGACCGTCTGAACCCGCCCTGCGTCAGCAGGTCGTTCATCTCCGACGCTTTGTCTCCGACCAGGTGGGTGAAGACCTTGCGCTCAAACTGACCCTCCAGATACGGGCATGGCGAAGGCGCTGTCAGGAAGAACTGCGGAGACTGGGTCGGGTGCTGCGTCATCGAGCCTGGAAAGCACTCCCACGATTCACCATACCTTTGGCCCGGTTGGTGAAAAATTCAACAGGATTATGACCGCCGGCGGCGCGCCGGCGTTCACAATTGAGGATAAACGGTGCATAGGGCGGCCCGTCGGGCCGCTCAGGGATCGGAGCGGATCACGACGGTGCCCAAAAGCAGGTCGTGCAAGGTGCGCTTGCGGTCGGTGAAAAGCGTAACCAACAACACCAGCGGCGTCAGGATGACGTTGCCAGCCCAGAACAGAACCGAATGCACCACCGCCGTCAGGCCGTCGATTCGCGTCCCGTCGAGCCGTTCCAGCCGGATGCCCATGGCTTTCATACCAAGGGTGGCCTGGTTCCTGCCGCCAAGCGTGTTCCACACATAGACGATGGCGACGGCGGGAACGAGGGCGCCGAACAGCATCCAGCCAAGCCCGAGCGTCAAGATACCGAGCAAAAACACCAGTATGCCGAAGGGTATGGTGAGCAGTCCGACGATCAGATAGTCGATGACGCAGGCGAATATCCGGCGCGTGCGCACGCCATCATAAGCGCGGGCATCGTCCAGCCTCGTGGTGATGATCTCGCCATCCAGCGCGCGTGCTTCCATTTCCGTCCTCATATCTCCACCGGTCAAAGAAGCCGGCCAGTTATAATCGAAATGGTGCCGGAAAGGTTGCCATTCAAGGCTTAGGCGAAGCTGTTCCCGCTCTATGGGCATCGCGCTCTCCCAGCCAGCGCCGGGCGGCCGCCGCATCCTCGGCGCCGAATTCGTGCCCGAGCGGCACGGTCTGGGCTTCCACGCCAGCGCCTTGCCTTTCCAGAAGATCAGCGAGCGCGGGCGTATATTGCCCGTAGGTCTCGTCCGCCGCACCGCCGATCACCAGAATGCGGGTGCCAGCGAGATTTGTGACGGGCGTTTCGTCAAGCACCGGCATCGCGCGCAGGAGAATCGCCTGCCGGATGAGGCCGGGATGGAGAAGCATGGCGCTCGAGATCAGGTTGGCCCCGTTGGAATAGCCGAGGAAGACGGTTCGGGAGAGGTCGAGCCGCTCTGCGAAACTCATTTCCGCGATGAAGTCGGCGAAGTCCGCGGCTTCGGAGCGGATGCTCTTCTGATCGAACCGGGTTGGCGTGATTCGCGCGAACCAGCGCATTCCGCCTTCCTGGGGGATGCGGCCGCGCACCGCGATCAGGGCATCGTCCGGGCCGATCTGGCGAGCCAGCGGAACAAGCGTCGTTTCGTCGACGCCGGAACCGTGAAGCAAAACAAGCCTGCGTCCGCCTGGATATTCGGCCGGGTAAAGCCGGTAGGCAAAAGCCTCTTCCACCAGCAATTCCGGGGTTTCCAGAGGGATTCCGCCCCCTTTGCCATCATCATGTTTTTGCATCGTATTTCCTCGTTTTGCCGGCTTCAAAACGAAATATTTTCGACATGGCCCAAAGTTGATCCACGCCGACGCAATTCGAGCGGCTTTCGGCTGGATACGGACTTTTCCTTCGTCCGCAAAGCAATATCTGGGCGGAGCGGGATTCGTTCGAGAATGCAGTTTGAGGGAAATCTGATGATCACGACAGTCCCGGCGGAGCGGGACACGCGCATAGACGTGCTGCGTGCCCTTGCGCTCCTGATGATCTACATCGATCACGTTCCCGGAACGATTTTCGAGACCCTCACCTACAAGAATTTCGGATTCTCCGATGCGGCGGAAGCATTCGTGCTGATTTCCGGCATGTCGGTGGCGCTGGCTTATGGCGGCAAATTCCAACCGGGCAACCGGCTGTTCGCGACGCTGAAGATGTGGCGGCGGACCGGCGTTCTTTACGCTTCGCATATCGTCGCCTCGGTCGCGTCCATCGCGATCTTCTGCGCTGCCGGGATCTTCTTCAAACGTCCCGATCTTCTGTGGCAGAACAATATCGGCGCGCTGATATCGAATCCGCCGGAAGCGCTGCTCGGGCTCGCCACGCTTGGACACCAGATCGGCTACAACAACATCCTGTCGCTTTATGCAGTGCTTCTGTTCCTCGCTCCGGCGATCCTGCTGCTGACCGGCTATGGGACTGTGCTCGTGCTGGCGCTGTCAGGCGGCCTGTGGCTCGTTGCCGGCCTTTGGCAGATCGCGCCCCCAAACTATCCGGAACCGGGCTTCTGGTTCCTCAACCCGCTCTCATGGCAGTTTCTGTTCACCATCGGCATGGTGAGCGTGCTGCATGTTCGGCGTGGTAGCCGCATAACGGTAAACCGCTGGCTGGTCGGCGCGGCGCTGTTTTATGTGGCTGCGGCGCTCGTCTGGGTGCACAGCCCATTGTGGGGCAGGGAGAACTGGCTGGGGCTTCCCGCGGTGATCACCGGATTCGACAAGACGTTTCTGTCGCTGCCGCGGCTGCTGCACATACTCGCGGTCTCCTATCTGGTCGTCGCCATTCCCGCCGTTTCACGGCTCTTCCGGCGCCGGACCGATCATCCGCTCGCCATTCTGGGCAAGCGGTCGCTGCCCATCTTCATCGCCGGCACGGTCATCGCGATGGTGGCTCAGGTCATCCGAATCGTCAGCCCCGGCAACCTCCTGGACGACACGCTGCTCATCGTCACCGGAATCGCGATGCAGTTCGCGCTCGCCTACTATCTGGAATGGGTGTCGCGGCTCGGCTGGTCCGACAAGGTCAAGCCGGTGCGCGAGCCGCATCCGGTCCTTGCAGCGACCCCTTTGCCGGCGATGACAAACGTTCGGTAATGCTAGTCGGCCGCTCTGGCGGTGGACCCTCTCACGAGCAATTCCACCGGCAGCATCTGGCGGCGGATTGTCTCGTCGTGCTGCAGGATCGCCTCGACGGCCAGCCGGCCCATTTCGCTGGTGGGCTGCGCGATCGTCGTCAGCGAGGGGTTTGAGACGGCGCTTTCCGGCACGCCGTCGAAGCCGACGATCGAGACTTCGCGCGGCACGGAGATGCCGCGCACGCGCAGCCAGTCGAGCGCGTGGAGCGCGATGCGGTCCGACATGGCGAGCAGCGCCGTCGGCTTTGCCGGCTGGCTGAACAGATGCTCGAGACCTGCGTGGACGGTCGCCTCGTCATTGGCGGTCTCATAGGTTGGCACCTTACCCGTATCGACGCCGAATTCCCTCAGCACATCGAAATAGCCGTGGAGCCGGTCGCGCGTGCCTGAATAGATGGCCTTATCGACGCGCTCGGGCGAAACCGGGCCATAGGTGTCGTCATCCGAAAAGGGCATGGACAGAACGCCGAAGCGCCGGTGTCCGAGTTCGGTCAAATGCCTCGCCGCCAATTGCGCCCCGGCGCGATCGTCGACGCCGATGGCGGCGATGGTCTCATCATCGAAGCCAAAGTCGAGCGCCACGAAGGGCAGCTTGCGTTCGCGGGTGAGTTCCACCAGCCGCGAACCACCTTCGACGCAGAACACAATGAAGCCGTCCACCAGCGCGCTCTGGATGTTCCAGGCGATCTGTTCGCTGTTGGCGGCCGAGACGAGCGATATGCCGGCCCCTGTGGCGTCGCAGGCCTGGGTGATGCCGGACATGACGGCGCGGGCGAACGGGTCATCGAAGAAATAGGAGAGGGGCTCCGCCGTGGCGACGCCGATGGCGTTGACCTTGCCGGCACGCAGCAGCCTGCCTTTTGGATCAGGACCGTTATAACCCAGCTTGTCGGCCGCGGCCTTCACGCGTTCGCGCACTTCCTCGCGAACTATATCGGGATGGCTGAAGACGTTGGATGCGGTGCCGTGCGATACGCCGGCCTCCTTCGCCACGTCGGCAAGTCGTATCGGTCTGACGGTTCCGGCGGCGTATTTAGGCATCAATGCTCTCTAGCCCCTGCCGCGCTCTAGCACAAATCTTGGATCGATCCAAGTTTTGCTTGACATTTTGCTGAACGGCTCTATTTTTGAATCGATCCAATTGGCGCAATGGCCGATTAAATTGAACCGATCCAATCAGGAGAAAAAAGATGCATCCCGTCGATTATCTATTCGAAGACATCTATCGCAACTATTGGGGCATCTCGCCCGTGAAGGATGCAAGCGCGCCACCGCGCCGTACAAAGCCGGCAAGGCTGGCTGCGCGGTCGCTTTTCAAAAGCGACCGTCGCTGATCGCGACGCTGGTCAGTGCGCCGGATCAGGCCGCCGCAAGGTCCAGTTCGATGGCCACCGGCACATGGTCCGATGGCTTCTCCCAAGCCCGTACATGCTTTTCGATGAACGCCGACGAGAAACGGTTCGCAGCTTCCGGCGACAGCAGCAGATGGTCTATGCGGATGCCGTTGTTCTTCTGCCAGGCGCCTGCCTGATAGTCCCAGAAGGTGTAGGTGTCCGGCGCGTCGGTCACGGCGCGGATCGCCTCGGTGAAGCCGAGGTTCATCAGCCTGCGGAATGATTGCCGCGTTTGCGGCTGGAACAGCGCATCGTTCACCCAGTTTTCGGGATGCCGGGCGTCCATCGGCTCGGGAATGACGTTGTAGTCGCCCGCCAGAACCAAGGCCTCCTCGAGCGCCAGCCGCTCGGCTGCCCAGCGTTCCAGCCGTGCCATCCACGACAATTTGTAGGGGAACTTCACCGCGTCATCGATGGGGTTGCCGTTCGGCAGATAGAGCGAAACGACCCGCAGCGCGCCCTCGGTGGTGGAAAACACGCCCTCGATGAAGCGCGCCTGTTCGTCGGCATCGTCGCCCGGCAGGCCGCGGTTGACCTCGTCGAACCGCAGCTTCGACAGGATGGCGACGCCGTTGAAGCCTTTCTGGCCATGCGTCTCGACATTGTAGCCGAGCGCCTCGATCTCGGCGCGCGGGAACTGGTCGTCGACCGTCTTGATCTCCTGCAGGCAGACGATGTCGGGCGCACTCTCATTCAGCCAGTGAAGGAGGTTGCCGATACGGGCCCTGACGCCATTGATGTTCCAGGTGACGATTTTCATGAAAAACCTGCGAGTATTTCAAATACTTCTTGATAGCGGACGCGGCGGTTGACGGCGATCCTGCACTATCCTTCGCGCGAAGGAAACCGGTTCTGGTCGGCATACCGAAGCGGTCAACAAATAAGGGGAACAATGCCATGTCATCCACGTCACATCCCGTGGACGAGGTGCTGCCCGCACCTCGTCTTGCTGCGCTGGGCATCCAGCATGTGCTGGTCATGTACGCCGGCGCCATCGCCGTTCCGCTCATCATCGGCCGGGCGCTGAAGCTCAGCCCGGAAGACGTCGCCTTCCTGATTTCCGCAGACCTGTTCGTCTGCGGACTCGTCACGCTGATACAGTCGTTTGGCGCAACGCAATGGTTCGGCATCAAGCTGCCGGTCATGATGGGCGTAACTTTCGCCGCGGTCGGGCCGATGGCGGCCATGGCCGGCTCGCATCCGGGGCCGGACGGGGCGCGGATGATCTTCGGCGCCATCATCGGCGCCGGCATCGTCGCCATGCTGATCGCGCCTGCGGTCAGCCGGATGCTGCGCTTCTTTCCGCCGGTGGTGACCGGCACCATCATCGTGGTGATCGGCGCGTCGCTGATGCGCATCGGCATCAACTGGATATTCGGCAACCCGGTCGGGCCGACCGCGCCGAAGCTGGTGGCGCCGGA
The DNA here is from genome assembly GCF_001427025.1 of Mesorhizobium sp. Root554. Taxonomy (GTDB): domain Bacteria; phylum Pseudomonadota; class Alphaproteobacteria; order Rhizobiales; family Rhizobiaceae; genus Mesorhizobium. Next base: position 1,398,974 of record NZ_LMGA01000001.1, on the reverse strand, counting down.
AAACGCCGCCTGGCTGAAGGCGGTCGCCGATCTCGCCGCGCAGCCGGGTTCGACCGTGCCGCCGGTGCCGCCTGGCCTGGGACTTGCCGCCTCGATGCCGAATGCCGCCTACGCGCCCGTGGCCGGCGTCGCCATCTCCGCTGTCGTGCTGGTGGCGATCCTGCTGATCGCCCGCTTCGGTAGGGGCTTCGTCGCCAACATCGCCGTGCTGCTCGGCATCATCATTGGCGGTGTGCTGACCGCTGCGCTCGGCATGATGCATTTCGAGAAGGTCGGGCAGGCGGGCTGGTTCGCGCTGATCGAACCGCTGCGCTTCGGCATCCCGATCTTCGACCCCATCCTTATCCTGACCATGACACTGGTGATGATCGTGGTCATGATCGAATCGACCGGCATGTTCCTGGCGCTCGGTGAGATGACCGGCAAGAAGGTGACGCAGCCGATGCTTTCGGCCGGGCTGCGCACCGACGGTCTCGGCACGCTGATCGGCGGGCTGTTCAACACATTTCCCTACACGTCGTTCTCGCAGAATGTCGGTCTCGTCGGCGTCACCGGCGTGAAGAGCCGCTTCGTCTGCGTCGCCGGCGGCGTCGTGCTGATGGTGCTCGGGCTGGTGCCGAAGATGGGCGCGCTGGTCGAGGCGCTGCCGACCTTCGTGCTCGGCGGGGCAGGGCTGGTCATGTTCGGCATGGTCGCGGCCACCGGCATCCGTATCCTGTCGAATGTCGACTTCCGCACCAACCGCAACAATCTGTTCGTGGTGGCGGTGTCGGTCGGCTTCGGCATGATTCCGCTGGTGGCGCCGGACTTCAAGATGTGGATGCCGCATGTGCTGCATCCGCTGCTGGAATCCGGCATCCTGCTGGCTTCGGTTTCGGCGGTGGTGCTGAATGCCTTCTTCAACGGCATGGCGGCCGACACGCACGATGCCCGTGAGGCGGCAATGGCGGCGGACGCCTAGCGCCTTCGGCAAGGACGCGCGAAAGCGGCTGCGATGTCAGCCGCTTTTGCGTTCCACGAGGCTGATTGTGTTGCCGCCGGGGTCTTTCAGGAACGCCATCCACTCGCTCTCGCCGGCCGGGCCGAAAAGCCCTTCCGTGTCATGGTGGACGAGCGCAGGCGCAGTCGTGAACGGCACTCCACCAGCCGCGGCGGCTGCGTGAAATCCGTCAAGATCGGATATATCGAGATAGACGGTTCCGGGCTGCACGCCGTCGGTGAACAGCAACCTTGTGTCCCCGGCTATGATAAACGCTATGCCGGGCGGATCGAAGCGGGAATGGACGCCCATGCCCAACACCTCGCTCCAGAACGCCAGCGTTGCGTCGAGATCGCGCCCGGCCGAGAGCGCGACCTGCCGGACCGCGCCGATGGCCGGCATGGCTACAGGGAAAAACTCGTGCCGCAGCCGCAGGATGCGACAGCGTTGGGGTTCCTGATCTGGAAGGACTGGCCCATCAGATCATCGACGAAATCGATCACCGAACCGCCCATATAGACGAGCGACAGATCGTCGATGAGCACGGTTGCGCCATCTTTTTCGATGGCGACGTCGTCGTCGTTGCGGTTTTCCACCAGATCGAACTTGTAGGAAAAGCCTGAACAGCCGCCGCCTTCGACGGAAACGCGCAGCGCCGTCTTGCCCGGATCGCCGGACACAATTCTGGCGATCCGCTTCGCAGCGGCATCGGTCATTTCAACTTTCATGGCGGTCTTGGCATCCGCGCCCATCGGCGTCACCTTGCGTTCGGTTGCATCTGATAGGTATGAACCCGGACGGGGCAAGTCAACAGCATCGGCCAGCGAGATGAACGAAGAGCGCAAAGCCGGGGAGGCTCTCGGCGATATCGGATTCGGGTATCGTCCGCGCGCGTCCTATGCCTGCGATCCGGCGCGAACCCGAGGACGCCTGTTCGCCGAGCCCGAAAGCCCGACGCGCACGCCGTTCCAGCGCGACCGCGACCGGATCATCCATTCGACCGCCTTCCGCCGCCTCAAGCACAAGACGCAGGTGTTTGTCGCGCATGAAGGCGACCATTACCGCACCCGGCTCACCCATACGATCGAGGTGGCGCAGATCGCGCGGGCTCTGGCGCGCGCCTTGCGGGTGGACGAGGACCTCGCCGAGGCGGTGGCGCTGGTGCACGATTTCGGCCACACGCCGTTCGGCCATACCGGCGAGGATGCTCTCAACGACAAGATGAAGGCCTGGGGCGGCTTCGATCACAACGCCCAGTCGCTGCGGATCGTGACGCGGCTGGAGCGCCGCTACGCCGAGTTCGACGGACTGAACCTCAGCTGGGAGACGCTGGAAGGCCTGGTCAAGCACAATGGCCCGTTGACGGACGGTCACGGGAAGGGCCTGCACGGCCCGGTGCCGCAAGCGATCCGCGATTATAACGAGCTGGATAATCTCGAACTCAGCCGTTTTGCCGGAATTGAAGCGCAGTGCGCGGCGATTGCCGACGACATCGCCTACAACACCCATGACATTGACGACGGTCTGCGCTCCGGTTTGCTGACGCTCGACATGCTGGAGGGGCTGGCATTGCCGGGCTCGATCCTGGCCGCGGTACGGCAGCGCTATCCCGGGCTGGATGACGTGCGCAGCGGTCATGAACTGATGCGGCGGCAGATCACCGCGATGGTCGAGGATACAATCGTGACCGCCGGCGAAAACCTGGCCCGCCTGAGTCCGCAGAGGCCGGACGACGTCCGTGGCGCAAGGCAAAAGGTGGTCGGTTTTTCGCCGGCCATGGCAGCAGGCGAGAAGGAGCTGAAATCCTTCCTCTACAAGCATCTCTATCGCCATGCCGAGGTCATGCGGGTGCGGGCCGATGCGGAAAAAGTCGTGACCGACCTGTTCGACGCCTACTTCGCCGACCCGCGGGCGATGCCGGACGGCTGGCGCGAGGGGCTGGACAGGGCCGAGGACCGCATCAAGGCGCGAAGCGTCGCCGATTTCCTGGCCGGTATGACGGACACCTACGCGCTCAAGGAACACCGCCGCCTGTTTGACCGGACACCGGATTTGAGCTAGGGCGGGCCAAAATCCGCTTTTAAGTTGAAATCACGGAAAACGTGAAATTTCGGCCTGATATTTTCTACGAAAGCCAGCCATGAACATCTTCGCCGATTTCAGTGCGCGAATCATAAAAGCCGTCGAAGCCTTTGATCTCAAAGGCAAAGATGGCGCTATGCTGGATCTTTCGCGCGTGGCGGTCGAGCCGCCGCGCGACGCCAGTCACGGCGATCTCGCCACCAATGCCGCGATGGTGCTGGCCAAGCCGGCGGGACAGAACCCGCGCGCGCTGGCCGAACGCCTCGTCGAAGCGTTGAAGGGGGACGGCGACGTCGCCAGCGCCGAGGTCGCCGGGCCGGGCTTCGTCAATCTCAGGCTGACGGGCAGCTTCTGGCAGGCGCATCTGGCCGACTTGCTGGCGGAAGGCCGTAATTACGGGCGTTCGACGGTCGGGAAGGGCCGCCGGGCCAATGTCGAGTATGTCTCGGCCAATCCGACCGGCCCGATGCATGTGGGGCACTGCCGGGGCGCCGTGGTCGGCGACACGCTCGCCAATCTCATGGCTTTCGCCGGCTATGAGGTGACAAAGGAATACCTCATCAACGATGCGGGCGCGCAGATCGATGTGCTCGGCCGTTCGGCGCTGCTTCGCTACCGGGAAGCGCTGGGCGACGACATCGGTGAAATCCCTGCCGGCCTCTATCCGGGCGACTATCTTGTTCCGGTCGGACAGGCGCTGGCGCAGGAGTTCGGCCGGGCGCTGCTGCAGATGCCGGATGACGAGGCGCTTGCCATCGTCAAAGACAGGACCATCGACGCGATGATGGCGATGATCCGGGATGACCTCGCCCTCCTGAACGTCAAACACGATCTGTTCGTGTCCGAGCGTTCGCTGCATGCCAACAATGCCAAGGCGATCCGGTCGGCGATCGCCGACCTGACGCTCAAGGGCCATATCTACAAGGGCAAGCTGCCACCGCCGAAAGGTGAAAGGCCGGACGACTGGGAAGATCGCGAGCAGACGCTGTTTCGCTCCACCGACGTCGGGGACGACCTCGACCGGGCGCTGATCAAGTCCGACGGTTCGTTCACTTATTTCGCCGCTGACGTCGCCTATCTCAAGGACAAGGTGGATCGCGGCTTCGACGATCTGATCTATGTACTCGGCGCTGACCACGGCGGGTACGTCAAGCGGCTGGAAGCGCTGGCGCGCGCCGTCGCCGGCGACAAGGTCAAGCTCACAGTGCTGCTTTGCCAGTTGGTCCGCTTGTTCCGCGACGGCGAGCCGGTGCGGATGTCGAAGCGTTCGGGCGATTTCGTGACGCTGCGCGAAGTGGTGGAGGAGGTGGGCCGCGACCCGATCCGCTTCATGATGCTCTATCGCAAGAACGACGCGCCGCTCGATTTCGATTTCGCCAAGGTCACCGAGCAGTCGAAGGACAACCCGGTTTTCTATGTGCAGTACGCATCGGCGCGCTGCCATTCCGTATTCCGGCAGGCGGCGGAGCAGTTTCCACGCGACAGTTTCAGCCGCGAGGTTCTGGTGCCGGAGTTGCCATCGCTGACCGACGAAGGTGAGATCGGTCTCATCCGCAAGCTCGCCGAATACCCGCGGCTGATCGAGCAGGCAGCGCTTTCGCTGGAGCCGCATAGGCTTGCATTCTATCTCTACGATCTCGCCAGCACCTTCCATGCGCATTGGAACAGGGGCACGGAAAATCCGGACTTACGTTTTGTTAAGGTTAACGACCGACAATCAACCTATGCCAGACTAGGGCTGGTGCAGGCCGTTTCGGATGTTTTGACATCCGGCCTGACGTTGATCGGGGCCGATGCGCCCACGGAGATGCGTTAGGTCCGACCCCGGAACCCTGACACCTTTTGCCCACATTGCGCTGGTAAAGGCCAACCCTGCGCGACGTCCATGGCGTCCGAATGAGTATGAGTTCGGGAACGATAATGGCAGAGAGAAATCACCTTAAGATCGCCAGTCAAAACGATATCGCGGACGATGATCCGTTCGCCGAATTGACCAAGATCATGGGCTTCGACCCACGCGAGCCTTCCAGGCCGCAGGCGGCCCAGGTACCTGAGGGCGACGGGTTCGATATCGACCTCGAGAAGGAATTGATGGGCGAGTTCGACGCACTCGATGGGTTGGACGAACAGCCTGCGCCTGTCGAAAATCGTGTCGGTGATCGCCATGAACCGGCTGTTTTTGAGGCCGCCGACGACAGCGCGGTCGAGGAAGGCGCCGACGAGCTTTCTCTGTCGCTCGACGACGAATTCCTGCTGGATGAGCCCGATGCGGCTGCCGGAGAGATCCGCGGGGCAGCTTCCGACGCATTCGCATTGCCCGAGACTGAACAGGCCGAGACCGGCCCGATCGAGGATGATTTCGAAGACGCAGTCGCCCGTTCGTTTGAAAGCGATTTCAATGCGCCGGCCGAGGCGCCGCTTCAGTTTGATGCTGACGAAGAAGACGATTTCGACGCGGAGCAGATCGTTGAGCCGGAGGCTTTGGCCGGGCCTGGCTTCGCGCAGTCTGCCGATCCGGTAGTGTCCGAACCGTCCGAGGACGATTTCGACGAAGCTGTCTTTGACGATTTGGAGTTCGACGCCGAACAGCCTGCGCAGCAGGCCGTGCATGCGGCCGTGCAGGGCGATGATCGTTCGCTCGACGGCGCAATGGCCGATGTCGATATGGATTTCGACATGCCTTCGCTTGAGCTTGCCGGGGAATCCGCGCTTGAGGCGGAGGACGCCGTTGCTGAAGAGGACGACGCCATGCTGCCGGCGAACGCCCAATCGACGGAGTTGGCCGACGATCTCGACCTCGGCATGGACCTCGACGATGCCTTTGCCGATCTCGGTGAGCCGGAAGTCGAGCCCGTGCAAACGGTGGCTCCCGTCTATGCCGCGCCAGCCTATGCCGCTCCGGCCGAGCCGGCAGCGGCTGCTGCCGTGACCGAAGACGACAATTCGCTTGAAGACGAACTCAATGCGCTTTTGAACCGCATGAGCGCGCGTCCCGTTGTGCAGCCTGAAGTGGTTGAAGCACCGCCTGTTACCGCTTCCGATGAAACGGCTGCGCCGGTCGTCGCCGAAGCGGATCCGATCGACGACTTCGATGCGGCGGCCTGGGACCTCGATATCGCAGCCGACCAGGGTGAATCGCGGGCCGACATCGAAGAAGACATTGACCCGGCATTGCTGGTCGATCTGGAAGCGGTCGATTTCAGCGATATGGAGATCGATGCCGCAGAAACCGATGACAGCGAAGCAGACGAGGGCGAAGCCCAGGGTGCTGCGGATTTCGACGAAAACGATTTCGACGCCGAACTGGACAAGCATTTCGGGTCGGTTGGGGTGGTTGCGCCTGCCGTGGCCTCGGCCGCGGCGATTTCGGCTGCCGCGATGCCTGCCTGGCAGACGCCCACGCAGCCGCGCGCTGACACCTCCTGGCAAACGGCAGCGGCGTCTTCCACGGCAACGCCGCCTGTATCCGCTGCGGCGTCTTATCCAGCAAGCACGCCCGCGGCTAGAGCCCCTCGATATGAAGACATGCCCGATGTCGAGACTATCGACGTTCCCGAGCGTGTCGTGGCGCTGGCCGACGATCTCGACCTCCCCGAAGTCGCCTTCGAGGAAGCCAGGACTGACGCCGCGTCCTACGACGATCTGGATGCGGAGTTCAGCAGCATTCTCAACGAGATGAATGCTGGCGAACCTTCGTCTGCCGCGCCAGCTGCCAGCTCTTACGACGACGATGCCTATGGCGCCGGCTACCAGCGCGGCGCTGCCGCGAGTGTCTACGCCGGGGCGCCGGATGCCGCGACAGCAAACCGTTCGGCGGCCAGCGATCCGCTGGACGATTTCGATCTCGATTCCTTTGGCGGAAATCGCGCCGCCGTGGCCGACGACGATGCGTTCGACTACGATCCGGATCTCGACCAGTCGATGGATATCGCGGCGGCTTCGGAGGCCGAGCAGGCGAGGCCGCGCAACCGGCTGCTCTTGTGGGCAGGGGCTGTTGCTGCCATTGCCGTCGTCGGTGGTGTCGGCGCCTTTGCCCTTTCCTTTGGGGGCGGCAGCGGCAGCGAGGCTCCGGCTATCGTCAAAGCGGACAACCAGCCGATCAAGGTGAAGCCGGAAAACCCGGGCGGCGCCGTTATTCCGAACCAGGACAACAAGGTCTACGACGCAGTGTCGAAGGGTGCTGCGCCGAGCGAACCGTCGCAGCAGAATCTTGTGACCAATACGGAAGAACCGATCGACGTGACGGCCAAGGCTGAACCGCGCATCGTCGGAGCCAATCCGGAGACGGACGAGGCGGCTGCGCCGACGGGCAAGTCCGAGGACCGCATCGAGCAGGTATTGCAGGAAGACGCCGCGAATGGCAGCCAGGAAACAGCGCTGGTAACGCCGCGCAAGGTTCGCACCATGGTGGTGAAGCCGGACGGTTCGCTGGTGCCGCGCGAGGATCCCGCTCCCGCACAGGTTTCCGCCTCGGAGCCGGCCGATCCGGCCCCGCAACTCGTGGCGACCGTACCCGACGCCACCGGCGCGGTTAACCCGCAGACCAATATCAATGAACTGAAGCCGGCCGCCCCGCAGGGCGAAGCCGCACCGCAGGGCGAGGGCGTAGGGCCGGTTGCCGCGAATGCGCCGGAGGCTGCCGGACAGTCGGCCCTGACGCCTTCCATCGCGCCGATTGCCCCTCAGCGTCCGTCCGATCAGCCGATCGATGTGGTCGGTGAAGTCAAGACGGATCAGGTTGCGGCCATCAACACAGCGGCCTCCACGGCTGCCGGCGGCGCGTGGTCCATGCAGATCGCCTCGCAGCCGACCGCCGACAGCGCCCAGTCGACCTATCAGGATCTGGCCCGTCGCTATTCCAGCGTTCTCAACGGCCGTGGCGTCAATATCGTCAAGGCCGAGATTGCCGGCAAGGGCACGTTCTACCGGGTTCGCGTGCCGGCCCCCTCGCGCAACGATGCGGTTGAACTTTGCACGAGCTACAAGGCTGCCGGCGGCAACTGCTTCGTTTCCAAGTAGATTTTCTTAGCCTCGGCAAGAACCAGACGGCGCGGCTTCGGCCGCGCCGTCTTCGTTTAGGCAACTGATGATTGTTGGATGTCATGCCGCAGCGAGCATCTGCGGTGTGTCCCCAATGCAAACCTGAACCGGCCATGGCCGGAAGCAAGGTGCTTTGGCTTGCTCCGAGCGGCGCTGCGGAGGGCCTGCCTGCCGGGCGATTGAAGCACGGTTCTTGAAATGCAGGGCGGGCAGGAGAAGCGAGCCGTCTTCCCTTGCCCAAAGAAAAAGGGCCGGACTTTTGTCCGGCCCTTCGATCTTTCGACGGATGCCTTCCGGAATATTCCGAAAGGCATCGTTCCGCGTCAGGTCAGCTCGGCGCCCTTCTTTTCCGGGATGAGGAAAAGCATTGCCAGGATGTCGATGACGTAGAGAGCCGCAAGCAGCGCGATCGCCAGCTCGAAACTATACGCAGCGGCAATAGCGCCAACGACCAGCGGTCCGAACCCGCCGAAGCCGCGTCCGATGTTGAACAGGACGTTCTGCGCGGTCGCCCGGGCGGCGGTCGGATAGAGTTCGCTCATCAGAGCGCCATAACCGCCGATCATGCCGTTGACGAAGAAGCCCATTACCGCGCCGGCGATCAGCAATGCCGTCGGATCGGTGAGTTGCGAATAGACGATCACCATGACGGCCGCACCGGCCATGTAGCCGACAAAGGTCGGCCGTCTGCCAAGCCTGTCGGCAATGTGGCCGAAGAGATAAACGCCGACGATCATGCCGCCGATGGTTACCGCGGTCCAGATGGCGGATTGAGTGAGGGCGAAGCCGAAACGGGTCGAAAGGTAGTTCGGCAGCCAGATCATGACGCCGTAATAGCCGAAGTTCTGCACCGAACAGAGAATGACCATGCCGATGCTGATCTTTGTCGTGTCCCAGTCTTTCACCAGCAGCTTTAACGGCGATTCGTGGACTTTGCCTTTTACCTTGGCGACGAAGATCTCCGGCTCATGCAGCGAATGGCGGATCCAGTACGCAACAAAGGCAGGAATGATGCCAACGGCGAACATGCCGCGCCAGCCGATATGGGGAAGCAGGAGCGGCGCCGCGATCGCGGCGGCGAGAACGCCGAACTGCCAGCCCAGGCCGACATAGGAGGAGGCGCGGGCGCGCTTGTTGGCCGGCCATGCCTCAGCGACCAACGCCATGCCGATGCCGAATTCGCCACCCAACCCGATCCCGGCGACGGTGCGGTAGAAAAGAAGATCCCAATAGCCTTGCGCGAGGGCGCACAGGCCGGTGAAAACCGCAAACAGCACGATGGTCCATGTCAGCACGCGGACTCGCCCGATCCGGTCGGACAGCATGCCGAAAAGAATCCCGCCGAGAACGGCGCCGATGAGGGTGGCGGTGACCAGCGAGGCGGCTTGCGCCTGGGTCAACGCCAGCTCCGCGCTGATGGCCTTGAGCATGAAGCCCAGGATCAGCAGGTCGAAGCCATCCATCGCATAGCCTATGGCCGCGCCCCACATGGCCTTCTTGGCCTTGCTGTCAACCGGCGACGCATCGCCCGGGCTGAACGGAGCGACACTTTCATTGCTAGACATAGTAAATTCCTCCCGTCTGGTATTCCAAAATAGCCCGCAAAATTGTCACGGTGATGTCTCAATCACAAGATAAATCTCAATTTTGCGATTTGGCTGCGTATATTCAGTTGGCTAAAGACGCAAGCTCCGTGGCCGACTCTCACGGGAAAGTGCATCGCCAGCAGTGGAAAACCGTCCCGCGTTTTCAGTGGGAAAGGCCGGGCGATTCCCTTCACGCACATAAGCCCCTAAACTCCCGATATGACCGAATCACGTTCACTCATCCTCGGCTGCGCCGGAAAATCGCTCTCCCGGGACGAGGCATCTTTCTACGGTGGCGAAGCGCCGTGGGGCTTCATCCTGTTCGCCCGCAATATCGGCGAGCCGGAACAGATCAAGGATCTGGTGGCGCATATGCGCGATTGCGTCGGCTGGCATGCGCCGGTTTTTATCGATCAGGAAGGCGGCAGGGTGCAGCGCCTGCGTCCGCCGCTGGCGCCGAATTATCCGGCGGGAGCGGCGCTTGGCGCGCTTTACCGTGACGACGAGGAGGCTGGACTGCGCGCTGCCTGGCTGCTGGCGCGGCTGCATGCTTTCGACCTGCTGCGGCTGGGCATCAACGCCGATTGCCTGCCGGTGCTGGACGTGCCCGTCGAGGGCGCCAGCGACGTTATCGGCGCGCGCGCCTACGGCAAGGAACCCAAGATCGTGGCAGCGCTCGGCCGGGCGAGCGCCGAAGGCCTGATGTCAGGCGGCGTCATGCCGGTGATGAAGCATATTCCGGGACATGGCCGCGCTGTCGCCGATACGCATTTCGAGCTGCCGACCGTCACCACGTCGCTGAAGGACCTGCGCAAGCATGACTTTGCGCCGTTCGCGGCCCTAAACGACCTACCGATGGCGATGACCGCGCATGTCATCTACAGTGCGGTCGATCCGAAATCGCCCGCCACGACATCCGGCAAGGTGGTCGAGGAAATCATCCGCGGCGAGATCGGCTTCGACGGCCTTCTGGTCAGCGACGACACGTCGATGAAGGCGCTTTCTGGGGATTTCCAGACAAAGGCCGCCGCCATCCTTGCGGCGGGCGTCGATATCGTTCTTCACTGCAATGGCGACATGGACGAAATGCGGGCCGTGGCTTCGCGGGCAACGCCACTCGAAGGCAAGGCTCTCGAACGCGCCAGGCGGGCGCTTTCTTCCGTTCGGGGCGCGGACCGGAAGGACGAAACCGAGCTGCGCACCGAGTTCGCGGATTATTTCGAGGCGATTGCCTAACAGGAGAACGGACGGAACGGTGGCAGAAACGCCCAACAGCAGGGCCGGGGAGAACAAGCCCGAAAAGGCCGCGCCGATGGACCGCCTCTGGGCGGAGAACGACGATGCGCGCCTGACGGGCGAGCCGGAACTGCTCGTCGACGTCGCCGGCTTCGAGGGGCCGCTCGATCTGCTGCTGCATCTCGCCCGCAACCAGAAGGTCGATCTGGCGCGCATTTCGATCCTGGCGCTGGCCGAGCAGTACCTCTCCTTCGTCGAAAAAGTTCGAGCGCTGCGACTGGAACTCGCCGCCGACTATCTGGTGATGGCGGCGTGGCTGGCCTTCCTGAAATCCAAGCTTTTAATCCCGAAGCAGCCCGGCGAGGAGGAAAGCGGCGAGGAATTGGCGGCGGTGCTGCAGTTTCGCCTTCGCCGCCTCGAGGCGATGCGCGACGCGGCGGCGCGTCTGGTGAACCGCAACCGGCTCGGACGCGACGTCTTCCAGCGCGGCATGCCGGAAATGGTCATCGTCGAAAAACGCAACGAGTACTCCGCATCGCTCTACGATCTTCTGACCGCCTACGCCTCGCAGCGCCAGCGGCTGGCGATCAACAATGTCACCATTGCCAAGCGGGGCGTCTGGTCGCTCAAGGATGCCCGCTCGCTGCTGGCGCGGCTGATCGGCTCAACTGGCGACTGGACCGCGCTGGACAGTTTCCTGATCGAATATCTGGCCTCGCCCGAGGAGAAACGCACGGCAATGGCCTCTTCGTTCGCCGCGACGCTGGAGATGGTGCGCGAGGGCAGCCTGGAAATGCGTCAGCAGGAGGTTTTCGCACCGATCTATCTGCGTGGACGGCAGCGCATCAAGGCAGTCGAGGTGGCATCATGAGCGACAGCATCGGCGCTTCGGTCATTCCCTTCAAGGTTGGCGACGAGCCTGAGGGGCAGGAAGACGAGGGGGCTGTGACCCAGAACCCGGCAGAGCGGCTGCACATCGCCGAAGCCATGCGAATGGCCGAGGCCATTGTCTTCGCCAGCGCCGAGCCGGTGAGCGAAAAGCAGCTCACGGCGCGCCTGCCCGACGGGATAAACATTGCGGCCGCCATGGCCGAGCTGCAGCAAATCTACTCCCGTCGCGGCGTCAATCTGGTCAAGGTGGGCGACGGTTGGGCATTCCGCACCGCCGGCGATCTCGCTTTCCTGATGAGCCGCGACACGGTGCAGCAGAAAAAGCTGTCGCGCGCGGCGCTGGAGGTGCTCGCCATCATCGCCTATCACCAGCCTGTCACTCGGGCCGAGATCGAGGACATCCGCGGCGTCGAAACCTCGAAAGGCACGCTCGATACGCTGATGGAAACGGAATGGGTGCGGATGCGCGGACGCCGTCGCACGCCAGGCCGCCCGGTGACCTACGGCACCACGGAAAAATTCCTCGACCATTTCGCTCTTGAAGAAATCCGCGATCTACCCGGCATCGAGGAACTGAAGGGCGCCGGCCTGCTTTCGGCGCGGATGCCGGCCAATTTCGCCATGCCGCTGCCGCCGGCCGATCCCGACGAACTGACCGAGGACGAAGACCCTCTGACGGATATCGATCTTGAGGAACTCGGCCTGCTGACGCCGCGCGTCACGGAAGATTGAGCGCCAAATCTCTTTTGCCGTTGCCCGCTCGGAGGACATGCGTCATATGGGCGCAACGACATTTGCGGTTCTGTTTGAAACCGGACGCGAAAGCGCATAGATCAAGGTTCAGCAAACCGCTTGGGAGAGATTTGCAATGGGTTCGTTTTCGATCTGGCACTGGGTGATCGTTCTGGTCATCGTGCTTCTTGTGTTCGGCCGCGGCAAGATTCCGGAGCTGATGGGCGACATGGCCAAGGGCATCAAGAGCTTCAAGAAGGGAATGGCTGACGACGAAGAGCCGGTGGCCGAGGACAAGCGCACCGTCGAGCATCGCGCCGACGAGACCGTTTCGACGCCGCGCGAAAAGGCCACCAAGAGCTGAACATCGCCGCTAGCCGGAACGCATAGCCATGTTGGAAGTCGGCTGGACTGAAATGCTGGTCATCGCGATCGTCATGATCGTGGTGGTCGGGCCGAAGGATTTGCCCGGAATGTTGCGCACTTTCGGGCGGTTCGCCGCCAAGGCGCGCGGCATGGCTGGCGATTTCCAGCGTCAGTTCAACGATGCGTTGAAAGAGGCCGAGCTCGACGACGTCAAGAAATCCGTCGATGCGTTGCGTGACCTCAACCCCGCCGCCCAGATACGCAAGCAGCTCAATCCGTTCGAGCAGGCCGCCGCCGACGTGCGCGCCGGGGTGGATTCGGCGATGAAGCCGAAGCCGGCCGAACCGCCGAAGGTGGAATCCGCCGACGCCGCCGCACAACCGGCCGAGCCGGTAAAGGGTGGCGCGACCGCCATGCCCGGCGTGAACGGTCCCGATACGATGCCGCCGCCGGTGGTGTTTCCGGCGATGAGCGATGCTTCGGTGACACCGCCCGCAGCGACAGGCGCCGGTTCTGGCAAGGTGGTTGCCAAACCCGCCGCCGGCGCGAAGAAAAGCGCCGCGGCAAAGCCGTCCAAGGCTGCCGCCTCAAGCGCCAGGGCTTCCGTGAAGACCGCGCCTGCCGTTCCTGCAAAGGCTGTCGCGAAGGCCGCGCCTGCCAAGGCTACAAGCGCCAAAGTTGCTGCGACGAAGGCTTCTCCCGTCAAAGCGAGCCCCGCCAAGCCGATTGCCGCCAAGAAGACGCCAGCCAAGGCTGTTGCCGCCAAGAAGACTCCCGCCAAAGCCGTTGCCGCCAAAGCCATCCCGCCCAAGAAAACGACGAGGGCGAAGTGAGCCTTTCCGAAAAGGAAGACATGGACAAGTCGGCGGCGCCGCTGATGGAACATCTGATCGAGTTGCGCCGGCGGCTGATCTGGTCGATCGGCGGCTTCTTCATCGCCTTCCTTGTCTGCTTCTTCTTTGCCAAGCCGCTGTTCAATTTCCTGGTCGTTCCGTTCAAGCGTGCGACGGAATGGGCAGGGCTCGATCCGCAGAAAGTCGAACTGATCTATACGGCCCCGCAGGAATTCTTCTTCACGCAGGTGAAGCTCGCCATGTTCGGCGGCATGGTCATCGCCTTTCCGCTGATTGCGACGCAGATCTACAAATTCATCGCACCCGGCCTCTACAAGAACGAGCGCGCCGCCTTCCTGCCGTTTTTGATCGCGTCACCGCTTTTGTTCCTGCTCGGCGCGGCGCTGGTCTATTTCTTCTTCACGCCGATGGTGATGTGGTTCTTCCTGTCGATGCAGCAGGGCGGCGGCGACGGGCAGGTGCAGATTTCGCTTCTGCCCAAGGTGTCGGAATATCTCAGCCTGATCATGACGCTGATCTTCTCCTTCGGTCTGGTGTTCCAGTTGCCGGTGGTGACCAGCCTGATGGCGCGCGTCGGGATCGTCTCGGCCAAGGCGCTGGCCGAAAAGCGCAAATGGGCGATCGTCATCGCCTTCGTGGTCGCGGCGGTGCTGACCCCGCCCGATCCGCTCAGCCAGATCGGCCTGGCGCTGCCGACCATCATTCTCTACGAGATTTCGATCATCACGGCGCGCATGATCGAGCGCAGCCGCGAAAAGGAACGTGTCGCCAAGGAACGCGCGGAAGCCGCCGAAGCGGTTGCCGAGAACGCGGCGAAGGCTGAGAAGGCGGCGAACGACAAGGCCGCCGAGAGCGCTTCCTAGCCAGGGACAATGACGTGGCGTGCGCCACGTCCATCCTGGAACTTCAGCGGCAACCCTCATACGCCAAAGAGCAGGTCTTGCATCGACCGCCGTTGCGGTTTACCCCGCTGTGCGCCGTTTCAGGATTGGTTTCCCATGCTCGACATCAAATGGATTCGCGAAAACCCGCAGGCTCTGGTCGAGGCGCTTTCGAAGCGTCCGTCCTACGCGGAGGCCGCGCAGTCCACCGTCGACGAGCTGATCGCCAGGGACGAGGCGCGCCGCCAGCACCTCACCGATCTTCAGTCCAAGCAGGAGCGCCGCAACGCCGCCTCGAAGGAGATCGGCAACGCCATGCGCGACAAGGACATGGCGCTGGCCGAGAGGCTGAAAAGCGAGGTCAACGAGATCAAGGCGTTCATCCAGAACGGCGAGGCGCGCGAGCGCGAACTCGACAAGGCGCTGAACGACGCGCTGGCCGTGCTGCCGAACATCCCGCTGGACGACGTGCCGGAGGGCGCAGACGAGAACGACAATGTCGAGGTGCGCCGCTTCGGCAATGAGCTGATCACGCAACGCCAGCCGCGCATGGGCAACAAGCCGAAGGAGCATTTCGAGATCGGCGAGCGGCTCGGCCAGATGGATTTCGAGCGCGCGGCAAAGCTTTCCGGTGCGCGCTTCACGGTGTTGAAAGGCGGGCTGGCGCGGCTCGACCGGGCGCTCGGCCAGTTCATGCTCGACCTGCATACGACCGAGCATGGCTATACGGAAGTTCAGGTGCCGTTGTTGGTGAAAGACGAGGTGCTTTACGGCACGGGTCAGTTGCCGAAGTTCGAAGAGGATTTGTTTAAAAGTACAACCATGGTGGTTGATCGACTAAGGTCGATTGAAGCCGAGATAATTCGCGTGAAGCGTTTCCTTCAGGAGGAACGTGAATATGCAATTCGCTGCGAAAAAGAAATTCCAACCTATGTGCCTGATCCCCGGGCAACTATTTTGACGGACATCAACCCAGTTGCCATGCTGGAATTTGCGAATAGTAGAATAAAAAAATTCGAGGCAGCAGTTGCAGATCTCGAAATAGAGAAACAAAGGCTACTGGAGGTTGCTGACGGCATATCGTCTTATCGCTACCTCATCCCAACCGCCGAAGTGCCGCTCACCAATCTCGTGCGTCAAGAGATCACCGCGCATGACAAGCTCCCCCTGCGGATGACGGCGCTGACGCCGTGCTTCCGTTCCGAGGCAGGGTCGGCCGGGCGCGATACGCGCGGCATGTTGCGCCAGCACCAGTTCTACAAGGTCGAGCTGGTGTCGATCACCGACCAGGACAGTTCGCTGGCCGAGCATGAGCGCATGACGGAATGCGCCGAGGCCGTGCTGAAGAAGCTTGAGCTGCCGTTCCGCACCGTGGCGCTGTCCACCGGCGACATGGGTTTCGGCGCACGCAAGACCTACGACATCGAGGTGTGGCTGCCCGGCCAGAACGCCTATCGCGAAATCTCGTCCTGTTCGGTCTGCGGCGATTTCCAGGCGCGGCGCATGAACGCCCGCTACAAGGACCGCGACGGCAAGGGCAATCTCTTCGTCCATACGCTGAACGGCTCGGGCACGGCGGTCGGACGCGCGCTGATCGCCGTCATGGAGAATTACCAGAACGAGGATGGCAGCGTAACGATTCCTGAAGCGCTGCGGCCCTACATGGGCGGGCTGGAAAAGATCGAAGCCAAGTAATGCGCATCCTGCTCACCAATGACGACGGCATCCACGCCGAAGGCCTTGCCTCTCTGGAACGCATCGCGCGCACGCTGTCCGACGATGTCTGGGTGGTCGCGCCGGAAAACGACCAGTCCGGCTATGCGCATTCATTGTCGCTGTCCGAGCCGCTCAGGCTGCGGCAGATCGGCGAGAAACATTTCGCCGTGCGCGGCACGCCGACCGATTGCGTCATCATGGGCGCCAAGAAGCTGATGCCCGGCCTGCCGGACCTGGTGCTGTCGGGCGTCAATTCCGGCGCCAACCTTGCCGACGACGTGACCTATTCCGGCACCGTGGCCGGGGCCATGGAGGGCGCGTTGCTCGGCGTTCGGTCCATCGCGCTCAGCCAGGTCTATCGCTATGTCGGCGACGACCGGGTGGTTCCCTATGAGACCGCCGAGGCGCTGGCTCCGGCGCTGCTCCAAAAGCTGATCGCGGCATCGCTGCCGGACAACGTGCTCGTCAACGTCAATTTTCCTGTCTGCAAGCCGGAGGAAGTCGCCGGCACGCTGGTCACCGCGCAAGGCAAGGTGGCGCACAGCGTGTCGGTCGACGAGCGGCGCGACGGGCGCGGCATGCCGTATTACTGGGTGCGCTTCGCGCGCGAGCCGTCGGAGACGGCGGAGGGCACGGATGTCCACGCGGTCCGCAACAATTTTGTTTCCGTGACGCCGCTGCAGCTGGACCTGACGGCGCACCGGCTGCGCGACGATCTGAGCAAGGCGCTTTCATGAATGCGATCATCGAGGAACGGGAGGCGTTCGCCGCTTTCCTGCTGCGGCTGCGTGGCAAGGGCACCGTCCCCAAGCAATTGATCGCGGCGTTCGAGGCGACGCCGCGCCGCGGCTTCCTGTCCGGCCACCTGCACCCAGCCGCGTGGTCCGACCGGATGCTGCCGATCGAATGCGGTGAAGCGATCGAGGGGGCCGATCTGCAGGCCGCCGTGATCGCGGCGCTTGCCATCGAGCCCGGCAACCGGGTTCTCGAAATCGGCACCGGTTCCGGCTTCACCGCCGCGGTCATCTCGCGGCTGGCGGGGCGTGTCGTCACCATCGACCGCTACAGGACGCTTGTCGAGCAGGCTCGCCAGCGGCTCGAGGCGCTCGGCATCTCCAACGTCATCGCACGACAGGCCGACGGCTCGAACGGATTGGGCCAGGAGGGTCCGTTCGACCGCATCGTGGTATGGGCCGCGTTCGAGACGCTGCCGCGCTTCCTGCTCGACCAGTTGTCGAGCGGCGGCATCGTGATTGCGCCCATCGGGCCGGAAGAGGGCGAGCAGGTGGTGGCCAAGCTGACCAAGGTCGGCAGCCGTTTCGACCGCGAGGATATTGGTGTCGTGCGGCTGCAGCCGATCCTTGCCGGGACCGCCGCCGTAATCTGACCGAATGTTTTAAGAAAAATTTCGACAGATTCTAACGGTTTAACCGACCAGTAACATTAACGCGCTTTAATCCAACCCAGTGAGTACCGGGTATATGCGGGTTAGTGCGATGCATCTGAGTGTTTTCAAGGCCAACGGACGCAATCTGGCGCGCGGATGCGCAATGGTCCTGGTGATCGGGGCGGTATCCGGGTGCAGTTCCCAGGTGGCGCGATTCGGCGGGGTCGATGACTACGCCACCGCGTCGACCTCCAACCAGCGCGCCATCATCGACAAGCGGACGCCACAGCCCTATCCGGGCGATGTGGCCCAGGCCGCGCCATCGGTCTCGCCCGCTCCGGCCAACGGCAGCTATTCGCAGTCGGTCACCCGCTCCAGCCTCGAACCGGTGTCGGTCAAGCCGCTGCCGCCCGTCGCGCAGGCCGAGCCCGCGCCGGCATCGAAGCCGATCCGCACGGCGGTCGCCGCGCCGAAACTCGACAGCACGACAACCGGCACCGTCGCTTCGACCAAGCCGTTCAGGCAGGCCGCGCCGGAAGAGCCGCAGATGGCATCCGCCGACAGCGAGCCGCATGGCTGGTCGCGGGCAGGGGGCACCCAGATCACCGCCAAGGAAGGCGAAACGGTCTACAATCTGTCGCGCCGCTTCGGCGTTCCGGCCGATGTCATCATGAAGACCAACGGTCTCTCCAGCGCCAACGGCCTGCAGGTCGGCCAGAAAGTCGTCATCCCGACCTATGTCTATTCCAGCAAGGCGCCTGTTTCGGCGCCGGACAGCGATCCCAATGTCGCCGACGCCAAATCGTCGCGCGGCACGAAATACGACGTGCCTGCCAACAAGGTGCCGCTGCCGGCCAACGCGCCTTCACAGAAAGTCGCGGTTCTGCCGCAGCAGCCCAAGCTCAAGGAAGGGCAGGCCGAGACGACCGCCGGAAACACGGCCTCGGCCAGCGATCCGAAGCAGAAGCCGGCAAAGCAGATCGCCGAGGCAAGTCAGCCTGGAACCTACAAGGTTCAGTCCGGCGACACGCTCTCTGCCGTGGCCCGCAAGACCGGCGTCAGCGTCACCGCGCTCAAGCAGGCCAACGGCATGCAGGACGGGATATTGCGCATCGGCCAGACGTTGAAAGTGCCGAGCGCCGGAGCCACCACCGTCGCGGCAGCGAAGCCTGTAGCGCTCGACCCGGTGAAGACCGCATCGACCCCGCCGCCCGAAAAGGCGACGCAGACGCTGGCGTCCTATACCCCGCCCAAGCAGGACGCCAAGGTCATCCAGCAGGCCGAGAAGGAAGATGTCGATGCGCCGGATTCGACCGGCATCGGCAAGATGCGCTGGCCGGTCCGGGGCCGCGTCATCTCCGGCTTTGGCGGCAAGGGCGGCGACGGCATCGATATCGCCGTGCCGGAAGGCACGCCGGTCAAGGCGGCTGAGAACGGCGTCGTCATCTATGCCGGCAACGGTCTCAAGGAATTCGGCAACACCGTGCTTGTGCGCCACGAGAATGGCCTGGTCACGGTCTACGGCCATGCCAGCAACATCGAAGTGCAGCGCGGACAGAAGGTCAAGCGCGGCCAGGAAATTGCCCAGTCGGGCATGAGCGGCACGACGGACTCGCCGAAGCTGCATTTCGAGGTGCGCAAGAACTCCGCGCCGATCGACCCTTCGACCTTCCTTGAATAGAAAACAGAAACGATTGCGGGCCGCCTGACCTCCAGTCCGGCCCGCCGGCTTGGCCCGTCTCGCAAGAGGCGGGCTTTTTAGCGCTCGCGTCCGGGACGACTTCAGTCCAGCGGCTTGCCGAGCCGGCCGGCGAGGTCCTGGGTGAACTGCCAGGCAACGCGGCCGGAACGGCTGCCGCGCGTGGTCGCCCATTCCAGCGCTTCGGCCCGCAATGCTTCTGGATCGACGTCGAGGCCGAAATGGCTGGCGTAGCCGTTGACCATGTCGAGATAGTCGTCCTGCGAGCATTTGTGGAAGCCGAGCCACAGGCCGAAACGGTCCGACAGCGAAACCTTTTCCTCGACCGCCTCCGACGGGTTGATCGCCGTCGAGCGTTCATTGTCGATCATGTCGCGGGGCAACAGATGCCGCCGGTTCGAGGTGGCGTAGAAGATGACATTGGCCGGACGGCCCTCGACGCCGCCTTCGAGCGCCGCCTTGAGGGATTTGTACGACGTGTCGTCATGGTCGAAGGACAGGTCGTCGCAGAACAGGATGAAGCGATAGGGCGCGGCCTTGAGCAGCGTCATCAGCTTTGGCAGCGTGTCGATGTCCTCGCGGTGGATCTCGATCAGCTTGAGGGGGCCGCCCGTCTTGCCCGAGGCATTGATCTGGGCATGAACCGCCTTCACCAGCGAGGATTTTCCCATGCCGCGCGCGCCCCACAGCAGCACGTTGTTGGCCGCGAACCCCAGGGCAAAGCGCTCTGTGTTGTCGTGCAGGATATCGCGGACGCGATCGACGCCGCGGATCAGGCCGATGTCGACGCGATTGACCTTGGCTATGGGTTCCAGATAGCCGGGTTCGGCCTGCCAGACGAAACAGTCGGCGGTGGAAATGTCGGTCTCCGGCGGGGAGGATGGCGCCAGGCGCGTCACTGCTTCGATCAGCCGGTCGAGTTTCGCGTTCAAGGCGTCGAGGGTACTGTCGGTCATAATCTGTCTTTTTATCGTTGCATCGGGGAGACCTGTGACGCTCTAACACGGGTCAGAGGGCTGGAAAAGCGCCAGAAACCCCGGTTCATCCAGTTGCAATGGTAAGTTTACCGACTATATTCCGGCCAAATTTCACGCAGCCGGTTGCGGCTTTTTCTACGGTCAGGAGTTTGAAATGTTCGTAACACCGGCATACGCCCAGGGCATCGGCGCTTCTCCCGACATGTTCATCAGCATTTTGCCGTTTGTGCTGATTTTTGTGATCATGTATTTTCTGATCATCCGGCCGCAGCGCACGCAGCTGAAGAAGCGCGGCGAGATGCTGGCGGCGATCAGGCGTGGCGACACGGTCGTCACCGGCGGCGGCTTCGTCGGCAAGGTCACCAAGGTGATCGACGACAACGAGCTGGAAATCGATCTCGGCGGCTCGAAAGTGACCGCGCTTCGCTCGACCATCGCCGACGTCAGGGTGAAGGGTGAGCCGGTGGCGAACCAGAACGCCAAGAAATAACCGCCAGGAAATAGCCGCAAAGTGCGCGGACTGCGGCCACTACGGCTGATTGGATAACGGACTATGCTCTATTTTTCGCGCTGGAAGACGATTGGGATCTGGGCCGTCGTCTTGCTTGGCTTGTTGTTCGCGCTGCCGAACCTGTTCTCGCAATCAGTTTTGGCGAAACTGCCGGACTGGCTGCCGAAGAAGCAGATGACGCTCGGCCTCGATCTGCAGGGCGGCTCGCACATCCTGCTCAAGATCGAACCGAACGACCTGATCAAGGACAGGCTGGACACCAGCCGCGATGAGATCAGGACGCTGCTGCGGGACGCCAAGATCGGCTACACCGGCCTTTCCGGTTCGGGCAAGGTCGTGCAGGTCCGCATTCGCGACACCAATCAGGTGGCCGCGGCGAAAGAGGCGCTGAAACAGCTCGTCGCCCCGATTTCTTCTGGCCTGTTCACCGGCGGTTCCGTCGTCGAGATGGAGCAGGACGAGCCGGAACCCGGCCTTCTCCGCTACACGATGACCGACGCCGGCATCAAATACCGGACGTCGACCGCGCTGCAGCAGTCCATCGAAGTCGTCGGTCGGCGCGTCAACGAACTCGGCACGACCGAGCCTGTGGTCCAGCGCCAGGGCGATGATCGCATTCTCGTGCAGGTCCCGGGTCTGCAGGACCCGCAGCGGCTGAAGGACATCCTTGGCCAGACGGCGAAACTGACGTTCCAGATGGTCGACCAGACAATGCCGGTGCAGGATGCCCTCAATGGCCGTCCACCGGCCGGCTCCACCATCATGTATTCGCAGGACGAGCCGGCGGTTCCCTATCTCATCGAAAACCGGGTCATCGTTGCCGGCGAGAATCTGGTTGATGCGCAGGCGACGTTCGACCAGCGCACCAATGAGCCGGTCGTCTCGTTCCGCTTCGACGCCAAGGGGGCGGCGCGCTTCGGCCAGGCGACCCAGCAGAATGTCGGCAAGCTGTTCGCCATTATCCTGGACAACAAGGTGATTTCCGCGCCGCAGATCCGCGAGCCGATCCTTGGCGGCACGGGTCAGATTTCCGGCAATTTCACCGCCCAGAGCGCCAACGACCTGGCCGTGCTGCTGCGCGCCGGCGCCTTGCCGGCGACCCTGACGGTCATCGAAGAGCGGACGGTCGGTCCAGGTCTCGGTCAGGATTCCATCGACGCGGGCAAAATGTCGTCGATTGTGGGTTCGATCCTCGTCGTCGTCTTCATGGTGGCCGCCTACGGTACGCTGGGCTGGATCGCCAACATCGCCCTCGTGGCCAACGTGGCGATGATCGTGGCGATCCTTTCGCTGGTCGGCGCGACGCTGACCTTGCCCGGCATCGCCGGCATCGTGCTGACCGTCGGCATGGCGGTGGACTCCAACGTTCTGATCTATGAGCGAATACGCGAAGAACGGCGAGCGGGACGCTCGATCGTGCAGTCCATCGACACCGGCTTCCAGAAGGCGTTGGCGACGATTTTGGACTCGAACATCACGACGCTGATCGCGGCGGTGGTGCTGTTTTTCCTCGGCTCCGGCCCGGTGCGCGGCTTCGCGGTAACGCTTGCGGTCGGTATCGTCACCACCGTTTTCACCGCCTTCACGCTGACGCGCTGGCTGGTTGCCGTATGGCTTCGCCGCGTCAAGCCGAAGGAACTGCCCAAGGGCTATGTCCGGCTGGTGCCGGAGGTTACACGCATACCGTTCATGCGCATTCGCCTGCAGGCCTTCGTTATATCGATGTTCCTGTGCGTCGCTTCCGTCTTCCTGCTGTTCACCCAGGGGCTGAATTTCGGCATCGATTTCACCGGCGGCACCATCATGGAGGTGCGGGCAAAGTCCGGGGCGGCTGATCTTGCCGACATCCGCGAGAAGCTGACATCTACCGGCATCAAGGAAATCCAGGTCCAGGGCTTCGGTAATGAAAGCGACGTGCTGATCAGGCTTGGCGCCACTGCTGACGAAGGCGATGAAGCTGGCGCCATTGTCGTCCAGAAGGCGCAACAGTCATTGAGCGCGGATTACGACATTCGTCGCACCGAACTGGTCGGGCCGACAGTATCGGGCGAACTTGCGTGGATAGCGGTCCTCGGCGTCGTGGCGGCGTTGGGCGCGATCCTGGTCTATGTGTGGATCCGGTTCGAGTGGCAGTTCGCGCTTGGCTCCATCGTGGCAACGATCAACGATATTCTGCTGACCCTCGGCTTCCTTGTGGTCACCCAGCTACAGTTCGATCTATCGACGGTGGCCGCAATCCTGACGATCGTCGGTTTCTCGCTGAACGATACGGTCGTCATCTATGACCGTGTGCGCGAGAATCTGAGGCGCTTCAAGAAGATGCCGCTCGGGCAGTTGCTCGACCTTTCCGACAACGAGATGCTGTCGCGCACGACGATGACCGCGATCACCACCTTCCTGGCTCTGCTGGCACTGTTCCTGCTCGGCGGCGAGGTTATCCGGTCATTCGTTGCCGCGATGCTCTTCGGCGTTTTCATCGGCACACTGTCCTCGATCTTCATCGCTGCGCCGATCCTCATCATCTTCAAGCTGCGTCCGACCTCTGCAGTACCCGCCTCCGACAAGGAAGCGCCGGTCGAAGGTGATATCGGCCGGCAGCTGCCGGCGAAGTGACCAAAGCCGGCATCATCATGCGCGAGGCCCATTTTCCGGGCCGCGCGCAGATCGAGGCCTACGGCAATGGCGGCTTCCGCTTCGCCGACATGTCGCATCGCGGCTCCCTGCTGTGCCTGCCGTCGGGCATTCATGGCTGGAAGACGGTCGACCCTGCCGCCCTGACCGTCGCCGATTTAGACAAGGTCTTGGCGGAGGCCAACGCGATCGAGATCCTGCTTGTCGGCATGGGCCGGGAGTTGCGTCCATTGCCGGCGGCGCTGCGGGCAGCGCTGAAGGAAGCAGGGATTGGCGCCGACCCGATGTCGACGGGCGCCGCTGTGCGCACCTACAATGTTCTGCTCGCTGAAAACCGCGCCGTCGCCGCCGCCTTCATCGCTGTTGACTGATGGACACGCCAGCCAAGATCGTCATGGAGGCGGTACGAACCGCCGACCATGACCGCTATCTGTCGGCGCTCTATGCGCCAGCGGACAAACGCGAAGCGCTTTTTTCCCTTTACGCCTTCAACGCCGAGATCGCCGGCGTGCGCGACCGCATCCGCGACGGGCTGCCCGGCGAGGTGCGCCTGCAATGGTGGCGGGATGTCATTGCGGCCGACGATCCGGCGGCCGGTGCGGGGCACCCGCTGGCGCAGGCGCTGCTACGGACGATCTCGGAACACAATTTGCCGAAGGCCGCATTCGATAATTATCTCGAGGCGCGGATTTTCGACCTCTACGACGATCCGATGCCATCGCGAACGGACCTCGAAGGCTATTGCGGTGAAACGGCTTCGGCGATCCTGCAGTTGAGCGCTCTCGTGCTCGATCCTGCAGCGGCGTCCCGGTTTGCCGAACTCGCCGGCCATGCCGGATGCGCGCAAGGCATAGCGGGGGTGCTGCTGCTGCTGCCGCTGCATCGGAGAAGGGGCCAGTGCTACATCCCCGCCGACATACTGGCGGCGGCGGGAACGTCATCTGACGCGTTTCTTGCGGGAGACGGCGACCCTGCCGCCGGGCGCGCGGTCGAGGCCATGGTGGCCTTGGGGCGGGAGCATCTGGCCATGTTCAAAGACGGCGCGAGGGCGCTGCCGGCGTCGCTGCGTCCCGCATTCCTGCCTCTGGCGCTAACGGAGGCCTATCTGGCGAAAATGGCTGGTTCGGCCCAGGCACTGGCCGGCTTCGGCGTGCGGATTTCAGCGATCCGGAAGCACTGGCTGCTGTTCCGCTACGCGACGCGCGGCTGGAGCTGAACGCGGCTATTCGGCCGCCTGAGCCGCACTTTCGAGGCCGAGCCATGCGCGGCAATCCTGAAGCGCCCGCGCCGTCATCGCCTTCTTCCGGGCTATCGACTTGTCCTTGCCGCGGAAACGCCCCTCGAAACCTTCCGGCTTGAGTTTTGTGCCGGCCTCGAGCGGCGGGAACAGACCGAAATTGATGTTCATCGGCTGGAAGGAACGCTTGCCAGGCTCGTCATCGGACACGATGTGCCCGCCGGTGATGTGATTGAGCAGCGCCCCGAAGGCCGTCGTCACCGGCGGTGGCGCAACGGGATGGCCAAGGCGCTCGCCGGCGGCGAAGCGCCCGGCAAGCAGGCCGATCGCGGCGCTCTCGACATAGCCTTCGCAGCCGGTGATCTGTCCGGCAAAGCGCAGGCCGGGCCGCGATTTCAGTTGCAGCGTAGCATCCAGCAGGGTCGGCGAATTGATGTAGGTGTTTCTGTGCAGGCCGCCCAGCCGGGCAAATTCGGCGTTCTCCAAACCGGGAATGGTGCGGAAGATGCGCACCTGCTCGGCATGCTTCAGCTTGGTCTGGAAGCCGACCATATTGTAGAGCGTGCCGAGCGCATTGTCCTGCCGGAGTTGCACCACCGCATAGGCCTTGACCGTCGGATTGTGCGCGTTTGTTAGGCCCATCGGCTTCATCGGGCCGTGGCGCAGCGTTTCGACGCCGCGCTCAGCCATGATCTCGATCGGCAGGCAGCCGTCGAAATAGGGCGTGCCTTCCCATTGCTTGAACTCGGTCTTGCCGCCGTCGAGCAGCGCCTGGACGAAAGCCTCGTACTGGTCCTTGTCGAGCGGGCAGTTGATATAATCCTTGCCGGTGCCGCCGGGTCCAACCTTGTCGTAGCGTGACTGGAACCAGGCCTTGTCCATGTCGATCGTGTCGAAATGGACGATGGGTGCGATGGCGTCGAAGAAGGCCAGCGCATCGGCGCCGGTGGCGTCGGCGATGGATTGCGCGAGCGCGGGGGCGGTCAGCGGACCGGTGGCGATGATCGTCTGCTGCCAGTCGGCGGGCGGCAGGCCGGGAACTTCCTCGCGGACGATGGTGATCAGAGGGTGGGCTTCGAGCCTGGCGGTCACCGCCTGCGAAAAGCCGTCGCGGTCGACAGCCAGCGCGCTGCCGGCCGGCACCTGGTGCGCGTCGCCGGAAGCCATCACCAGCGAGCCAGCCAGCCGCATTTCGGCATGAAGCAGGCCGACCGCGTTGGTCTCGGCGTCGTCGGAACGGAAGGAGTTCGAGCAGACCAGCTCGGCGAGGTCTTGGGTCTTGTGGGCGTCGGTGCCGCGCACCGGGCGCATTTCGTGCAGGATGACGGGCACGCCGGCCTCGGCCGCCTGCCAGGCTGCTTCAGAACCGGCGAGACCGCCGCCGACGATATGGATGGGTTCAAGGCTCATGGGCGGGACATAATCGCTTGCCATTCACAATGCAATTCGACGCAAGCGCTTCGCGACAGCGAGCAGCAAAAACAACAATGCCCGCCGGGGGAGGATCCGGCGGGCATCGTTTTGATGGTCAATCCCCGGGAGGAGGTGAGGATCGACCGTATTCGTCATTGCCGGGGAGGAGGTCGGCTTTGACGAAATTCCTTTCGCCGTTGAAGGGGGCGAAACCCTTTCCGGTAACAACGCCCGCCGAGGGAGGAGGTTCGGCGGGCGCCGTTTCGGTGGTCAATCCCCGGGAGGAGGTGAGGATCGACCGTATCCGTCAGGTCGGGGAGGAGGTCGACGCTGACGAAATTCCGTTAAAGACCCTTGCGGGCGACCTGCTTGATCTCGTCACGGACGAGGCCAAGATCATGAAGCTGGCGGTTGGACAGGCGACCCAGTTCGTTCACCGTGTCGCGGTAGACGCGCCAATTGCGGTAGTTGCGGATCAGGTTCATTTCAGTATCTCTTCTCAAAAACTCCGGTCCATGGACCGGATTCAGGAACTCTTGCGGGCTACGTAAGGAATGTCGCCGCGGCTGATGCCGAGGTCACTCAACTCGCGATTGCTCAGTTGGCGCAGCTCGGAGACGGTCTCCATATAGCGCCGCCAGTTGCGGTAGTTGCGGATCAGGTTCATCTCAGTGCTCGTTTCGTCTTTCTTTCGGATTGTCTTGTCTTTCCGAATGATCAGAAGGTAAGTGCGCTCATATCGATTTAAAAGCGCTATTGGTGCATGGCAGCATTGCGTTTTGTGCAATGCAGCATTAACGGCGTTGCTCTGATCCGGCAGGGGTGAAATTTGTCGTAGCATCAAGCGCTTGCGAGACCTGGGCACCTGCGCTGGTTGGGATATCTATGCCATTCACCTGGCCAGTGAGCCAAAAATAACGAAAAAGGGCGGCTCAAAGAATCGCTAGCCGAGCCGCGTCTCAGCAGCTTTATTGCTCATGCCGCCGATCTGGCGGCTTTCCTGAAGGGTGAGAGCATGGCTAAGTTCGTCTTTGGAATGAACCAGTCCCTGGACGGCTATGTCGACCACTTGCAAATGCAGACCGGTCCGGCGCTCTTTCGTCATTGGATAGAGCATGTGCGCGACCTGACCGGCAGTGTCTATGGTCGCCGCATATACGAACTCATGCGTTATTGGGATGAAGATCGTCCTGAGTGGAGTGCCGAACAACACGAGTTCGCAACGGCGTGGCGAAGCCAACCGAAATGGGTTGTGTCGCGCACGCTGAAGTCCGTCGGTCCCAATGCAACACTTGTATCGGATGACGTCGAGGCGGTGATGCGTGACCTGAAGGACCGGCTCACTGGCGAGATTGCAGTTTCGGGACCGGAGCTAGCAAGGAGTCTGACCGAACTTGGTCTTATTGATGAGTACCGACTCTATTTCCACCCCGTCGTGCTCGGTCGCGGCACGCCGTTCTTTGCCGGCCCGCGCCCGCCGCTTCGGCTTGTTTCCATCGATCCTGTTGGCGAGGACACGGTAAGACTGACATATGCTCCCGCCTGATGTTGGGGGATGCGTATTCCATACATTTCAAATCGGGGCGTCACCGCTTCTGGGTTTTGACCCTGGGCTGTATGATGTTTGTGGCAAAGGGAGGGGTGCATGGCGAGCTATTCGTCGAAAGTGCGGCAGGATATCGCGCGCTGGACCGAAACCGGCATGATCGACGCCGCGACGGCGCAGGCGATGATCCGCGATATCGACAGCCGTGAGCGCCGGTCGCTGAGCTTCGGCTCGATCCTGGCGATGATGGCGGCGCTGCTGTTCGCCGCCGCGTTGCTGATCCTCGTGGCTGCCAACTGGGAGCTCATTCCACGATTGGCGCGCGTGGTGTCGCTGTTCGCGGTCATCCTCGCCGGATATGTCGGCGGCGCGCTCTTGAAGACCCGCGGTCACCCGATGATCGGCGAGGCGCTCTGGATCGTGGCGGTCGCGGCGTTTGGCGGGTCGATCGCCCTGGTCGGCCAGATGTATCATCTGTCGGGCGACGAATCGTCAGCCATGCTGACCTGGTGCGCCGGCACGGCTCTTGCCGCCGCCGTGCTGCGTTCCAATCCCCTGACGGTCGCCGCCGTCGGCATCGCCGACGCCTGGGTATTCATCAAGCTCTCCAACGGGTTCAATCTGTTTCGCAGTTTCGATTTCCCGCATATGTTCGTGGCCGTCGTGGCGGTGTTGTTCGGGCTGTCCTATTGGACACGTAGCCAGCCGGCCCGGCATCTCATCATCCTCTCGCTCATCGCCTATGCGGTGCTTGTCGC
The DNA here is from genome assembly GCF_001427025.1 of Mesorhizobium sp. Root554. GTDB lineage: Bacteria > Pseudomonadota > Alphaproteobacteria > Rhizobiales > Rhizobiaceae > Mesorhizobium. The sequence goes on along the minus strand of NZ_LMGA01000001.1, from coordinate 1,370,452 downwards.
CGTCGACAATGGCCTGCCCGGCGTGTCTTTCGCGCTGGCGGCGATATCCGCCGTGTTGTTCCTCGCTGGAGTGCTGGCGCGGGAACCGGTCGACAGGATCGTTCAACTGGGCGGCCGCCTGCCGCTGCACGGGCTGATCGGCTTCCTGACCGGCATGGCGCTGATCCAGTTCGAACTGTCAGACAGCGGCCTCTTCGTGCCCGTGGCTGCTATCGCGCTGGCGGGGATAGCCGCCGCCATCGTGCTGGGCGGGCGCGAGAGCCGGGGGCTGCGCTGGGTCGCCTATCTCGGCTTCGCCTTCGAACTCTGCTTCATCTATGCGGAGACGATGCAGACCATGCTTGGGACGGCGGGCTTTTTCCTTGCGGCCGCGGTCATCCTGGGCATTCTCGCCATCGTCATCATCCGCGTCGAAAAGCGGCTTCGCCCTGCCAACGAGGGAGCGGTGTCATGAAAGGGAAGGGGCTCATCGTTTCGGCGCTGCTGCTGGCGCTTGTGCAGATCGGCTTCCTGAGCTGGATCATCGCCGGGCGCGCGGCGATCCTGCGCAACGGGCAGGAGGTGCTGCTGAAGGTGGAGCCGGTCGATCCGCATGACCTTCTGCGCGGCGACTATGTTTTCCTCAGCTATGAAATCTCGCGCATCCCGGTCGAACTGATCGCCGACGTCCCGGCGGACAAGCTCACGACCGATGACGGTCAACTGATGGTGCGGCTCAAAAAGGCCGACGACGGCTACTGGCGTCCTGCCGCTGCCTGGCTGGGCACGCCGTCGTCACCGCCCGGCGCCGAGGAAGCCGATATTGCCGGCCATCTCGCAGCCGGCTGGCAACTGACGCCTGGCACGACCCTCTCGCCCGACTATGGAATCGAACGCTTCTATCTGCCGGAGGGCGAAGGGCTGGCGATCGAAAAAGACATGCGCGTGCGGCCATTCGGCATCCGCGCCGCGATCGCGGCCAACGGCACAGCGCAGATCAAGGCGCTGGTAGATGGTGAGAGGACGCTTTTCGAGGAGCCGATGTATTAGGAGGTTCCGACCCGAAATTCTGGTTCATTTCAGCCGGCGGAGCCGTGCAATAGCCGACGAACGCAAAGGGGTTTTCAATGGCGGCCGCCAGTCGACCGATCAGGCCGCCCATCGGAGCGGTGAGCGAAGCGAACTCGCGCGAGATGGGGAATGGTGCGGATGAGAGGACTCGAACCTCCACGCCTTTCGGCACTGGAACCTAAATCCAGGGCGTCTACCAGTTCCGCCACATCCGCTTCCGCACCGGCAATCCCATGCGGCCATCATTCTGTCAATGTCGGCGCGGATACCGGGCTGTGCAGCAGCGCGAAGATGGTTGAAAATTGGGCTCGCGTGTGACAAAAGGCGGGTCGAATGTGACGGGACGCGACTATCCGCTTCTGCAAGATGTGAAAAGAAGTAGGAAAAACAAAGACTTATTCACATTTTGGAGCGTTTTCCGGATGATTTGGACCGCCTGAAAGGGGTCCAGGCGCTGGTTCCCGCACCGAAAGCCATTCCCGGCAGGATATCCGGCAGGCGGTTACGGCAGCAGCCGTTGAACTGCCTCATTGTTGGAAACAAAGGTTAGATGATGCAGGTCACGGAAACGCTCAACTCCGGTCTCAAGCGCGAGATCAAGGTCACAGTGCCGGCCGGCGATATGGAAGCCAAGCTTCTGGCGCGGCTTTCGGATGCGAAGGACAAGGTTCGCATCAACGGCTTCCGCCCCGGCAAGGTGCCGGTTCAGCACCTGCGCAAGGTCTACGGCAAGTCGTTCATGGCCGAAGTGGTCAACGAGATTTTGAACGACGCCCGCTCGATCATCACGGACCGGGGCGAGAAGGCCGCCATGCAGCCCGAAGTCGTCATGACCGAGGACGAGAAGGAAGCCGAGAAGATCCTCGCCGGCGGCGCCGATTTCGAATTCCATCTGAACTACGAGGTCATCCCGCCGATCGAGATCAAGGATTTCTCGGACATCAAGGTGACCCGCCCCGTCTATGACGTGCCGGACTCCGAGATCGACGAACAGGTCCAGCGTGTCGCTGAATCGTCGCGATCCTATGAGCCGAAGGACGGCAAGGCTGCCGAGGGCGACCGCGTCACCATCGATTATGTCGGCAAGATCGACGGCGAAGCATTCTCCGGCGGTGCCGGCAACGATCAGCCGCTGGTGCTCGGCTCGAAGGAATTCATTCCCGGCTTCGAGGACCAGCTCATCGGCGCCAAGGCCGGCGACGAGCGGCTCGTGACCGTGACGTTCCCGGAGAACTACCAGGCGGCGCATCTGGCCGGCAAGGAAGCCATCTTCGACGTCACCGTCAAGGAAGTGGCGAAGCCCGGCAAGCTGGAGATCAACGACGAGACCGCCAAGACCCTCGGCCTCGAATCGCTCGAGCGTCTGCGCGAAGTCGTGCGTGGCCAGATCGAGAACCAGTTCGGCTCCATGACCCGCCAGAAGGTCAAGCGCCAGCTGCTCGACCAGCTCGACGCGTCCTACGCCTTCGAAGCGCCTTCCAAGCTGGTCGACGCCGAGTTCAACAACATCTGGGCGCAGGTCAACCGCGACCTCGAGGCCGCCGGCAAGACCTTCGCCGACGAGGACACAACGGAAGAAGAAGCGCGCGCCGAATATCTGCGTCTTGCCGAGCGTCGCGTGCGTCTGGGACTCGTGCTTGCCGAGATCGGCGAGAAGGCCGGCGTCACGGTTTCCGACGAGGAACTGCAGCGAGGCCTGTTCGAGCAGGTGCGGCGCTTCCCGGGCAACCAGCAGCAGGAAGTGTTTGAGTTCTATCGGTCCAACCCGGAGGCGCTCAATACGCTGCGCGCGCCGATGTTCGAGGAGAAGGTCGTCGACCATCTGCTCGGCCAGGTTTCCGTCACCGACAACAAGGTGACCAAGGAAGAGCTGATGGCCGAGGACGACGAAGAGACGGACACTAAGGCAAAGAAGCCCGCCAAGAAGGCGGCAGCCAAGAAGGCCGATGACGCCGAGGCGGGCGAGCCGAAGAAAAAGGCGGCGCCGAAGAAGAAAGCCGCTGAAAAGGCGGAGTGATTTCGGACAATCGACTGTGAAAAGGCCGCCCAAGGGCGGCCTTTTTGATTCTAACCCTCATCCGGCCTCCCCGGTGGCTCGGATAGGGGTGAACCAGTCAGATCAACAGCAGCCCCTTCATCGACGCATGTCCCTTCTTGCCGATGATGATGTGATCGTGCACGGCGATGCCCAGCCGCTTGCCCGTCTCGACGATCTCCCTGGTCATGTCGATGTCGGCGCGCGACGGCGTCGGATCGCCGGAGGGATGGTTGTGGACGAGGATGATCGCCGTGGCTGAAAGCTCGAGCGCCCGCTTGATGACCTCGCGCGGATAGACCGGCGTGTGGTCGACCGTACCGGTCTGCTGTACCTCGTCGGCGATCAGCACGTTCTTCTTGTCCAGGAAGAGAATGCGGAACTGCTCGCGCGCCTCGAAGGCCATGGCAGCGCGGCAATAGTCGAGGACCTGTGTCCAGGACGACAGGGTTTCGCGGTCTTTCAGCTCACTGCGCAGCATACGGTGAGAGGCAGCCGCAATCACCTTGAGATCGAGCGCCACGGTGGGACCGATCCCCTTCACCTCCCGCAGGAGCGTTTCCGGCGCGCCCAGAACCTCCGCCAGCGTGCCGAAACGGGCAAGCAGGGCCTTGGCGACCGGTTTGGTGTCGGCGCGGGGTATCAGCCTGAAAAGCAGCAGTTCCAGCAGTTCGTAATCGGGCAGGGCGGCATGGCCGGCGGCGGAAAAACGTTCGCGCAGCCGGTCGCGATGGCCGAGATAGTGCGGCCGGCCGCCTTCGGCGTCGTCTCGCCCGGTCTTGTTCTTGTCGAGCAGCGGAAGCGCCTGCTCCGCCAGCCCCCGCCTTTTGTCTTCGCCCACTTGTCCTGCTCCCGCCCCGGGCGAATGATAAGCCAAGTCGAGGTGGCAGTGAAATGCCGGCCGCGCATTTTTCAAATGAGGATTCTGCCAGCGAAGCCCCGTCTCGCGTCAGCCGGGAAGGCCGGGGCGGTCCAGGCCACCGGGCGACAGCGTGAACACCTCGCAGCCGGTCGATGTGACGCCAACGGTGTGCTCATATTGAGCCGACAGCGAACGGTCCCTTGTGACAGCCGTCCAGCCATCCGACAGGACCTTCACATGCGGACGGCCGAGATTGATCATCGGCTCGATGGTGAAAATCATGCCCGGGCGCATCTCGACGCCCTCATGGGTGCTGCCATAGTGCAGGATGTTCGGCGCATCGTGGAACAGCAGGCCGACGCCGTGGCCGCAGAAGTCGCGCACCACCGAGCAGCGTTCGCCCTCGGCATAGGACTGGATCGCGGCGCCGATGGCGCCGGTGCGGACGCCTGGCTTCACCGCGGCGATGCCGCGCATCAGGCATTCATGCGTGACTTCCAGAAGCCGTTCGGCGGCGCGCTTGATCGTCCCGACCGGATACATGCGGCTGGAATCGCCGTGCCAACCGTCCAGAATATAGGTCACGTCGATGTTGACGATATCGCCTTCGCGCAGCGGCTTGTCGTCCGGGATGCCGTGGCAGACGACATGGTTGATCGAGGTGCAGGACGACTTCGTATAGCCGCGATAGTTGAGCGTGGCGGGCAGCGCCCCATGGTCCATGCCGTATTCGAAGACAAAGCGGTCGATCGCATTGGTGGTCACGCCGGGCTGCACCATGGCGGCCAGTTCATCCAGGCAACGGGCGGTGAGCTGGCAGGCCTTGCGCATGCCGGCGAAGGCCGCCTCGTCGTAAAGACGGATTTGTCCGGTGTTGCGAAGAGGCGCGGCGGCTGCGTCGAGATAGGTCGTCATTGAGGGTCCAAGATCGTGAAAGGCAGATTTGGCATCTGAACCGGCACTGTTCAAGCAATAAGTGCCCTTCAGAACCTGCTCTGCCACCGATCACGGCGTTTTGTGCGGTTTCGACTGTGCCGGATCGAGGGCGGCGATACCTTGTGAATTGGCGAAAGATCAAGCCCCGATACCGCAGTCGCGACACAATTCGGAGCCATGGATCGGACCAATCCCTTTGCAACCTTAAACCGCCGCCGGCGTTGCCTCGATCTGAGGCCGCTGGTCCGGAGATTTGAAATGGACGAACTGCAATTTGCCATTCCTGTGCGGGTGAAGTTGTCGGATGGGCAACCCGTTGAGGAAGTCTACGGCGTGGATCAGGCTCTGGAAATCCTGAGCGAGTGGCCTTCAGGACGCCAGGGCCCCCTCTACCAGGCCGCCTTCAACGCCTGCTTTGGTGCGTCGGTGGGCGTCACCGGTGCAGAAGACGCATGTCGCGCCTTTTCCGCCTTTTGCAGGGTCAGCGGTATTCTGGCGCCCGAGATGCACCTGCAGGGTGTCCATCGTGAAAAAGAGACCGGGCATCGCCTTCGCGTCTAGCGAGATGCGTTGTCCACGTTTGGGGCGCTGAATATTTGCGTGGAGAATTGGTACGCCCAAGGGGAATCGAACCCCTGTTACCGCCGTGAAAGGGCGGTGTCCTAACCGCTAGACGATGGGCGCAGCTGAACGAAGCGGGTTATAGTTGCGTTGCGCGCGCCCGGCAACCCGTTCTCCCGCTGGAAAGACAACTTTTTTGCAGGCTATTTCCGGCGCCGGCAGCGCCAGTTCCAATCGCGCTCGGGGCCGACATCCACGTGCACGGAATTGGTGTGGCAGTAGGTGCCGACGCCGCCCCGTCCCGGCATGGTGCGCAGGTAGCTCGCCAGTTCCCATTTGCCGACGCCCGGCACCTGCACGTCGGCGGCGGCGCAATACATATGCAGCGAGTTCTTCGCGCCGCGGGCGCGCCGGTTGCGGTCGGGGTTGCGGTAACCGGACGTCACAACAAGCTTCTTGCCGTAGTGACCCTCGATCAATTTGAGCACGCGCACGAGCGACGGCTTCAGGCAGGCGACATCGACGCCTTCCGTCTGCTTCAGCAGGCCATTGGGAGCAAGGCGGGCTAGACCGGCGGCGGATGCCACCTGATAGGCGCCGCCTTCATCCTCATTGAGATCGACGTCGCTGTCGTCGTCGATGCCGGATTTGCGGCGGATTTCGAATAGCGCGGTCTGGCGCACGCCCGGCAGCGAATCGGAACCGATTCCGGACCCTACTGAAGCCAGCGCCAGCGGCTTTTGCGAAGACGAGGCGGATGCCAGCGTGATGAGAGGTTTCGCCGGCTCGTCGTCGTTGGCGATGTTCTCTTGTGCAGGTTTCGGAGGCGTCTTGGGCTGTGGAGCCGGAGCCGCCTGCGCCGGGGTCGCGCCGAACAAGGAAGCCAGGAAGCCCTTCTTCTTTGGCGCTATCGGCTGGGAAGGCATTTCGCCGGCGGTCACATAAACCTGGCTCTCGCCGGTGGGCGCTGCCGCTGCGGTTTCCGTTTCAGCTTTCTTCGGCGCGGTTGCCGCGGCATCGCCGGCTGCGATTTTCGCGGCGGCCTCTGTTGTCTGCGCGGCGGTCTGCAATTGCGGCTGTAGCGCCTGCGGGAGCTTTTCGCCGATTGCCTGTGCGCCATCCGGCGACGCGACCGCCGGGAAACCGGCATCTGGCTTTGACGTCGGCAGATATGCAACCTGCACCGGCAGTTCCGTGCTGCCTTCGGCGCTCATCAGGGGCTGGGGCGCAGCCGGCGCTGACGAATCAAGGTCCTGGGTCTGGGCGGAGGCTGAGGCGGCCGCTATATCGCCCGGCTTGGCGTTGTAGCCGGCCATGCCTACGGAAAGCGTTGGATCGGTGGTGGAGGTGCAGGACGCGAGAAGCACAGAGAAAAGTGCTGCCGCAACAGCGCGGCACTCCCCCCTCGCGAAACGCGATCCTCTTGATTTCAAAACCAAATTCCCCCTCGCTATTCCGTCCCGAAAATGATTGATGCGGCGCTCGCGCCCCCGCGCCTGTCAATCGTGTCACCGGGCCCGGAAAGGAGACCTGTGTCAAATGCGCAAGCCTTGGACGGAATCGTACGCGAACAAAGGATTCCATCAACTTGGCAGTTGACGTAACCATTTCGCTCGCTTTAGCGCGGAGGTCAACTCACCAGACATTACAGTCTGTTACACACGCGTCCTGACATAATCGCCGGGCGCATTTCCCAGTGTTTTCAAATGCTTGCCGGGCTCGCGCGCGGGAACCCGCTTGTCGTCCCTGGCTTCGATCCATTTCTGCCAGTGAGGCCACCAGGAACCCGGGTGTTCAGCTGCCGCGGTAACCCAATCTTCGAAAGCACCCTCGGGCTGTCCGCCGGTCCAGTACTGGTATTTCTTCAAGCCGGGCGGGTTGACGACGCCGGCGATATGGCCGGACCCGGCCATGACGTACTGGACGTCGCCGCCAAAGTACCGGCAGCCGAGGAAGACCGACTTCGCCGGCGCGATGTGATCTTCCTTCGAGGCGAGGTTGTAGACAGGGATGGTGATGTCGGCGAGCGAAACGGTGCGGCCGGCGAGTTCCATGCGCCCATTGGCCAGATTGTTCTCCAGATAGCAGTTGCGCAGATAGTAGGAATGGTTGGCGGCGCTCATGCGGGTGGAGTCGGCGTTCCAGTAGAGAAGGTCGAAGGGCAGGGGATCCTTGCCGCGCATGTAATTGTTGATGACATAAGGCCAGATCAGGTCGCCCGACCGCAACATGTTGAAGGCGGTGGCCATCTTGGTGCCGTCCAGAAAGCCCTTTTCGCTCATCGCCTGTTCGAGAGCGGCGATCTGCTCCTCATCGACAAAGACCTTTAGATCGCCGGCATAGGTGAAATCGACCTGCGTGGTGAAGAAGGTGGCCGAGCGGATGCGATGGTCGCCTTCCTGCGCCAGAAGCGCCAACGCCGCCGCCAGCAGCGTGCCGCCGACGCAATAGCCGATCGCGTTGACCTCATTCTCGCCCGTCGTCTTTTCGACTATGTCGAGCCCGTATTGCAGGCCCTCGCGAATGTAGGCTTCCCAGCCCTTGGTTCCGTGGCGTTCGTCGGGATTGATCCAGGAGATGACGAAGACCGTGTGGCCCTGATCGACCGCCCAGCGGATGAACGATTTTTCCGGGTTGAGGTCGAGAATGTAGAACTTGTTGATCCATGGCGGGCAGATGAGCAGCGGCCGCTTGAGCACCGTCTCGGTTGTCGGATCGTACTGGATGATCTCGGCCACGTCGCTGCGGCCGACGACCTTGCCGGAACTCACGGCGATGTTCTTTCCAATCTCGAAGCGGGAATAATCGGCCTGCCTGAGCTTCAAATCGCCCTTGCCGGCGGCGATGTCCTCGGCCAGCATCTTCATGCCGCGCACCAGGTTCTCGCCGTTCGAGGCCACCGTCTCACGGAAGATCTCGGGATTGGTGAGAATGAAATTCGACGGCGAAATGGCGTTGGTGACCTGCTTGACGTAGAAGCCGGCCTTGTGGCGGGTGTGTTCGTCCAGGCCGTCAGCGTGCTCTACCAGGTCCGAAGCCCAGCGCGCGGTGACGAGATAGGTCTGCTTGAGGAAGTCGAAAAAGGCGTTTTTGGCCCATTCGGGGTCCTGGAAGCGGCGGTCGCCGCGTTCGGGTTGCACCGGGTTCTGCGGCTCGGAATCGGCATCGCCGCCAAGGCGCTGAACGGCCCCGGCCCATACGCCCATATAGCCCGAAAACAGCCGCGTCTGCGCCTCGAGCGCGCGCTGCGGGTCGGCCAGCCAGTATTCCGTCAGCTTCGAGAAGGTCTTGAACATATCGGTCATGGGCTCGGCGACATGGTCGCGGGCCTCGCCTTTCTCGCGCGGTTGGGCCCATGCCGAGGCGGCCTTGCCCGCCTGCTCGATCATGCGGGCCATGTTCAGCGCGAAGCGCTCCGGGTCCTTGACCAGATATTGCTCGACAGACGAAGTTTCGGATGCTTCCGTTTTGTCCGAATCGGATGTTTTGGACATGATGGACGCTGTTCCTCTGGAAGCGTTTTCTTGACATATTACCATGCGATGCCGAATAGGGTCCAACGCGCTCTATTCGGCCGACGGGAAAACAATATGACACATAGTATTGGTTGGCCTCATTTTTCGGTTTCCGGGAACTTTTGCCGCACCGTTGCGATGGTGGGGCTGGTCGCCATCAGCGGATGTTCGAGCACGAGCGGCGAGGACAGCGCGGCGCAATCTCTGGAAGCCGGACCGAAGAACACCGGAAGCTTTCCCAATCTGAACATCGTGCCGAAGCCGGCGAGCACCCAGTTCACCGCTGCGCAAAGAGCATCCAAAATGTCTGAGCTGGCCTCTGACCGCCAGCAGGCGCAGGGCAGCGGCGGCGCTGCTCCGACGCCCGGCGATACGGCGGAGATGAACAAGCTCGCGAAAAATCACGCCAGGGATGCGCTCAAGCAGATCGAGAGCAACTGCGATGCCGCCCTCGACCCGACGTGCAAATAAGTATATATCGCGCGGCTAAATCCTGACCCTGGATAACGCCTCCCATCGCCTGGAACTGACATGGAAGAATTTCACAAGGTCCGCCGGCTTCCGCCGTATGTTTTCGAGCAGGTCAACCGGCTGAAGGCCAGCGCCCGCTCGCGCGGCGCAGACATCATCGACCTTGGCATGGGCAATCCCGATCTGCCGACGCCGAAAGCGATTGTCGACAAGCTGTGCGAGGTCGTGCGCGATCCGCGGACACACCGCTATTCTTCCTCACGCGGCATTCCAGGACTGCGCCGGGCGCAGGCGAACTATTATGCCCGTCGTTTTGGCGTGAAGCTCAACCCCGATACGCAGGTCGTGGCGACCCTTGGCTCGAAGGAAGGCTTCGCCAATATGGCGCAGGCCATCACCGCGCCCGGCGATGTGATCCTGTGCCCGAATCCGACCTATCCGATCCACGCCTTCGGCTTCATCATGTCGGGCGGCGTCATCCGCTCGCTGCAGGTCGAGCCGGACGACAAGTTCATTCCGGCGGTGGAGCGCGGCATCCGCCACTCCATTCCGAAGCCGCTGGCGCTGATCCTGAATTATCCGTCCAACCCGACGGCGCTGGTGGCATCGCTGGATTTCTACAAGGACGTCGTCGCCTTCGCCAAGAAGAACGACATCATCATTCTGTCCGATCTCGCCTATTCCGAGATTTATTTCGACGGGAACCCGCCGCCATCGGTGCTGCAGGTTCCGGGCGCGATGGATATAGCGGTGGAATTCACCTCGATGTCGAAGACGTTTTCGATGCCGGGCTGGCGCATGGGATTCGCCGTCGGCAACGAACGGCTGATCTCGGCTCTGACGCGGGTCAAGTCCTATCTCGACTATGGCGCGTTTACGCCGATCCAGGTAGCCGCGACGGCGGCCTTGAACGGCGACGGCGCGGATGTCGCCGAAGTGCGCGAGATCTATCACCGCCGCCGTGACGCCATGGTCGAAGCCTTCGGCCGCGCCGGCTGGACGATTCCCGCGCCGGCTGCGTCGATGTTCGCCTGGGCGCCGATCCCGGAGCAGTTCAAACATCTCGGCTCGCTGGAATATTCCAAGCTCCTGATCGAGCATGCGGACGTCGCGGTGGCGCCGGGCGTCGGCTTCGGCGAACATGGCGACGACTATGTGCGTTTGGCTTTCGTCGAGAACGAGCACCGCATCCGCCAGGCGGCGCGGAACATCAAGAAATTCCTCGCCACCAGCGCCAAGCAGCCGAACAATGTGGTGCCGCTGGCCGCGCATCGCTGAGGCTGTTCGCCGGATTTAATCAGAACTGACTGGGGGCTTACATGACCGAAGCGTTGCGTGTCGGGATCGCCGGCCTCGGCACCGTTGGGGCCTCGGTAGCCCGCGTGCTGCGGGACAAGGCGGCCGAGCTGACGCGCCAGTGCGGCCGGCCGGTGACGGTGACGGCGGTTTCGGCGCGCGACGCCAGGCGTGACCGCGGCGTCGATCTCTCCGGCGCGCAATGGTTCGAAGATCCGGTCAAGCTGGCGCAGTCCGGCGACATCGACGTCTTCGTCGAACTGATCGGCGGCGACGAGGGGCCGGCGCGGGCTTCCGTGAAGGCGGCGCTGGAAGCCGGTCGCCATGTCGTCACCGCCAACAAGGCGCTGCTGGCGCGCCATGGCGTCGCGCTCGCCGAAATCGCCGAGAAGAAGGGCGTTCTGCTCAACTACGAAGCTGCGGTGGCTGGCGGCATTCCGGTCATCAAGACGATGCGCGAGGCGATGGCCGGCAACAGCGTCAACCGCGTGTTCGGCATCCTCAACGGCACCTGCAACTATATCCTGACCCGTATGGAAGCCGAGGGCCTGACGTTCGAGGCCTGCCTGGAGGACGCGCAGCGGCTGGGCTATGCCGAGGCCGATCCGACATTCGACATCGAGGGCAACGACACGGCGCACAAGCTGTCGATCCTCACCAGCCTTGCCTTCGGCACGAAAATCGCTGCCGACGACATCTATCTCGAAGGCATTTCCAACATCACGCAGGCCGATATCCGCGCGGCGGGCGAACTCGGCTACCGTATCAAGCTGCTCGGCGTCGCGCAGCGGACGGACAGCGGCATCGAGCAGCGCGTGCATCCGACCATGGTGCCGACCGCTTCGGTGATCGCGCAGGTTCATGGCGTCACCAACGCGGTGGCGATCGAGACCGACATTCTGGGCGAACTGCTGCTGTCCGGTCCTGGCGCCGGCGGCAATGCGACGGCGTCCGCCGTCGTGGGCGATATCGCCGATATCGCCAAGAGCCGCCCCGGTTTCCAGCACGGCCCGGTATTCGGCCGTCCGGCAAAGGAGTTGCGCCCTTACAAGAAGGCGCAGATGCGCAGCCATGCCGGCGGCTATTTCATCCGGCTGACCGTGCATGATCGTGTCGGCGTGTTCGCAGCCGTCGCCAAGCGCATGGCCGACAACGACATTTCGCTGGAATCGATCGTGCAGCATTCCGTCGGCGCCGAAGAGACCGACCGCAAGACGGTGATTCTGGTGACGCACGAGACGACGGAAGCGGCGGTGCGCAAGGCGGTTGACGGCATCACCAGGGACGGCCATCTGATCGACAAGCCGCAGGTCATCCGTATCGAGCGGGCCGGCTGACGGCAAAGCCTTGAAAAATTTTGATTTCTTGTGCCCGGCCGTCGCATAGTGCGGAGGATGAGAGTTGTCTGCACGACACCGCGAATGAATGGGCACCGATGACGGGAGACCGGCGTTTCTTTCTGGACGTGCGGCGCTCGGCGACGGGCGTCGCCTGGGTGCATCGTCTGACGGAGCGGCAGGACATGGCGGCGCTTGCCATCGCTCAGGGCCACGGCGTGCCGGATATCGTCGCGCGCGTGCTCGCCGGGCGCGGGGTTCTGGCTATGGACACGGCGCGCTTCCTCGATCCAACGATCCGTGAGTTGCTGCCCGACCCTTCCTCGCTGACGGATATGGAAAAAGCGGCTGGCCGAATCGCCGACGCCGTCGTTCGCGGCGAGAAGGTCGCAATATTCGGCGACTATGATGTCGATGGCGCTGCCTCGTCGGCGCTGCTGAAGCGTTTCCTGGCGCATTTCTCGATCGCCAGCGAAATCTACATTCCAGACCGCATCTTCGAAGGCTACGGGCCGAACCCCGACGCCATGCGGGATCTCGTCGCGCGCGGCGCGCAGCTGATCGTGACGGTCGATTGCGGCACCAACAGCGCCGCCGCCATCGACGCGGCGAAAGAGGCCGGCGCCGATGTCGTGGTGCTGGACCATCACCAGGTCGGTGGAGCGCTGCCCGCTGCCGACGCCATCGTCAATCCAAACCGGGAGGACGATCTGTCGGGGCAAGGGCATCTGTGCGCCGCCGGGGTCGTGTTCCTGACACTGGTGCAGACGGCCAAGATCCTGCGGGGCAGGCTGCCGGACGCCACGCAGCCGGATCTGTTGTCGTTGCTGGACCTGGTGGCGCTGGCGACTGTCTGCGATGTCGTGCCGCTCACCGGCGTCAACCGCGCCTTCGTCGTCAAAGGGCTTCTGGCGATCCGCCAGCAGAAGAATGCCGGCCTGGCGGCGTTGGCGCAGGTGTCTCGCATTGGCGAGCCGATCAGCGTCTTTCACCTGTCGTTCCTGATCGGGCCGCGCATCAATGCCGGTGGCCGCATCGGCGACGCGGCGTTGGGCAGCCGGTTGCTGGCCACCGATGATCCTGTCGAGGCCCGCACCATCGCCGAGACGCTGGACAGGTTGAACCAGGAACGCCAGACCATGGAGCAGGCGATGCTGGCGGAGGCGCGCGCCGAGGCGGAGGCTGAACTGGCCGGGGGCAACGGCCCGGCCATCGTGGTAACCGCAAGTTCGAACTGGCATCCGGGCATCGTCGGGCTGATCGCTTCGCGGCTGAAGGACCATGCGCGGCGGCCGGCCTTCGCCATCGCCTTCAATGCCAACGGCGTCGGCACCGGATCGGGCCGGTCGGTGCCGGGATTCGATCTCGGCCGTCTGGTGCGCGAAGCCGCCGATGCCGGCCTGATCGTCAAGGGCGGAGGGCACGCCATGGCGGCCGGCATCACTGTCGAGCGTGAGAGGCTGGGGGCGCTGCGGGCCTTCTTCGAGGAACGCGCCGCGGCGGACATTTTCCGGCTGCAGGACGAGGAAAGTCTGCTCATCGACGGAGCCTTGGCGGCGGAGGGCGCGACCATCGACCTTTTGGATGCGCTGGAGAAGGCAGGGCCTTTCGGTACCGGTCATGTTCAACCGCTGTTCGTGCTGCCGCGCCACCGACTGGCCGATGTGCGCCCGGTGGGGACCAACCATCTGCGCATTGGCTTGACGTCGGAAGGCGGCGGGCGTGTCCAGGCTATGGCGTTCCGCGCGGTCGACACGCCGCTTGGCGATTTCCTGTTCAAGAACCGGGGAAACATGCTGCATGTCGCAGGGTCGCTGTCCGGCAACTACTGGAACGGCAACCGCTCGGTGCAGTTCCGCATCGTCGATGCGGCACTGGCCTGAACCGCTTTCTGGAAGATGCTAGACGAGCACTTCCTGCAGCCGCTTCAGTTCGGCGATATGGACCATGGTGCTTTCGTAGCCCAACCTGATCGCTTCGTCGGCGCGATGGAACTCGGTCAGGCCGATGTGGCTGAGCTTCGGCTGCAGCGACATGTCCGGCGGGTCGCCGGCGAGGCGGGCGCGCGAGATGCGATCCTGAATGATGTTGAAGGCCTCGACCATGACGCCGGTGATGCCGAGCTTGGTTTCATGCACCTGCCGGCCGGGTATCGCCGCGGCCGGCGCATCCTTCTCGACGGTCAGTTCGCCGGCATTGTGCTTGATGACGGCTGCGCGGCCGAACAGATCGTAGTGCAGGTTCACCGCCACCACCAATTGCTGCTCATAGGCGCGGCAGACCGAAACCGGGACCGGATTGACCAGGGCGCCATCCATCAGGATGCGGCCATTGACTTTGACCGGTTCAAACACGCCGGGTAGCGCGTAGGAAGCGCGCATGGCCGTCACTAACGAGCCGTTCGACAGCCAGATTTCGTGGCCGGTGCGGATTTCCGCGGCGACGCAGACGAAAGGCTTTGGGAGATCCTCGAAACGGATGCCGGACATGTGTTCGCGCAGCCGGGCGTCGAGCTTCAGGCCGCCCAGCAGACCATTTCCGCCAAAGCGGAAATCGAGCAACCCGAAGATGCGCCGCTTGGTCAGGCTGCGGGCGAATTCCTCGAGCTCATCCAACTTGCCGGCAAGATAGCAGCCGCCGACCAGCGCGCCGATCGACGTTCCGGCGATCATCGAAATCTCGATGCCGGCCTCGTCCAGCGCGCGCAGGACGCCGATATGCGCCCAGCCTCGGGCGCACCCGCCGCCGAGCGCCAGCGAAATGCCGGCTTTCTTGAAAGGCCTGGAATCGGCTGTGCCGCCGGGAGAGGAATGGCCGTTGGCCTCCCGAACATCGGTCTTGCTCAGCAATGACGCCCATTCGAGCATCACATTCTCCCTCGTCTCGCCACAAGTCTAACGCAGTGCCGTATCGAAATCATGAATCTGTGTGGTGAGATTGGGGCAGACGGGTTCACGGTATTTTTCGATAGGTTTCCTTGGCGTCGAACAGGGGATTGCTGCCGTCATCGACCAGCGTCGCCTTGCCGTCAGTCAGCCCGACTGTCCGATAGAAACATGAACGCCGACCGGTGTGACAGGTTGCATGGTGACCCGAGACTTTAACGCGCAGCCAGATGGCGTCCTGATCGCAGTCGGTGCGCATCTCAATGACCTGCTGCAAATTTCCCGATGTCTCGCCCTTTTTCCAGATTTCGCCGCGCGAACGGGACCAGTAGTGGGCGATGCCGGTTTCGAGCGTGAGCGCCAGCACTTCGGCGTTCATATGCGCGACCATGAGCAATCCGCCTTCATCGGCATCCGTGACAACGGCAGTCACGAGCCCGGCCGCGTCGAAGCGCGGCGAGAAGACGGCGCCTTCTTCCAGCGAAGCCTTGTCCGCGGAAGGGGTTGCGAATTCGATTGCTGACATGGATGTTCTGCTTTTCCTGCGGTCAGCCAGCGCTGCCGCGAACCATGGTCACGAAGCGCACCTGCTCCTCCGGCGAATCCCGGAAGACGCCGGTGAACGTCGAGGTGAGCGTGGTGGAACCCTGCTTGCGGATGCCGCGCATGGCCATGCACATATGCTCGGCCTCGATCATCACGGCGACGCCGCGGGGATTGAGCACGTCCTGGATGACGCTGGCGATCTGCGCGGTCATCGCTTCCTGGGTCTGCAGGCGATGGGCGAAAATATCGACGACGCGGGCGATCTTCGACAGGCCGACGACCTTGCCGTCCGGCAGATAGCCGACATGCGCCTTGCCGATGATCGGCACCATGTGGTGCTCGCAATGCGAGTGGAACTGGATGTCCTTGACCAGCACGAGATCGTCGTAGCCGGCGACTTCCTCGAAGGTGCGGCCAAGCTCGTCAGCCGGGCATTTGTCATAGCCGCCGAACATTTCCCGGTATGCCTTGGCCACGCGCTGAGGCGTGTCCAACAGGCCTTCGCGGTCGGGATTGTCGCCGGTCCAGCGGATCAGCGTGCGCACAGCGGCCTCGACTTCCTCCTGGCTGGGTCGGTCGGTGACCGGCTTGTCCATGTAGGCGGACTGGGGCATGATTTTCTTGAACACGGCATCCATTAGCGCGTCTCCCGTAGTTCCCCTCGCTGGAGGAACGAGTTGAACGGACCACGGCCTCCTGGGTGTCGGAAAATTCGAGCCCGAAAGCGACGTGAACTGGTCCGGCAGTACAGGCTTTGCTGTCGCCTTGTCGATACCGGGCAGTCATCATTATATATGGTCATGCCGAGCGAATGAAAGGCCGCTTGCGGTAAAGCTTGTTCGGCTTGCGGCAGCGGATCGGAAAATAATGATCGACGACGTCTATAATGCGAAAATACTCGGTTTTGCCGGAAACATCGAACGGATCGGCAGGCTGGAGCATCCGGACGCCAGCGCCAAGGCGCATTCCAAGCTTTGCGGTTCGACGGTGACCATCGATCTCAGCATGAAGGACGGCGTGGTGACGGATTTCGCCCATGAGGTGAAGGCCTGCGCGCTCGGCCAGGCGTCGTCCTCGATCATGGCGCGTCATGTCGTGGGCGCGAATGCGGAAGAACTGCGCGCGGTGCGCGAGGCAATGCTGAAAATGCTGAAGGAGAACGGCGCGCCGCCGCAAGGCCGCTTCGCCGACCTCAAATACCTTGAGCCGGTGCGCGACTACAAGGCGCGTCACGCCTCGACCATGCTGACCTTCGACGCCGTGGTCGACGCGATCGGCCAGATCGAAAAGAAGCAGGCAGAAGAAAAGGCGGCCTGAGCCGCCTCGTCCTTCACGGAAAAATGCCGCCTAAGCTGCTTCGTCCTTTTCCGCCAAAAGCTCCCTCACCATCGGAATGACCTTGGTGCCGTAGAGTTCGATGCTCTTCATCATCTTCTCGTGCGACGTCGTGCCCGACGAATATTTCAGGTCGAAGCGATCGGCGCCGAGAGCCTTGACGGTCGCGGCTATCTTCCTGGCCACGGTGTCCGGCGAACCCGCATAGGTGGAGCCATGCTCGATCTCGCCGAGGAAGCCTTCCTTCGTCGTCGCCGGCCAGCCACGCTCGCGGCCGATCCGGTCGTGCATCGCCTTGTAGCCCGGCCAAAGCTCCTCGCGCGCCTGCTCGTCGGTCTCGGCGACATAACCGGGCGAATGGACGCCAAGCGGCATCGCCTCGCCGCCGAGTTGCGACTGCGCGCGCTTGTAGAGATCGACGAAAGGCAGGAAGCGCTTTGGATCGCCACCGATGATCGCCAGCGTCATCGGGATGCTGTAGCGCACGGAGCGAACGACCGATTCCGGGCTGCCGCCAACACCGATCCAGGCGCCGAGTTTGCCGGTTTCGATCTGCGGATAAATCGTCACATCCTGCAACGGCGGCCGCATCTTGCCCTGCCAGGTCACCGGACCGTTGGTGAGAAGTGCCGCGAACAGGTCGAGCTTCTCCTCGAAAAGCGCCTCGTAGTCGTTGAGCTTGAAGCCGAACAGCGGGAAGGATTCGGTGAACGAACCGCGACCCAGAATGACCTCGGCGCGGCCGTTGGAAAGCGCGTTGACCGTGGAGAACCGTTCGAAGACGCGGATCGGGTCATCGGACGAGAGCACGGTCACCGCCGAGCCGAGCTTGATGCGCTTTGTCCTGGTGGCGATGCCTGCCAGCAGAACCTCCGGCGCGGAAACAGCGAAATCGGAGCGGTGATGCTCACCAACGCCGATGAAATCGACACCAACTTCGTCGGCGAGGACGGCTTCGTCCAGTAAGTTGCGGATGACTTGCGCCTGCGGCAGCAACTGGCCGTCAGACCCAACGGTGACATCACCGAAAGTGTCCATGCCGAATTCGATGGTCTTGCTCATTGTCAGTCTCGATCCGCGGGAAATCCGGCGGTAGCCGGTCGCGAGAGGCGCTTGGCCGAGTCCTCGGCAAGCATGGGTGGGTTGGGCGATAAATAGGATAGGCCGCGCCGCGGCGCAAATTGAACAACCTCTACTCACTGTTCAGTCGCGGTTGACAATACAGCCGACGTGAAATCATTCGACGGCCTCGAAAACCGGGCCAAAATCCTTATCTTGGCAGCAGGACCATTTGGGATTTCGCTTGCACGATCCACACAAGCCGCCAGCACGGCAAGGCCGCAACTATTCCGGCCCGTGGCCGAAAACGCCAACTCGGCTTTTCGGCATCGGACTGGTGCGGCTTTATCAACTGACGCTTTCAGGTTTTGTCGGCAACACCTGCCGGCATATGCCGACCTGTTCCGAATACGCCTATGAGGCGATCGCGCGGCATGGGTTGTGGGCAGGCGGATGGATGGGAGTGTTCCGGTTCATGCGCTGCGGGCCCGGCGGAACGCATGGCATCGACAATGTGCCGGAGAGGCTCGAAGGGCGATATCGGTGGTTTCTGCCCTGGCGCTACTGGCAGATCGGCAAATAGGGTTTCGAGCCGCTGCAACAGGTGCGCGCGTTTCTGCATTCGCAGCGATTCTTCCAGCAAATTCATGGTGATCTGAAGCAGACCCCGCAACGTTTTAGTTTGCGTTGCTCGTATTCCGAATTACAAGTCGTAACGGAATTTCGGGGGGAATTCACAATGTTCAGATCTGCGATCACTTATCTTGGTATGACGGTCGCCATCGCTCTTTTCGCCATGGTGTTAGGAGTTGCTGGCGCGATCGTTGCTGGTGGCGACTCGTCTCGTTCCGGCTTGGTCCTTCTCGGCGGGCTGATCTTCTTCTTCAGCCCGGTCATTTCCGGGGCATGGTTCTGGTTCAGGCGCCGCAAGGCACGATCGCATGCCTTTTTGCTTCAGGCCGAGCAAAACGCGATGCTTCACAGACTGGCGAAAGAGGAAAGCGACAGGGACTTTTTGCGGCGACGTTTTCTGGAAAGGCAACGGCTGATCGACGCTGTGGACCGGCATCGGGTCGCCCTGACCAGAAATCTGCAGCGCGCGGTCACGAAAAATGATTACGGGTCGATCGTGTCCGATTCCACCCATGAAGCGCTGCGCGAGTTTTTTGCCAGCATTGCCCTCGACGAGGCCGCTATCGGAAGAACGGAAGCGTCCGAACTGGTTTTTGAGCAACTGGATTTCCGCAGAGCCCAGGATCGGGAATTGGGGTTCGACCCCGGGAACATCCCGTTTGACGGCCATTCCTTCGAAAATTGGGTTGCCGAAGCCCTGGTCGCGTTTGGCTGGCAGTCAGAGATTACAGCGGCCTCGGGAGATCAGGGCATCGACGTCGTGGCTTCGAAAAACGGCAAACGGCTGGGGCTTCAATGCAAGCTCCATAGCGCGGCGGTCGGAAACAAGGCGATTCAGGAAGCTCACGCGGGCAAGGTGTACTACCGGCTCGATGCGGCCGCCGTGGTCACAAACGCCAACTTTACGTCAAGCGCTCGGGACCTGGCGACCGCAACCGGGGTCTGGCTGCTCTCGCATCACGACATTCCCTTTGTTTACGAGAAGGTTTTCGGCGCTCGCTAAGAATGGCAACCGTCGTCACTCCCAATCCGCTTCACATCCGGGATTTTTCGGTTTATGTCGCCAACTCAACCACCCGCGTTCGTATGCGGGACTGGATAGGAGAAGACCGATGGCTCAAGTTTCCCTGACATTCCCCGACGGTTCCGTCCGCGACTACGACGCGGCGATGACCGGCGCCGCGCTCGCCGAGTCGATTTCCAAGTCGCTGGCCAAGAAGGCCGTCGCGCTTGCCATCGACGGCGAACTGCGCGATCTGTCCGATCCGCTGCGGAAATCCGGCAAGGTGGAGATCGTCACTCGCGACGATCCGCGGGCGCTGGAACTGATCCGCCACGATGCCGCGCACGTGCTGGCCGAAGCGGTGCAGGAATTGTGGCCGGGCACGCAGGTGACCATCGGCCCGGTGATCGAGAACGGCTTCTATTACGACTTCGCCCGCAACGAGCCCTTCACGCCGGAGGACTTTCCCGCCATCGAGAAGAAGATGCGCGAGATCATCGGCCGCAACAAGCCGTTCACCAAGCAGGTCTGGGATCGCACCAAGGCGAAAAAAGTGTTCGGCGACAAGGGCGAACGCTACAAGCTGGAATTGATCGACGCCATTCCCGACGACCAGGACCTGAAGATTTACGCACAAGGCGACTGGTTCGATCTGTGCCGCGGTCCGCATATGGCCTCCACCGGGCAGATCGGTTCGGCGTTCAAGCTGATGAAGGTGGCCGGCGCCTATTGGCGCGGCGACAGCAACAATCCGATGCTGACACGCATCTACGGCACTGCCTGGGCAGATCAGGCGCAGCTCGACCAATACATGCATATGCTGGAAGAAGCGGAGAAGCGCGACCACCGCCGCCTCGGCCGCGAGATGGACCTATTCCATTTCCAGGAGGAAGGGCCGGGCGTCGTCTTCTGGCACGCCAAGGGCTGGAAGATGTTCCAGAACCTGATTTCCTACATGCGCCGCCGGCTTGGCGACGACTACCAGGAGGTCAACGCGCCGCAGGTGCTCGACAAATCGCTGTGGGAGACGTCCGGGCACTGGGGCTGGTACCAGGAGAACATGTTCGCGGTGAAGAGCGCGCACGCATTCACGCACCCTGACGATCCGGACGCCGATCAGCGCATCTTCGCGCTCAAGCCGATGAACTGCCCCGGCCATGTGCAGATATTCAAGCATGGCTTGAAGTCTTATCGCGATCTACCGATCCGGCTTGCGGAATTTGGTAATGTGCATCGCTATGAGGCATCCGGCGCGCTGCACGGGCTGATGCGCGTGCGCGCCTTCACCCAGGACGATGCGCATATCTTCTGCACCGAAGAGCAGCTCGAGGCGGAAATCCTGAAAATCAATGACCTGATGATGTCGGTCTACAAGGATTTCGGCTTCGACGAGGTGGTGGTGAAGCTGGCCACGCGGCCGGAGAAGCGCGTCGGCACTGATGCCGCGTGGGACCATGCCGAGGATATTCTGCGGCGTGCACTCTCCCGCATGGCGCGCGAGGACAACCGCATCAAGACCGGCATCAACGAAGGCGAGGGCACGTTCTACGGGCCGAAGTTCGAGTACACGCTGCGCGACGCCATCGGCCGCGAATGGCAGTGCGGCACGACGCAGGTTGATTTCAACCTGCCGGAGCGTTTCGGCGCGTTCTACATCGGCTCGGATTCAGAAAAGAAGCAGCCGGTCATGGTCCACCGCGCCATCTGCGGTTCGCTCGAGCGCTTCCTCGGCATCCTGATCGAAAGCCACGCCGGGCAGATGCCGCTGTGGTTCGCGCCGCTGCAGGTGGTGGTGGCAACGATCACCTCCGATGCGGACGAGTACGTGAAAAAGGTGGTGGCGAAGCTGAAGGCGGCCGGGCTTTCCGCCGAGGCGGACCTGCGCAACGAGAAGATCAACTACAAGGTTCGCGAACACTCGCTGGCCAAGGTTCCGGTCATCCTCGTCTGCGGCAAGCGCGAGGCGGAGGAAGAGACCGTCAACATGCGGCGGCTCGGTTCACGGGATCAGCAATCCTTCGGACTTGCCGAAGCTGTTGGCTTGCTGGTGGACGAAGCTTTGCCACCGGATCTGAAGCGCCAGCGCGCGGGTAACACATAATGCAAAAGGCGATGCCGGCTTGGCCAGCGTCGCCTTTCAAGTGTCAATCGGCGCCTTCCTCGGGGTCGATGGCGGTGGCATCGGACGCAATCACCTCGACCTCGGCGTTCTTGCCGGCCTCGACCTTGATGTCCTTCTGGTAGATTCGGTCGCGGTTCTTGGCGATGACGGTGTAGTCGCCTTCGGCGAGCACCATGGGTGCGAACGCGCCGACCATTTCCTTGATCGGATCGCCGGATTCGTTGAGCACAGACCATGACGTGTCGGCGATGGCTTCGCCCCCGGTTTCACGCACCAGCTTCATGGTGACTTCGGCGGCGCGGTGCTCGACCGTCGCCTCGGTCAGCTTGCCTGCCTCGACGCGAATGTCTGAGCGGATCACTGCGTTGACCGCGCCGTAGGTGGACACAACATGATAGACACCGGCATTGAGGCGCACCACGGTGTTGGGCTGCACGTCCGGAATGATGAGGGGGCGGTCGCCATCCGCTTCGGCATGTCCGTCATAAATGGAGAAGCGCAGCTTGGCGGGCGGAATGCGGACGCCGCCGGACGAAACCGCGTCCAGTTCAAGCCCGCCGGCATCGAGGACGAGGCTTTCGCGCTTCGGTTCCCGGCTGACGGTTATGCGCTTGGTGGCGCCGGCGCGGCCATAGGAGGCGTGGACGAGATAGCTGCCCGGCTCGAGCTGCAACACGCTGGTGCCGCCATGGGCGGATGCGACCAGCGGCAGCTTGCCGTCGGCGCCCGGTTCCGGCCGGAAGACGCGCCAGACGATGCCGCGGGTAATATCGGCGCCCTTGTCCATGAGCTGGGCGCTGAGTGTGATTTCTCCCGCCTGGCCGGTGGCCAGAGACCCATTGCTGCGGGGCGGGGCATAGCCGGAAATATCAGGCAGATGGAGATTGCCGAGGCCATCGGCATCCTGCGTCTGCGCAACCCCTGCGGCCATCGCCAGCATGGCGGCGGCGAGGGCGGGGACAAAAAGGCGGCGGACCTTCAAGAACATGCTTGCGTTGAACCCCAAGCCGGTGGCAATTTCAAGACCCAGAAGCCTAGGCTGACATGCCGGACGCTTCTTTTCCAGCACGACAGTGCAAGCCCGAGCCGCCCGACTTCCCGATGGTGCGCTTCAGCCCAAAATCAGACTTGAAGGATCGCGCCGTGACGTCGCCCATCATAGATTTCCTCCTTACCCGAAATTCCGCGCCGATTCCCGAATTGCGCGACCCGGCTCCCAGCGACGCCGATATTGCAACCATGATCACCGCCGCGTCTCGCGTGCCCGACCACGGGCGGCTGGAACCGTGGCGCTTCATCGTCTACCGCGGACAGGCTCGCGTCGAGATCGGGGAGAAACTGGCGGCGCTGGCCGAGGCGCGGGAGGGGCCGCTTGCGGAAAACCGCCAAAAGCAGGAACTCAGCCGGTTCTCGCGTGCGCCGCTGGTCATCGGCGTGGTCTTCGTGCCGCGCGAAAGCCCGAAGATCCCGGAATGGGAAATGTTCATCTCCGGCGGTATGGCGGCGATGAATTTGATGATCGCGGCGAATGCGCTGGGCTATGGCACAAACCTGATTTCCAACTGGTATTCTGACGTGCCGGAGGGCAGGGCGCTGCTGGGGCTGGCGCCGCAGGAACGGGTGATCGGCTTCGTCCATATCGGCACGCTTGCCAGCCCGGCGCCGGAACGTCCGCGCCCCGATCCGGCAAAGCTGGTGACCGAATATGCGGGGCCGTGGAGGGGATAACGCCTAGACAGCGATACCCGCAGCCTTGCCGCGCGCCAGCAGGCGCTGCGCCAGCCGCAGGTGCGGGCGGTCGTACATCTTGCCGTCGATGCCGACAACCCCCGGATCGCCGGCGGCCTCGAAGGCGGCAACGATCGCTGCCGAGCGCTCCAAGGCTTCCGGTGTCGGCGTAAACGCCGCGTTGATGATCGGCACCTGATCCGGATGGATCGCCATTTTGCCGGTGAAGCCGTCACGCTCGGCCTCGGCGCATTCTGTCGCAAGAGCGGTGCTATTGCGGAAATCCGGGAAGATGGTGTCGATGGCCGCGATCTCTGCCGAACCGGCGGCCAGAATGGTCATCGTGCGGGCCAGACGGAAGACGTCGGTGTAGCGGCCCGTTTCATCGCGCGCGGCGCGTGCGCCGATTGCCGCCGAAAGGTCTTCCGCGCCCCAGGTCAATCCGCTCAGCCGGGCGCTGGCTCCGGCATAGGTGGAGGCGGCAAGCACGCCGGCAGCCGTCTCGGTAATAATCGGCAGGATGGCTATACCGCCGTCCGGCAGGCCGCTTTGCGCCTCGCACACCCGCAGCATGGCCGACAGGTGCTGGACGTCGCGACCGCTGTTCGACTTCGGCAGCATGATGCCGTCGGGCCGGACGGGGACCAGCGCGGCTAGGTCGGCTTCGGTCATGCCGGTCGAGAGATCGTTGACGCGAACATAGACCGCCGCCTTGGTGGCTTTGCGTTGGGCGGCGATGAAAGCGGCGGCGGTCTGCCGCGCCGCATCCTTGTTCTGCTGCGCGACGGAATCCTCGAGATCGACAATCACCACATCGGCTTCGGACGAGAAGCCCTTCGCCAGCTTCCTTTCCGAATCTCCCGGAACGAACAGCAGGGAGCGCATCAGGCGGTTGCCTGGGATGGCTTTTTCATCATCATCGCCTGCCGGATGCATTTGGCGACCAGAACGTCGTGCTGGTTGTAGGCGCGATGCTCGAACTCGACGATGCCTCGGTCGGGCTTCGACTTCGATTCGCGCACAGACACGACCGTGCTTTCGACCCGGATCGTGTCGCCATGGAAGACCGGATGCGGGAAGATCGTTTCCTTCATGCCGAGATTGCCGATGGTGGTGCCCATCGTCATGTCGTTGACGGAAATGCCGATCATCAGGCCGAGCGTGAAGAGCGAGTTGACCAGCGGCTTGCCCCATTCGGTCTTCGAAGCGAAATCGAAATCGATGTGCAGCGGCTGCGGGTTCAGCGTCATGACCGAGAACAGCATGTTGTCGCTCTCGGTCACGGTCTTGCGCAACGTGTGCCGGAAGACATGGCCGACGATGAATTCCTCAAGATACAATCCGGCCATGATGATCCTCCTGCCAAGTTTGATAAGCGCTGGCCGGCGGCGCTTCAAGCGGGTTAATGAACATGGTGAACCGTTCGTAAACCATTTCTGCCTAGGGTTTCGGCAGGGCTGGAACCATTCCGGCCAGGGGCGATCGGGCGGCATGGTTGTTTCGCATTTCCTGAAATGGATCCATACGGCAAAAGTCTCGGAGCGGGTGGCCGCGGCCGCGGCATTGGCCCGCGCCTACATCGACAGAGATATGCCTTTCGACGACCGCTGCGCGGCGGAAGCGGCGCTGACCCTGCTGCTTGACGATCCTTCGTCCAAGGTGCGGCAGGCGATGGCGGAGGTGCTCTCCATGAGCCCTCATGCACCGCCGCAGATCATCAGCGCGCTCGCCTCCGACCAGCCGGAGGTTTCCGGCGCGGTGCTGGTGCGCTCTCCGCTATTGTCCGACGCCGATCTCATCGACCGGGTCGCTGGCGACCAGAGGGCCATCCAGGCGCTGATCGCCGATCGGCCATCGGTTTCCATGGCCCTGGCGGCTGCCATCGCCGAGGTCGGCGAGGCGGAGGCCTGCAAGGTCCTGCTTTCCAACAGCGGCGCCCATGTCGCCTCCCTCAGCTTTCGGCGTATGGCAGAGCGCTTCGGCCATCTGCCTGCCGTGCGCGAGGCGCTGATCGGCGACAGCCGGTTGCCCGCGGACTGCCGCCATATGCTGTTGGTGAAGCTGGGCGAAGCGCTGCAGGGATCGCCGTTCGTGCTGGCGCTGATCGGTCAGGCGCGGGCCGCGAAGGTTACGCGGGACGCCTGCGTCAAGGCCTCGCTGACACTGATCGAAAGTACGCGCGCGGTGGAGCATGCCGCGCTGATCGAGCATCTGCGGCTGCGCGGCGACCTGACTGCTTCGTTCCTCATTCGCACCGTGGCGCATGGCAAGGTGGATTTCTTCGGTTCGGCGCTTGTCGCCTTGACCCAGCAATCCGAGCCACGGGTGAGGGCGCTTCTCGCGGGCGGTCAGGACGTGGCGCTACAGGCGCTGTTCCGTGCCGCGGGCCTTGCCCAAGCAACCCATGGAATCCTGGTCCGCGCCATGAAAATCTGGCGGGAGGTCGCCAACGGCAAGCGCGTCGCCGGTGTGCAGGAGGTCAGCTGGCTGATGCTGAAGGAGCTGGGT
Source organism: Mesorhizobium sp. Root554 (assembly GCF_001427025.1). Lineage (GTDB taxonomy): Bacteria > Pseudomonadota > Alphaproteobacteria > Rhizobiales > Rhizobiaceae > Mesorhizobium. The sequence continues at coordinate 1,344,570 of NZ_LMGA01000001.1, read as the reverse complement.
GGCCAGCAGGCTGAGGGCGATCTGGCCGTGCTGGTGAAATCGATCCATCTCGAAGCCCTGCGGGAAAATGCCCGCGACCATGCGCTGGCGATCGCCGCTGCTTGAGAGCGATCAATGCTTCCGGTGGAAGAACGCCGGATAATCCTCGACGGCGGCGGCGATGACCCGCATCGAGGCCGCGGCGCGAAGCGCCTCGGAGGACTTTTCCGTAGCCAGTTTCGCGGAAGCGTTTCGCATCGCTTCGACCGATGCCGCCAAGGGGTCGCTGCCTGACGTCACGATCAGGCTGCGCGCCAGCAGGCGCAGGAAATCATCGACGGGGCGGGCGATGTGGGCTGAATGTTCCGGCGCGTCCCTTAACTTCAACACTTCGAGCCCGACGGTGACGGCTGCGATGCTGCCGCCGAACAAGGCCTCACCGCGTCTGCCGGCGCGCTGTGCAAACGGCATCAGCTCGTTGATGCGGTCGTAAGAGAGGCTTTCGAACGCCGATCGCCTGGGCAGGCGGGGGTGCAGGCAAAGCCGAATCAAATCCTCGCGCAAGGCGCCGACGATGCGGGTGACGCGCTGTCGCGGATCGACTGGCAGCACGACGATGAACACGCCGATCGCCAAAAGGATGCCGACCAGCACCGACGCCGCCTGCGCCAGAAACGGCAGGGGCGCGTACGTCATCACCTGATGCGGGTTGAGGAAAACCAGGAAATTGATGGCGAAGGCGGTGGCGACGCCGACATGGCGCTGATTGGCCATGGCAAGCGCCGCCGGCACCAGAATGGGCACGACGGCGAGCGCGAACCAGCCGAAGCCCGGCAATACCGGCAGGACGAGCTGGCCAACGAGAAAGGCGAAGGGCAGAGCCAGCAGCGTTCCCTTGAAGAAGCCCCATGCGACTTCGACAGGCGCCGGGCGGGCGGCAAACAGGCTGGAGACAACGGCGACGAGGATGACGGTGCCGGTGGCCTCGGACCATTGCGTCGCCAGCCAGAATGCCCCGACCAGAAGCGTCGCGAGTCCGGCGCGGACGGCATTGCGCAGCGCTGCCTCATAGTCGCGATGGATGACAAGAGCAGGCTGCTGGCGTCGTCGGCTGCTGGTGGCGGACGGGTAGCGCAGGGCATCAAGACCGCGCATCACCTGTTTCAGGGCTTCGGCGAATTCCGCCGCTACGGTCAGCCGGGTCAGCGTGCCGACGCTGTCCGGCCCTTCGTCCGCCGAACCTTGAATGCGGGCCAGCGCGGCGGCATGGTCCAGCCGGTCGATCCAGTGCCTTGTGTCATCGAGCGTGTCGGGATTGGACGCCGCCATCTCCTCGACGATTCCTTTCAGCTCGGCGCGCACCGGCAGAAGGGTGGGGTTCTGCGGCGCCATATGGCTGTGCAGGGCGCGTGCCGCTGACAGCGCCGACAGGAGATTGCCGATGGTGCGGCGGACAGAATGCGCCCGCGTCGCCAGGCTCGGCGCTTCCAGCCTGGCATAGGCGCGCATTTCGCCAAGCGCCTGGGTATCGGCGATAAGCTTGCGGTACGCGGCTTCGAGGGCTGCTGCTTCTCCGCCGCCAAACGCGCCGCTGGCATAGGCGGCAAGGTCGCCGATGCAGCGTTTCAGCCGGGCGCTCATGGCGTCGCCGGCAAGCTGCGGCAGGATGAGCCGGCTGGTGATGCCGGCGCAGACGATGCCGAGCACGATCTCGGCGCAGCGGGCGATCGCGATATCGACGACAAGGTGCGGCTGGCCGAAGACGGGCAGGGCGATGATCGTCGCGGTATAGCCGGCCAACGCCGCGCCATAGGCTTCCGGGTTGCGCAGCAGCGAGGAGACGAAGGTGCAAAGGCCGATCCACAGAACCAGCGTCGCGATGAGCAGCCAGGGTTCGGGGCCGAAAAGCTTGGTGATGCCGATGGCCGCCAGAGCACCTGCCATGGTGCCGAGCAGGCGGAAGAAGCCTTTTGCCAGCACCATGCCGGCGACCGGCTGCGCGACGATGAAAACGGTCATCATCGCCCATTGCGGGTCGTCGAGCTTCAGCGCGTAGGCGGCAAACAATGCGAACAGGCCGGCGGAGACCGTGCGCAACGCAAAAATCCAGTCGCTCGGGGTTGGCTGGATGAGGCCGGCGATGGTGTCCGCCGTATAATTTCGGATGGTCTGGATCACGTCCGTCTCCCGCGTGACCCGCAGTCTTACCCGGAAAATCCAGTGATGGAACCGCAGCGATCAGATGTCGAGAACTTCGGCCAGGGCAAACTCCGCCCGTTCCTGGATGAAGCGGAAGCGCGCTTCCGGCTTGGTGCCCATTAGCGCATCGACCGCGTCCTTGGTGCCATCCGGATCGGCCTCGTCCACATCGACCCGAAGCAGCGTGCGCTTCCTCCGGTCCATTGTCGTTTCCTTGAGCTGGGCGGCCATCATCTCGCCCAGTCCCTTGAATCGGCCAATCTCGACCTTGCCGCGCCCGGCGAATTCAGTGCGCAAAAGTTCGTCCTTGTGCGCGTCGTCGCGGGCATAGGCGACCTTGCCGCCCTGCCGTATCGAATAGAGCGGCGGCACCGCCATATAGAGATGGCCGCCCCGGATCAGGTTCGGCATTTCCTGATAGAAGAAGGTAATGAGCAGCGAGGCGATGTGAGCGCCGTCGACGTCGGCGTCGGTCATGATGATGACGCGGTCGTAACGCAGATCGTCGTCGCGGTATTTCGAGCGCGTGCCACAGCCGAGCGCCTGAATCAGGTCGGAAATCTGCTGGTTGGCGTTCAGCTTGTCGTTGCCGGCGCTGGCGACGTTGAGGATCTTGCCGCGTAACGGCAGCACCGCCTGGCTGGCCCGGTCGCGCGCCTGCTTGGCCGAGCCGCCGGCGGAATCGCCTTCGACGATGAAGAGTTCCGCGCCGGCCGCCGCGTTCTGCGTGCAGTCGGCGAGCTTGCCTGGCAGGCGCAGCTTGCGCACGGCGCTCTTGCGGGAAACTTCCTTTTCCTGACGGCGGCGCACGCGCTCGTCGGACCGCGCGATCACCCATTCGAGCAGCTTCGAGGCTTCCTGCGGATTGTCGGCCAGCCAATGGTCGAAGGGATCGCGGATGGCGTTCTCGACGATCCGGATTGCCTCGACGGTCGCCAAGCGGTCCTTGGTCTGACCGACGAATTCCGGCTCACGGATAAAGACGGACAGCATGCCGGCGGCCGAAATCATCACGTCCTCGGACATGATGGCCGAGGCGCGCTTGTTACCGATCAGGTCGGCGTAGGCCTTGAGGCCGCGGGTCAGCACGTTGCGGAAGCCGGCTTCGTGGGTGCCGCCCTCATGCGTGGGAATCGTGTTGCAATAGGAGTTGACGAAGCCGTCGCCGCCATACCAGGTCACGGCCCATTCCAGCGAACCGTGGCCGCCCTGTTTCTCGCTCTTGCCGGCGAAGACCTCGCGGGTGACCTGGAAGTCGTCGCCAAGGCTGGCCTTGAGGTAGTCCTTGAGCCCGCCGGGGAAATGGAACTCCGCCTTTGGCGGCGTATCGTCCTTTTGGGTGAGCATCGACGGGTCGCACGACCAGCGGATGTTGACGCCGCCAAACAGGTAGGCCTTCGAGCGGGCCATGCGGTAGATGCGGGCCGGCTCGAATGCGGCATTCTTGCCGAAGATGTCCGGGTCGGGATGGAAACGGGTGCGGGTGCCGCGGCGGTTGTGCACCTCGCCGAGGGTTTCCATCGGCCCTTGCGGAATGCCGCGCGAAAAGCGCTGGCGATAAAGCTGGCGGCCGCGCGCGACCTCAACCTCGCAAAAGTCGGACAGCGCGTTGACCACCGAAACGCCGACACCGTGCAGGCCTCCGGACGTCTCATAGACCTTGCTGTCGAACTTGCCGCCGGCGTGCAGCGTGGTCATGATCACTTCAAGCGCCGACTTGTCCTTGAATTTCGGGTGCGGATCGACCGGAATGCCGCGGCCATTGTCCGTCACCGTCAGGAAACCGTCGGCGGAGAGCTCGACCTCGATGAAGGTGGCGTGCCCTGCCACCGCCTCGTCCATGGAATTGTCGATCACCTCGGCGAACAGATGGTGCAGCGCTTTCTCGTCGGTGCCGCCGATATACATGCCCGGGCGACGACGCACCGGCTCAAGTCCCTCCAATACCTCGATGTCGGCGGCGGAATAGCCTTCGCTACCGTCGCGCATGGCAGGTTTCCTGGGAGAGGCGGCGGCCTGCACCAGCGGGTCGGCCGGGCGCGAAACGGGGCGCGCGGGCTGCGCCGGCTTTTCAGAGCCGCCGAAAAGATCGTTCATGTCGTCCATATTTGCCGCAAATTCCGTCACTGCGAATCACCGCAGATACTGCCACGCATTGCGCGCGGAAGCACGTCGGTTCAGGTTCTGTTCATGGGGTCGCGGGCGGGTGACCCTCATTTTGGATAATCCATGAGAGATGATGTATTAAATATGATGATAGCTATATCATTCTTGAATATTGATAGGGAATCGGTAGAATGATCACGGCAGGACAGATGCGGGCCGCGCGTGCCTTGCTTCGGATCGACCAAAAAATGCTGGCAAAGCTGTCAGGCCTTTCGGTCCTGACTATCCAGCGAATGGAGGCGAGCGAAGGGACGGTGCGCGGGGTTGTCGATAGCCTAATGAAGGTCATCGAGGCATTGGACCGGGCCGGCGTGGAATTGATTGGCGATGGTGTGACGAGCGTTGGCGGTGGCCGTGGCGTTCGTCTGAAAGAGAATCTGCCGACCCGGTAATATCCAACGGGCAGGGGCCTTGTTCGCATCGCTGGAGAATGGATGGCGATGACGACTTCAAGGATGGGGCCAGCAAGAACGGTGGGCGGGCCGACTTTTTCCGAACTTTTCACGCCAAAGCTGGTCACCGTCCTGCGTGAGGGCTACTCATTCGCTCATTTCCGTTCGGACGCGCTTGCCGGTCTCACGGTCGCCATCGTGGCGCTTCCGCTTTCCATGGCAATTGCCATCGCTTCGGGCGGCACGCCGGCGCAGGGTTTGTACACGTCCATTTTCGGCGGGCTCGTGGTTTCGCTGCTGGGCGGAAGCCGTTTCCAGATCGGCGGACCTGCCGGCGCCTTCATCGTCCTTGTCGCGGGTACAGTGCAGCAGCACGGCATGCAAGGGCTTTTGCTGGCCACGATTCTTGCCGGTCTGATGCTGGTGGCAATCGGCCTCTTCCGGCTCGGCACCTATATCAAGTTCATTCCCTATCCCGTGACGGTGGGCTTCACTTCAGGCATCGCCTTGATTATTTTCTCAAGTCAGATCAAGGATTTGCTGGGACTTTCGCTGGCGGGGCCGGAACCGGGGCCGCTGCTCGAGAAACTGCCGGTTCTCTGGAGCGCGCTACCGAGCGTCAATATATCGGCTCTGCTTGTCTCGGCGGTCACCGTCGTCAGCATCGTGGCAGTGCGCCGCCTGCGGCCGCAATGGCCTGCCATGCTGATCGGGGTGGCGGCTGCTTCGGTGGTTACCGCGGCATTCGGGTTGCCGGTAGCGACGATCGGTACGCAGTTCGGCGGCATATCCAGCCATCTGCCGATGCCTGCACTGCCGGAATTCTCCATTGAAAAAGTGGTGGCGATTCTTCCGAATGCAGTGGCTTTTGCGCTTCTCGGCTCCATCGAGTCACTTCTGTCCGCCGTCGTGGCGGATGGCATGACTGGGCGCCGTCACCGGTCCAACTGCGAGCTGGTGGCGCAAGGCGTGGCCAATATTGTCTCCGCAATATTTCAAGGCATATGCGTAACCGGAACCATCGCCCGAACGGCAACCAATGTACGTGCAGGTGCGCATGGGCCTATCGCAGGGATCATGCACTCGGCGTTCCTGCTTGTATTCGTTCTCGTCGCGGCGCCTCTGGCCAGCTATATACCGCTCGCCGCCCTCGCGGGTGTCCTGGCCGTCGTGTGCTGGAATATGGTTGAGCGGCATGCCTTCGCCATGTTGCTGCGTGCCTCGGCAGGCGACGCGCTGGTGTTGCTGGCGACGTTCGGGCTGACCGTGTTTCGCGACCTCACGGAAGCCATCGTCGTGGGTTTCGCTCTAGGCTCAGTCCTGTTCATTCACCGCATGTCGAGAACGACGGCGATCGAGGTGGATTTGCCGCTCGTGCCGGAGGACAGGTCCGACACCGGAAACAGTGGTCGCCAGTCCTACGAGGAAGGGGCTGCCAGCGACCATGACGTGGTTGTCTACCGGATATCAGGGGCCTTCTTTTTCGGCGCAGCGGCGTCCATAGGCACGGTGCTGGATCGCATTTCCGACAGTCACAGGGCGCTTATCATCGATTTTTCGTCCGTGCCCTTCGTGGATTCGACGGCGGCGAACACGATCGAAGGTCTAGCCCACAAGGCGGGTCGACGCTCGGTGGGTGTGGTTCTCACGGGCACGACCCATGCAATTCGTCGCGACCTCCTGGCGTTCGGTATCAAACCGCCGCTGGTGTCCTTCGCCGACAGCATCGAAAGCGCCCGCGCAAAGGTCCGCAGGAAGCTCAAAAACCGCGCTTGATCCTCCATTTACGCTTTTCGATGCTCTTGCCGGCCAGCGCCTGGCGCCGTCAGGACACGGCGCTTACTAATCGCGTGACCAACAGTGCGTGCAATCCTCACACTTGATGTCCAGCGATCGGTAAAAATCAGCCGGAAGCGTTTTTGTCTTATCGTCCAGGCTAATGTAGTTGCAGCATTTGTCCTTGCAGTTCCTGCAATCCAGATCGCACCAATCGGGTACGAAGCAATTCGGCGATTTACTAGGAAACGAGCGGCAACATTCCGGCCGCGTGTCATATATCGAGCAGAGTTCGTCGGCGGTAAGAAACGGACATCTCATTATTGGCCCTTCTTGATTTCCGACTGCTCTACTGAACGATTTCCTTTTTGCCGATTAAAGAATTTTGACGAGATTGATGGCGGTTGGCAATAGATGCCATTTCAAACACTGATTATTGTGACCGAAAGACGAAGGGCAAGCCGCCGTTGCTTGCCCTGCTTTGTCCATCATCATTCCGCCGCGTCGGTATATTCCGAAACCGGCGGGCAGGAGCAGACGAGGTTGCGGTCGCCGGCGACATTGTCGATGCGAGACACCGGCGGCCAGTATTTGGCGGTCGTGTCCGGATCGCCGCCGGGGTAGGCGGCTTCAAGCCGCGAGTAGGGATGGCTCCACTCGCCCGCAAGCGCTTCGGCTGCGGTGTGCGGGGCATTGGCCAGTGGATTGTCGTCACGCGGCCATTCGCCCTTGCCGATCCTCTCGGCTTCACCAGCAATCGCGATCATGGCTTCGGCGAAGCGGTCCAGTTCGCGCTTCGGTTCGGATTCGGTCGGCTCGACCATCAGCGTTCCCGCCACCGGCCACGACATGGTCGGCGCGTGGAAGCCATAGTCGATCAGGCGCTTGGCGACATCTTCGACGGAGACGCCGGCGCTGTCCTTCAGCACGCGGGTGTCGAGGATGCATTCATGCGCGACGCGGCCGCTGGCGCCCTTATAGAGCACGGGGAAATACGCCTCCAGCCGTGCCACCAGATAGTTTGCGGACAGGATCGCCGTCTCGGTCGCCTGCTTCAGGCCTGACGCGCCCATCATGCGGATGTACATCCAGGTGATCGGCAGGATCGAGGCGCTGCCGAAGGGAGCCGCCGACACCGCATGAGCGGAGCCTTCCGTGACGTGCCCGGGCAGGTAGGGCTTCAGATGCGCCTTGACGCCGATCGGGCCGACGCCCGGTCCGCCGCCGCCATGCGGGATGCAGAACGTCTTGTGCAGGTTCATGTGGCAGACATCGGCTCCGATGTCGCCCGGCTGCGCGAGGCCGACCAGCGCGTTCAGGTTGGCGCCGTCGAAATAGACCTGGCCGCCATGGCTGTGGACGATCTCGCAGATGTCGCGCGCGCCGGGCTCGAACACGCCATAGGTGGACGGATAGGTGAACATCAGCGCGGCGAGGTCGCCGCCATGCTGGTCAGCCTTCGCCTTCAAATCGTCCATGTCGATGTTGCCGCCCTCGGTGCAGCGTACGACGACCACATCCATGCCCGCCATGGCAGCACTTGCCGGATTGGTGCCGTGCGCGGACGCCGGGATCAGGCAGATGGTGCGGTGGCCTTCGCCGCGCGCCTTGTGATAGGCGCGGATGGCGAGCAGTCCGGCATATTCGCCCTGGCTGCCGGCATTCGGCTGCAGGCTGACGCCGTCGAAGCCGGTGATTTCGGCCAACCAGGCTTCCAGTTCGGCGATCATGTCGCGATAGCCGGCGGAGTGCGCGGCGGGCGCGAAGGGGTGCATGTTGGCGATGCTCGGCCAGCTCACCGGCATCATTTCGGCGGCGGCATTGAGCTTCATCGTGCAGGAGCCAAGCGGGATCATCGCCCGGTCGAGCGCCAGATCCTTGTCCGCCAGCCGGCGCAGGAAGCGCATCATGTCGGTTTCGGAGCGGTTTTCATGAAAGACCGGCTGGGTGAGGAACTCCTTGCCGCGCGGCTTGCCGGGCAGGGTGCTTTGCGATGCTGCGCCCGGCTTTGCGTCAAACAGCGCGGCGAGCGCTTCGAGGTCGGCTTCGGTGGAGGTCTCGTCGAAGGCGACGCCGACATGGCCGGTATCGAGAACGCGGACCAGCCGGCCCGACCTTTCCGCCGCCGTGGCGATTTCGGACGCCTTGCCCTTTACCTCGACCGTCACCGTGTCGAAGCGGCTGGCGCCGAGCACCGTCACGCCTGAAGCCTTGAGCCCTCCGGCCAGCCGCGCTGCCAGTCCGTGGATGCGGGCGGCGATGGCCTGCAGGCCTTCCGGCCCGTGCCAGATGGCGTAGGAAACCGCCATGTTCGCCAGCAGCGCCTGCGCGGTGCAGATGTTGGACGTCGCCTTGTCGCGGCGGATGTGCTGCTCGCGCGTCTGCAGGGCGAGGCGATACCCGGGCCGGCGGTGGGCATCGACCGATTGGCCGACGAGACGGCCGGGCATGAGGCGGGTCAGCTTGTCGGAGACTGCGCAATAGGCCGCGTGCGGGCCGCCGAAACCCATCGGAACACCGAAGCGCTGCATCGGGCCGACGGCGATGTCGGCGCCGAGCGAGGCCGGCGTGTCGGTCAGCGTCAGCCCCAGCGGGTCAGCGGCGAAAATGACGATGACGCCGGCGGCGCGGGCCTTTTCGACGGCAGCCTTGTGATCGCCATAGACGCCGTTCGTATCCGGCCAGGAAACCAGAAGGGCGGCGGTGTTCTCATCGATGGCATCGCCATCGACCTCCATGCCGAGCGGTTCGGCGCGGGTGCGCAGGACATCCAGCGTCTGCGGATGCGCCGCGCCGGCCAGCGCCACCTTGCTGCGCTTCTCGCGATGATGGCGGAAGGCGATGCCGACCGCTTCGGCCACCGCCGTCGCCTCATCCAGCAGCGAAGCCGATGCGACCGGCAGGCCGGTCAATTCGGTCACCAGGGTCTGGAAATGGAACAGCAGCTCCAGCCGGCCCTGGCTGATCTCCGCCTGATAAGGGGTGTAGGCGGTGTACCAGGCCGGGTTTTCGAACAGGTTGCGCTGGATGACCGGCGGGACGTGCACGCCATGATAACCGGCGCCGATGAAGCTCTTCAGCACCGTGTTCCTCGCCATCTTCGCCGCAAGTTCGGCCAGCGCATCCGCCTCGGTCGCCGGTTCGGGCAGGTCGAGGGGGCGTTGCAGCCGGATCGACTTCGGCACGGCCTGCGAGATCAGCGTCTCGACCGAGGGCACGCCGATCGTCGCCAGCATGGCGCGGGTTTCGGCTGTGCCGGGGCCGATGTGGCGGGCGGAAAAGGGATAGGGTGCTGCGGTCATCACGTTTGTCCCGGTGTTAGCCGATATGGGCCTTGTAGCCTGCCTCATCGAGCAGGCCGTCGAGTTGGCCGGTGTCGGCCAGCTTCATCTTCCAGAGCCAGCCGTCGCCCGTGGCCGCGGAGTTGACCAGCGCGGGGTCGGAAGACAGCGTCTGGTTCGCCTCGACGATTTCGCCGTCGACCGGCGCATAGACATCGGACGCGGCCTTGACGGATTCGACGACCACGGCGGTGTCGCCTCGCGAGAGCGCCTTGCCGGCTTCCGGCAGCTCGACGAAGACCAGATCGCCGAGCTGTTCCTGCGCATAGTCGGTGATGCCGACGGTCGCGATATCGCCCTCGACGCGAATCCATTCATGGTCGGTGGTGAAATAGGTCTTGGCCATACGGACTTATCCTTTGTGATAACGATGAGGTGTGAAGGGCAGGGGGCTGATTTCCATCGGAATTTTCGTGCCGCGGACATCGGCGAACAGGCTGGTTCCGGCTTTCGCCAGCGGCGTTGAAACGTAGCCCATCGCGACCGGATGGCCTGCCGAGGGGCCGAAACCGCCGGAGGTGACTTCGCCGGCCGGATTGCCATCGGCGCCGAACAGGGCAGCGCCGGCGCGTACCGGCTGGCGGCCTTCCGGCTTCAGGCCGACGCGTTTGCGCTGTGCGCCGCGCTCGATGACGGCGCGCAAGGCGTCCGCGCCGATGAAGCTGCCGGATGCGCGGATGTCCTTGGGTATCGCCCACATGAGGCCGGCCTCGACCGGGTTGGTGTCGGGCGTTATGTCCTGGCCGTGCAGGCAAAGCCCGGCCTCGAGGCGAAGGCTGTCGCGGGCGGCGAGGCCGATCCACTGGACGCGCGGGTCCTTGAGCAGTTCGGCGACGAACGAATGCGCTTTCTCTTCGGGAAGCGCGATTTCGAAACCGTCCTCGCCCGTGTACCCGGATCGGCTGATGAAAGAGCCAAGCATCCGGTCCGCACCGGTCATGAATTTGAGAGATTCGGTCAAAACGCCGATGCGGGCGAGGGCTGCCGACGCGTGAGGCCCCTGGATTGCCAAAAAGACCCTATCAAGCGGCTTAATTTCGACGGACATATCTTCAGCCAGAGACCGCAAATGTTGTTCGTCTGTCTCGGCATTCCCTGCGTTCGCAACGACGAGGTATCTGTCCAGTCTGAGCCTCGTGACGATCAGATCGTCGATGATGCCAGCCTTGTCGTTCAGAAAGAACGTGTACTTGGACTGCTCAATGGCGAGAGCCTCGGGAGTGAAGGGGCAGGCCCGTGCCAGAAGTTTTGCCGCGTCGTCGCCGGAAACTTCGAAAAGCTTCATATGCGAAATATCGAACAGGCCAGCATGTTCGCGGGTGTGCTGGTGCTCCTTCATGACGCCCAGCGGATAGGTGAGCGGCATGGACCAGCCGGCAAAGCCGCCGAAACGCGCGCCGGCTGCCTTGTGCAAATCCTCGAGAGGAAGGGATTTCAGATTGTTTTCGCCCGTCATGTCTTCTCCAGAGTCGCACGCATCCAGCCGCTGAAGCGGCAGTCCGTGCCCCTCTGTCTGAAGCCTGAGAGACTCGCGCCCCGGAACTCTGTCGGCAGCGCTTACACCTTCGGCGCGGGGCGATCATGCCCCGACTTTCCAGAGTGTCTTTCCGATCTACGGTTCTTTTGCCTGAGAGATTTCGGGCGATTTCCCCTTCGGCGGCAGCTTTCGCTGCTCTCTCCCGCAAACCGGTGAGGCCGGTAAAAGCCCCTGACGAGTCGTCAATAGCCGATGGGCGACACCTTGTCACCTGCCAACGACCTTTTGTACGAGGATTGCGGCGTAGGGACCATGCGGGACGGAGACGGTCAGCAAAAGGGCGGCTTTCGCCGCCCTTGTCTGTCCGAGTATCGTCGCCGCAAAATCAGAGCGAGTCTTTCAGCTTCTGCTTTGCGTCGCCATAAGCCTTCTGAACCTTGCCGGACACCTTGTCCGCGATCCCTTCCGCCTGGGTCTTGCGGTTGCCGGTTGCCTTGCCGGCGGCTTCCTTGACCGAACCCTTGACCTGTTTGGCCACGCCCGACACCTGATCCTTATTCACCATTTCGCATCTCCTGGGGAAGGTTTCACGTCCGGAAGAACGGTTCGCGGCGGCATGGGTTCCGGCAGGCAATGGAAAAAAGGATTCGGTTTTCCGGACCATCTTCCCGCATTCGAGGGCTGAATCTCCGGGGCAAAATAAAAAACGCCCCTCACACCTTTTATCGTGCGGGGGGCGTCTTTTCGTCGTCTGCCTATCTTCCGGATTTCTCCTTCCGATCTGCTTTCGACAGTGGATAAATGCGTGAGAGCCGGAGGGGTTCCCGCAAATCCGATTTTTTCGGGATTTTTTCAGACCGCGGACATGCGGCGGCGTCCGCTTGAAGCAAAAAGGGCGGCATTGCTGCCGCCCTTTCCGTAGATGTTGCCTGAGAAGGGCTGTCCTCGGATCGAGGCCGAGGACGTGGATTAGAAATCCATGCCGCCCATGCCACCCATGCCGCCGGGCATTCCGCCCGGCATACCGCCGCCCGCGGACTCCTTCTTCGGAGCCTCGGCGATCATGGCTTCGGTGGTGACCAGCAGGCCGGCGACCGAGGCTGCGTCCTGAAGGGCGGTGCGGACAACCTTGACCGGATCGACGATACCCATGGCGATCATGTCGCCATATTCGCCGGTCTGGGCGTTGTAGCCGTAGGTGGCGCCCTTGTTCTCGAGGATCTTGCCCGCGACGATTGAGGCTTCGGCGCCTGCGTTCGACGCAATCTGGCGGCAAGGGGTCTGCAGAGCCTTGCGGACGATGTTGATGCCAGCGGCCTGGTCGGCGTTGACGCCGGTGACCTTGATCATCGAGGAAGCGCGCAGGAGGGCGACGCCGCCGCCTGCCACGATGCCTTCTTCAACAGCAGCGCGGGTCGCGTTCAGCGCGTCGTCGACGCGGTCCTTCTTTTCCTTGACTTCAACTTCCGTCGCGCCGCCGACGCGGATGACCGCAACACCGCCAGCCAGCTTGGCCAGACGCTCCTGCAGCTTCTCCTTGTCGTAGTCCGAGGTGGTCTCCTCGATCTGCTGCTTGATCTGGGCAACGCGGCCCTGGATCTCGGCCTTCTTGCCGGCGCCGTCGACGATGGTGGTGTTCTCCTTGGAGATCGACACCTTCTTGGCGCGGCCGAGCATGTTGAGGCCGACGTTCTCGAGCTTGATGCCGAGATCTTCCGAAATGACCTGGCCACCGGTGAGGATGGCGATGTCTTCCAGCATGGCCTTGCGGCGATCACCGAAGCCCGGCGCCTTGACGGCGGCGATCTTCAGGCCGCCGCGCAGCTTGTTGACGACGAGCGTGGCCAGAGCCTCGCCTTCGACGTCTTCCGAGATGATCAGCAGCGGCTTGGAGGTCTGCACGACGGCTTCGAGAACCGGCAGCATGGCCTGGAGGTTGGACAGCTTCTTCTCGTGGAGGAGGATGTAGACGTCCTCGAGATCGGCGACCATCTTGTCCGGGTTGGTGACGAAGTAGGGCGACAGGTAGCCGCGGTCGAACTGCATGCCTTCGACGACTTCCAGTTCGGTCTCGGCGGTCTTGGCTTCCTCGACGGTGATGACGCCCTCGTTGCCGACCTTCTGCATCGCCTCGGCGATCATCTTGCCGACCGACTCGTCGCCATTGGCCGAAATGGTGCCCACCTGGGCAACTTCGTCCGACGACTTGATCTTCTTGGCGGCCTTGCCGAGGTGACCGACGACTTCGGTTACAGCAAGGTCGATGCCGCGCTTCAGGTCCATCGGGTTCATGCCGGCGGCTACGTATTTGTGGCCTTCCTGCACGATCGCCTGGGCCAGGACCGTCGCGGTCGTGGTGCCGTCGCCGGCGATGTCATTGGTCTTCGAAGCGACTTCGCGGACCATCTGCGCGCCCATGTTCTCGAACTTGTCTTCAAGCTCGATTTCCTTGGCGACGGTGACGCCGTCCTTGGTGATGCGCGGGGCGCCGAACGACTTGTCGATGACGACGTTGCGGCCCTTGGGGCCGAGCGTGACCTTCACCGCGTCGGCGAGGATGTTGACGCCGCGGAGCATGCGCTCGCGGGCATCGCGGGAGAATTTAACGTCTTTAGCAGCCATTTTTGAATTCCTTCGGAATTGAGGCGGTAGGGAATGGGCGGTAGGCAGTCGGGGAGTGGCATCGATTGCCTACCGCCCACTGCCGATTGCCGAATTCAGATCAGCCGATGATGCCCATGATGTCGGATTCCTTCATGATCAGAAGGTCTTCGCCATTGAGCTTCACTTCGGTGCCGGACCACTTGCCGAACAACACGCGGTCGCCAGCCTTGACGTCCAGCGGAACCAGCTTGCCTGCTTCGTCACGAGCGCCCGAGCCGACGGCGACGATTTCGCCTTCCTGCGGCTTTTCCTTCGCCGTATCGGGGATGATGATGCCGCCGGCGGTCTTTGCTTCGGATTCGACGCGACGAACGACCACGCGGTCATGCAGCGGCCGGAATTTCGACTTTGCCATTTGATTTCCTCAGATGAAAAGATGAGAAACGATTTCCTCCGTCCGGTCGAACCGGACCTTGGTTAGCACTCATCTTGGGTGAGTGCTAACGTGGCGCTGAGATAGTCCCGCACCCGCGCGGAGTCAATAAGAACATCGAACGCAAGAATGGCGGGGCCGCGATTTTGGCGGGGAGCGGCCCAGTGTCATAGCGCACGTCCAGACCTCTACCGGCTATTTAGTTGACTCAGTCAAGTAAATAGCCGAGGATGGCGCCGTGAGGATAACCGTCATGAAAAACGATCCAGGCGATACCGTTGAGGCGGTTCGGGCTTTCAACCGCTTCTACACGCGGCAGATCGGACTGCTCGACGAGGGTTTGCTGAAGAGCCCGTTTTCGCTCAGCGAGGCGCGGGTTCTCTATGAGCTTGCCGGGCATCGGGGCCGAACGGCGACGGACCTCTCGCGGGACCTTGGTCTCGATGCCGGCTATCTCAGCCGCATGCTGAAGAAGTTCGAGGCGAGCGGGCTGATCGTGCGGGAAATTTCCGAAGCCGACGGCAGGCAGGCGGCGATAAACCTGACGGAAGCCGGGCAAGACGCTTTTGCGCCGCTCAACCGGTCTTCGCAGGAACAGGTCGAGGCACTGCTTTCGGGCCTGTCCGGCGAAAGGCGGTCCAGGCTGGTCGGGGCGATGCGAACGGTCGAGCGCCTGCTCAACCCAGCCGAGCCTGGCGAGCCTTATGTGTTGCGGCCCCTGCAGGTCGGCGACATCGGCTGGATCACCCGCAGGCAAGGCATGCTCTACGCGCAGGAATATGGCTGGGACGAGACTTATGAGGCGCTGGTCGCGGAAATCCTCGTCCAGTTCGTGAAATCCTACGACCCCGAGCACGAGCGGTGCTGGATCGCCGAACGCGAGGGCGAAGTCGTCGGCTCGGTGTTCGTCGTGCGCAAATCGGAAACTGTCGCCAAGCTCAGGCTTCTCTATGTGGAACCATCGGCGCGCGGGCTTGGCATCGGCAAGCGCCTGGTGGAGGAATGCATCGCGTTTGCGCGCTCGAAGGGATATGAGACGCTGACACTGTGGACCAATGATATTCTGGTCTCTGCCCGCCGCATCTATCAGGCGGCCGGGTTCGTGCTCGTGGACGAGGAAAAGCATAGCTCTTTCGGCAAGGACCTGGTCGGCCAGACCTGGGATCTGGCGCTTTAAGCCAGGCTGACGAAAGTGAGCCGGACGCGGATGCAGGCGATATGGCCCCAGGTCGCACATATTTTCAAAAATTTGTGCACTGCGGCATCTTGAATTGTGAGCACGCTCATAATATGTGCCGCTCATGGTTTCAGAAGGCGTAGATAGACTCGGGTTTCTCATCCACGACGTGCACCGTCTCATGCGCAAGCGTTTTGAGGCGCGCGCCGGCGAGAGTGGCCTTTCATCGGCGCAATGGCGTCTCATGGTGCGTGTCGCCAAGGAGGAAGGTGTCGCGCAGGCCAGACTTGCCGAACTGCTGGAAATCGAGCCGATCAGCGTCTCGCGTCTTATCGACCGGATGGAAGAGGGCGGCTGGATCGAGCGCCGCAGCGACGCCGCCGACCGGCGCGTGCGCACAATCTATCCAACCCAGAAGGCCAAGGATGCCTATGCCTACATCAAGGGCATAGCAGGCGAGGTCTATGAGCAATCCCTTGCCGGTCTGTCCGCCGGCGACAGGGCGGCCCTGGTCAAGGGGCTGACAACGATGGTGGACAATCTTGCCGACGGCGACCAGCCGTCGTGCGAGACCATTAAAAACTCGGAAAGTGCATCGGCATGAACGCGGTAGCCAAGATCGACGAAAACGCATCGAAGCTGGAGATGGAAGGGCAGCCGCCGGCGGCTGTGCCGATCGCCGTGGCGCCGCCTCCGCTCGACCCGGCGCCGCCAGCCAAGGGCAAGAAGAAGCGCGGCGGACGCTTTGCCCTCATGCTCGCCCTGCCGCTGCTGCTTGCCGTGGCGGGCGGCTATGTCTGGATAACCGGTGGCCGCTATCAGGAGACCGAAAACGCCAACCTTCGCCAGGCGCGGGTTTCCGTCGCCTCCGATGCGGCAGGCCGCATCATGGAAGTCGATGTGGCCGACAACCAGGCGGTGAAGAAGGGCGACGTGCTGTTCAAGATCGACGCGCAGCCATACCAGATCGCGCTGGCGCAGGCCGAAGCCGCCGTTGCGGGGGCCCGGGTCAGCGTCGAACAGTTGCGCGCGGCTTACGGCCAGGCGATTGCGCAGGAAAAGTCCGCCGCCAGCCAGGTGAAATACATGCAGTCACAGTATGACCGCGCCGCCGACCTCGCCCGCAAGGGCATCAACGCCAAGTCGTCGCTGGACGAGGCGCGGACCGATCTCGACAAGGCCAGGCAGGACGACGCTGTGGCCCTGCAGGGCATCGAGAGCGCCCGGGCTGCGCTCGGCGGCAATCCCGACATCAAGACAGACGATCATCCGACCGTGCTGGCGGCGCTGGCGGCCCGCGACAAGGCTGCCTACGACCTGGCGCAGACGACGGTGCGCGCGCCGGCGGACGGCGTCGTCTACCAGGCGTCGTCTTTCAAGGTCGGCCAGTTCGTTGGTGTCGGCACGCCTCTCTTTGCCTTGGTGGAAACCAGCGACAGCTGGATCGACGCCAACTTCAAGGAAACCCAGCTCACCAACATGAAGCCGGGGCAGAAGGCCGAAATCGTGCTGGATACCTATCCGGGCCGCACTTTTGAGGCGACCGTCCAGGCGATCGGGGCAGGCACCGGGGCGGAATTTTCGCTGCTGCCGGCCCAGAACGCCACCGGCAACTGGGTCAAGGTGACACAGCGCATTCCCGTTCGGCTCAAGATGGTCGACGAGGGCGCGGCCCTGGCCCTGCGCACGGGCATGAGCGCGACGGTCTCCGTCGATACCGAGGTGAGCCGCGGGCTGGGCAGCCTGTTCGGCGGTCATGCCGTCGCAGGCGAAGCCGAGTAAGCCAGCCCGAAAGCAACTCCCATGGCCCAGATCGCTTCGGTCGATCCCCATAACGTGCCGCATCGCGGCCTGATCACCATCGCCCTGATGCTGGCGACGATCATGCAGGCGCTGGACACCACCATCGCCAACGTCGCGCTGCCGACCATGACGGGCAATCTCGGCGCGTCGCCGGACAACATCAACTGGGTGCTGACCTCGTATATCGTGGCGGCGGCTATCATGACGCCGGTGACGGGCTGGCTGGCCGACCGCCTCGGCCGCAAGGAATTGTTCCTGGCCTCCGTGATCGGGTTCACCGTGTCTTCGATGCTCTGCGGCCTGGCGTGGAGCCTGGAGACCATGGTGCTGTTCCGTCTGATGCAAGGCGTCTTCGGCGCAGCGATCGTGCCGCTGTCACAGACATTCCTGCTCGACATCAACCCGAAGGAACGCCACGGCCAGGCCATGGCGATCTGGGGCGCCGGCATCATGCTCGGTCCGATCCTGGGGCCGATGCTTGGCGGCTGGATTACCGAAAACCTCAACTGGCGCTGGGTGTTCTTCATCAACCTGCCGGTCGGCATCCTCGCCTTCCTGGGCATGGCCATCTACCTTCCCAAGATTGCCAAGCGGGTGCGGAGCTTCGATTTCTTCGGCTTCGCGATGCTGTCGCTGGGTGTCGGCGCGCTTCAATTGATGCTCGACCGCGGCGGCGAGGTGGACTGGTTCTCATCGGTCGAAATCTGGATCGAACTCGGCCTGTCGCTAACCGGCTTCTGGGTGTTTGCCATCCACATGGCGAGCGCCGAGCACCCCTTCATCGATCCGCATATTTTCCTGGACCGCAATTTCCTGACCGGCCTTGCGTTCATCTTCGTCATGGGCGTGCTGATCCTGGCGAGCATGGCGCTGCTTCCGCCCATGCTGTCGAACATCTTCGGCTATCCGACCGTCACCACCGGCGTCGTCATGGGGCCGCGCGGCGTCGGCACGATGGTGGCGATGCTTGTCGTCGGCCGTATCATGAACCGGATCGACGCCCGGATCCTGGTGCTGATCGGCTTCCTGCTGACGGCGCAGTCGCTCTACACCATGGCGAGCTTTTCGCCGGAGATGGACGACAAGCTGATCCTCATCTCAGGCGTCATCCAGGGTCTGGGCATGGGAATGGTGTTCGTGCCGCTGTCGACCGTGGCGTTCGCCACACTCGACACGCGTTTCCGCACCGACGCGACGGCGCTGTTCAGCCTCGTGCGCAATCTTGGCTCGTCAATCGGTGTTTCGATCGTGGCCATGCTTCTGAGCCGCAACGTCCAGGTCAATCACACTGAATTGTCCACCTACATCAACCCCTACAACCCGAACCTGTGGGCTGCGTCGCCGCAAGCCGCGGCTGGAGACCCGGCGGCGCTTTCGCGGCTTGACGGCATGGTCAACATGCAGTCGCAGATGATCTCCTACAACAACGACTTCAAGCTGCTGATGGTGATGACGCTGGCCGCCATTCCCTTCATCATCCTGCTGCGCAAGCCGAAGGCCAAGCCAGCGGGTGGCGCGCCTGCGGTGCATATGGATTGAGGTAGGCAGTAGGCAGTAGGCAGTAGGCAGTTGCCGATTGCCGATTGCCGACTATCGTCCCATAACCAGCGCCCAATACCGCCAATCCGGCCTTTTATCGTCGCGGACATAGGCGAGACCGAAGCGCTCGAACCGCGGATCGAGCAAATTGCGCCGGTGCGGCGGCGAGTTCATCCACATGTCGAAGAGCCGGGTGAGGTCCATGCGGCCTTCGGCGATGTTTTCCGCGGCCGCGCCTTCGATGCCGTTGCCTTTGACGCGGGTGGCGAAATCCTTGCCCCAGCCGGTGGTGTGGACCATGCGCTTCGAAGCCGCCATGTAGCCGGCCTGCTGCAGCGCCGCTTGTTCGAGCCGGCTGTCCGGCGTCATGGCCGGCAGCCCTTCCTGGCGGCGCAGGCCGGCGACAATGCCGGCGGCGGACGACGATGCGCCCGCGCCGTTCCGGGACAAACGCATGGTGCCACAGGACGCCAGCGCCAGCAGGCCGGCCATGCCCGCGCCTTGCAGGAATAGCCGCCGGTTCGGCGCCAAGCTCATATCATTCGGATCGGAGGACGTGTCGGTCAGGAAAGCCATCATATCGGGCTTAGCGACAATCATGGCTTTTGACGGGCAGCGACGGGCAAAAACCCATATGACGCATTCAGATGGCTCCCTGCTGCGAATAAAAAGACAAATTCCGCGAGATCGGCTAGACTGCCGGTTCGTTCACGAGTGGCAGCTTTGGCGGCCTTCATATCTCTGGCCGCCTTCAACCAACGGGAGGACGGCTATGTCCAGCTTTCATGTCATGGCGGATGCACGCGGCGGCTATGTAAAGCCGGCGGTTCGGCGCATCACGGCAGCAGATTTGACCGACGCCCTGCGTCTCGGTTTCGAGGATTTCTGGGCGAAACCCTCGCACTACGTTTTCCTGTGCCTGATCTATCCCATCGTCGGCGTCATCCTGACCTACTGGTCGTCCGGCTCGAACGCGGTGCAACTCATCTATCCGCTGATGACCGGTTTCGCGCTGGTCGGTCCCTTCGCTGCGATCGGTCTCTATGAGATCAGCCGGCGGCGCGAACTCGGCATGGATACGTCCTGGCGGCACGCGCTCGATGTGCGGCATTCCCCGGCGCTGCCGTCGATAGCTGTGCTCGGCGCGATGCTGGTCGCCTTGTTCCTGTTGTGGCTGTTCGTGGCGGAATCCATCTATGTCAGCCTGTTCGGTGACGGCCTGCCACAATCGATTGGCGGCCTGCTGCAGGAAGTGCTGACGACCGAACGCGGCTGGATGCTGATGCTGCTCGGCAACGCCGCCGGTTTCGTGTTCGCCGTCGTCGTGCTCGCCACGACCGTCGTCGCCTTTCCGCTGCTGCTCGACCGCGACGTCGGCGCGGTCGCTGCGATCGAAACGTCGGTGCGCGCCGTCATGGCCAATCCGGTGCCGATGGCGCTGTGGGGCCTGACGGTGGCAGCACTTCTCGCTATTGGCTCGATCCCTGTCTTTGCCGGATTGGCGATCGTGCTGCCGGTTCTCGGCCATGCGACCTGGCATCTCTACCGCAAGGTGGTGGAGCCGGAACACGCGTCGAGGCCACGAAGGCCGATGTAGCTGGCCCTCGTCAATCGAAGCGCAGCCGTCCGAGAAAGGGCGGCTGGTGAAGTCTGCTCTCCGCTGACCTTCCATTTATGCGCGGTCCGTCCGCGCGAAAGCTGGTGACAGGGTGAGGCTGTTCGGTTAATCCGAGCCTTGCTGGCGATCCGCCACGACCATCCTTCGAAGGAAAAGGTTTGCAGCACGGCATGGCATCCTTGCCCGACATGATCGATTCCCTCGACGCTATCATCGCGCGCTACGACGCCGTCCTGTGCGACGTGTGGGGCGTCGTTCACAATGGCGAGACGCATTTCGAGGCTGCTTGCGCGGCGCTGAAGCGTGTGCGCGATACCGGCCGCGCGGTGGTCCTGATGACCAATTCGCCGCGCCGCAGCGATTCCGTGCTCTCTCAACTGCGGACCATCGGCGTGCCGGACGACTGTTTCGACCGCGTCGTCAGTTCCGGCGATGTGACCCGCCAGCTTATCGCCGAGGGACCGCGCAAGGTCTTCCACCTCGGACCTGACCGTGATCTTGGCCTCTACGACGATCTGGACGTGGAAATGGTCGAGGAATTCGAGGCGCAGTCTGTCGTCTGCACCGGCCTGTGGAACGATGACGACGATACGCCGGAGGACTACCGCGAACTGCTGATGCGGTTGCGGGCGCGCAACCTGCCGTTCATCTGCGCCAATCCCGACATCGTCGTCGAGCGCGGCGACCGCCTCATCTGGTGCGCCGGCGCGCTGGCGCGGGATTATGGCCAGCTGGGCGGCCGTACGCTGATCGCGGGGAAACCCTACGCACCTATCTATCAGGCCTCGCTGAAGGCAGCCGGCGACGTGCTTGGCCGCGAGATCGGCCGCGATCGGGTTCTCGCTATCGGGGATGGCATGATGACCGACATCAAGGGCGCGGTGGATAACGGCATCGACGTGCTCTACGTCTCCGCCGGCATCCATGCCCGCGACTATGGCGATCCGCTCAATCCGGACCGGGACAGGCTGGCGGCCTTCCTCGACAAGCACGGCTATCGGCCGGTCGCCGTCATCCCCCGGCTGCGGTGACGGGGCGGGCATGAGAAAACCGTCGTTCGAACGTGTCGATGGCGCTCTGCCGGTGCCGGATCGGTTTCGTGGCGGCGTCGTGGCGATCGGCAATTTCGACGGCGTGCACCGCGGCCATCAGTCCGTGCTGCAGCGCGCGCTCGACGAGGCGGCGAAGCGTTCGGCGCCGGCGCTTGTGCTGACCTTCGAGCCGCATCCGCGCACGGTTTTCCGCCCTGATACGCCGCTCTTCGTGCTGACGTCGCCGCCGGTGAAGGCGCGGCTTCTGGCTGCCGTCGGCTTCGACGCCGTTGTCGAGCAGCCCTTTACCCGTGAATTCGCGTCGCTTTCGGCGGAATCCTTCATCACCGACGTTCTGGAGCACAAGCTCGGCGTCGGCCATGCGGTGACGGGATTTGATTTTCATTTTGGCAAGGATCGGCAGGGTGGCCCCGCTTTTCTGATGGCGGCGGGCGAGCGTCACGGCTTCGGCGTCACGCTGGTCGATGCCTTCCGGGACGAGGGGGCCGACGTGGTGTCGTCCAGCCGCATTCGCACGCTTCTGTCGCAAGGCGATCTCGGCGAGGCCAATGGTCTGCTTGGCTACCGCTATACGGTGGAAAGCCTGGTGACGGGCGGGCAGAAGCTTGGCCGCACGCTGGGATTCCCCACCGCGAACATGACGCTTTCGCCGTCCTTCGGCCTGAAGCAGGGCATCTATGCGGTGCGTTTCCGCCGCGCGGATGGCACGCTGCATGACGGGGTCGCGTCGTTTGGTCGGCGTCCCACCGTCGACGACAATGGCGCACCGCTGCTGGAAACCTTCCTGTTCGATTTTTCCGGCGATCTCTATGGCGAGATCTGCAGCGTCTCGTTCTTCGGTTATCTCCGAGGCGAGGAAAAGTTCGACGGGCTTGACGCGCTGGTGGCGCAGATGAAACGCGACGAGGCCGAGGCGAGGGCGCTTCTCGCCACGGTGCAACCGCTTTCCGGGATCGACGCCGAAATCGCCTTTTAGGCCACGGTCTTACGCCTGCTTCATCTTTCTGAGCGCCAGGCCGAAGGCAATGAAGGTCCAGCCCTGGAAGACGAGGTCGATGGCCAGGAACAGGCCGAGCACCCACAGGCTGTTCATCGGCCAGCGCAGCGCGATAAGCAGACCGGCCAGCGCGGTGATCACGCCGGCGGCGATGATCCAGCCGGAGCCCTTCTCGTCCCGATGCTGGTAGCCGATCCATGCCCGCAGGACTCCCGACGCGACCAGCGCGACCGCCAGCATAAAGGTCAGCACCGCCGATGCGAGCAGCGGATTGTAGAAGGCGAAGAAGCCGGCGACGGCGTAGAGCAGGCCGCTGAGCAGCCAGTAGGCGAAACGTCCCCAGGTCTTGACGCCGAAGGCGTGGACGATCTCGATCGCGCCGCCCAGAAGCATCAGCCAGCCGACGATGTAGACCGAAGCCACCGTCGCGATGAGCAAATTGCCGAAGGCGATGCCGCCAAGGATGAGCAGCAGGACGCCGAGGGCGACGAACCATCCCCATTTGTCGCGCGTCTGCCCGATGGCGTGTTTGAGGGCGTCGCCTTTGAGCGTGTTGCCTTGCAGGGTCATTGCCGCATCTCCATGAAAGCCTGCCTCGGGCGAGAGTAGTCCCGCTGCCCGCCGGCGTCCAGCGGCTGACTTTTCGGCCACAGGTCGCATTTAAATCAATTCTTAGGAGGACTTCGACAAAGGTTTTCCGTCACGAGTTGCGTAAGGTGTTTTCATGAGTCTCCCGAAGAAAGCCGCGGCGGTTTCATCCGTCCTCCTCCTGCTGATGCCGGCGAGTGCGCGGGCCGAGAACTGGTTTTCCGGCGATTGGTACCTGACGGTCGGCGTCACCGGGCTGGTCGCGCCGAATTTCGAGGGTGGCAAGAGATACCTTTTGAGTGCTCAGCCCATCATCTCGCTGGGCAAGGCCGGCAGGGATGCGCGGTTCGTGTCGCGCAACGACAATATCTCGCTGGCGCTGATCGACGATGGCGGCGTGCGCGCCGGCCTCAACGGCAAGATCCTGTTCGGCCGCGACAATGACGAGCGCGAGTTGCGGGGCCTCGACCGGGTACGCTGGGGCGGCGAGGCCGGTGGCTTTTTCGAGTTCTATCCGACGGACTGGATGCGGGTGCGGGCGGAGGCGCGGCGCGGCTTTCGCGCGCATAGCGGTTTCGTCGCCGACATCGCCGCCGATGCTTTCTACGACGTAACGCCGACGGTGCGTGTTTCGGGCGGGCCGCGCGTCTCCATGGCGTCGTCCGACTATTTCGACGCCTATTACGGCGTCAGCGCCAAGGAGGAGGCCGCTTCGGGCTTGAGCGAATACCATCCGAAGGGTGGCATCAAGTCATACGGCCTTGGCGGCGCTGTAAGCTGGAAAGTGACGGAGCCGATGACGACGAGCCTGTTCGGCGAATATTCGCGGCTTGCCGGGCCGGCCGCCGATTCCAGCCTGGTGAAGGAGCGCGGCTCGCGCGACCAGTTCACCGTCGGCGTATCGGCGACCTATCGCTTCGATTTCGCGATGTAAGTGACCTTCCAAGGCCACTTTATTCTTTGCCGTTCATCGGCTAAAAGCCGCGCCATGAACAGCGTTCGGCGCCAGCTTGCCTTTGCGATACGAATTACCGGCCCGGTGTTCCAGGCCGGCTGAGCTTGCTCTGCCGCCGGAGCCGCCGGGACTATGACGCGCATTTGCGCTTCTTCCAGAACATGATGGTTCAACGCCCTGGCCGCCGCCGGGCAACGCATATGGCAGAGCAATGAACGACACCGCCGAGACGATTGACTATTCCAAGACGCTTTACCTGCCGCAGACGGATTTCCCGATGCGCGCCGGCCTGCCGGAAAAAGAGCCGGTACTGGTCAAGCGCTGGCAGGACATGGACCTCTACAAGCGCCTGCGCGAGGACGCCGCCGGGCGGCCGAAATACGTGCTGCATGACGGCCCGCCCTACGCCAACGGCAACATCCACATCGGCCATGCGCTGAACAAGGTGCTGAAGGACGTCATCACCCGCTCGTTCCAGATGCGCGGTTATGACTCCAATTATGTGCCGGGCTGGGACTGCCACGGCCTGCCGATCGAATGGAAGATCGAGGAGGAGAACTATCGCTCCAAGGGCAAGTCGAAGCCCGATCTTTCCGACCCGGCCGCGATGATCGAGTTCCGGCAGGAATGCCGCCGTTATGCCGAACACTGGATCAAGGTGCAGGGCGACGAGTTCCAGCGGCTCGGCGTCGTCGGCGATTTCCACAACCCGTATCTGACCATGAGCTACCATGCCGAGGCGCGCATCGCCGGCGAATTGCTGAAATTCGCCATGAGCGGCCAGCTCTATCGTGGCTCGAAGCCGGTGATGTGGTCCGTGGTGGAACGCACGGCGCTGGCCGAGGCCGAGATCGAGTATCATGACTATGAGAGCGACACGATCTGGGTGAAGTTTCCGGTGGCTGTACTTAGCGCCGGAAGAATGTTTCGGCCTGAGGAAAGCGAAGCAATCAACACGCAATTGGATCAGTTGAGAGGAGCGTCAGTTGTCATCTGGACGACTACGCCTTGGACTATCCCCGGCAACCGTGCTGTCGCCTATTCGCCCCGCGTTTCCTATGGAGTTTATGAGGTTACGGCAGCGGAAAACGATTTCGGGCCACAGCCGGGTGAAAAGCTGATCTTCGCGGATGCGCTGGCGGAGGAATCCTTCGCCAAGGCAAAATTGCAATACAAAAAGTTGCGCGGTATTTCGGCGGAAGAACTTGAAAGCCTTACCCTTTCCCACCCTTTCAGAGGTCTCGGCGGCGGCTATGACTTCGCCGTCCCGATGCTGCCCGGCGATCATGTCACCGACGATGCCGGCACCGGCTTCGTGCATACCGCACCCGGGCATGGCCGAGAAGATTTTGACGCGTGGATGGATGCCGGCAAGGAATTGCGGGAGCGCGGCATCGATCCGGCAATCCCCTTCACCGTGGATGACGCCGGCTACCTCACCAAGGACGCGCCGGGCTTCGGACCCGACCGCGAGGGCGGGGCGGCGCGCGTCATCGACGACAATGGCAAGAAGGGCAACGCCAATCAGGCTGTCATCGACGAGCTTATCAAGCGCAATGCGCTGTTCGCGCGCGGACGGCTGAAGCACCAGTATCCGCATTCATGGCGGTCGAAGAAGCCGATCATCTTCCGCAACACGCCGCAGTGGTTTGTCTATATGGACAAGGAACTGGGCGACGGCACGACGCTGCGTTCCCGTGCCCTTGCCGCCATCGACGACACGCGCTTCGTGCCCGCCGCCGGGCAAACCCGGTTGAGGGCGATGATCGAGGAGCGGCCCGACTGGGTGCTTTCTCGCCAGCGCGCATGGGGCGTGCCGATCGCGGTGTTCGCCGATGCCGACGGCAATGTGCTGAAGGACGAGGCGGTCAACCAGCGCATTGTCGATGCCTTCGAGACGGAGGGCGCGGACGCCTGGTTCGCCGAAGGCGCGCGCGAGCGTTTCCTCGGCAGCCGGGCCAACGAGCCGTGGCTGATGGTCAAGGACATCCTCGACGTCTGGTTCGATTCCGGCTCGACCCACACTTTCACGCTGGAAGACCGGCCGGACCTGAAATGGCCGGCGGACGTCTATCTCGAAGGCTCCGACCAGCATCGCGGCTGGTTCCATTCCTCGTTGCTGGAAAGCTGCGGCACCAGGGGCAGGGCGCCCTACAATGCGGTCATCACCCATGGCTTCACCATGGATGAGGAAGGCCGCAAGATGTCGAAATCACTCGGCAACACGGTCGTGCCGCAGGATGTCATCAAGCAGTCTGGCGCCGATATCCTGCGCCTGTGGGTGGTGACGACCGACTATTGGGAGGACCAGCGGCTCGGCAAGACCATCCTGCAGACCAACATCGACGCCTACCGCAAGCTGCGCAACACCATCCGCTGGATGCTCGGCACGCTGGCGCATGACGACGGCGCGGAGATTCCGCTTGCGGAGATGCCGGAGCTTGAGCGGCTGATGCTGCACCGGCTGGCGGAACTGGATGCGCTGGTGCGCGCAGGCTACGACGCCTTCGAGTTCAAGCGTATCACCCGCGCTTTGCTCGACTTCATGGTGGTGGAGCTTTCAGCCTTCTATTTCGACATCCGCAAGGACGCGCTCTATTGCGACGGACCGTCGAGCGTGAAGCGCAAGGCCTCGGTGCAGGTGGTGCGCCATCTTTTCGACTGCCTGGTGAAGTGGCTGGCGCCGATGCTGCCCTTCACGACGGAGGAAGCATGGCTGGAGCGCAACCCGGATGCTCGCTCGCTGCATCTCGAGCAGATGCCGACCGTGCCGGCCGAATGGCGCGACGACAAGCTCGCCGAAAAGTGGCGCAAGGTGCGGCAGGTCCGCAGCGTCGTCACCGGCGCGCTGGAACTGGAGCGCGCCCGCAAGACGATCGGATCCTCACTGGAAGCCGTGCCGGTCGTCTACATGACGGACGCCGCACTGGAGGATGCCCTGTCCGGCGTCGATCTCTCAGAAATCTGCATCACCAGCGATCTGGTCATCTCGCACGATACTGTGCCGCCGGAAAACTTCTCGCTTCGCGAGGCGCCGGGCGTGGCGGTGGTGATCGAGAAAGCGGAGGACCGGGGCTTGCGCAAATGCGCCCGCTCCTGGCGCTATACCGCCGACGTCGGCAGCGACCCGGCCTTCCCAGATGTTTCGGCGCGCGACGCCGAAGTGCTGCACGAGCTGAAGTCGCTCGGCCGGCTTTAGGTGCACAAATGCAACGCGAGGCCCGGTTTTCCGGCCCCGCGTTGCCCTTAACTGCCGGTTGAGGTAAACACGCAAAACTTCGCCAGACAAATTGTCGCCGGAATTTCGTCGGAAGAGCGAACAGGCAACGCCGCGCAACGGGCCGCGAACAGAGGTTACAGAGTGGGATTTTCGGGGATGACCAACAGACATCATGCGCGCCTTGCGCTGCTGACGCCGCTGGTCGCGTCGGGCCTGGCCCTGGCCGGCTGCATGAGTTCTCCCACCTATGGCACGGACAAGACCGCCAACGAGCAACTCGTCGGCGATCTCAGCAACGCGTTTTCGCTGGCGCCGAAGAACGGCAACTCGATCGACTACAAGCCGCGTCCCGCCCTGGTTAAGCCGGCGCCGGGGCAGAAGGAAGCCTTGCCCGCGCCGCAGGACAGCATCACGCAGACCGCGGCCGACCAATGGCCGGAATCGCCCGAGCAGAAGCGTGCGCGGCTTCGCGGCGAGGCGACCGCGAACCGCGACGACCCGAATTTCCAGCCGCAGATCGTCGACGACACCAATGACGGCAGCCGCGTGCCCGCGCTGCAGGCCGCCGAGTCGTCCGACAACGGCCATGAGATCGGCTGGACGCATCGCAAGGCGCTGGAAGACGGCGCGAAGTTCCGCCAGCAGCTGGCCGCGACCAAGCAGGGCGACCCGACGAGCCGCCGTTACCTCAGCGAACCGCCGCTCACCTATCGTGCCGCCGCGGCCACCGCGCCGCAGGGCGAATTGGGCGAGGACGAGTACAAGAAGGAACGCCGCCTGAAGCGCGAATCGTCCGTCAAGAAGGGCAAGTTCGACTGGTGGCCCTGGTAACCGGGCAAGCGCGGTTGATCGCAGGCCCGGCTCAGGGCTCGCGGCGTTCCCGGAAAAATTCCTTCAGCACGGATGCCGAGCGGCTTTCGTCGATCCCGGCATAGACTTCCGGCACATGATGGCAGGTCGGCGCGGAAAAGAACCGCACGCCGCTGACCACTGCGCCGCCCTTCTCGTCGGTCGCGCCAAAATAAAGCCGCCGCAGCCTTGCGAAGGAGATGGCCCCGGCGCACATGGCGCAGGGTTCGAGCGTGACGTAGAGGTCGTGGCCGGTGAGGCGTTCGGAGCCGAGCCGGCGGCAGGCCTCGCGGATGACCAGCATCTCGGCGTGGGCAGTGGGGTCGGCCAGTTCGCGGGTTCGGTTGCCGGCAGCAGCGACCACAACGCCATCACGTACCACCACGGCGCCCACCGGCACTTCGCCGCGCCCGGCTGCCGCTTCCGCTTCCGACAAGGCGACGGCCATGAAGTCCGGCCGTTTCACGCTGCGTCCATTCCGATTACTCCTCGCCACCCGGCAGCGATCCTGTTATCTAGCCGCGCAAACGCGCAATCTATCTAGCCGCGCAAAAGAGCAAAGACCACATGAGTGACGAAGACGACAAGAAGCCCAGGCGCGGAGGCGATGCGCCCCGCCCGCGCGGCAAGGCCGGCGCCGGTGGTAAAAGCTTCGGCGGCAAAGGTACTAGCGGCGGCAAGCCATCGGCCGGTTACAAGAAGCCCTTTGCCAAGCGGGCGGATGGCAAGCCTGCATCCAGCGCTGGACCGAAACGTGATTTCCAACGCAGCGAGCGGCCCGGTGCCGGCGGCGAGCGGCCCAAGCGCGATTTCCGCAAGGACGATTCGCGCGGCGAACGGCCGAAGCGCGATTTCAGCCGCCCCGGCCATGCGCCGGGTGGCGAGCGACCCCCGCGCAAGGATTTTGGCGAGCGCAAGCCCTACGAAAAGCGGGAAGGTGGAGCTCCGAGGCCGGGACGCTTCGAGCGCACTGGCCCGCGCGACAATGATGCCGTCCGCAGCGAACGCGGCGAACGGCCGCCTCGGCGCGAGTTTGGCGATCGCTCAGGCGCTGGGGGCGGCTCCTTTGCAAAAAAAACCTATGGCAGCGGCGATGGCGCCTCACGCAAGCCGTTCGACAAGCCGAACCAGGATTCCAGGCCCAAACGTGATTTCGGGCCAAAACGCGACTTCGGGTCGAAGCCGGATCAGGGACCGAAACGCGACTTTGGGCCCAAACGTGAATTCGGATCGGATCGAGGGCCAAAGCGCGATTTCGCTGCGAAGAAGGATTTCGGTGAGCGGAAGGATTTTGGTCCAAGGAAAGACTTCGGCGACCGCAAACCATCCGGTGAATTCAAGCCACGGCCGCGCCCGACGGAAGCTGTCGAGGAAAGCGGCGAGCGTATCGCCAAGCGGCTGGCGCGGGCCGGCATCGCATCCCGCCGCGACGCCGAGGAACTGATCGCCGCCGGCCGCATCAAGGTCAATGGCAAGGTGCTGGCTACGCCGGCGTTCAACGTCAGCGCCGCCGATGTCATCCATCTCGACGACACGGAAATTCCGGCCATCGAGCGCACGCGGCTGTTCCTGTTCCACAAGCCGGCCGGCCTGGTGACGACAAACCGCGACCCCGAGGGCCGGAAAACGGTTTTCGACGTGTTGCCTGCGGAATTGCCGCGCCTGATGACCATCGGACGGCTCGACATTAACACCGAAGGACTGCTGCTTTTGACCAATGATGGCGGCTTGTCGCGCGTGCTGGAGCTTCCGGCGACGGGCTGGCTGCGGCGCTATCGTGTGCGCGTGCATGGCAAGGTGGATGAAAAATCGCTGGCCGGCCTGCGCGAAGGCATCGCCGTCGACGGCGTTTTCTACGGCGCGATCGAGGCGTCGCTCGAGCGTACGCAAGGCAGCAATGCCTGGCTGACCATCGGGTTGCGCGAGGGCAAGAACCGCGAAGTGAAGAATATCCTGGGGTCGCTGGGGCTCGAGGTTACGCGGCTGATCCGCATTTCCTACGGTCCTTTCCAGCTTGGCGAATTGGCGGAAGGTCACGTGCTGGAAGTCAAAGGCCGGATGTTGCGCGACCAGCTTGGCGAGCGGCTCGTCGAGGAATCGGGCGCCAATTTCGACGCTGAAATCGCCACACCGTTTTCCAACAAGCCGGTCCGGCGCACCGAACCCCGGCCTGACGAGGAAAACCGTCCGAAGTTCACCCGTGACGGCGACCGCCGGCCCATCGGCGAGGGCGGGCTGATCAAGAACCGCAAGCGCAAGGAAAACAGCCGCGACGAAGCGCTGGGCAAGCTTTCGACCCGGCCCGAACGGCCGAAGTTCGAGCGTGGGGAGCGGGCGGAGCGGCCGAAATTCGAACGCGGCGAAAATCCGGCACGCCCCGCAAAGTTCGGTGAGCGGCCAGATCGCTTCGTGACGTTTGCTCCCAAGCCTGGCGCCGACAAACCGGCGATCAAGCCCCGCGCCGGCAAGAAACCCGAGCGTCCGCAAAAGCCTATCGATCCTCCGGGCCAGCGCCGTGCGAATGTGTGGATGGCGCCGGGCGCGCGGCCGCAAACCAGGAAGGCGGAGGAAGATACGCCTTCAAAGCCCGGATCGTCCCGCCGTGACGAGGGTGGACGTGGGTCAGCAGAGGGCCGGTCTCGCTCCAAGGGGCCGCCCAGGCGTCCGAAGAGCCGCTGATGCGGATCGTCGGCGGCGAACTGCGCGGGCGGCCGCTGGCGACGCCCCACTCGAACGACATCCGCCCGACGACCGACCGGACGCGTGAGGCGGTTTTCAACGTGCTCGCCCACCGCTTTCCTGAAAAGCTTGCCGGCGCGCGTGTGCTGGACCTTTTCGCCGGGACAGGCGCGCTGGCGCTGGAGGCGCTGTCGCGCGGCGCGGCATACGCGGTGTTCGTCGAGGAATCCGCCGAGGGCCGCGGGCTGATCCGCACCAATGTCGAAGCGTTCGGGCTGACGGGACGCACCAAGATATTCCGGCGGAATGCGACGGCGCTTGGCGACGCCGGCACGCTCGGGCCCTTCGGGCTGGTGTTCGCCGATCCGCCCTATGGCAAGGGCCTGGGGGAGCGCGCGTTGCAATCGCTCCAAACCGGCGGCTGGCTTGCCCCCGGCGCGCTTTGCGTGGTCGAGGAAGCCGCCGCTGCACCCTTCGCGCCTGGCGACGGGTTTGCCGTCGTGGATGAGCGTTTCTACGGCGAGACGGTCATCCGCTTCATCGAAGCTGCCTGACTTCAGCCGTCTTTGGCGGTCACATGACGAACAATTCACTTTCCGCAGGCCCACGCCCTGCCTATCCTCCCGTCCGAAACGCCCGGAGCGACTGAATGAAGCATAGTGCCTGCTGGCCGAGCCGGTTCGTCATCCTGATGTTGTCGCTGGTTTCGACATCCGCCTTCGCCCAGCCATCGCCGGATGACAGCAAGATCACCAATTTCCTGCTCGACAATGGCATGGAGGTTGTTGTCATCCCCGACCATCGCGCGCCCATCGTCACCCACATGGTCTGGTACAAGGTCGGCAGCGCCGATGAGCCGCCGGGCAAATCCGGCATCGCGCATTTCTTCGAGCATCTGATGTTCAAGGCGACATCGACCCACGCGGCCGGCGAACTCGACCGTGCGGTGGCGTCGATCGGCGGCAACATCAACGCCTTCACCTCCTACGACTACACCGCGTTCTTCGAGACCGTCGCACCGTCGGCGCTTGGCCGGATGATGGAATTCGAGGCCGACCGCATGCGCAACCTGATCCTCACCGACCAGGTGGTGGCGACCGAGCGCGACGTGGTGCTGGAGGAGAGGCGCGCGCGCGTCGACAGCGATCCGCAGTCATTGCTGGAGGAAGAGGTCAACGCCACGCTGTACCAGAACCAGCCTTATCGCGTGCCCGTCATCGGCTGGATGCAGGAGATGGAGAAGCTCAACCGCGCCGACGCCAGGGCTTTTTACGACCGTTATTATCAGCCCAACAATGCCGTGCTGATCGTAGCCGGCGATGTCGAGCCAGCGGCGGTGAAGGCGCAGGCCGAAGAAACTTATGGAAAGCTCGCGCGGGGCCCGGCTCTGCCGCCGCGTATCCGACCTGACGAGCCGGAGCAAAACACCAGCCGCACGGTGACGCTGACGGATGCCCGCGTCAGCGTGCCCAGCTTCTCGACGCAATGGGTCGTGCCCTCCTATCACACCGCCAAGCCGGGCGAGGCAGAGGCGCTGGACCTTCTGGCCGAAATTCTCGGCGGTGGCGGCAGCCGCAGCCGCCTGTACCAGCAATTGGTGGTCAAGCAGGGCATCGCAGCCATGGCCGGCGCGTCATTCCAGGGCTCGATGCTCGACGACACCAGCTTCGCCGTTTATGCCTCGCCGCGGGGCGGCGCCAAGCTCGCCGATTTGCAGGCGGCGGTGAATGCCGAGATCGTCCGCATCGTCCGGGACGGCGTCACCGGCGAGGAACTGGAAAAGGCGAAGAACCGTTACGTCCGTTCCATGATCTTCGCGCGCGACAAGCAGAACTCAATGGCGAACATGTATGGCAGCACGCTTGCAACGGGCGGCACCGTCCAGGATATCGAGCAATGGCCAGACAGGGTCCGCAAGGTGACTGCGGCGGACGTGAAGCAGGTGGCGTCGCTCTACCTGGTTCTGGGTCGCTCGGTGACGGGCTATCTGCTGCCGCCGACGACACGGCTGGAGAATTGATGATGCCGAGCTTCGAAGCCGTGCGGACGCGCGTCGCCATTCCAGCCCTGACCATGGTTCTGTCGGTGCTGTTCCTCATCCTGCCGGCGATCACGGCGCGTGCCGCCGTCACCATTCAGGAGGTGAAATCCGACAAGGGCATCACCGCCTGGCTGGTCGAGGACTATTCGGTGCCGATCGTCACAGTGCGTTTTGTTTTCGACGGCGGCAGCACCCAGGACCCGCCCGGCAAGGAGGGGCTGGCCAACCTCATCACCGGACTGTTCGACGAGGGCGCGGGTGATCTCGACAGCGAGGCGTTCCAGGTTCGCCTGGACGACGCCGGGGCGGAGATGCATTTCGGCCAGACCCATGACAATATCTACGGTGCCATGCGCATGCTGGCCGAGCAGAAGGACGAGGCGTTCGATCTGCTGCATCTGGCGGTGCAGTCACCGCGTTTCGACACGGGACCGGTCGAGCGCATCCGTGGGCAGATCCTGGCTGGCATTGCCGCCAGCGAACGCGACCCGCAGAAAGTCGCAGCGACGAAATGGGCTGAGGCGCTCTACGGCGGCCATCCCTATGCGCGTCCTGACGAAGGGACGAAGGAAAGCGTCGCGGCGATCACGACGGATGACCTGCGCCAGTTCCATCGCGCCATGTTTGCCCGCGACGGCCTGCATGTGGCGGTGGTCGGCGCCATCGACGCCGCGACGCTGAAAACCAGGCTGGACGCGGTGTTCGGCGGCCTGCCGGAACGGCGGTCGCTGACCCCGGTGGCGGATGTCGATCTGAAGCTCGGCAATGAATTGCATGTCCCTTACGACCTGCCGCAGACGTCCATTCAGATGGCTTATCCCGGCGTGCCGCGCGATGCGCCGGATTTCTATGCCGCCGTTCTGATGAACGAAATTCTTGGCGGCGGCACCTTCACTTCGCGTCTGTTCGGGGAGGTGCGCGAGAAGCGCGGGCTGGCCTACAACGTCAGTTCCGGGTTGGTGAACGAAGACCATGTCTCCGCGCTGATGGTGGGCACGGCCACCCGCTCGGACCGCGCAACAGAGACGCTTGGCGTGGTGCGCGACGTCATCAGGCGCATGGCCGATGAAGGCCCGACGGAAGCTGAACTCGCTGCCGCCAAGACCTACATGGTTGGCGCCTACGCCATCAACAACCTGGATTCCTCCGGCGCCATCGCTTCGACCCTCATCGAGTTGCAACTGGCGAAGCTCGGCATAGACTACATGCAGCGGCGTGCCGGTTACATCGAGGGCGTGACATTGCAGGACGTCAAGGCGGTGGCCAAAAAGCTGCTTACCCCGGAACCGGCGGTCATGATCCTGGGACCAGCCCAGAAGGACGGGAGCGCCGGATGAGCCCGACTTTCGGCGTGGCTTTCGGCGGCGGCGGCGCGCGCGGCCTGGCGCATATCCATGTCATCGAAGCGCTCGACGAGCTGGGCGTCCGACCCGTCGCCATAGCGGGTTCGTCCATCGGCGCCATCATGGGCGCCGGCATGGCGTCCGGCATGGCAGGCCGGGACATCCACGACTATGCCCGCTCCATCCTGAGTACGCGCGCGCAGGTTGCGAGCCGCATGTGGCGGGCGCGTCCGGGCACCTTCGCCGAAGCTATGGAAGGCGGTTTGCGCGTCAGCCAGTTTAATATCGAGCGCATTCTCAAGGCGTTCCTGCCCGAGCAGGTGCCGGAGACCTTCGCCGAACTGAAGGTCCCGCTCAAAGTCACTGCAACCGATTTCTTCGGTCACAAGTCGACGGTTTTTCAGGATGGCGACCTGCATTCGGCGCTTGCCGCCTCGGCGGCGATCCCCGCCGTTTTCAAACCGGTGGTGCGCGGCGGCCGCATGCTGATCGATGGCGGCATCTACAATCCCGTGCCGTTCGATCTGATCGAGCACGACGCCGATATCATCATCGCGGTCGACGTCGTCGGCGCACCAACCGACGGCGAACGCAAACGGCCGACATCGGTCGACCTGATGTTTGGCGCGACGCAACTGATGATGCAATCCATCATCGCCAACAAGCTCACCCAGTGCCGTCCCGATATCCTGATCCGGCCGCCGGTGTCGCGGTTTCGCGTGCTCGACTTCCTCAAGATCGACGCCGTGATGGCGGAAACCGCGGCGGTCAAGGACGAGGTCAAACGCGCCGTCGAGGCGGCGCTCAAATCACAATACGAGCCGCGGAAGCACTGAAGCGTTCGCGTATGCTCAGTGCGCGAACACCTGCTCCATCGTGCGGAAACCCTTGAATTCGAGCGCATTTCCCGAAGGGTCGCGGATGAACAGGGTCGCCTGTTCGCCGGGCTGACCCTTGAAGCGCACCATTGGCTTCTCCAGCCAGTCGATGTCGTCGCGAGCCTCCAGCCGGGCGGCTAGCTTTTCCCACTCGTCCATCAGAAGCACGGCGCCGAAATGCGGGATCGGTACGGCGATGCCGTCCACCTTGCCGTCGCTGGCGGCGGCTGACGCCTGCGGCCTCAGATGCGCCGACATCTGGTGGCCGAAGAGGTCGAAATCCACCCAGGTATCGGACGACCGTCCGATGGCGCAGCCGAGCACGTCACCATAGAACGCGCGCGTCTCATCGAGGTCGCGGACAGGAAAAGCGAGGTGGAAGGGTGTCATGGCGCAGAAATCCGTTCTGTCGATTGGGATACTGACGGTCTCAATGATCCGTCATGATCGATCCGCCGCGCGGCGGATGGTCGCTTCTCCCATTGCACAACTATGACCGGAACAATAGATGGTGCAGCAGCGACGCTGCCGGGTGCGGCCGAAAAATCAGGGCTCTAACATGAACGATACGCTGGATTCCGCCAAACTGACCGACCGCGTTGCCGGATTGGTGGAAGCGGCGAAACAGGCCGGCGCGGATGCCGCCGACGCGGTGGTTGCGATGAGCCGTTCCACCGGCGTGTCGGTGCGGCTCGGCAAGGTCGAGAACACCGGCGCTTCGGAAAGTGAAGACATGTCTTTGCGCGTTTTCGTCGACGGCCGCGTGGCGAGCGTCTCGGCGACCGTCAATTCCGATGCGAAGGCATTGGCCGAGCGCGCGGTGGCGATGGCCAGGGTGTCGCCCCAGGATCCGTACCAGAGTCTCGCCGACCCGGCTTTGCTCGCGCGCCAGCCGATGGACCTCGATCTTTTCGATCCTACGGTCGTTTCGGCCGACAGGCTGCGCGACGACGCCCTGGCCGCGGAGGAGGCGGCGATGGCCGTAAGCGGCGTGACCAATTCCTCAGGCAGCGGCGCCGGCACCGGCTATTTCGGCATGGTGCTGGCGACGTCGCATGGATTCCTTGGCCAATATGGCAGCAGTCAGTTCTCCCGTTCCACAAGCGTCATCGCCGGCGAGGGGACGAAGATGGAGCGGGACTATGAATTCTCGTCGAGACTGCATTTCGCCGAACTCGATTCACCGCAGGACATAGGACGCAAGGCAGGCGAGCGGGCGGTGAAACGGCTCGGCGGCCGCAAGGTGAAGACGGGCACGGTCGATGTCATTTTCGACCCGCGCGTCGCTCGTGGTCTTGCCGGACATCTGACCGGAGCCATCAATGGCGGCGCGGTGGCGCGCAAGACCAGCTTCCTGCGCGACTTGATGGGCAAGCGGGTGGCTTCCGCGTCGATCACGGTGACCGACGACCCGCTGCGTAGGCGCGGCCCGGCGTCGCGGCCCTTCGATGGCGAAGGCGTGGAGGGCGAGAAGCTTTTCATCGTGGAAAAAGGCGTGCTGAACCATTGGCTGCTTTCGACGTCCTCGGCGCGTGAACTCGGCCTGACGACCAACGGGCGCGGCGCGCGCAACGGTTCGTCCGTCGGGCCGTCGCCAACCAATTTCGCCATCGAGGCCGGAGAGACTTCCCCGCACGAGATGATCCGGTCGCTGAAATCCGGCTTCTACGTCAACGAGTTGTTCGGTCACGGCGTCGATATGATTACCGGCGAATACAGCCGTGGCGCTTCCGGCTTCTGGATCGAAAACGGCGAGCTTGCCTATCCGGTGTCGGAAGTGACGATCGCCTCGAACCTTAAATCCATGTTCATGAGCATGGTGCCGGCCAGCGACCTCGACCGCAATTTCGGCATTGCGTCCCCGACGCTGCTGATCGAGGGGATGACGCTTGCCGGAAACTGACACAGCCGGCATTGCCGCTGCCGCCGAAGATCTCGACCTCTTGAAGAATGCCGCGCGCGAAGCCGGCGTCATCGCCATGGGCTATTTCGGCAAGAGCCCCGAAGTGTGGATGAAGGGTGGCACGTCTCCGGTCAGCGAGGCGGATTATGCCGCCGACACCTATCTGAGGGAAACGCTGCTGTCGGCGCGGCCCGACTATGGTTGGCTGTCCGAGGAGACGGCGGACGATCCCGCGCGGCTGTCGGCGCGGCGGACCTTCGTTGTCGATCCGATCGACGGTACGCGCGGCTTCCTGGAAGGACGGAGCACATGGTGCGTCAGCGTCGCCGTGGTGGAGGCAGGGAGGTCGCTGGCAGGTGTGCTCGAATGCCCCGCCAGACAGGAGACCTATTGGGCAATGCGGGGGCAGGGCGCCTTCCGCAACGGTCTTCCCATTCGGACCGGAGAGCTGGGGGAAATCCTCAATATCGCCGGGCCGAAGGCGCTGCTGGACCGGCTTCCGCAGGCGTGGCAGGGCCGGATGAACCGGGTGCCGCATATACCCTCGCTTGCCTACCGGCTGGCGATGATCGCCGATGGCAGTCTGGATGCGACGTTCGTCAAACCGAACGCCCATGACTGGGACATCGCCGCCGCCGAACTGATCCTGACCGAAGCCGGCGGGTATCTTTTCGACAGCCGCCGCCGCACGCCCTCTTATGCTGGCGAAATCACGGAACTCGGCGCGCTGGCCGCCGGCAGTACTGCACTGGTCGATGAGCTCATCGACGTGCTGGCCGACGCGCAGAACTGATCGCGTTTCAAGGTTTCAAAGTCGGCTGCTTTGGTCTAGACCAGTCGCAAATCACGCAATGTGAGGACATGACATGGTCGGAGAAGACGGGAAAAAGCAGCTTCTGCACCTGGTTTTCGGCGGCGAACTGGCGAAGCTGGGCAGCACGGAATTCCGCGATCTCGACAACCTCGACATCGTTGGAATCTATCCCGATTACCAGACGGCCCAGACGGCCTGGAAGGCCAAGGCACAGGCCAGTGTCGACAATGCACATATGCGGTATTTCGTCGTCCATCTGCACCGCTTGCTCGATCCGCAAAGCGGTGCCGGTTCGTAATGCGAGACGGCAAGGCAGAAATGTCGCGGACCGCCGTTTCCGCACCCGGCAAGCGACGTGATCGCCGGCTGAAGTCGTTCTGGAAACGTGTCCGCCGGCCGCTGGCCGAATCGCGGTTCGTCAAGGGCGCCATCGCCAGCCTGTTCACGCAGGCGATGCGCTTCATCCGGCTGACCAATCCGGCCGTGGCGGGCTCCATCGTCTTTGCCGGCAGCCGCTACGAGGATCTGGAGCCTGGCATCATCGCGCTCTGGCATGGCCAGCACATTTTGCTGCCGGCGTTCTATCCCAGCCGCACGCCCCTGGTGGCGATGGTTTCGCGTAGCGCCGACGCCGAGATCAATGCGCTTGTCATCGAGAAGTTCGGCATCGAGTCGGTGCGCGGTTCGGGTGGGCGCAGCGATACGCGGCAGATGGACAAGGGCGGGGCCAAGGCGCTCATCGCCCTGAAAAAGTCGCTCATGTCAGGCAAGAACGTCTGCATGATTGCCGACATCCCGCATGGAACACCGCGCGAATCAGGCATGGGCGTCGTGCTTCTGGCAAAGCTCTCCGGACGCCCGATCTTTCCCGGCGCGCTGGCGACGAGCCGCCGCAAGGTGATCGAGAAAAGCTGGGACAAGACAACGATCAATCTGCCCTTCGGGCGTTCGGCCATCGCGGTCGGCGAGCCCATCTTCGTCGCCGCCGACGCGGACGAAACCGAGATGGAAAACAAGCGCCGCGAATTGACCGCCGAGCTGAACTGCGCCACGGCCAAGGCATATCGCCTCGTGGACGAGCGCTGATGAGCGAGCGCTGGGCCAGGACGATGCTGTCCCTCTACCGCTTCGCCGGGGCTGCCGCCTATCCGCTGGCGCGGCCCTATGTGGCGTGGCGGGCTTCCAACGGGAAAGAGGACCGCAGCCGCAGCCGAGAGCGCCGGGGGGTCGCCAGCCAGCCGCGGCCGGAGGGGCCACTGATCTGGGTGCACGCGGCGAGCGTCGGTGAAACGATCGCGGTCATCCCGCTGGTCGAAAGCATTCTGGATTTCGGGGTCAATATCGTGCTGACGACCGGCACGGTGACGTCGGCGAAAGTGGTCGAGGACCGCTTGCGCGGGCGCGTCATCCATCAGTATGTCCCGCTGGACCTGAAGCCGGCGGTCAGCCGTTTTCTCGATCATTGGCGGCCGGACCTGGCGATCATCGCCGAGTCGGAAATCTGGCCGATAACCATCCTCGAACTCGGCGCCCGGAGCGTGCCGCAGGTACTTGTCAACGGCCGGCTGTCGGACCGCTCCTTCGCCTCGTGGAAAAAGCGCGCGCACATCGCCGAGGCGCTGTTCGAGAATATGGCGCATGTGGTGGCCCAGTCGGAACTCGATGGGGAGCGCTTTAGCGCGCTTGGCGCCCGGCCCGTCACCGTTTCCGGCAATCTCAAGGTCGATACGGCCCCACCCCCGGCCAACGAAAAGGCTCTCGCGGCGCTGACCAGGCAGATCGGCCAGCGTCCGACATGGGCCGCGGTGTCCACCCATGACGGCGAGGAGGCGGTGGCGGCGGAAGTCCATGCGGCGCTGCGCCGCCGGCACAAGGGCCTGCTGACAATCATCGTGCCACGCCATCCCAACCGGGGCGATGCGGTCGCCGCGCATATTACGGGAATGGGGCTGAGCCTCGCCCGCCGCAGCAGCGGCGACAAGATCACCGCCGACACGGATATCCTGCTGGGCGACACGATCGGCGAGATGGGGCTTTATCTGCGGCTCACCGAGATCGCTTTCGTTGGCCGTTCACTGACCTCGGAGGGCGGACAGAACCCGCTGGAACCGGCGATGCTGGATACGGCCGTGCTGGCCGGGCGCAACGTGCAGAATTTCCGCGAATCCTATCAACGCCTGCTGGATAGCGGGGGCGCCAAGCTCGTGCGCGACCGCAACATGCTGGCCGGGGCGGTTAATTTCCTGCTTTCCAACGAAGTGGCCCGCCACGAGATGATCGCCGCCGGCGCCGCTACGGTGGGCGAGATGCGCGGCGCGCTGTCGCGCACCCTGAAAACACTCGAGCCTTTCATCCAGCCGCTGATCGTCAAGGCCCGGCTCAAACGGGCGAACGGCCGGTAGAATGGCCAGCGAAGCGCCGCCCTTCTGGTGGGAAAAGCCGGACTGGCGGGCGCGGGCACTTTTTCCGCTGTCTGCGGCCTATGCCGCGGTCGCCGGTCGCCGCATGAAGTCGGCGAGACGCGAAAGGATTGCAGCGCCCGTTCTGTGCGTCGGCAACTTCACCGTCGGCGGCAGCGGCAAGACGCCGGTGGCCATTTCGCTTTGCCGGCAGGCGCTCTCGATGGGGCTGAAGCCCGGGTTCCTCTCGCGCGGCCATGGCGGCAGCTTCGCGGAGCCGCATATCGTCGATGTCCATCATGACAGCGCCAAGCATGTCGGCGACGAACCGCTGCTGCTCGCCGCCCACGCGCCGGTGGCTGTGACGCCAGACCGGGCGGCCGGTGCGCGGCTGCTCATCGACAAGCACGGCTGCGATTTCCTCATCATGGATGACGGGTTCCAGAGCGGCCGCATCCATATCGATTTCGCGCTGATCGTCGTCGATGCCCGGTATGGGCTGGGCAACGGGCATGTGATACCGGGCGGGCCGTTGCGCGCGCGGGTTGCGGACCAGCTGCCCTTCGCCGATGCGCTGCTGCGGATGGGCGACGGCACCGAGGCGGAT
Organism: Mesorhizobium sp. Root554; assembly: GCF_001427025.1. Taxonomy (GTDB): domain Bacteria; phylum Pseudomonadota; class Alphaproteobacteria; order Rhizobiales; family Rhizobiaceae; genus Mesorhizobium. The sequence goes on along the minus strand of NZ_LMGA01000001.1, from coordinate 1,303,741 downwards.
GCGGTGGTGCGGCAGGTGGCGCGCGCGGGAAAGCCGATTTTCGCCGCGCGTACCCAGCCGCGCATCGATGACGGAATCGCGGGCGGGAAATTCCTCGCCTTCGCCGGCATTGGTCATCCGGATAAATTCTTCCGAAGTGTCGAAGAAGCGGGCGGAACGGTGATGCAACGCCGATCCTTCCCGGATCATCATTTCTACGCGCAGGACGAGTTGAGCGATCTAGCGGCGGATGCGGACAAGGAAGGCCTTGGCCTGATCACCACGGCCAAGGATGCCGTGCGGCTGGCCCAGGAGCCCTTACCGGAAGGATTCAGGGAAAAGCTGGACGTGCTTGAAATCGAAACGGTTTTCGATCTCGAGAACACGCCTGAGCGTATCGTCAATGAGACGCGGGAAGCGTGGCGGCGGCGTCGGCTGGCCAATCCGGGAACGGGCAGCTAGCTGCGCTTGCGCAACTCCGGATGGGCTTCGATCTCGCGGCCGAGCGAAACGACGGCATTGGCGTAGGGCTCCTGCCGGGCGACACTCCAGTATTTCAGGTCGTCCAGCGGAATGGATTCACCTGTGACGGCGCAGCGCACGAACGCGCCGGGGCTGGTGATCTGGAAATCGCCATCGAGATAGCGGATGCGGGCTTCCCGGCCGCCTGGGCCTTCGAAACGGTTCATCATCTTGCTGTGCCGGTCTCCATACGATTTCATCGCCACAAATAGGGGCCAGGGTCAAGCGCAACCAGCCTGACGCAACGTTCGGTTGCTAGCAAGGCTGCGAAAGTCGTAGGAAAGCCGGGACTGCATGGCCATTTCCGCCGTTCGCCTGATGTCGCTGATTGCGGAAGCGGTGAAGTCGCAGCCGCTGGCCAAGGCCGACCCGGCAAAGGTCGCGCTGGTCAAGGCGCTGGTTGCTCCCGCGCCACCAACAGGTTCATCTGCGAGCACGATCAGCACTCCGATACCGTCGGCGGCGTTGCCTCTGTCGGAGGCGGTGCGGTCGCAACAGGATGGATCGGCGGCTGTCCTGCGCGCCTATAGGCTCGCGGGAGCGGCCCTTTCGACCGAAGTCGCGGCGGACGAACCGCGTCCTCCGGGCGGCGCTTCCGATCCTCTGGCTCGTACGGACGTGTCTGCGCCAGGGGCGCGCGCGGCCGAACCACCCGCATCAAACCGTCCCGCTCCCTTTCCATTGCATGGGTTCGCGGTGCTTCCGCCTGCCGCGCAGGCTGACGCCTTGGCGGTCAAGTCCGGTAAGGGAGCCGTCCAAAAACGTTCGATACGCGGTGTGCAGGCTCCCGCAGAATCAACCGGCGAGAAAATCTCGGTCGGCCTGATCGTGACCGCTTCAGCGGTTGTCGCCGCAATGTTGCTGGCGCTGATCCTGGCGTTCTAGGCTACCGCTCGGCTTTCAGGAACGCATCGATGCGCCCGCGATCCACGCCGGCCTGTTTGCCGATGCGCTGCGCCAGCTCGGCGGCTGCGGCGCGGGGCCGGCCAAGCGGGCGATCCATCCAGTAGGATACCGGATTGAGAGCGGTGCGCTCGTCCACCGGAACGATGCGTCCGGATTTGAGCTGATGTTCGGTCAGCGGCGGCCTTGCCAGCGCGACGCCCAGACCATGGGCGGCAGCGTCGAGGACGAGGTTGTAATCCTCGAAGCGGCGATCCTGCGGACGCGGGCGATAGTCGATGCCCTGTGCGCCGAGCCATGCCCGCCATCCGGACGCGTCGGAATCGTTGATGAGCGGGTATTTGAGCAGCCGGGAAGGGTTGCCCTTGCCGATGTCGTCCGCCAGTTCCGGCGACGCGACCGGAAAGATGTGCTCTTCGAACAGTTGCAGCGATATGCGATCCGGGATGCGTCCGCGCCCGCAGCGGATCGACAGATCGATGCCCTGGTCGGCGAGGTCCGCCTGGCGGATGTCGACATCGAGAATGATGCGCAGCCGCGGTTCGCCGCTTTCGAGCGCTGGAAGCCTCGGCATCAGCCACAGGCCGCTGACGGACGGTATCGACGTCAGCCTGACGACGGCGGTGCCGCGCGGCTCTACCCAGCGGTCGGAGTTCGAGGCGATCAGCGCGAACGCTTCCGTCGTGCGCAGGTGCAGACGGTTGCCTTCGATGGTGAGGGCGACGCCGCGCGCGCCGCGGTCGAACAGCTTCAACCCGAGCCAGTCTTCGAGCTTGGCGATCTGCCGGCTGACGGCGCCGTGAGTGAGGTTTAGCTTGTCGGCCGCTGCCGAAAAGCTGCCGCTGCGCGCCGCCGCGTCGAAGGCGCGCAGGGTTTCGAGTGGCAGCATGTCGTAGCTGTGATCCATGCTCACAGCTCATCGCCGATTTCGTCGTTTGTCAATGGCGGGAAACGGGTGTCATGTGCCGGCCTACCACAGCTAATGCTTAGCCCGTTCAACAGAGCACAAGCCATGAGCGCCACAGTGAGCCTTTCGAATACGACACCGCGCATCGACACGACCGCCGCCATCGCCGTCGCCCTGACGGTTGTCGGCTGGGCATCGGCGTTTCCGGCCATCCGCGCCGGACTTGCCGCTTTCGGCCCTCTGGAACTCGGCGCCCTGCGCTTCGCCATCGCGGCGGTGCCCGCAGCCCTTTACCTCGCCATCCGCCGCCCTGCGCTGCCCCGGAAAGAGGAACTTTGGCGGTTCGCCGTCGGCGGTGTGATCTTCATCGCGCTCTACACGGCGCTGCTCAACATCGGCGAACTGACTGTTTCCGCCGGCGCGGCGTCCTTCATCATCAATGTCAGCCCGATTTTCACCGCCATCATGGCTATGGCGTTGCTCGGCGAGCGCTTTTCCAGGCTGGCATGGCTCGGCACCTTCGTATCGTTCGCAGGCATCGGCATCATCGCCATCGGCGAAGGGCAAGGGTTGAGCTTCAACGGCGGCGCGCTTCTGGTGCTCGGATCGGCGCTGTGCTCCTCCATCAACACCATCGTGCAGAAGCCGCTGCTCGTCCGGCACCATCCGCTGACCATCTCGGCCTGGAACATGGTGCTCGGCGCGCTGTGCCTTTCGTTCTTCCTGCCAAGCGCCTTGCGCGAAGCGGCGGTAGCCGACAATGCCGGCATCGGCGCCGTCGTCTTCCTCGCCATCGTCCCCGGCCTGATCGCCTATGCGGCTTGGTCGACGGCGCTGTCGCGCCTGCCAGCGGCGCGTGCCTCGAACTTCCTCTATCTCATCTCGCCCATGGCGACGATCATCGGCTTCTTCTGGCTGGGCGAAGTGCCTTCGCTCGGCGGCATTCTCGGCGGCGCGCTGGCGCTGGGCGGCGTGGTGCTGGTGAATTTGAAGCGGTAGCGCTCGCGCCCTCCCCACAAGGGGGAGGGTAAAAACTCATCGCCGCCCGAACAACCGCTCGATATCGGCCAGCTTCAGCTCGATATAGGTCGGGCGGCCGTGGTTGCAGGTGCCGGAGCCGGGCGTCGCCTCCATCTGCCGCAGCAGGGCGTTCATCTCCTCCGGCTTCAACCTGCGGCCGGACCGAACCGAGCCATGGCAGGCCATGGTCGCGGCGATGCGGTCGAGCCGGGCCTTCAGCGTATCGACAGTGTCGTTGTCGGCGATCTCGTCGGCGAGGTCGCGCACCAGTTGCACGACATTCGTTTCGCCAAGCATGGCGGGCGTTTCCCGCACGGCGACCGCGCCGGGACCGAAGCGTTCCAGCCGCAGACCGAAACGGGCGAAGGTTTCCGCATGCAGCGCCAGCCGCTCGGCGTCCTCCTCCGGCAGATCGACGATTTCGGGCAGAAGCAGCATCTGCGCCGGCAGCGGCCGCGAATGCAGCGCGTTTTTCAACGCCTCGTAGACCAGCCGTTCATGCGCCGCGTGCTGGTCGACGATGACCAGCGAGTCGGCGGTCTGCGCGACGATGTAGTTTTCATGCACCTGCGCGCGGGCCGCCCCCAATTCCATCTGCAAAAGCGACGCGTCAGCCTCGCCAAAGCCGGCGCGGGCGTCGGCGCTGTGCAGCGAACCGGTGTCGAAGACTTGCGGATCCTCGCCAAAGCCCGCGGCGACAACCGTTTCAAAGTCGAGCGGACGCTGGTGCGAGCGTTGGATGTCGAACGCCGCCGAGCCCGAGGTCCGGTAAGACCCGTAGCCGCCGTGACCGGTCGTGGAGGCGGCGGCGCGGGCATACCCCGCCGCGCCGGGCCGGAACGCCGCCATCATGCCGGCGGCGCCGGTCGTCGCCGGGCGAATGCCGGCCCCCGCCAGCGCCTGCCGGATGCCGCCGACGATCAGCCCGCGCACCATGCCGGGATCGCGGAAACGCACATCGGCCTTGGCCGGATGCACATTGACGTCGACCGTCGCCGGGTCGAGCGTCAGGAACAGCGCCGTCACCGCATGGCGGTCGCGCGGCAGAACATCGGCGTAGGCGCCGCGCAGCGCGCCGGCGATGAGCTTGTCGCGCACCGGGCGGCCGTTGACATAGGCATATTGCTGCAAGGCGTTGGCGCGGGTGAAGGACGGGATGGAGACATGGCCGGTCAGGCGCACGCCCTCGCGCTCGGCATCGAGATGCAGCGCATTGTCGGGAAATTCCGCGCCCATGATCTGCGCGATTCGGCGCAGCCTTCCTTCGGCGTCTTCCATCGTCGCCGGCAGTTCCAGCGTCGAGCGGTCGGAACCGGCGAGGGTGAAGCGGACGGCGGGAAATGCGATGGCGATGCGCTTCACCACATCGGCGATGGCCGAGGCCTCGGCGCGCTCGCCCTTCATGAATTTGAGGCGGGCGGGGGTGGCGAAGAAGAGGTCGCGCACCTCGACCGTCGTGCCCTTGTTGGCGGCGGCTGGCCTGACCGCCGACACGCGGCCGCCCTCGATGCCGATCTCGGCGGCGGTATCGCCGGTCGCGGTGCGGGAGCGGATGGAAAGCCGCGACACCGAGCCGATGGAGGGCAGCGCCTCGCCGCGAAAGCCCAGCGACCGGATATCGTGTATGTCGCTTGACAGCTTGGACGTGCAATGACGCGCGACCGCAAGCTCCAGTTCCTGCTCAGGGATGCCTGAACCGTCGTCGGTGACGCGGATCAGGCCGAGGCCGCCGCCCGCGGTGACGATCTCGACCCGCGTGGCGCCGGCATCGAGCGCATTCTCGACCAGTTCCTTGACGACGCTTGCCGGGCGCTCAATGACCTCGCCGGCGGCGATCTGGTTGATCATCGTTTCGGAAAGCTGGCGAATGGGCATCGGAAGACTATACGGGGATTCGACGCAGCCGGGATAGCAGCGCGGCGATGAAACCTCTGCAAAACCTTCGGCTTCATTCATGGCCGATCGATGTTCGAGCGCAATGGGCTTGATCGACCGCAAAAAAGCCGGGATGAAATGTTTGGTGCCAACGCGAATCCCGTTTCCGATGGATCGACGCCGATGAAAATGCCGTTCCTGTTCGTTGCCCTTGTGCTGGCCGCGCCCCCCATTGCTGTAGCTGGTCCCGCTGCGGACGCCGTCAAGTTCTTCTACACGCCGGTCAAGTTCGAGCCGGACGCCAAATATCGCGACCGCTTCACCGAACCGGTGACGAAGCTTTTCGCCCTCAATGACGAGGCGCTGCGGAAAAACCCCGACCAGATGCCGTGCATCGATTTCGATCCGGGGCTGGACGCGCAGGATTTCGACCAGAAGACGGTTTCGCGCACGCTGAAGCTTGACGAAACGATCAGCGGCGACACGGCGGAGGTGACCGCACGCTTCGATCTCTTCCCGGAGGGAGAAGGCGAGGGGTCCCGCCGCGAAATGATCTGGTCGCTCAAGCAGGTCGGCGGTTCCTGGAAAGTCGCCGACCTGACGTCGAAGACCAATGGCTGGACGCTCAGCACGCTGGAATGCATGACGGGCGAAAGCCTGGACTAGGAGAAGTCGGACATGCGTAGCCGGCGGTGGGTTTTCATGATCGCGTGCCTGCTGCCATTGGGGGTGAGTGCGTCCGCCGAAGGGTTGCTGGGCGCGGCGCCCGCGCAACCGGCCCTGGCGGCTTCAGGCGGCGGCAATGTCCCGTTGAAGATGGATGGTCCCCTGGCGCTGGTGAAGCCGTTTTACGAGAAGCTCGGCTCCGAACTCGACCCGGCCCAGCGCGGCAACTTCATCGATCCCGCCAGGACCGTGCTCGACAAGGCGGATGCCTTGCGTAAATCCGAGGGCGAATGTCTCGACCCGAACATGGCGCTGGACAATGCGCCGGCCGACAAGGCGCAGATCGGCGGCAGCCTCAAGATGCTCGATGCCGTCAGCGGCGACAGCGCCAATGTGGTGGTTGCGTTCGTCGTCGATGGCAGTCCGCACCGGCTGGAATGGAAGCTGAAGAAAATCGGCGATGCGTGGAAAATCGCCGACCTTTTGTCAGTGACCGGCGAATGGGCGCTCAGCCAGTATCAGTGCGAGTAGAAGGCATGTCGCGGCGGGAGCAGGCAAGGTCGGCACACGCGCAGCCACGACGTGCAAATGAGCAGAATTTCTAGCTGAATTCTCTATATTCGTCGCGCCAGCGGAGGCGTCATTGTTCCTCTCGGTTTTCGACCTGTTCAAGATCGGCATCGGCCCGTCGAGCTCCCACACGATGGGACCGATGACGGCCGCCGGCCGTTTCCTCGACGAACTGGCCGGCAACGACTGGCCGCGCCCCGCCGGCGCGACGGTGGACCGTGTCGCGGCCAGCCTGCATGGCTCGCTCGCCTATACCGGCATTGGCCATGGCTCGGACAGGGCGGTAGTCCTGGGGTTTGCCGGCCAGAACCCGTCGCAGGTCGATCCCGACGAGGCCGATGCCATCGTCGCCGGCATCGCGGCAGTCAGGCGCGTCTCGCCGCCCGGCCACCCGTCCTACCGGTTCGATCCGGCAATCGACCTCGTGCTTGACAAGAAGACGCCGCTTCCCGGCCATGCCAACGGCATGACGTTCTACGCCTATGACGCCGGCGACCGGCTGCTGCTGAAGCGCATCTACTATTCGGTCGGCGGCGGCTTCGTCGTTTCCGAGGAGGAATTGCAGCGGGCGAAGGCGAGGGGAAGCATCACCACCGAAGGCAAGAAGGTGCCCTATCCCTTCCGCAACGCGGCCGAGATGCTTGCGATGGCAGCCAGGAGCGGCCTGTCGATCGCCGAGATGAAGCGCATCAATGAAGAAACGCAGATGCCGGGCGAAGAACTCGACGCCGGTTTGGATGCCGTCTGGACCGCCATGCGCGCCTGCATCGACCGGGGCCTGGCGCAGGAAGGCATCATGCCGGGCGGGCTGAAGGTGCGCCGCCGGGCGCGGCAATTGCACGACAAGCTTCAGGAGGAGTGGCGGCTGAACCGTCCGAACCCGCTGCTCGCCAATGACTGGCTCTCCATCTACGCCATGGCGGTCAACGAGGAGAACGCCGCTGGGGGCCGCGTCGTCACCGCGCCAACCAACGGGGCGGCAGGGGTGATGCCTGCGGTGATGCGCTACTGGCTGCATTTCCACCCCGAAGCCGACCAGACTTCGATCCGCGATTTCCTGCTCACGGCGGCGGCGGTTGGTGGCATCATCAAGAGCAATGCCTCGATTTCCGGCGCCGAAGTCGGCTGCCAGGGCGAGGTGGGGTCGGCCTCTGCGATGGCGGCGGCCGGCCTGTGCGCCGTCATGGGCGGCACGCCCGCGCAAGTGGAGAACGCCGCCGAGATCGCGCTGGAGCATCATCTCGGCATGACCTGCGATCCGGTCGCCGGGTTGGTGCAGGTGCCCTGCATCGAGCGCAACGCGCTTGGCGCGGTGAAGGCGGTGACGGCCGCCTCGCTGGCGATCAAGGGCGACGGTTCGCATTTCGTGCCGCTGGACGCCGCCATCGAGACCATGCGCCAGACAGGCCGCGACATGAACGAGAAATACAAGGAGACGAGCCTCGGAGGCTTGGCGGTCAATGTGGTGGAATGCTGAAGCTCGCTTCCTTTCCTGTGAGCGGGGGGAAAGCGACCCTGTGCAAAACCCGTGGCGATGTTGAACCGGCGTCAGGCAACCGCTAGATTCCGGCCATGGCTCTCAATCTGATAAAGCTCTGCGTCGGCTGCGATAGCGTCGAGGATCTGGAGGAATGGATCGCATTCCGCCTCGATGAGAAGCGCCGCGCCGGCCAGGCCATGGAGCATTTCCACACCACCCGCATGGTGCCGACGCGCGGTGCCGAGATCGTCGGCATCGGATCGCTCTACTGGGTCATCAAGGGCAATGTGCAGTGCCGTCAGCGCATCACGGAAATCCGCCCCTTCACCGACTCGGAGGGTATTGGCCGTTGCCATCTGGTGCTGGATACCACCGTCGTGCGGACTGCATGGCAGTCGCGCCGGGCTTTCCAGGGCTGGCGTTATCTGAAACCGGCCGACGCGCCGGTCGACCTGGCCCGAGGCGCGGCGGCCGGAATCGCCGAAATGCCGCCCAAGCTGCGGCAGGAACTGGCCGAACTCGGCCTGCTCTAGAACCCGGCTCCAGCTTCATCTTCGCGTAAATTTGAAAGCGCGGTCCACCGGCCGCCATTATTGTTCGTTAGCAACCGCGAACCGCCTGCGACACGACGACTCGCATCGATCACCGAGGTGGAGTCTTCGATGAAGCAGCTCCGGCTTTGCCGCCGCTGTGCAAATGCACTTATGATCGACCGATGACCCTGATTGGCCTGGATATATGAGCGTTCTTATCGCGGCCTTTGCCGCAATCCTGCTCTTGCTCGCCGTGCTGGCGCTGTTCCTGCGCGCCGACCCATCGACCATGGCGCGTTCCATGCGGCGACTGGCTCCGCTGGCGCTTCTGCTTTGTGGTCTGGGCGCCATCTCGGCCGGCCGCGCCGGGCTGGCATTGCCCTTCCTCGCCGCAGCCATCCTGTGGCTGGGCTTTACCTGGAAAAACCGGCCCAAGCCGTCTGCTGGCCAGAAATACGCGACAGTGCGGACTGCCGCGCTGGAAATGAGCCTCGACCATCGCACTGGTCGCCTTGAAGGACTTGTTCTTGCAGGATTGAGCGAGGGACGGATGCTCGGTTCGATGGAATTGCACGAACTGACGGGACTCTATCGCGAAGTTGGCGGCGACCCCGACAGCGTCCGGCTTCTAGAGGCGTATCTTGACAGCCGTTTTCCCGTCTGGCGAGAGCACGCGCAACCGTACATCCGCGAAGGGCTGGGCGTTGCGCCAGGTCCGGGCGCCATGACTAAGGAGGAGGCCTACGAGGTCCTTGGTCTTGAAACGGGCGCCGCCCCGGCGCAGGTCCGCGAGGCGCACCGACGCCTGATGCAACGCCTCCACCCCGATATCGGTGAGGCGTCTTTCCTGGCGGCGCGGATCAACAAAGCCAAGGACATCCTGCTCTCTAATCACAACTAGCGCTCCTTCGACCTAAAACATTACCCGGGAGTATCCCGCCGTATCGATTACTGCTGTACGGCGTAGCAGGAAATTTTCTTCTTTTTCAAAGTGTTGCAGGCGTTCCATGCGGCATCCTTGGATTCGAAGCCGCCGAAGCGCGCGCGGTAGAACGTTACCCCGCCCTTGGCGAAGGGAACGGTGAAGCCAGCGGCGTCGGCGAGCACGGCCGGCGCCTTCTTCGCGGTCTTGTCGAGAGCCGACTGCGCTTCCGACGGGCTGGGGGATGACGCGACCTGGACGACCCAGCCGGCCGAGACGGACGCGGTCGACACAGGATCGATCGCGGCGGGTTCGGCCGCGGCATAGGCTTCCACGACCGGAGCCGGCACCGGCGCGACAGCGGCGGCTTCCGCCTTGGTCGGCAGTTCGATCTCGGCGTTTGCCGAGGCCACCTGAACCTCTTCCCGCGGCCGGCGGCCGGGCGTCGGCACGTCGTTCTTGGGCAACAGCACCTTGGCGAGCGCCGTGACTGGATTGTTCTCCGCCAGCGCGACCAGCGGGCCGTCGCCGCGCGGCGAGGCTTTCGGTAGATAGGCCTTGATCAGCTGGGCCATCTGAGCGTCGCGCTTGGCGCCCGAGGCGCCGCCCATGACGACCGCCACCAGCCGGCGGTTGCCATCTTCGACGGAGGACACGAGATTGTAGCCAGAGGCACGGGTGTAGCCGGTCTTGATACCGTCGACGCCCTTGATGCGCCCGAGCAGCCTGTTATGGCCGTTGATGCGCGTGCGCCCATACATGAACGAACGCTGCGAGAAGTAGCCGTAATACTGCGGATAGTGCTCGCGCAGCGCGATGCCGAGGACCGCCATGTCATGGGCTGTGGTGAACTGGGCCGGGTTGGGCAGTCCGTGGGCATTGCGGAAGACGGTGCTCTTCATGCCGAGCGCGCGCGCCTTCGCCGTCATCATGCGGGCGAAATTCGCTTCCGAGCCGCCCAGGAACTCGCCCATGGCCGTGGCGGAATCGTTGGCCGACTTGGTCACCATCGACAGGATAGCGGTTTCCACCGTCACCGATCCGCCCTTGCGGACGCCGAGCTTGGTTGGCGGTTCGGCTGCTGCGTTGGCCGAGAAGACGATCGGCGTGCTCTTGTTGATCTTGCCCTTCGAGAGGGCCTCGAAAGCCATGTAAAGGGTCATCATCTTGGTGAGCGAAGCGGGATAGCGCCGCGCATTCGCGTCCTTGGCGTAAAGCGTCTTGCCGGTCTTCGCGTCGATCACCACGGCCGCGTATTGCGCAGCCAGGGAGGCCGTCACGTCGGCCACGACGATCGTCATCGCCAAAAGGGCGATCACGGCCGGTTTAAAGGATGAGAGGGATTTGGAAATAACTGCCGCCAACGCCTTACGCACTGTTTTACCCTTTGACTTTTTTGTTGCTGGGGAGGGCAAAGGTCCCGCCCGATGGGGCAAGCTAGCGTGGGCAACGTTACCAATCCGTTTATGGTAACCGCCGCGTTCACCAATTTTCCCGCAGTCGAGGCAAACTTTATTCGAATCTTAGTAAACGGCGGCGCATCCGACTCACTGATTGCGGCGCACATTGACTTTTTGTGCGCTGCACAATATCTAGAGGGCATTGCACAACAAGTCGGATCCAAGGAGCCGCGCAGATGACCCAGACCTACGAGGACTTCAGTAAATACGGCAAGGAGTTCGCCGACACCGGGCTCAAGAGCTTCGCGTCCGTTTCCAAGGGCGCCCAGGCGATCGCCGTCGAGGCCACCGACTACAGCAAGAAGAGCTTTGAGAACGGCAGCGCCTTTTTCGAAAAGCTGTTTTCCGCCAAGTCGTTCGAGAACGCGGTGGAAATCCAGACCGACTACGTGAAGCAGTCGTACGAGTCGCTTGTTGCCGAAGCCACCAAGATCGGCGATCTCTACGCCGAGCTCGCCAAGGAAACCTACAAGCCTTTCGAATCGCTCGTCGCCAAGGCGAAGTAACGGGCCTTCAATTCTGTCCGATTGCAGGCATTCGCCCCGCAAACGAACCCGGTCGCCTCTCTGCGGCCGGGTTTTTTCGTTTCATGGCGTCCGCATAAATCAAGTTTGCGAAAAACCCGGCGGATTGGCGGCCTGGCTGTATTGTCAGGCAACCAGAAGGGCTTAAAATCCGGCAACGAAGACCTACATGTCGTTACATAGACGGGGATTCGACCCAGAGGCAGGGCTAAGTGACAATCGGTCTAACTGCCACGACACATGTGGCGCGTATGCAAAACGAAGGCGGTGACGGCAATGGGGCCGGACGCAGCACAGCTGTCATCACGCGCACGAAGACCAAGACCAAGAAGCCTAGCCTGTATCGGGTTCTGATCCTCAACGACGACTACACCCCGATGGAATTCGTGGTCCACGTCCTGGAGCGGTTTTTCCAGAAGGACCGCGAAGCCGCCACGCGCATCATGCTCCATGTTCACAATCATGGGGTGGGCGAATGCGGGGTCTATACATTCGAGGTGGCCGAGACCAAAGTGTCTCAGGTCATGGATTTCGCCCGACAGAATCAGCATCCGCTGCAATGCGTGATGGAGAAGAAGTGAGGAATTGATGCCTGCATTTTCCCAAGGGCTGGAAAAAGCGCTCCACCAGGCGTTGACATTCGCCAATGAACGTCACCACGAATATGCAACTCTCGAACACCTGCTGCTCGCCCTGATCGACGACGCCGAGGCCGCGGCCGTCATGCGCGCCTGCAATGTCGACCTGAGCGAACTGCGGCAGACCGTGGTTACCTATATCGATACCGAACTGGACAATCTCGTCACCGGTTATGACGAGGATTCCAAGCCGACCGCCGGTTTCCAGCGCGTGATCCAGCGCGCCGTGATCCATGTGCAGTCATCCGGCCGCGAAGAGGTTTCCGGCGCCAACGTGCTTGTCGCCATCTTCGCCGAGCGCGAAAGCCATGCCGCTTACTTCCTGCAGGAACAGCAGATGACCCGCTACGACGCGGTCAACTATATCTCGCATGGCATCGCCAAGCGCCCCGGCGCTTCCGAGAGCAGGACCCCACGCGGGGCCGAGGAAGAGCAGGGCGGCGTACCAGGCGCCGATCCGCAGGAGGACGGCGGCAAGAAGAAGCAGCAGGATGCGCTGACCGCCTATTGCGTCAACCTGAACAACAAGGCGAAGGCGGGCCGCATCGATCCGCTGATCGGCCGCAGTTCGGAGATCAGCCGCACCATCCAGGTGCTGTGCCGCCGGTCGAAGAACAATCCGCTCTATGTCGGCGACCCCGGCGTCGGCAAGACGGCGATCGCCGAAGGCCTGGCCAAGCGGATCGTCGAGGGCGATGTGCCGGAGGTGTTGAACGACGCGACCATCTTCGCGCTCGACATGGGCACGCTGCTTGCCGGCACGCGCTATCGCGGCGATTTCGAGGAACGGCTGAAGCAGGTCGTGAAGGAGCTCGAGGATTATCCGGGGGCCATCCTGTTCATCGACGAAATCCATACCGTGATCGGCGCCGGCGCAACGTCCGGCGGCGCCATGGATGCGTCCAACCTGTTGAAGCCGGCGCTGTCTTCCGGCGCGATCCGCTGCATCGGATCGACCACCTACAAGGAGTTCCGCCAGTTCTTCGAGAAGGACCGGGCGTTGGTGCGCCGGTTCCAGAAGATCGATGTCAACGAACCGACCATCGAGGACGCCATCGAAATCATGAAGGGGCTGAAGCCCTATTTCGAGGATTTCCACAAGGTCAAGTACACGGCCGACGCCATCAAGGCTTCGGTCGAGCTTTCGGCCCGCTACATCAACGACCGCAAGTTGCCGGACAAGGCGATCGACGTGATCGACGAGACCGGGGCCTCGCAGATGCTGGTGCCCGAGGCCAAGCGCAAGAAGACCATCGGCATCAAGGAGATCGAGGCGACTATCGCCACCATGGCGCGCATCCCGCCGAAGTCCGTCTCGGCGGATGACGAGAAGGTGCTGGCGGGTCTGGAGATCGAACTCAAGCGGGTCGTCTACGGCCAGGATACCGCCATCACCGCGCTGACCTCGGCGATCAAGCTGGCGCGCGCCGGCCTGCGCGAGCCGGAGAAGCCGATCGGCTCCTATTTGTTCTCGGGTCCGACCGGCGTCGGCAAGACCGAGGTTGCCAAGCAGTTGGCGGCGTCGCTCGGGGTTGAGCTGCTGCGGTTCGACATGTCGGAATATATGGAACGCCATACCGTCTCGCGGCTGATCGGGGCGCCTCCCGGCTATGTCGGCTTCGACCAGGGCGGCCTGTTGACCGACGGCGTCGACCAGCATCCGCACTGCGTGCTTTTGCTGGACGAAGTGGAGAAGGCCCATCCGGACCTGTTCAACATCCTGTTGCAGGTGATGGACCACGGCAAGCTGACGGACCATAACGGCAAGTCGATCGATTTCCGCAACGTGATCCTGATCATGACCACCAATGCGGGTGCTTCGGATGCGCAGCGCGCTGCCATCGGCTTCGGCTCGACCAAGCGCGAGGGCGACGACGTGGAGGCCATCAACCGGCTGTTCACGCCGGAATTCCGCAACCGTCTCGATGCGATCATCCCGTTCGGCTCGCTGCCGGTGCCGGTCGTGCATCAGGTCGTGCAGAAGTTCGTCATGCAGCTGGAAGCGCAGCTTTCCGAGCGTGGCGTCACCTTCGACCTGTCGCCCGACGCCATCGCGTGGCTGGCCGACAAGGGCTACGACGAGCGCATGGGCGCGCGTCCGCTCGGCCGCGTCATCCAGGAGCATATCAAGAAGCCGCTGGCGGACGAGGTGCTGTTTGGGAAGCTGAAGAACGGCGGCACGGTGCGCGTCACGGTCGAGAAAAAGGAGACTGGCGAATCCGGCCTCAAGCTGGAATCGCTGGCCGACGAAGCGCCGGTGAAGCCGAAGAAGGAAGAGCCGGCCGATAGGCCGAAGGCCCGCAAGGCTCCGGCCAGGAAGCCGGCGGCCAAGAAGGCGGTCGCGAAGAAAGAAGAGCCGAAAGGCAAGGACGGCGGCAAGCGCAGCCTGGTGCCGCAACTGCCGCGGAAAAGCTGAGCACCGCCAGCCAGTCGCGAAAATCGAAAAAGCCCCCGGTTCGCCGGGGGCTTTTTTGTTGGCAGGATCTAGCGGAGCGGCATATCCGCGGCCGGAAAGCGCCGGATGAAGAGACCCGCCGTCTTCCATACGATCACTGCAAGGATGGCGCCTGCGTATCCGTCGACGGCATAATGCCATCCCAGTACAACCGAGCCGGTCATGATCAGGACGGCGAAGACACCCAGCAAGGCCCCGGCCAGTTTCGACCGCGCGCCCGCATAAAGCGCGATAAGAACCGCGGTCGCCACGTGCAGGGACGGGAAGGCCGAAATGCCGGTATTGCCGTTGGCGATATTCAGGTAGCCGCTCCAAAGCGTATCCTGGGTCTGCAGAGCCCAGACCGCGTGACTGCGTGCGGCTGCGGCGAGGGCGTCGGTGAGCGGCTGGTAGTCGTCGCCCAGGCCAAGCCGAGCGAAATAGCAGGGACCGGCGGATGAGAAACCGATTGCGACGAAAAATCCGCCGACAAGCCACAGCGTCATCAAGCTGATGAGGTAGCGATGCCTGAGCGCATTGTCGCGCTGGGTTATGGCGCAGGCGAATATCGAGCCGACGAGGACAACGAACCAGAAATTGTAGGCGAAGTTCAGGCCAAGAACAGCGAGCGGACTGCTAACCAGCCACCAGAGCCATTCATAAGGCTCCCTGCCGAAATGGAGGAGGCGGTCGAACCGCATCAGCGTTTCGTCCCAGGAAAACGGCTTCAGGATCGATATCGAACCCTTGAGCACGCCGAAAGCGCTGGCAAAAAGGATAAAGGCGGCTATGCCGTTGATGCCGTTCGCCAGGCGTTCGCCATTGCTGAAAAAATGCCCGAATGGCCGCAGAAATGACGAAAGAGGGTGGGGATCGCGCTCCACAATCGCGAGCCAGGCCAGTTTGACGAGCGCAAATCCGCAGCCGCCGAGCCAGAAAGCCGCCAGCAGGTACAGCCCGAAATCGGCTACGGTCCCGAAGTCGGGCACGCTGCGGGTATGCCAGCCGATCAGCAGGGAAAGAACCAACGTACCGATCGCCAGCGCATGAATCTGGCGGTGACGCCGCACGGCAGCCAGAAAGATTCGCCCGTAATCGTGCCAGGCTGGCGATGTTCGCGGGGTGATGGACATTGTCTCGACCATGCGATCCTCATGGGTTCGCGCGAACTTATGCGCAAACCGCTTGCCATTTCGCTAATCGGCGCCGTCCGGCGGCAATTCTTCAGGTGTGGGTCAGGATCGATCGGGTCGAAATACCCAGAGGCCAACTGCTGGGCCAGACACATTTTGATATCGTTCCAGCGCCGCCTCTATGCTACCCGACATTTCGATGCCTGTTGATCCATCCCTTTCGAGACGTTCATACCGCCGCCGCGTCTGGCTGCTGAGAGGCATTCGCGCCGCCTTTTCCCTGCCGGGTCTTATCCTTGCGAGTTCCTTCATCGGGTTTGCCGCACTTGCCAAGGATGCCGGGCTGACGCTGACGCAGACCGTGTTCATGACCGGCATCGTCTGGGCGCTCCCCTCGAAAGTGGTGCTGGTCGGCAGCGTCATCTCCAATACGGCGCTGCCGGCAGCGGCGCTTGCCGTGACGCTGTCGGCAATCCGGCTGATGCCGATGGTGGTGTCGATCATGCCCGAGGTGCGCACCGAGCGTACCCCAAGGTGGGTGCTCTACGCACTCGCGCACTGCGTGGCCGTTACTTCCTGGGTGGTCGCCCTCGAACGTTTCCGAACCGTGCCGCGCGACATGCGCACGACCTACTATGCGGGGCTCGGCTTTACGCTGATCCTGTTCAACATGCTGGTGGTGGCTGTCGTCTTCGTCCTGGCGCAATCGCTGCCGCCGGCGGTGTCGGCGGTGCTGTTCATGCTGACGCCGATCTACTTCCTGACGTCGCTATGGGGTTCGGCACGGGAGCGCGCCGTCCATGTGGCCATGGTGCTGGGGCTGGTGCTCGGCCCTGTCTTCCACCTGCTGTTGCCGGAGTTCGATCTGCTTGCGGCCGGGCTCATCGGTGGCGGCCTTGCCTATGGCTGGCACGTTGTCACCAGGAGGAGGCGGGCCGAATGATGTTTTTCAGCAATTCGGCCTGGTGGTGGCCTTATCTCTTCATTCTCGTCGGCGGATGGATGGCCACCGACATATGGCGCTTCCTTGGCGTCTATCTCGGCGGCCGGATGTCGGAAGACTCCGAGGCCATGGTGCTGGTGCGCACCATGGCGACGGCGCTGGTGGCGGCGGTCATCGGCAATCTGATCGTGTTTCCCACGGGCGCCCTGGCCGATACGTCACTTGCCTTCCGCATCGGCGCCGCCGGGCTCGGCTTTTTTGCCTATATCGTCAGTGGCAAGCGGATGCTGGTCGGCATCGTCATCACCGAAATCGTGCTTTGTATCGGGCTCTATATGGGCCTTTGACGGTCAGCCGGCGGCCTGCATGGCGGCGCGCGCCTTTTCCATGTTGGCGGTGAGCACGTCCGGATCTTCCTTTACCCCTGCATGGGGTTTCAGCTCAATGCCCTCGAAGCGAGGGAGAACGTGGACGTGGAGGTGATAGACGCTCTGTCCCGCCGCCGGTTCGTTGAATTGCCGGATGGTGACGCCGTCGGCGTTGAAGGCGGATTTTAGCGCCTTGGCCACCTTCTGCACGGTCTTGAACAAGGCGCCCAGCGTTTCCGGATCGGCATCGAGCAGATTGCGCGACGGCGCCTTCGGAACCACAAGCGCGTGCCCGTCGCCCTGGGGCATCAGGTCCATGAACGCGACGGTCGCATCGTCTTCGTAGAATTTGTATGCAGGCAGTTCGCCGCGCAGGATTTTGGCGAAGACGTTGGCGGGATCGTATTCTGTCATGATTGGCCTCGAAAAAGCGGACGAACGACTGACCGCAGGGGTACTCCAAACTGACGCCACTTGGCCATAGCCGGCGAGGCGCGCCAGACTGCGGTTACTCATCCTCTATCGTCTGTTCCAGGTTCTTGCGGAAAGGCGTGTGCTCTTCCAGATACCCGCTCATCTGCTCGACGTCCTGCCGCTCACGCCTGAGATAGTCGGCAATGGCGCGCCGCAGGCCAGGGTGGGCGATGTAATGCGCGGAATGCGTGGTGACGGGCCGGTAGCCGCGCGCCAGCTTGTGCTCCCCTTGCGCGCCGGCTTCGACGACCTTCAGCTTTCGCTCGATGGCGAAGTCGATTGCTTGATGGTAGCAGACCTCGAAATGCAGGAAGGGATGATCTTCGATACAGCCCCAGTTGCGGCCGAAAAGCGCGTCCGAGCCGATGAAATTGATCGCTCCGGCGATGTAGCGCCCGTTTCGTTTGGCCATGACAAGCAGGATATCGTCCGGCATGCGTTCGCCAATGAGCGAGAAGAACTCCCGGTTGAGATAGGGCCGGCCCCATTTGCGGCCGCCCGTATCCATGTAGAAGGCGTAGAAATCGTCCCACACCCGCTCGGTCAAATCCTTGCCGGTCAACCGCTCGATGCCGATGCCGTCGGCCAGCGCCTCGCGCCGCTCCTTCTTTAGCGCCTTGCGCTTGCGGGAGGCGAGCGTCGCCAGGAAATCGTCATAAGTGGCAAAACCTTCGTTGAAGAAATGGAACTGCTTGTCGGTGCGGTGAAGGAAGCCGGCAGCTTCGAGGGTCGGGATATCGGCTTGCGGCATGAACGTGACGTGTGCGGAGGATACGCCCACCCTGTCGGTGACGAGCTTGATGCCTGCGGCAAGGCCGGCCTTGACGGCATCCTCATCCTCGCCCTGCGACACAAGCAGGCGCGGTCCGGTTGCCGGGGTGAACGGGACACAGCATTGCAGCTTCGGATAGTATTGTCCGCCGGCGCGCTCGAAAGCGTCGGCCCAGCCATGGTCGAACACGTATTCGCCCTGGCTGTGCGACTTCACATAGCAGGGAACGGCGCCGAGCAGACGGCCGTCGGCCGTTTCCAGCCGCAGATGGTGGCCTTGCCAGCCGCTGCGGCGGATGGCGCAGCCGGAATCCTCCAGCGCACTCAGAAAGGCGAAGGAAAGGAAGGGGTTGTAGCCGCCCGGTGATCCGGGAACGGTGCCGCCGAGCTTGTCCCATTCAGGAGCATCGAACGCGGCCATGCCGTTGGCGATACGCACGACATAATCCGTCCGCGCAGTCTTGCCGGCTCCGTCGCTGCCTTGATTCATCAGCCTTACTTAATCGTCCGCATGGCGGGTGCAAGGCCACCCTGTGGCTTGCGACTTCACGCGACCGGCACTTCCGGGCGGAAGCCCTCGAAGGTGATCTGGTCTCCATATTTGTAGCTCAGCTCCAGCGCCGGCTGGTCGCGAACCGTCCAGGTGATGACCGGCATCTTCAGCTTCTTGCGCACGAAACTGACGAACGGATTCGGCAGGTCGCCGGCGGCGTAGGAAGTGAAGGCGAGGTCGTGGGCCAGCATGGAGAAATGCGCCTCGATCAGCCTGTTCTCCTTGCCATAGGCAGTGAGGCCGCCGGGGATGCCCGGCGCAAATTTGGAAAAATCGCGGATCAGCCAGTGGTCGAACGACATGATCGCCGCCTTGCCGTCGTATTTCTTCAGCCTTTCGCCGACCGCGGCCACCAGCCCTTCGTCGCGACCCGGCGTGCCTTTCAGTTCGATCACTAGGGGAACGCGCCCGGCGACCAGCTTCAGCATCTCGTCCAGTGTCGGGGCATGGTCGGCGGTGCCGCCGATGCGCAGTTGCCGCATCTCCGCAGCCGTGCGCTGCCAGACGAACCCGTCCTGGCCCGCCAGCCGCTTCAAGTCGTCATCATGGATGACGACCGGAACGAAATCCGACGTCAGATGGACATCGCATTCGATGGCGTAGTTGTGCTTCACGGCTGCTGAAAAGGCGGAAAGCGTGTTTTCCCACCGGGTCTTGTTGAGGTCATGCAGGCCGCGATGGGCGATGGGGCGCGCGGTCAACCAGGAAAGATCGCTCATGATCGCTATTCGACCTCGAATATCGCTTCGACCTCGACCGCTGCGTTGAGCGGCAACGAGGCGGTGCCCACGGCGGCGCGGGCGTGCTTGCCGCGCTCTCCAAGGACCGCCGCCAGAAGGTCGGACGCGCCGTTGGCGACCAGATGCTGCTCGGTGAAATCCGGGGTCGAGGCGACGAAGACCGTGATCTTCACCAGCTTGCTGATCTTCTCGAGATCGCCGAGCGCGGCCTTGGCCTGCGCCAGCACGTTGATGGCGCAGAACTTCGCCGCTTCCTTTCCCGTCGCAGTGTCGACTTCGCGTCCCAGCAGGCCGGCAGCCTGGAGCTTGCCATCCTTGAGCGGCAACTGTCCGGCCGTGAACAGCAGGTTGCCGGTTCGCGCATAGGGCACATAGTTGGCGGCCGGCGCCGCGGCCGCCGGGATGACGATGCCCAGATCGCTCAGCCGCTTTTCGATTGTTTCAGCCATGGTATTTCCCTATTGCTTGATGACATGCGTCGGCGTGGCCGAAATTGCTATTTTTGCCTCGCTTATGCCACGACTTTTTTTAAGCTGGATCATCTATCCCCGCGCGCTGCATCAGCCGCCATGACCGGAGACCGCCATGCGGGCCAAGCGCCTCGTTCTTCCAGCCCTGTTGCTTTCGGCTGCCCTGTTGCCAGCCCAGGCCTTGGCCGTGCCGCCCCTGCAGCCGCATCGCGCCGTCTATGACCTCTCGCTGGACAAGGCGTCCGAACGCTCCGGCATCACCGGCATCTCCGGCCGGATGGTCTACGAGTTCAATGGCTCGGCCTGTGAGGGGTATACGGTCAATTTCCGCTTTGTCACACAGATCGACACGCGTGAAAGTTCGCGGTTGACGGACCAGCAGACGACGACATTCGAGGACGGCCAGGGCAAGACTTTTTCCTTCCTCACCAAATCCTTCGTCGACCAGAATCTCGACAAGGAGGTGAGGGGCAAGGCGGTCCGCGATACCAAAGGGGTCAGGGTCGACATCGAGAAGCCGAAGAAGGATTCGCTGGAACTGACGGCCTCGCAGTTTCCGACACAGCATCTGGTCGAGTTGATCGGCAAGGCTGAAAAGGGTGAAAACTTTTACGAAACCAGCCTTTTCGACGGATCCGAGGATGCCAACAAGATCATGGCCACGACCGTCGTCGTCGGCAAGGCGACCGAGGCGAGCAAGAGCGACCCCGAATTGCCGGCTCTGTCGAAACTGGCCAAGGATAAGTACTGGCCGGTCGACATCGCGTATTTCGACGAAAGCGACAAGCAGGGTGGCGAGGAAGTTCCGCAGTACCGCATCTCCTTCAAGCTGCATGAGAACGGCCTGACGCGCGACCTGGTGATGGACTACGGCGAGTTTTCGATGACGGGCAAGTTGGTCAATCTTTCCCTGTTCGACCCGGCGCCGCAGAAGACCTGCAATCAGTAGCAGCCGGTGCATGGCGGTCTATGTCGATGCTGCGATCTGGAAGTGGGCCGGCCGCAAATGGTGCCATCTGCTGGCCGACGACGTCGATGAACTTCACCGTTTCGCCGCGCAGCTCGGCATAAAGCGCTCTTCCTACCAGGGACCGCCGAAAACGGCGGCGCCGCACTATGACATCACCGGTCTGGAGCGCGACCGGGCCGTGCGGCTGGGTGCGGTGGAATGCAGCCGCGAGCAGATCGTGGCGGTGTACAAGCGGGTGAAGGTGCGGGATTTCCGGCGGCAGCATCAGAGGTAGGCGCGCACCAGCATCACGGCCGGAACCAGCAGCACCACCGCCCAGGACGGCGCTCGCGCGAAAACCAGCACTGCGAAGCTGGCCAAGGCCAAACAAGCGTCGAACAGACTGAAAAGCGAACCTACCAGTACCGGATCATAGAAGGCGGCAGCCAGTACACCGACGACAGCGGCGTTCGTTCCCTGCATGGCCGCGTCGGTGCGGGCGTTTGCGCGCAAGGCGCCGACGAAGGGCAGGGCGCCATAGACGAGCAGCAGGCCCGGCAGGAATATCGCGATCAGCGCCATGAGGCCGAGGACGATGCCGGCGAAACCCGGAGCCATGCTCGCGCCGAGATAGGCCGCGAAGGTGAAGAGCGGGCCGGGCAGGGCCTGCGCCAGTCCGTAGCCAGCAAGAAAGCTTTCCTGGGATACCCAGCCGGGCTCGACCACAGAGGCTTGCAGCAAGGGCAACACGACGTGCCCGCCGCCGAAGACGAGCGCGCCGGATTGATAAAAGGCATTGAACTGTCCGACGATGTGCGCGCCGCCGCCGAGGGTTGCAGCCAGAGGCAATGCCACAAACAGCAGCATCGCCGCGGCGACCGCCGCCAGGCCAGCCTGCCTGGAGACCGGGACGGGGAGGCTCGATGGCGCCATGCCGGCCTTGGCTGTGCAGAAATAGGCGCCGAAAAGACCGCCGAGCACGATCGGTCCGATTTGCCCCAGGAAGCCGCCGACTGCCAGCGATATGGCGAGAGCTGCGAGGGCGATCAGAGCGCGCGGCAGGTCGGGCACCAATGAACGCGTCATGCCCCAAAGCGCCTGCGCCACTATGGCGGCCGCAACCAGCTTGAGCCCATGCACGATGGCGTCCGCCGTCGGGCCGGCCAACAACGCTGCTCCTAAACCGAAACCCAGCATCAGGACCGCCGAAGGCAGCGTAAAGCCCAGCCACGCGGCCAGGCCACCAATCAAGCCATTGCCGCGCAGCAGACCGAGCGAGAAGCCGACCTGGCTGGAGGCCGGCCCGGGCAGGAACTGGCACAGGGAAACGAGATCGGCATAATGCCGGTCATCCACCCACCGTCGGCGCGTTACGAACTCGTCGCGGAAATAACCGAGATGAGCGACGGGTCCGCCGAAAGAGATCAGCCCCAGCCTGAGGAAGATCAGGAAGATACTGGCGAACGTGCCGACGGCTTTGTCGGGTTCCATCGTTTCGGGAAGCGGCATGGGCCGGGCGGCCTTCCTGGTGGCAGGGCGGGTGGGTCGAAACCAATCGATGCCGGTTTGCCGCGCCGCGCGCAAGCGGCCTCGTGTCGCGGCACCCTATTGCCGCCCCGCTTGCTTTTCCCGGCCTTCCCCTTTATATGCGCGCTCATTCCACACACGGACTTTGGTTTCCGACCGGGAGAAATCCGGAGGCGACCGCCGGTGGCGTCAGGGGCTTTTCCCGAAACGTCGTTGTCCGTGGAGGCCAACCGGAAAGGAAATAAAGAATGGCATTGCCCGATTTCAGCATGCGCCAGCTTCTTGAAGCTGGTTCCCACTTCGGCCACCAGACCCACCGCTGGAACCCGAAGATGGCGCCCTACATCTACGGCGCCCGCAACAACATCCACATCATCGACCTGTCGCAGACGGTTCCGCTGCTGCATCAGGCTTTGAAGCAGGTTTCCGATACTGTCGCCAAGGGCGGCCGCGTGCTGTTCGTCGGCACCAAGCGCCAGGCCTCTGACATCGTCGCCGACGCCGCGCAGCGTTCGGCCCAGTACTACGTCAACTCCCGCTGGCTCGGCGGCATGCTGACCAACTGGAAGACGATCTCCAATTCGATCCAGCGCTTGCGCAAGCTCGACGAGATCCTGTCGGGCGGCGAAGCCCATGGCTTCACCAAGAAGGAACGCCTGAACCTCGACCGTGAGCGCGAGAAGCTCGACAAGGCGCTCGGCGGCATCAAGGACATGGGCTCGACGCCCGACCTGATGTTCGTCATCGACACCAACAAGGAAGCCATCGCCATCCTCGAGGCGAAGCGTCTCGGCATCCCGGTCGTCGCGATCATCGATTCCAACTGCGATCCGGACAAGATCGACTTCCCGATCCCCGGCAATGACGACGCGGCGCGCGCCATCCAGCTTTATTGCGATCTGATCGCCAAGGCGGCGATCGACGGTATCGCGCGCCAGCAGGGCGCTCTGGGCGTCGACGTCGGCGCTTCGGCTGAGGCTCCGGTCGAGCCGGCCATCGAAGAAGCGTCGGCTCCGGTTGCCGAGGAGACGCCTGCTCCGACGGACGACGCACCGAAAGCCTGATCGTGGAGGCCGTTCGCGGCCTTCATCCATCTCACACATCGGCGCGCTAAGCGCTTGAGCGAGGCGCATCATCGAAGGCTCGATGGTGCGCCACCCATTTGAATCCAATGGGCATTTCGAACAAAGAGGCGACAATGAGCATTTCAGCAGCACAGGTCAAAGAACTGCGCGACCTCACCGGCGCGGGCATGATGGACTGCAAGGCGGCCCTGGCCGAAACCAATGGCGATATGGAAGCCGCGGTCGACTGGCTGCGCAAGAAGGGCATTTCCAAGGCCGACAAGAAGGCCAGCCGCACCGCGGCCGAGGGCCTTATCGGCGTCGATTCCGGCGTGCGCGAAGCGGCGATCGTCGAGGTCAATTCCGAGACCGACTTCGTCGCCCGCAACGACGCCTTCCAGCAGATCGTCGCCAATGTCTCCAAGGTCGCCCTGGCCTATGGCAAGACGGAAGCTGTCGCCGCGGCGAAGTATCCCGGTTCCGACAAGTCGGTCACCGACACCATCAAGGATGCCGTCGGCACCATCGGCGAAAACCTGTCCTTCCGTCGCTCC
Source organism: Mesorhizobium sp. Root554 (assembly GCF_001427025.1). Lineage (GTDB taxonomy): Bacteria > Pseudomonadota > Alphaproteobacteria > Rhizobiales > Rhizobiaceae > Mesorhizobium. The sequence goes on along the minus strand of NZ_LMGA01000001.1, from coordinate 1,279,762 downwards.
GACAAGCTTACGGTCAGCCAGGGCGCGGTTGCGACGTACATCCACAATTCGGTTGCCGATAATCTCGGCAAGCTTGGCGTGCTCGTGGCGATCGAGACGACCGGCGATGCGCACAAGGCCGGCGCCTTCGCGCGTCAGGTCGCCATGCATATCGCGGCGATCAACCCGCTGGCGCTGAGCGAATCGGAAATCGATCCGGCCGCTGTCGAGCGCGAGAAGGCGATCTTCTCGGATCAGGCGCGCGCCTCCGGCAAGCCCGAGAACATCATCGAGAAGATGGTCGAGGGCCGGCTGCGCAAGTTCTACGAGGAAGTGGTGCTGTTGAAGCAGGCTTTCGTGCTCAATCCCGACCTCACCGTCGAGAAGGCGCTGAAGGAAGCCGAGAAGGAAATCGGCGCTCCGGCCAAGATCACCGCCTATGTGCGTTTCGCCCTCGGCGAAGGCATCGAGAAGGAACAGACCGACTTCGCGGCGGAAGTTGCGGCTGCCGCCAAGGGCTAGGTCTCCAGCATTTTTACGAGCGTTTATCGGTCGGGTGTCCTGAAAGATGCCCGGCCGATTTTCTGTTTGAACTCAAGGAAAACGTTCGAAAGCACGCGTGCGGCCCCGCGTGACATCGCGGTGTCCTTCGTGTATCGGGTCAAGCCATTGCGGCAATATCGGGTGGCGCCGGGCGGCGAGCCGCCCTGCATGTCCGCCACCATGATTTCGGGGACGATATGACGGCAAAGCCTCTCTACCGACGTGTCCTGCTCAAGGCTTCCGGCGAAGCGCTCATGGGCGATCAGCATTTCGGCATCGACGTATCGGTTGTGGACCGCATCGCATCGGACATTGCTGAAGCGCGGGCGCTGGGCATCGAGGTGGGCGTGGTCATCGGTGGTGGCAATATCTTCCGCGGCGTCGCGGTCGCCTCCAAGGGCGGAGACCGTGTTACCGGCGACCATATGGGCATGCTGGCGACGGTCATCAATTCGCTGGCGCTGCGTACCTCCCTCATCAAGATCGGCGTCGATGCGGTGGTGCTGTCGGCCATCGCCATGCCGGAACTGTGCGAAAGCTTCTCGCAGCGCCAGGCCACCGCCTATATGAACCAGGGCAAGGTCGTCATCTTCGCCGGCGGCACGGGAAACCCGTTCTTCACCACCGATTCGGCGGCCGCGCTGCGTGCGGCCGAAATCGGCGCCGATGCCCTGTTCAAGGGCACGCAGGTGGACGGTGTCTATTCCGCCGATCCGAAGAAGGACCCCAAGGCGACCCGTTTCGAGCGGATCAGCCATGCCGAAGTGATCAATCGCGGTCTCTCGATCATGGATACGGCTGCGATTGCCCTTGCGCGCGAAAACAACATTCCGATAATCGTCTATTCGATCCACGAGAAGGGCGGGTTTGGCGATATACTGAGAGGCGGCGGCCGGTGCACGGTCGTCGCAGACGATTGAAAGCGAGCCCGGCGAACGGGCCGAGGAGACGGTTATGAGTGGCGACTATGACGATCTGAAACGGCGCATGGACGGGGCGATCGCCGCCTTCAAGCAGGACTTGGCTTCGCTGCGCACCGGGCGTGCCTCGAGCAATCTCCTCGACGCCGTGCAGGTGCAGGCCTACGGCACCGCCATGCCGATCAATCAGGTCGCCAGCGTATCGGTTCCGGAGCCGCGCATGATCTCGGTGTCGGTCTGGGACAAATCCATGGTCAGCGCCGTCGACCGCGCCATCCGCGAAGCCAATCTCGGCTTCAACCCCATCGTCGATGGCACCAATTTGCGCATACCGCTGCCCGAGCTCAACGAGCAGCGGCGCAAGGAACTGGTGAAGATTTCGCATGGCTATGCCGAGAATGCCCGTGTCGCTGCGCGCCATGTGCGCCGCGACGGTATGGACTTTCTCAAGAAAGCGGAAAAGGACGGCGATATTTCCGAGGACGACCAGCGCAAGCGATCCGACAGCGTGCAAAAGCTGACGGACGAGACGATCAGCACCATCGACAGTCTGCTTTCCGAAAAGGAAGCGGAAATCATGCAGGTTTAGGGTCTGCTGCAAAGCCACCCGAAAGCGAGAGAATGGCAAGCCCCGGGGCACCCGCGCATGTCGCGATCATCATGGACGGCAATGGCCGCTGGGCTAAGGCCCGCGGCCTGCCGCGACTTGCCGGCCACCGGGCCGGCGTCGAGGCGTTGCGCCAGGCGGTGCGGGCGGCTCCGCAGTTCGGAGTGTCCTATTTGACGGTGTATGCCTTCTCGTCCGAGAACTGGTCGCGGCCGAAGTCGGAAGTCAGCGACCTGATGGGATTGCTGAAGCTTTTCATCCGGCGCGATCTCGCCGAATTGCACCAGAACGGCGTCAAGGTTCGTATCATCGGCGACCGCGTCGGCCTGCAGCCGGACATTCGCGGCCTGCTTGAAGACGCCGAGGCGCTGACCGCCGGCAACACAGGACTGACGCTCGTCATCGCCTTCAACTATGGCGGGCGCGACGAGATCGTACGCGCCGCGAGCCGCTTGGCGAATGCCGTCGCCCGAGGCGAAATCGCCGCCGAGGCGATCACCATGGAAACGTTTTCGTCCGCCCTGGACACCTCGGACATTCCCGACCCTGACCTGGTCATCCGCACCAGCGGTGAATTGCGGCTTTCCAACTTTCTTCTGTGGCAGGCGGCATACAGCGAACTGGTTTTCCTGCCGTGCTACTGGCCCGATTTCAGCCGCGACCATTTTGCCGAAGCGCTGCGCGATTTCAGCGGGCGTCAAAGGCGGTTTGGAGGCCTCGCCGCTCAAGACGTCGCGTCATGAGCGCGCAATGAGCAACCTTCAAGTTCGCGTCATTTCGGCGCTTGTGCTGGTTGCGGTCATTCTTGTTCCGACATGGTTCGGCGGTTTCCTGTTCCGATTGGCCAGCGCGGTAATCGCTGGCGCGATTTTCTACGAATGGACGCAGATGGCGCGGTCGGCGGTGTCGTCGATCGGGCCGGCCACAAACCTGCTGCCGCAAGCGCTCATGCTGGTTTTCGCGCTGGCGGTGGTCGCCGATTTGCCGGCCTGGTCCCTTCTGCTGCTGCTGGCGGCTATCGTGGCGGCGACGGCCATTTTTTCCTCCATGCGCGGCACCGGACAATGGGACGCCGCCGGGCTCGCCTATGCCGGGCTTTCCGGCCTGTCGCTGGCGCTGCTTCGCGATTCCAACCATGCAGGGCTGGTTGCGGTGCTGTTTCTTTTCGCAGTCGTCTGGGCGACAGACGTCTTTGCCTATTTCGTCGGGCGCGCGGTCGGCGGGCCGAAGCTCGCGCCCTCCATATCGCCCGGCAAGACACGCAGCGGCGCGGTCGGCGGCGCGGTTGGCGGCGTCGTGGCCGGCGTGCTGCTGGCGATCCTGGCCGGCGCCGGCAATATTTTCACGCTGGCTTTGGTGGCGCTGGTGCTTTCAGTCGTCGCCCAGGCAGGCGACCTGTTCGAATCCTGGGTCAAGCGGCGGCATGGGCGCAAGGATTCGGGCAATCTGATCCCTGGCCATGGCGGCGTCATGGACAGGGTGGACGGGCTTGTCGCGGCGGCGTTCGCCCTTTACCTGATCGGCTGGATGGCGGCGTCGGCCGAGCACCCGGCGCAGGGACTTTTCCCCGCATGAAGGGCGCGGGCTGTTGCGCGCGTCATGGATTTGCCTGCTTTGACGAAGAAGTCAGAGCCGGCCGTTACGGCATAGAGGGCACCTTTTGACCGAGATCATGCACGCCGTCTTCAGCACCGAGGGCATTGTCCTCGGCACGCTCGTGCCGTTCCTGTTCGTGCTGACGGTCGTGGTCTTCGTGCATGAGATGGGTCACTATCTGGTCGGCCGCGCCTGCGGCATCGGCGTTCAGGCCTTTTCCATCGGTTTCGGGCCGGAACTCGTCGGCTTCAACGACAGGCACGGCACGCGCTGGAAGCTCTGCGCCGTGCCGCTCGGCGGCTATGTGAAGTTCGTCGGAGATATGAACGCGACCTCCAGCCAGCCCGGCGCCGAGGAACTCGACGCCCTGAGCGAGGACGAGCGCAAGGTCGCCTTCCACACGCAGCCGATCTGGAAGCGCGCCGCCACCGTGTTCGCCGGTCCGCTGTTCAATTTCCTTTTGACCATCGCTGTGTTTACCGTGCTGTTTTCCGTCTACGGGCGCTATGTCTCGGAGCCGATGGTGGCTTCGGTGACCGCCGGCAGCCCCGCCGCACAGGCCGGAGTGATGCCGGGCGACCGTTTCGTCAGCGTCGATGGTCGCAAGGTCGAAACCTTCGGCGACGTGCAGCGGCTGGTTTCAGGCCGGGCAGGGGACGCGATCACCTTCGTCATGCTGCGCGATGGCAAGGAAGTCAGTCTGACCGCGACGCCGAGCCTGATGGAGCAGGAAGACGCGCTTGGAAACAAGGTCAAGGTTGCGATCATCGGTGTCACCAATAACGAGCAGGTCGGCCAGCCGCGGCTCGTCACTTACGGTCCGGTGCAGGCGCTTTCAGCGGCGGTGTCGGAAACCGGCCATATCATCGAGCGCACAGGCCAGTTCCTGACGCGCTTCGCCGTCGGCCGGGAGGACAAATGCCAGCTCGGCGGTCCGGTGAAGATCGCCGGCATGGCCGGTCAGGCGGCCAAGCTCGGCTTCGAATGGCTGGTGCAGCTGGTGGCGTTGCTGTCCGTCGGCATCGGCATCCTCAATCTGCTGCCGATTCCACCGCTGGATGGCGGGCATCTCGCCTTTTATGCCATCGAGGCGGTCATCAGGCGGCCCGTTTCGGAATGGATGATGGAGGCCGTCTACCGAACGGGGTTGGTTCTGGTTCTGGGCTTCATGGGGTTCGTGTTCTGGAACGATCTGTTCGGGTGCTGAAATCATGAACAAATTCAGTACGTCAGCCAATGGCATTGAGGGTGCGTTTACCATGCGTGGGGATATGCGTGACGCGAAAGCCACGCCTGCGCGGGAAGTAAATACAAATTAACCAGAAGCCTTGCGTGTAGGGAAAATCCGGTTATTACGGTATGGGAAATTTACCGCGACGTCCGGTTTTCTCGCCGTGGGGACTTCGAGAAAAAGGTTATAGAGCCCGATGAAGGCATCCAAGTTTCTTAGCGCTGCTTCAGCGGCGGCTTTGTCCGCCGCCCTGGTTGTTCCAGGTGCGCTTGTTGTTCAGTTCGCCGCCGTTTCGGCGGCCGAGGCTGCTGTGGTGAGCAGGATCGAAGTGCGTGGCAACACGCGCGTCGATGCCGACACGATCCGCAACTATGTCTCGATCAAGCCCGGCAAGTCGTTCTCGGGCGGCGACATCGACGAGGCCGTCAAGGGCCTGTTCGGCACCGGCCTGTTCTCCGACGTCCAGATCAACCAGGTCGGCTCCTCGCTGGTCATCACCGTGTCCGAGTACAAGGTGGTCAACCAGGTGCTCTTCCAGGGCAACAAGAAGATCAAGGACGCGCAGCTTTCGAACGTCGTACAGCTGAAGCCGCGCGGTTCGTTCTCGCAGGCCACGCTCGACGCCGATGTCCAGGCGGTCAAGGCTGCCTACGGCAATATCGGCCGCGACGACGCCTCGGTGACGACGCAGATCATGGATCTGGGCGACAATCGCGTGAATGTTGTGTTCAACATCACCGAAGGCGACCGCACCAAGATCGCGGCGATCAATTTCGTCGGCAACACGGCCTATTCCAGCCGTCGTCTGGCCGATGTCATCAACACCAAGCGTTCGACCGTGCTGTCGTTCCTGCTGCGCGACGACGTCTATGACGAGCAGAAGCTGCGCGCCGACGAAGAGCTGCTGCGCCGTTTCTACTACAATCACGGCTATGCCGACTTCCAGGTCGTCTCGGCGTTCGGCGAGCTTGACGATGCGACCAACGAATACACCGTCACCATCACCGTGCAGGAAGGCGAGCGCTACCGCTTCGGCGACGTGTCCGTCGACAGCACCATTCCGGAAGTCGATGCGGCCTCTTTGAATTCGGTGGTCGAGTCCCATGCCGGCGATGTCTACAGCGCCAAGGATGTCGAAGATTCGATCATCGCCATCACCGAGCGTGTTGCTGGCCAGGGCTATGCCTTCGCGCAGGTTACGCCGCGCGGCGACCGCAATTACGAAAACCGCACCATTTCGGTTGTCTATACGGTCGATCAGGGCACCAAGGCCTATGTCGAGCGCATCGAGATCCGCGGCAATTCGCGTACGCGCGACTACGTCATCCGCCGCGAGTTCGATATCAGCGAAGGCGACGCCTTCAACCAGGTGTTGATCCAGCGCGCGAAGAAGCGGCTGGAAGCCCTCGATTTCTTTGAGAAGGTCGATATCTCCACGGCGCCCGGCTCCGAGCCGGACCAGGTCGTCCTGGTCGTCGATGTGACCGAGAAATCGACCGGTGAATTTTCCATTGGCGCCGGCTATTCGACCGGTGGCGACACGCCCGGCGCTTCGGTGCAGGGTTCGGTGTCCGAGCGCAACTTCCTCGGCCGCGGCCAGTTCATCCGCTTCTCGGCGGGCGGCGGCAAGAATTCGCGCGACTATTCGTTCTCATTCACGGAGCCGTATTTCCTCGGCCACCGCATCTCGGCTGGTTTCGACATCTTCAAGTCGACCCGCGACTATGACAATTACGACTCTGAATCGACCGGCGCGACGATCCGTTTCGGCCTGCCGATCACCGACAACATCACCACCCAACTTGCGTACAATATCTCCCAGGAGAAGTACGAGCTGGATGACGATTGCATAACCGCCGGTGGATATGACCCTCTGAAATGTACGGTCTCCACTGCAATCCTCGATGGCATCGATGAAAGCCCGTGGCTGAAGTCGTCGATCAGCGGCGCGCTGATCTACAACACCATCGACAACGAGAAGAAGCCGCATAGCGGTATCTACGCCAATCTCGGCGCCGAGTTCGCCGGCGTCGGCGGCGACGCCAAATATGTCAAGCTGACGGCGCGCGGTTCCTACTACCAGACATTGTCGGAAGAGCTGGATATCGTCGGCGTGTTTTCGGGCGGCGCTGGCTATATCGCCAGCTATGGCGATGGCAAGCTGCGCGTGTTCGACCATTTCAAGAGCAACGACCGTATGATCCGCGGCTTCGAGTACAATGGCATCGGTCCGATAGCCAACGATGCGGACGATCATGTCGGTGGTACGACCTATTTCAATGCTTCGGCGGAAGCGCAGTTCCCGCTGCCAGCAGTTCCGGAAAGCCTCGGCCTGCGTGGCGCGGTGTTTGCCGACGCTGCGACCCTCTACGGTACGGAGTTAGCGTCCAACCGTGTTCTGTCCGGGTCGGCTAATATGGAATGGCGCGCTTCCGTCGGCATCGGCATCCTGTGGGATTCGCCGTTCGGGCCGCTGCGCGTCGACTACGCCGTGCCGGTCAAGAAGGAAAAGACCGACGACGTCCAGGAACTCAACTTCGGCATGTCCACCCGCTTCTAAGCGCGGACGTTTCCGGGCCTCGCGGTCCGGAAACGTGTGACCCGATCAGCTGGATATTGCTTTGCGATGACCGAACCGGTGTTTTTCGCGCCTTCCCGCCAGTATACGGTGGCCGAGGTCGCGAACTTGACCGGCTCGTCGCTGGTCAACCCAGCCTATGCCGATACGGTCATCGACACCATAGCTTCCGCGACCGAAGGCGGCGAGCGCGCGCTCGTCTTCGTCGATGGCAAGCGCAATGCCGGCCTGATGGCGTCACTGTTCGCGACGGCCGTCCTTTGTCCCATTGAACTGGCTGACGCGGCGCCCACCGGCGTCGCCGTGCTGGTCAACCAGCGGCCGCAACTGGCGTTCGCCACGATCGGCAGGCTGCTTTTCCCGGCCGCGGCCACGCCCGTCGCGCTGACGTCTGAAAAGGGCATCTCCAAGCAGGCTCATGTGGATGCGACTGCGAAGGTCGAGAAGGGCGCCATCATCGAGGCCGGCGCGGTGGTCGGTCCGGGCGCCGCCATCGGCAGCGGCACCATCATTGCCCCCAACGCCGTAATCGGAGCCGGATGCCAGATCGGCCGTGATGGCTATGTCGGCCCCAATGTGAGCGTGCAATATGCGCTGATCGGCAATCGCGTCATCATCCATGGCGGCGCCAGCATCGGCCAGGACGGTTTCGGCTTCGTGCCGGGTCCGAAAGGCCCGGAACGTATGCCGCAGATCGGCCGCGTCATCATCCAGGACGATGTCGAGATCGGTTCCAACACCACGGTGGACCGCGGCGCCATGGCCGATACAATCATCGGCGAGGGGACCAAGATCGACAATCTGGTGCAGATCGCCCACAATGTCCGCATCGGGCGCGGCTGCATTATCGCTGGCCATTGCGGTCTTTCCGGTTCGGTGACGCTCGGCGATTTCGTCATGCTCGGCGGCCGTGTCGGCATCGCCGACCACATCACCGTTGGCGACCGCGCCCAGGTGGCCGCGTCTTCCGGCCTGATGTACGATATTCCGGCCGGCGAGCGCTGGGCCGGCCTGCCGGCGCAGCCGATGCGCGATTTCTTCCGCGAGCTTTCAGCCATCCGGAATTTCACCAAGCACACCAAGGGGGACAAGAATGGCTGACGCGGCGGGCGCTGCGCTGGAGGCGGTGGACATTATGGGGCTGTTGAAGCTCCTGCCACATCGCTATCCGTTCCTGATGATCGACCGCATCGTCGAGATCGACGGTGACGATTCCGCCGTCGGCATCAAGAACGTGACCATCAACGAGCCGCATTTCCTTGGCCATTTTCCGGACCAGCCGGTGATGCCGGGCGTGCTGATCATCGAGGCGATGGCGCAGACCGCCGGCGCCATCTGCATCCGCCAACTCGGGACGACCAAACCATCCCTGGTCTACTTCCTCACCATCGACGGGGCCAAGTTCCGCAAGCCCGTCGTTCCCGGCGATCAGTTGCGCATTGCGGTGAAGAAGATCAAAAAACGCGGCAATCTCCTCAAATTCGCCTGCGAGGGTCTTGTCGACGGCGCAAAAGTCGCGGAAGCCGAGATTTCCGCTATGATGGTCGAGAACGACTGAACCCCCGGGTGCTTATGAAAATCGAGACTTCCATCCATCCTTCGGCGGTTGTCGAAGCCGGCGCGCAGATCGGCGCGGGCGTTCGCATCGGTCCCTTCTGCCATGTCGGCGCCGATGCCATTGTCGCGGACAACGTGGAATTGGTCGGCCATGTCTCGATCATGGGAGCGACCACGGTCGGCGCAGGCACCAGGGTCTACCCGATGGCAACGCTCGGTGCGCCGCCGCAGAACGCGCGGCACAAGGGCGGGCGAACGACGCTCATCATCGGCTCGAACTGCACCATCCGCGAGGGCGTGACGATGCACACCGGCACCGATACAAGCCGGGGCGAAACGGTGATCGGCGACAATGGAAATTTCCTCGCCTATGCGCATGTCGCGCATGACTGCATCGTCGGCAAGAACGCGACCTTCGCCAATGGCGCGACGCTCGGCGGCCATTGCGAGATCGGCGACAACGTCAACATCGGCGGGCTGACCGCCGTGCACCAGTTCGTCCGCGTCGGCGACAATGCCTTTCTCGGCGGCTGCTCGGCCGTGGTCGGCGATGTCATCCCCTACGCGATTGCCGTAGGCAACCGTGCCCAGTTGCGCGGGCTCAACATTATCGGGCTGAAACGCTCGGGGCTTGAGCGCGCCGAAATCCATCTGCTGCGCCGGGCCTACCGGACGATCTTCGACCGCTCCCGCACCATCGGCGAGAATGTCGAACTGGCGCGCGGCGAATTTTCCGGATCGCCCACAGCCATGAAGATCATCGACTTCATCTCCAGCCGGGGCAAGCGCCATTACGCCATGCCGCCGCTGACGGGCGGAGCCGACGACGATGCCGATGACGAAGACTGAAGACGCCGCGCGTTTTCAGCTTCCTCCCGGCAGCAAGGTCGGGATCGTCGCCGGAGGCGGCAGCCTGCCCATCGAAGTGGCCGATACGCTGAAGCGGCAAGGCCTGGCCCCCTTCGTCCTCATTGTTGAAGGCGAGGTCGGGCCCGATGCCGGGCTTGACCGGTACGAACATGAGACATTGGCGCTGGAGCATGTCGGCTCGCTCACGGCCATACTGAAGCGCCATGGCGTCACCCATCTGGTGCTGGCCGGTGAGATTAGGCGACGCCCACGTCTTTCGGCCATGCGCCTCAATTTCGGGCTGTTGTCCATCGTTCCGCTCCTCCTCCGCGCGCTGGCGCGCGGCGACGACGGCCTATTGAAGATACTGGTTCGCGGCATTGAGGCACGGGGCTTCCAGGTGGTCGGCGCGCACGAGATCGTGCCCGATCTGCTTGCTAGCGAAGGCGCTTTCGGAAAGATCGCGCCTAAAAAATCGGACTGGCGGGACATCGAGGCCGCGCGTGCGGCCGCCAAGGCCATCGGGGCGCTCGACATCGGCCAGGCCGCGGTGGCGATCGGTGGCAGGGCTGTCGCGCTCGAAGGCATCGAGGGCACCAACGGCCTGTTGGAGCGGGTGAAGGATTTACGCGGTCACGGACGCCTTGCCGGAAAGGCGGGCGGGGTGCTGGTCAAATGCGCCAAGCCCGAGCAGGAAGTGCGCGCCGACCTGCCATCGATAGGCCCGCAGACCGTCGAATTGGCCCATGCCGCCGGGCTGTCCGGCATCGCCGTCGAGGCCGGGCGCTCGCTGGTGATGGAGGCGGGCAGGGTGATCGAAGCAGCAGACCGGCTGGGCCTGTTCGTCATCGGCCTGCCGGCGAAGGATGATGTTCATGGAGACCGCATCCATGGAGCATGAGCCGACGGACAGCAGGCCGCTCAGAATCGCGGTGGTCGCCGGGGAGGAATCCGGCGATCTGCTCGGCGCGGATCTCGTACGGGCGCTGCAGCTTGCCAGCGGCCGCGAGGTTCACCTTGCCGGCATCGGTGGTCGCCATTTGCAGCAACTCGGGCTTGCCTCGCTGTTCGATGCCGGAGAGATCGCGCTGGTCGGCGTCAGCGCCATCCTGCGCGACCTGCCGCGGCTGATCCGCCGCATCGGCCAGACAGCCGCTGCCATCGCCGCCGAGCAGCCGGATTGCCTCGTCACCATCGACAGTCCGGATTTCTCGCTGCGGGTTGCGAAGAAGGTGCGCGCGGCGAACCCGTCCATTCCGGTCATCCATTATGTCTGCCCCAGCGTCTGGGCCTGGAGGCCGGGCAGGGCGCCCGCCATGAAGCCCTATGTCGATCGCATATTGTGCCTGCTGCCCTTCGAGCCGGCCGAATTGCAGCGCCTGGGTGGGCCGCCGGGCACCTATGTCGGCCACCGGCTGACGCACGATGCCGGCGTCGCGCTGGCAGCCGAAGGACAGCGCAATCCGCGCGATCTCTCGGCGGAGCGTACCAAGACGCTGCTGTTGCTGCCGGGCTCCCGTCGCAGCGAGGTGCGCCGGCTGATCGAACCGTTCGGCGAAACCGTTTCGGTGCTGCAGGCGCGTGGGCATAGATTGCGGCTGCTGCTGCCGACCGTTCCGCATGTGGCCGATCTGGTGCGCGCGTCGGTTTCCGGCTGGCGGGATCAGCCCGAGATTGTCACCGCCCAGGACGCCAAATGGCAGGCTTTCGGCCAGGCTGATGCGGCGCTGATTGCCTCCGGCACGGTCTCGCTCGAACTTGCGCTGAGCGGGGTGCCGATGGTTTCGGCATACCGGCTGGACTCGGTCATGCGCCTTGCGCAGCGGCTGATCACGTCCTGGTCGGCATTGCTGCCGAACCTGATCGCCGACCGCGCCATCGTGCCGGAGTTCTACAACGACTATGTCCGGCCGGGGAATCTGGCGCGGCATGTCGAGGCGCTGTTCACCGACACCGAGATGCGCGCCTGGCAGAAGGAAGGCTTTGCGGAGGTGCGCCGCCGCATGGCGACCGACCGCCCGGCCGGCGAGATCGCAGCCGAGGCGGTGATGGAAGTAATTCGGCAATAGGCAATCGGCAATCGGGTAAATTGGCCTTGCACGGCTGAAATCTGTGCACGATGCAGTCTNACTGCCGACTGCCGACTGCCGACTGCCGACTGCCGACTGCCGACTGCCGACTGCCGACTGCCGTTTTACCGCTTGGCAATCGGCACGTAGTCCCGCTCCGGCGCGCCGGTGTAGAGCTGGCGCGGACGGCCGATCTTCTGGTGCGGGTCCTCGATCATTTCCTTCCACTGCGCGATCCAGCCGACGGTGCGGGCGACGGCGAACAGCACGGTGAACATGGTGGTGGGAAAGCCCAGCGCCTTCAGGGTGATGCCCGAATAGAAGTCGACGTTCGGGTAGAGCTTCTTCTCGATGAAGTACTCGTCGGTCAGCGCGATCTTTTCCAGCTCCATGGCGATGTCGAGCAGCGGATCGTCCTTGATGCCGAGCTCGCCGAGAACCTCATGCGCGGTCTTCTGCATGATCTTGGCGCGCGGATCGTAGTTCTTGTAGACGCGGTGGCCGAAACCCATGAGGCGGAACGGGTCGTTCTTGTCCTTGGCGCGGCCGATGAATTCCGGGATGTGGTCGACATGGCCGATCTCGGACAACATGTTGAGCGCCGCCTCGTTGGCGCCGCCATGCGCCGGCCCCCACAGGCAGGCAATGCCGGCGGCGATGCAGGCGAACGGGTTGGCGCCGGAAGAGCCGGCCAGGCGAACCGTCGAGGTCGAGGCATTCTGCTCATGGTCGGCGTGCAGGATGAAGATGCGCTCCATGGCGCGCGCCAGCACCGGGTTCACCTTGTATTCCTCGCACGGCACGGCGAAGCACATGTGCAGGAAGTTGGCGGCGAAGCCGAGGTCGTTCTTCGGGTAAATGAAGGGCTGGCCGATATGGTACTTGTAGGCCATGGCGGCGATGGTCGGCATCTTTGCGATCAGGCGCATGGAAGCGACCATGCGCTGGTACGGATCGGAGATGTCGGTGGAGTCGTGATAGAACGCCGACAGCGCCCCGACGACGCCACACATGACGGCCATCGGATGCGCGTCGCGGCGGAACCCGGTGAAGAAGCGCGACATCTGCTCATGCACCATGGTGTGGCGCGTCACGCGGTAATCGAAATCGTCCTTCTGGGCCTTGGTCGGCAGCTCGCCGTAAAGAAGCAGGTAGCAGACTTCGAGGAAGTCGCCATGCTCGGCCAACTGGTCGATCGGATAGCCGCGGTGCAGCAAAACGCCAGCATCGCCGTCGATGAAGGTGATTTCCGATTCACAGGCGGCGGTCGAGGTGAAGCCTGGATCGTAGGTGAAAGCGCCCGTCGTCGAGTAGAGTGCGCCGATGTCGATGACGTCCGGGCCGATGGAGCCGCTTCGGACCTTGAACTGGTGGGACTTGCCGCCCAGGTCCAGTGTTGCAGTCTTTTCGGTCATCGCAAACTCCTTTTGTTTCCTCTTGCCCTTCAGGCAAAATTATCTTGCAACGCAAAGCGTTGGAAAAATTTTTGAATGCGCGAGAACACTACCCCGCCCGAGGGTGCATGCCTGATTGGTCCAACGCTAATGTTGCACCGCAATACGCGCCTTTCAATGCCAATTTCTTGTGCCAGGTCCCCTCTAATCGATTTGATCGCCGATGCGCGCCAGACTTTCGTCGCGACCCAGCACGGCCAGAACGTCGAACACGCCGGGAGACGTGCTGCGGCCCGTCAGAGCGGCGCGCAAGGGCTGCGCAAGCTTGCCGAGCTTGAGGCCGTTTGCCTCGGAATAAGACCGTACGACGGCCTCGGTCGATGCCGCGTTCCAGTCGGTCACGGCCTCGAATCCCGGCAGCAATGCCGCAAGCACGGCTTTGGCATCGGCGTCGAGAATCGCGTGCGCCTTCTCGTCCAGCGCCAGCGGCCGGTCGGCGACGAGGAAATAGGCGCTGTCGGCCAGCTCCACCAGTGTCCTGGCGCGCTCCTTCAGCCCGGGCATGGCCTGTAGCAGCCGGTCCTTGGCCTTCTCGTCGAGCTTCGCGGCCAGCGCCTCGCCATTCGGCAGATGCGGCAGCGTCTCGATGAAGATATTCGTCAGCGCCGCGTCGTCCATGGCGCGCATGTGGACGCCATTCAGCGCTTCGAGCTTGGCGAAGTCGAAGCGCGCGGCGCCCTTGTTGACGTCGACGATGTCGAACCACGAGACCATGTCGGCCACGGACATGATTTCGTCGTCGCCATGGCTCCAGCCAAGCCGCGCCAGATAGTTCAGCAGCGCCTCGGGCAGATAGCCCATGGCGCGATAGGCCTCGACGCCGAGCGCGCCATGGCGCTTGGACAGCTTCGCTCCGTCGGCGCCGTGAATGAGCGGAATGTGCGCCATCCTCGGCACGGTCCAGCCCATGGCGTCGTAGATCACCGTCTGGCGCGCTGCGTTGGTCAGGTGGTCGTCGCCGCGGATGATGTCGGTAACGCCCATGTCATGATCGTCGACCACCACGGCATGCATGTAGGTCGGGTTGCCGTCGGAGCGCAGGATGATGAAATCGTCGAGGTCCTTGTTGGGAAAGCGCACGTCGCCCTGCACCCTGTCGCGCACCAGAGTTTCGCCCTCGGACGGAGCCTTGATGCGGATCGCGCCGCGCACGCCGGCAGGCGCTTCCGACGGGTCGCGGTCGCGCCAGCGGCCGTCGTAGCGGGGCGGGCGCCCGTCGGCGCGGGCCTTCTCGCGCATCGCCTCCAGTTCCGCCGGCGTGGCGTAGCAATAATAGGCCTTGCCGTTGCGAACCAGTTCCTCGGCCACCTCACGGTGGCGAGCGGCGCGCTCGAACTGCGAGACCGGCTCGCCCTCCCAGGTCAGGCCAAGCCAGGACAGTCCATCAAGGATGGCGGCGGTGGCCGCATCGGTGGAGCGTTCGCGGTCGGTATCCTCGATGCGCAGCAGCATCGTGCCGCCCGTATGCCTGGCATAGAGCCAGTTGAACAGCGCTGTACGCGCGCCGCCGATATGGAGATAGCCGGTGGGCGAGGGGGCAAAGCGGGTAACGACCGTTTCGGACATAGAACTCTTCAGAACCTTCGGGCATTGGCGGACTTTTCCGCGCCGGGCGTTCATGTAGCATAGGGGGGCAGGGGCGCAAGGGGCAGACCCGATGGCGGGGCAGGGCCGGGGCGGCAAAGACAGCGGGAAAGCTGACCGCGACGTCAGCGAACGGTCGCTGTTCGCGCCGACGCCGGCGCCGGATTCTCATGCCGGCTTGCGGGTAGATACCGCGGCTATGCGAAGCTCGCCGGTCACAGCCGATGACGGCGCGGCAGCGTCGCCGTTGCGGGAGCCGGCGCACGGACCTGCCCCTCAAGGTGAAATCCTTCCCGCGGAATATCTGCCCGGAAAGATCCAGCTTTCCCGGCCCGGTCCGGCCAGATGGCGGCTGGCGCAAAGTCTTGGCCGGATTTCCGTCCATGACCTTGTCCGCGGCCTTGCCATGGCCTCCGGTACGGAACTCGACCGAGGCGTCGGCTTCCTGCTCGTTCCTGTCTTCCTGGCCACTGGCGCCCTGTTCTATTTCGCGCTGGCATCCGAACCCGGTTTCCTGCAGCCGGTCATGTGCGTCGTGGCTTTGGCCTGCCTGATGCTCGCCTGCCGCTCGCGGCCGAAAATGCATCTTTTGTTCGCTGTGGGGTTCTTTTGCGCGCTCGGCGTTCTGGCGGCGAAGGTCGAGACCTGGCGGGGCGGCGGCGAGACGCTCGGGTCGGACATTTCCACGCGCCTGACCGGTCGGGTGGTTTCAATCGACGAACTGGCCAGCGGCCGGGTGCGGCTGACGCTGGACGTGATTTCGACCGCGCGGCCGAAGCTGCGTTACCAGCCGGAGCGCGTGCGGCTGTCGGCCCGCGCCATCCCGGCCGGAACAATGGCGGGATCGCAGGTCAGCGGTTTCGTGCGACTTTTGCCGCCGACCGGGCCGGTGCGGCCGGGCGGCTACGACTTCTCCTTCGAAAGCTATTTCGAGGGCCTGGGCGGCAGCGGCTTTTTCCTCAGCAATCCCAAGCTGGAGCCAATCAAGGAGGTGCCGCTCAAGGCGCGGCTGGCGACGGCGGTGCAGAATATCCGCGACGCCATCGCAGGCCGCATCCGCGCCACCATTGGCGGACCGGAAGGCGAAATCGCCGCCGCCCTCATGGTCGGCGTGCGCGCCGGCATTCCCGAGCCGATCAACGAGGCGATGCGGCGCACCGGCATCTACCACATCATCTCGATTTCCGGGCTGCACATGGCGCTGGTCGCCGGCACGGTGATGGTGATGCTGCGCGCCGCCTTCGCGCTGTTTCCCGGCTTTTCTTCGCGACGCCCGGTGAAGAAATATGCCGCCGCGGCGGCGCTGTTTTCGATCGCGGCGTATCTTTCCATTTCGGGCGTCGTCGTCGCCGCCGAGCGCAGCTTCATCATGCTGGCGGTGATGCTGACGGCGGTGCTGTTCGATCGCGCGGCGCTGACCATGCGCAACCTCGCCATCTCGGCGGTCATCGTCATCCTGGTGTCGCCGCACGAGGTGGTCGGCCCCAGCTTCCAGATGTCGTTCGCCGCGACCGCGGCGCTGGTTGGCGCCTATGCGTGGTGGTCGGACTACCGCGCGACCAAAAGCTCAAGCGGCCCGCCGGCGGAGCGCTCACTCCTCGCCGATCTCACGGGCCGGTTCTTCAGCGCCGGGGTCGGCATCGCCGCGACCACGATCATCGCCGGCAGCGCCACCGCCTTGTTCGCCATGTGGCACTTCCAGCGCGTGTCGCCGCTCAGCCTGTTCGCCAACCTCGCCGTGATGCCCATCGTCTCGCTGGCGGTGATGCCCTTCGCGGTGCTCTCCGCCATCGCCATGCCGTTCGGCGCCGACGGGCCATTTCTCTACGTGATGGGAAAGGGGCTGACGGCGATGATCGCCATCTCCGATTGGATTTCCGTGCGGTCGCCAGTCGATGCGGTGGGGCTGGTGTCCATCCAGTCCGTCCTGCTCGTCACCGTCGCGCTGGTGATCGCGACCGTGGCGACGACCCGGCTGCGCCTGGCGGCCATTCCGTTCGCGCTTGGCGGCATACTCGCCATGCCGAGCGTGCGAACGCCGGACGTCCTGGTCTCGGAGGATGCGCATCTGATCGCCATGCCGATCGGCGGCGGCGAACTCGCGGTCAATCGGCCGAAGCCGAACCAGTTCACCATCGACAACTGGCGTCGCGCGCTTGATGCGGAAACTGTGATCGGGCCCGAAACCCTCAAAGGCGAAGAAACAAGGCTGGCCACAACCGGCGCGCTCGACCTCCCGCCCGGCACGCCATTTCTCTGCACTCCGGACAGTTGCGTGGCGCGGCACGTCTCGGGGGCAATCGTGGCGCGGGTGAAGGACGAACGGTCGGCCCGCAATGCCTGTGGATTTGCGGCCTTGATCGTCATCGACGACGCAACGGCTTCCGATCCCTGCCATGATCCGCTGGTTGCGGTCATCACCAGACAGGAGCTTGCGCAATCGGGCAGCGCCGCCGTGTATTTCGCTTCGCAGTCAGCCGCCGCGCCAGCGGAAATCCAGTTCGCCATCGTTGGCGACTACCGGCCCTGGCACGTGCAGCGACAGTTCTCGCGCGAGGCGAGGGGGCTGCCGCCGTTCGAGCGCCGGTCACGCCAGGACGCGAGCCGTCAAAGACGAAACGCGGAAGACGAGCAAAATTCGGAAGATGAATGACGCAACCATGCGCGGCAAACTCCAAGCCGCGTGTCGTATTCGATACGCCAAGCCAAGCCAAGGCCCTGATCCGGATCAGTAGCGCCTGATCAGCCCGACCAGCCGACCCTGCACCTTGACCCGGTCGGGGCCGAAGATGCGGGTTTCATAGGCGGGGTTCGCCGCTTCCAGCGCGATGGATGCGCCCTTGCGGCGGAAGCGCTTGAGGGTCGCCTCCTCGTCGTCCACCAGGGCGACGATGATCTCACCGGGGCTGGCGGTGTTGGCGTTGCGGATGATGACCGTGTCGCCGTCGAAAATGCCGGCCTCGATCATCGAATCGCCCTTGACCTCGAGCGCGTAGTGCTCGCCGCCCGAAATCATGTCCGGCGGCACGGAAATCGAATGGGTCTTGTGCTGGATGGCGTCGATCGGCACGCCGGCGGCGATGCGGCCCATGACGGGAATGGAAATGGCGGCGGCGGCATCGTCGTCGTTGCCGGCGGCCTGCAGACGGGTCGGCTCCTTCGGCTGCGGCCTGCCGAGGCCACCCTGGATAATTCCGGGCGAGAATTTCCGCGCGGCGTTGAGACCTGGCGCGATCGAATCCGGCAGGCGAAGCACTTCCAGGGCGCGGGCGCGGTTCGGCAGCCGGCGGATGAAGCCTCGCTCTTCCAGCGCCGTGATGAGCCTGTGGATGCCTGACTTCGAAGCCAGATCCAGCGCCTCCTTCATCTCGTCGAAGGAAGGGGGAATGCCGCTTTCCTTCAGCCTTTCATGGATGAAAAGAAGCAGTTCATGTTGCTTGCGCGTCAGCATTGCGGCCCCCCAAGGGTGTCGAACAGAATCGAAAAAACAAACCCAGAACAAACACTATCTGTTCCAGTTGTGTTCCGCAACCGTTTAAAGTTTAATGAATGTGTTGACGTTTTGTTCAGCAAGCCCGCCGCCACGCGGACGTCAGCGCAGCATCAACACCTTGCAAGGGTCCCCGGCCGCGGCGGCGGGGGCGAAAGGCTCGCGCACGATCAGGCCGTTGGCGTCGGCCATCATGCGCAGCATGGACGAATCCTGCACGCTGAAAGGCGTCGCCGTTAGGCTGCTTGCTCCATCGTGGACGACGGCGCGCACATAGTCCTGGCGCTGGTCGTTTTCGGCCATCGGGGCGGCAAGCTGTGCCTCGCGGATGTCTTGCACGAATTGCCGCCCGCCAAGGCGGGCCAGCAGCGGCTTGAGGAACAGCTGCGTACAAACGAGGCTCGCCACCGGGTTGCCAGGCAAGCCGACGCAGCGGATTGGCCCCATGCGCCCGAACATCAGCGGTTTTCCGGGACGCATGGCAATCTTCCAGAAATCGAGCGTCATGCCTTCGCCGGTGAGCACGTCGTGGACGAGATCGTGATCGCCGACGGACGCGCCGCCGAGCGTGACGATGACGTTTGCGCCAGCCGCCACCGCCTTGCGCACCAAGGCTGCGATGGCGTCCTTGCTGTCCTTGGCGATGCCGAGATCAAGGGCTTGCGCGCCAACCGAGCGGGCCGCGGCGGCGACGCCATAGGCATTGGACGAGATGATCTGGTCTGGCCCGAGTTCAGCGCCCGGCAGCATCAATTCGTCGCCGGTGGCGATGATGGCGACGAGCGGCTGGCCGATGACGGGGACTCGCGGATAGTTTGCCGAAGCCGCCAGCGAAAGGGCCGCGGGATCGAGATGCCGGCCTCTTTCAAGGACGACGTCGCCGTCGGCAAAATCGAGGCCGGCCTTGCGGACATTGCGGCCAGGGCTGGTGGGCTCCAGCACCTCGACGTTGCCGTTGCCGGTGGCGCGGACGTTTTCCTGGATGACGACCGTGTCGGCGCCCGCCGGCAGCGGCGCGCCGGTGAAGACACGCACTGTCTGGCCGCGCTCCACAGTACCGGTAAATCCTTGGCCAGCGGGCGCGGCGCCGATCACGGTGAGCCGGGCGGGCGCGGTCGACACATCGGCCGCCTTGACCGCGTAGCCGTCCATGGCGGAAGCGTGGAAGGGCGGCTGGGTACGCCGGGCGACCAGAGGCTGTGCAAGGACACGCTCGAAAGCCTCGTGCAGCGCGACGTTCTCGGCGGGCAAGGGCTCAACGCCGTCCAGCAGGCGCTGCAGTGCTTCGGCGACGGGAACAAGCGCCATCACGCCGCCTCGTAATCGCCTGATTTTCCGCCGCTTTTCAGCTTCAGCCGAATGCCGGATATGACCATGGCCCGGTCAACGGCCTTGGCCATGTCGTAGATGGTCAGGCAGGCGACGGAGGCTGCCGTCAGCGCTTCCATTTCCACGCCCGTCTTGCCGGTTACGCGGGCTTGCGCCGTCACGCGCAAGCCCGGCAAGCTTTCGTCGGGCTCGATCTCCACCGACACCTTGGTCAGCAGAAGCGGGTGGCAGAGCGGGATCAGCTCATGCGTCTTCTTGGCGGCCATGATGCCGGCGATGCGCGCGGTGCCCAGCACGTCGCCCTTCCTGGCATTGCCGTCGAGGATCATGCGCAGCGTTTCCGGCTGCATGGAGACGAACCCTTCGGCCACCGCGAAGCGAACAGTCTCGGCCTTGCCGCCGACATCGACCATGTTGGCTTCGCCGGTGGCGCCGATATGGGTGAGGCCTGGGACGGGCAGGGAATCGCCGGCCATCTCAGGCCTGCGCCGCGGCGATGTCGAGGCTGAGCAGCGCGCGCGTCGCTTGCGTCACGTCGGGCTGCCGCATCAGGCTTTCGCCGACCAGGAAGGTATCGATCCCGCTTTTCTGCAGCCTGCGGCAATCTTCATTGGTGAAGATGCCGCTTTCGGACACCAGCAGGCGATCGTTCGGGATCATCGAGGCGAGCCGTTCCGAGGTCTGCAACGTCGTCTCGAAGGTGCGCAGGTCGCGATTGTTGATGCCGATCAGCCTTGATTTCAGCCGAAGCGCCCGCTCGGTCTCGGCTTCGTCATGCACTTCGATGAGAACGTCCATGCCGAGCGAAAACGCCGTATCCTCAAGTTCGGCCGCCATCGCGTCATCGACGCTGGCCATGATGATGAGGACGGCGTCGGCGCCCCAGGCCCGCGCCTCATGGACCTGATAGGGGTCGAAGAGAAAATCCTTGCGCAGCGCCGGCAGGGACACGGCGTTGCGGGCCCCGGTCAGGAACTCCGGCGCGCCCTGGAAGGAGGGCCGGTCGGTCAACACGGACAGGCACGCCGCGCCGCCCTTCGCATAGGCCGCGGCGAGAGAAGGCGGATCGAAATCGGCGCGGATGAGGCCCTTGGAAGGGCTCGCCTTCTTGATCTCGGCGATCAAACCTATCTTGCCGGCTGCGCGCTTGGTCTCCAGAGCGGCGATGAAGCCGCGGGGCGCGCTGGCATCGGCGGCGCGCGCCTTGATTTCCGCCAGCGGGACGCGGGCCTTGGCGTCCGCGATCTCGTCGCGCTTGTAGGCTTCGATCTTTTTCAGGATATCGGCCATCGCGTTACCTGTTGGAAACAGCGATAAGCTTGTCGAGGACGGCAACCGCCCGGCCGTTGTCGATCGCCTCGGCGGCCATGGCGATGCCTTCTGCGAGCTTGGCGGTCTTGCCGGCGACCACGAGACCGGCGCCGGCATTCATCAGAACCGTATCGCGGAACGCGCCGGGCGCTCCTTCGAGCATGGTGCGCAGCGCATTGGCATTGAAAGCCGCGTCGCCGCCATTGAGCTCTTCCTGGGTGTGGCGGGCGATGCCGAAAGCCTCCGGAGTCAGCGTGAAGGTGCGGATCGTCCCGTCGGACAGTTCCGCCACCTGCGTTTCACCGGTCGTGGTGATCTCGTCATAACCGTCGCCATGCGCCACCCAGGCGTATTGGGTGCCAAGCGCCTTGAGTGTCTCGGCGACCGGAATGGTCCATTCGGGCGAGAAGACGCCGACCATCTGGCGGTCGACGCAGGCGGGATTGGAAAGCGGACCGATAAGGTTGAAGATGGTACGGATGCCCAGTTCGA
Source organism: Mesorhizobium sp. Root554 (assembly GCF_001427025.1). GTDB lineage: Bacteria > Pseudomonadota > Alphaproteobacteria > Rhizobiales > Rhizobiaceae > Mesorhizobium. The sequence continues at coordinate 1,258,173 of NZ_LMGA01000001.1, read as the reverse complement.
CGCGCGTCGGCCCGACATGTTTCATCGCCGGATGATGCGACGGCGAGAACATGAAGCCGACACCGGCCTCGTGGATGCAGCGGCTGATCGCCTCCGGTTGCAGTTCGATGTTGACGCCGAGCGCGGCCAGGACATCGGCGGCTCCGGTCAACGAAGACAGCGCCCGATTGCCGTGCTTGGCGACCGGAACGCCGCATGCGGCGATGACGAATGCGGAAGCGGTGGAGATATTCACGCTATGCAGTCCGTCGCCGCCGGTTCCGACGATGTCGATCGCGCCGGCGGGTGCATCGACCCGCAGCATCTTGGCGCGCATGGTGGCGACCGCGGCGGAAATCTCATGCACGCTTTCGCCGCGCACGCGCAGCGCCATCAGGAAAGCCCCGATCTGGCCGGGCGTGGCGTCGCCGGACATGATGACCTCAAACGCCTCGCGCGCCTCGTCGAAGGACAGGACGTCGCCAACCGCAACCTTGGCGATATGCGGCTTCAGTGCGCTCATTGGGCGAGCGCCTGGGTCATCGCGGTCTGGTCGATCTGCACGCTGTACTGCGTCTGCAACTGCGCGACCAACTGATCGAGCAGATCGTCCGACAGGCCGGAGGCGAAGGATTTCTGTGCTTCCGCCGGTACGGTGCTGGCGTCCGCGCCGGCCGGCTCGAAGACTTCCGCCACCTTGAACAGGATCTTGGCCTCGCCCGTCGGGGCCGCCACGACGCCGGTGCCGCCTTCGCCGACGCCGAACATGGCGGCGGTGCCGTCCTTGCCGAAGTCGGCGTCGTCGGCCTCGCGTTTCAATCCGCGCTTGGTCTGCTTTTCGAGCTTGAGCTCGCCGGCGATGGCGTCGAGGGCCGTGCCGTCCTTGGCCCGCTTTTCGAGTTCTTCCGCCTTGGCGGTAAGCCGCTTGGACGTTTCCGCCGCGGTCCAGTCGGCGACGACCTTCTGGCGCACTTCATCCAGCGTCCGGTCGCGGGCAGGGGTGATGCCGCTGACCTCATAGAAGACATAGCCATTGTCGGCGGTCGTCAGGCCTTCATTCTCGATGCCGGTTTCGGCGTCGAAGACGGAACGAATGAGCGAGGCCGATTCGGGCAGGGTCTCGATGACCGCGCCATCCGGCTTGCGCGCGGAGCGGTCGATGGCATCGATGGTGACCACCTTGAGCTTCAGCTTGTCGGCGGCTTCCTGCATGGAAGCGCCGCCGGCGCGGGCGTCTTCATAAGAATCGTGCACATCGAGCAGGATGCGGCTGGCTTCGGCAAGCGCAAGATCCTTCTTGATCTGCTGGGACACCTCCGCAACCGGCTTGACCACCTCCGGCTTGATGTCGGTAACGCGCAGGAGCACCGGGCCAAAGGAGCCCTGGACGACCGGGCTGACCTCGTTGACGTTCAGCGCGAAGGCGGCGTCCGCGACGGCCTTGTCGGCGATCTTGTCCTTCGGCAGCGTGCCGAGCAGGGTATCGGCCTGGGTTTTGCCTTCCGCAGTTACAAGCTTGTCGAAGGTCGCGCCGCTTTTCAGCGAATCGAACGCCGCCTTGGCGTCGTCGGCCGACTTGAACACAAGCTGTTCGATGGTGCGCGTTTCCGGTGTCGTGTAGCGCGCCTTGTTCTTCTCATAGTCCTCGGCCACCTGCTGGTCGCTGACCGCGCTCAGATCCATGATGTCTTCCGGCTCGAGCCGGACGTAGGAGAACTTGCGGTATTCAGGCGCCGCGTAGGTCTTCTTGTTCTGGTCGAAATACGTCGAAAGCGCGCTGTCGGAGGGCGCTTCGATGGGTTCCACCAGCGACTTGGGCAGGACCAGATACTCCACGGTGCGGTCTTCGCCGCGATAGAGCGCGACCGCCTTCATGAAGGTATCCGGCATTTTCATGCCGTCTGAAACGGCTTCGACGATCTGCTGGCGCACGGCGACCTGGGAGCGGTTCTTGAGGTAGTCTTCCGGACGCATGCCGATCTGGCGCAGGAGATATTCGAACGTCTGGCGATCGAACCTGCCGTCGGGACCGTGGAAGGCGGGATCATCGAAGGTGAGCTGCGCCAGCCGGTCCTTGGAAAGGCCCAGACCCAGCTTGCGCGCCTGCTCGTCGAGCACCGCTCCGGATACAAGCTGCGTCAGCACCTGGCCATCGATGCCGAGCGTATTGGCCTGCTCGCGCGTCAGCCTCTGGCCGAACTGCTGCGACATGAGCGAGAGCTGTCGATCGTAGGCGAGCCGGTATTCGTTAACGGATACCGACGTTCCTCCGGCAACAACGACTGAATGGTGTCCGGCAACCGTGCCCAGGAGGCGGCCGGAAATGCCCCAGACAGCGAAGCTGATCACCAACAGGAAGAGCAGCCCCTTGGCGACCCAGGTTCCCGCCACGTTTCTCAAACTACCAAGCATATTGTGTTCCGAATTTGCCCGAAGGAGCGCAATAGCGTCCTTCCGGGCCAGTGTCGATTGCTTTGTGGCCTGATTTTGGTAGTGAAAGTGTCCATTGCAGGTCACCGGAGAGCATATCGCCATGACGCCAGGAATTCGCCCGCTTGTCGCCGGCAATTGGAAAATGAACGGCACCAGCGCTTCGCTCAACGAACTGCTGATGATCGGCAATGGCTTCATGAGCGGGCTGGACGCGGCGACCGAGGCGCTGGTCTGCGTGCCGGCGACCCTGCTCACCCGTGCGGCGGAAATTCTTTCGCGCACACCGGTTCATACCGGCGGACAGAATTGCGACGCCGAGGAAAGCGGGCCGCATACCGGCGATATTTCTGCAGAAATGCTGAAGGATGCCGGCGCAAGCCACGTCATTGTCGGCCATTCGGAGCGCCGGACCGATCACGGCGAGACCGACGCGATGGTGCAGGCCAAGGCCGTGGCCGCATGGAGGGCCGGGCTGGTGGCGGTCATCTGCATCGGCGAGACGCGAGCCGAACGGGAAGTCGGCGCCACGCTCGATATCCTGTCGCGCCAGATCGCCGGCTCGGTTCCGGCCAGCGCAACGCAGGCGTCGACGATCATCGCCTATGAGCCTGTCTGGGCGATCGGCACGGGGCTGGTTCCCACCGTCGCCGACGTGGCGGAGGCGCACGCGCATGTGCGCGCCGAGCTTGCCAGCAAGCTTGGAGCCGCAACCGCCGGGAAAATCCGCATTCTCTACGGAGGCTCGGTCAAGCCATCCAATGCGCGCGAACTGCTGACGATCGACAATGTCGATGGCGCCCTGGTCGGAGGCGCCAGCCTCAAGGCCGCCGATTTCCTCGGCATCGCCGACGCCTACCGATCCTGACAGGGCCCGCTCCTTCAGCCAAAAAACATTGCATAAGGGCGGTCAATTCCCATATTCCGGGCGCGGGCTTGGAAATGCCGTCAAAGCATTGTAAGAGCCGGCTCCAATTCAGCGGTCGCGTTCGCGCGGGCCGAACGCTTTGCCGGGATATGCAATGGAAACCATACTGATCGTCGTCCATCTTATGGTGGTGCTGGCCCTCGTTGGCGTCGTGCTGCTGCAGCGCTCCGAAGGCGGCGGTCTGGGTATCGGCGGCGGCTCCGGCTTCATGACCGCCCGTGGGGCGGCCAATGCGCTGACGCGCGCGACGGCGATCCTGGCGGCCGCGTTCTTCGCGACGTCGCTGATCCTGTCCATTCTGGCGCGCTATGGCGATAAGCCGATCGACATTCTCGACCGGGCGCCGGCGACGCAGCAGAACGGTGGCGGCAACGGCGTGCTCGACCAGCTTCCGGGCACGGCGACGCCTGCCGCTCCGTCCGGCAACACCGCGCCGACGCCGCCCTCGGGCAACGATGCTCCTGCGGCGCAGCAGCCGGGAGCGGCTGCTCCGGTCACGCCTCCGGCGTCCGGCGTTACCCCGCCCGCCTCGTCTCCCGCGGCGCAGCCCGCGCAGCCGCAGGTTCCCAACCAGTAGCCGGTTCCGTTCAGAGCTTTTTGCCGCGCGGCGAAATCGCCTCGCAGGGTACAAAGGCGGCAAACAGCTCGATGAAGCGTGATCCTTTCCGAGAATTGCTGCGTGCTTTTCGGAATGGGCCTCAGCGAATTATGCCACCGGCTGTTGTTGTTTGGTCACAGTTGCGGCAAATGCCGCACGATCACGAAGATTCGATCTGTTCCTGACCTATGGGCCGCTTGAGGCCCGTTGCCTCAATCGATTATAGCTTTTTTGCGGCCACCCGGTGCTCTGTGAGTGCCGTGCGATGCCGTGGGCAACAAGCATATCTGATCGGATCTTCGCCATGCAGCTTCGCAGCTTCATTTTCGCCGGCCTCTGCGCCGCGCTCGTTTCCGGTGCGCCGGCTTACGCAGCCATGCCGACTTCTGCCCCCGAGGCAGTGGTCAAAACAGACGTCGTCACCGTTGCCGCAAAGAAAAGCGACGCGGCCGAACTCAAGCTTCTCAAGCGGAAAAAGAAGCCGACCGACACCGATCTGGCGCGTATTTCCGAACTTGAGGCCAAGATTCAGGCCGACAGGCTGGTTGCCAGGGAAAAGGCGATCGAAGCCAAGAAGCTCGCCATGCGTGAAGCAGCCAAGGCGCGCGCCCAGGCTGAACGCGAGGCATTCCTCGCCAAAAAACTGGAGCGCAGCGGAGCCAAGGGCAAGACCGAGCAGGTCGCCGAGACCAAGGCCGCGCCCAGGCAGTCGATCAAGCTTTTCGATCCGATCAAGCCGGCCAAGGTCGAGCAGGAACGCGAAGAGGTGCTGCCAGCGGAAGCGATGAATGTGGCGCTGACCGGCAACAATGGCGAATTGCGCAGCGAATCGCGTGATGCAGCCCGTCCGACAGGCGGCCTTTTCGCCGGTCTGTTTGGGGGCGGTGCGTCGGCCTCGTCGATTTCGCTGCTGCCAGAAACCCGTGCGCTCGATGCGGCGTTGCAAAAGAGGCAGGCGAAGCGGCCCTTCAAGGTCAAGCCGGAATTCGAGCCGCAGGAAGTCAGCTTCAGCGGCTACGCTCCTGGCACAATCGTCATCAATACCAGTGAACGCCGGCTCTATCTTGTCGATTCGTCCTCGACGGCCCGTCGCTACGCCATTGCCGTTGGCAAGGAAGGCCTGCAGTTCAAGGGCAGCGTCGCTGTCGGCGACAAGCAGGAATGGCCGCGCTGGATCCCGACCAAGGAGATGCAGGAACGCGAGCCGAAGCATTATGGCCAGTACAAGGATGGAATGCCCGGCGGTGGCCAGAACCCGCTCGGCGCCCGCGCCATCTACCTCTATGACGGCAAGAAGGACACGCACCTGCGCATCCACGGCACCATTGCGCCGCAGACCATCGGCACCAGCGCATCCAATGGCTGCTTCCGCATGATCAACGAGCACGTCATGGACCTGTACCGCCGTGTGCCCGTGGGAGCCAAGGTCGTCATTCTCTGACGATCGGAACATTTTCTTCGGAGGGCCGGCGATCCGCCGGCCCTTTCGTTTTGGCCGGTCAAGCATCGCGTTATGGAAAAACCGTTCGCAGTGGTTTTTCTTCTGGCGGAATCGGTCCGGCAGCGTTAAGCGATGACTCCCATGGCCCGATATGTATTCATCACCGGCGGCGTGGTTTCCTCCCTTGGCAAAGGCATAGCCGCGGCGGCTCTCGGAGCACTGCTGCAGGCGCGAGGTTACCGCGTGCGCATCCGCAAGCTCGACCCCTATCTCAATGTCGATCCGGGCACGATGTCACCCTATCAGCATGGGGAGGTGTTCGTGACCGACGATGGGGCCGAGACCGATCTCGACCTCGGCCACTACGAGCGTTTCACCGGCCGCTCCGCCAACCAGCAGGACAACATCACCACCGGCCGCATCTACAAGAACATCATCGAGCGTGAGCGGCGCGGCGACTATCTCGGCGCCACCGTGCAGGTCATCCCGCACGTCACCGACGAGATCAAGAATTTCGTCCTCGAAGGCAATGACGAGTACGATTTCGTCATCTGCGAGATCGGCGGCACGGTCGGCGACATCGAGGCGATGCCGTTCCTGGAAGCGATCCGCCAGCTCGGCAACGACCTGCCGCGCAACAATGCGGTCTATGTCCACCTGACACTGATGCCGTGGATTCCGGCCGCCGGCGAGTTGAAGACCAAGCCGACTCAGCATTCGGTCAAGGAGCTCCGCTCCATCGGCATCGCGCCCGACATTCTGCTGGTGCGCGCCGACCGCTCGATCCCCAAGGAAGAGCGGCGCAAGCTGTCGCTGTTCTGCAACGTGCGCGAGAGCGCCGTCATCCAAGCGCTCGACGTAGGCCACATCTACGACGTGCCGATCGCCTATCACAAGGAAGGGCTGGATTCCGAGGTTCTGGCGGCATTCGGCATCGAGCCTGCGCCGAAGCCCCGCATGGAGCCGTGGCAGGGTGTGTCCGAGCGCATTCACAATCCCGAGGGCGAAGTCACCATCGCCATCGTCGGCAAATACACCGGCCTGAAGGACGCCTACAAGTCGCTGATCGAGGCGCTGTCGCATGGCGGCATGGCCAACCGGGTCCGGGTCAAGCTCGACTGGATCGAGAGCGAGATTTTCGAAAAGGAGGACCCGGCGCCCTGGCTGGAGAAGGTTCACGGCATCCTGGTGCCCGGCGGCTTCGGCGAGCGCGGCTCGGAAGGCAAGATCCTGGCGGCCAAGTTCGCGCGCGAGCGCAAGGTGCCGTATTTCGGAATCTGCTTCGGCATGCAGATGGCCTGCATCGAGGCTGCACGGTCGCTGGCTGGTATCGAGTCCGCATCGTCTACCGAGTTTGGCGCCACCGGCGAGCCGGTCGTCGGGCTGATGACCGAATGGCTGAAGGGCAACATGCTTGAGAAGCGCCGCGAAACGGGTGACCTCGGCGGCACCATGCGTCTCGGCGCTTACGATGCGCGGCTGTCGTCCGGATCGAAGATCGCCGACATCTATGGCGACACCGAGATTTCCGAGCGCCACCGCCACCGCTACGAAGTCAATATCGACTACAAGGAGCGGCTGGAGGATTGCGGCCTCGTGTTCGCCGGCATGTCGCCCGACGGCGTATTGCCGGAGACGGTCGAATATCCCGACCATCCCTGGTTCATCGGCGTGCAGTACCACCCCGAACTGAAGAGCCGGCCGCTGGAGCCGCATCCGCTGTTCGCTTCATTCATCAACGCGGCGGTGGAGCAGTCTAGGTTGGTGTGAGGCCGTCGACGTCGGTTGGGCCAATGTGGTAGAATGGCCTCATGGGTAAGATCGAACAGATAGCCAAATCCGTCGAGGCGCTGGAAGGCAAGGAATTCGAAGCATTCGTCGAATGGTTCGAAAATCTCCGGGCAGAGCGTTGGGATCGCCAGATCGAGGCGGATGCCAAGGCCGGCAAGTTGGACAAACGCGCTGAAGAAGCGCTCGCCGAATTGGCGGCCGGACGGACCAGGCCTCTTTGAAGCATCATGCCGCATCCGCATTCTGGGATGCCTACGCAATTTTGCCTAGAGCTGTACAGCGGCAGGCCGACGTCAATTTCCGACGGCTCAAATCAGATCCATTCCATCCCTCACTGCATTTCAAACAGGTTGGCAGATATTGGTCGGTTCGTATCGGCCGTACCTACAGGGCGGTAGCAGTCAGGAAGGATGACGATCTCGTCTGGTTCTGGATCGGCACTCACGCCGAATACGACAAGCTGATCGGGTGAGTTGGTGCCAACTTACGTCGCGCTCCTCTACAGCATCGTGCTGACGCCGCAGCGGCGCGTGGTGATGGCCGATCTCAAGGACATGGCCGTATCGCTCGGCCTGCGGAATCCCCGCACGCTGGCCGCCACCGGCAATCTGGTTTTCGAAGCCGAGAACACCCCTGTCGCGAAACTCGAAGCGAGCCTCGAAATCGCTTTTAAGAAAACCTTCGGTCGCCATGTCGACATCGTCGTGCGCCCGGCCGACGCCTGGAAGAAACTCGCGCAAGGCAATCCGTTTCCGGCGGAATCGCTCGCAACGCCTGCCCAAGTCGCGGTGCGCGTGATGCGTAAACCGGTCCCGGACGAGGTGGAGAACCAGTTGAAGGCCGCGGTCGCGCCGGACGAGAAACTGCGGATCGTCGGCGGCGACATCTGGCTGTTCTTTTCCCGGGCCACGCCCAATTCACGCCTGCTCACCGCCTCCAACCACAAGCGGTTCGGCGTCGGCACCTCGCGCAACTGGAACACGGTGCGCAAGCTGGCGGAAATGGTGACAGGCTGAGGCGGCGATTGTATTTCGGCTCGCTTCCGAGATGAGGGAAGCCTAGCGCTCATTAGCCTTCGAGCCTTGCAATGGCGAAATACCTGACTTAAGTCAGGTAAATGGACCAGAACGACATACGTGAAATCCGCCAGTTCAATCGCGCCGTGACCCAGCGCATCGGCGTGCTGCAGGACAGCTATCTGAGCCGGGGCAGGCCGCTTGGTGAGGCGCGGCTGATCTTCGAGATCGGCGAGCAGGGCAGATACGTGAGTGAGCTGCGCGCCACGCTTGGCCTGGACTCGGCCTATATGAGCCGGCTGTTGCGCTCGCTCGAACAGCAGAAGCTGGTAACCGTCGAAAAATCGATGCGCGATGCACGGGCAAGACGCGCGGTTCTTACGGCAGCGGGCCGCAAGGAGTTCCGCGCCTATGACAGGCTTTCCGACGATCTGGCCGCCTCGTTTCTGATGCCGCTGGACGCAGCGCGCCGAAGTCGGCTGGTCGCGGCGATGAACGAGGTACGGCGGCTGCTGGATGCCGCGCGCATCACGATAGAAGCCGGGCCATCCTCTTCAAATGACGCCGGCTGGTGCCTGGAGCAGTATTTCGCCGAACTGGCGGTGCGCTTTGACGATGGTTTCGATCCGCAGGCCGGCAAGTCGGTCTCCGCCGCCGAAATGACGCCGCCGGCCGGCCTGTTCCTGCTGGCGCGGCTGGATGGCCGACCGGTTGGCTGCGCGGCGCTGCTGCGGCTGGACGACGAAACGGCGGAAATCAAGCGCATGTGGATCGCGCCCGAGGCGCGGGGGCTCGGCCTGGCGCGGCGGATGCTCGACCAGCTCGAATCGGTGGCACTGCAGTGGGGCTTCCGGCGCGTGCGGCTGGACACCAACCGCGCACTGACGGAGGCGCAGGCGCTCTACCGGCGGCACGGCTATATCGAGATCGACCGCTACAACGACAATCCCTACGCTCATTGCTGGTTCGAGAAGGCGCTGTCAGCCCGGACAGGAAAATGAAAAGGGCCGCGCTGGTGCGCGGCCCTCGTTACCATCAGGCCCGTGCCGTTCTGGCGCCCGAGCCGAGCGCGGCCGAACGCAGCACGTAATAAACCGCGCCGGCGATCGCCACGCCGAAGAACCAGCCGTAGACGCCCCACCAGGCCGGCAGCCAGTCGGTGAAGTTGGGCAGGATCGACGAGAACACCGCGCCGATCGCGGCGGCGATGAAGGCGTTGACGTGCCAGCCGTTCTGGAAGCGATATTCGCCGTCTTCCATGTAGAGGCCGACCACATCCAATTCGCCCTTCCGGATCAGGTAATAGTCCACCATCATGATGCCGAAGATCGGCCCCATCGTCGCGCCGATGACGTTGACGAAGGAGGCGGCGCTGCCTTCCCACGGTGCGAACGGGTAAAGCAGCAGCGCGATCACCGCCGCGATGTAGCCCCCCTTCTTGAAGTCCACCTTGCGCGGGAAGACGTTCGAGAAGTCGAAGGCCGGCGAGACGAAATTCGCCACCACGTTGATGCCAAGCGTCGCCACCGCGAAAGTGAGGGCGGCGAGCGCGGCCAGGAACCAGCTATCGAACTTGGCCGAGATCTGGTCGGGATGCAGCAGCACTTCGCCATAGACGTCGAAGGCGGCGATTGTGGTGACGCCGGCGACCAGCGAGAACAGGATGAGGTTCACCGGCAGGCCCCAGAGATTGCCCTTGCGCAACGCCGCCTTGTCCGGCGCATAGCGGGCGAAATCGCAGAAGTTCAGGTAGAGCGCCGAGAAATAGGTCACCCAGATCGCCGCGACCGCCGCCAGCGCGCCGAACGAACCCGGCGTGCCGGGAACGCCGGCATCCTTGGTCTTGTCCAGCAGCACGTCCATCGGAATGTCGCTGACGAAGCTGAACGATCCCGCCTTGACGCACAGGTAGATGGCGAGGATCAGCATCATTACCCACACGGCGGGGCCGGCCCAATCCTGGAAGCGACGAACCGTTTCCATGCCCTTCTGGATGATGAGCAGTTGCAGGCCCCACATCACCAGGAAGCAGATGACGTCGAGCGTCGAGTGGCCGAGCATATGGTTGTTGGCGTGGAAGTCGGCGAAGGCCGGCCAGCGGACAAGCAGCGCGACGATGGCCCCGGAGGCGGCGGCCGTCTGCGCGCCGTACCAGAAACAGGCGACGATGGCGCGCACCAGCGCCGGCACGTTGGCGCCCCAGATGCCGAACGAGGCGCGGGCGAGCACGGGGTAGGGCACGCCCGTCTTGACGCCGGCATAGCCGATCAGATTCATCAGCACGAAGATGATCAGCGAGCCGATGCCGATGGCGATGATGAAATTCAGGAAGCCGCCACAGAACAGGAAAAGGCTGGCTGCTAGATAGTAGCCCCACAGGCTGTGAACGTCCGAAGTCCAGACGTTGAAGATCGAGAATGGTCCCCAGTTGCGGACCGCCGCCGGCGCCAGATCCTCATTGTAGAGGTCGGGCGATGCGCCCGGTATCGACCCGGTCCCTGCTATCGTATCGGTTGTCATGTTTCGTCCCCTTGTAGCCGCGCGATGTCTCCCGCACGAACACAAGGGTACGCCTCACCTTACGGAAGGGAAACCGCGCGATTAAGTGCCTTCCGCCTTAAAGATATTCAATGCGGAGCGGGCTTATTGGGGACCGGGGAACCGAGCCGCATGTGAGTCGATCTCAGCAGCCCCCGCTACGCCTCGTGTCCCGGCTCGGCCACCTTCTATCGCAGGGCGAGAAGGCAGGACCGGGAACGACGACCTGCTTGAACCCTTCATCCAGTTCGTGCACAGGAACCGCATGATCCATTCGCTCGATCATCTCGTCCTGCCGACCGCCAGCCTCGATGTCGCACGGGCGCGGCTGACTGCGCTTGGCTTCAGGGTCGCTCCCCGTGGCAAGCATCCTTTCGGCACGGAAAACTGCTGCGTCTATCTGGCCGACGGCACGTTCCTGGAGCCGCTCGCCGTTGGCGACGCCGTGGCGGCAGGGCAAGCGGTGGCGGAAGGCAACGTCTTTGTCGCACGCGACCGTGCGTGGCGCGCGGTGCATGGCGAGGACGGATTTTCGGCGATCGTTTTCGGCACGAACGATGCCGACGCCGATCACGCGCGCTATGTCGAGGCCGGGGTTTCCGCCGGCAACCGGCTGGATTTTTCACGGCCGTTCATCGATGCGGCGGGAAAAAGCGATACGGTTTCGTTCCGGCTGGCCTTCGCGGCAGGCGGAGGGGCGTCAGACAGTTTTGCCTTCGCTTGTGAACGGGTGAACGCGCCCGAGGTGGATCGCGCCGCCCTCCAAAAACATGCCAATGGGGCCGCCGCGATCCGCGAGGTCGTCGCCGTCAGTTCCGGCCCTGATGTCGAGACAGCATTCCTTACGATTGCCGCAGGCGCTCCGGGCGGGGCCGTGAGTGCCGATATTCTCACACTGCCGAACGCGAAGATCACGACTGTGACGCCGCAGGCATTTCGCGATCGCTTCGGGGTGCAGCCGGTATCGGCGTCGGGCCTGCGATTCGCGGCGGTGGTCTTCCAGATTTCCGACAGCGACGCGGTTGCGCGGCTTCTTTCCGCAAACACGGTCGAATATCGTATTTTCGAACACCATATTGTCATCGACGCCGCGCCCGGTCAGGGCGCGATCTTTATTTTCGAGGAAAGAGCATGAGCAAGCCCAATGCAGCCGTGACCGTCGGCAACGTCACCTTCGACAATGCCGCGCCGCTGGCGCTGATCGCCGGTCCTTGCCAGCTCGAATCGCGCCAGCACGCCTTCGACATGGCGGGCGCGCTCAAGGAACTGACCGGCAAGCTTGGCATCGGCCTCGTCTACAAGACGAGCTACGACAAGGCGAACCGCACGTCGCTTTCCGCCACACGGGGAGCCGGGCTGGAAATGGCGCTGCCCATATTCGACGATCTGCGGAAAGAATTCGGCCTTCCGGTGCTCACCGACATCCACTCGGAAGAGCAGTGCGCGCTGGTCGCCCCGCATGTCGACGTGCTGCAGATACCGGCTTTCCTCAGCCGCCAGACCGACCTGCTGGTCGCCGCGGCCAAGACCGGCAAGGTCATCAACGTGAAGAAGGGCCAGTTCCTGGCGCCGTGGGACATGAAGAACGTTGTCGCCAAGATCACCGACTCCGGCAATCCGAATGTGCTGACCACCGAGCGCGGCGCCTCCTTCGGCTACAACACGCTGGTCTCCGACATGCGGGCGCTGCCGATCATGGCCGATATCGGCGCGCCGGTGATCTTCGACGCCACCCATTCGGTGCAGCAGCCCGGAGGGCAGGGCGGCTCGTCCGGCGGCGAAAGACGTTTCGTCGCGACGCTCTCGCGGGCGGCCGTCGCGGTCGGCGTCGCCGGCGTGTTCATCGAAACGCATCAGGACCCCGACAATTCGACCTCCTCGGACGGCCCGAACATGGTGCCGCTGAAAGACATGCCCGCGCTGCTGGAGACGCTGATGCGGCTGGATCAGGTCGCCAAAGGGTCATAGGAAAGCGCCTGGAGCCTGCCCCAGGCGTTTGCTGTTTCGCCTTATGCTTGTGGTGGCCGGGCGGCAGTTGTAGGCTCGACCGGCGGATGGGGATTGTCAGGAGGAAATCATGAGCGTAGCCCGTGTGACCGAAATCACCTCGTCGTCCAAGGTGAGCTTTCAGGATGCCTTGGAGCGGGGCATCGACCGCGCCAACAAGACGCTGAAGAACGTCCGGGGCGCCTGGGTCCAGGAGCAGAAGGTCGAGATCGAAGACGGCAAGATCGTCGCCTATCGCGTCAACATGAAAGTGACTTTCGTCCTGACGGATTGATCGCCTCTACGCCGAAAAAGTCCGGAACTTTCGTCCCGTCTCGTCATTGACGTCGCATCAGTCACACAATGACGAGGAGTAAATCATGACTACCCAGACAGGACACACCGAAGCCATTTCCGCCTCGCGTGTTATCGGCACGTCGGTGTACAACACCGAAGGCGACAGCATCGGCTCCATCGAAGACGTGATGCTGGACAAGCTCTCCAACGGCATCATGTTCGCTGTCATCGGTTTTGGCGGTTTTCTCGGCATTGGCGAGAAATACCACGCCATTCCGTGGTCCAGCCTCGACTATGACGAAGACAAGGGCGGCTACGTCGTGCCGTACAGCAAGGAGCAGCTGAAGGCGGCGCCTGCCTATTCGATCAAGGAACTCACCACCGCTGACGGCGAAACGGCTCGCAACGCCTCTTATGAATATTATGGCGTCCAGCCTTACTGGAACTGATCGCCACAGGCTTTGAATGGAAAGCCCGGGCAGTGCCCGGGCTTTTTGCGTTCCAACCCCTGAGCCGAGGCAGGAAATGCAACCCTGCCGCCGGCAATATTTGCGGCGGCGGATTGCCTTTTGCGGCACTTTGGCTAAGACGTGCCACGTCTCCAACCGATCACCGGGAACCTCGCCATGACCGCCATCGTCGATATTGTGGGCCGTGAAATTCTGGACAGCCGTGGCAATCCGACCGTCGAGGTCGATGTCATTCTCGAGGACGGCTCGATGGGCCGGGCGGCGGTTCCCTCGGGCGCATCGACCGGCGCGCATGAAGCCATGGAGCTGCGCGACGGCGGCTCGCGCTATCTCGGCAAGGGCGTCGAGCGGGCGGTCGAGGCGGTCAACGGCGAACTGTTCGAGGCGATCGGCGGCATGGAAGCCGAAAACCAGATCCACATCGACCAGACCATGATCGAGCTGGACGGCACGCCGAACAAGAGCCGCCTCGGCGCCAATGCGATTCTCGGCGTTTCGCTGGCGGTGGCGAAGGCGGCGGCGGAGGCGGCCGACCTGCCGCTCTACAAATATGTCGGCGGCGCCAACGCGCATGTCCTGCCGGTGCCGATGATGAACATCATCAATGGCGGCGCCCATGCCGACAATCCGATCGACTTCCAGGAATTCATGATCATCCCGGTCGGCGCCTCGTCTCTGCGCGAAGCCGTGCGCTGGGGTTCGGAAATCTTCCACACGCTGAAGAAGCGGCTGAAGGATGCCGGCCACAACACCAATGTCGGCGACGAGGGCGGTTTCGCGCCGAACTTGAAGAGCGCACAGGCGGCGCTCGATTTCGTCATGCAGTCGATCGAGAAGGCGGGCTTCAAGCCCGGCGAGGAAGTGGCGCTCGGCCTCGATTGCGCCGCCACCGAATTCTTCAAGGACGGCAACTACGTCTACGAAGGCGAGAAGAAGACGCGCGATCCCAAGGCGCAGGCCAAATACCTGGCCAAGCTCGCCGCCGACTATCCGATCATCTCCATCGAGGACGGTATGGCCGAGGACGACTGGGAAGGCTGGAAGCATCTCACCGACCTCGTCGGCAAGAAGGTGCAGCTGGTCGGCGACGATCTCTTCGTCACCAACACCGCACGGCTGCGCGACGGCATCCGCATGGGCGTCGCCAACTCGATCCTCGTCAAGGTCAACCAGATCGGCTCGCTGACGGAAACGCTGGACGCCGTCGAAACCGCGCACAAGGCGGCCTATACGGCGGTCATGTCGCATCGTTCCGGCGAAACCGAGGATTCGACCATCGCCGACTTGGCGGTTGCGACGAACTGCGGACAGATCAAGACCGGCTCGCTCGCCCGCTCCGACCGCACCGCGAAGTACAACCAGCTGATCCGCATCGAGGAAGAACTCGGCAGGCAGGCGCGCTACGCCGGGACGTCGATCCTCAAGGCCTGATCGGGTCTTCCAGCCCTCGAAAGGGCGCAGGATGACGCTGACCGTATGGTACAACACTCGTAGCCCGGTCTGCGATGCCGGCATCAGGCGGCAGAAGCGCCGCCTGATCGAGGCCGTGAAGGCCGGCTTCATCGAATTCCGCGATATAAATCTTGAGCCATGCGCGCTGGCCCGGTTCGGCGCGTCCATCGACGACATAAGGCGGCGGCTTCACGCGACGGACGATGGCGGCAACCTTCTCGTCGGAGCCGACGTCATGTTCGCGATATGGCGGCGCACGCCGGGCGAGGGGTGGATCGCCGGCCTGCTCGGCAATCCGCTGACGGCGCCGGTCACGCGATTTCTCTATGACCGGTTCGCCGAACTGCTTTTTGCATGGAATCGCCGCCATGGGCGCTGGTAATACCGAATCCGTAACCGTCCATTAAGCACAATCGAGCGAGAAAGGAGCGACGAGGATTCCTTTCATGTGGACACGCCAGCACAAGCAGACGAACACAGGCCGGCTGATCATTCCCACGATCAGCGCCGTCGTGCTGGCCTATTTCGGCTTTCACGCCTATCATGGCGAATTCGGGATTTACTCGAAGTACCGGCTGCAGGCGCAGACCCAGGATCTGCAGGCGCAGTTCGATGCCGTCAAAGGTCGCCGGACCGAACTGGAGCGGCGCGTGCAGCTGTTGCATGACGGTACGCTCGAGAAAGACATGCTCGACGAGCAGGCGCGCCGGGCGCTCAACCTTTCGCACGCCGACGAGGTCGTCATCATGCGGCCGGGAAATATTGATTAACTGAATTCCAGTTAATCAAGTTAATTTTCAATGATTCTAGGTGTTTAGATGCATGCCAGCCATGCATTTTTCCGCATGGCCGAACGGCATTCGGCATGCTAGCCTTTTCCCCAATCAGGTGGGAGGCAAAACTCCCTTCTCATGTCCGCGAAGAGACGCCATCAGGGAGTGATGCATGGCCACTGCAGCCAAAAAAGCGCCTGCCAAATCGAAATCCGAGTCCAAAACCGCCGTGCCGGCGACGCCGAAGCCGGCTGATTTCAGCAAGCAGGAGGAGTTCGCGGCCTACAAGGGCATGCTGCTCATCCGGCGTTTCGAGGAAAAGGCCGGCCAGCTTTACGGCATGGGATTCATCGGCGGTTTCTGCCACCTTTATATCGGCCAGGAAGCCGTCGTCACCGGCATGAAGATGTCGCTGCAGGACGGCGACCAGATGATCACCGCCTACCGTGACCACGGCCATATGCTGGCCATGGACATGTCGCCGCGTGGCGTCATGGCGGAGTTGACGGGCCGGCGCGGCGGTTATTCGCACGGCAAGGGCGGCTCCATGCACATGTTCTCAAAGGAGAAGAATTTCTACGGCGGCCATGGCATTGTCGGCGCGCAGGTATCGCTGGGCACTGGACTGGCCTTCGCCAACCGCTATCGCGAGAACAAGAGCGTCTCGCTGACCTATTTCGGCGACGGCGCCGCCAACCAGGGGCAGGTCTACGAAAGCTTCAACATGGCCTCGCTGTGGAAGCTGCCGGTGATCTACATCATCGAGAACAACCGCTACGCCATGGGCACGGCTGTCACACGCTCTTCGGCCGAAACCAATTTCTCGCATCGTGGCGCCTCGTTCAAGATTCCCGGCATTCAGGTCGACGGCATGGACGTGCGCGCGGTCAAGGCTGCCGGCGAGGTCGCAACCGAATGGTGCCGCGCCGGCAAGGGGCCGATCATCCTCGAGATGCAGACCTACCGCTATCGCGGCCACTCCATGTCCGATCCGGCCAAGTACCGGTCGAAGGAGGAGGTGCAGAAAATGCGCTCCGACCACGATCCGATCGAGCAGGTCAAGGCCCGTCTGCTGGCCAAGAAGTGGGCAAGCGAGGACGAACTGAAGGCCATCGACAAGGAGGTTCGCGACATCGTCGCCGACGCCGCGGAATTTGCCCAGAACGATCCCGAGCCGGATGCATCCGAGCTCTGGACCGACATCGTACTCTAAGGGAGGGCAGGGATATGCCGATCGAAATTCTCATGCCCGCTCTCTCGCCGACGATGGAAGAGGGCAATCTCGCCAAGTGGCTCAAGAACGAGGGCGACAAGATTTCCTCGGGCGACGTGATCGCCGAGATCGAGACCGACAAGGCGACCATGGAAGTGGAAGCCGTCGATGAAGGCACGCTGGGCAAGATCCTGATCGCCGCCGGCACCGAGGGTGTCAAGGTCAACACGCCGATCGCGGTGCTGCTGCAGGACGGCGAAAGCGCCGGCGATGTGAAGGCGAGCGACGCCAAGACTGGCGGCGACAGCAAGCCGGCACCGAAGGCGGAAAGCAGCGACGAACCCGAGCAGGCGGCGGACGACGCCGGCGGCAAGGCCCGCGAGGCGGACGAGGAAGCCGCTCCGAAGGAGGCGACCAAGGTCGCCGCCGCGCCGAAAACCGAAATCGCGGCAGATCCCGACATTCCGGCCGGCACCGAGATGGTCTCCACCACCGTGCGCGAAGCCTTGCGCGACGCCATGGCCGAGGAAATGCGGCGCGACCCCGACGTCTTCGTCATGGGCGAGGAAGTGGCCGAGTACCAGGGCGCCTACAAGATCACCCAGGGGCTGCTGCAGGAATTCGGCGCCAGGCGCGTCGTCGACACGCCGATCACCGAGCATGGCTTCGCCGGCGTCGGCGTCGGCGCGGCGATGGCCGGGTTGAAGCCGATCGTCGAGTTCATGACCTTCAACTTCGCCATGCAGGCGATCGACCAGATCATCAATTCGGCGGCCAAGACGCTCTACATGTCGGGCGGCCAGATGGGTGCGCCGATGGTGTTCCGCGGGCCGAACGGAGCGGCGGCGCGCGTCGCCGCGCAGCACAGCCAGGACTACGCCGCCTGGTACAGCCATGTTCCGGGCCTCAAGGTCGTCCAGCCTTACACGGCGGCCGACGCCAAGGGCCTGCTCAAGGCGGCGATCCGCGATCCCAATCCGGTGATTTTCCTCGAGAACGAAATCCTCTACGGCCAGTCCTTCGACGTGCCGAAGCTGGACGATTTCGTGCTGCCGATCGGCAAGGCGCGCATCCACAAGGCGGGCAAGGATGTCACGCTCGTGTCGTGGGGCATCGGCATGACCTATGCGATCAAGGCCGAGGCCGAACTTGCCAAGCTGGGCATCGACGTCGAGATCATCGATTTGCGCACCATACGCCCGATGGACCTCGATACGGTGATCGCCTCGGTCAAGAAGACCAACAGGCTGGTGACTGTGGAGGAAGGCTATCCGCAGTCCTCCGTTGGCGACTACATCGCCAACCAGGTATCGCGGCAGGCGTTCGACTATCTCGACGCGCCGGTCATCACCATAGCCGGCAAGGACGTGCCGATGCCTTACGCGGCCAATCTGGAAAAGCTGGCCCTGCCGAATGTCGGCGAGGTCGTCGAGGCGGTTAAAGCCGTTACATATCGGGGCTGAAGGTGGAACATAATCCGGACTCCTGGGATTTGATCACTGGTGAGCGGGACACGCTCGGTGTGCTCACATTCAGGGAGTCTGACCAGCCTTGGTGGATTTGCGATTTTGAGCCAGTTCCTGCATTCGAACGATACCGCCATTTTTTCGAGGCAGAGACAGTGCCGATTGGGGACGATGATTCAGCCTTACTGGCGAGTCATGACGAATGGTTGATTTCCATGAAGTTTCGGCTTCGATCGCGAATAGACGCAGGGCTTCCCAATGCTGCAGAGATGGGCATTGTCGACATCGACATGTCTACCTCTACAGCGTTCTTCAGACCGACCGATGAGTACTGTCAGGCTAGATCGAAGGAGGGGTTTGATGCATCGGCACACCTCTGATCCGATTCTTGAACATGTCTGCCTAACTCAAAGGATATTATTCGACTTCTGGTTGCCGAACTTTAACGAGAGCCCGGAAGCCCTGTACGCGGGAGGATACTAATGCCTATCAACATCACCATGCCGGCCCTCTCGCCCACGATGGAGGAGGGCAATCTCGCCAAGTGGTTGGTCAAGGAAGGCGACAAGGTTTCGCCTGGCGACGTGATCGCCGAGATCGAGACCGACAAGGCGACGATGGAGGTCGAGGCCGTCGATGAAGGGACGGTGGCCAAGCTGGTCGTTCCGGCCGGCACCGAAGGCGTCAAGGTCAATGCGCTGATCGCCGTTCTGGCGGCGGAAGGCGAGGACGCGGGCGCAGCCGCGAAGGGCGGCGATGCCCCGGCCAAGGTTGATGCGCCGAAGGCAGAGGCCAAAGACGAGGCGCCCACGCAGGAGGCTCCGAAGGGTGAAGCACCCAAGACTGAGGCAAAAGCCGAAGTGCCAAAGGCAGACGCTGCCGCCGCGCCCGCGAAGCCGGCCGCAAACAGCGCAGCCGCAAGTGGCGATCGTGTCTTCGCTTCACCGCTGGCGCGGCGCATCGCCAAGGACGCTGGCGTGGATCTGTCGGGCGTTACCGGCTCGGGTCCGCATGGCCGTATCGTCAAAGCCGATGTCGAGGCGGCCGCCAAGGGCGGCGTTGCGAAGCCCGCGGCTGGTCAGGCTCCGGCGGGTGCCGCCGCGTCGGCGCCGAAGGCAATGTCGGACGATGCCGTGCTCAAGCTGTTCGAGCAGGGCTCCTACGAGCTTGTCCCACACGACAATATGCGCAAGACCATCGCCCGGCGTCTGGTCGAGGCGAAGTCCACCATCCCGCATTTCTACCTGACGCTGGACTGCGAGCTCGACGCGCTGCTGGCCCTGCGCTCGCAGCTCAATGCGGCGGCGCCGATGAAGAAGACCGACAAGGGCGAAGCGCCGACCTACAAGCTGTCGGTCAACGACATGGTCATCAAGGCGATGGCGATGGCGCTGGTCGCGGTGCCCGATGCGAATGCATCGTGGACCGAGCAGGCGATGGTCAAGCACAAGCACGCCGATGTCGGCGTGGCCGTGTCGATCCCCGGCGGGCTGATCACGCCGATCATCCGCAAGGCCGAGCAGAAGACGCTGTCCGCTATTTCCAATGAGATGAAGGACTTGGCCAACAGGGCCAAGAACCGGAAGCTGAAGCCGGAAGAGTATCAGGGCGGCACCACTTCCGTGTCCAATCTCGGCATGTTCGGCATCAAGGATTTCGCCGCGGTCATCAACCCGCCGCAGGCGACCATTCTCGCGGTCGGCGCCGGCGAGCAGCGGGCCGTGGTGAAGGACGGCGAGGTCAAGGTGGCGACGGTGATGTCGGTGACCCTGTCGACGGACCATCGCGCCGTCGATGGCGCGCTGGGCGCGGAACTGCTTGTGGCCTTCAAGCGCTACATCGAAAACCCGATGGGGATGCTGGTGTGATGCGGCTCGGCGCGAAACCCTCTCCCTTGCGGGGAGGGTGGCCCGGAGGGCCGGGTGGGGGTGGTGACGCTGGGCAACGCGGCGGAGATTGACGATGCCGTGGAAGCAATCACCCTCAAAAATCATAACGTTGACGGCGAAGTCCAATGCTCACAAGCTTCGTCGAGCGATGACCGAAGCGGAAAAGACGCTTTGGAAACATCTTCGAGGTGATTTTGCCGGCTCTGGAACGCACTTCCGCAGACAGGTTCCAATTGGTTGCTATGTCGCTGATTTCTGTTGTCTGAAGTATCGTCTGATTGTCGAACTTGATGGACCGATCCACGAGACTGCCTCTGCAAAAATTTACGATCAAGCTCGCACCGATGCACTGCAGGCTGGCGGCTATCTTGTCTTGAGATTCTCCAATGAAGAAGCAATCCTGGATTTCAGGTCGGTACTAAATCGCATATCCGCCGCGCTTGTCGGCAACACCCCCACCCCTGGCCCCTCCCCGCAAGGGGGAGGGGAATGCGCGGGCGCGTCACCATGAAGACGATCCTCTGCTATGGCGATTCCCTCACCTGGGGTCATGATGCCGCCGGTCAGTGCCGGCATCCGTTCGACGACCGCTGGCCGAATGCGCTGCAGGCGGCGCTCGGCGGCGGTGTCCACGTCATTGCCGAAGGGCTTGGCGGGCGCACGACGGCATTCGACGATTACACGGCAGCCGAGGACCGCAACGGCGCGCGCGTGCTGCCGACCCTTCTCGGTTCCCATTCGCCGCTCGACCTGGTGATCATCCTGCTCGGCACCAACGACATGAAGCCGGCGATCCATGGCGACCCGATCGCGGCGCAGCGCGGTGTGTGGCGGCTGGTGCAGATCGTCCGCAATCATCCCTATCAGATGGGAGCGACGACGCCGGGCGTGCTGCTGGTCTCGCCGCCGCTGATGAACCGCATCGACGACCCGAGGCTGCCGGGCGTGTACGCGGCCGGCAACCAGGCGTCGCGGGCGCTGGCCAGCCTTTACGCCGATCTGGCGCAGGCGGAGGGCTGCGGTTTCTTCGACGCCGCCACTGTTGCCACGCCAAGCCCGGTGGACGGTGTGCACCTCGACGCAGAAAACACCCGCAAGATCGGTCAGGCTCTGGCGCCGCTGGCGCGCAGGATGCTGGACCTTTGAACAAGGAGACACCCGTGGCTGACACCTACGACGTCATCATCATCGGTTCCGGACCGGGCGGCTACATCGCCGCTATCCGGGCCGCGCAGCTCGGGCTCAAGACGGCGATCGTGGAGCGCGAGCATCTGGCCGGCATCTGCTCGAACTGGGGCTGCATCCCGACCAAGGCGCTGCTGCGCTCGGCGGAAATCCTGCACTATGCCGAGCATGGCAAGGACTACGGCCTCAAGATCGAAGGCAAGATCTCGGCAGACATCAAGGCGGTCGTGGCGCGGTCGCGCGGCATCGCCGAGCGCATGAATGGCGGCGTCGGCTTCCTGATGAAGAAGAACAAGGTCGACGTCATTTGGGGCGAGGCCAAGCTGACCAAGGCCGGCAAGGATGGCGGGCCGGGCGAGATCGTCGTGTCCAAGACGGCCAAGAAGCCGATGCTGCCGCAGGCGCCGCTGCCCAAGAACGCGCTGGGCGAGGGCACCTACAAGGCCAGGCACATCATCGTCGCCACGGGAGCGCGGCCCCGCGCGCTGCCCGGCATCGAGCCTGACGGGAAGCTGATCTGGTCCTATTTCGAGGCGCTGGTACCGCAGGAGATGCCGAAGTCGCTGCTGGTCATGGGCTCGGGCGCTATCGGCATCGAGTTCGCCTCGTTCTACCGGACGCTTGGCGCGGAGGTGACGGTCGTCGAGGTGCTGCCGCAGGTGATGCCAGTCGAGGACAGCGAAATCGCGAAATTCGCACAGAAGCGATTCGAGAAGCAGGGCATGAAAATCCTGCTGGAAGCCAAGGTCACCAAGGTGGACAAGGCTGCGAACTCGGTCACAGCGCACATCCAAACCAAGGACGGCAAAACGCAGACCATAACGGCCGACCGCATGATCTCCGCCGTCGGCGTGCAGGGCAATATCGAGAACATCGGTCTCGAGGCGCTCGGCGTGAAGACGGACCGCGGCTGCATCGTCATCGACGGCTACGGCAAGACCAACGTCGCCGGCATCTACGCCATCGGCGACGTCGCCGGCCCGCCGATGCTGGCGCACAAGGCCGAACACGAGGCGGTGATCTGCATCGAAAAGATTGCCGGCCTGCCGAATGTGCATCCGATGGACAAGCTGAAGATACCGGGCTGCACCTATTGCAATCCGCAGGTGGCTTCCGTCGGCCTGACCGAGGCCAAGGCCAAGGAAGCGGGCCACGAAATCCGCGTCGGGCGTTTCCCGTTCGTCGCCAATGGCAAGGCGATCGCGCTCGGCGAAGACCAGGGCATGGTGAAGACGGTTTTCGACAAGAAGACCGGCCAGCTTCTCGGTGCGCACATGGTGGGCGCCGAAGTCACCGAACTCATCCAGGGTTTCGTTGTCGCGATGAACCTCGAAACCACCGAGGAAGAATTGATGCATACGATCTTCCCGCATCCGACCCTGTCGGAAATGATGAAGGAAAGCGTGCTCGATGCCTACGGCCGGGCGTTGAATGCGTGACGGCTTGCACTTCGCGCGACATGGTGGAATCTAGGCGTGCGACGGATCAATCTCGGGGCTGATTTGCCCCATTCAGTGAGGAGCTGACAGCATGGACGTAAATGGCGTGGGTTGGATTGCGGCAATCATCGTCGGCGGGCTTGCCGGCTGGCTTGCCGAAATGGTCATGAAGAGCAACACCGGTGTCCTGATGAACATCATCATGGGCATCATAGGCGCGGTGCTTTTGAATGCGATCCTGGCGGCTCTCAACATGCAGAGCTTCGGCACCGGCTGGGTCGCCTATCTGATCACCGGTTTCATCGGCGCCTGCATCCTGATTTTCCTCGGCCGCGTCATCCGGCGCTAGCGGCTGAAGCGAGCCATGCGAAAAAGGCCGTCGGGGCCATGCGCCGCGCCGGCCTTTTTCTTGACGGCGAAAAGTCCTAAATGGTGGTTGGTGCCGCCGACTTGGCGCTGCCAGAACTTGGATTGACATGGTCACGGTACTAGACACGATCGCCAACCGACCCCGGCCGCGGCATCCCGAGAAGGCGCATCGGCCGGATCAGGAGGTCTTGCGCAAGCCGGACTGGATCCGCGTCAAGGCGCCGGTGTCGAAAGGCTATGCCGAAACGCGCGAGATCGTGAAGTCGCACAATCTGGTGACGGTCTGCGAGGAAGCCGGCTGCCCCAACATCGGCGAGTGCTGGGAAAAGAAGCACGCGACCTTCATGATCATGGGCGAGATCTGCACCCGTGCCTGCGCGTTCTGCAATGTCGCCACCGGCATTCCAACCGCGCTCGATGCCGGCGAACCGGCCCGCGTCGCCCACGCCGTCAAGCAGATGGGCCTGACACATGTGGTCATCACCTCCGTCGACCGTGACGACCTTGCCGATGGCGGGGCGCAGCATTTCGCCGAGGTGATTCGCGCGATCCGCGCAGCGACCCCGGAAACGACCATCGAAATCCTGACGCCCGACTTCCTTCGCAAGGAAGGCGCGCTGGAGATCGTCGTGGCCGCCAAGCCGGATGTCTTCAACCATAATCTCGAAACGGTGCCGTCGAATTACCTGACCGTGCGGCCGGGCGCGCGCTACTTCCACTCGATCCGGCTGCTGCAGCGGGTGAAGGAGCTCGATCCGTCGATCTTCACCAAGTCCGGCATCATGGTCGGCCTCGGCGAGGAGCGGCACGAGGTGCTTCAGCTCATGGACGACCTTCGCTCAGCCAATGTCGATTTCATGACCATCGGCCAGTACCTGCAGCCGTCGAAGAAGCATCATCCGGTCATCCGCTTCATCCCGCCGGACGAGTTCAAATCGTATGAGACGGTCGGCCGCACCAAGGGCTTCCTGCTGGTTGCCTCCAGCCCGCTGACACGCTCGTCGCACCATGCCGGCGACGATTTCGCCCGGCTTCGCGCCGCGCGTGAGGCGCAGCTTCAGAAAAGCGCCTAGCCGGCTTATGCCGAAATACGAAGCCACCCGCCGCGTCGCCCACACGCCAGACCAGATGTTCGCGCTGGTCGCCGATGTGGAGAAGTATCCGCAATTCCTGCCGCTATGCGAATCGCTCACAGTCCGCTCGCGCAAGGAACGCGACGGCCGCACGATCCTCGTTGCCGACATGAGCATCGGCTACAAGGCGATCCGCGAGACCTTTACCACCCAGGTCCTGCTGAAACCCGACGAGCGTGTCATCGAAGTCAAATACATCGACGGGCCGTTCAAATACCTCACCAACATCTGGAGCTTCGAGCCGGCAAGCGACGGCTGCTTCGTGCGCTTCTTCATCGACTATGAATTCAAGAGCCGGATCCTGGCCGCCGTCATGGGCACGATGTTCGATCGCGCCTTCCGCATGTTCGCCGAGGCTTTCGAGAAACGGGCCGATGCGATCTATGGGGTTTCCGGTTAGGAATTCGCTCCTCGAGGCTGCCGACAAGTCGTCCCTCGAGGCACGGTCAGTCCTCGCCCAGCGCCTTCAATCCCATTTCCAGCGCATGACGCACGGTTTCGCGGCGGATGAAGTCGCGGCCGCGATTTTCGAACAGGCGTTTTTCCGTCGCCACCGGCTTGCCTTCGACCGCCAGGCCGAACCAGACCAGCCCCACCGGCTTGGTGGCGTTGCCGCCATCAGGTCCGGCAATGCCGGTTACCGCAAGCGCAATGCCGGCTCGCGAGCGGGCCAGCGCGCCTGTAGCCATTTCACCGGCCGTTTCGGAGGACACAGCGCCATGCGCTTCGAGGGTGGCTGGGAGCACGCCCAGCATGTCCATCTTGGCCTCGTTCGAATAGGTGACGAAACCCCGGTCCACCATCGAGGACGATCCCGGAATGTCGGTCATCGCCGCGATGATCAGGCCGCCGGTACAGCTTTCGGCCGTGGCGGCGAGAATCCCATGGTGGGAACATGCTTTCAGAAAACGGTCCGCGAGGGCGCCGATTTCCGTCTGCTTCACCTCTCCTGTGCCGGGCTCGCTCATGCGGGGACTTCTCCGGGATAGATCACGCTTGCGGTCGCGATGGCGGCGATGCCTTCCTCGCGTCCGATAAAACCCAGTTTCTCGTTTGTGGTTGCCTTGACGGAGATGCGTTCGGGGGAAATTTCCAGCATCACGGCCATCGCCTGCGTCATCGCCTCGCGATGCGGGCCGATTTTCGGCGCTTCGCAGATGAGCGTTATGTCCGCATTGGCGATGCGGCCGCCTCGCGCCCGCACGATCCGGGCCGCGTGCTCGACGAACAGCCGCGACGCCGCACCCTTCCATTGCGGATCGGAAGGCGGGAAATGCGTGCCGATGTCGCCAGCGCCGCAAGTGGCAAGCAGCGCGTCCGTCAGTGCATGCAGCCCGACATCGGCATCCGAATGGCCCGACAGCTTTTTGCCGTGGGGAATTTCCACGCCGCAAAGCGTGACATGATCGCCGGGTTCGAAGGAATGCACATCGTAGCCATTGCCGGTGCGGACATCGGGATAGCTGGAGCGTTCCGCCGCAAGCCGTTGATTTGCCATGTCGATATCCCGGGGCCAGGTGATCTTGATGTTGTCGGGCGAGCCGGCGACGATTTTCACCGGCATGCCGGCCCATTCGGCGATGGCGGCGTCGTCGGTGAAATCGCTCCGGCCAGCCGCATGGGCCTTTTCGTGCGCATCGAACAACGCAGGATAAGGAAAGCCTTGCGGGGTCTGGGCGGCGTGGAGACCGTCGCGGGGAACGGTCGCCTCGACCATGCCCGCGGGCGCGGATTTCAGCGTATCGGAAACGGGCAGGACGGGCAGCGCGCCCGACTTTTCGCCGACGGCCGAAACGACGCGCCCGATCATCTGCGCATCGGCAAAGGGCCGGGCGGCATCGTGGACCAGAACCTGATCGGGCGGATCCTGTTGCAGCGCCTGCAAGCCGAGCCGCACGGAATCCTGGCGCGTCGGCCCGCCGGTCACGATGGTGACCTGCCGCCATTGCGGCACCGCCGACCGGAACAGATCGATGTCATCGGCATGGATGACGGCGACCACGCTGGCGATTTGTGGGTGCGTCAGGAATGCATCGACCGCGCGGGCGATGACCGACTTGCCGCCGATCTCGCGATACTGCTTGGGGCCGTGCGCCTGTCCGGCGCGTTCGCCGCGGCCGGCAGCGACGATCACGACGCTCGTTTTCGGCGATTTTCGATTGGAATGGTCGATCGGTGCTGTCATTTGGCAATGGCTTAGCCAGCGTTCAGGCTCAATGCCAGTATTTTCCCCCGACAGCCTCAATCTTGCCGCCATTGCACGTTGCAGATACCAACAAACTTGGCTACATATTGGGCAAATGATGTACTTGCTTGGTTTTTGTGCATGCCTGCTTTGACGGATTTGGCCCTGCCGCTTCCTATCGGAAACGCCGAAGCCGGTAACCGGGTCTTCCTTGCGCCGATGTCCGGGATAACCGACGAGCCGTTCCGCCGTCGCGCCCATGGGCACGGCGCCGGCCTTGTCGTGTCTGAAATGGTCGCCAGCGGCGAACTGGCCAGGGGCAGGGCGGGATTCAACCTGCGCATCCGCCACAGCGGGCTGCCCACGCATATGGTGCAGCTTGCCGGGCGCGAAGCCTCTCACATGGCCGAGGCCGCCCGTATCGCCGCGGGCGAAGGCGCCGACATCATCGACATCAATATGGGCTGCCCGGCCAAGAAGGTCACCGGCGGCTATGCCGGCTCGGCGCTGATGCGCGATCTTGACCACGCCATGACGCTGATCGATGCGGTGATCGAATCCGTCGACGTGCCAGTGACGGTCAAGATGCGACTGGGCTGGGACGACAGCGTGCTCAACGCGCCGCTGCTGGCGCGCCGCGCCGAGCAGGCAGGCGTGAAGATGGTGACGATCCATGGCCGCACCCGCTGCCAGTTCTACCAGGGCAGGGCCGACTGGTCGGCCATCGCCCGCGTCAAGCAAGCGGTA
Organism: Mesorhizobium sp. Root554; assembly: GCF_001427025.1. Classification (GTDB taxonomy): domain Bacteria; phylum Pseudomonadota; class Alphaproteobacteria; order Rhizobiales; family Rhizobiaceae; genus Mesorhizobium. The sequence goes on along the minus strand of NZ_LMGA01000001.1, from coordinate 1,230,848 downwards.
TCGATCCCCGTGGTGGCGAATGGCGACGTGCTTGGCGCAGCCGACGCTTCGGAAATTCTTGTGCAGTCGGGCGCCGATGCGGTGATGGTCGGCCGTGGCCATTATGGCGCGCCGTGGCTCGCGGGAAGCATCGCAGCGGAGGCGTCCGGCGCGAAATGTGAAGGCATTCCCGAAACTTCGGGCGCTTTGCGCGATTACGTCGTGTCCCACTACGAGGACATGCTCGCCCTGTACGGCATCGAAAGCGGCGTCCGGCAGGCGCGCAAGCATCTCGGCTGGTATCTCGACCGGCACGCAACCGGCACGTCGGCGGAACTGCGCAAGGAAATCCTGACCGGCCTCGATCCGAAATGCGTCATCGCGGCGCTCGGCGAGGCGTTCCTGCGGGCGGCGGATGCAAATGTGCGGAGAGCGGCATGAAGACGATGGCAGAACAGCCGGGCGAGATGGCGGACGCCGCGCAGATCCTTCTCAATACCATCCGCAGGCCGGTCATCATGGTCGGGCCGGAAGGGCACATCACCTATGCCAACGCCGATGCCGAGGATTTTTTCCGCTCCAGCGCGACGATGCTGGCGCGCAACACGCTGACCAAGCTGATCCCCTTCGGCAGTCCGCTGCTGGCCCTGGTGGATCAGGTGCGTGAGCGGCGCACGCCGGTCAACGAATACCGCGTCGATATATCGTCGCCGCGCCTGGGTATCGAAAAAGTGGTCGATCTCTACGCCGCGCCGGTACCCGAATTTCCCGGCTCGGTCGTCGTGATGTTCCAGGAACGCTCGATGGCGGACAAGATCGACCGCCAGATGACGCATCGCGGCGCTGCCCGGTCGGTGACGGGGTTGGCGGCGATGCTGGCGCACGAGATCAAGAACCCGCTGTCCGGCATTCGCGGCGCCGCACAGTTGCTGGAACTGTCGGCATCCGACGAAGATCGCGCGTTGACGCGGCTTATCACCGACGAGACGGACCGCATCGTGTCCCTGGTCGACCGCATGGAGGTGTTTTCGGACGAGCGGCCCATCGACCGCTATCCCGTCAACATCCATGTCGTCCTCGACCATGTAAAAGCTCTTGCCCGGAACGGATTCGCCAACCGGATCAAGATATTGGAGGACTATGATCCATCGTTGCCTCCGGTCTACGCCAACCGCGACCAGCTGATCCAGGTCTTCCTCAACCTGGTCAAGAACGCCGCGGAGGCGATCGGAAGCGACCCGCAGGGCGAAATCAGCCTGTCCACCGCCTTCCGGCCCGGCATCCGCATGGCGGTTCCGGGCACGCAGGATCGCGTCTCGCTGCCACTTGAGTTCTGCGTGCACGACAACGGCTCCGGTGTCGCTGATGACCTGCTGCCGATCCTGTTCGACCCCTTCATCACCACCAAGCCGAACGGTTCAGGACTCGGGCTGGCGCTGGTGGCGAAAATCGTCGGTGAGCATGGTGGAATCATCGAATGCGAGTCGACACCACGCGGCACGACATTCCGAATCCTGATGCCTGCCTGGCGTGAAGCCCCACCGGAAGCCAATTGTGACGAAGGAGAGCGCATATGAGCGCCCGCGGCAATATTCTCGTGGCTGACGACGATGCGGCCATCCGCACCGTGCTCAACCAGGCCCTTTCGCGCGCCGGCCACGATGTGCGGGTAACCTCGAACGCTTCGACTCTATGGCGCTGGGTTGCGGCGGGCGAGGGCGATCTCGTCATTACCGACGTGGTCATGCCGGACGAAAACGCCTTCGACATGCTGCCGCGGATCAAGAAGGCCAGGCCGGAACTGCCGGTCGTCGTCATGAGCGCACAGAACACCTTCATGACGGCGATCCGAGCCTCCGAAACCGGCGCCTACGAATATCTGCCGAAGCCGTTTGACCTGACCGAGCTTCTCAACATCGTCAATCGCGCACTGGCGGAGCCGCGCCGCCCCAAGGTCGAAAGCCGGGCCGACGAGCAGCCGGAGACGATGCCGCTGGTCGGCCGTTCCGCCGCGATGCAGGACATCTACCGGATGCTGGCGCGCATGATGCAAACAGACCTGACGGTGATGATCAGCGGCGAATCGGGGACCGGCAAGGAACTCGTCGCGCGGGCGCTGCATGAATATGGCCGCCGCCGCGGCGGCCCGTTCGTGGCCATCAACATGGCGGCGATCCCGCGCGACCTGATCGAATCGGAGCTGTTCGGCCACGAGAAAGGCGCTTTCACCGGCGCGCAGAATCGCTCGACAGGTCGTTTTGAACAGGCAGAGGGCGGCACGCTGTTTCTCGACGAGATCGGCGACATGCCGATGGAGGCGCAGACCCGGCTGCTGCGCGTGCTGCAGCAGGGCGAATACACCACGGTCGGCGGTCGCACCCCGATCAAGACCGACGTGCGCATCGTGGCGGCGACCAACAAGGATTTGCGCACGCTGATCAACCAGGGGCTTTTCCGCGAGGATTTGTTCTACCGCCTCAATGTCGTGCCGCTGCGGCTACCGGCCCTGCGCGAGCGTTCGGAGGACGTGCCGGATCTGGTGCGGCATTTCTTCAAGCTGGCGGCCAAGGAAGGCCTGCAAACAAAGCGCATTTCCACCGGCGGCATCGAGTTGATGAAGCGCTATCCGTGGCCCGGCAATGTGCGCGAACTGGAGAATCTGGTCCGCCGGCTGAGCGCTCTTTATGCTCAGGACGAGATTTCGCCCGAAATCATCGAAGCCGAGCTGAAAACCGGCGAAATGCCAGTGGTGCCCGGCGCGACCGTGTTGATCCCGGACGATCTGTCAGTCGGTCAGGCGGTCGAGCATTATCTGCAGCGCTATTTCGCCTCGTTCGGTGGCGATCTGCCGCCGGCCGGTCTCTACGAGCGCATTCTTGCCGAAGTCGAATATCCCCTGGTGCTGGCTTCGATGACGGCGACGCGCGGCAACCAGATCAAGGCGGCCGAGCTTCTTGGCCTGAACCGCAATACACTGCGCAAGAAGATCCGCGAACTGGGCGTCAACGTCTATAAATCTTCGCGTCAGGTTTGAGCCTTTTCACATTCGCGTGGAAAGCCAGCGAAACATTTTCGCTCACCGCCGATTTGTTGCATAATCGCCACAATGCGTTGCATAGATGCGACGCAGTTGTAGGTCTTAACGGCGACATGGCGATTCAAGCCCCCTCATTTACCGGCCCGCTTTTCCGCAAAAAGGCCAATCTCGACGCGCGGCGGCTGCTTGCCCTGCCGGGCGTGATCGCCATTTTGGGTGCGCTGCTGGCGGCGGCCGTCTCCTTTGCGATTCTGGTCGGCGTCACGCCGATCAAGCCGGACGAATCGACCACGCTGGCGCTTATCGGCCTGAACGCGGCCTTCATCGTTTCGCTGACAGCCCTTATCGGACGGGAAATCCACCGCATTCTGATGGCCCGCAAGGTCGGCAAGGCCGCCTCGCGCCTGCATGTGCGCATCGTCGCCATGTTTGCCCTGGTGGCGGCAATCCCGGCGATCATGGTAGCCATCATCGCGGCCGTCACGCTCAACATCGGGCTCGACCGCTGGTTCGAGATCCGGACCAAGACGATCATCAACTCGTCGCTGTCGATCGCCGACGCCTATGTTCAGGAAAATGGCCGCAATCTGCAAGGCACGACCATGTCGATGGCTTACGACCTCGATAATGCGCGGTCGCTCTACAGTCTCGATCGCGCCGGTTTCCTCGACCTGCTGAACAAGGAAACGATGGGGCGCGGGCTTGCCCATGCGGGACTGGTCAGGCCAGATGGTTCCTTCGTCATGAGCGCGCAGACCAATGCGGACTTCGCCATGCCGGAACCTCCGGAGGGCTCGATCCAGGAAGCGGAGAATGGGCGCCCGCTTCTGATCGCGCCCGAGACCCGCAACATCATGGGAGCCATCATCAAGCTGAGGGAGATCGACGGGCTGTTCCTCTACACGATCCGCGTGGTCGATCCCGAAGTGATCAGGGCGCGCCAGATCGTCCGCGCCAATACGGATGAATATCGCGGCCTTGAAAGCAACCGCGCGACCTCGCAGGTGGCTTTCGCACTGCCTTATCTTTCGCTGACGCTGATTATCGTCCTGTCGGCAATCTGGACCGGCATCGCGGTCGCCGACCGGCTGGTGCGGCCCATACGCCAATTGATCGGCGCGGCGGACGAGGTGGCCACCGGCAATCTCGACGTGTCGGTTCCGGTTCGGCCATCCGACGGCGATGTCGCCTCGCTCGGCGATACGTTCAACAATATGCTTCTGGAGCTCAAATCCCAGCGCAACGAGCTGCTCTCCGCCAAGGATCTCATCGACGAGCGCCGGCGCTTTTCCGAAGCGGTTCTGGCCGGCGTCACCGCGGGCGTCATCGGCGTCGATTCGTCCGGCATCGTGAGCATCGTCAACCGGTCGGCGGAAACCATGCTGGCGATTTCGGGGACGGCCGCGCTTGGTCAGAACCTGTCGGCCGTGCTGCCGCATGTCGGGCGGGTGTTCGAAATCGGCCGCAACTCGGGCAAGCCGGTCTATCGCGACCAGGTGACTTTCTACCGCGCCGGCGCTGAGCGGACCTTCAACGTCCAGATCACCATCGAGGAGGGCGAAGGCCACCTTGAGGAGAAATCCTATGTCGTTACGGTCGATGACATCACCGACCTCGTCCAGGCGCAGCGCTCGTCTGCCTGGGCGGACGTGGCGCGCCGCATTGCCCACGAAATCAAGAACCCGCTGACACCGATCCAGCTCTCGGCCGAGCGCATTCGCCGCCGTTTTGGCAAAGTCATCACCGAAGATCGCGAGATATTCGACCAATGTACGGACACAATTATCCGTCAGGTCGAGGATATCGGCCGCATGGTCGATGAATTCTCCGCTTTCGCGCGCATGCCGAAACCGGAGATGAAGTCGATCGACCTTCGCGAGCCGCTGCGCGAGGCATCCTTCCTGGTGGAGGTCAGCCGGTCGGACATAGCTTTCGAACGGGCGTTTGGCGATGAACCGCTCAAGGGCACGTTCGACAGCCGGTTGCTGGCGCAGGCGTTCGGCAACCTTATCAAGAACGCGGCGGAGGCGATGGAGGGGGTCGACCGCAGCGACGGGTCGCACGGCGTCATCCGCATCCGCGCCGGCCGGCAGGACGGGGCGATGCGCGTCGACGTGATCGACAATGGCAAGGGACTGCCGCGTGAAAATCGCCAACGGCTGCTCGAGCCCTATATGACGACGCGGGAGAAAGGCACCGGCCTTGGTCTCGCCATCGTCAAGAAGATCGTCGAGGACCATGGCGGGCGGCTGGAACTTCACGATGCGCCTGCGGATTTCCATGGCGGCAGGGGCGCCATGATCAGCATCATCCTGCCGGCTTCCGCCGGAGCTGCGGCGGCGGGCGCAGCAAAGGAAAGACAAACTGAAAAGGTCGGTAATGGCTTCTGATATTCTCATTGTCGATGACGAGGAAGACATCCGCGAACTCGTCGCGGGCATATTGAGTGACGAGGGTCACGAAACGCGCACCGCCCACGATGCGGACAGTGCGCTGGCGACCATCGCCGACCGGGTGCCGAGGCTGGTCTTCCTGGATATCTGGCTGCAAGGATCGCGGCTGGATGGGCTGGCCCTCCTGGACGAGATCAAGACGCTTCATCCAAGCCTGCCGGTGGTGATGATTTCGGGCCATGGCAATATCGAGACCGCGGTTTCGGCGATCAGGCGCGGCGCCTACGACTTCATCGAAAAGCCGTTCAAGGCCGACAGGCTGATCCTTATTGCGGAACGGGCGCTTGAAACGTCGAAACTGCGGCGTGAGGTTTCCGACCTCAAGCAGCGCAGCGGCGAGACGTTCGACCTGATCGGCATGTCTTCGGCGATGAGCCAGTTGCGGCAGACGATCGAGCGCGTGGCGCCGACCAACAGCCGCATCATGATCATCGGCCCGTCGGGCTCGGGCAAGGAGCTGGCGGCGCGCGCCATTCATGCGCTTTCGACCCGCAAGAGCGGCCCGTTCGTTGCGCTTACAGCCGCCACGATCACGCCGGAGCGCATGGAGATCGAACTGTTCGGCACCGAATCGAACGGCACCGAGCGCAAGGTTGGCGCGCTGGAGGAGGCGCATCGCGGCATTCTCTACATCGATGAAGTCGCCGACATGCCACGCGAAACACAGAGCAAGATTCTGCGCGTACTGGTCGAGCAGCAATTCGAACGTGTGGGCGGCACCAAGCGGGTCAAGGTGGACGTGCGAATCATCTCGTCTACGTCGCAAAACCTCGAGGCCATGATCGCCGAGGGCCGGTTCCGCGAGGACCTCTACCACCGGCTGGCCGTTGTGCCGGTGATGGTGCCTGGCCTGTCGGAGCGGCGGGAAGACATTCCTTATCTCGTCGACAACTTCATGAAGCAGATTGCCCGCCAGTCGGGCATCAAGCCGCGCCGCATCGGCGATGATGCGATGGCCGTGCTGCAGGCGCACAACTGGCCGGGAAACGTCCGTCAGCTTCGCAACAATGTCGAGCGGCTGATGATCCTGGCGCGTGGCGACAATATCGACGCACCGATCACCGCTGATCTGCTGCCGTCGGAGATCGGCGACGTGATGCCACGAACACCCAACCAGTCGGACCAGCATATCATGGCCCTGCCGCTGCGCGAGGCGCGCGAACAGTTCGAGAAGGATTATCTCATCGCGCAGATCAACCGCTTTGGCGGCAACATTTCCAAGACCGCCGAATTCGTCGGCATGGAACGCTCCGCACTGCATCGGAAGCTGAAGTCGCTGGGGGTGTGAAAGTAGACAGGAGGCAGGAGGACTTTGCTGTTGCGGTTTGTTCGATTATGCTAGATGCAATCTCACTGCCGACTGCCTTGAGAGAGAACCATGCCACGCATCGCCTACGTCAATGGCAGTTATGTCGCCCACCGGGATGCCGCCGTCCATATCGAGGATCGCGGCTACCAATTCGCCGACGGCGTCTATGAGGTGTGCGAGGTGGCGCGGGGCTTCATCGTCGACATGGGCCGCCATCTCGACCGGCTGAACCGCTCGCTGACGGAACTTTCCATCGACTGGCCGGTGCATCGCCGGGTGCTTCAAATCATCATCCGCGAAGTCGTCCAGCGCAACGGCGTCCATGATGGGCTGGTCTATGTGCAGGTCACCCGCGGTGTCGCCAGCCGGGATTTTCTGTTTCCCGAAGATGTGGCGTCCTCCCTGGTGGTGACGGCCAGGAAAGGCAACCCCGCACTGGCTGACAAGCGCGCCGCGACGGGAATCAAGGTCATCACCGTACCGGAAACCCGGTGGGATAGGGTCGATATCAAGAGCGTCGGCCTGTTGCCAAATGTGCTGGCCAAGCAGAAGGCGAAGGATGCCGGCGCGCAGGAAGCCTGGTTCGTGGATGCCGAGGGCATGGTCAAGGAGGGCGGTTCGTCGAATGCCTGGATCATCACCAGGGACAATGTCCTTGTGACCAGGCCGGCGGTGCACGGCATCCTGCGGGGCATCACCCGCACGACCTTGTTCGAGGTCGCCGAAAAGCTTGGCCTGAAGGTCGAGGAGCGCGGTTTTTCGGTCAAGGAAGCCAAGGCGGCGCGCGAAGCCTTCATAAGCTCGGCCACGACGATTTCACTGTCGGTGGTGGAAATCGACGGTCAGCCGGTCGCCGACGGCAAGCCCGGCTCGATCGCGCTTTCCTTGCGCAAGGCGCTTTTTGACGTTGCGGAAAAAACGCCGGCCTGATAACCGCAAAACGGTAGAAAAGCGGCAATGCATTTGCACCCTGGATTTTGCGTCTTATTTTGGCGCGTGGGTGCAAGTCCACGGGGATCGGCGAAAGATAAGAACAATGGCTGAACGATCGCAGAATCTTCAGGACCTTTTCCTGAATTCGGTTCGCAAGAGCAAAAATCCACTCACAATTTTCCTTATCAATGGCGTGAAGCTGACCGGAGTTGTCACTTCGTTCGACAATTTCTGCGTTTTGCTGCGGCGGGACGGTCACTCCCAGCTTGTCTACAAGCATGCCATTTCCACGATCATGCCGAGCCAGCCGGTTCAGATGTTCGATGGCGAGGAAAGCCAAGGCGGCTAGTTGCAAAAAGATACAGATGCGGGCCGCGGCACACGCGGCGCCAGCGGAACCGGCAACGGTGAAAAGGCCCGGACTCGGGCGCTTGTCATCGTTCCGGTGCTGAACCGCGCCACTCACGATGAAGATGACAGAAGCCGGCCAAGGCTTGCCCGTTCGGCACAGGCTCGCCTCGACGAGGCTGTCGGCCTGGCGCGCGCCATCGATCTCGATCCGGTCAACGTCAGCGTCGTGACCGTCAACGACCCACGCCCGGCGACTCTGCTCGGCAGCGGCAAGGTTGCCGAGTTCGCCGACATCGTGAAGGAAACCCACGCCGAGCTTGCGATCGTCGATCATCCGCTGACGCCGGTGCAGCAGCGCAATCTCGAAAAAGAACTGAACGTCAAGGTTCTCGACCGCACCGGCCTTATCCTGGAAATCTTCGGCGAACGGGCGCGCACCAAGGAAGGCACGTTGCAGGTCGAGCTTGCGCATTTGAACTACCAGAAGGGCCGGCTCGTTCGCAGCTGGACCCACCTTGAGCGGCAGCGCGGTGGCGCGGGATTCCTCGGCGGCCCCGGCGAAACGCAGATCGAAGCCGACCGCCGCGTCCTGCAGGACAAGATCGTCAAGCTGAAGCGTGAACTCGAGACCGTACGGCGCACGCGCGATCTGCATCGCGCCAAGCGCCGGAAGGTGCCGTTCCCGGTCGTGGCGATTGTCGGCTACACCAATGCAGGCAAGTCTACCCTCTTCAACCGGCTGACCGGGGCAGGGGTGCTTGCCGAGGACATGCTGTTCGCCACGCTCGACCCGACATTGCGGCGATTGCGCCTGCCACACGGCACGCCGGTGATCCTGTCCGATACGGTCGGCTTCATTTCCGACTTGCCGACACATCTGGTGGCCGCTTTCCGGGCAACGCTTGAAGAGGTGGTGGAAGCCGATCTGGTCTTGCATCTGCGCGATATTTCAGATCCCGACACGGCAGCGCAGGCCGAGGATGTCGAGCGCATCCTCGCCGATCTCGGTGTCGATGTCGGCGACGGCGACCGAGTTGTTGAAGTTTGGAACAAGATCGATCAGCTCGATGCGGGCAGCCGCGAACGGTTGCTGGAAACAGGCAACGAGCCGGGCAAGTCGCCGGTCGCCATCTCGGCGATTACCGGGGAGGGGCTCGATGCGCTGATGGCCTTGATCGAGACCCGCGTGTCAGGCGAATTGCGGTCCGTCGAGATCACGCTGGCGCCGGCGCAGATGCGTTTCCTCGACTGGATCTACCGCAACAGCGAGGTCGTGACGCGCACCGACAATGACGATGGCAGCGTCTCGCTCTCGCTGAAGGTGACGGATACCGCGCGCGAGGAAATCGACGGCAGGCTTTCCGGGCGCAAAGGCGGCGGTTAGACGCTATCCGTCCGTCTGCTTTTCCGCCCGTTTGACCTCGCGCCAAAGTTCTTCCATCTCTTCGAGGCTTGCCTCGTCCAATGACCTGCCGGTGGTTTCCAGCATCTGTTCGACCTGGTGGAAGCGGCGGCGGAATTTTTCGTTGGTGCCGCTGATCGCGGCTTCCGAATCGATATTCAGATGACGGCCGAGATTGACGAGCGCAAACAGCACGTCGCCGAATTCGCCCTTGATCGACGCCGTATCTCCCGCGGCAAGCGCCTCCCGCAGTTCGCCGATCTCCTCCTCGATCTTGTCGAAAATCGGCGCGGCCTCGCCCCAGTCGAAACCGACGCGGGCGGCTCGCTCCTGCAGCTTGAGGGCGCGGGTCAGCGCCGGCAACGCCACCGGCACGCTGTCCAAGAAGCCCTTGCCGTGGTCCTCAGGATCGAGGCCCTGGGCAATGCGCGACTGACGCTTTTCAGCCTTTTCCTCCGCCTTGATCTTTTCCCACATGCCCTTGGCCATACCGGCGCTGCGGGCTTCCGCGTCGCCGAAAACATGCGGGTGGCGGCGGATCATCTTTTTGGTGATGGCTTCGACGACATCGCCGAAGGCAAACCGGCCTTCCTCCTCGGCAATCTGCGCGTGATAGACCACTTGCAGCAGCAGGTCGCCAAGTTCGTCACGGAGGTCGTCGAAATCACCGCGTGCGATGGCGTCGGCCACCTCATAGGCTTCCTCGATCGTGTAGGGCGCTATGGTCTGGAAATTCTGCTCGATATCCCACGGGCAACCCGTTACCGGCGCGCGCAAGGCGGCCATGATCTCGATCAGCCGCGAAATATCCTGGGAGGGTTTCATGGGCGGATGCTACAGCGCCCGCAGGCGCCGAGCCAATGGCGGGAGCGTCGCGCCCGCCATTGTCCACAGGCGCAGGCAGTCCACCCTCAGTCGAGAACCGAGACGATCGCCTTGGCCAGCTCGTCCAATCCGTTTTCCGGCAGGCCGGCGACGTTGATGCGGCTGTCGCCCACCATATAGATGCCGTGTTCGGCACGCAGGCGCTCCACCTGTGCTTCGGTGAGGCCAAGGCGGGAGAACATGCCCCGGTGGTCGGCGACAAAGTCGAAGCGGTCGGAGTTCGACTGCCGGCGCAGCGCCTCGGCGAAGCGGATGCGCAGGTCCAGCATACGCTGGCGCATTTCCTCAAGTTCGTTTTCCCAGTCGGCGCGCAGGTCCGGATCTTCCAGCACGATGCGGACGACCGCCGCGCCATGATCCGGCGGCATCGAATACATGGTGCGCGCGACCGACAGAAGCTGGCTGGCGGCGACATCGGCCTGGGTGCTGTCCTTCGCCATCAGGATCGCAGCGCCGACGCGGTCGCGGTAAACGGCGAAATTCTTGGAGCAGCTCGCCGCGACGATCATTTCCGGAGCTTTCGCCGCAACCGTGCGCACGCCGACAGCATCGGCCTCGAGACCTTCGCCGAAGCCCTGATAGGCGATGTCGATGAACGGCATCAAACCTTTTTCCACGACCAGATCAGTGACGGCCTGCCATTGCGCCGGCGTAAGGTTGGCGCCGGTCGGGTTGTGGCAGCAGCCGTGCAGCAGGACCGTGTCGCCAGCCTCCGCCTTCTGCAGCGCCGCCATCATCTCTTCAAAGCGCACCGTTCCGGATGCGGGGTCGAAATAAGGATAGTCGCGCGTCTCAAGTCCCGCCTCGCGCATGATCGGCATGTGGTTCGGCCATGTCGGGTTCGAGACCCAGACCCTCGTGCCGGGTCTGGCGCGGTTGAGCAGTTCCGCGGCAAGCCGCAAGGCGCCCGAACCGCCCGGCGCCTGCGCGGCGCGGATGCGGCTCGAATCGGCAGCCGGTCCGAAGACCAGCGCGGCCATGGCGTTGTTGAACGCCGTATCGCCGGCGAGGCCGAGATACGTCTTGGTTTCCTGCGTCTCCAGCAACCGCTTTTCCGCTTCGCGCACGGCCCGCATCACCGGCGTGCGGCCGGCGCTGTCCTTGTAGACGCCGACGCCGAGATCGACTTTGTCGGCGCGGGGGTCGGCTCGGTAAAGGCCAATAAGAGCAAGGATTTTATCGGCTGGGGCGGGCTGAAGATGATCGAGCATGAAGGCTGTTCCTTTGACGCGGCGGAGTGATACGCAAAAAGCACAGTCTTCGCCAGTGCTTTCGCGACTGCGCCCGCATGCGCGGCGCGTTTCAAATGGTTTGCCAGCCGCTTCAGGAATGAACTTCTACAGGGGCCTGTCCCCGCAGAACATCTTCCCAAGGATCGTTCGAAAATAGCAATCGACAAAGTCTAGTGATTTTATAGACTATTTCTCGATCGGAGAGCGACCATGGCTTTTACGCGGATAGAGACGACGATGAGGAAGACCCATTCCGGCAGGGTGGCGACTCGGCCCGGCGCAGCCGGGGCCTATGCCTTCTTCGTATTGTCGTTCGGCTTCGCGGCTGCCTTGGTGTTCGGGCTGATTGCCTGAACGGCCATCTTCGATCAATTCCCCAGGAGACGACCCAGCAGTCCTTACTTCAAACGAAGGAGAGATCCGATGAATGTCGAGTTCACTTTCGTGCCTGGTATCGATGCAAGAAGCTTTGCGGCAAACAACCAGGGCTCACCCGTTGGACGGAACGAGAGCCTGCCGGCATCTTTGGCTTTGGCGGAATCGCTTGGCTTCAGCGGTTTTGTGATCGGCGGAGAGACTGGTGATATCGCCGAAGGCGCGTCGGATGATGCGATGCCGTTCGGCGAGCAATTGAATGTCCTTCTCACCCACCGTGTCAGCCGGTTGTCGCCGATATTGGCTGCGCGCCAACTGGGCGCTTTGCAGGCACGGCTTGGCGGCAGACTCGGATTGCGCCTGCTGCCGGATTTCTCGGGCGAGGCGACAGGTGAGGACCGGCCCCGCTCCGGCCACGCCGCTTCGTGGCGGCAGGCGGACGAGTATGTGACCTTGCTCAAGCGCCTGTGGGCGAACGAGCGGCCGTTCGACCACGAGGGGCTGTTCTACAGCCTGCGCGGCGCATTCGTTCCCAACAGAGCGTCCCACGCCCTGCCAGTGCGCATGAAGGCGCTTTCGGGCACGGCGTTGAAAGTGGCTGCCCGCCATGCGGACACGATCGAGCTTGCCGGCGGTTCGCCGCAAGATGTGCGGGTGCTGGTGGCGCGGGCACGGGCCACGGCGGCGGAGTTTGGGCGGCAGCACAAGATGCAGTTTGCCTTGCCGCTGCAACTGCCGCAACGCCTCGCCGAGGGCGCCAAGGCTGGCGATGCGGTAAGCCTGTCGGATTTTTCGGCGCAGACCTCATTGTTGCTGATGGACTACGTTCAGTCCGGCGTGACTGAATTCATGGTCTACGGTACGGACGACCGCGTCGCTCTTCATGCCTTCAGCGACAGGGTGCTTCCCGTGGTTCGCAATTCGGCAGCGCGTCTCGAAGACAGTTCGTGGCCCTCGACAGGCGCTCGCGCCTCCGACACGCGACGCTTGAGCTATTTCTGAGCTCAAGGAGGGCGGGCGGCGGAATTTTCTCTCCCGCCCTCGTCCGTCTTCTGGCGCCGTGGGTCCGGTTCGACCTTTCCGCCTATGCCAGGACATTCTTCCAGCCGGCTACCTATGATTGTTCATAGGTAGCCGGCCGTTGTCTTGCCGTGGATAGACCTGCCCGGGTCCGAATAATCCGCCGCGCATATCGTCTTATTCTCGCAGGCTCTTAAAATCATCGTTCCACATCGTCGTGGCATCGATTGTTCATTTTTTCTTGTTCCATACGGATTTTCATGGCAAGAAAGGCCAAGTCAGCAAGATAGTTCCATATTATGGAACGACGTGCCGGGTTGGGAGGAGGAATTTTTCCGCTACGGAACATTCGCTGGCCGGGCGCCGAGAAAAAGCTGAACTGCTGGGAGGAAAGCTTGAGCACCACCGCCGCGGGAGAGGAGACTCTCACTATCGATACGATTTCCGAGGTCGTTGACGCACGGCCTGGATCGCGCTGGATGCGGCCGGTCGAGATCATTGCCGCCCTGTTGCTTGTCGGCGTCATCGGTCTCCTGCTGACCGGTGTCTTTTCGCGCTACGTCCTGCAATTGCCGATCGTGTGGATCGACGAGGCGGCGTCCATCTGCTTCCTCTGGCTGGCCATGTTGGGCGCGGCGATCGCCATCGACCGCAACGAACACATGCGGCTGACGCTTTTCCTCGGCATGTTTCCGCCACGCGTGCGTGAATATGTCGATACGCTGGCGCTGCTGATCGTGGCGACCGTCATCGGCGCGCTGATCTTTCCGGCCATCGAATATGTCGAGGAAGAATCCTACGTCACCTCGGCGGCTCTCAACATCCCGATGAGCTACCGCGAATCGGCGATCATCGCCGGTTTCGTGCTGATGCTGCTGCTGGCGGTGGGCCATGCGGTGCGCCGTTCCAGCGTGAAGAACCTGATCCTGGCCGCTCTGACCGTTGCTGCCCTAGGCGTGGTGGGCTGGCTGCTGACGCCGGTGTTCCTCGGCCTCGGCTATATCAACATCGCCATATTCCTCGTCGTCATCGTCGCCATCTGCCTGTTCCTCGGCGTTCCGATTGCTTTCTGCTTCGGCCTGGGCACCATCGCCTTCATCACCTTCTCGACCTCCGTGCCTCTGATCGTGCTGGTCGGCCGTATCGATGAGGGCATGTCCAGCCTGATCCTCTTGTCGGTTCCGATCTTCGTGCTGCTCGGCTGCGTCCTCGATGCGACCGGCATGGGCAAGGCCATCGTCGAATTCCTGGCGTCGCTGATCGGCCATGTGCGGGCCGGCATGTCGTATGTGCTTCTCGGTTCCATGTTCCTGGTTTCCGGCATTTCCGGCTCCAAGGTCTCCGATATGGCGACGGTGGCGCCGGCGCTGTTTCCGGAAATGAAGCGCCGCGGCCACAAGCCGAACGAGATGATCGCGTTGCTGGCGACCGGCGCGGCGATGGCCGACACGGTCCCGCCCTCCATCGTGCTGATCGTACTCGGCTCGGTGGCCGGCGTCTCCATCGCAGCCCTGTTCACCAGCGGCTTCGTCATCGCCATGGTGCTGCTGCTGATGCTGGTGGCGCTCGCCCGCTGGAAAGCCGGCCATGAGAAGATGGACGGCGTCAAGCGGGCGCCGTTCTCCGTCATCCGCACGACGCTGCTGATCGCAGCGCCGGCGCTGGTCCTGCCGTTTCTCATCCGCTCCGTCGTCGGGGGCGGCATTGCCACGGCGACCGAGGTTTCGACCATCGCGGTCGTCTACGCGATGATCATCGGCATGCTGCTCTATGGCGGCATCAGCTGGAAGAAGTTCTATTCCATGCTGGTCGAGACGGCGGCGCTGTCGGGGGCGATCCTGCTCATCCTCGGCACCGCGTCGGCGATGGCCTGGGCGCTGACGCAGACCGGCTTCGCCAATCAGCTGGCGCTGTACATGACCGGACTGCCGGGCGGCTGGTTCTCGTTCATGCTGGTGTCGATCGCCGTCTTCATGCTGCTCGGCTGCGTGCTCGAGGGCCTGCCGGCGATCGTGCTGATGGCGCCGATCATGTTCCCGATCGCCCAGCGCATGGGCATCAACGAAATCCACTATTCCATGGTGGTGGTCACGGCCATGAACATCGGCCTGATGACGCCGCCCATCGGCATCGGCTTCTACATTGCCTGCAAGATCGGCGGCGTCTCGCCGGACGAGGCTGTCGGTGCGATCTGGCCGTATCTCGCGGCCCTTGTCGTCGGCCTTCTGGTGATTGCCGCCGTACCTGCGCTTTCCATCGCATATCTTTGAATTGCAATTAAAAAACATCAGGAGGAAATGACATGAATATCACTCGACGCAGTCTGGTTCTGGGCGCTGCCGCCGCCGTGCCGCTTGTTTCAACGATCCGGTATGCAGGGGCGCAGACCGCCGAGTTCAACTACAAGTTCGCCAACAATCTCGCCGTCAGCCACCCGCTGAACATCCGGGCGCAGGAAGCCGTCAAGAAAATCCAGGAAGAGACCAGCGGCCGCGTCGCGATCCAGATATTCCCGAGCAGCCAGCTCGGCGCCGACACCGACATGCTGAGCCAGATCCGCTCCGGCGGCGTCGAATTCTTTACGCTTTCGCCGCTCATTCTTTCGACGCTGGTCAAGAACGCCTCGATCAGCGGCATCGGCTTCGCCTTCCCGGACTACAAGTCCGTGTGGGCCGCGATGGATGGCGATCTCGGCAAATATGTGCGCGGCGAGATCGAGAAGTCGAACCTCGTCGTGCTGGACAAGATCTGGGACAATGGCTTCCGCCAGATCACCAGCTCGGTCGGTCCGATCGAAAAAGCCGCCGATTTGAAGGGCTTCAAGATCCGCGTGCCGGTCAGCCCGCTGTGGACCTCGATGTTCTCGGCGTTCGAATCGGCTCCGGCTTCGATCAACTTCGCCGAAGTCTATTCGGCCCTGCAGACCAAGATCGTCGACGGCCAGGAAAACCCGCTGGCGATCATCTCGACCTCCAAGCTCTACGAAGTGCAGCAGTTCTGCTCGATGACCAACCACATGTGGGATGGTTTCTGGTTCCTCGCCAACAAGCGCGCCTGGGAGCGGATGCCGGAAGACGTGCGCGGCATCGTCGCCAAGAACATCAACGAGGCGGGCGTGAACCAGCGCGCCGACGTCGAGAAGCTGAACTCGACGACGCAGGAGGATCTGGCTGCCAAGGGCATGAAGATCAACGCCACGGACCCGGCCTCCTTCCGCGACAAGCTCAAGGAAAAGGGCTTCTACGCCGAATGGAAGGGCAAGTTCGGCGACGAGGCCTGGGGCATTCTCGAAAAGGCCGTCGGCACGAGCCTCGGCTGATTTCAACGAACGCGGCGGGCGTCCAGGCGCCCGCCGCAAGTTTTCACACATTGGGCAAGCATTTTGGTCGATCGTCTCGCAGGCAAAACAGCGATTGTATTCGGTGCAGGTTCGTCGGGGCCCGGTTGGGGCAACGGCAAGGCCGCGGCGGTCGCCTATGCGCGCGAAGGCGCCAGGGTCGCATGTATAGACCTCGATCCGGCGGCGGCCGAGGAAACGGCGGGCATCATTGCCAGCGAGGGCAACGAGGCCGTGGCGCTGGCTGCTAACGTCACCGAACAGGCGTCAATCGACAAGGCGGTCGCGGCGACCATCGAGCGCTTCGGCGTCATCGACATCCTGCACAACAATGTCGGCGTCACCCATATGGGCGGTCCGGTCGAGCTGGACGAGAAGGCCTTTCAGGCGTCGCTCGACCTCAATATCGGCCCGGTCTACCGCACCTCGAAGGCGGTGATCCCGCACATGCTGGCGAAGGGCAGGGGCGCGATCATCAACATCTCATCGCTCGCGGCGATCCGTTACGTCGGCTATCCCTATTTCGCCTATTACGCGACCAAGGCGGCGGTGAACCAGGCCACCGTGGCGCTCGCCATGCAGTATGCGCGCCAGGGTATCCGCGCCAATTGCATCATGCCGGGGCTGATCGATACCCCCCTGATCTACAAGCAGATTTCCTCCCAGTACGGCTCGGTCGAGGACATGGTCGCCGCGCGCAACGCGATGGTGCCGGTCGGCCGTATGGGCACGGCCTGGGACATCGCCGCGGCCGCCGTGTTCCTGGCGTCCGAGGAGGCGCAATTCATCACCGGCGTATGCCTGCCCGTCGACGGCGGGCAGAGCTGCGCGGTGGCGGAGTTCGGCTGAGCCATGAACATCTCCCAGCCGCTCCGCGACATGACCGGTTCGCAAAGCGTCGACAGGGCGCTGGCGCTGCTCTCCATCGTCGGCCGTCACGCCGACCGGGGCGCTTCGCTTTCCGAACTCGTCGCCGAAACGGAGCTCAACAAGCCGACCGCGCGCCGGCTGCTGCTCGCGCTGATGCGGGCCGGCCTGATCGAACAGGACGAGGCGAGCCGCCTCTATTTCCTCGGCGAGGAAACCTTTGTCCTCGGCAGCCTTGCCTCGCGGCGTTACGGCCTGCTGCAACTGGCCATGGAAAGCCTTCAACGCCTGTCGAGGCGGACGGAGGACTCGTCCTTCCTGTCGGTGCCGCGCGGCACCAACTCCGTTTGCCTGTATCGCGAGGAAGGAACCTATCCGGTCCGTACCCATGCGCTGCAGGCCGGCTTCGAGCATCCGCTCGGCGTCGGCGCCGGATCGCTCGCCATGCTTTCCGCGCTGCCGGACGACGAAGTCGAAGCGATGCTACAAGCCAATGAACGCACGCTTGCCGAGCATTATCCGATGCTCGCCGCGGACCGCATCCGGCAGGACGTCGCGGCCACGCGCGCCAACGGCTATTCGCTCAATCCCGGACTGATCTACGCCAATTCATGGGGCGTCGGCGTGGCGATCCGGAACGCTGAAGGCCGCCCGGTGGGTGCGCTTTCGGTGGCGGCGATCGACAATCGGCTGCAGCCGGCGCGGCAGCTGGAAATCGCCGGTTACCTCCGCGACGAGGCCCGGCGCGTCGAAGACAAGCTCGGACAGATGTTCGGAACACGAAACAATGCCGGCCCTCGCGGTAACGGCAAACAGACCAACAGGAGACCGTGACCATGAGCAGGGCGCAGATCGTCGGCTGGGCGCATTCGCCATTCGGCAAGTTGGATTACGAAAACACCGAGCAACTCATGGCCGCGGTGGCGATGCCGGCGCTTGAGCATGCCGGCGTCCAGGCCGCGGATGTCGACGGTGTCTTCGTCGGCGTCATGAACAACGGTTTCCAGAAGCAGGATTTCCAGGGCGCGCTCGTCGCCATGTCGAATGACGAGCTGAAACATGTCCCCGCGGTGCGCATGGAGAACGCCTGCGCCACAGGTTCGGCGGCGATCTATGCGGCGATGGATTTCATCGAGGCCGGCCGTGGGCGCGTCGCGCTGGTGGTGGGTGCGGAAAAGATGACGGCCATCCCGACCGCCGATGTCGGCGACATCCTGCTCGGCGCCAGCTACCGGGCCGAAGAGGCCGAGATCGACGCCGGCTTTGCCGGGCTGTTCGGCCGCATCGCCCAGACCTATTTCCAGAAATATGGCGACCGCTCGGAAGAACTGGCGATGATCGCCGCCAAGAACCATTCGAACGGCCTGGCCAATCCCTATGCGCATATGCGCAAGGATTTCGGCTTCGATTTCTGCAACACGATCTCCGACAAGAATCCTTATGTCGCCGCGCCTCTGCGCCGCACCGACTGCTCGCTGATCTCGGATGGCGCTGCGGCGCTGGTTCTCGCTGACGAGGAGACGGCGAAGCAGCTCAACCGCGCCATCGCCTTCCGCAGCCGCTCGCAGGTGAACGACATCATGGCCCTGTCGCGCCGCGACGTCACCGCGTTCGAAGGGGCCCGGCAGGCCTGGGCGAAGGCGCTTTCCGAATCCGGTCTGACATTGGACGACCTGTCGCTGGTCGAGACGCATGACTGCTTCACCATCGCCGAAATGATCGAATACGAGGCCATGGGGCTTGCCGAGCCGGGACAGGGCCACCGCGTCGTTCGCGACGGCACGACGCGCAAGGACGGGCGGCTCCCGGTGAACGTCTCCGGCGGTCTGAAATCCAAGGGCCATCCAATCGGCGCCACTGGCGTTTCCATGCATGTGATGGCGGCCATGCAGCTTGCCGGCGAGGCCGGCGACATGCAGGTGCCGGGCGCAAGCCTGGCCGGCGTCTTCAACATGGGCGGCGCCGCCGTCGCCAATTACGTTTCCCTGCTCGAACGGGTTCGCTGATGTCCGACAATCCGCGCGGCGGCGTGTCGCCGGTCACCACCCGAGTCATGAATCTGGCGCAGTTCCTGAGCCAGTCGGCGCGGCGCAATCCTGACGAGATCGGCTTTGTCTGGCGTGACAGCCAATGGACGTGGCGGGAGATGGAAGCCCGCGTCAACGCCTTCGCCGCCGCGCTTCGCGACGAGTATGGCGTGGCGAAGGGCGACCGGGTGCTGATCCAGTCGGCCAACTCGAACCAGATGTTCGAATCCATGTTCGCCTGTTTCCGGCTGGGCGCCGTCTGGGTGCCGGCGAATTATCGCCAGTCGCCGGATGAGGTGGCCTATCTGGCCAAGGCAAGTGGCGCACGCGGCATGATCTGCGGCGCGGGCTTTGCCGGCCACGCCAGGGCCTGCCGGGAAGCCGCGCAGTCACTTGAATTCGTCGTCGCCATCGGTGAAGCCGATTTCGGCCCGGATTATGACAGCCTTGTCGAGCGTCATATGGGGGAAACCGTTCCGGCTGTAGCCGTCGACCGGGACGATCCCTGCTGGTTCTTCTACACGTCCGGCACCACCGGACGGCCCAAGGCCGCGGTGCTGACACACGGACAGATGGCTTTCGTCGTCACCAATCATCTGTGCGACCTGATGCCCGGCACCACGCACAAGGATGCCTCCATCGTCGTGGCGCCGCTGTCGCATGGGGCAGGCGTGCACCAACTGGCCCAAGTGGCGCATGGGGTGAAGACGATCATCCTGCCGACCGACAAGATGGATGCGCCGACGGTCTGGTCGCTGGTCGAGACATGGCGGGTGAGCAACATCTTCACCGTGCCGACCATCGTCAAACTGCTCGTCGAGGACGCTTCCGTCGACCGGTTCGACCGCTCCTCGCTGCGCTACATGATCTATGCCGGCGCGCCGATGTACAGGGCCGACCAGAAGCGGGCGCTGGAAAAGCTCGGCCCCGTTCTGGTGCAATATTTTGGCTTGGGAGAAGTTACTGGCAACATCACCGTGCTCCCGCCGGCGTTCCATTCGCTGGAGGACGGTCCGGATGCGCGTATCGGCACCTGCGGTTTCGAGCGAACGGGCATGGAAGTGCAGGTCCAGGACGATGAGGGCAATGCGCTTGCCGCCGGCGAGACGGGCGAAATCTGCACGATCGGGCCGGCGGTGTTCGCCGGCTACTATGACAATCCGGACGCCAACGCCAAGGCGTTCCGCAATGGCTGGTTCCGCACCGGCGATCTCGGTCACATGGACGAGAACGGCTTCGTCTACATCACCGGTCGGTCGTCGGACATGTATATTTCCGGCGGCTCCAATATCTATCCACGCGAGATCGAGGAAAAAATCCTCGCCCATCCGCAGATCAGCGAGGTCGCCGTGCTTGGCGTTCCCGATCCGATGTGGGGTGAAGTCGGCGTCGCGGTCTGCGTGGCAAGGGCGGGAGCCAATCCCGATCCGAGGGACATCCAGTCATGGCTGGAAACCAGGATCAGCCGCTACAAAATGCCCAAACGCTTCATTTTCTGGGCCGAAATGCCGAAATCGGCCTACGGCAAGATCACCAAGAAGATGATCCGCGAAGAGCTCGACAGGCGCGGCGAGCTCGATCCCTCGGCGCAGAAACTGTCCGCATAGGAGCGATGATGAGCGAGCAACGGAAAGCCGTGGCGATCACCGGCGGCGCGTCGGGCATCGGGCTGGAGACGGCGCGCCTGCTTTTCGAGCGTGGGTATTACCCATTCCTGCTTGACCTGCGCGCCGAGCCGCTACGGCAAGCCTGTTCCGAGCTTGGCCTGCCGGAAACGAACGGCATCGTCTGCAACGTGGCCGATGAGATGAACGTCGAGGCGGCTATCATGGCGGCTGCCGGCGAAGGTCCGCTTGTCGGGATCGTCAACTGCGCCGGCATCGCCATGGACAAGCCGGCGGTCGAGACCAGCGTCGAGGAATTCCGGCGCATCATCGACGTCAATCTGACAGGAACCTTCATCGTTTCGCGCGCCGCGGCACGGCACTGGCTGGCGCATGGGTCGTCCGGTTCAATCGTGAACATAACCTCCGTTTCCGGTCTTTGCGGCAACAAGGGCAGGGTGGCTTACGGCTCCTCCAAAGGTGGCCAGAACCTGCTCACGCTGGTGATGGCAAACGAGCTGGGCTCGCAGGGTATCCGCGTCAACGCGGTGGCGCCTGGGCCGATCGACACGCCGATGGCCCAGCAGGTGCATACGGAACAGGTCCGTCAGCAGTGGAACTCGCGCGTTCCGATGCGCCGTTACGGTACACCCCGCGAGATCGCCAGCGCCGTCGCCTTCCTGCTGTCGGACGATGCGAGTTACGTCAACGGCCAGATATTGGCGGTTGACGGCGGCTTCATCAATGCGGGCCTCGCGGCGTAATGAGCCGTTTTGCCCGGACCATCGTCCACCCCGGACCGCTCCCGGCCGAGCGCGCCGTATCCGTCCCTTGTCGGATTGAAAAGCAAAAGGTCGTACTCAGTCCCGGCAGGAGCATGAACGACGCGGTCGCGGCGGCACTGGAAGAGACAGGCTTCTCAAGTGGTTACATCCGTCTTCGCAACGCGCGCGTAAATCCGCTGCGCTATGTCATACCGGCCCCGTCGCCCGACGGCGCGCACGCCGCGTGGTACAGCGATACCTATGCGCCAGACGGAACGGCGGTGATCGAAGACGCCGGCATGGTTGTCGGACGTCGCGACGGCGCGTCCTTTTTCCATTGTCACGGCGTATGGCGCACGGCGGACGGCCAGCGCCGCATGGGCCACCTCCTGCCGCTGGAAAGCCAACTTGCGGAACCAGTCGAAGCCGAAGCCTGGGGCGCTTCCGGCGCCCGGTTCGACGTGCAGGAGGATCCGGAGACCAACTTTCGCCTCTTCATGCCGGTTTCCTCGCCGGATGATACGAGGTCCGGTATGCGCGGCTTTATCTGCCGGGTTCGACCCAATGAGGAGATCGGTGAGGCCATCGAGGCGCTATGCCGCCAGCACGGCATTGAAAACGCTGTCGTTCACGGTGTCGGCAGCGTCGTCGGCGCGGTCTTTGAGGATGCACCGGAGGTGCCGTCCTTCGCGACAGAAGTGCTCATCACGCAGGGCGAAGTGCGCGCGGGCAAATGCCGTCTGCGCATTGCCATCGTCGATATTGACGGTGTCATCACCGAGGGCACGCTTTCGCCAGGCGCCAACCCGGTTTGCGTGACGTTCGAGCTCGCCCTACACGAAACCTGACCGTTTTGGGCTTCCTGCGCGTCCGCGCCGGACACGCAGGGCGTGGCGGCTTTCCCCGCCCCAAAGCCCGGCAACGCCGCTTTCCGGCATCTTCGAACGCCGCATCCGGTCCCTAACAAATGCGTGACCGGCTGATCGATTGCGCTTGTGCCGGCATCGGTCGGTGAATATATAGGCCCAAATTTTTAGGGCTGTCGGGTGAGTCGAATGAACGATATCGTTACTGCCGATTACGTGCCGTCCGAAGATGAGCCGTTCATGAACGAACGACAAAAGTCTTACTTCCGCCAGAAGCTGGTGACCTGGAAGAACGACATTCTGCGCGAAGCGCGCGAAACTCTCGAAATTCTGCAACAGGAAAACGCCAACCACCCCGATCTCGCCGATCGGGCTTCTTCCGAGACCGACAGGGCGATCGAACTTCGGGCCCGCGACCGCCAGCGCAAGTTGATCTCCAAGATCGATTCAGCGCTTCAGCGTATTGAGGAAGGCACCTACGGCTATTGTGAAGAGACGGGTGAGCCAATCGCCTTGAAGCGGCTCGACGCCCGGCCGATCGCTACGCTTTCCATCGAAGCACAGGAACGGCACGAGCGGCGCGAAAAGGTCTACCGCGACGACTGAGCGCTGTACCGATACATCTAAAAAGATCGATTTCCGGCCGGCTTGCCCGGCCTTTTTCTTGTCCGCTACTTCTTGTGGGTGGAAAGCTCGCCGAGCAGCTTGGTCATTTCGTCGTCCAGCGACGGGACGTTCCCCGGTACCGACCGCGAAACCGGTTCGTCATCCAGCGACATCTCCAGTTCCTGCATCAACGCATCGTCGATAGGATCGTTCTTGGTGGCCGTCTGTGTTTTCGCCAGGCCTGGATTTGACGAAGGGGACATGGCCCGCGGCGCTGCCGGCGCCAGATAGGGCTGCGGACGCGGCGCGGCTACGGGTTCGGGAAACCGCATTGCGGGAGGCGGAGCCGCCTGCGGCTTGGCGACCGGTGTTGCGGATACGGGGGCCGGCTGCTGGGGCCGCGGCCGCGTCTGCGCCTGTCCTGGGTCGCTGGCAGGCGCCGGACGCCGGGCGACAAGCCGGATGTCGCGCTCGACGACAACATCGGTCGGGCCGCCGATCAGCAGGAGATGCTCGATGTCGTCGCGTCGAACGAGCACCAGGCGCCTGTGACTGTCCACGGCGGTGGCATCCATGACGGCCAGCCGGGTCTTGCGGTTGCGCCCGCCAGCGACATAGGTCCCGAACGTCATTCTCCGGACAAGCCTGATTATGACAAGAACAATCGCCAGCAGGACAAGGGCGGCAAAGGTCCACAGAAGGGCGGGTGCATAGTCAGGACCCGCCAAGCCATCCAGCCATTCGAGCATCGGTGTCCCCCATCCGACATTGAAGTGCGCGACAGTAGCCTCATGCGGTACGAAGCTGCAAGTTCATACAACCCATTGTGAAGTCGAAAGGGGATCCGGCTGCCGTCACCTTTTTCACGGGACATTGCCGCTCAGGTCTTTTCCGGACTAGGAGAATATGATTCAACCGCTTAAGGCAGGGGGCGACTGAAGTTGGTGAGCAGGGGGCGTATGGCCAAAGAAACGCGCGGCGATTTCTATCCGGCGCCGATCGTCGACCAGAGCACGCGGCCCGGCGCCGTCGTTCGGCTGATCGTCTTCATCGTCGTGCTGACCGGCGCCGCCGTCGTTTTCGGCGTGTTCCGCGAGCGTTTCGGCGATCCGTTCCTGCTCGGCATGCTCGGCGTGCTTGCCATGATCGGGGTCGGCTTTCTGTTCGCCACCGCCATTGGCTTCATTCAGATCGCCCCGCGCTCCACCGGTGACGAACTCTCCAAGGCGTTCGTCGATTCGATGTCGCAGGGGCTGCTGGTCACCGACAACAAGGGCCGCGTCATTTACGCCAACCGTTCCTATGCCGAAATGACCGGCGCGACATCGGCTGCGGACCTGAAGACCGTGGAGGGGCTGCTTTCGGATGTGCCGGAGGCTTCGGCGACGGTTTTCCGGCTGGCCTCAGACCTGCGGGATGGCCAGGCGGGTGACGGCGAGTTTCGCCTGACGCAATCGATTCGTCCCGGCGCGGAGCCCGGCGCCCGCTGGTATCGGACGGCGGCGCGGACGTTCAACGTCCCCGGTCAGCGGCAGCCGTTGCTGGCGTGGCAGCTTGCCGACATTTCGCGCGAACGGGCCGAGCAGGAGCGCTTCTTTCTGGATCTGCAGAAGGCCATCGACCATCTTGACCATGCGCCGGCAGGCTTCTTCTCTGCCGACCAGGAAGGCCGCGTCACCTACGTCAATGCGACGCTGGCCGAATGGCTGGGTATCGATCTCACAAGCTTCACGCCGGGCGCAGTCACGCTGCCGGAAATTGTCGCCGGAGACGGCATGGCGCTGATCCGCTCGGTCAAGGCCGATCCCGGCACCACGCGCAACGCCGTCATCGACCTCGACCTCACCACCATGCAGGGCGAGGCGCTGCCGGTACGCTTCATGCACAGGGTCACGGCCAGCCGTGACGGCATCCATGGCCCGACCAGGACAATCGTGCTCAACCGCACGCAGGGCGAGGACGCCTCCGCCGATCTCAGGGCTTCCGAGGTGCGCTTCACGCGGTTCTTCAACTCGACGCCGATGGCCATCGCCGCCGTCGACCAGAGCGGGCGCATCCTGCGCACAAACGCGCCGTTCCTGTCGCTGTTCTCGACGGTTGTCGACCGGGATGCGCTGGACCGGCGCGTGCGGCTCGATACGGTCATCCACGAGCGCGACCGCGCCGCCTTCAGCGCGGCGCTCGAAAAGGCCCGGCAACGCCAGGCCGATATCGCACCGATCGATACGGTTCTGCCTGACAATGAAGAGCGCCATATCCGCTTCTACGTGAATGCGGTGGCGGACGGCACCGGCGACGGCGCCGAAGAGGCATCCATCGTCTATGCCGTCGAGACGACCGAGCAGAAGGCGCTCGAAAACCAGATGGCGCAAAGCCAGAAGATGCAGGCGGTGGGGCAGCTCGCCGGCGGCATCGCCCATGATTTCAACAATGTGCTGACCGCCATCATCATGGCGTCCGATCTCCTGCTGACCAACCACCGGCCGTCCGATCCGTCTTTCCCGGACATCATGAACATCAAGCAGAATGCCAACCGCGCTGCTTCGCTGGTGCGGCAACTGCTGGCTTTCTCGCGCAAGCAGACTTTGCGGCCGGAGGTGCTCAACCTCACGGACGTGCTGGCCGATCTGCGAATGCTTCTGGCGCGGCTGGTCGGCAACGGCATCAAGCTCAAGATTGAGCATGGCCGCGACCTGTGGCCGGTCAGGGTCGATATCGGCCAGTTCGAGCAGGTCATCGTCAATCTTGCCGTCAACGCCCGGGACGCGATGCCCGAGGGCGGCGACCTTTTGGTGCGCACACGCAACCTCACGCTGGAGGAGAGCAAGGCGTTTCCATACCGCGAGCTGGCGCCTGCGGATTTCGTCCTGGTCGAGGTGGAAGATACCGGCAGCGGCATAGCGCCGGAGGTCTTGAAGAAAATATTCGAGCCTTTCTTCACCACCAAGGAAGTCGGCAAGGGCACCGGCCTCGGCCTTTCGATGGTCTACGGCATCATCAAGCAGACCGGCGGCTTCATCTTCTGCGATTCCGAACAGGGCAAGGGCACCGTGTTCCGTATCTTCCTGCCTCGCCATGCCGCAAAAGCGGGCGAAGGCGAGGTCAAGAGCGGACAGGGCGAGACGCCGCAGCCCGCAGTTGCGGCAAAGCCGGCCGAGGCCAAGGATCTTTCCGGTTCGGCGACCGTGCTTCTTGTCGAGGACGAGGACGCCGTGCGCATGGGGGGAATGCGGGCGCTGACTTCGCGCGGCTACACCGTCCACGAAGCCTCTTCCGGGGTCGAGGCGCTCGAAATCTTCGATGCCCTGGAAGGCAAGATCGATATTGTCGTGTCCGACGTGGTGATGCCTGAAATGGACGGACCGACGCTGCTGGGAGAGTTGCGCAAGCGCCAGCCTGACGTGAAGTTCGTCTTCGTTTCGGGATATGCGGAAGACGCCTTCGCCAAGAACCTGCCCGCGGACGCGCAGTTCGGTTTCCTGCCAAAACCGTTTTCGCTCAAGCAGTTGGCGACCGTTGTCAAGGACGTCCTGGAAAGCTGACCAGCTAGGGGACGGAAGGCGTCTGCCGCTTCGTGCATGTCGATGCGGTGAAGGCGCCATCCGCCTGCCGCATGATGATGTCGAACGAGGCGTTCGGCTCGGTGTCAGCGGTGATCTGGGTCAGCGAGACGCTGTTGCCGCCGGACGTGAAGCCGCCGAGAGGACCCAGCCAGCTTATCTCACCGTTCGGGCTGATCTGATAGTTGTAACCCTGTCCACCGGCACCGAAATAGCTGGGGCCGCTGTAGACGCTTCCCTTGATGTGGATGTCGCCGAGCGTCAGGAACGCGCCCAGAAGATAGACCTCGCAACGGTATGAACCGGCAGGCAGGGTGCCGTCGGCAATTCCGGCCTTTGCGGCTCCTGCGGGGATTGTCGCAGCGATGATCAGTGACAGAATCGTTCGGATATTCATGATGCACTTGGCGGCGTTTCCAGGTTCCTCTTCTAGCCGGGATCGACGCCTGATGCACGAGCGGGATGCAGGATCGCCGCTCAGGCGGAGCGAGGCAGGCCGTTCGGCAAATTCCTGACCGGCGACCCAACTATATTACGTCATGTAAAGCTGCGTGATATTCTTCAGCCGGGCCTGTGAGTCGCCCGCTTTTTCCGAGTCTGGTTTGGGGCAGATCGAGGGGGAAGACATCGCAGCGTCGGCAAGTTCCGCGCAAGCGATCATTCGTACCGTTCCTTCGACGATTTCAGCGTTGGTAAGCGCGTTGGGCAATCGGACGGGGGACAATTCGAATGGAACGCTTTGTCGAAGACTACCAGAAGCGGCGGCTCACCGAGCGCTTCGACATCCTGACTGCCGTCAACATTCTGAGATCACAGGGCTATGAAGACGACGAACTGATCCGTGAGATCATCCGTGTCTTCTATGTCGATCTGGATACCTACAACGACATCGTCAGGACGGCGGCCTGACGGCTGCGCGGGATGCCGCAGTCAGATGCCGCCGTACCAGTCATAGCCATTGTCTTCCCAGTAGCCGCCACGGCCGCCGCCAATGTCGGCGAAGCCTGAGACAAGCTCGATCTTGTGGACGTATTTCGGCTGCTTGTAGCCGAGCTGCCGCTCGACGCGCACCCGCAGCGGCGCACCGTTTTCGACAGGCAGCGGCTTGCCGTTGCAGCCATAGGCCAGGATCGTCTGCGGGTGGCGGGCGTCGATCAGGTCGATCGTGCCGTAATATTTGATGTCGCCTGAAAGGCCTTTGTCGATCGTGTCCAGGCAGTGGAACATGACGTAGCGCGCCTCCGGCTTGACCACCGCCTGGTCGAGCACGAGCGCCAGCGGCGTGCCGGTCCATTTGGCGATGCAGCTCCAGCCCTCGACGCAGTCGTGGCGGGTGATCTGCGTGCGGCTCGGCATGTTCATCAGCTGGTCACGGGTCAGCGACAGCGGCTTTTCCACCAACCCGGTCACTTCCAGCCGCCAGTCGGCGAAATCGTTCGCCAGAAGCCCCTTGTAGGTATCGTCGTCCGGCGCGGTGACGCCGTTCGGCCGCATGGGCTGACGTATATCGCTCTCCGAAAACTCCGGCGCCAGCGTGTTTGCGCCGACCAGAAGCCGGTGGGCGCGGTGGGTCAGATCGTTCGCCCCCTCGAGAAAACTGCGCAGGCCCTTGCCGATGCCGAGCTGGCTGTCGAACGCATCGCAACCGGCGAGCATCATGCCGGAGGCGCCGATGCTGGCCGAGGTCAGGAACTTGCGCCGGCTGATCATGAACTTCGCCATCTCATGCGCTCCTTTCGGCGTCGTCGCGAGCAGGCGGGTCGGTGCGATACCAGCCGGTGACGATCGAGCGCAGTTCATTGATCGGACCGGCCGCCAGGATCATCAGCATGTGGACGATGAAGAAGGCGACCAGCAGAAGCATGACGGTGAAATGGATGGTTCGCGCGGTCTGCCTTCCGCCGAGAATGTCGTTGAGGAAGGGCAGGGCGGCGTTCATCGACGGCGACATCGCAAAGCCGGTCAGGATCATCAGCGGCAGAAGCACGAAAAGCACGCCGCCATAAGCGAGCTTCTGCAGCGTGTTGTATTCGCGGACGTGGTGGAATTTCAGCTTGATGTGGTCGACCACATCCTGCGGCAGGCGGCGAATATCCTGCACCCGCGGAGCCAGATCGCGGCGCAGATGGCCGTTGGCGAGGCTGGAAACCAGCCAGACCAGCAAAGTCGTTCCCAGCACCCAGGCGAAGAAGAAGTGCACCACGCGCGCTGTGCCGAGGTCGTAATAGGACGGGATGGTCGCCCATGACGGGAAGGCGCGGACGCGCTGCTGCCCCTCCGGTCCGGACAGGCCGAGAACGCCCGTCGTGTCGAATTTCATGCCGAAGATTTCAGTAAAGCCGCGTTGTCCGTTCGGCGTGCTTTCAGCGCCAATCTGCAGGATTGTGTTGTCGTACTGGAAGCCGGACTCCTTGCCGATGTAGAGCTGCGGCCGGGCGTTGAATATCTGCAGGCCGGACAGAAGCAGAAAGAACAGAGAGAACGCCCAGATCCAATGGGTCAGCCGCGTCCACCGCGACTGGCGGTAGATCAGGGGTCCCTTGCCGTGTGGGGTCAGCAGTTCCGATTGCGTGGGCGTGACGGCCGAATCCATCATGTCGTCTCCGGTTGCGCCGACAGGCGGCCAACGCGTTCAGTTCCTATCCTAGTACGTCTCGGGTGAAAGCGATGTTTCTGGCGTTCACGAATTTTTGTGAACGCGCTGCCGCTCAGTCGCCCAGGCTGACTGCAAGATTGACCGCGGCGGCGACGATGACGGTGTTGAAGAAGAACGACACCACCGCATGCAGAAGCGTGATGCGGCGCATTTCCGTCGTGGTGATCTCGGTGTCGGACGTCTGGAACGTCATGCCGATCGTCGCGGCGAAATAGAGGAAATCCCAGCCGTCGGGCCGATCCTTGCCGGGAAATTCCAGACCGCCAACCGGCACCTTCTTCCCGGATTTCGCGCCATCATCATCCATCCAGTAGACATGCGCGTAGTGCAATGCGGTCATCGCCTGCAGCGTGAACCAGCCGAGCGGAACGGACGTCAGCGAAAAAAGCAGGCCGGCGAGGTCGGGGCTGTCCTTGCTGTTGATGAGCTGGAACAGCGAGACGACCGCAACCCCGATGACGACCAGCGTGACGATGAAGATGATGCCCACCGGCTGGTCGGTGGCGCGCGCATTTTTGCTCAGATAGTCGGCGGTCAACATCGGCATCTGCCACAGGACGATGGCGATATAGACGATGAAGAACGCGTTGGCGCCGATCGAGTAGGCCAGCGAGGATTTCAGCAGCAGCGCGACAATACCGGCCACGGCGCCGATGCCGGCCGAGATGGCGAACTGCATATGGCGATGAAGCGGGGCGGCGGTTTTGGACGGCATTGCTTCCCCTCGACTTTCAGGGAGCAGGTGTGGCGGATTTGAGCGCCCGCCGCAAGATGCGGTCTAGTTCGGACAGGAAGCGGGAGCGGTCCTGCGGCGAGAAGCCGGCATTGTAGCCCTTGCTCTCGCCGGTCTCGCGCAAGTGCTGCTTCAAGTCGCGCATCGCCACCGCCATGCCGATGCTTTCGGGCGTGAACGGCCTTCCGGTCGGCCCGAGCACATGCGCGCCAAGCGCCACCGCGCGGGCGGCAAGCGGAATGTCCGCCGTCACCACCACGTCGTTGGCCTTGGCGTTTTCGACGATCCAGTCGTCGGCGGCATCCGCGCCCTTGGATACGACGACATTGCGGATCATCGGGTCGCGGGACGGGCGCAGACCGCCATTCGAAACGAAAGTGACCACGACGCCGTGCCGCTCGGCCACCTTCTCCACTTCGGCTTTCACCGGGCAGGCATCGGCATCGACAAGGATTGAAACGTTGGGCATGGCGACTTTTGGCAGATTACGGACAGGAATGGCACTTGCTTTTGCGTAGGCTCTCGAAGTTCGCACCGCAAGAACGAAAGCTTATCTGCGTTGCCGCGACCGGGCTTCACCGGCGCAAGCGTGGCCAAGCGGGCAAAACACAGGCCTTCGCTTGACAAACGGGGATGCCCATGCGCTTTTCGCGCCGATTTCGGACCGGGCCAAACTGCTTCGGTCACGCTTAACTTCTGACCGGAATATTCGACCATGCACCGTTACCGCAGCCATACCTGCGCCCAGTTGAGGAAGGCCGATGTCGGCGCCTCCGTCCGCCTTTCGGGATGGGTCCATCGCGTCCGCGACCATGGCGGCCTGCTGTTCATCGACCTTCGCGACCATTACGGCCTGACGCAGATCGTCGCCGATCCGGATTCCTCGGCGTTCAAGATCGCCGAGACGGTGCGTGGCGAGTGGGTCATCCGTGTCGATGGCGAGGTCAAGGCGCGCACCGCCGAGACCGTCAACAAGAACATGCCGACCGGCGAGATCGAGATCTATGCTGTCGACATGGAAGTGCTGTCGTCGGCGAAGGAACTGCCGCTGCCGGTGTTCGGCGAGCCGGACTATCCGGAAGACATCCGGCTGAAATACCGCTTCCTCGACCTGCGCCGCGAGACGCTGCACAAGAATATCATGACGCGCACGCGCGTGATTTCCGAGATGCGCAGGCTTATGGGCGAATTGGGCTTCAACGAATTCCAGACGCCGATCCTCACGGCCTCGTCGCCTGAAGGCGCGCGCGACTTCCTGGTGCCGAGCCGCATCCACCCAGGCACCTTCTACGCGCTGCCGCAGGCGCCGCAGCAGTACAAGCAGCTTTTGATGGTTTCGGGGTTCGACCGCTATTTCCAGATCGCGCCTTGCTTCCGCGACGAGGATCCGCGCGCCGACCGCTTCTACGGTGAATTCTACCAGCTCGATCTCGAAATGAGCTTTGTCGAGCAGCAGGACGTGTTTGCCACCATGGAACCGGTGATGCGCGGCGTCTTCGAGACGTTCGCCAACGGCAAGCCGGTGACGCAGAAATTCCCGCGCATCGCTTATGACGAGGCGATGCGCAAATACGGCTCCGACAAGCCAGACCTGCGCAACCCGATCGAAATGCAGGATGTCTCCGACCATTTTCGGGGCTCGGGCTTCAAGGTGTTCGCCAACATCCTGGCCAACGATGACAAGGCCCAGGTCTGGGCCATTCCGGCCAGGACCGGCGGTTCACGCGCTTTTTGCGACCGCATGAACTCGTGGGCGCAGGGCGAGGGACAGCCGGGCCTCGGCTACATCTTCTGGCGGAAGGAAGGCGAGAAGATCGAGGGCGCCGGGCCGCTCGCCAAGAACATCGGCGAGGAGCGCACCGAAGCGATTCGTCAACAGCTTGGCCTTGCCGACGGTGACGCCGTCTTCTTCGTTGCTGGCGATCCGAAGAAGTTTGTCTCCTTCGCCGGGTCCGCGCGCACGCGGGCAGGGGAGGAGTTGAACCTCGTCGACCGCGATCGATTCGAAATGTGCTGGATCGTCGATTTCCCGTTCTACGAATGGGATGAAGACGAGAAGAAGATCGACTTCGCCCACAACCCGTTCTCCATGCCACAGGGCGGCATCGACGCCTTGAACGGCTCCGACCCGCTGTCGATCAAGGCGTTCCAGTACGACCTGGTCTGCAACGGTTACGAACTCGCCTCGGGCGGCATCCGCAACCATCTGCCGGAAACCATGGTCAAGGCCTTCGAACTCGTCGGGCTGGATCGCACCACCGTCGAGGAGCGCTTCGGCGGTCTCTATCGCGCCTTCCAGTATGGCGCACCGCCGCATGGCGGCATGGCCGCTGGCGTGGACCGGGTGGTGATGCTGTTGGTCGGTGCCAGGAATCTGCGCGAGATCGCCTTGTTCCCGATGAACCAGCAGGCCGACGACCTGCTGATGAACGCGCCTTCGGAGGCGAGCCCGCAGCAGCTTCGCGAGCTGTCGCTGCGTGTGGCTACGACGAAGAAGGACGGCTGAGCCGCCCGGCTATTTCGCAAGAAAAAGGCTCCCCTGGGAGCCTTTTTCTTGTCTCTACTCAGTGCTTCAACTGTCCCTTCGGCTCGTAGCGGCCCTCGGGCGTCTTGTCGAAGAATTCGCGGATCTGCGGATGCCGGACCGGTTCACCGGACTCGTCCTCGAGCAGGTTCTGCTCCGAGACATAGGCGATGTACTCGGTCTCCGAATTCTCCGCCAGCAGATGGTAGAAGGGTTGGTCCTTGCGCGGGCGCACGTCCACCGGAATGGATTCATACCACTCGTCGGTGTTGGCGAATTGCGGATCGACGTCGAATATGACGCCGCGAAACGGGAACAGCCGATGGCGAACCACCTGTCCGATCGAGAACTTGGCTGACTTCATCTTACTCACCACTTGAATTTCTTATCTTATTTGGCGCACAGGGGCCTTTAGTTCAATCCCAAAGCGCTTGACGAAGCAGCAATCCGCGCGTTAGCGCCGGCTCTGGTTTCAGGCGATTGAGCAATGTCGGACGTTTTCGGTCTCGTACTTCCATTCTTCGGATTGATTTTCATCGGTTTCGTCGTGGCAAGAATTGCCCGGCAGCCGCTGGAAGCGCTCGGCTGGATGAACATCTTCATCATCTACGTCGCCCTGCCGGCCCTGTTCTTTCAGTTGCTGGCGAAGACGCCCTTCGAGCAACTGACCGAGTGGGGGTTCATCCTCGGCTCTGCCTTTTCCACCCTCATCATCTTCTCCACCATGTTCATCGGCTCCATGCTGGTCTCGCGCGGCGAGATCGCAGAATCGACGATCAAGGGCTTCGCCGCCTCCTACGGCAACATCGGCTATATGGGGCCGGGACTGGCGCTGCTGGCGTTCGGCGAGCAGGCGGCGGTGCCGGTGGCGCTGATCTTCTGCTTCGAAAACGTCATGCATTTCATCATTGCGCCGCTGCTCATGGCGGTGTCCGGCAAGGAGCAGACCTCGCTGCCGCAACTGGTGACGGACGTGCTGCGCAAGATATTCCTGCATCCGTTCATCATCGCCACCTTTTTCGGCATTGCAGCGGCCTATTTCCAGATCCAGCCGCCGCAGGCTGTCAATCTACTGCTCGACTACCTTGCCCGCGCGGCGGCGCCCTGCGCGCTGTTCGCGATGGGGGTCACGCTGGCGCTGAGGCCGCTGAAGCGCGTGCCGCCGGAGCTGGCGCCGATCGTCGTGCTGAAGCTGATCTGCCAGCCACTGCTTTGCTATGTGGTGCTGAGCTGGGTCGGAAATTTTTCCGAGACCTGGATGTTTTCGGCGGTGCTGCTGGCGGCTTTGCCGTCTGCCACCAACGTTTTCGTCATCGCCCAGCAATACAATGTATGGGTCCAGCGCGCCTCGGCCAGCGTGTTGATGACGACCTGCTTTTCGGTCATCACCGTGACGTGCCTGCTTTACATGATCCGCGCCGGCCTACTGCCGCCGGACCTGTTCCCGTAGCGATCCGAACAGCGCGGAAAGCCCGCTGCCGGGACGCAGCCCCTCGCGCATGAACAGGGCGCGCAGCGGCGCAATCCGGTCCAGCATGGCAAGACCGGCGCTTCGCGCCATCTGCGCCGGCAGCATGTCGGAGAGCAGCGAGGCGTTGAGCAGATTGACCGCGCCGCTGCGGGCCAGAATGTCGGGGCGGCGTTTCCGGTCATAGGCCGCCAAGGCATTGGAATCGCCGGGATCGGCTTGATTTTTCGACACGATTTCAATCAGATCGCTGACATCCCTGATGCCGAGATTAAGCCCCTGCGCGCCGATGGGCGGAAACAGGTGCGCGGCTTCGCCGACCAGCGCCACGCGGTTCTGGGCGAAACGGCGCGGCGCCGCCGCCGACAGCGGATAGACCTGCCGGCCCGGCTCGACCGTCACCCGCCCGAGCATGGACTGCATCTGCGTCTCGATGCGGCGCGACAGCGTTTCGTCATCCAGTTCCGCCAATTCGGCAGCCGTCTCCGGCTTGACCACCCAGACGAGGCTCGACCGGTCGCCGGGCAGGGGCACCTGCGTGAAGGGTCCGGTTTCGGTGTGGAACTCGGTCGAGGTGAAGCCGTGCCCGCGCGCGTGGCCGAAATTCACGACCAATGCCGCCTGCGGGTAGGCATGGTTGCTGACCTCGATGCCCGCGGCCTCGCGCGCCGGCGACATACGTCCGTCCGCCGCGACGGCGAGCGCTGCAACGTGCTCTTCGCCATTGGCGAGGATGGCCCGGACACGATCCGTCTCGAACGCCCAATGCGACACAAGCGCCTTGCTCCAGACTATGGCGGGGTGGGCGGACACCGCGTCGACCAGCGCCTCGACAAGCACCTTATTCGGCATGTTGAGGCCGAAATACGCCTCGTCGATCTCGCTGGCGCGGAATGTCACCACCGGACTGCGGACCAGCCGCCGCGTCGCATCCACGATGCGCATCACCTGCAAGGGCGCCGCCTTGCCTTCCAGGCGATCCAGCACGCCCAGCTTCGCCAGCATGGCGAGCGCGGGATTCATCAGCGCCGTTGTCCGGCCGTCCGTTCCCGCCGGTGCAGGCCCGGCAAGCACGACCGGAAACCCTGCATCGGCAAGTCCCAGCGCGGCAATCAGGCCGACAGGACCGGTGCCGGCGACGAGGATATTTGCTGTGCGAGGCTGTTCCACCGGCCATCCAATGCTGCGCGCCGGCAATCCGGCTTGTCATGGAGCATATAATGCGCTGGCCCTCGAACGATCAACGCGGCGATTTGAACAATCGCCTTACGTCGATAGTGCCGGGATATCGCTTGTGCGGGAAGCCGTGCTGCTATTAGTCTCTGGCGAAATTCGGGGAAAAAGAATGGCTGTGGCCGGAACGACCAGAAAGCTCATGCTCCCCAGGCGCCGTGCGCCTGCATCCTGCAATCCGCGAAACGGGTCCGTACGTCATGCCGGCGCCTGACGTGAAGAAGAAGCCACGGCTGCCCAAGGCGATATCGGAGCGCATTCCCCGACCGAAGAAAAAGGTGACGTGGCCGCAGGCGCGCGCCTTCTCGGTTCACCTTCTGACGGCATCCGGTTCCTTCCTCGCTTTCCTGTCGCTGGTGGCGGCGAGCGAGGAGCGGTGGACCGCGATGTTCTGGTGGCTCGGCCTTGCCCTGCTTGTCGACGGCATCGACGGTCCGGTCGCCCGCAAGCTGGAGGTCAAGGAAATCCTGCCGACATGGTCGGGCGAATTGCTCGACAACGTCATCGACTACGTGACCTATGTGATGATCCCGGCCTTCGCGCTCTACCAACGCGGCTTCATGGGCGAGGGGTTGTCGTTCCTCTCCGCGGCGATCATCGTGGTGTCGAGCGCCATCTACTATGCCGACACCGGCATGAAGACGAAGGAGAATTTCTTCAAGGGGTTCCCCGTCGTCTGGAACATGGTGGTGTTCACCCTGTTCGTCATCGAACCGGGTGAATGGGTTTCGTTCGCGGTCGTCGTCGTCGCCGGCATCCTCACCTTCGTTCCGGTTAATTTCATCCATCCGGTGCGCGTCATCCGCCTGCGGCCGATCAATCTCGGCATGACGCTCTTGTGGTGCGCCTTCGGCGGACTGGCGCTGGCGCAATCGGCGCTCGCGTCCTTCTACGACCAGATCGGCGTTCTGGGAGAGCAGGCCGGCATCTTCACCAAGGTCGGCATCACCATCACCGGCATCTATCTTTTCTGCATCGGCGGGGTGATGCAGCTATTTCCCAAACTCGGCGCGAAGAAGGCCTGATCCATGTCCAACGCTATACTCGTCCACGCCCATGGCGGTCCCGAAGCCATGGTCTATGGCTCCGCTGATCCGGGCAGGCCGGGCAACGGGCAGATCCTGGTCGAGCACAAGGCGATCGGGCTGAATTTCATCGATGTCTATTTCCGCACCGGCCTCTATCCGGCGCCGAACGGCCTGCCGATGACGCCCGGCGGCGAGGCGGCCGGCGTGGTCCTGGAAGTGGGAGACGGCGTCGACTGGCTGAAGGCGGGAGACCGTATCGCCTATGCCGTCAACATCGGCGCCTATGCCGATCGGCGTGTCATCGATGCGGCCAAGGTGGTCAAGCTTCCTGACGGGATAAGCTTCGAGCAGGCGGCGGCGATGATGCTCAAGGGCATGACGGCGGAATATCTTCTGCTGCGCACCTTCAAGGTCAAGCCCGGCGACACGATCCTCTATCATGCGGCAGCGGGCGGCGTCGGCCTCATCCTCGGCCAGTGGGCGAAACACCTCGGCGCCACCGTCATCGGCACGGCCGGCTCGGCCGACAAGATCGAACTGGCCAAGGCGCACGGCTTCGACCACGTCATCAATTACCGGGAGCAGGATTTCGTCGCCGAAGTGGCGTCGATCACCGGTGGCCGCAAATGCGACGTCGTCTACGATTCGGTCGGCAAGGATACGTTCGAAGGCTCGCTCGACTGCCTCAGGCCGCTCGGCCTGATGGCGCTGTTCGGGCAGTCGTCGGGGTCGGTGCCGCCGTTCAACCTCGGCATACTTGCCCAGAAGGGCTCGCTCTACGTCACCAGGCCGACCCTGTTTGTCTACAATGCGCGTCGGGATGACCTCGAAAAATCCGCCGCCGCGCTGTTCGACGTGGTCAAGAGCGGCGCGGTCAAGATCAAGATAAACCAACGCTATGCGCTCAAGAATGCGGCCCAGGCGCATGCTGACCTGGAGGGCCGCAAGACGACGGGGACGACGGTTCTTATCCCTTGAGTTTTCGCTGAAATTCTTGAAGCTCTTTCAAGTGGCTGCTGCTTTGCGTGTTAGGGCCTGCGTGCCTACGATGCCATCGGGAACACAGAACATATCTGGGAAACAGATGGGAGGCACTGTGAGTGCACATCACGACGCCGAGACTCTGCTCGAAGTCCGCGGGCTGACGAAGATATTCGGCACGCTCAAAGCCTGTGACAATGTCGATCTCAATATCGCCAAGGGCGAAATCCATGCGCTGCTTGGCGAAAACGGCGCCGGCAAATCGACGCTGGTGAAGATGTTGTTCGGCTCGCTCGAACCGTATTCCGGCCAGATCCTGTGGCAGGGCCAGCCGGTCGCGATTACCAGCCCGGGCGTTGCCAAGAAACTCGGCATCGGCATGGTCTTCCAGCATTTCTCCCTGTTCGAGGCGCTGAGCGCGGCGGAAAACATCGCGCTGTCGCTGGATGATGGCGCGCCGATCGGCCAGATCGCCGCCAAGGCGAGGGCTCTTTCCTACAGCTACGGGCTGCCGCTCGATCCGGATTCACTGGTCGGGGACCTTTCGGTCGGCGAACGACAGCGCATCGAGATCATCCGCTGCCTGCTGCAGACCCCGCAACTCATCATTCTCGACGAGCCGACCTCGGTGCTGACCCCGCAGGAGGCGGACAAGCTGTTCGAAACGCTGGAACGGCTGCGTGCCGAGGGCAAATCCATCCTCTACATCTCGCATCGTCTCGAGGAGGTGAAGCGCATCTGCGACCGCGCCACCGTTTTGCGGCACGGCAAGGTGGTCGGCCATTGCAATCCGCGCGAAGAGACGGCGGCCTCTCTGGCGCGCATGATGGTCGGCAGCGAGGTCAAAAGCGTCGTGCGGGCACCTTTGGAAGGGATCGCCCAGGCGCAGACCCTGCTGGAAATCAACGGGCTGAGCCGCAAGCCGGCGACCCCCTTTTCCGTTCCGCTGACGAACATCCGGCTTGCCGTCAGGGCAGGCGAGGTCATCGGCATCGCCGGCGTCGCCGGCAACGGCCAGGGCGAATTCTTCGAAGCCATTTCCGGCGAAGCAAGACAGTCGGATGCCGCCGCCGTGCGCATTCGCGGCAAGGATGCAGGCAGGCTCGACATCACCGGGCGCCGGCTTCTGGGCGCGGCCTTCGTGCCGGAAGAGCGGCTCGGCCACGGGGCA
The DNA here is from genome assembly GCF_001427025.1 of Mesorhizobium sp. Root554. Lineage (GTDB taxonomy): Bacteria > Pseudomonadota > Alphaproteobacteria > Rhizobiales > Rhizobiaceae > Mesorhizobium. The sequence goes on along the minus strand of NZ_LMGA01000001.1, from coordinate 1,192,447 downwards.
GCCCCGCGCATGAAGCTTTCGGAAAACCTGCTGCTTTCGCGCCATGCCACCGACGGCAAGGCTTTCGTCGGCACTGGCGGGGTGACGAAAAGCGCTTCGATCTACAATGCCGCGCAGCGCATCATCGAGGTGATGGATGTGCGCAAAAGCGCTCCCGATCCGGAGGCCGCCGCCCTTTCCGGCGGCAATCTGCAGAAATTCATCGTCGGGCGTGAGCTCGACCGCAGCCCCGCCGTGATGGTCGTCAACCAGCCGACATGGGGCGTCGACGCCGGCGCCGCCGCGCATATCCGGCAGGCCCTGATCGAACTGGCGCGGGCGGGATCGGCGGTTCTTGTCATCAGCCAGGACCTCGACGAGTTGTTCGAGATCTCCGACGCGATCGCCGTCATGCACAATGGCACGCTGTCCGCGCCCATGCCGGCCGCCGAAGCTACCTTGGAAAAGATCGGGCTGCTGATGGGTGGCGCCGAACCCGGCCATGCGCCGCATGAAGGGGAGGCGGCCTGATGCGCATCGAACTCATCAAGCGCCCTCAGCGCTCGGCGCTGTTCAGCGTCGTATCGCCCTTCATCGCCTTGGGCCTGACGGTCGTGGTCGGGGCAATCATGTTCGCCCTGCTCGGCAAGAACCCGGTCATGGCGCTGTACTACTACTTCATCGATCCGCTGCTGGAGGTTTGGTCCTGGCACGAGCTGGCGATCAAGGCGGCCCCGCTGATCCTGATCGGCGTCGGCCTTGCCATCTGCTTCCGCTCCAACAACTGGAATATCGGGGCGGAGGGACAGCTGATCATCGGCGCGATTGTCGGTTCGATCATCCCGGTCATGTTCCCCGATTTCCAGACCTGGCTGACGCTGCCGCTCATGCTGTTGATGGGCATCGTGGGCGGCGCGGCCTATGGCGCCATCCCTGCCTTCCTGAAAACGCGCTTCAACACCAACGAAATCCTGACCAGCCTCATGCTTGTCTATGTCGCGCAGCTGGTGCTCGACTGGGTGGTGCGTGGACCGTGGCGCGATCCCAAGGGCTTCAATTTCCCGCAGACGATCCAGTTCAGCCCGGCGGCGACGCTGCCCGAGATCATGCCGATGTCCGGCCGCGCCAACTGGGGCTTTGTCTTCGCCATCGTCGCCGCGCTTCTGCTCTGGTTCATGCTGTCGCGCATGCTGAAGGGCTTCGAAGTCCGGGTGCTCGGCCAAAGTCCGCGGGCAGGGCGCTTCGCCGGCTTCTCCTCGTCCAGGATGGTGTTCTTCGCCTTCCTCATCTCCGGCGGTCTCGCCGGGCTGGCCGGCATTTCGGAAGTGTCGGGGGCCATCGGCAAGCTGCAGCCGACGATCTCGCCCGGTTACGGCTTCACCGCCATCATCGTGGCGTTCCTCGGCCGCCTGAATCCGCTCGGCATCATCTTCTCCGGGCTGCTCCTGGCGCTCACCTATCTCGGTGGCGAGGCCGCGCAGATATCGCTCGGCGTCTCCGACAAGGTCGTGCGCGCCTTCCAGGGCATACTCCTGTTCTTCGTGCTCGCCGCCGATACGCTCATCCTCTACCGGATCAGGCTCGTGAGACCTGTGGCCAAGACGATGGAAACCGCGCCCTCGCCGGCGCCTGTGGAGGTTACCCATGGGAATGCTTGAAGCGATCCTGCTGACGATCGCAACCGCCTCCACGCCATTGCTGATCGCCGCACTCGGCGAACTGGTGGTCGAGCGCTCCGGCGTTCTCAATCTCGGCACCGAGGGCATGATGCTGATGGGCGCCGTCACCGGCTTCGGCGTCGCCCTTTCCACCGGCTCGCCGTGGCTCGGCGCGCTGGCCGCCATCCTCGTCGGCGCGGTGTTCTCGCTGCTGTTCGGCATATTGGCGCTGTCCTTCGTCACCAACCAGGTCGCGACCGGCCTGGCATTGACGCTGCTCGGCACCGGTTTCTCCGGCATGCTCGGCGTTGGCTTCGTCGGCCAGCCGGGGGTGCGGATGACGAATATCTATATTCCGGGCCTTTCGGACCTGCCGCTTGTGGGGCGGTTGCTGTTCGGCCAGGACCCGCTTTTCTACCTGTCCATCGTGCTGGTCATCGCCGTCTCATGGTTCCTGTTCCGCACCCGCGCCGGCCTCACCCTGCGCGCCGTCGGCGACAATCACGGCTCGGCGCATGCGCTCGGCATCTCGGTCATCGGCATCCGCTATCTCGCGGTGATGTTCGGCGGCGCCTGCGCCGGTCTGGCGGGGGCGCAGCTTTCGCTGGTCTACACGCCGCAATGGGTGGAGAACATGACGGCCGGGCGCGGCTGGATCGCGCTGGCGCTGGTGGTGTTCGCCTCCTGGCGGCCATGGCGGGTTCTGGCAGGCGCCTATCTGTTTGGCGCCATCACCATTGCGCAGCTGCATATACAGGCGATCAACCTTGGCGATTTGTCCTTCCTGCCGGGTCCGCTCTACGCGCTGGCGGCCGGCGTAAAATCCCTGCCCAGCCAGTTTCTTTCTGCGCTGCCCTATCTGGCCACGGTGCTCGTTCTTGTTCTAATCTCGCGCAATAAGCGGCTCACGATGATGAACACGCCGGCATCGCTCGGCAGCGCCTTCGTGCCGGACAGGTAAGGGATCTAAAAGACTATGGGACACCAGAGAGGTAACACAATGAAGAAAACCATGATCGCCCTGGCCGCCGCGGCCGCCATGGCGTCGCTGACAGCCGGAGCGCAGGCACAGGAAAAGCTGAAGGCGTGCTGGGTCTATGTCGGCCCGATCGGCGATTTCGGCTATTCCTACCAGCACGACCAGGGCCGGCTGCAGGTCGAGAAGGAACTCGGCGACAAGGTCGAGACGTCCTACCTCGAAAACGTGCCGGAAGGACCGGATTCCGACCGCGCCTTCGAGCGCCTGGCCCGCGAAGGCTGCAAGATCATCTTCGGCACGTCCTTCGGCTTCATGGATTCCATGGTCAAGGTCGCCGCCAAGTTCCCGGACATCAAGTTCGAGCACGCCACCGGCTACAAGAAGTCCGACAATCTGGCCATCTACAACGCCCGCTTCTACGAAGGCCGCTACATTCTCGGCCAGATCGCGGCGAAGGAATCGAAGAAGGGCCTGGCCGGCTACATCGTGTCCTTCCCCATTCCCGAAGTCGTCATGGGCATCAATTCGTTCATGCTCGGCGCGCAATCGGTCAATCCCGACTTCAAGATCAAGATCGTCTGGGTGAATTCCTGGTTCGATCCGGGCAAGGAAGCGGACGCCGCCAAGGCGCTCTTCGACCAGGGCGCCGACATCATCGTCCAGCACACCGACTCGACCGCCGCCCTGCAGGTCGCCGAAGAGCGCGGCCTTAAAGGCTTCGGCCAGTCCTCCGATATGGCCAAGTTCGCGCCCAAGGCGCAGATGACGGCCATCGTCGACGACTGGGCTCCGTACTACCTCGAGCGTGTCAAGGCGGCGCTGGACGGCAGCTGGAAGACCTCCGACACCTGGGGCGGCATCAAGGATGGCGAAGTCGTGATGTCGCCTTACGCCAACATGTCGGATGAAACCAAGAAGATGGCCGAGGAAACCGAAGCCAAGATCAAGGGCGGCTGGAACCCCTTCACCGGCCCGGTGATGAAGCAGGACGGCTCCGAGTTCCTCAAGGACGGGCAGGTCGCCGACGACGCCACGCTTCTCGGCATGAACTTCTACGTCAAGGGCGTGGACGACAAGCTGCCGCAGTAAGTTCGTCGGCATGACAAATTAAAGGGCGCCTTCGGGCGCCCTTTCTCGTTCCGTTGCCGACCGGAACGTATCAAGCGTTCCGGTTGCGCTTCATTCGAACGGTTCTAGACCGCCGCGCCGTAGAGGTCGTAGGCGTCGGCGCGGTCGATCTTGACGGTGACGATGTCGCCTGACCGCAGCGGCCGCCGCGACTGGATATGCACCGCGCCGTCGATTTCCGGCGCGTCGTACCGGGTGCGGCCCCTGGCGACGTTCCCATGCGCCTCGTCGATGATGACCGGCAGGCGCTTGCCGACCTTCTTCGCCAGCTGAACAGCCGAAATCTTCTGCTGGCGCTGCATGAAGCGGTGCCAGCGCGCTTCCTTGATGTCCTCGGGCACCTGTTCGAGGCCGAGTTCGTTCGAGCGGGCGCCGCCCACCGGCTCGTATTTGAAGCAGCCGGCCCGGTCGATTTTTGCTTCGTCCAGCCAATCGAGCAGCATCTCGAAATCCTCGTCCGTCTCGCCGGGGAAGCCGACGATGAAAGTCGAGCGGATGGCGAGGTCGGGGCAGATGTCGCGCCAGGAGCGGATGCGGTCCAGCGTCTTTTCGCCATGCGCGGGACGGCGCATGTTCTTCAGCACCCGCGGCGACGCGTGCTGGAACGGTATGTCGAGATAGGGGAGAATCCGGCCGTCCGCCATCAGCGGGATGACGTCGGCGACATGCGGGTATGGGTAGACGTAGTGCATCCGCACCCAGACGCCGAGCTTGCCGAGTTCCTCGGCGAGGTCGAGGAATCTGGCGCGGATCTCGCGCTCCTGCCAGATGCTGGTCTGGTATTTGATGTCGACGCCGTAGGCGCTGGTGTCCTGCGAGATGACGAGGATTTCCTTGACGCCTGCCTTGGCCAGCTTTTCCGCCTCGCGCAGCACGTCGGCCGCCGGACGGGAAACGAGATCGCCACGCAGGGCAGGGATGATGCAGAAGGTGCAGCGGTTGTTGCAGCCTTCGGAAATCTTCAGATAGGCGTAGTGGCGCGGCGTCAGCTTGACGCCCTGCGGCGGCACCAGGTCGACATAGGGATCGTGCTGCGGCGGCGCGGCCTCATGCACCGCGGCCATGACGCTCTCATAGGCCTGCGGCCCGGTGATGGCCAGCACATTGGGATGCTTCTCGCGGATCAGCTCCGGCGTGGCTCCCATGCAGCCGGTGACGATCACCTTGCCGTTTTCCTTCAGCGCGGTGCCGATGGCGTCGAGCGACTCGGCGCGGGCGGAATCCAGAAAGCCGCAGGTGTTGACGACGACAAGGTCGGCGCCGTCATGCTTGCGCGCGATCTCGTAGCCTTCGGCGCGCAGGCTGGTGAGGATGCGTTCTGAATCGACGAGCGCTTTCGGGCACCCGAGGCTGACGAAGCTGACGCGTGGGGCGGTCATTGCAAATTTCCGGCCATTGAAACGAGGCGGCGCAGTATCACAGTTCCGGCCGCATGGATACGGCCGGAACGACGGAGGCAAGCCTGCTTGCGAAAACGCTGAGCGCTCAATTCACCGCGTTGTTGACGTGCGGCAGGATTTCGATCCAGCCGCGATAGACCATGTCGAGCGCGACATAGAGGATGATCAAAAGGCCGATATAGGCGATCCAGCGGAAGCGATGCAGGAGACGGGCGATGAAAGTGGCGGCAAGGCCCATCAATGCGATGGACAGCACAAGGCCGATGATCAGCACGGCGAAATGGTCGCGCGCCGCGCCGGCCACCGCCAGCACATTGTCCAGCGACATGGAGACGTCGGCGATGACGATCTGCGTTGCCGCCTGGCGCAGGGTCTTGCGCGGCGTCTTGCCGGTGGCGTCGCCGGCGTAGTTGGAATTGGACAGGGCTTCGGTGGCTTCGTGCTCCTCTGCGTGCGACGTGCGCAGTTCGCGCCACATCTTCCAGCACACCCACAGAAGCAGGATGCCGCCAACCAGGAGCAGGCCAAGGATGGCGAGCAATTGTACGGTGACCGCCGCAAACAGGATGCGCAGGACCGTCGCCGCGATGACGCCGATGAGGATGGCCTTCTTGCGCTGTTCGACGGGAAGCCCGGCGGCGGCAAGGCCGATGACGATGGCATTGTCGCCTGCCAGCACCAGATCGATGGCGATGACCTGAAGGAGGGCTGAAAAACCCGGGCCGGTGAAAATCTCCATCATGTGGAAAACCCTCCTTTCGATGTCTAGATTTGCGTAACTCGTCGCCTAACGTGCGCACTTCCTCCACGTCAAGCATTCATCGCGACATCAAACAAAAAAGCCGCGCGGGACGAGGGTTTTCCGGGGTTTTTGGCCAGCCAGGCTTGGCAACCGCCATAAATGGCGCATGGAAGAGACGGAGTTCGAACTTTCGTCCAGCCGGCGATTGCCCGCCCGCCGTTCAGGCCGCCCCATGGAGCATGGAGCGAATTGGCTGAGATACGGAAACTGGCGGAGGGAGTGGGATTCGAACCCACGGTGGGCTCGCACCCACGCCGGTTTTCAAGACCGGTGCCTTAAACCGCTCGGCCATCCCTCCGGACTGCTGCTGTATGCGTGAAGCGCTTCGGCTTTTCAAGGCGCTTGCAAAAGGGTGTTCAAGGCGCTTGCCGGGAAGCGGGCCGCACGCCTTGACGGGCTGCCGGTCCAATCCGATGCTGTCGGACGGCCGGAACGGGGCGGAACGCCACAATATCGCCGGTTTCTCGCCGCAATCGATTAATAGCGTGCTAAACAATTCCTGCGCAAAAGGGATATGGGGTTGAGCGCTGGATTGCCGGGAATAGCTTGCCTCCGCTTGTGTTTCGTGTAGCGGCGTCGGGACTGTAGGGGACAATCACAAAATGCAGGTTTTGGCGCGCCCGCGTCTTCGTCGCGCATCGGCCTTCGTTCTCGTTGCGGCCTCCGCCGCGCTGCTGGCCGCCTGTGCGACCCCGCAGCCCAAGGGCATGGTCAACACCAAGAGCCGCTCGAAGGAATATTTCGCCGAATCCGAATATGGCGTGAAGGCCAGCCCGCGCGTCACGAATGCCCGCTATGGCATCAAGCGCGGCGGCGGCCGGGACCAGCTCGGCAAGCCCTATCAGGTGCGGGGCAAGTGGTATTACCCCAAGGAAGACCGGAAGTATTCAAAGGTCGGTTCGGCCTCCTGGTATGGCGACGCTTTCCATGGCCGGCTGACGGCGAATGGCGAAATCTACGACGTCAGCCATCTGACGGCGGCGCATCCGACCATGCCGCTGCCGAGCTATGCGCGGGTGACGAACATGGCCAATGGCAGTTCGGTCATCGTGCGGGTGAACGATCGCGGTCCGTATCATGACGGGCGCATCATCGACCTGTCGAAGCGCGCCGCCGAAATGCTGGACTATGCCCATAGCGGCACAGCCAGGGTCAAGGTCGACTATGTCGGGCGCGCGCCGCTGGACGGCCATGACGACCAGTATCTGATGGCATCCTACCAGACGGGCAACAAGCCTCTGGATCCGTCGGTCGGTCTGCCCACCGGGGTGATGATCGCCATGAACGGCGCAACGCCAAGCGCGGCGCCTGGCGGCGCCGGCGCGGTTCCGTTCCCGGGCCAGCTCTCCAATTCGCGCGGCGAGGCTGCCTTCCAGCCAATGCTGGCGGCGCAGGCTCCCGCCGCTGGCGAGCTGACGCTGCCCGATTTCGGCCCGATCGCGCCGGAGCGTCCCGACCTCGGCGGCCGCCAGCCGCCGTTCGCCGTCGCGTCGCTTTCCTATGCCGATGAGCGCGTCGGCAGCGCCGCGCAGGCTTTCGCCGCCATGGAGAGAAGCGCCATGTCGTCCTCCGACATCGTCGCTTCGTGGAAGCGGGCCAACCCCGGCGATGCGCGCATCGACAACACGGGCGAATATGTCGCCGTCGGCACCTATGAGGATGCCGCGCAGGCGGAACGCATGGCCAATGCACTTTCCGGCATCGGCAAGGCCGCGATCGACAAATCCGGGACGGACGGCCACGCCTGGTATTCCGTCAGCCTTCGCCCCGACGGCCGGCGCAGCATCGACGCCATGCTCGAAGCCGCCTGGTCCAGCGGCGCGGCCGACGCACTCGTCGTGCGGGACTGACGCGGCGGCTTCCTGGCAAAGTCTCACCTGTTGCCCGGCTCGCCGAGCGCCTGCTAGGCTGCGTGGGGCGAAACATGGAGCCGGGGAGGGCGCATCGCAGTGAGCAACAGTGGCCGCAGATCGATCGCGGTGATCATGGCTGTGCTGACTCTGATGCTGGTTGCGACGGCGGATGCCCACGCGCAGCTTTTCGAAACCAAGGCGGCCCACGCCTTCATGATCGACGCCGAAACCGGCGCGGTGCTTTTCTCCAAGGACGCCGACGCACTGATCCAGCCGGCGTCGCTGGCGAAGCTGATGACGGTCGAGATGGCCTTTGCGGCGCTCAAGTCCGGGCGCTTCACATTAGACAGCACCTTCGTGGTCAGCGAACATGCGTGGCGCACCGGCGGCGCGCCGTCGGGCACATCGACCATGTTCGCGGCGCTCAAATCGTCGATCCGGCTCGAAGACCTGATTCAGGGGATCACCGTGCAGGCCGCCAATGACGGCTGCATCATCGTCGCCGAGGGGTTCGCCGGCTCGGAGGATAATTTCGCCCGCCAGATGACCGAGCGGGCGCGCGTCATCGGCCTGCAGAAATCGACCTTCGTCAACGCGACCGGGCTTCCGGGCGCAGGCCAGCAGACTTCGGTGAGGGAACTTGCGCTGTTGGCGCTGCATCTGTGGCGGGAATATCCGAACCTGTACCGCTACTATGCCGGCAAGGACTTCACCTGGAACAAGATATTGCAGCGCAACCGCAATCCGCTGCTTTCCGCCGATATCGGCGCGGACGGCCTAGCGGTCGGCGCCAGCGACCAGGACGGCTTCGGCATCGTTGGCTCGGCGCAGCAGGGAAATCGCCGCGTGATCGTCGCCATGAGCGGGCTGGCGGACGACCGGGAGCGGGCCGAGGAAGCGCGCAAGCTGGTCGACTGGGGCCTGCATTCCTTCGACAGGAAGACGATATTCGGCGACGCTGAAATCGTCGGCCAGGCGCAGGTGTTTGGCGGGGCGAAGTCGGAGGTGGGACTGAAAGCGAAAGGTCCGGTCGAGATTTTCCTCCCGGTCGGCAACCAGGACAGCCTGACGGCGCGCATCGTCTACAACGGTCCCTTGGCGGCGCCGGTGGAGGAGGGCCAGCCGGTCGGTTCGCTGCGCGTGACGATCGGCGACACGCTGAGCCAGGAGGTGCCGTTGTTCGCAGCCGAGACGGTGGAAACCGGTTCGCTGCCGCGCCGCGCGATGGACGCCGCGAAAGAGCTTGCAGTGGGCTGGCTGCGCTAGTTCGATTGGTCTCCTGCGTGGACCTTGCGGCGAGTCAGGGCTAAGACGGTCCGGTGAAACTTCAGGGTCCGGCATTGGCGAACGGTTTTTTCCTCACATTCGAGGGCGGTGAAGGCGCCGGCAAGTCGACGCAGATCCAGCGTCTTGCGGCAAAACTGCGCGCCAAGAAATACGATGTCGTGGTGACGCGCGAACCTGGCGGCTCGCCGGGGGCCGAGGCCGTGCGGCACGTGCTTCTTTCCGGCGCGGCCGAACCGTTCGGGCCGAAAATGGAGGCGCTGCTGTTCGCCGCCGCCCGTTCCGACCATGTTGAGCAGGTCATCCGCCCGGCGATCGGGCGCGGCGCGATCGTCCTGTGCGACCGGTTCATGGACTCCTCCCGGGTCTATCAGGGCGTCACCGGCGGGCTGGATGAAGATTTCATGGATCTCCTGGAGCGCATCGCCGTCAACGGCATGGCCCCGGACCTGACGCTGATCCTCGACCTCGACCCGCAAGAGGGGCTGCGCCGTGCGACCGTGCGCCGGAATCAGGAACAGCCGGATCGTTTCGAGAAGGAAACGCTCGCCATCCATCAGCGCCGCCGCGAGGCTTTTCTGGCAATTGCGCATAACGAACCGGAACGCTGCGTCGTGATCGACGCTTCTCGTACTCCGGAGGAGGTCGAGGATGCCGTCACCGACGCGGTGTTCGCCGCTCTGGAAAGCAAACTCGCGGGGAAAAAGCAGGCGGCGTCGGCATGATTTTCGAACGCATCGCGCCCGAGCAGCACGACACGCTGGACGGTGTTGCCGAACCGTCGGAAAACCCGCGCCTGGTGGGGCAGGCGCAGGTGGCCGATATGCTGGCCGCCGCCTACCGCTCTGGAAAGCTGCCGCACGCCCTCATCCTGGCCGGGCCGGTGGGTATTGGCAAGGCGACGCTCGCCTTCCATGTGGCGCATCATGTCCTCAAGCATCCGCACGCCGAGGCAGCGCCTGAACGGCTGGCCGTGCCCGATCCCGCGTCGGGGCTTTTCCGCCAGATCGCGACAGGGGCGCATCCGTCGGTCCTGCATCTGACCCGGCCGCTGAACGACAAGACGAAGACATTCAAGAGCGTGGTGACGGTCGACGAAATCCGCAAGGTCAGCCAGTTCCTGTCGCTGACCTCGCACGACGGCGGCTACCGGGTGGTCATCATCGATCCGGCCGACGACATGAATGTCAATGCTGCCAATGCCTTATTGAAGAATCTTGAGGAGCCGCCTTCAAGAACGCTGTTCATTCTCGTCGTCCATGCGCCGGGCAGCCTGCTGCCGACAATCCGGTCGCGTTGCCAGATGATCCGGATATCGCCGCTGGACAGGGACAGTCTTTTCGAAGTGCTGGAGACCATAGAGCCGCCGCCGCCCGAAGACGCCGCGGCACGCACGGCGCTCGCCGAGCGGGCAGGGGGCAGCGTGCGCGCCGCCGTCCTGCTGACCCAGTATGGCGGGCTGGAGATCGCATCCGCGCTCGACCGGCTGGTGGCTTCGAAGCGACCGGACATTGCCGGCGCGCACCGCCTTGCCGATGCGGTGGCGGGCCGTGACCAGGCGATCCCGTTCGATATCTTCAACAGCCATGCACTCGCGCTTCTGGAAACCGCCGCAAGCGAGGCGGCTGCTTCAGGGGCGCTTGGCCGCGCCAAAACGCTGTCCGACACTTGGCATGAGGCGCGCCAGGCTATAGTTGAGACCGAGACATACAATCTCGACAAGAAGCAGCACGCCTTGACGATGATCGACCGCCTGAACTCTGCGATGCGAATGTGATGCGTCCGGCGCGGGATGGCGTTCGCCTTTCCGATGCGATATCCACCGCTGCATTCCTTCAGATATTCATGACGGCATTCCATGTCCCGCGAAAAATTCTACATTACCACCGCCATTTCCTACCCGAACGGCAAGCCGCATATCGGCCATGCCTATGAGCTGATCGCGACCGACGCGCTGGCGCGCTTCCAGCGCCTGGACGGCAAGGACGTGTTCTTCCTCACCGGCACCGACGAGCACGGCATCAAGATGCTGCAAACGGCCAAGAAAGAGGGCATCTCGGCGCGCGAACTGGCGGACCGCAACGCGGTCGAGTTCAAGCGCATGGCGACGGCGCTGAACGCGTCGAACGACGACTTCATACGCACCACCGAGAAGCGCCACTACGAGGCCTCCCAGGCTATCTGGAAGGCGATGGCCGCCAATGGCGACCTCTACAAGGGCGGCTATGCCGGCTGGTACTCGGTGCGCGACGAAGCCTATTACGGAGAGGAAGAAACCGAGGTCCGCGCCGACGACGTGCGCTACGGTCCGCAGGGCACGCCGGTCGAATGGGTGGAGGAGGAGAGCTATTTCTTCCGGTTGTCGGCCTATCAGGACCGCCTGCTGGCGCTTTATGAGAACCAGCCCGATTTCATCGGCCCCTCGGAACGCCGCAACGAGGTCGTCAGCTTCGTCAAATCCGGGCTGAAGGATCTGTCGATCTCCCGCACCACGTTCGATTGGGGCGTGCCGGTGCCGGGCGACGAGAAGCATGTCATGTATGTGTGGGTCGATGCGCTGACAAACTACATCACGGCAGCCGGCTATCCAGATGAAAAAGCAGAGAAATGGGATTTCTGGCCTGCCAATGTCCATATCATCGGCAAGGACATTGTGCGCTTCCACGCTGTCTACTGGCCGGCGTTCCTGCTGTCGTCCGGCATCGAGTTGCCGAAGCGCGTCTTCGGCCACGGCTTCCTGTTCAACCGCGGCGAGAAGATGTCGAAATCCGTCGGCAACGTCATCGATCCTTTCACGATGGTCGAGCACTACGGCCTCGACCAGGTGCGCTATTTCTTCCTGCGCGAAGTGCCGTTCGGGCAGGACGGCAGCTACAGTCACGAGGCTATCGTCAACCGGACCAATGCCGACCTGGCGAACGATCTGGGCAATCTGGCGCAGCGGTCGCTGTCGATGATCGCCAAGAACTGCGCAGGCGTCGTGCCACGGCGCGGCGAGTTGGCGGAAGCCGATCGTGCCGTCCTGTCCCAGGCCGACGCGGCGCTGGTCACCGCGCGAAAGGCGATGGCGGAGCAGGGCATCCATCTGGCGCTGGCCGCCATCTTCGGCGTCGTCGCCGAGGCGAACCGCTATTTCGCCGCGCAGGAGCCGTGGGCGCTGAAGAAGACCGACCCGGCGCGGATGGAAACCGTGCTGTGGACGACGGCCGAGGTGATCCGCCGCGTCGGCATATTGTGCCAGCCCTATATCCCGGGTTCCGCGGCCAGGCTGCTCGATACGCTGGCGGTGCCGGAAGAGGAGCGCAGCTTTGCGCACGTCGTGGACGCGCACGCGCTGGTGGCCGGAACGCCGCTGCCGGCGCCGCAGCCGGTGTTCCCGCGCTATGTCGAGCAGGCCGAGGGCAGCGCCTGATGCTGGTCGATAGTCACTGCCATCTCGATTTTCCGGATTTCGCCGAGGAGCGGGCGGCCGTTGTCGCCCGTGCCCGCGCCGCCGGTGTTGGGCGGATGGTGACGATCTGCACGCGTGTGAAGCGTTTCCAGCAGGTGCTTGAAACAGCAGAATCTTTCGACGAAGTCTATTGTTCGGTCGGCACGCATCCGCACAACGCTGCCGAGGAGCCGGACGTGATGGTCGGCGAGCTTGTCGAGTTGTCCGGCCATCCGAAGGTTGTGGCGATCGGCGAAGCGGGGCTGGACTACCACTATGACGGCGCGCCGCATGATGTTCAGGCCAAGGTGTTCCGCACTCACATCGCGGCGGCCCGCGAAACCGGCCTGCCGCTGGTCATCCATGCGCGCGATGCCGACGACGACATGGCGGCCATACTGGAGGACGAGACAGGGAAGGGCGCCTTCCCGTTCATCCTGCACTGCTTTTCGTCCGGCCGCAGGCTGGCGGAAATCGGCGTGGCGCTGGGGGGCTATGTCTCGTTCTCCGGCATCCTGACTTTCAGGAACTCCGAGGAATTGCGTTCAGTCGCGGCGAATGTTCCGCATGACCGGTTGCTGGTGGAGACCGACGCGCCCTATCTCGCGCCCGTTCCGCATCGTGGCAAGCGCAACGAACCGGCATTTGTCGCCGACACCGCCCGTGTGCTGGCCGAGACAATAGGGGTGAATGCGGACGAGGTTGCCGCCATCACCACGGACAATGTCTTCCGTCTGTTCAAGAAGATGCCGCGCGCCGGCACGCCGGACGCCTGAGCGTGACGGACCTGCTGCGCCTGACGATCCTTGGCTGCGGTTCTTCGCCTGGCACGCCGCGGCTGACCGGCGACTGGGGCAATTGCGACCCGGTCGATCCAAGAAACCGCCGCATGCGCTGCGCCGCGCTGGTGGAACGCATCAAGCCGGATGGCCGTCGCACCACCGTCGCCATCGACACCGGCCCCGATTTTCGCGAGCAGATGCTGCTGGCGAAGGTGACGCACATGGATGGCGTGGTCTATACGCACCCGCACGCCGATCATATTCACGGCATCGACGATCTGCGCAGCTTCGTCCTGACACAGCGCAAGCTCGTGGACATTTTTGCCGACGAACCGACGCTGGAGCGCCTGCGCGCCGCGTTCGGCTATTGCTTCGAGACGCCAGCCGGCAGTTCCTATCCACCCATCCTCATGGCCCACACGATCGACCATGCCAGGCCGGTGCGCGTGGAAGGAGAGGGGGGTCCCCTCACCTTCGAGCCGCTGCCGCAAATCCATGGCGACATCGTCTCGCTTGGTTTTCGCATCGGCCCGCTGGCCTATTGCCCCGATGTCAGCGACTTTCCCGCTGCGACGGCCGAGAAGCTGCAAGGGTTGGATGTGCTGGTGATCGATGCGCTGCAATACCGCCCGCATCCCAGCCATCTGTCGCTGGCGGAAGCGCTGGAGTGGATTGGCCGGTTGCAGCCGCGCCGCGCGATCCTGACCCATATGCATATTCCGCTCGACTACGCGACAGTGGCCGCCGAGACGCCGGCAAACGTCGAGCCGGCCTATGACGGCATGACGATCGAAATTCCATATGAATCAAACTGATGGACGAGATTTCTTATGGCTGGCAGCATTGAACGTGTGACGCAGGCTGCTGTCGCCGCAGGCCTCGAAATCGAGATCCTGCGGATGGGCGCTTCGACGCGCACCGCCGAAGATGCCGCGCTCCAGTGCGGCTGCAGCGTGGCGCAGATCGTCAAGTCATTGATCTTCCAGGGTGAATCCAGTGGGAAACTCTATCTCTTCCTGGTCGCTGGCAACAACCGGCTCGATATCGGTAAAGCAGCCTCGTTGGCAGGCGAAGCGCTGAAGCGGGCCGATCCGCGCCACATACGCGACGAAACCGGCTTCGCCATCGGCGGCGTTTCGCCGATCGGCCACCTGATTGTCATTCCGGCGTTTGCCGACGAGACGCTTCTTGGCTTCGATCAGGTCTGGGCCGCCGCCGGGGCGCATGACGCTGTATTCTCAGCCGAGCCGCGCGCGCTGCTGGCTGCCGCGCATGCGCGCGCAGCCGATCTCGCCGCGGCTTGAGCAGCCGGCGTGTCGGGGACGGACGAGCAGACGGAGACGAAAGGAGCCAAACCGTTGCAGGGCAAGCCATTTCGGGCGCGGTCTGCATCCGTGTAAGTTCCATAATCTATCTTATGCGACTTATGCGTAAGCGCCGGGATTGCTTCTTCAACTGCGGTGTAACCCCTCTACCCGACGTCATAGCGCCGCGCCGCCAACCGGGATTGACCGCCAATGGCCAGGCAGTGCCTCGATCAGACTTGAGCCAGCAATATTTCCGCCAAGGCTTCCGGCTCCAGCCGAGCAATGTTGTGCCCGCAATTCAAGGCGACTGTCGACCACGCAGGGTCAGCGCTTAATCGTTGATAGAGATCGAGGAACGGACTTCCTTCCCATCCATGTGCGCCAATGAAGATTTTTTGGCGCACCTCGCGCCAGCGTCTGCTGAGACTGATCGACTGAAGAAACGTTCCCATCGGATGCGGCCGGCATCGCGTCTCCAGATGCGGCGGCGGCATGCAATTCAATCCGTCGGCCCTGGCGCCAGCCACGAAAACGTCTCGAAAACGGGACGTCGTCAGCGACCAGACGGAATCGCCGGATTCGGGGACATAGGCGTCGATATAGACCAATGCTCGAATGCGGGCCGGTTCGGCATCCGCGGCGCCGCTGACGACCATGCCGCCGTAGGAGTGTCCAGCCACGACCAGATCGTCATCATGCGCCTTAACCGCGCTGATGGCTTCTTTTATGTGAGTGTCGAGATTGGCCGTTGGGGCGGGAATATCGCCGAGACCCGACAGAGTAATAGGCAGTGCTTTATGCCCGCGCGCGGTGAGGATGCTTGCGACTTTCTCGAAAGCCCAACCGCCCTGCCAGCCTCCGGGTATCAAGATGAAAGTCGCCATTCGCCGATCCCTGATTCACGTTCGCGAACTCTAACGCCCTCCTTGGCGAAAATGGAGCCGTTCGACCAATAGGATGCAACACCCTGCCCGCGCTGCGTAGGGCTTCGGCTGGAGCGGCGGGCCACGATCGTTCTGGAATGATGCGCGGTCGTCTTCGGCGTTGCTCTAGATGGCTGCTTTCGGCCCGTCCGCGAAAACCGCCAGTTGGGCGGCGAAAGCACGCTTGAAGGCAGGCCTCGCTTCGGCGCGGGCGATATAGGCGGCGAGGTTCGGGTATTCCTCCAGCAGGCCGGATGGACGCAGCCTGGCCAGAACATGCACCATCATCAAATCCCCTGCGCTGAAGGCGCCGTCCAGCCAGTCGGCATCGCCAAGGCGAACTGAGAGTTCGCGCAGCCGGTCACGGATGCGGTCCTTGACGAGCGGCAAGCGTTGTTCGAACCAGGGCTTGTCCCCCTCCCCGAATTTGAGGGTCTGCAGTTCGAGGATTGGCGGCTCCACTGTGCTGACCGCGGCAAACATCCAGGTGATCGCCCGCGCGCGCGCGTTGGCATCGTCCGGCAGCAGGCCCGTATGGCGCTGCGCAATATGGAATATGATGGATCCGGACTCGAACAGAGCGAGATCGCCTTCTTCATAGGTCGGAATCTGGCCGAAAGGATGCAGCGCACGATGCGCCGGCTGCTTCAACTCTTTGAATGAAACGAGACGAACGTCGTAAGGCTGTCCCACTTCTTCGAGCGCCCAGCGAACGCGCATGTCACGCGCCAGTCCCTGGCCGCGGTCGGGAGAGCTTTCAAAGGCGGTAATGGTGGGGATCATTGGAATGCTCCGAGGGATTGCGTGACGTCACCCAGCGCAACGTGGCGGGTCAAGATCTGTTTCCGCATCTCTTCATCCTTCTTTCGAGTGGGGCATTCAAAGGACGCAAGACGAGGTGGAATTCCGACATACACCGGAAAAAATGAGTGGATTCCTGCAGGGGATCACATGAAGGTTGATCCCTACCCCTGCAGAATTAGGCAGGCGCCGGCAAATTATGGGCGGCCAGGATAGAGGAGACGCGGTATGGACCGATTCACTGGCGGGTGCCTTTGCGGCGATGTCCGGATTGTCGCGGCGGGGCGCCCGTATCGCGTGGGCGTTTGCCATTGCCTCGATTGCCGCAAGCATCATGGGGCGCTTTTTTACGCCGCCGCGGTGTTCCCCCAGGATGCAGTGACGATTGCGGGCGAAACACGAGACTATGCAGGGCGGTTTTTCTGTCCGCGCTGCGGCTCCTCCGTCTTCGCTCGCAGCGGCGACGAGATCGAGGTGCATCTGGGGTCGCTGGATGCGCCGGACCAGTTGGTGCCGACCTACGAAAGCTGGATCATCCGCCGCGAGTCCTGGCTGCCGCCATTTCCGTTGACGAGACGCTACGAGCGCGATCGCGAGGCAGCGGGCCGCTCCGAGGGGTAGGCCGCAGGATCAATAGCCGCTTGGGGTCTATGCTTCGGCGTTGCGCGCCGCCAGCCGGCGCATGGACGTCACCCGCCGCCGGCGGATTTCCGTCCGCATCGCCGTCATGTGCAGGACGAAGAAGAGTACGGTGAAGCCCGCGGCCATCACCAGCAGCGGCCACAGGAGGCTGGGGGCGATGGTCGGGCCATCGAGGCGGAACACCGACGCCGGCTGATGCAGCGTATTCCACCAATCGACCGAGAACTTAATGATCGGCACGTTGATGAAGCCGACCAGGGTGATGACGGCTGCGGCCCAGGCCGCCCTGCCCGCATCGTCGAGCGCCCGCGTCAGTGCGATGATGCCGAGATACATCAGGAACAACACGAAGACCGATGTCAGTCGCGCATCCCAGACCCACCATGTGCCCCACATCGGCTTGCCCCATATGGAGCCGGTCACAAGGGCGAGCGCGGTGAACACGGCGCCGATCGGAGCGGCGGCCTTCAGCGCGACATCCGCCAGCGGATGACGCCAGACCAGCGTGCCGAGCGCGGAAATCGCCATCAGCGTGTAGCACATCATCGACAGCCAGGCGAAAGGCACATGGATGTACATGATGCGGACAGTGATGCCCTGCTGGAAATCCTCCGGCGCGGCGAAGCTCATATAGAGCCCAATGGCGAGCAAGGCGGCGGCCACGACAGACAGCCATGGCACCAGCCTGTCGGCCAGCGCCATGAAGCGGGTCGGGTTTGCTATGCTGCTCCAGCCTGCAGAGCCTGCGCTTGTATCGCTCATGGGCCTCTAGATAGCCCTGCACGCACAAGACGGCAATTGCGCTCTTTGATCGCGGGCTGCCCGAAGGTCAGGCAGCCGCGTCCTGAACAGGCGACAGGCGGCTGAGACGGCGGACCTCTTCGTCGTTGAGCAGGCCGCCGGCGCGCAGCAGCGAGGCAAAGCGGCCGTTGCGCAGCGAGAGCTCGGCGAAGCCGCCCATCTCGATGATCTTGCCCTTGTCCATGAACACGACGAGATCGGCATCGCGGACCGTCGTCAGACGGTGTGCAATGATGAACGTCGTGCGGTCACGGCGCAGATCGTCGATGGCCTCCTTGACGCGGCCTTCGGTTTCCACGTCGAGCGCGCTGGTCGCTTCGTCGAGCACCAGAATGGGCGAATCCTTCAACACGGCGCGCGCGATGGCGATGCGCTGGCGTTCGCCGCCCGAAAGCTGGCCGCCACGCTCGCCGACGACCGTGTCATAGCCTTCGCTCTTGGAGAGGATGAAATCCTGTGCGACGGCGGCCTGCGCCGCGGCGTGGATATCCTCATAGTTGGCTTCGGCACGGCCGATACGAATGTTCTCCTCGATCGACCGGTTCAACAAGCCGGCGTCCTGGAAGACGGTGGCAATCGAATTGCGCAGCGACTTGCGGGTCACCGTGCGGGTGTCGATGCCATCGATCAGGATGCGGCCGCGCTCCGGGTTGTGGACGCGCTGCAGCAGGTTGATGAGGGTCGTCTTGCCGGCGCCCGTCGGGCCGACAATGGCAACCGTCTGGCCGGCATGAACCTCGAAGGAAACATCGTCGACGCCCTGCCCCGAATTCGGGAACTCGAAGCCGACATTCTCGAAACGGACATGGCCGGTGACGTTGCCGAGGTCGCGCAGATCGGCAGGCTCGGCCTCGTCGACGGCGGAATCCTCGAGCTTGTAGAAATCCTCGAGCTTGGCGCGCGCTTCGGAAATCTGGTTCACGAAGGCGGAGACCTGGTCGAGACGGGCGATCAGCAGCGTGGCAAAGCCGGTGAAGGCGATGACGTCGCCGATGCGCAGTTGGCCATGCGTGACCAGATAGGCGCCGATCAGCAGCACGACCATCATCGAGACCGTCGACGACAGCCGATGCATGGCGCTGGCGAAAGCCCACCAGTCGAGTACCGGATTCTGTGCGTTGAGAAGATCCTTCACGTAGCGCTTCAGCGTCTCGGTCTCGTGACCGATCCGGTTATAGCTCTGGAGGACGGCGACGTTGGAGACGGAGTCCGTCACATGGGCGAACACGGTATGATAGTGACGCTCGACGCTCGCCTGCCCTTCCTTGGTCTTGCGCATGACAAGCCGGCCAATGCCGAAATAGAGCACGCCGAGAACCAGCAGCACCAGGGACATGCGGACGTCCAGTGCCAAGGCGGTCGGGATGAGCAGGACCAGCGCAACGGCGGTCGACAGGTGCTGGCGCATGAATTCCAGCCACAGGCTGAACAGCGCTTCCACCGCGCGCAGCAGCGTGTGCAGGGAATTGGACGTGCCGCGGCGATGATGCCACGAGAGCGGCATGGTGATGACGCGCTCGAAGGAATCGCAAAGCACTTCCGTGCGGCGCTTGTGCGCGAAACGGTCGGCGCCGCGGGCAACGAGGACAAAGGCGATGATGTTGAAGACACCCAGCCCGGCCCACATGGCCAGCGGTCCGAAGGCGCCGGTCTTGTCCGAAATCGCGTCGATGACGCGGCCGAACATGATCGGCTCCAGGATGGTCACGACGGCAAGCGTTACGTTGGCCAGGCAAATAAAAGCGACCCGCTTCTTGTCGGAAGCGAGATAGCCCAGCGCTCTCCAGTATATTTGCAAAAGGGACACTCGGTTACTCCGCGTATCTTTCCATTGTGCAGTGCATCAATTCAGCGACTTCGTACAATTAGATAGGTCGCAAAACAATGGCAGCAGCCCCCAAGTGTTCCGATTCATCGTACAAAACATAACAACGGGCCGAAATCTGGCGTGATCCGGTAACGTTTTGAGAAAGCAGGTAAAATGTCAGGTCTAAGGCGAAATTGCGGCAGTTGCAAAGACTGCCGCAATTTTACTCACCCGTCCAGCCGCTGTGATTCTACCGCGGTATCGTGACGACGACTTCGCTGGAGACGCCCGCCTTGAGCTCGAAGCCTTGCGACTTCGTCTTCACCCCATCGACCTGGACCGAAATGGACTTGACGCTCCTGGCGCGCTGGACCTTCACCGTGTACTGCGACCCCAACATGTTGAGGCGAACGGTATAGCCATCCCAATGGCTTGGAAGTCGGGGATTGAACTCGATCCGTTTGCCGTGCCGCTCGATTCCAAGAATGCCTTCCACCGCCGCGCGATAAAGCCATCCGGCCGACCCCGTGTACCAGGTCCAGCCGCCGCGTCCGCCCTTGTCCTGGCCGGAATAGATGTCGGCTGCCACCACGAACGGTTCGACGCGGTAATGCTCGGCCGCGGCCTCGTCGAGGGCATGGTTGACCGGGTTCAGCATGCAGAAGCAGCGATAGGCGTCGTCTACCCGCCCCATTTCGGCCAGGGCAATGACAAACCACGTCGCGGCATGCGTGTATTGCCCGCCATTCTCGCGGACGCCCGGAGGATAGCTCTTGATGTAGCCGGGGTCCTTGTCGGTCTTGGAGAACGGTGGCGTGAACAGCTTGACGATCTTGAGCTCGTCATCGACGAGCATCTTCATCGCCTCCTGCATGGCGGTCTGCGAGCGGGCGGGATCGCCTTCGCCGGACAGGACGCTCCATGACTGGGCGATGGAGTCGATCTTGCATTCGTCCGAGGTTCGCGAGCCGAGCGGCGTACCGTCGTCGAAGCTGCCGCGCCGGTACCATGCGCCGTCCCAGGCCGTGTTCTCCAGCGCCCGCTTGAGCAGGCCGGCATGTTTTTCCCATGCCTGCGCGTGCCTGGCGTCACCCTGGGCCTGGGCGATCGGCGCGAAGTCGCCGAGCGTCCTGAGCAGGAACCAGCCGAGCCAGACGCTTTCGCCCCTGCCCTCCTCGCCCACCCGGTTCATGCCATCGTTCCAGTCGCCGCCGAGGATGAGCGGCAAGCCGTTGTCACTGGTGCGCTCCATGGCGAGGTCGAGCGCGCGTGCGCAATGCTCGTAGATCGTGGCGGTCTTCTTCGACACTTCCGGCGTGAAGAAGGAATCGTGCTCTCCTTCAGCCAGAGGTTCTCCCTCAAGGAAAGGCAGGCTTTCCTTCAGCAACGCCTTCTCGCCCGTCACAGAAATGTAGCGTGCTACCGCATGGGCAAGCCAGACCACGTCGTCGGAGATCATCGTGCGCACACCGGCGCCGGTGCGCGGCAGCCACCAATGCTGCACGTCGCCTTCCTTGAACTGCCGCTTGGCGGCGTTGATGATCTGCTCGCGCGCCAGCGTCGGATCATGGGCAAGCAACGCCATCGTGTCCTGAAGCTGATCGCGGAAGCCGAAGGCGCCGCTGGCCTGGTAGAAGGCCGAGCGGGCGCGTATGCGGCAAGCCAGGCTCTGATACGGGAGCCAGTGATTGACGACGGCGTCGAGCGCCTTGTCCGGCGTTTCGACCTGGATCGTATCGAGGAAGCCGCGCCAATCCTGCTCGTTTTCGGCAAGGCGTTCGTCGAAATCCTTTGCCCGATGCTTTTTGACCAGGTCACGCGCTTCCTCAAGGGAAGCCGCATCGCCGAGAAGCCACAGGACGGTTACGTCGCCGCCGGCCGGAACCTCCACGTCACGCGCGAGCGCGGCGCAGGTATCTTCGCCGGCATCGGTGCGGCCGGATAGGGCCGCGCCCGCGTTAACCGCCTGTGGCATCCGGCTGCTGCCATGCCTGCCGAGGAATTCCCGCCGGTCGCTCGTATAGGACTGCAAATCCCCGTCGGTCGCCAGGAAGGCGATGCGTTCGCCAAAGTCGAGATCGTAGGGGTTTTGCGCCAGAACGGCGCCGGCGGTCTTATCGAACGACGGCACGATCGTCGCGGCGGTCTTGGAGCGATGAATGCCGAGAACCCACTCGGCATAGGCGTAGACGCGCAACTTCGCCGGCGTCGAACCGGAGTTCTGGATCCTGAGCCGGGAAACCTTCACCGGATCGGCGGGATCGACCACATGCGTCAGGTCCATCGACAACGGGCCGCGTTTCGACCGGAAGGTCGAGAAGCCCTGGCCGTGCCACGTCTCGTAGACCATGCCGGGATCGCGGACGACGCAGGCCAGCGGCGAGAACGCCTTGCCGCTCGCCAGATCGTGGATATAGATGCCCTCGCCCGGCCTGTTGGTGACCGGGTCGTTGGACCATGGCGTCAACTGGTAGTCGCGGCTGTTGCGGCTCCAGGTGAAGGCGGCTCCTTCCGCCGAGACATGGAAGCCGAAAGCGGCGTTCGAGATGACGTTGATCCATGGCTGGGGCGTGGTGCGGTTTCCCGTCAGCCGCGTCACATAATGGCGTCCGTCGCCTTCGAAGCCGCCGTAACCGTTCCAGAAATTCAGCCCTTTGCCCCCTTCGGGCAGGCTCTCCAACGCCGGCTCCTGAATGGCCGGACGCTTCTCCTGGTCGCGTGCGGATGGGCGGGGCGTTTCACCGTCCCTCGCCTGCAGCGCGGCAGCCTCCGCCCGTTCTATCTGGTCGAAAATGGTTCCGTTACGGGTATGGAGCACCACGCGGGCGACGGCGAGCAGGGTCTTGTAGGTCGGCTCGTCCATGAGGTCGCGGCGCACGGCGAAGATGTGCTGGCGGGGCCCGAGTTCCTTGCCCCGCAGCCGGCTGTTCTCGCACAGCGATTCAATCGCCTGCTGCAGGTCCTGGACATAGGAAGACGCCTGCTCGTTGACGATGACAAGGTCCGCCGTCATGCCGCGCGTGCGCATGTATTCCTGGAAGCGCAACGCCTGAGCGACGATTTCAAGGTCGGCGACGTCTGCTATCCGCACCGCGAAGATCGGAAGATCGCCCGAAATGCTTGTCGGCCAGAGGCTCGATTGCTTGCCGAGCCCGGAAGCGATCGATTCCGGCGGCAGGCGCAGGAAAGGATCCGGATAGATCAGGTAGCGGGCGAGCTTCTGGACGTTCGCGGCGTCCGTCAGCGACAGCCCGACATGGCGCGTCTGCACCTGCGACCGCGTCCAGGCGAGCATGGCCTGGCGGGCGAAGCTCTCGGCATGATCGAGCCGCCCCACCGCCTCTTCAAGTTCGGCGCGGTTCGAGCCGACGACCGTCCAGAAGACCAGCGATATCTTCTTGTTGGCCGGCACCCGCACTCGCCGCCGCAACGATGCAATCGGGTCAAGCGTGAAGCCGGCTGTGCCGCTGAGCTTGGCGCCGCTGTCGAAGGCCGCGGCATTGTCCAGCGTCCGCCCGGCGCCGATGAAGGCGCGGCGGTCGGTCTCGGCCTCCGTATCGCGCGCCTGGCTCGACGGGTCCGTCACGAAGTGGACGGCGGCGATGTCCGGCTCGCTGGTTTCGCGCTTGCGGCGATAGGCGAAGATGGCGCTGTTGTCCGGCTCGATCTCGGTCTCGATGAACATTTTCGAGAAAGCCGGATGCCCATTGTCGGACACCTCCGAACCAAGCACCAGTTCGGCGAAGGATGTCACCTCGATATGCCGGTCGGTGGCGCCGTCGTTGGACAGGGTGACGCGCCGGCCCTCACCATTGCCTTCCGAAATGACGATGCACTCGATCTCGGAACGCAGCGAGCCGACGCTCTTGATGAAGCTTGCCTTGTCATCGGAGAACAGGGTCTGCGTCGCCTCGTTCTGCGCCTGCTTCGGCTCGACGGTGGCCGACCACCAGTCGCCGGTTTCAACGTCGCGCAGGAAAATGTAGGAACCGAGCTTGTCTTCCGTAGGGTCCGGCTGCCAGCGCGTGACAGTCAGTTCGCCGAAGCGGCTGTATCCGGAGCCGGTGGCACTCAGCATCACCGAATAACGGCCATTCGACATCAGGCTGGTCGAGCGCAAGGCCCAGGCCGGATCGAGAATGATGCGGGTATCCGGGCTCTGCGGCTCGAGATCGTTCTTGGCGGTGCGGTCGTCGGCTTCCGTTCGAATGGTCGCGATCGGAATGTCGCGCGGCGCCTTTTCCTGCAGCAGCAGTTCGGCCGACTCGATGACCGGATCGCTGTGGAACCGATCGCGCAGGCGGCCCTCGAACACGGCGTCGGCAACAGCCGCAATCGACATGCCGGAGTGGTGGGCCATGTAGTTCAGCACGACAGCGTGGTCCGTGCCCTCGGGCACGCGTTGCGGCGTGTAGTCGACCGCGTCGTAGTAGCCGTGGCGTCCCAGTGCGCCGACGTCTTTCAGGCGCTTCAGATTGGCGACGGCTTCCCGGGGCATAAACTGGGCCGCCAGAACCGTGGCGTAGGGCGCAATCACGGTGTTCTGGCCAAGGCCGCGTTTCAGTCCGAGGCCGGGCACGCCGAAATTGGTGTATTGGTAGGTCAGTTCCCGGTCGCGGGCATTGTAGGCAGCTTCCGAAATGCCCCACGGCACGTTCTTGGAGCGGCCGTATTGCATCTGCCGTTTGATGACGAGCTTGCTCGTCTGGTTGAGAATGCTGCCTTGCGGCTCCTTCATCACCAGTGGCGGCATCAGATATTCGAACATCGAGCCGGACCAGGACATCAGCGCGCCCTGGAAGCCGATCTCGACGATGGGACGGCCGAGCCGGAACCAGTGCTCGGTCGGCAGATCCCCCTTGGCGATGGCGAAAAGGCTGGTGAGGCGCGCCTCGGAGGCGAGGAGATCGTAACAGCTCTCATCGAGCTGGTGCTCCTCGACCCGGTAGCCGATGGACAGCAGCTTGCGCTCCTGACGCAGCAGGAACGAGAAATCCATCTCGAAGGCGAACTGACGGGCTCGCTCCCGCAAGGCCAGAAGCTTCGTGCGCAGGGCCTCGACAGCCTTGTGATCGCTGTGGGCGTCGTGGACATGGGCCTCGCACACGGCTTCCAGCCGGCCGGCCCAGTCGACGATGATGTCGCTCAGCGTCGAGTTCACCTCGGTGTCGATCGCGGCGGCGAGCTTGCGGATTTCGCCAGCCAGGACGGCAAGGTTGATGGTGCGGATGGACGCCATTTCCGGCTGCGCCTTGATGGTCTGCACCGCGCGACGCATGCCGTCGATCCGGTCGGTCAGGCGCTTGCGCAGCGGTCGCAGCTGGCGGCGGTCGTCTGGCAAGTCTTCGAGGCTCTCTTCAAGGATGGCGACCGTATCGAGGACGCCTTCGAAATCGCCATGCAGATGGACGGAAGGCGCTTCGGCCCATTCGGCGCAGGCGGCTGCGACGGCCACCAGATGTCCAGCCAGATTGCCGCTGTCGACACTGGAAATGTAAAGCGGATAAAGCGGCTTGAGCGTCGTGGTGTCGTACCAGTTGTAGAGATGGCCGCGGCTTCTTGGCATGCCCTCGATGGTCGATAAGGTGGCTTCGATACGCCCGACGGCGTCCGACATGCTGATCCAGCCGAAGTCGCGGGCGGAAACGACCGAAAGCAGGTACACGCCGATATTGGTCGGCGATGTGCGCGGCGCCACGACGGGCGTCGGGCTTTCCTGGAAATTATCCGGCGGCAAATGATGATGTTCCGCCGTCACGAACGTTTCGAAATAGTGCCAGGTCCGCCGGGCGACGACGCGCAATGCGTGCATGTCCTTTGGAAACAGATGCAGGCGGTCCTCGGTCTCCGCCGACCGGCTGATCAGCCAAGCGAAAGCCGGCGATCCGACCCAGAACAGCGCGAAGAAGAAGGCGACGAAAGCGCCGGTGGAATCCGCCAGGACCGGGATCGCCAGCCCGACGACGCCAATGATGACCGCGCCGTACATGAGTCCGTAGTAGGAGCCGAAATCGTTGCCGCCCTTCTGGGCCTGCGACGCGGTCCGCCATTCGAGCAGGTTCTTGCGGCTGACAAGGAGGCGGTAGAGCGTGCGGATGATGGCGTCGACCATCATCCATGCCGAATGGGCCATCAGCACGACCTTGAGCGCCACCATGGCGGTTCCGAATGCGACGTCATGCGCCAGCGCGGTGAAATGGCCGCGCGGCGTGGCATCCGTGCTCTTGGGCACGATGGCGTTGATGATGTCGAAGGTCGGCGCCATGAACAGAGACAGGATCAGAAGCGCCTGCCACTGCGCTGCCTGGGTGAACGGAAGCAGCGACCAGCCGGCAATCGAGGCCATCACCCAGAAGATGGGGGTCAAGGAACGGCGAAGATTGTCGACCATCTTCCAGCGCGAAAGCGCCGGTACGCCGGAGCGCGGATTGAGGATGAAGCCGAGCAGCTGCCAGTCTCCGCGCGCCCAGCGATGCTGGCGCGAGGCATCGACGGAGTAGCGCGTCGGGTAGTCCTCGACGAGCTCGACATCGGTCACCAGCGCCGAGCGGGCCAGAGCGCCTTCCAGCAGGTCGTGGCTGAGGATGGTGTTTTCCTCGATCCTGCCCTTCAGCGCCGCCTCGAAGGCGTCGACATGATAGAGACCCTTGCCGGTGAACGAGCCGTCACCGAACACGTCCTGATAGAGATCGGAAACGGCGAAGACGTAAGGGTCGAGACCGCGGTTGGCCGAGAAAACGCGCTGGAAGAACGACGCTTCGTCGCCTGTCGTCAGCGACGGGGTGATGCGCGGCTGCAGGATCGTGTAGCCGGAGGTAACGGCATTGTGGCCAGGGTTCAACTTCGGACTGTTGAGGGGATGGCGCAGCTTGCCAACAAGCCTGACGACGGCGTCGCGGGTCGTGCGCGTGTCGGCATCGAGCGTCATCACGTATTCGACATGCTCGGGCAGCGGCGCATCGAGCGGCATGAAGGTTGTGTCGCTGTCGCCGCGCAGCAGCAGGTTCAATTCGTGCAGCTTGCCGCGCTTGCGTTCCCAGCCCATCCACGTGCCCTGGCTGGCATTGAAAAGCCTGCGCCGATGCAGAAGATGGAACAGCGGCGCGCCTTCCTGCGGATAACGCGCATTCAGCTTGGCGATCTGCTCACGGGCGAACTGCAGGATTTCATTGTCGGTGGCGTCGATCTCGGCTTTGCTGTCCGGCCAGTCCGACAGCAGCGCGAAATAGAGTTCGCCGGAAGCATTCGCCAGGTGGTGGACCTCGATGTTGCGGATGCTCTCTTCGACATCGTCGCGCGAGCCGATGAGCGACGGCACGACGACCAGCGTGCGCGCTTCCGCCGGGACCCCATCCTTGTATTCGTAGCCGACAAGGCGGGTCGGCTTCAGGAACAGCAGCACGATCGTGTTGAAGAAAGCGAGAGCGCCTTCACTGGCGGGGACCGCGAAAAGGACCAGCATCAGAGTGATGGCAGGAAGCGGCAGCCCCAACGTTGCAAGAGCATTTCCGGACAGCCAAAGCAGCAAAACGGTGAGAGCAAAGACAGGCACCACGATGCCCAGCCAGCCAGTGCTGCGGAACGAGCGCTGGATGCGAGTGCCAATCGGCGGCCGGTAGCGGATGGCCTTTTCAAGGTCCAGCCGGCGGGGGCCAACGACGAAGAAACCGACATCGACAAGATGGCCCCCTTCCGATGCGGCTTCATCCTGGGGTCCGCTCATGGCATAGCCGGCGAGTTCGGTGGCCTTCTCCGCCACCTCGTACTCGGAGCTGTCGGAATGCCGGGCAAGCTCTTCGATCTCGGTGCGATATTGATCGCGCGACGCGAAATCGAGTGCGCTGAAATTGGTGCGCTCGCGCAGCAGCGCGTCGATCCGGCTGACATCCTCGAACCAGACCGTCCAGTCGATGTCGTTGATGAGCCGCAGGCCGCGAACGATGTTGCCGGTGGTGACGTTGCCGCTGGAAAGCGTCTGATGCTCGCCAATGATGATCTCTTCAGCGTCGGAACCGGATTTTTCCAGCTCGTCCTCGAGCCATTCCAGCGCCCGCCCGGCATTCTGGGAACCATCGCGTAGCCGATACAGCAACTGTGTCGCGAATGTCGTGTCACGCGCATGCGCCTGGTAAGGGCCCAGCAGAGCCCGGTCGTCGTCGTCACGAACGCTCAGGACCTTGTCCGCCACATCGTTGGCGATCTGCCGCATGTCACGGGAGCGCGCCACCCTCACTGCCAGCCGGCGCAGGTTTTCGATCAGCACGAAGCGCAACAGCGACGGCAGAGCCCATATTTCGCCGATCTTCATCGGCTGCACGGATTGGAAGCCCTCGACGATCGACTTGAACATCTGCGCCGACATCGAACTGTCGGAATGCGCGACATAGACCCACGCCAGGGCCAGCGCGCGCGGCATGGTCGCGCCGTTGGCGAATTTGAGAACCGGGAGCTGCTTGTAGAAACGGCGCGGAAGATCGCGCTTGATCTGATAGACCGTTTCCTCGATCAGATAGTTGTTGTCCAGGAGCCACTGGGCCGCCGGCGTGATCGTCTCGCCCCTGCCCTGCGCCGCATTCGTGGTGACGTAGACGTCCTGGATTTTTCTGGCGTTGTCGCGGATGCGCGTCTGAAAATCGACAGGCTCGAAACCTGCGATTTCAGCGATTTCACCGCGCGCCAGCTGCTCGCCCAGGCTGCGCAGCCGATCCTCGGGCAGAAACTGCAAGCGAATCGGCTCGTCGGTGGCGGCGGGAAAATTGGCGCCGGTGCGTTCCACGGCCGCGGGACTGGTTTGAATATTCATCAATTAATCCATTGGGCGGGATGCAGCCCAACCCTCATTGCGGGCTGCGTTTGCGAAACCGATCCACAAAAGATTGGTTGCATCAGACGCTGTCCGAACCGGGTTGCTTCACACATTTCCAAGAACAATAGCAGGCGTTGCCCCACCGACAACCTCCGCTGCGATGCCTCGCACAAAACCGAGGGGATCGGAAGGCACGGATTCGGGCTTTTTCGTGATTTCCCCCGCGGCCTGCGACCTTATCGATCCGATCTGGCGGTAACGATTGGCAAACGGCTTTAATTCTTTGATTTCCTTGCCTTCACGCAGAAGGTGGATGCCGTGCGGCGGGATGCGTCATATATCGGCAGCGTGCTGAATCACGTGAGGATACCGGGAAGGTTCAAATGGTGATCCTTCGCGCATTCGATGGCATCGCCGTAGCCGGCATCGGCATGGCGCATGACTCCGGTCGCAGGATCGTTCCACAACACCCGTTCGAGTCGCCGCGCCGCGTCATACGTGCCATCGGCGCAAATGACCATGCCGGAATGTTGCGAAAAACCCATGCCGACGCCGCCGCCATGATGCAGCGACACCCAGGTTGCGCCGGACGCGGTATTGAGCAGCGCGTTGAGCAGCGGCCAGTCGGACACGGCGTCCGAGCCGTCCTTCATCGCTTCCGTCTCGCGATTTGGCGACGCCACCGATCCTGAATCCAGATGGTCGCGGCCGATGACGACCGGCGCCTTCAATTCACCGCTGGCGACCATCTCGTTGAAGGCCAGCCCGAGCCGGTGGCGGTCGCCGAGCCCGACCCAGCAGATGCGCGCCGGCAGGCCCTGAAACTTGATGCGTTTTTGCGCCATGTCGAGCCAGTTGTGGAGATGATGGTTGCCAGGCGTCAGTTCCTTGACCTTGGCATCGGTCTTGAAGATGTCCTCCGGATTGCCCGACAGCGCCGCCCAGCGGAACGGCCCGATGCCGCGGCAGAACAGTGGCCGGATATAGGCCGGCACGAAGCCAGGGAAATCGAAGGCGTCCTCCACCCCCTCTTCCAGCGCCATCTGGCGGATGTTGTTGCCATAGTCGACCGTCGGCACGCCCACGCGGTGGAAATCGAGCATGGCGCGCACATGGGTGGCCATCGATTTCTTCGCCGCCTTGGTGACGGATTTCGGGTCGCGTTCGCGCTTCTCCTCCCATTCCGCCACCGTCCAGCCTTGCGGCAGATAGCCATTGACGGGGTCATGCGCCGAGGTCTGGTCGGTGACGGCATCCGGCCTGACGCCGCGCCGCACCAGTTCGGGGAAGACATCGGCGGCATTGCCGAGCAGCGCCACCGACACGGCCTTCTTGTCCCTGCCGGCGCGGTCGATGATCGCCAGCGCGTCGTCGAGGTCCTTCGCCTGCACGTCGACATAGCCGGTCTTCAATCGCATCTCGATGCGACTCGCCTGGCATTCGACGGCAAGGCAGGAGGCGCCGGCCATGGTGGCGGCGAGCGGCTGCGCCCCGCCCATGCCGCCGAGTCCGGCGGTCAGGATCCAGCGGCCGGAAAGGTCGCCGCCATAATGCTGGCGGCCAAGTTCGACGAAGGTCTCGTAAGTACCCTGCACGATGCCCTGCGAGCCAATGTATATCCATGACCCGGCGGTCATCTGGCCGTACATCATCAGGCCCTTCCTATCGAGGGCGTTGAAGTGATCCCAGGTCGCCCAGTGCGGCACGAGATTGGAGTTGGCGATCAGCACGCGCGGCGCATCCTTGTGAGTGCGGAAAACGCCGACCGGCTTGCCGGACTGGACGAGCAGGGTCTCGTCCGCCTCCAGCGCCTTCAACGCGCCGACGATGCGGTCGAAGCTTTCCCAATCGCGCGCCGCCCGGCCGATGCCGCCATAGACGACCAGTTCGCCCGGCTTTTCCGCCACCATCGGGTCGAGATTGTTCATCAGCATCCGCAGCGGCGCTTCGGTCAGCCATGACTTGGCGCTGAGTTCCGTGCCGGTCGCGGCGCGGATGGTGCGGGCATTGTCGATGCGGGTGGTCATGATCCCTCCGATTGTCAGTCCCGCGCCCAGGCCGCCGCGGTTTCCAGTATCCCGGTCAGCGTCGCCCGGATCGGCGCGGCGAAGCCGGCGTCAAAGGCAGCGGGCCAGTTGTCCGGCGTGCTTGGCCCTGCCGGTTCGCGCATGTAGCCGCGGCAGGACAGCTCCATCTGAAGGGCGTGCACGCCGTTTTCGGGCCGGCCATAATTGCGGGTGATCCAGCCGCCCTTGAAACGGCCGTTGACCACGAAGCTTTCTCCCGTCCGGGCCATGATCGCCGTTACCCGTTCCTGCAGCACCGGATCGGCGGCCTTGCCGTCGTTGGTGCCGAGATTGAACAGCGGCAGCGTGCCATCGAACAGGCGCGGCAGCACCGAACGGATGGAATGACAATCGTAGAGCACGATCTTGCCATGGAAACCGCGCAGCCGGTCGATCTCGGCCTGCAGGGCCTCGTGGTAGGGCGCGAAATAGGCGACCCTGCGCCGGTCGATCTCGGCCGGGTCCGGTTCGCCGCCCGGGCGATACAGCGGCAGGCCTTCGAAGGTCTCGGTCGGGCAGAGACCGGTGGTCGTCTGGCCGGGATAGAGCGAAGCGCCGGAAGGGTCGCGATTCACGTCGATCACACTGCGCGAAATCGCGGTGCGCACGACAGTCGCGCCCTGCCCGGCAGCGAAATCATAGAGCTTCTCGATCCACCAGTCGGTGTCGCACCGCGCGGTCCATTCCGAGGCGAAACGGCTTTCCAGCCCGGCCAGATCGATGCCGGTATGCGGGATCGACACCAGCAAAGGCGCATCGCCGCGGGTGACGGTGAGAAAGGGCGCCTCGTTCATGACGCCGCCTCAGCCATTGCCGGCAATTTCACCGCACCTGCGGCCTTCACCAGCGCCCCTGCCCTGACCATGCCGATCGCCTTTTCCATGTCGGGATGGAAATGCCTGTCTTCGTCCAGATGCGGCACGCTCCTGCGCAGCAACTGGCGCACGGCCTCAAGCGACGCGCTGGACGCCAGCGGCGCATGGAAGTCGCAGCCCTGCGCGGCAGCCAACAACTCGATGCCGATGACCGCCGTGGCATTCTCG
The DNA here is from genome assembly GCF_001427025.1 of Mesorhizobium sp. Root554. Lineage (GTDB taxonomy): Bacteria > Pseudomonadota > Alphaproteobacteria > Rhizobiales > Rhizobiaceae > Mesorhizobium. The sequence goes on along the minus strand of NZ_LMGA01000001.1, from coordinate 1,160,956 downwards.
ATCATGCCGATCAGCCGCCGCGCCCCATGGGCGGCCATGGAAACATGATCTTCCTGATTGGCTGAGGTCGGGATCGAATCGACCGAGGCCGGGTAGGCCTTCTGCTTGTTTTCCGAGACAAGGGCCGCCGCCGTCACCTGAGGGATCATGAAGCCGGAATTCAGACCGGGCTTTGGCGTCAGGAAAGCAGGCATGCCCGACAGTGCCGGATCGACAAGCATGGCGATCCGGCGCTCCGACAGCGAGCCGATTTCGCAAACGGCGAGCGCGATCATGTCTGCGGCAAAGGCCACCGGCTCGGCATGGAAATTGCCGCCCGACAGCGCCGTATCGTCCCCAAGGCCGCTGGCCGGGAAGATCAGCGGGTTGTCGGTGACGCCGTTGGCTTCCGTTTCCAGCGTATCGGCGGCCTGGCGCAGTACGGTGAGCGCCGCGCCCATTACCTGTGGCTGGCAGCGCAGGCAGTACGGATCCTGCACCCGCTCGTCCCCGACCCTGTGTGATTCGCGGATGGCGCTGCCCGCCATCAGATTGCGCAGCGCCTCCGCGGTCTCGATCTGGCCGCGATGCCTGCGAAGGAGATGGATGCGTGGATCGAACGGCGCGTCCGAGCCCTTGGCCGCATCGGTGGACAGCGCGCCCGTTATCAACGCCGACTGATAGAGATTTTCCGCCTCGAACAGGGCTGCCAGCGCATAGGCGGTGGAGAATTGCGTGCCGTTGAGAAGCGCCAGCCCCTCCTTGGCCCCAAGTGTCAGCGGCTCCAGTCCATGCGAGACGAAGGCGACCTTCGCCGGCACGCGGCCATGCGGGGTGAAGCACTCGCCGACGCCGATCATGGCGGCGGTCATGTGCGCAAGCGGGGCAAGATCGCCCGAAGCGCCGACGGAGCCTTGCGCCGGCACAGCCGGAATGACGTCGGCGGTCATCATCGCCTCCAACAGCGCTACCGTGCGCGGCTGGACGCCGGAAGCGCCTTGCGCCAGCGACGCCAGCTTCAGCGCCATCATCAGCCGCGCCACCGGCACGGGCATCGGCTCGCCGACGCCGGCGGCATGGCTGAGCACGATGTTGCGCTGGAGGGTTTCGAGGTCGGCTGCTGGAATGCGCACGCTGGCCAGCTTGCCGAAGCCGGTGTTGATGCCATAGACCGGCTCGCCCCTGGCGACGATGCGGGCGACGGCCTCCGCGCTTGCCTCGATCCGCGGCCGGCAGGCATCGTCCAGCCTCGGCGCCGCGCCGCGATAGATGGCGCGCCAGTGGGCCAGCGTGGCATTGCCGGGATTGAGGATGATGTCTGTCACATTCCCCTCCAGATGCGGGCATGGAGCGGGTTGAAGCCCATGCGATAGACGAGCTCGGCCGGCGCTTCGACGTCCCAGATGGCGAGGTCCGCCCACTTGCTGGCCTCCAGCGTGCCGGTCTCGGCTCCCAGTCCCAGCGCCCGCGCGGCCTCACGCGTCACGCCGGCAAGACATTCTTCCACGGTCATGCCGAACAGCGTCGCGGCCATGTTCATGGTCAAGAGCAGCGAGGTGAGCGGCGAGGTGCCGGGATTGCAGTCGGTGGCGACCGCCATCGGCACGCCATGCTTGCGGAACAGATGCACCGGCGGCTTCTTCGTCTCGCGGATGAAGTAATATGCGCCGGGCAGCATGGTCGCCACGGTCCCAGCCTTGGCCATCGCGGCAGCGCCGTCCTCGTCGGCGTATTCGAGATGATCGGCCGACAGCGCGCCATAGCGGGCGGCGAGTGCGGCGCCATGCAGGTTGGACAGCTGGTCCGCGTGCAGCTTCACCGGCAAACCAAGTTCTTTCGCCTTGTCGAACAGGCGCGCGATTTGCTCAGGCGAAAAGGCGATGCCTTCGCAGAAACCGTCGACGGCGTCGGCCAGTTTCTCCACAGCAATCGCGCGAATATTGTCCCTGACTATGGCTTCGACGTATGCGTCTTTGTCGGCATATGGCGCAGTACCGGGCATCGGCGGCAGGTTGGCTGGAAATGCATGAAGTGCGAGGTATGTGGTCACCACTCTAACCGGACGCAGGTCACCCAGCCGTCTGGCAGCACGCAGCGACATGCGTTCATGCATGTGATTCAGCCCGTAGCCCGACTTGATCTCGACCGTGGTGACGCCCTCGGCCATCAGCGCATCGAGGCGCGGCAGCGATTGCGCCACAAGTTCGTTCTCGCTGGCGGCGCGCAGCGCCCGGACCGACGAAACGATGCCGCCGCCCGCCTCCGCGACCTCTTCATAAGTCGCCCCGGCAAGCCGCATCTCGAACTCGTTGGCGCGATTTCCGGCATGGACGAGATGGGTGTGGCAGTCGATCAGCCCCGGCGTGATCCAGCGGCCTTCGCAGTCAATGGTTTCCGCACCCGCTGGCGCGGAGGGCATGTCCGTTTCAAGACCGGCGTAAACGATGCGGCCATCTATGGCGACGATCGCCCCGTTCTCGACAAGACCGAGCCCCGGCAGAGAGGCTGACAGGGTGGCCAGCCGCGCATTGCGCCAGACCTTGCCCCCTGCCCCTGAGTTCGACTGTCCGGCTGCCATTCCGACACTTCCCTTTGCTGCTATTATGTATATACATATGAGAACGAAGCACAAGCGGCATTGCAGCGCGCTGTCGCCGTCGGTGGAAAAACCGGGAGGCCAAGGTGAAGGCGATCTTTGCGGACCAGGCACTGCTTTCCGGCGGCTGGCGGCAGCGCGTGCGGATCGGTGTCGAAGCGGGAACCATCACGAACCTGCGGCCGGACGCATCGCCCCTGCCCGATGACGAGCGCCACGCCATCGTCCTACCCGGCATGCCCAACATTCACAGCCATGCGTTCCAGCGCGCGATGGCCGGACTTGCCGAAACGCGCGGCCCCGGCGCCGACACTTTCTGGACATGGCGCGAGACCATGTATCGCTTTGCCCTGACAATGACCCCCGACCATGTCGAGGCAGTCGCGGCGCAGCTCTATGTCGAGATGCTGGAGGCCGGCTTTTCACGGGTCGGCGAGTTCCATTATCTCCACCATGACCGCGATGGCGGTCCCTACGCCAACATCGCCGAGATGGCCGAACGCATAGCCGCCGCCGCCAGCGAGACCGGCATCGGGCTGACCCTCCTGCCCTCGTTCTACGCGCACTTCACGTTTGGCGGGACAACCCCGAGCGAAGGTCAGCGGCGTTTCATCAATTCAACCGATGGCTTCTCTCACCTTTTTGATAAATCCGCGGCGGTCGTGAAAAGCCTCGAAGGCGCAAGCATAGGCGTCGCGCCGCACAGCCTGCGGGCCGTCACACCGGACGAACTGAAGCAGGTCGCGGCTCTATCTCCGAAGGGGCCGATCCACATCCATGCCGCCGAACAGGTGAAGGAGGTCGAGGATTGCATTGCCTGGTCGGGCGCGCGCCCGGTGCAGTGGCTGCTGGACAGTGCCGGTGTCGATTCCCGCTGGTGCCTCATCCACGCGACGCACATGACGGAGTCCGAGACCGCCACGCTCGCCAGAAGCGGCGCGGTCGCAGGCCTGTGCCCGATCACCGAGGCCAGTCTCGGAGACGGCATCTTCGACGGCCAGGGCTTTCGGGAACAGGGCGGCCGCTTCGGCATCGGCTCGGATTCGAACGTCCTCATCGGCGTCGCCGACGAATTGCGTCAGCTCGAATACGCGCAGCGTCTTGCCAGCCGCACGCGCAACGTCCTCGCCTCGCAAGGCCAGTCGAACGGACGCGCGCTGTTGGACGCGGCCTTGGCGGGAGGAGCACAGGCATTGGGCGTGACCGCTTCAACTCTGGCAGTCGGAGCGCCGGCCGATTTCATCGCCCTGGATGCCAGCCACCCTTCCCTCGCCGGAAAATCGGGCGACGCCATTCTCGATTCCTGGATATTCGCCAACGGCGCGGCGGTCGATTGCGCCTGGGTTCGCGGCAGGAAACTGGTCAGCAACGGCCGCCATATTCGCCGCGAGCCGATTGCGCGACGCTTCCGCGCCGCCATGATGCAGCTTGGCGGCAACTGAACGAGAATCGGCAGCGATGGACGGGATCGGCAAGACCATGGCGGAAACCGCCGTTTCGCTGCACCAGCGCATTCTGTCCGACATCAGCGAGCGCATCCTGTCGGGTGAATGGGCGCCGGGCCACCGCATTCCTTTCGAACATGAACTCGGCATCCAGTACAATTGCTCCCGCATGACGGTGAACAAGGCACTGTCGCAACTGGCAAAGGCGGGCCTCATCGAGCGCCGCCGCCGTTCCGGCAGCTTCGTGCGCCAACCCCAGGCGCAGCCTGCGGTGCTGGAAATCCACGACATTCGCACCGAAGTCGAAGCGCTGGGCCTGCCCTACCGCTACGAGCTTCTGTCGGCGGACCGACGCCGCGCTACCGGGGAAGACCGGGGCCTTCTCGGCCTCGACGCGGTCGCGCCGCTGGTGGCGCTGCAATGCCGGCACTTTGCCGGCAAGCGGCCATTCTGCCATGAGAGGCGGCTGATCAATCTGAGCGCCGTACCGGATGCCGCCGCGGAAAGTTTCGCCGCGGCCGCACCAGGTCCGTGGCTGCTCGACCGCGTCCCTTGGAGCGCAGCCGAACACCGCATCAGCGCCATCGCCGCAGACGGCGACCTGGCGCTTGCGCTGGAAATTCAGGCCGGATCGCCCTGCCTGGTGATCGAGCGGCGGACATGGAACGCCGAACGGCCGGTCACCCATGTGCGCTTCGCTTACCCGGCGCAGAGCCACAGCCTGGTCGCCCGGTTTACGCCCAACCAGGGATAGCTTTCTTCTCCCCGTTTACGGGGAGAAGATGCCGGCAGGCAGATGAGGGGCGGCGCCAGGATTTGGCGGACTCGCACCGCCCCTCATCCGGCCCTTCGGGCCACCTTCTCCCCGTAAACGGGGAGACGGAATGAACTAAACAGCGGCCGTGACGATGATCTCGACCAGATATTCCGGCGCGGCCAGCTTGGCCTCGCCGGTGGCGCGGGCGGGCGTATTGCCCTGCGGCGCCCAGACATCCCATTCCTTGTTCATCTCGGCGAACTGGCCCATGTCGGAGAGCCAGATGATGGCCTGCAGGATCTTGGTCTTGTCCGAGCCAGCCTTGGCAAGCAACTCGTCGATCTGCGCCAGCACGGCTTTCGTCTGGGCTCCGACGCCATCGCCCTTGGCGACCTGGCCGGCGAGATAGACGGTATTGCCATGGATGACGGCCTGGCTCATGCGGGGTCCGACATCGATACGACGAATGCTCATTTGAAACTCTCCTTCTTGGTGACTGCGTCTCTTTAGAAGTGGCGGATGGTGGCGGCAAGGCATCATGCGCGCGCCGTTCACCGCAATGCCGTCCATACCGACCTGAAAAGAGGGCGCGAGCACAACAGCACGATTGACAAATGTAATAACATCACATACGCCCTCACCGCTGCCGGACAATCCTCAGGACCGATCGATGACCCAAGCCTGCCTGACGTTCCGCGACCTGACGCTGGGCTACAACAGCCATCCGGCCGTGCATCACCTGAACGGCAGCGTCAGCAAGGGTTCGCTGACGGCGGTGGTCGGCGCCAATGGTTCGGGCAAGTCTACGCTCATGAAGGGCATCGTCGGTGTTTTGAAGCCGATGGCCGGCGCGATCCTCAAGATGGAGGGCGCTCGGACCGCCTATCTGCCGCAGCAGTCCGAACTCGACCGCTCCTTTCCGGCCCGCGTCGTCGATCTCGTCTCGCTCGGTCTCTGGCCGAGACGCGGACTGCTTGGACGCCATACTGCCGAGGACCGCGAATCCGTCGGCAAGGCGCTGGCGGCTGTCGGACTGGAGAGCTTCGAAAAGCGGCCGATCGACACGCTGTCCGGCGGGCAATTGCAGCGGGCCTTGTTTGCGCGCGTGCTCGTCCAGGACGCTGACCTGATCCTGCTCGACGAACCGTTCAACGCCGTCGACGCCAAGACGGTCGGCGATCTCATCGCGCTCATCAAGCGGTGGCATGGCGAGGAACGGACGGTGATGGTCGTGGCGCACGACCTCGAACTGGTTCGGCAGAATTTCCCGGAAACGCTGCTGCTGGCGCGCCAACCCGTCGCCTGGGGTGGCACGGCCGAGACGCTGCGTGCGGACAATCTTTTGCGGGCGCGGCGTTTTCACGAAGCCTGGGAAGACGATGCGCCGTGGTGCGAGGCGGACGACCATGCCGCCGATGGTCACGGAGAACATGGCCATGGCGATCATTCCCACCACGGGCACGATCACGGGCCGAGGGCGGCCTGATGCAGCCCGTTTATGATTTTCTCATCGCGCCATTCGCCGACTTCGCCTTCATGCAGCGTGCCCTGTTCGGTTCGCTGATGCTGGCGCTCGGCGCCTGCCCGGTCGGCGTCTTCCTGATGCTGCGGCGCATGAGCCTGTCCGGCGATGCGATGGCCCATGCGATCCTGCCCGGGGCCGCCGCCGGCTTTCTCCTCTTCGGGCTGGAAATCATGCCGATGACCATCGGCGGCATCATTGCCGGCGTCATCGTGGCGCTGGGCGCCGGCGCGGTGTCGCGTTTCACCATCCAGCGCGAGGATGCCTCGATGGCGGCGTTCTACCTGATATCGCTGGCGATCGGCGTGCTGATGGTGTCGATCCGCGGATCGAGCGTCGACCTCATGCATGTGCTGTTTGGAACCGTGCTGGCGCTTAACGGCGAAGCGCTGGCCCTGATCGCCGGCGTGGTGGTCGTCACGCTGGCGACCCTTGGCGTGTTCTGGCGCGGTCTTGTCGCCGAATGCCTCGACCCGCTTTTCCTGCGTTCCGTCAGCCGCATCGGCAGCCCGATCCACTTCATCTTTCTGGGGCTGGTCGTGCTCAATCTCGTTGCCGGCTTCCAGGCGCTCGGCACGCTGTTGTCCGTCGGGCTGATGATCCTGCCCGCCGCCGCCGCGCGCTTCTGGACCGTGCGGGTCGAACCGATGTGCGTGCTGGCCGTCTGCATCGGCTTTGCCTCATGCGCTGCCGGCTTGCTCATTTCCTATCACGCGTCGCTGCCCTCCGGGCCTGCGATCATATTGTCGGCGGGCGCGGTCTATGTTGCGTCGATCCTTTTCGGAACCCGCGGCCTGCTTGGCGCACGCGTCGCCCACCACCGTCACAGGACGGCCTGAACTCAACCAAGGAGAATCTGGATGCTGAAGCCCCTTCGTCACGCCTTGCTGGTGACTGTTATAACATTAACATCGCTCGCCGCTCAGCCGGCGCTGGCCGAACCGCTGAAGGTGGTGGCGAGTTTTTCCATCATCGGCGACTTCGCCCGCAATGTCGGAGGCGACCGCGTCGCCGTCACGACGATCGTCGGGCCGGATGGCGACGCCCATGTGTACGAGCCCAGCCCGGCCGATGCCGTGGCGATGGCCTCGGCCGGGGTCGTGCTGGTCAATGGCCTGCATTTCGAAGGTTTCCTGCAGCGTCTGGTGGAAGCAAGCGCGACAAAAGCCTCGATCGTCGAACTGACCAAGGGCGTGAAGGCGATCGAGTTCAAGCCGGAGTTCGCTGAGGAAGAGGAAGGCAACGCCAAGGCCGAACATCACGACCACGACCAAGCTTCGCATGAAGGTCACGACCACGGTCCCGTCGATCCACATGCGTTCCAGTCGGTGGCCAATGCGAAGATCTATGTCGGCAACATCGCCGACGCGTTCTGCAAGGCGGACGCCGCCGGTTGCGACGGTTACAAGGCGAATGCGTCGGCCTATATCCAGAAGCTCGACGCTCTCGATGGCGAAATCCACGCATCTATCGACGCCATTCCGCTCGAAAAGCGCGTGGTCATTACTTCGCACGACGCCTTTGGTTATTTCGAACATGAATACGGCCTGACCTTCCTGGCGCCGCAAGGCGTCTCGACCGATGCCGAGCCGTCGGCAGCCGACGTCGCCAGGCTGGTCGAACAAATTCGGGCGGACAAGGCAGCGGCGATTTTCGTGGAGAACATCACCAACCCGCGCCTGATCGAACAGATCGCCAGCGAGACCGGCATCAAGGTGGGCGGCACGCTCTATTCCGACGCGCTGTCACAGCCCGGTGGGCCGGCCGGCACCTACATCGACATGATGCGCAACAACATCGCCCAGATCAAAGGCGCCATTAAGGGCAGTTGATCGGGCCGGCGCCCGCTCATATTTGAGTGATGTGGCCGCTGCGATCGCGGCAGCCACGCCCCCGGAGCGATGGCAGGTTGCAGCGTTGCTTTTGCGGTGGCACAACATCGGCAACAGAAAAGCATTGCGAGGCGAGCCATGGAATACCGTCAGATCACCGAGGACTATGTGGTTTCGCCGCAGATCCAGCCGGGCGACGTCGCGGCGATCAAGGCCGCGGGCTTCAAGAGCATCATCTGCAACCGCCCGGACGACGAGCAGCCCGGCCAGCCCTCGCACGATGCCGTTCAGGCCGAGGCGGAAAAGGCAGGACTGGAATTCCGCTTCATTCCGGTCATCAGCGGCCAGATCACCCCGGATCAGGTGGCTGAACATGCCGATGCCATGGAAAGCCTTCCGGGGCCGATCTTCGCCTATTGCCGCACCGGTACGCGCAGCACCAACTTGTTCGCCATGGTCGACGAAGCGAAGGGCTGAGAATTTACCGGAGTGCTTCGAAGGCGTAACGCCCCTGCCCGGTTTTGACTATTCGTCCGGGCCGGGAAACGGCGAATCGATCTTGCCCGACATCCAATAAGCCAAAAGCCCGATCCATTCGCGAACGGCGAGCGTCGCGTTGTCGAGTGAGTCCGTCGCGTTGTCCTGCAGCAGGCCGAAACCCTCGCGGCCCGAGGTGCGGTAGTCCACCGGCCATGGCACGGTCGGAAAGCCGGCCTTGTCGAACAGCGCCTTCGAACGCGGCATGTGAAACGCCGAGGTGACGAGCAGCCATGTCTCGCCGGGTCTCGGGGCAACCATTTCCCTGGTGAAAACAGCGTTCTCATAGGTGTTGCGGGACTTGCCCTCGAGCACAAGGCGCTCAGGAGCGATGCCGAGACCCGCCAGCAAACGGCTGGCGGCATAGGTGTCGGCCTCGCCCGTCAGCAGGAGGCCTTCGGCGCCACCGGAGATGACGATTTTTGCGTCTGGATAGCGCCGTGCAAGCACTGCTGTCTCGACGATACGGTCGCCGGCCCGATTGAGATCGTACCTGCCGCGCGCCAGATTGATGGAGGCCTCGAAGCCGCCGCCGAGCATGACGATCCCGTCAACCTTTTGCGGCGGAACCGGACGCGGAAAGCGCTCCTCCAGCGGGCCGAGCAGGAGCGACCCGAGAGAGGTCCAGACGCAAAGGACCAGAATGACGCAAGCGAGCATCGTGCCCGCGATCATCCATCGCATCCTGCCCAGCAAGGCGGCCGCCAATCCCGCGAAAAGCAGGAAGATGACCAAATTTATCGGCTGGATGAAAAACCAGATGATTTTCGAAAGGTAGAAGAACATCTTGTTGGTGCGTCCTTCGAGGCTCGCTCCGCTCGCACCTCAGGATGAGGGAGGCTGGCGTAATTTCGACCAGTCTTCCGGAGAAATATGATCAGTCGCTCAGAGAGCGACATCCAGACTTTCTTCAGCCCCAGAAGTGTTCTTCATCGCCTTCTTTCCAGTGCCAGTGTTTGAACGCGTATCGAAGTACCAGCCGCCCTCATCCTGAGGTGCGAGCAAAGCGAGCCTCGAAGGACGCACTACCACCATTTCTCCGGCTGGAACCGGCCCGCCGCCTGTTCAATGACATAAGCGGTCTGAAAGAGTGTTTCCTCGTCGAACGGCCGCCCGATCAGCTGGAGGCCTAGCGGCAGGCCGTTGGCGTCGAGGCCGGCGGGGACGGCGATGCCCGGCAGGCCGGCCATGTTCACCGTCACGGTGAAGATGTCGTTGAGGTACATCTTCACCGGATCGGCGTTCATGTCCTCGTCGGCGATGCCGAAGGCGGCCGACGGCGTCGCCGGCGTCAGGATGACATCGACGCCCGCGGCGAACACGTCCTCGAAATCCTTCTTGATCAGCGTGCGCACTTTCTGCGCCTGCAGATAGTAGGCATCGTAGTAGCCGGCCGACAGCACGTAGGTGCCGATCATGATGCGGCGCTTCACCTCGTCGCCGAAACCGGCGGCGCGGGTCTTTTCGTACATGTCGATGATGTCTTTGCCCGGCACGCGCAGGCCGTAGCGGACGCCGTCGTAACGGGCCAGGTTCGAGGATGCCTCCGCCGGCGCGACGATGTAATAGGCCGGCAAGGCGTATTTCGTATGCGGCAGCGAGATTTCGACGATCTCGGCGCCGGCATCCTTCAGCAAGACAATGCCCTTCTGCCACAGCGCCTCGATCTCCTGCGGCATGCCGTCGATGCGGTATTCCTTCGGAATGCCGACCTTCATGCCGCGAACCGGCCGGCCGAGCGCCGCCTCATAGTCCGGCACCGGAAGGTCGACCGAGGTGGTGTCCTTCGCATCGACGGAGGCCATCGACTTCAGCAGGATCGCCGCGTCGCGCACGTCACGGGCGATCGGCCCGGCCTGGTCGAGCGAGGAGGCAAAGGCGACGACGCCCCAGCGCGAGCAGCGGCCATAGGTCGGCTTGATGCCGACCGTGCCGGTAAATGCGGCAGGCTGGCGGATGGAACCGCCGGTGTCGGTCGCGGTCGCGCCGGCGCACAGGAATGCCGAAACAGCCGCCGCCGAGCCACCGGATGAGCCGCCCGGAACCAACTGCGCATTGTCGAGTGTGCGCGACTCCGCGGCGCCGCCAGGAGAAACAAATCCACCCTCGTCCTTGCGCGCCGCAGGCATCACCGTCGTGTCAACGCGGGAGCGCCGCCACGGGTTTATCACCGGGCCGTAGTAGGAGGTTTCGTTGGACGAGCCCATGGCGAACTCGTCCATGTTGAGCTTGCCGAGCATGACGGCGCCGTCCGCCCACAGGTTGGAGGTGACCGTCGATTCGTAGCGCGGCTTGAAGCCGTCCAGCACATGGCTGCAGGCCTGCGTGTGAACGCCTTCGGTGCCGAACAGGTCCTTGATGCCGAGAGGAATTCCTTCCAGGTTTCCCGCTTCGCCTTTGGCCAGCCTGGCATCCGACGCCTTTGCCATGTCGCGCGCCTTGTCGTGGGTGACGGCGACGTAGGCATTGAGCGCCGGATTGGCGCGGTCGATCGCGGCCAGATAGGCGTCGGTGATCTCGGCCGCCTTGATCTCCTTGCCTTTCAGCTTGGAGCGGGCTTCGGCAATGGTCAGGCTGGTCAAATCGGTCATCAGGCTAGCTTCTTCTCGTAAAACACCGACCACTGCGTGTCCGGGTAATCCAGAATCGGACCGCAACGGCGAAAGCCGGCGCGCTCATATACAGTCCAGGCGGCGGGATGGCGGTCGCCCGTCTCGAGCACGAGTTGCCCGAGCTCTTCCCGCCTCGCCAACGCTTCTATTTGTTCGACGATCAACGAACCGATCCTGCGGCCCCGATGCGACGGGCGCGTGTACATGCGCTTGACCTCGCCGATGCCGTCGCCGTGCCGCTTCAGCGCGCCGCATCCGACAGCTTGCCCATCCTCGCGTGCGACAAAGACGGTCGTGCTCCCGTCGGCCATCTGCTCGACGGTCAGATGATGGCAGAATTCGCGCGGCGTCAGCGCCATCAGCGCCTCGTTCAGCTCCGAGACCAGCGTCCTCACATCGTCCTGCAAGGGGCTTTCGACGGCGATCTCGATCGCCATGACGCTCACTCCACAACCTTCGGCACGAGAAAGAAGTTCTCTTCCGTGGCCGGCGCGTTGGCGACGACGTCGGCGGCCTTGCTGCCGTCGGTGACGACGTCCTGCCGCTTCTTCATCTCCATCGGCGTCACCGAGGTCATCGGCTCGACGCCGGAGACGTCGACCTCGTTGAGCTGCTCGACGAAGCCCAGGATCGCATTGAGTTCGCCGGTCATGCGCTCGGCATCATCTTCGCTCACCGCGATGCGGGCTAGGCGAGCGACGCGCTTAACGGTCTGGAGATCGACTGACATTCTCTATTGCCTCGGGAAACCTTGCCCGCGCTATAGCCGCGCAGCGCTTGCCACGCAACATGCGTCGTCCGGGCGTATCAATGTTGCGCCAGCCGTTTCGTCACGGCATGGACAGCCCTTCGCAAAGGACATAACTGCCGCCATTGCCACCGACCTCCCCTTCGGCGGAAGCTGGCGTGACGGAGACCAGTTCGATCTGCGTCGGAGACATCTGCGTTACCGACAACACATCGGGAGACAAGTGGCCCGGCTCCTGGCAGATGGCTGTAACCGCCCAGGCCGGCGACCTTTGCGCCTTCGTCACCTGAACGAACTCGCAATTGTATTCGACGCTTTCGAGTCCGCGTTCCGAGAGCACGATGTTGCCGGCTTCCGCGACGGCTTCGACCCCCTCCTTCTTGGCTTGCGCGCAAAGCTCCTCGGTCTGGAGATAAACGCCCTTGATGAAATCGTCGGCGGCGAGAGCCGAAGACGGACTGGCAATGATCATGCCAGCGAGAAGAAAATCCCCCAAACGCATATTCCTGCTCCCTTTTTTTGGCTGTTAAACATCTACGCTCTCGCCAACCCCGGGGACAAAGACCCGGATGCCGGAGCCATCCAGCCCGTCGACGAACCTGTCGGGCGTCTGGTCGAGCAACGAAAACGTCGCATAGTGGCAGGGCACGACGGCCTCGAAGTTGAAAAAGCGCCGGCACGCAAGCGCCGCCACCGCGCCGCCCATGGTGAAACGGTCGCCAACGGGCACCAGACCGATCTTCGGCTCATGCAGTTCGTTGATCAGCGCCATGTCGGAGAAGATGTCGGTGTCGCCCATGTGATAGAGCGTCTTGTCCTCGGGAAAATGCAGCACAAGGCCCCCGGGATTGCCCATGTAGGTATTTTGTCCGCCCTCGCCCGGCACCGACGAAGAGTGCAGAGCCTGCACAAAAGTCGTGGTGAAACCGTCGCAATCGACGGTGCCGCCGATATTGCCGGGATTGATCTTTTTGTCGCTGACGCCCTGGCCGACCAGGAACATGCATATTTCGAAATTCGCGACCAGCATGGCGCCGGTCTTTTTCAAAACCTCCGCCGCGCCGCTGATATGATCGCTATGGCCATGCGTCAGCAAAACATGCGTGACGCCTTCAGCAGGGCCTTCCCACCCGCCTTCCCACGAGGGATTTCCGATAAGATACGGGTCTATAAGGATTTTCAGGTCACCGGTTTCGATGCGAAAGGCCGAATGCCCGTACCAGGTAAGCTTCATCCACAGTCTCCTCGATTTTTCGTTCCCCAGAGGATAGAACGGCATCGGTTCAAGTCAAAGGAAAGCACGTGGGCATTGTCGCCGTCGAGGAACTGCCGCTCTACCTGCGGAACGGCAGGACGCTCGCGGGGCTGGACCTCGGCGACAAGACGATCGGCATCGCCGTATCGGACAGCGGGCTGTCCTTCTCCCATCCCCGGCCGGTCATCATGCGCAGGAAGTTTTCGCTCGATGCCGACGTATTGCTGGCCCAGCTCACCAGGGACAATGTCGGCGCGGTCGTGCTTGGCCTGCCGATCAACATGGATGGCTCGGAAGGGCCAAGGGCGCAGAAGTCGCGCGCGTTCGTGCGCAACATGGCATCGCTGACCGCCCTGCCCTTTGTTTTGTGGGATGAACGGCTTTCCACGGTTGCCGCGGAGCGCACCTTGATCGAGATGGATTTTTCGCGCCGCAAGCGCGCCGGCAAGATCGATTCGGCCGCCGCCGCGTTCATTCTGCAGGGAGTTTTGGACCGTCTCCAGACACTTCGTAACGCGGCTCGAGATGACGGGCTTTGAAGCCCGAATACCATGATGCGATGGCTTTGCGCCTGCGGAACGCCAGGATCGCGAAAAGCAGGCACGAGTCCAGCACGCAGGCTTTGGCGACCATGCCCGGAATGGCGGCGGGGTCGATTCCCAGGATTTCGCCGTAGAGCTCGAACACAAGATCGTGCAACTGCCGGCTCAGCATCACGTAGCCGAAATTCATGTCGTTGAGCGACAGGAAGAACCAACCCCAGAAAAGCGCCAGCGGCGCGGCCCACAGGATAAGCACGTAGCGCATCACCTGCCCTCGTGGTTCGATGGGAGGACGGCAAGCCGGGGACGCGTATAGACCCGCGCCGCGCCCATCGCCATGGCGCGGGCGGCTTCGCGGCTGTCATTCGACCGGGCGGCTCCGGCAAGCCTGGCATTTCCAAGCCGTTCACCCACGCACGTCACGTAGCAGGCCGCAAGCGCCGCCATCTGGATCGTAACAGCGACGAAGACGCCATCCATGTCCGCTGTCGTACCGGCGACAAGTGTCGCGGAGAGCATCAAGCCAGCCGCGGTAAATGCCGCTTTCACCACAGATTCGGTGCCTTGAGGCCGGTCCGAATCTCCGATGAACAACTCGACGCTGGCCCAGCAGAACAAGACTGCAACCAGCAACAGCGCTACAGCGACTGGAATCGCCAGCCCGGCCCCGGCTGCGCCAATCTGTTCGCCGGTGGCCGGAATGCCGATCAATCCGAGCGCCGCCTCAATGCCGTGCAGTCCGCCGATGCAGGCAAACGCCGGTATGGCGAAGGCGACTGCCCAATGGAGGCACAGAAATGATGACAATATCTGGCGCATAAGGTCCCTGCCGATAGTATCCAACGACAGTGGGCTTTGCGCATGTCGCCCGCAATGGAAACCATTTGTTAAGGTTAACGGCCATCCACAAGGCCAAGACCGGTGACAGGCTGGTCCATTTACATCCCCACCCCGGCTGGTATGGCTCGCCCGCGATACGGGGTGGCCCATGCAAGCGACGTTCGAAAGTCTCCTGCCGATTTTCCTGCTGATCCTCAGCGGACACATACTGTGCCGCGTCAAATTGATCGACGCCGAAGGTTGGGAAGGCATAAACCAGCTTGGCTACTGGCTGTTCTACCCGGCGCTGATCTTCGTCACCATCGTCAATGCGGATTTCCGCGGCCTGGAGCTCGACGCGATGATGCTGGCGCTGGCCGTGACCCTGCCGCTGGTGTTTGCCCTGGTGCTCGGCCTGTGGCCATTGCTGCGCCGGACCGGTCTGGTGCGGCGGGAAGAGTTTTCGTCCGTTTTCCAGACATCCGTTCGCTGGAACGCGTTCATGGCGCTGGCGATCGCGCAAAAACTCTTTCCGCCGGCCGGCATGGCTGTCATCGCGCTGATGATGGCGGTCATCATCCTGCCGATCAACCTGATGACGGTCTTCGTCGTCACCCGCTTTGCCAACAGAAGCGCCGACTGGGCGACGATCATCCGGCGCATCCTGACCAATCCGATGGTCATTGCCGCCGCGGGCGGTGTGCTCTGGCGCGCCCTGCCCTTTCCGCTCTACGCGCCGGTCGAGAAATCCCTCGATCTGATCGGTCAGGCAGCGCTCGGGCTTGGGCTTGTCGGCATCGGCGCGGGCTTGCGGCTGGGCAGCCTGGTCGAGCCGCGGCTGGCGATCCTGATACCGGTGGTGGTCAAGCTGATCGTTTTTCCAGCATTGCTGCTGGCGGTCGCCCTGGCCTTCGGAGTCACTGGCGAGGCGCTGCTGTTTCTCGTCCTGTGTGGCGCGGTGCCGACCGCGCTAAATGGATACGTCCTGGCCAGGCAGATGGGCGGCGACGCGGAACTCTACGCGACCGTGACGACGCTGCAGACCTTGCTGTCCTTCGCCACCATTCCGGCGATGCTTGCCATCGCGGCTCAGTTCGTCGGCGGATAGAGCGTGTCGATGATCATGCGCGCGTCATGGCGCGAATCGATCATGCCGTAGGTCGTTCGCCATTGGCCGGCGAGGCGCGTCTCGACAAAGGCGTCGGCAATGCGGCCGGCGCCGAGACGGCGCAATTCGGCGGCAGCGGCGGAAAGCGCGAGCTGTTCAGTCAGGATGCGGGCCGAGCCTTCGTCGGTCGACGCCACCTGCATGGCGGCGCGCAGCACGCTGATGGTTCCTCTTCCGTTTGCGCCGAGGTCGCGGTCGATGCCCGAAAGCACATCTTCGAAAAGAGCGGGGGCGCGGCCGAGCACGCGCAGCACGTCCAGCGCCATGACGTTGCCGGAGCCTTCCCAGATGGCGTTGACCGGCGCCTCGCGATAGTAACGCGCCAGCGGCCCCTCCTCGACATAGCCGTTGCCGCCCAGGCATTCCATAGCCTCGTAGAGCAGCGCCGGCGCGAGCTTGCACACCCAGTATTTCACCACCGGCGTCATGGCGCGCGCAAAGGCCGCCTCGCCACGGTCGCTGGCGGCCTCGTCGAAGGAGCGCGCCAGCCTGAATGACAGCGCCGTAGCCGCCGCGACATCCAGCGCCATGTCGGCAAGAACGCGCTGCATGATCGGTTGGTCGATGAGCGGAGTGCCGAAGACCTGGCGATGGCGGGCGTGGTTGACGGCTTCGGCCAGCCCGGCGCGCATGATGGCCGAGGAGGCAATGGCGCAGTCGAGCCGCGTCAGCGTCACCATGTCCATGATGGTCTTGATGCCTTCGCCGGGCTCGCCAACCATCTCGGCGATGGCGTTCTCGAACTCGACCTCTGACGAGGCATTGGAGCGGTTGCCCAGCTTGTCCTTGAGCCGCTGGAAGCGGAAGCCATTGCCGGTGCCGTCGCCGAGGATCCGCGGCACGAGGAAGCAGGAAAGGCCTTCCGGCGCCTGCCCCAGAACAAGGAAGGCATCGGACATCGGGGCCGACATGAACCATTTGTGGCCGGTCAGGCGGTAGAAGCCGCTCGAACCGGCGCGCTCGGCCTTGGTGAGATTGGCCCGTACGTCGGTGCCGCCCTGCTTTTCCGTCATCCCCATGCCGAGCGTCAGGCCGGTCTTTTCGACCGGCGGCTTCTGACTCTGGTCGTATTTGCGCGTCGTCACGCGCGGCGCCCATTCGCGGAACAGCTTCGGATTGCCCATCAGCGCCGCCAGCGAGGCGCTGGTCATGGTGATGGGGCAAAGATGACCGGTCTCGAGCTCCGCTGTCAGGTAGAAGCGCGCGGCCCGCACCTGATGACGGCGTCCGATCTCGGTGTCGCCATTTTCCCAGACCGAGGAATGCAGCCCGATCGCCACAGACCGGCGCAGCAGCGCGTGATAGGCGGGATGGAACTCGACGAGATCAATGCGCTTGCCCTGCCGGTCATGCGTGCGCAGCTTCGGCGTCTCG
Organism: Mesorhizobium sp. Root554; assembly: GCF_001427025.1. GTDB lineage: Bacteria > Pseudomonadota > Alphaproteobacteria > Rhizobiales > Rhizobiaceae > Mesorhizobium. The sequence continues at coordinate 1,143,770 of NZ_LMGA01000001.1, read as the reverse complement.
ACATTGGCCAGGCGCGCGAGGTCCTGCGCTTCCTGGGTCAGCACAAAACGGCCGAGCCCGTCGAGCTCCTTGCGGACCGGGTCGGAAAACCGCTCGGCCAGCTGGATCAGCAGAGGATCGCCTCGCCAGGCGTTGCCGCCCGTGAGCGGCGGCGGCTGATTGATCACCTCTTCAGTCACACACCATTCCTTGTCGCATTTCCGGGTCGCATTCCGACTGCGAATCCGCAGTGCCCGCCGGGTTATAGCGGAGGCATGAGGGCGGTGCGACGAAAATACCGGTGGAAAGCCCGCCTATCCAGAGGCAGCGCTTGCGGGTCCTGCTTCTCGGCCCTATAGCAGCGCTTTGACATGACCGACACCGCGTCTCTGCCAATCTACCGCCACCGACATCTGCTCGGCATCCGCGATCTTTCCCCATCCGACATCGAACTTCTGCTGGAACGGGCCGACCGCGCGGTCGCCAATTCCCGGCAGGTCGAGAAGAAGACATCGAGCCTGCGCGGCCGCACGCAGATCAATCTCTTCTATGAGGCGTCGACGCGCACGCAGTCGTCGTTCGAACTGGCCGGCAAGCGGCTGGGCGCCGACGTCATGAACATGTCGGTCGCCAGTTCCTCGGTGAAAAAAGGCGAAACGCTCATCGACACGGCGATGACGCTGAATGCCATGCACCCTGACATCCTCGTCATCCGCCACCAGTCGGCCGGCGCTGCGGCGCTTCTGGCGCAGAAGGTCGGATGCGCGGTGGTCAATGCCGGCGACGGCACGCATGAGCATCCGACGCAGGCGCTGCTCGATGCGCTGACCATCCGGCGCGCCAAGGGGCCGCTGTCGAAACTGATCGTGGCGATCTGCGGCGACATCCTGCATTCGCGCGTCGCGCGCTCCAACATCCTCCTGCTCAATGCGCTCGGCGCGCAAGTGCGGGTCGTCGCGCCCTCGACGCTGCTGCCGACCGGCATCGAGCAGATGGGCGTCATCGTCCATCGCTCGATGGCGGAAGGGTTGAAGGACGCCGACGTGGTGATGATGCTGCGCCTGCAGCGCGAGCGCATGGCCGGCGCCTTCGTGCCTTCGGTGCGCGAATATTTCCGCTATTTCGGACTCGACGCGGAAAAGCTCAAATACGCCAAGCCGGACGCGCTGGTGATGCATCCCGGCCCGATGAACCGCGGCGTGGAGATCGCCTCCGAGATCGCCGACGGCCCGCAAAGCGTCATCCAGGAACAGGTTGAGATGGGAGTCGCGGTGCGCATGGCCGTGATGGAAGCCCTGCTCGACTCAGGGCGCGGTACGGGGGAGCGCAGCTGATGACAGCCACCGTCTTCCACCGCGCCCGCATCGTCGATCCTTCGCGCGGCCTCGATGAAACCGGCACCGTCATCGTCGATGGCGGCAAAATCCTCGCGTCTGGTGCCTCCGCATTCAACCAGGGCACGCCCGAGAGCGCCACGGTCGTCGATTGCGCCGGCAAGGCGCTCCTGCCCGGTCTGGTCGACAGCCGCGTCTTCATCGGCGAACCAGGTGGCGAGCATCGCGAGACCATCGCGTCGGCAAGCGTCGCGGCCGCGGCGGGCGGCGTCACCTCCATCGTCATGATGCCTGATACAGATCCCGCGATCGACAATGTCGCGCTGGTCGAGTTCGTGCTGCGGACCGCGAAGGACACGGCAATCGTCAATGTGTTTCCGGCAGCGGCCATTACCAAGCAGTTGGCAGGCCGCGAAATGACAGAGTTCGGCCTGCTGCGCGAGGCGGGCGCCGTCGGCTTTACCGATGGGCGGCACACCATCGCAAGTTCGCTGGTGATGCGCCGGGCGCTGACCTATGCGCGCGACTTCGGCGCCGTCATCGCGCATGAGACGCAGGATGCCGACCTTGCCTCGTCGGGCGTGATGAACGAAGGGCTTTACGCAAGCTGGCTCGGCCTTGCCGGCATTCCGCGCGAGGCCGAGGCCATCCCGCTGGAACGCGACCTGATGCTGGCGCGGCTGACCGGCGGCGCCTACCACGCCGCCAAGATATCGACCGCTCTTTCCATTGAAGCGATCCGGCGCGCCAAGGCCGATGGCGCCAGGGTCACGGCGGGCGTCGCCATCCACAATCTGGCGCTGAACGAGAACGATGTCGGCGAATACCGGACCTTTTTCCGGCTGATGCCGCCGCTGCGCGCCGAGGAAGACAGGCTTGCCATGATCGAGGCGCTGAAGGACGGTACGCTCGACGTCATCGTTTCCTCGCACGACCCGCAGGACGTCGATACCAAGCGCCTGCCCTTTGCCGATGCCGAGGCCGGCGCGATCGCACTTGAGACGCTGCTGGGCGTGGCGCTGCGGCTCTATCACAATGGCGACGCGCCCCTTTTGCGGCTGGTCGAAACCCTGTCCACCGCCCCTGCCCGGCTGTATGGGCTGGAAGGCGGCACGCTCAAACCCGGATCGCCGGCCGATATCGTTCTGGTCGATCTGGACGAGCCGTGGATTGTCAGCGAAAGTGCCATCCGCTCGCGTTCGAAGAACACCTGTTTCGAGGGAGCGCGGCTGCAAGGCCGGGTCTTGCAAACGATGGTCGCCGGCCACACTGTATTTTCGGTCTAGCCGGCTTCCAAGACCGGCAGCGCCTTGGGGGGATAATGTCGCTCTTTCCGGTTCTAGCCCTGGTTTTCGGCTATCTCTGCGGGTCGATCCCATTCGGCCTGCTGCTGACGCGCTTTGCCGGCCTGGGCGACGTGCGCCAGATCGGCTCCGGCAATATCGGCGCCACCAACGTGCTGCGCACGGGCAACAAGGGATTGGCCGCGGCCACCCTCATCCTCGACGCTCTCAAGGGAACCGTGCCGGCGCTGATCGCCCTGCGCTACGGCGCGGAGACGGGTGCGCTCGCCGGATTCGGCGCGTTTCTGGGCCACCTTTTCCCGGTCTGGCTCGGCTTCAAGGGCGGCAAGGGCGTCGCCACCTATCTCGGCGTGCTGATCGGGCTTGTCTGGCCGGTCGCGCTGGGCTTCATGGCGGTCTGGATCGCCGTAGCGCTTGTGTCCCGCTATTCCTCGCTTGCCGCGCTCACGGCCTGTGTCGTGGTGCCGGTCGCGCTCTATTTGTTCGGCTGGCATGAATACGCCGCCTATTTCGCCGTCATGAGCGTGCTGATCTTCTACAAGCACAAGACCAACATAGCGCGGCTGACGGCCGGCACCGAAGGCCGGATCGGGGCCAAGGGCTGATGGTTGCCAGCGCCTCGCCGCTGCTCAGCGACCGGCAACGGCTCAACTGGCTGCGCCTGATCCGCACCGCCAATGTCGGCCCGGCCAGCTTTCGCGATCTCATCAACCGTTTCGGCTCGGCCGAGGCTGCGCTGGAAATCCTGCCGGAACTGATGATCTCCGGCGGCGCCAGCCGGCTGCCGCGCATTCCGGCCGTCAGCGAGATCGAAGCGGAATTGGAACTGGCCCGGAAAGCCGGAGCACGATTCGTCTGCATCGGCGAACCGGACTATCCGACGCCGCTGAAGGAAATCGACAATCCGCCGCCGGTGCTGGCCATCAAAGGCGACGGCGCGGTGCTGCGGATGCCGGCCATCTCCATCGTTGGCTCCCGCAACGCTTCGCTCACCGGCATGAAGATGGCGCGGATGCTTGCCGCGGAACTCGGCCGCGACGGCTATGCGGTGGTCTCGGGTCTTGCGCGCGGCATCGACACGGCCGTGCATCAGGGCAGCCTGGACACCGGCACCATCGGGATTTTGGCTGGTGGGGTCGATCAGCCCTACCCGCCCGAGAACATCGAGCTTTGCACGGAAATCGCCCGCCGTGGCGGCGCCATTGTNNTTTCCCCCGCCGCAACCGGCTGGTCGCCGGCATGGCCATGGGCCTCGTCGTGGTCGAGGCGGCGCAGCGGTCAGGGTCGCTCATCAGCGCCAGGCTGGCCGGCGAAATGGGTCGGCTTGTCTTTGCCGTGCCGGGCTCGCCGCTGGACCCGCGCGCCGGCGGCACCAACGGCCTGCTCAAGGACGGCGCCATTCTGGTGACGGAAACCGCCGACATCACCGGCGCCATCCAACCCATGGCCGGCTCGCAACCTTCGTTCCGGGCTTCGCTGGAAGAACCGCCGGATTTCTCCGCGATCCAGCCACCAGGCGACACCGAACGGGACCGCGTGGTCGAGGCGCTGGGACCTGCGCCGGTCGCCATCGACGACATCATCGTCCATACCAGCCTGCATCCCGCGCAGGTGTTCATGGTGCTTCTGGAACTGGATCTTGCCGGACGCCTGGAGCGCCATTCGGGCGGACAGGTATCCCTGCTCTTCAATGCCGGGTGACGCAATCAACAGGAAATGGTGAGCCGGGTGGGGATCGAACCCACGACCACATGATTAAAAGTCACGTGCTCTACCGCTGAGCTACCGGCCCATCCCTGATGTTTGCCACGAAGGGAAATCTTCCCGCGCCTCAACATCGTTGCATCGATGCCAGTACGCATCTGGCGGCGCTGCGTTCGGGAAAACAGCCCCCGAAAATTGCGCCGGAACATAGGGAGAGTGCGGGGGCCGGTCAACCGGAAAAACCCATAAAGTCCTGTGTATTGCGCTTATGGGCGGGCGCGCCCGCAATCGGTATCTTCCAGCATTTAGCGGCCTGTCTCGACCGCGGGCATCGGCCGTATAAGCGGAACAAATTCCCGTCCTGGCCGTTTCTAGCGCAAAGGGACTTCCATCAACCCCTTCCGAGGAGAATCTCCATGACAAAGTTCATGTCTACGCTACTGGCGACGACACTGTCTGTTTCGTTCGCCTTCGCAGCAGCGGTGCCGGTCAATGCCGCGCCTGTCATGCCGACAGTCAATGCGCCCGCGGCGTCATCCGATGTCCAGCAGGTGCAGGAACGGCGGCTCCTTCGCCGTCATATCATTCGCCGCGGCAACGGCACCGTCATAAGACGTGACGTCATCCGACGCGGCGACGGTCACTACTGGCGCGGCCATCGCGGATACCGCTACCACCGCCCGGGCTACCGTCGCCACGGGGACTTGTGGTTCCCGCTTGCCGCCTTTGCCACGGGCGCCATAATCTCCGGCGCGATCGCCAACGACCGGCCCCCGGCCTATCGCGGCGGCAGCGCGCATGTGCAGTGGTGCTATGACCGCTACCGGTCGTACCGGGCATCCGACAACACGTTCCAGCCGTATAACGGTCCGCGTCAGCAGTGCTATTCGCCCTACTGACAGCGCACTGTCGAGCAATCCCGATCTGGAAAGAACCCGCGCTTGACCGCGCGGGTTCTTTCATGCGCTGAGGGTGCGGCGCACCGCGTCATGCCAACCCTTCAGCTTGGCCGAGCGCGTCGCCTTGTCCATGTCCGGCTCGAAGCGCCGGTCGAGCGACCACGCCCTGGCGAACTCCGCCATTTTCGGCCAGACACCGGCCTGCGAGCCCGCGAGCCAGGCCGCACCCAACGCGGTGGTCTCGAGAATTGTCGGCCTGTCGACGGGCGCGTCCAGCACATCGGCAAGGCGCTGCATCGTCCAGTCCGAAGCGACCATGCCGCCATCGACCCGCAGAACGGTCCTGGCGGCTCCGGACTTCCAGTCCTTGCGCATCGCGTCGAGCAGATCGCGGGTCTGGTAGGCGACCGATTCCAGCGCCGCGCGCGCGAATTCGGCCGGGCCGGAATTGCGCGTCAGGCCGAAGATCGCGCCCCGCGCCTCCGCATCCCAATGCGGCGCGCCGAGGCCGACAAAGGCCGGCACCAGATAGACATTCTGCGTCGGATCGGCCTGCGCGGCGAGCTCGCCGCTTTTCGCCGCCTTGTCGATCATCCTGGCTCCGTCGCGGAGCCATTGTACGGCCGCGCCGGCGATGAAGATCGATCCTTCGAGCGCATAGGTGGTCTTGCCGCCCAGCCGATAGGCAATGGTCGTCAGCAGGCGGTTTTTCGAACGCACGATGTCGGCGCCCGTGTTGAGGATGGCGAAGCAGCCAGTGCCGTAGGTCGATTTCATCATTCCCGGCTTGAAGCAGGCCTGGCCTATGGTGGCCGCCTGCTGATCGCCGGCGACCCCGAGTATTTTTATCTCGGCGCCGAACAGGTTTTTCTCCGTGATTCCAAAATCATCGGCGCAATCTTTGACTTCCGGCAGCAGCGATGCGGGAATGCGAAGAATCTTGAGCAGTTCCTCGTCCCAGGCATTGGTCGCGATGTTGTACACCAGCGTTCGCGAGGCGTTGGTGGCATCGGTGGCGTGAACCTTGCCGCCGGTCAGCCGCCAGATGAGGAATGTGTCGATCGTCCCGGCAAGCAGTTCGCCCTTCTCGGCGCGCTTGCGGGCGCCCTTGACCTTGTCCAGGAGCCAGGCGATCTTGGTGCCGGAAAAATACGGGTCGAGCAGCAGGCCGGTCTTCTTGCTGAACTTCGGCTCCAGCCCCTGCTTCTTCAGCCTGGCGCAGAGCGAGGCCGTGCGGCGGTCCTGCCAGACGATGGCATTGTGGATGGGCGTGCCGGTGGCCTTGTCCCAGATCACCACCGTTTCACGCTGGTTGGTGATGCCGATGGCGGCGATATCCGAGGCGCTGCGCTTTGCCGATTTGAGCGCGGCCTTCACCGTTGCGACGACGCTCGACCAGATTTCCTCCGGATCGTGCTCCACCCATCCCGAAGCCGGATAGTGCTGGGTGAACTCCTTTTGACCGGAGCCTGCCGGCTTCATCTGGCCGTCGAAGACGATGGCGCGTGAGGATGTGGTGCCCTGGTCGATCGCGAGGATGTAGCCGCTCATGGTGTCTCCCTGTTCCATATGAATGAGGGAGACGGCCATGTGCCGCCTCCCCCATGTAACGACGTCGCCACTTTGGCGCGGCGGACCTTACTTCTGCCAGCTCTTGACCAGTTCGTCGTAGTTGACGGTCATCGGCTTTTCTTTCTCGTTCTCGATCTTCAACTGCGGGGCAAGGTTGCCTTTGGAAACGGCGTCCTTGTTCCAGTATTCGAGATCGTGCTCCTCGGCCATCTTCGGACCGATATCGCCCTGGACGCCGGCGCGTTCCAGGCGCTCCATGACCTTCTCCTGCTCGGCGCAGAGGGAGTCCATGGCTTCCTGGGCCGTCTTGGCGCCCGACGAAGCGTCGCCGATCGCCTGCCACCACAACTGGGCGAGCTTCGGATAGTCCGGCACGTTGGTGCCGGTCGGCGACCACTGCTTGCGGGCCGGCGAGCGATAGAACTCGACGAGGCCGCCGAGCTTGGGTGCGCGGTCGGTGAAGCTCTGATGGTCGATCGTCGACTGACGGATGAAGGTCAGACCCATATGGCTCTTCTTCACGTCGACAGTCTTGGAGGTCACGAACTGCGCATAGAGCCAGGCGGCCTTGGCGCGGTCGTCCGGCGTCGATTTCATCAGCGTCCAGGAGCCAACATCCTGGTAGCCAAGCTTCATGCCGTCCTTCCAGTAAACGCCGTGCGGCGACGGAGCGAAGCGCCACTTCGGCGTACCGTCCTCGTTGACCACCGGCAGACCCGGCTTGACGAAATCGGCCGTGAAGGCGGTGTAGGTGAACATCTGCTGGGCAACTTCGCCCTGCGATGGCACCGGCCCCGATTCGGAGAAGGTCATGCCTTGCGCCGCGGCTGGAGCGTAGGCCTTCAGCCAGTCGAGGTATTTCTGGATCGCATAGACCGAGGCCGGGCCATTGGTGTCGCCGCCGCGGGCGACGCAGGAGCCGACCGGGCGCGAGTTCTCGTCGACCTTGATGCCCCATTCATCGACTGGAAGGCCGTTGGGCAGGCCCTTGTCGCCGTTGCCGGCCATGGAAAGCCACGCGTCGGTGAAGCGCCAGCCGAGCGACGGGTCCTTCTTGCCGTAGTCCATGTGGCCATAGACCTTCTTGCCGCCCACCTCGCGGCCGGTGAAGAACTCGGCAATGTCCTCATAGGCCGACCAGTTGACCGGCACGCCGAGGTCGTAGCCGTATTTCGCCTTGAAATCGGCCTTGTTCTTTTCGTCGTTGAACCAGTCGTAACGGAACCAGTAGAGGTTCGCGAACTGCTGGTCGGGCAACTGGTAGAGCTTCTTGTCCGGCGCGGTGGTGAACGACGTGCCGATGAAATCGGCGAGGTCGAGGCCGGGATTGGTGACATCCTTGCCCTCGTTCGCCATCCAGTCGGTCAGATTTCGAACCTGCTGGTAGCGCCAATGCGTGCCGATCAGGTCGGAATCGTTGACCCAGCCGTCATACAGGTTCTCACCCGTCTGCATCTGGGTCTGGATCTTTTCGACAACGTCGCCTTCCTGGATCAGATCGTGCTTGAGTTTGATGCCGGTGATGGCGGAAAACGCCGGCGCGAGCACTTCGGATTCATAAGAATGCGTGGTGATGGTTTCCGACACCACCTTGATTTCCATGCCGGCGAAAGGCTTCGCGGCATCGATGAACCATTGCATTTCCTTTTCCTGGTCGGCGCGGGAGAGCGAGGACTGATCCCCGATCTCCTTGTCCAGGAAAGCCTTGGCTTCGTCCATGCCGGCATAGGCGTTAGTGGCGCCCAAAAGCAGGACAAGTGCGGTGGTCGATGTTAAAAATTGACGTCGCATGAGTCTCCTCCACATTGGTTTCAAGTGCGATGCGGAGCGGTCGCCTGCACGCGACCGCTCCAACGAATTCTCCCCCTATACGTAGCGAAATACGCCAATGGCGTAGACCACGGAGAGAGCGAGAGCCCACCACAGGCTGGGTCCGACGAGACCCAGCCAAGCGAGATGGATAAAGGCGCTGCCAAGCAGCGATATGAAAAGCCGGTCGCCGCGCGTCGTCTCGAAGCGCAGGACGCCAACGCGCGGATTGCCGCCGGGCGAGGCGTACTCCCAGACGGCCATCAGCGACAGCAGCGCGAAAATGGTGAGGAAGAACATCCCGGTCGGGAAGGTCCATGCCATCCAGCCGCCCTTGAGCAGGGGCGCGGTCCAGTCGCGCACTCCATCCTTGGCGGGAACGGCAGAAGCAAGCAGCCCCGCCAGAACGGCGTAGACGACAAGCACGGAAATGAAGGGGACAGGCCAGCGGCGAGACCTAGTCATGGCGTCTCCTGTCATACTGCCCTTCCAGAGGGGGTGCTTTCAATGCACTGGCAGCTAGTGCCGAGCAGATGCCGGCAAGATGATTCAGGGCATGCCAAGGCAAACCGAGTGAAAGTGGTGAGTCGGAATCGCTCGATTCTGATCGCAGGTCTGTGAGATCGTCTTTTGCATCCGACAAGACAAGGTCCGGCTTCTCGATCGAGAAGACCTCAGTCGGAAACACGGACCAGTAAAATGGCCGATCAATATCAATCGTCTCGATCCCCGACGCCAAAACTTTGTCGAAAACTGACAGCGCGAGGTTACGCACCTCTTTCACGGAAATTGTCTGACGTCCGTCCATCAAACCCTCCCCAGGGCGAAGCCCTTGGCGATGTAGTTGCGCACGAACCAGATCACCAGCGCGCCGGGGATCAGCGTCAGCACTCCGGCGGCGGCGAGCAGGCCCCAATCCATGCCGGAGGCCGACACGGTGCGGGTCATGACGGCTGCGATCGGCTTGGCGTCGGTTGTCGTCAGCGTGCGGGCCAGAAGCAGTTCCACCCACGAGAACATGAAGCAGAAGAAGCAGGCGACGCCGATGCCGCTGGCGATCAACGGCATGAATATCCTGATGAAGAAGCGCGGGAACGAATAGCCGTCGATATAGGCGGTCTCGTCGATCTCCTTCGGCACGCCGGACATGAAGCCTTCGAGGATCCACACCGCCAGCGGCACGTTGAACAGGCAGTGCGCCAGCGCAACGGCGATATGCGTGTCGATCAGCCCGAATGCCGAATAGAGCTGGAAGAACGGCAGCGCGAAAACCGCGGGCGGCGCCATGCGGTTGGTCAGCAGCCAGAAGAACAGGTGCTTGTCGCCGAGGAAGCGATAACGCGAGAACGCATAGGCCGCCGGCAGCGCCACGGCGACGGAAATCACCATGTTCATGACCACATAGGTGATCGAGTTGATGTAGCCCGAATACCAGGACGCGTCGGTGAAGATGACCGCGTAATTGCGCAGCGTCGGCGCGTGCGGGTACAGCGTCATCGACGATATGATCTCGGTGTTCGTCTTGAAGCTCATGTTGATGAGCCAGTAGATCGGCAGCAGCAGGAAGACGATGTAGATCGTCGGCACCAGCCACCACCAGCGCGACTGGCCGCCGCGTTTGCGCATGCGCCGGGCGATGATGTCGGCGCCCGCGGCCGCAGGCGTCCCGGCCGCCGGTATCATGCCGGCGCGGCCACTGTCGGTCCTGTGTTCGACGCCCGACATGCTCAGCGCTCCGCGTCGTAGTTGGTCATCACGGTGTAGAACACCCATGACAACAGCAGGATAATGAGGAAGTAGACGATCGACATCGCCGCCGCCGGACCGAGGTCGAACTGTCCGAGCGCCGTCTTGACAAGGTCGATGGAGAGGAACGTCGTCGAATTGCCCGGCCCGCCGCCGGTGACGACGAAGGGTTCGGTGTAGATCATGAAACTGTCCATGAAGCGCAGCAGCACGGCGATCAAAAGCACGCGCTGCATTTTCGGCAGCTGGATGTAGCGGAAGACCGACCAACGCGACGCGCCGTCGATCTTGGCGGCCTGGTAGAACGCGTCCGGTATCGACACGAGGCCGGCGTAGCACAGAAGGACGACGAGGCTCGTCCAGTGCCAGACATCCATGACGATGACCGTGACCCAGGCATCGAGCGAGTCGCGGACATAGTTGTAATCGATGCCGATCGCGTTGACGTAGTAGCCCATGAGGCCGATGTCGCTGCGGCCGAAAACCTGCCAGATGGTGCCGACGACATTCCACGGAATGAGCAAGGGCAAGGCCATCAGCACGAGGCAGACCGGCACGCCCCAGCCGCTGCGCGGCATGTTGAGCGCGATGAAGATGCCGAGCGGCACTTCGATGGCCAGGATGATGAAGGAGAAGACAAGGTTGCGCCCCATCGCCGCCCAGAAGCGGTCGGAATGCAGCACTTCCTCGAACCATTCGGTGCCGGCCCAGAAGAAGACGTTGTTGCCGAACGTATCCTGGACCGAGTAGTTGACCACCGTCATCAGCGGGATGACGGCGGAAAACGCCACCAGCACCAGAACCGGCAGGACGAGGAACCAGGCCTTGTTGTTCCAGGGTTTGTCCATGGTCATGCGCCTCCGCTGCGGTCGAGATCGACACGCCAGGAGTCGGCGTAGAGGTTGATGCCGGCGGGATCGAAACGGATGCGCGGCTCGGCCGGAACCTCGTCGTCCTCGCCGAGAATGGCTGCGATGTCCCGGCCTTCCAGCGTCGCATGGACCACTTTGTGCCGCCCGACATCCTCGACCTTGCTGACCGACACCGCCATGCCGTCCCTGCCAAGGCGGACATATTCGGGGCGGATGCCGAGTTCCATCGCGCCCGTTGCCTCTTTCGGCGCTCCCGGCAGTTCGATGCCCTGATCTCCGAGCCGGGCGGTGCGGCCATCGACCGATACCGGCATGAAGTTCATGCCGGGCGAGCCGATGAAGTAGCCGACAAAAGTATGCCTGGGCCTTTCGAACAGTTCCGCCGGCGTGCCGATCTGGACGATCTCGCCGTCATACATGACCACGACATTGTCGGCGAAGGTCAGGGCCTCGGTCTGGTCATGGGTGACATAGACCATCGTGTAGCCGAAGCGCCGGTGCAACTGCTTCAGTTGCGAGCGCAGCACCCATTTCATGTGCGGGTCGATCACGGTCAGCGGTTCGTCGAACAGGATGGCGTTGACGTCGGACCGCACCAGTCCACGGCCGAGCGAAATCTTCTGCTTCTGGTCGGCGGTGAGGCCCCGCGCCTTGCGTTTGGCCCAGTCCGCCAGGTCGATCATCTCCAGCGTCTCGCGGACTTTGCGGTCGATCTCGGCTTCCGGCACGCTGCGATTGCGCAGCGGGAACGCCAGATTGTCGTAGACGGTCATGGTGTCGTAGATGACCGGAAACTGGAACACCTGCGCGATGTTGCGTTCCTGGGTGGAGAGGCGAGTCACGTCGCGGCCGTCGAACAGAAGCTGGCCGTGCGAGGGATAAAGCAGGCCTGAAATGATGTTGAGCAAGGTGGTCTTGCCGCAGCCGGAGGGACCCAGCAGCGCATAGGCCCCGCCATCCTCGAAGGTGTGATGCACTTCCTTGAGCGCGAAATCCGAATCCTTCGCCGGGTTCGGCAGGTAGGAGTGACGGATGTGGTTGACTTCGATGCGCGCCATCGCCCTCTCCTCACGCCGCCAGTTTCGGCGCGGTCATGGCCCGGCCGACGTCGTCGAAAACCATGATATGGCGCGTGTCGATGAAGACCTCGACCTGTTCGTCCGGTTCGAGCTTGTGGATGCCATGGGCCAGCATCACCCATCGCGCATCGGCGAAATTCAGATGCACGAAGCTTTCCGAGCCGGTGATCTCGGTGATCGAAACTTTCGCCTGCACCGGAACGGCCGCGGCATTGCGCCGTTCGAACGACAGATGGTGCGGCTGGAAGCCGATCGTATAGGGGCCGTCAGCGATGCCGGCGAGGCTTTCCGGTACCGGCAGCTTCACGCCGCCTTCGAGCAGGAAGCTGTTGCCTTTCTTGGCCAGCACGATCGTGTTCAACGGCGGATCGGCAAACGTTTTGGCCGTCACGAGATCGACCGGACTGCGGAAAACGTCGATCGTCGGCCCGAACTGCGTCACCCGTCCCTGCGACAGCGTCGCCGTGTTGCCCCCGAGCAGAAGCGCTTCATGCGGTTCGGTGGTCGCATAGACGAAGATGGTTCCGGCCTCGGCGAAGATGCGTGGCAGCTCCTCGCGCAGTTCCTCGCGCAGCTTGTAGTCGAGGTTGGCCAGCGGCTCGTCGAGGAGAACCAGGCTCGCATTCTTGACGATGGCCCGCGCCAGCGCCGTGCGCTGCTGCTGGCCGCCGGAGAGGCTGAGCGGCGTGCGGTCAAGATAAGGTGTGAGCTTGAGCAGCGCCGCCGCCTTGCGCACTTCGCTGTCTATCGTGCCGCGGTCGATGCCGGCGACACGCAGCGGCGACGCGATGTTGTCATAGACGGTCATCGCCGGGTAGTTGATGAACTGCTGGTAGACCATGGCGACGTTGCGCTTCTGCACCGGACGACCGGTCACATCCTGGCCGTCGAAGAAGATCGAACCGGAGGTGGGGACATCAAGGCCTGCCATCAGCCGCATCAGGCTGGTCTTGCCTGACAGCGTCGGGCCGAGAAGGACATTCAGGGAGCCATGCCGAAAGGTCAACGACACATCCGAGATGTGGGTTGCGGCGCCGACGACCTTTGTCACATTCCTCAGTTCAAGCATGCCGTTCCTCCCCTGGTCCCGGCGCCCGTTTCTATTCTGCCGCTTCCGTCTTCTGACCGCCAGTCTTGCGCATATAGTCAGTCAAAGCCGTCACTTGCTCCCCGGTCAGGTGGAGGCCGCGCTTTGTCCGCCGCCACAGCACGTCCTCCGCGGTGACGGCCCATTCGTTTTCGATGAGATAGCGAACCTCGGCTTCGTAGAGGTCGCCGCCGAAATCGCGGCCAAGATCGGCGATGGACTTCGCCAGGCCGAGCAGATTGTGCGCACGCGTGCCGTAAAGGCGGGTCAGGCGCCGGGCCAGACGGGCGTCGAGAAAGGGATAAGCCTTCTTCAGCTTCGCCACCTGGGCATCGAAGCCGGTGGCCGGAAAGTCGCCACCGGGCAGCGGCGCGGCTTGCGTCCATGGCTTGCCGCGGGCTCCCAGAAACTCCTCAATCTTCTCCAGCATCGATTCCGACAGCCGGCGATAGGTGGTGATCTTGCCGCCAAAGGCATTGAGCAGCGGCGGTTCGCCGTGCCCGCCCTCAGCCTTGAGCACGTAGTCGCGCGTGGCTTCCTGTGCCTTCGAAGCGCCGTCGTCATAGAGCGGACGCACCGCCGAGTAGGTCCAGACAATATCCTCGCGGCGCACCGGCTCGGCGAAATATTCGCTCGCGGCGGCGCATAGATAATCGATCTCGGCATCGCTGATGCGCACATCGTGCGGGTCGCCGGGATAATCCTGGTCGGTGGTGCCGATCAGGGTGAAGTCTTCCTCATAAGGGATGGCGAAGATGATGCGGCCATCCTTGTTCTGGAAGAAATAGGCGCGCGAATCCTCGAATTTCTTGCGTATGACGATATGGCTGCCCTGCACGAGCCGGACGTTGTGGATGTCGTTTTGCCCGAGCGTCGCCGACAGCACATGATCCACCCACGGCCCGGCGGCGTTGACCAGCACGCGCGCCCTCACCTGCCCGGTCTCGCCCGTCTGCAAATCCTGAAGCGACAGCAGCCAGACATCGCCTTCGCGATGGGCGCCGACGACCTTGGTGCGTGTGCGGATGGTGGCTCCGCGATCCGCTGCATCGCGGGCATTGAGCGCAACCAGGCGCGCATCGTTCACCCAGCCGTCCGAATATTCGAAAGCCTTGGCGAACAGCGGTTTGAGCGGCTTTCCCGCGGGGTCGCGCCTCATGTCCAGCGTGCGGGTCGGCGGCAGCAGCTTGCGGCCGCCGAGATGGTCGTAGAGGAACAGGCCGAGCCTGACCATCCAGGCGGGGCGAGGCCCGCCCTTGTGGAAGGGCAGAACGAAGCGCATCGGCCAGATGATGTGCGGCGCGTTGCGCCACAGCACCTCGCGCTCCATCAGCGCTTCCCGAACAAGGCGGAATTCAAAGAATTCGAGGTAACGCAGGCCGCCGTGAATGAGCTTGGTCGATCCCGACGAGGTGCCGCTGGCCAGATCGTTCATTTCGGCCAGAAAAACGGAAAAGCCACGCCCCACGGCGTCGCGGGCTATGCCGCAACCGTTTATGCCGCCTCCGATGACAAAAATGTCATGGACCGGGGATGTGGCCAAGACGTCCTCCCTCGATTTCGCGATGCAGCATTTCCTGCATTTTCGAAACCATTTCGACGATAATTCGAAAAGAGAACGAATGTCAAACGCAAACTCAAAAGGGTCACGCCGGGTGCTCCGAAGTTGTCAGGAGCGCTGCGTTTCGATCAGTTCGACCTCCGATTCCTGGCAGATCTTGCGCACGGATGCGATGTTGCATTTGTCGGTGATGAACGTGTCGACCTGGCTCAGATGGCCGATGCGAACCGGCGCGGTGCGCTCGAACTTGGTCTGGTCCGACACCAGAATCACATGCCGGGCATTGGCGATGATCGCCTGCGCAACCTTCACTTCGCGGAAGTCGAAATCGAGGATGGCGCCGTCATGGTCGATAGCGGATGCGCCGATGACGGCATAGTCGACCTTGAACTGCTTGATGAAGTCGACGGCGGCCTCGCCGACAATGCCGCCATCCGAACCGCGAACGACGCCGCCCGCGATGACCACTTCGATCGAAGGATACACCCGCATCCTGTTGGCGACATTGATGTTATTGGTGATGACCATCAGGCCGGCATGATCCAGCAACGCCTTGCCAACGGCCTCTGTCGTGGTGCCGATATTGATGAAGAGCGAGGCGTTGTCGGGAATGAGCCGCGCAGCGGCGAGACCGATCGCTTCCTTCTCGTCGGCGGCGATCTTGCGGCGCGCCTCATACTCCATGTTTTCGATGCCCGATGGAAACAAAGCCCCGCCGTGGACGCGCGTCAGGAGCCGCTGGTCGCAGAGATCGTTAAGGTCCTTGCGGATGGTCTGCGGTGTGACGCTGAAATGCGTCGCCAGGTCCTCCACCAGCACGCGCCCATTGTCCTTGGCCATCTGAATGATCTCGGAATGGCGCGGCGACAGAAACATGACAAATCCTCCCGTTTTCGTTTTTCTTTAGCTTAACCGAAAACGAAACCTCTGAAAAGAGCGAGAGCCGGCTAATGGAAAATGCCTGTTTGCAAATGTGAACTTGACGGGGGGCTGATATTTCGACCGGTTCGCCGGTCGCGAAACGGTGCGCGCCTCCCGCCCAACCGCGTCTATTCGGAGAAATCCGGAAGGTTCTGGAAAGCGGCCTTCAGAGCGTTCGACCAGCCCTCCGAAATCGTGCGGTAGTAGGCATCGTCCTGAGCGAACCGTTTCCTGATACCGACCTTGAATGTGTCCTTTTCGTAGAACAGCAGGTCGATCGGCAGGCCGACCGACAGGTTCGACTTCAGCGTCGAATCGAAAGATACGACCAGCAGCTTGACCGTCTCGGCAAAGCTCATGGTCCTGTCATAGGCGCGGATGATGATCGGTTTGCCGTATTTGGTCTCACCGATCTGGAAGAAGGGCGTATCGTCGGTGGATTCAATGAAATTTCCCTCGGGATAGATCATGAACAGGCGCGGTTCGCTGCCACGGATTTGTCCGCCAAGGATGAAGGATGCGTTGAAATAGGCGTCCGCCGTTTCGCCGACCGGTATGGACTTGGCGATAACTTCCTTCACGATGTCGCCCACCATGCACGCGGTCTGGTACATCGAGGCGGTTTCCAGCAACGCCTGATGCCGGTCCACAACGGCTTTGCTGCGCTCGTCGAGCAGGCTGACAACGGCCTGCGTCGTCGCAAGGTTGCCGGCAGACATGAGGACGATCACCCGCTCGCCGGGCTCTTCCCAGACATGCATCTTGCGAAAGGTCGAGATGGAATCCATCCCGGCATTGGTCCGCGTGTCCGACATGAACACGAGTCCGCGATCGATTTTGAGGCCGACGCAATAGGTCATGGAATCGGTTTCCCGCGTGAGTTTGCGGATTACTGCTCTACCGTGATGGTGACCGCAAGCTGTTCCTGCCCCTGCCCCAGCCTAATCCCCGACACAGGCATGGCGTCCCGGTAGTCGCGACCGGTTGCGATCCGCACATAGCGCTCGTCCGGCGAAATGCAATTGGACGTATCGAAGGCGACCCATCCCAGCCCCTGCACATGCGCTTCCGCCCAGGCGTGGCTGGCGACCTGCGTGGCAACGCCATCGAGCATCAGATAGCCGCTGACGTAGCGGGCGGGAAACCCCAGCAGTCGCGCCGAGGCGATGAAGATGTGGCTGTGATCCTGACACACGCCTGCTTCCAGAGCCACGGCCTCTTCGGCGGTCGTTTCGGAGTTGGTGTCGCCGAGCGTGTATTTCACCCGCTCGCTGATCGCGTTCATCAGCCGGTGAAGCGGCTCGACATCCGTGCCTTCGCCCACGGAAGCGGCGAGATCGTGAATGCGTTTGCCGGGCGCGGTCAGCGGCGTTTCGGATGTGAAGAGCCATAGAGGCGCGAAACCCTGATGCGGGCCAAAAACGCCCGCCTTGTTGAAGGTCTCGACCTCGCCCGCTGTTTCTATGGCGATAATGCTCGATCCGCTCTCGACGCTCAGCAGGCGCGTATCGTTGCCGAAATGGTCGAGAAAGCGGACTTCCTCGCGCGCGCCTTCCACGTTCAGCGCCCATTTGCCCACTGTTTGCAGCGCACTGCTGGCAGGGAAGAGCCGCAGCCGCTGCAAGGCATACGGCACCGGCATTTCGTAGCTATATTCGGTCCTGTGGCTGATTTTCAGGCGCATCTCAGTAGAACCGGTAGTTCTGTGCGATTTCGTCGCCCACGCGGGTATTGTCCCGGATGAAATCCACCAGGAACTCGTGCAAGCCGGTGTCGAATATATCCTTGATCGAGCCGGTCCTCAGCATCGCGTGGGTTCGCTCCGCCGTCTGATGGCAGGCGTGGCGTTCGCCGTAGTCGTCGCTCAGGAATTTCAGATGTTCGGCGATGAAGCGGTAGCAGAATGTCAGCGAGCGGGGCATCCGCACATTGAGGATCAGATAGTCGGCAATGTTGGTCGGCTTGTAGTCCGCGTCGTAGACCCAACGGTACGAGCGATGCGCCGAGACCGATCGCAGGATCGATTCCCACTGGTAGTTGTCGAGCGTCGATCCAACCCACGAGATCGACGGCAGCAGGACGTAATATTTGACGTCGAGGATGCGGGCCGTGTTGTCGGCGCGCTCGACATAGGTACCAAGCTGGGAGAAGTCGAAAATCTCGTTGCGCAGCATGGTCCCGTAGAACGAGCCGCGGATAATCGCCGTCTCGCGCTTGATGGCGTCCAGAACCGTCGGCAGGTCGCGTTCGTCGATGGGTTTTGCCAGGATGCGCTTCAGCGACATCCAGGCGTCGTTGATGCTCTCCCAGGTCTCGCGGGTCAGCGCCGTTCTCACCATGCGGGCATTGTGGCGGGCGGTTTCGATCGACGACATGACGCTGGACGGGTTCGACGTATCGCGCAGCAGGAAATCAGAGGCGTGGCCGACAGTGTAGTCCTTGTATTTCTGCGCAAAGGCCTGTTCGGAACCGGCGCTGAGGAGAACGGAGTGCCATTCTTCCGAGGTGCTTTGCGTCCGCGTCAGCGCCATGCGCAATCCTGCGTCGACAAGGCGCGCCATGTTCTCGGCCCGCTCGATGTAGCGGTTCATCCAGTAGAGCCCGTTGGCTGTGCGGCCTAGAAGCATTGGAAGTCTCGACAGTCGGCAGTCGGCAATCGGCAATCGTTACTATTTGTCCTAGCGGATCCCGCAGGAAATTCTGGACCAAGGCCCCATCGTGCCGATTGCCGATTGCCGATTGCCGACTGCCTATCAATCATCCAGCACCCACGTATCCTTCGTCCCGCCGCCCTGCGATGAGTTGACGACCAGCGATCCCTCCTTCAGCGCCACGCGGGTCAGGCCGCCCGGCACGATCTGGATACGGTCAGACACCAGCACGTAAGGCCGCAGATCGACATGGCGCGGCGCCAGGCCTTTCTCGGTGAGGATCGGGCAGGTGGAAAGCGCCAAGGTTGGCTGGGCGATGTAGTTCCACGGTCTTGCCGCCAGTTTCCTGGCGAAATCCGCGCATTCTTTTTTTGTGGCGGTGGGGCCGACGAGCATGCCGTAGCCTCCGGAACCATGCACCTCCTTGACCACCAACTCGGCAATGTGCTCCAGCACGTATTTCAGGCTGTCCGGCTCCGAGCAGCGCCAGGTGGGGATGTTGCCGAGGATCGCCTTGCGGCCGGTATAGAACTCGATGATCTCGGGCATGTAGGAATAGATCGCCTTGTCGTCGGCGATGCCTGTTCCCGGTGCGTTGGCGATGGTGATGTTGCCGGCGCGGTAGACGTCCATGATGCCGGGCACGCCGAGCGCCGAATCCGGCCGGAACGTCAACGGATCGAGGAAGGCGTCATCGACGCGGCGATAGAGCACGTCGATCTGCTTGTAGCCTTCGGTGGTGCGCATGGTGACATGCCCATCGACCACGCGCAGGTCCGATCCTTCAACCAGCTGGACGCCCATCTGGTCGGCGAGGAATGCGTGCTCGAAATAGGCGGAATTGTAGCTGCCCGGCGTCAGCACCGCGATGGTCGGCGCGCCCTTGGCGCTTTGCGGCCGGACAGCCGCCAGCGATTGCCTGAGCAACTGCGGATAGTTCTCGACCGGCCGCACCTTGATCTTCTGGAACAGCTCCGGGAAGAGCTGCATCATCGTTTCCCGGTTCTCCAGCATGTAGGAGACGCCGGAGGGCGTGCGGGCATTGTCCTCCAGCACGTAGAATTCGTTTTCGTTGATGCGGACAATGTCGACGCCGATGATGTGCGTATAAACGCCGGTAGGCGGACGCACACCGATCATCTCCGGCAGGAACGCCGCGTTTCTGGCGATCAACTCTTTCGGCACACGCCCGGCGCGCAGGATTTCCTGGCGATGGTAGATATCGTCGAGGAAGGCGTTCAGGGCCTGGACGCGCTGCTCGATGCCCTGTGTCAGCCTGCGCCATTCACTGCCGGAAATGATGCGCGGTACGATGTCGAACGGAATAAGCCGTTCGCTGGCTTCCAGCTCTCCGTAGACGGCAAAGGTGATGCCGGTCTTGCGGAAGACCCTTTCGGCGTCCTCCTTCTTCTGGGTCAGTCTGGCGGGGTCTTGTTCTTTCAACCAGCGATCATACGCCGAATAGGGCCTTCGCGGTCCCGATTCCTCTGGAAGCATTTCGTCGAAAGCGACCAATCGCGTACTCCCCTATGCCGCCATTTGACATGACCTCGACGGGGAAAATCAAGCGTAATCGACCATTTAGGGCCATCGCACCGGCGACTGGCGAAAATTGCCTAAAATTTGGGCGGCCTGTCCGCATCGGGGTCAGTTCGTGCTTTCGGGCGGTGCAGAGCGAGAAGCGGCAACAACAGGCAGTCATGTCGTCCGGCGCCGGTGCACTTTCGCCGGAGGGAGGTCGGTCATGTTGCCCGGGCCTTCGCGACCGCATCTTTCAACTCCGCCAGCGGCAGGCCACGCTTGTACAACGTGCCGCCAACAACCAGAGCGGGCGTGCCCCTGAGCTGGAAATCGGTAGCCTGCGCGTCATTGCGGGCAAGCACGGCGCCGATGAGACCACGCTTGCCCTCGGCTGCCTGACGCAGGGTTCCGGCATCCATACCTGCCGATGCGACGATGGCGTCGGTGCGGCGGCTTGAGAGCTGGTGCTGGTTTTCCATCAGCGCGGCGACGACCGCGCCATAATTCTGCCCGGCTGCAAGCGTCAGCGAGGCTGCGTCGCGCGACGCTTCGCCGAAAATCGGCCAGTCCTTCATGACCAGCCGGACGTTGTCATCCTCGGTCAGCAGCTTCCGCAATTCCTGAAAGCAGAGTTTGCAGATCGGGCACTGGTAATCGACGAACTCAACGATTGTGACATTGCCGTACGGGTTGCCAAGTGCGGGAATGTCCGGATCGAAAGCGACCTGATCGATGGTGATCCCGGCCCTCGCCCAACCAGGCATCGAGGCTGCGACGGCAAGGCCGATGGCGCCAGACATCAGCCTGCGGCGGCCGACTACGAGATCGGACATGGTTCGTCCCCTGAATTGTCTTCCCCGCAATCAGGATGAAAGCATAGCCTTAAGGTGGGCTTAATCGCGTATTGGGGGGCTATGGTGTGAAACCGGACCGGCCGAAGGTACGTATCAGATACTGGATACAATCAGGATTTCGGTTCGATGCTGAAAAGCCGTGCTTTACGCCATGTCCTGTTCGCGCTCGCCGGTCTGGTCATGGCGTTTTCGGCCATGGCGGGCGAAGCCGAAATCAAATCGGCCCAAAAGACCATCGACAGCCAGCTGAAAGCTTTCCAGCAGGACAATGGCGCGCTGGCCTACAGTTTCGCAGCGCCGAACATCACCCGCATGTACCCGACGCCCGAGGCTTTCATCGGCATGGTGACGAATGGCTATCCGCCGGTGCGCAAGCCGCAGAGTTTTGCCTTCGGCAAGTCGCAGGAGACAGGACCGACATCGGTCGTCCAGCAGGTGATGATCGTCGGTCCCGACGGCAAGGACTATGAAGCCGTCTACATGCTGGAGCTACAGCCGGACGGCGTCTATCGCATCACCAGTTGCAGCCTGCGGGCGGCGGTCTCCACCAGCGTCTGAAATCAGAGCGCCGGAATATCGCCGCGCGCCCAGCCCTCGCTGATTTCCGCCGCCTGTGCCTCGAAATTCCTAGCTTCGATGGCGTCGCGTATGTCCTGCATGAGCGATTGATAATATGCCAGATTGTTCCAGGTCAGCAGCATGGCGCCGAGCGCCTCCTGCGAACGGACCAGATGGTGCAGGTAGGCGCGCGAATAGTCCCGCGACGCCGGGCAATCGCTTTCCTCGTCCAGCGGACGCGGGTCTTCGGCGTGGCGGGCGTTCTTAAGATTGACCTTGCCGCGCCGTGTGTAGGCAAGCCCGTGGCGCCCTGCCCGCGTCGGCATCACGCAGTCGAACATGTCGATGCCACGCGCCACGGATTTCAGGATGTCATCCGGCGTGCCGACGCCCATCAGGTAGCGCGGCTTGTCCGCCGGCAGTTCGGGACAGGTGATGTCCAGCATGTCGAGCATCACCGCCTGCGGCTCGCCGACGGCAAGGCCGCCAACGGCGTAGCCCTTCAGATCCAAGGCTGACAACGCCTGCGCCGAGCGGACGCGCAACGCGGCGATGTCGCCGCCCTGGACAATGCCGAACATCGCCTTGCCGGGCTGGACGCCGAATGCGGTCTTGCACCGTTCGGCCCAACGCAGGGACAGCTCCATGGCGCGCTCGATTTCCTCCGGCGTCGCCGGCAGCGCCGTGCATTCGTCGAGCTGCATCTGGATGTCGGAATCGAGCAGGCCCTGGATTTCGATCGAGCGCTCGGGCGTCATCTCGTAGGCGACGCCATCGATATGCGAACGGAAAGTGACGCCCTTTTCCGTCAGCTTGCGCAAATTCGACAGCGACATGACCTGGAAGCCGCCGCTGTCGGTCAGGATCGGACCCTGCCAGCGGCCGAACTCGTGCAGGCCGCCGAGCCGGGCGACGCGTTCCGCGCCCGGCCGCAGCATCAAATGATAGGTATTGCCGAGGATGATGTCGGAGCCCAGGTCGCGGACCTGGTCCATATACATGGCCTTGACCGTGCCGCCGGTTCCCACCGGCATGAAGGCCGGCGTGCGGACGACGCCGCGCGGCATGGAGATTTCGCCGCGCCTTGCCTTGCCATCGGTGGCGAGCAGGCGAAAAGTGAAGTCCGGCGTCATTGCTGGTCAGCCTTGTAAAGCAAGCTTGCATCCCCGTAGGAGTAGAATCTGTAGCCGCCTTCGATGGCGTGCCGATAGGTATCTTGCATCGTCTCCAGGCCGCAAAACGCGGACACCAGCATGAACAGGGTCGAGCGCGGCAGATGGAAATTCGTCATCAGCATGTCGGCAACCTTGAACCGGTAGCCGGGCGTGATGAAAATGTCGGTCGGCCCTGACCATTCAGCGACCCTGCCATCCGAACGCGCCGCGCTTTCCAGCAGCCGAAGCGAGGTCGTGCCGACGCAGACGATGCGTGAGCCGCGCGCCTTCGCGTCGTTCAGCGCCGCCGCCACGTTGGCGGACACGGTGCCCGTCTCGGCGTGCATCCTGTGGTCCGCCGTGTCGTCGGCCTTGACCGGCAGGAAGGTACCTGCCCCGACATGCAGCGTCACGAACCGGCGCTCTATGCCCTTGGCGTCGAGCGCGGCGAAAAGCTCCGGCGTGAAATGCAGACCGGCGGTGGGCGCGGCGACAGCGCCTTCCTCGCGCGCATAGACCGTCTGGTAGTCGCTGCGATCGCGTTCGTCGTCGTCGCGCTTGGAGGCGATGTAGGGCGGCAGCGGAATATGCCCGACCGCGTGCAGCGCCTCGTCCAGAAACGCACCCGAAAGATCGAAGCCGAGCAGCACCTCGCCGCCCTCGCCTTTTTCGAGCACCGTCGCGTCGAGTTGGCCGAGAAAGCAGGAGTTGCCGTTATGGCCGAAATGGATGCGGTCGCCGGCGGCGACGCGCTTTCCCGGCCGCATGAAGGCCCGCCATTGCTCTGGCGCCACCCGCATGTGGAGCGTCGCCTCGACCTGGGCCACCGCGTCGCCGCGGCGACGGACCCCCTTCAGCTGCGCCGGTATGACCTTGGTATCATTGAAGACGAGCACGTCCCCGGCTTCGAGAAGCGAGGGCAAGTCACGCACCACGCCGTCCTTCAGCCCCTCACCCGGCTTTACCACCAGGAGGCGCGCACTGTCGCGCGGCTCGGCCGGGCGAAGCGCGATCCTCTCTTCCGGCAGGTCGAAATCGAACAGATCCACTTTCATGCCAGCGGCAATAGCCCGAACTCTGCCCGTCTGCCACCGCATTCTGACCTCACGGCCAGCTGGAAACCGTTGTGTGTCAGCAGAAGTCAGCTTTCTGCTCGCACCGATTGCGAAACGCAATCGGTTTCGTTAAGCCAGCATTGGAACACAAGGCTGGAGCTGACTATGCCCAAGGTACGCGTTTGCGGATTCGCCATTTCACTCGACGGTTTTGGCGCAGGACCCGAACAGAGCCTGCAGAACCCGCTCGGCAAACGCGGCGAGGAACTGCACCAGTGGTTTTTCCCGACGAAAACCTTCCGCGCCATGGTCGGCAAGGAAGGCGGAACGACCGGCATCGACGAACAATACGGGGCCGCTGCCATGTCGGGTTTCGGCGCGTTCATCCTCGGCCGCAACATGTTCGGACCGATCCGCGACGAATGGCCGGACGATGTGTGGAAAGGCTGGTGGGGTAGCAATCCGCCCTACCATGCGCCGACCTTCATCCTCACGCATTATCCACGCGCGCCGATCGTGATGGAGGGCGGCACGACGTTCTATTTCGTGACGGAAGGCATCGAGGCGGCGCTGGAGCAGGCGAAGGCCGCTGCTGGCAAGCTCGACGTCAAGATCGGCGGCGGCGTCTCGACCGTGCAGCAATATCTGCGCGTCGGCGCCATCGACACCATGCATCTGGCGGTATCGCCTGTCGTGATCGGCCGTGGCGAAGCGCTTTTTGCCGGCATCGACCTGCCGGCGCTCGGCTATGCGGTGACGGACCGGACGGAAGGCGAGTTGGCGACGCATATCGTCATATCGAAGGGCTGAGTGTCCGGTCAGTAAAGCCGCACGAGCAGCGCGCCGATCAACAGAAGCGCCGCGCCGGCCAGCCGGCCGAGCGAGATTTCGCGCACCGCCATGCCGAGGAAGCCGATGCGGTCCAGCACCATGCCGGCGGTCAGTTGCCCGGCGACGAGAAACGCCATCAGCGCGGCCGCGCCGATCTTCGGCGTGAGGATGGTCGAAAGCGTCACATAGAAAGCGCCAAGCACGCCGCCGGCGACAAACAGCCACGGCGCCGGCGCCTTCCAGTCCAGCGATATGCCCTGGAAGCGCACCAGCGCCACCGTGATGATGCCCAGCACGATGGCGCCCGATAGAAACGAGAAGGCGGCGGCGGCCACGGGCAGGCCGAGGCCGCGCGCCAGTTGCGAGTTGATCGGCGCCTGGATGGCGATGAATGCGCCCGACAATATGCCGAGCAGCGACCAGACAAGCCCCATCATCGCTCTGCCCCGTTCTGCTTACTTCACGTCCGCCGCGACCTTGAGCGACACGATCTTGTCGGGGTCCTGCACCGGCTCGCCGCGCTTGATCTTGTCGACATTGTCCATGCCTTCGATGACCTGGCCCCAGACCGTGTACTGGCGGTTCAGGAAGGCGGCGTCGTCGAAGCAGATGAAGAACTGCGAGTTGGCCGAATTCGGATTCTGCGAACGGGCCATCGAGCAGGTGCCGCGGCCGTGATTGGCGTTGGAGAACTCGGCCTTCAGGTCCGGCTTGTCGGAACCGCCCATGCCTGCGCGGGAAGGAGCAAATGAAGACGACGAGGAATTGCCGAACTTCACGTCGCCGGTCTGCGCCATGAAGCCGTCGATGACGCGGTGGAAGACGACGCCGTCATAAGCGCCTTCGCGGGCCAGTTCCTTGATGCGGGCGACATGGCCGGGCGCCAGGTCGGGAAGCATTTCGATGACGACGTTGCCCTGGGTCGTCTCCATGATGAGCGCGTTTTCGCGATCCTTGATGTCGGCCATATCGAGTTCCTTTCAAAAATTGATCGGCAGTGGTGAATTAGGCAGTCGGCAGTAGGCAGTCGAGAGAGTAGCAAGTGGAAAAAGGCAGCGTTTTCTTCTAAACGAAGAGCTCTCCAACTGCCGATTGCCGACTGCCGATCTCCCGTTATTTGTCGGAAGCGATGCGCACCTTGATCATGCGGTCAGGGTCGGAAACAACCCCGTTTTGCGCCGAATCGCCTTTTTTGATCTTGTCGACGAGATCCATGCCGCTCTCGACCTCGCCAATGATCGTGTACTGGCCATCGAGCGAATCCGCCGTGTCGAACATGATGAAGAACTGCGAATTGGCCGAGTTCGGGTCCTGCGAACGGGCCATGCCCAGCACGCCGCGGACGAAATGCTCCTTGGAGAATTCGGCCGGCAGGTCGGGCAGGTCCGAGCCGCCGGTGCCGACGGCGTCGGCGCTGTAGCCGTCCTTCATGTCGCCGTAACGCACGTCGCCGGTCTGCGCCATGAAGCCGTCGATGACGCGGTGGAACGCGACGTTGTTGTAGGCGCCCTCGCGCACCAGCTTCTTGATCTGCTCGACATGCTTGGGCGCAAGATCGGGCCGCAGCGCGACGGTCACGTCGCCGTCCTTCAGCGTGATGACCATCGTGTTGTCGGGCTCCGCCGCGAAGGCGGCAGCACCGGCGAACATGCCGGCAAGAAGGACGAGACAGGCGGCGAGCCTTTTGAAAAGCATGGATTTTCTCCGAAATTATCTGGCGAATTTGGCCGTGAGCGCGCCGGCCACCACCGCCGGCACGAAGGGGCGGATATCGCCTCCCATCGAGGCTATCTGGCGGACAAGTGTGGCGGTAATGGTTCGCACCGAGGGGCTGGCGGGCAGGAAAACAGTCTGCAATTCCGGCGCCATGGTCTCGTTCATGCCGGCCATCTGCATCTCGTAGTCGAGGTCGGTGCCGTCGCGCAGGCCGCGGATCATGATCGATGCGCCATGCTTCTTCGCCGCATCGATCACCAGCCCGTCGAAGGAAACGACCCTGATGCGCGCGCCATCCTTTCCGAGTTCCGACTTCGCGGCGGCCTCGATGAGCTTCACCCGATCCTCGAACGAAAACAGCGGCTTCTTGCCGGGATGCACGCCGATCGCCGCATAGATCGTGTCGGCGACGGCGAGCGACGCCTTCAGCACATCCAGGTGACCGTTGGTCAACGGGTCGAAGGAGCCGGCATAGAGGGCGATGCGATCAGTCATGCAGCCTGCTTCTAGCTGCCCCTTCGGTCAAAGGCAATTCCGCCCGCAACGCTCTCGTGAACCTTTCGGCAACCATGAACGACAGATGAACGGGCCGATCACGAAGCTTTCACTCACAGTTCACTACCTTGCCTCTTCATTAGATGAAACCAAAGCCCCATCTGATCGTTGTAAGGCGCAGGAGAACCAAAATGATGATCTTCATGCTAGCTGCCGCAATGACTGTCGCCATGCTGATCGCTACCGTCTTCGGTCTGCATCAGGAAGCCGAACGTGTGAAACTGCACGCCCGCCGGACAGACCGCTTCGGCCCGCGCCGCTACTGACCCGCCCCGTTCGCCGCGCCGCGTAAACGCGCAGGCGCTTGAGCATATCCACGACCGTCCATCCCGGACGCACCGGATTGGGCCGGCGGCCAGTTTCGACAAACCCAAGCGACCGGTAGAGCGCGATGTACCGCTCCATCCGCGCGTTGGTATGCAGCCGAACTTCG
Organism: Mesorhizobium sp. Root554; assembly: GCF_001427025.1. GTDB lineage: Bacteria > Pseudomonadota > Alphaproteobacteria > Rhizobiales > Rhizobiaceae > Mesorhizobium. The sequence goes on along the minus strand of NZ_LMGA01000001.1, from coordinate 1,116,575 downwards.
CTGAGCCCCGCTTTCGCTGCCTGTTCCTCGGCAAAGCCCAGAAGCCGGACACCCAGCCCAAAACCCTGGCTCGATGGTGCGACCGCGACGCTGAACACCATCACATGATCCGGATGGTTTCCAGCACGATGAGACCCGAAAGTCCGCCCGCAGCCCCCTCTGGGCCGTCATCGAGCAGCCAGATTTCCTCGCGGTCGATGCGCGGACGATAATCCTCTGTCACCGGCAAAGGCGGCGCACCGAGAAGCGCGGTGTAAGGGCTGTAGGCCGCCCGCGTCAGCTCTTCAATCGCCGCAAGGTCGGCGGCCAGGGCCAGGCGCGGCGCGGAAACAGTCAAGCCTCCGGGCTGCCATCCGCTGCCCCGGCCGAACCGTCGCCGGGTCCTTCGCCGCCAGCGTCCGCCTGGCCGGCTTCGCCGGCCGGCAAGGCATCTTCGTCCTCGCCCTGCGGTTCGGAGATACGCTCGACCGAGACCACTTTCTCGCCTTCCGCAGTGTTGAAGATGGTCACGCCCTTGGTGGCGCGGCTGGCGAATCGGATGCCGTGGACCGGCACGCGAATGACCGTGCCGCCATCCGAAACCAGCATGATCTGGTCATCGTTGGCGACCGGGAAGGTTGCGACTAGCCGGCCGATTTCATCGACTTTCGACACGTCCGTGGCACGGATGCCCTTGCCGCCGCGGCCGGTCAGCCTGAAATCATAGGACGACGACCGTTTGCCGTAGCCGAACTCGGTGACGGTCAAAACGAACTGCTCGTGCGCCTTCAGTTCCGCGTAGCGCTCCGGTGACAGGTCACCGATTTCACCCACGTCCTCATTGGTCAACGCGATTTCTTCTTCGCCGCCCGTCTCGACTTCCATGCCGGCAGCCAAAGCCGCGGCCTTGCGTTCGGCAACGGCCTGCTTGAGATACCCGGCGCGTTCGGCCGGATCGGCTTCCACGTGCTCGATGATGGCCATCGAGATGACCCGGTCGCCTTCAGCCATCGAGATGCCGCGCACGCCGACCGAATTGCGGCTCTGGAAGACGCGCACATCGTCGACACGGAACCGGATGCATTGGCCGGAACTCGCCGTCAGAAGCACATCGTCATTGTCGGTGCAGGTTTCGACGCCGAGGATCTCGTCGCCTTCCTCCTCCAGCTTCATGGCGATCTTGCCATTGCGGTTGACCTGGACGAATTCGCTCAGCTTGTTGCGGCGCACCGTGCCGCGCGTGGTGGCGAACATGACGTCGAGCTCACCCCAGCTCGCCTCGTCCTCGGGCAGCGGCATGATGGTGGTGATGCGCTCGCCCTGCTGCAATTGCAGCAGGTTGATCAGCGCCTTGCCGCGCGACTGCGGATTGCCGATCGGCAGGCGCCAGACCTTTTCCTTGTAGACGATGCCGCGCGAGGAGAAGAACAGCACCGGCGTATGCGTGTTGGCGACGAACAGCCGGGTGACGAAATCCTCGTCCTTGGTCGACATGCCCGAGCGGCCCTTGCCGCCGCGGCGCTGCGCCCGGTAGAGCGACAGCGGCACGCGCTTGATGTAGCCCGAATGGCTGACGGTGACGACCATGTCCTCGCGCTGGATCAGGTCTTCGTCGTCCATGTCGGCCGCGCCGTCGAGCAGTTCGGTGCGCCGCGGCGTGCCGAACTCGTCCCGCACGGCTGCCAGTTCGTCCTTGACGATCTGCTGGATGCGCGCCCGCGAGGACAATATGTCAAGGTAATCAGAGATTTCCGCGCCGATCTTGTTCAATTCGTCGGCGATTTCATCGCGGCCAAGCGCCGTGAGGCGCGACAGCTGCAGCGCGAGGATAGCGCGCGCCTGCTCCTCGGAAAGATTGTAGGTGCCGTCGTCGTTGATGCGGTGGCGCGGATCGTCGATCAGCCGGATCAGGGACTCGACATCCGCCGCCGGCCAGCGCCGGGTCATCAACTGCTCCCGCGCGGTGGTGGGATCCGGCGCGCCGCGGATCAGCTTGATGACCTCGTCGATGTTGGCGACGGCGATGGCGAGACCGACCAGGATATGGGCGCGGTCGCGAACCTTGCGCAGCAGGAATTTGGTGCGGCGGCTGATCACCTCTTCGCGGAAGGATACGAAGGCCTTCAGCATGTCGAGCAGCGTCATGACTTCGGGCTTGCCGCCGTTCAGCGCCACGACGTTGGCCCCGAATGAAGTCTGAAGCGGCGTATAGCGGTAAAGCTGGTTCAGGATGACGTCAGCGACGGCGTCGCGCTTCAGCTCGATGACGACACGGTAGCCCTGCCGGTCGCTCTCGTCGCGGATGTCGGAAATGCCTTCGATGCGCTTGTCGCGCACCAGTTCGGCCATCTTCTCGATCATCGACGATTTGTTCACCTGATAGGGAACTTCGGTGATGACGATGGCTTCCCGGTCGTTGGCTCGTTGCTCGATTTCGACGCGCCCGCGCATCAGGATCGAGCCGCGGCCCGTCGCATAGGCGCTCTCGATGCCCGCGCGCCCGATCACCAGGCCGCCGGTCGGAAAGTCCGGACCGGGGATGATCTCCATCAGCCGCGGCAGGCCGATCGCCGGGTCGTCGATCAGCGCGATGGCGCCGTTGCAGACTTCGGACAAATTGTGCGGCGGAATGTTCGTCGCCATGCCGACGGCGATGCCGCCGGAGCCATTGACCAGAAGATTGGGAAAACGCGCCGGCAAGACTTTCGGTTCGCTGCCCGACGCATCGTAGGTGTCCTGGAAGTCGACGGTCTCCTTGTCGATGTCCTCGAGCAGCTCATGCGCGACCTTGGTCAGGCGCGATTCCGTGTAGCGCATCGCCGCCGGCGGGTCGCCGTCGATGGAGCCGAAATTGCCCTGCCCGTCGATGAGCGGCACGCGCAGCGACCAGTCCTGCGCCATGCGCACCAGGGCGTCGTAGATCGAGGCGTCGCCATGCGGATGGTACTTACCCATCACGTCGGCGACCGGACGGGCCGACTTCACATATTTGCGGTTCCAGTGATAGCCGCTCTCATGCGCCGCATAGAGGATGCGCCGGTGAACGGGCTTCAGCCCGTCGCGGACGTCCGGCAGCGCGCGCGACACGATCACGCTCATCGCGTAATCGAGATAGGAGCGCTGCATCTCCTCGATGATCGAGATCGGCTCGATGCCGGAAGGACCCTGCGGCCCGAGCGGTGTCTTCTGGTCGTTCAAAATGCGTCACACGAAAGAGGGAATCACAGGCCTTTTATATAGGAAGCCGCTGGATTTCTCCAATGGCGCGGCAGCTTTTCCAGAACTGATTTTCCACGAAGATTCAAATGGATGGGCGATTTTCGAGCGGACGCTGCGGCAACCTATCGCGATTGGCGCAGGCGTCGGAGCCGATTGGCGCGCGGCGTTCGACGTGACTGGACTGGCGCGCAAGCCGCGATCACGCTAGCCTGACCGCCAGAGGGTCTGGCCCATGTCCAGTTTCGACAGTCTTTTCAATGCTTTCGTGACCATTCTCGTGACGATCGATCCACCGGGTCTGGCGCCGCTTTTCCTGGCGATCACGCGCGGCATGAACCGCGACGAGCGCCGGCAGGTCTCCATCCGCGCCTCGGTGATCGGTTTTCTCGTGCTGGCGCTGTTCGCGCTGGCGGGTGCGTCGATCCTGTCGGTATTCGGCATCACCCTGCCCGCCTTCCGGGTGGCGGGCGGCTTCCTGCTGTTCTTCATCGCCTTCGAGATGGTTTTCGAGCGGCGTCAGGACCGCAAGGAGAAGATCGGCGACGTCGCCATTACCCGCGACCACATCCACAACCTCGCCGCCTTTCCGCTGGCGATCCCGCTGATCGCCGGACCCGGCGCGATTTCCGCCACGGTGCTGCTGTCCGGTTCGTTTCAGGGCGTTGCCGCGCAGATGGCGCTGGTCGGCATCATTTTCCTGTGCCTGGCCATCACCTATGCGGTGTTCCTGCTGGCCGAGCGCGTCGATGGCATACTCGGTCAGACCGGCCGCTCCATCCTGACGCGGCTGCTGGGCGTCATCCTCGCGGCGCTGGCGGTGCAGTTCGTCGCCGACGGCGTGAAGGCGCTGATGGCGGGGTGATATGCCTCTACCGGGACCAGCCTGTCCGGGACTTACTTCGCCGACGTATCCACCACTTCGAAATCATGGGTAATCGCAGCGGTCCTGGCCATCATCGCCGAGGCGGAGCAGTATTTGTCGATCGACAGATCGACCGCGCGCCTGACCTTGTCGAGGGAAAGCGCCCGTCCGCTGACGATGAAATGCATGTGGATGCGCGTGAACACCTTCGGGTCGGTTTCGGCCCGGTCGGCGTCGAGCTCGACCACGCAATCCTCGACCGCCTCGCGGCCTTTTTCGAGGATATGCACGACATCATAGGCTGAACAGCCGCCGGTGCCGATCAGCACGAGTTCCATCGGGCTCGGTCCCGGCGCCGCACCGCCGGGCGCGGACGCCGTACCGAGGACCAGCTTGTGGCCGGAGCCGGACTCGCCGACGAAAGTCCGTTCCTCGACCCACTTGACCCGTGCCTTCACCGAATATCCCTCAAGCCATGCGCCACCAGGCCAAGCCACTGCGCCACCCTTATCGAGACTGCAAACGGTCCCGCGCAGCGTCGATCAGAACGGGATTTCGTCGTCCAGATCGCGCGAGCCACCACCGCCACTGCGATTGCCGCCGCCGCCCGAACCGCGGCCACCGAAATCGTCGCCGCCGCCGGGACCCGACTGGCCGAAGCTGTCGCGACCGCCGCCGGAATAGCCGCCGACCTGACCGCCCTCGCCCTGGCCGCGCGAATCCAGCATCTGCAGTTCGCCGCGGAATTTCTGCAGCACGATCTCGGTCGTATAGCGCTCGACGCCATCCTTTTCCCATTTGCGGGTCTGCAGCGCGCCTTCGAGATAAACCTTCATGCCCTTCTTCAGGTACTGCTCGGCGACCTTGGCCAGATTGTCATTGAAGATGACGATGCTGTGCCACTCGGTCTTTTCCTTGCGTTCGCCCGAATTCTTGTCGCGCCAGCTTTCCGAGGTCGCAATCCGCAGATTGACCACCGGTTCGCCTGAGTTCAGCCGGCGGATTTCCGGGTCGGCGCCGAGATTGCCCACCAGAATGACCTTATTGACGCTGCCCGCCATCACACTTCTCCACGCTCATCCGAAACCGATTTGATCCACGCACCTTACAGGCTGCGCGCAGCGCGTGCCTGCCAGGAGGCAGTTTTACCCACAATGTTTTTGTTCCCTTTATGTTCTATTCAATCCGCACCTGCTTTGTCAAGGAAATGTCAGCAGAGGCAAAGGCCAGTCCGTCCGGAAGCGATACAAGCTGTTCTCGCCGCTTGCCAAACGAATAAGTTTGTACTTATGTTTCTGCCATGATCGAAGCAGAGATATTCCGCGCCCTGGCCGACCCGACCCGGCGCGCGCTGTTCGAGCGGCTGGCCGGCGGCGAGATGACCGTGTCGCAGCTGCGCGATGGCACGTCGGTGACGCAGCCGGCCGTATCGCAGCATCTGGCCGTGCTGCGCGGCGCCGGGCTGGTTCAGGAACGCCGCGCCGGCCGCAACGCCTACTACCGGGCTGATCCGGACGGGCTTGGGCCGCTGCTCGGCTGGATCGAGCGTTACCGCGCCTTCTGGCCGGCGCATGTGGAAAAATTGAAGACGGTGCTGAAGGAGATGGATCAATGACCGAGAAGCCCGCCGCGCCGATCGTTGTCGAATGCGACCTGGCCGAGCCGCCGGAAAAGGTCTGGCGGGCGCTCACCGTGCCCGAGCTTTTGGCTGCGTGGCTGCTGCCCAATGACATGGATCCCGCCATCAAGGCTGGCAGCCGCTTCCAACTGCGTCCCGGCGCGGCGCCGATAGAATGCGAGGTTCTCGAGGCCGATCCCTGCCGATTGCTGCGCTATTCCTGGCGTGAACGGGACGACCGTGAAAACGGCGACGCCTCCGGCATGGACAGCACCGTCAGTTTCGAGCTTGCCCGTTCCGCCTCCGGCGGCACCCGCCTGCGCATCGTGCATGGCGACTTTGCCGCCATTCCCGCGGTCGCGCTGGCCGGCGTTCCGAGTTGCCGTCTCACTCTCTCGAGCAAGCCACGGCCACGGCCGGCTCCAGCCAACACGATCATGCTTTTGCGCGCGGCCTGAGCGCCGCCAACGAACGGAGAACCGACAATGAGCGGCCTTGCCAACCTGGTGCCGATGGTGATCGAGCAATCGAGCCGTGGCGAACGCGCCTTCGACATTTTCTCGCGGCTGCTGCGCGAGCGCATCATCTTCATCAACGGCCAGATCGAAGACGGCATGGCGGCGCTGGTGTGCGCGCAAATACTGTCGCTGGAGGCGGACAATCCCGACAAGGAAATCTCCCTTTACATCAACTCGCCCGGCGGTGTCGTCACCAGCGGCTTCGCCATCTACGACACCATGCGCTATGTGCGCTGCCCGATCTCGACCGTCTGCATGGGCTTTGCCGCGTCGATGGGATCGTTCCTGCTGATGGCGGGCACGCCGGGGCGGCGGATCGCCCTGCCCAACGCGCAGATCGTCGTGCACCAGCCGCTGGGCGGTTTCCAGGGCCAGGCCTCGGACATCGAGCGCCACGCCGAAAATATCCTCAAGATCAAGCGCCGCATGATCCGGCTCTATTCGGAGCATTGCGGCCGCCCGCTGGAGGAGGTGGAGCGCACGCTCGACCGTGATTATTTCATGACCGCCGATGAGGCCCGGGCATGGGGCGTCGTTGACCATGTCTATGACACCCGCAAGGCCGCGGCGTAGGCGGCGTTTCTATCTTCGTTCGCCAGCCAGACCAGCTCCTGTTGCGGAAGCCACTGGCCCTGAACCGCTCGAACCGTTATGCTTTACCGATGAGCGCAACAATCCTTACCGCGCGCGCCGGCGCGTTTGTGCTGGCGGCTTTTGTCGCCGGTTACGCCCATGCGGGCGAGAAGCCGGTGTCCGGTACCCTGCCCGGCGTCGAAAGCGATTATCGCATCGTCAAGCCGGCTGAACCGGAGCCGGACTTACGGCCCGCCGAAGATGNGCCGGTACAAGGTTGGCAATTTCGATGTGCGCATATCCGGCTTCGTCCGCGCAGAGGCTGGTTTCGGCAACGAGTTCGAGCTGAAGAAGAAATAAGACCGCCGCTCGCGATCGAGCCGTCAACCTCCTGACCAATGATGTGCGGGGCCTGCGTAAAAGCCCATTGCTGCAACGAAAACGGCCCCGCCGCTGCATTTGCAAAGCGGTCGGGGCCTTATGAGATCAACTCATTTTTGCCGGGAGTGGTTTACCGGCGTTATTTTTCGGATGCGCCGCGGGTTCAGCCGCTGATCCGACTATCGTTTCTCAATGTGGGGGATTTCGACGAACCGACATGGCCTAACCGGTCGGCGTGGCAATTTCAGGTTCGCCGCGGCTCCAGCGAAACGCGGAGCCGGCTGGGACTGTCCGGTGGGGTCATACCTCGCTCCCTTGCTCGTTGCTCTTGTGTCGTTGAAGGCGCCTATTCGTAGCCTNGCGGCGTCTCGCAGACGGCCTGTTTCGGCTCGAAGATCGCCCTGCTGGCGATCGGCCTCATCGACGGAAATAAATCTGGACCCGCGCCGAAGCCGGGTCAAGTGTCGCGTGACGGATGGGAGAAAAAGTGATCGGTCGCGTCAGGCGTCCGGGACGGACTTCCTGCCAACACGCTGTCAGCAAGTCGTTCGACCTTTGTTCTTTTTGCTTGCCGCATCCCGCCAAAGGCGGTTAAACGCGCTGGGGCGGTTGCGGCATCTCGACGTAGCGGCAAAACTACCTACATCAGGGGAACGGCGGCATCCGCCAATCCGGCAATCAGATATCGAGGCGGCGGACCGGCATGGCCGACCACAAATACATTTCCATTCGCGGCGCGCGCGAACACAATCTCAAGAATGTCGACCTCGACCTGCCGCGGGATTCGCTGGTGGTGATGACCGGGCTTTCCGGTTCGGGCAAGTCGTCGCTTGCCTTCGACACGATCTACGCCGAAGGCCAGCGCCGCTATGTCGAGAGCCTCTCGGCCTATGCGCGCCAGTTCCTCGAGATGATGCAGAAGCCGGACGTCGACCAGATCGACGGGCTGTCGCCGGCCATTTCCATCGAGCAGAAGACCACCTCGAAGAATCCGCGCTCGACCGTCGGCACGGTCACCGAGATCTACGACTACATGCGCCTGCTGTTCGCGCGCGTCGGCGTTCCCTATTCGCCCGCGACCGGCCTGCCCATCGAAAGCCAGACGGTCAGCCAGATGGTTGACCGCGTGCTGGCGCTGGACGAAGGCACGCGCCTGTTCATCATGGCGCCCATCGTGCGCGGCCGCAAAGGCGAGTACCGCAAGGAATTGCTGGAACTGCAGAAGAAAGGCTTCCAGCGCGTCAAGGTCGACGGCGCCTTCTACGAGATCGCCGAGGTGCCGGCGCTGGACAAGAAATACAAGCACGACATCGACGTTGTGGTGGACCGCATCGTGGTGCGCGGCGACCTTGCCACGCGGCTGGCCGATTCGATCGAGACGGCGCTGAAGCTGGCCGAGGGCCTGGCGGTGGCCGAGTTCGCCGACAGGCCGCTCGACGCCAGCCAGACCGGTGAGGACGCGGTCAACAAATCCGCCAACGAGACGCATGAGCGCCTGCTGTTCTCGGAAAAGTTCGCCTGTCCGGTGTCCGGGTTTACGATTGCGGAAATCGAGCCGCGGCTGTTCTCCTTCAACAACCCCGCCGGCGCCTGCCCGACCTGCGACGGGCTGGGCAGCCAGCGCGCCATCGACCCGATGCTGATCGTCCCCGACGAGAACCTGTCGCTGCGCGACGGCGCCATCGCGCCATGGGCGAAGTCGTCCTCGCCCTATTACGCGCAGACGCTGGAGGCGCTGGGCAAGGCCTATGGCTTCAAGCCCGGCGACAAGTTCAGGGACCTCGGCGCCGAGGCGAAAGAGGCAATCCTGCGCGGCACCGGCGCGCGCGAGGTGGCGTTCCAGTATGATGATGGCCTGCGCTCCTACAAGACGACCAAGACGTTCGAGGGCGTCATCCCCAACCTGGAGCGGCGCTGGAAGGAAACCGAATCCGCATGGATGCGCGAGGAGATCGAGCGCTTCATGTCGGCCACCCCCTGCCCGGCCTGCAACGGCTACCGGCTGAAGCCGGAAGCGCTGGCGGTGAAGATCGCCGGCAAGCACATCGGCGAGGTGACCGAACAGTCGATCCGCAAGGCCGACAAATGGTTCACCGAGCTGCCGTCGCAGATGAACGACAAGCAGAACGAAATCGCCGTGCGGGTGCTCAAGGAAATCCGCGAGCGGCTGCGGTTCCTCAACGATGTCGGGCTGGATTACCTGACGCTTGCCCGCAATTCCGGCACGCTGTCAGGCGGCGAGAGCCAGCGCATCCGCCTCGCCAGCCAGATCGGTTCCGGCCTCACCGGCGTGCTCTACGTGCTGGACGAGCCGTCCATCGGCCTGCACCAGCGCGACAATGCCCGCCTGCTCGATACGCTGAAGCACCTGCGCGACATCGGCAACACCGTCATCGTCGTCGAGCATGACGAGGACGCCATCCTGCATGCCGACTATGTGGTCGATATAGGCCCCGCCGCCGGCATCCACGGCGGCGAGGTGATCGCCAGGGGCACGCCGAACGAGATCATGGCCAACCCCAATTCGATCACCGGCAAGTATCTGTCGGGCGAACTGGAAATCGCCACGCCGGCGGCGCGCCGTCCCGGCAAGAAGGGCAAGCGCATCAGGATCGTCGGCGCGCGCGGCAACAATCTGAAGAACGTCACCGCCGAGATTCCGCTCGGCACCTTCACCGCCGTCACCGGCGTGTCGGGCGGCGGCAAGTCCACCTTCCTGATCGAGACGCTGTTCAAGGCCGCCTCGCGCCGCATCATGGGCAGCAGAGAGCATCCGGCCGACCACGACCGCATCGAGGGCCTGGAATTCCTCGACAAGGTCATCGACATCGACCAGTCGCCGATCGGCCGCACCCCTCGCTCCAACCCCGCCACCTACACCGGCGCCTTCACCCCGATCCGCGACTGGTTCGCCGGCCTGCCGGAGGCCAAGGCGCGCGGCTACCAGCCGGGCCGTTTCTCGTTCAACGTCAAGGGCGGCCGCTGCGAGGCCTGCCAGGGCGACGGCGTCATCAAGATCGAGATGCACTTCCTGCCCGACGTCTACGTCACCTGCGACGTCTGCCACGGCAAGCGTTACAACCGCGAGACGCTGGACGTCACCTTCAAGACCAAGTCGATTGCCGACGTGCTCGACATGACGGTGGAGGAAGGCGTCGACTTCTTCGCCGCCGTGCCAGGCGTGCGCGACAAGCTGCAGACGCTGAAGGATGTCGGCCTTGGCTACATCCACATCGGCCAGCAGGCCAACACGCTGTCGGGCGGCGAGGCGCAGCGCATCAAGCTGGCCAAGGAGCTGTCGCGCAAGGCGACCGGCAAGACGCTCTACATCCTCGACGAGCCGACCACCGGCCTGCATTTCCACGACGTCGCCAAGCTGCTCGAAGTGCTGCAGGAACTGGTCGACCAGGGCAATACGGTTGTGGTCATCGAGCATAATCTGGAGGTCATCAAGACGGCCGACTGGGTGCTCGACCTCGGCCCCGAAGGTGGCGACGGCGGCGGCGAACTGGTGGCGAGCGGAACGCCGGAAGAAATTGTCGCGGAGAAGCGCAGTTATACGGGGCAGTTTTTGAAGGAGCTGCTGGAAAGACGGCCGGGGGCGAGGCGAAGGGTGGCGGCGGAGTAGCGCCCTAGTCTTCTGGGTCATTCCGTGGCAATCTGGGAAAAATTGACCCAGTTGGAGATTCGGCTCTGTGAACATCTATAACCCGAAAACCGAGTTCTCGATACTGCGCGAACAGGCCGGTCTGACGATCGAAGAAGCAGCCCGGGTCACCAAATGTTCCATGAGCTCCGCCTATCGACATGAACGAGGCGAGGCGATGCCGACAGCTTTGGCAATCGACATGCTGAAGCTACTTGCCGCAAGTCACACGAAAGCCCAGCCGGACGCGCCGTTCACGTTCATCGACTTGTTTGCAGGTATCGGGGGCCTCCGAATGGGTTTCGAGGCCATCGGCGGGAGATGCGTGTTCACTAGCGAGTGGGACAAATATGCTTCCGCCACCTACCGGAAAAACTTCTCCCATGACCCTGACCACATCTTTGCCGGCGATATCCGCGAATGGACAAAGGATGCCACAGCGCTTGACCGCATCCCTAAGCACAACGTCCTTCTGGCGGGCTTCCCCTGCCAGCCTTTCTCGATTGCAGGCGTGTCCAAGAAGAATGCTCTTGGACGTCAGCATGGATTCCTCGACGAGACGCAGGGTACGCTTTTCTTCGACGTGGCCAAGATCATCAAGCACCACCGGCCCGAAGCCTTCCTCCTCGAGAATGTCAAGAATCTTCAGCGTCACGACAAGGGGCGGACGTTTGCCGTCATTGTGAATACACTCCGGGAACTGGGCTATCATGTGAGCACGCGCGTCATCAGCGCCCGGCCGTGGGTGCCTCAGGGGCGTGACCGGATATTCATTGTCGGTTTTCTCGACGAAGCCCCGTTCTCATTCGATGACATGCACGTGCCTGATGGACCCGCTCCGACCCTTAAATCCGTCCTTTTGAAGGATGTCGATCCCAAATACACCCTGACGGACCATCTCTGGCAGTATCTGCAAAACTATAGGAAGAAGCACGAAGCCGCAGGCAACGGGTTCGGATTCGGGCTGTTTGGACCGAATGACGTCGCGCGTACCTTGTCGGCCCGTTACTACAAGGACGGGTCGGAGATCCTCATTGATCAGGGCAAGGGAAAGCGTCCCCGGCGCCTCACTCCGCAGGAATGCGCACGCCTGATGGGTTACGAACGCGGCAACCGCACCTTCAACATTTCCGTCTCTGATACGCAGGCTTACAAGCAGTTCGGCAACGGCGTGGTCGTCCCTGTTGTGGAATCGGTGGCCGAAGCCATGAAACCACACATCCTTGCCGCGGTGAAGCGTGGCTGATGTCGTAGACCCAGCCACCCGCAGCCGGATGATGTCCGGCATACGCGGCAAGAACACCAGACCGGAGATCCAGATAAGAAGAAGCCTGCATGCCGCAGGCTATCGCTATCGCCTGCACGGCAAATTGCCGGGCAAGCCGGACTTGGTGTTTCCCGCCCGAAAGGCGGTGCTATTCGTCAACGGGTGTTTCTGGCATGGCCATGACTGCCATCTTTTCCGACTCCCCGCCACGCGACCGGAGTTCTGGCAGGCGAAGATAGCCTCCAACGTGGCGCGGGATGCACGTGCCATCGACCTCCTTCACGAAGGGGGCTGGCGCGTCGGCACTGTGTGGGAATGTGCTCTGACCGGCCGCGCGAAGCTTCCATTTGACCTTGTGATGAATCGAATCGGTGCTTCGCTGGATTCGAGTCAGACTGACTTCGTGATTCGCGGGGTTCCCGGAAATGCCGAGGCGACAGAACGAGCCTTTATCTGACCTGTCGCTTGACCAGCTGCAGCAGATGATGAGTGTCACGGGCGTAACGAGGCTTCTGCTGAAGTATCTCGCCCCAAATGATAATTCGAAGAACCAGCCGTACGTTTCGAAAGGGGAGTTGCAGGCTTTCAATATCCTGCCGGCAGGCGAATTCTATATCGATGTCTCAGACAGAGGCCGATCAATCATCAAGGCGTCGTTTCCCCTCGACTGGCTTCAGGCCGACGGCCGGACCCTACCCGCTCCGAACGCCAAACTGATCTTCTATCCTCAATACCCAGAGGTACGACTCTCAGGTTTTCTCGAAGGTGCAAAGGGAGCGCCCAACCACCTACTCAACACCCGCGAGGCTGGACGGCTTCTTTTTCTCGGCGTTACCGGCGATCGCAGGGTTGTGGGTTGGGCCGCTGGTCCGGAAACGCTTCTTGCGAGGCAAATCAGCGCTCTGACCGACTTGGAAACGGAAGGTGTTTTCAGGGTCATTCCCCTACTGGGAACGGAGGTCGGTGATGACGAACGCATATTCGCCGAACTCCGCCGCATTCATGAACTTGATTGGGTCGAGTCGAAGAGAATGAAATCGGGTGTAATTGTCCCCTACATGAGCCTCAATGGCATCGGCTACACTCTCGAAGCCGAGCTCGGAATATCGAACAACGGCAAGGCGGAGCCGGATATCTTTGGCTGGGAGGTCAAGGCCGCTCAGTCCCCAAATTTCGACAATATTCCGCGGTCAAAGAAGATGACCCTGCTCACGCCCGAACCGGATGGGGGTGAATACACGGGCATGTCGGTCGGGGACTTTGTCAGGCGGTTCGGCTATGCCGACAAACGTGGTCGTGCCGACCGTATGAACTTCGGTGGCTCGTACCGGGTAGGAAAGAAGGCTCGGGCAACAGGCCTTACAACGATACTGGATGGCTTCGACACGAGGGAACTGAAAATCACGAATCCGGGCGGAAGCCTTTTTGTCGTTCACGACGATGGCACCGTGGTGATGAGTTGGAGCTTCCCGAAGTTGCTGACACATTGGAACAAGAAGCACGCCAAGGCGGTCTATGTGCCTGGCGAAAGACGACTCTTGCCAAGCACGTTCTATCGCTTTGGGCCGAAGGTCTTTCTCGGTGAGGGGACTGGGTTCGAACTTTTGCTCAACTCGCTCGCTCAGGGTCTGGCCTACTACGACCCCGGCATCAAGCTTGAAAACATGTCCTCAAATCCCAGCACAAAGCCACGCAGCCAGTTCAGGATACCCTGGAGACATATTGCGGACCTTTATCACAAGGTACGCTGGCATTCGCTGTACTGATTACCCGCGTGCAGCACCGCAGTCTGTTCAAAACCATATTAGGCGAACTTGCTTCGTTCTATCGGAACATGGACAACATCTTTCCTCCTGACGGATTGAACCCTAGCCGAACCAATGTCTCATCAGTGTCTACATTGCCACCGGTGCAGATGTGTTCAAATTCAGGTGCCAACCATTACGTCTGTTTGGCTGGAGTTTGAAATCCCATCCACACCCCCTCCCACTTCCCCCATACTCCTCGGCCCACGAGGACTCACCCATGGCCGACGCCGCCATCATCGCCCGCCATCACGCCACCCTGCGGCGTTTGCTCAGCCTCATGCTCGTCTATATCGGGCTGGCCGACGACACGGGTCAGGCGATGCGTTTCATCACCGGAACGGCGGAGGCGGATGATGCCGACAGCAGCGGCGACAGCGCTCCCGTCCGGGCGTTTCGCAGGCTTTGCGATCCAGCGACCGTCTCGCGGCGCATCCACACCATGGTCCGTCGCATCCTGCTGCCCGCCGAGGCGGCGGCGCGGCGGCTGGTCATCGTCCTCGCCGCCGACCTGCCGACGCCGGCGCTGCGGCCGTGGGAGCTGAAGCGCGGCCGCCGGGTCGCGGGCGCGGTCAGGCCGGTCGCCCTGCCGCGCACTTATGTGGCCGGAATCATGGCCCCGCTCTTCGCCGCGCCTCCGCCGCCCGTCTCGACTGCGCCGAAGCCGCCGGTGCGGATGCCGCGCTTTTCCCTCGTCGATCCCATGAAGCGCTTCCACCGCAGGCGCTATGCTCAAATCGACTGCCCGCCGCGCGCCAGCGATCCTGGCCGAGGGCGGCGGCCCCTGCCCGTGCGTCTCGAGCCGACGCCCTATGACCGATTGCCCGACCAGCGCCTGATGCGCCGCGTCTGCGCGCTGGCCGCCGCACTCGACGATCTGCCGAAACAGGCGCGGCGCTTCGCCCGCTGGCGGGTCCTGCGAGACTATCGCCTCACCCTTGCGGGGAGGATCGCGCCAGAGGCGCGGGGTGGTCCCCGCGAACGCTTTTCCGGCCTTTATCCGCTGCGCGTCGGCCGTCCGCCCGGCGCGCCGCCGCTCAGCCTGCCCAGGCATCGCTGGAGCGCGGCGCAGGGCGTCGTCCTCGAAACGCACGGCCTCGCATGGCGCGCCCTTCCCGACACGTCATGAGGCGCTGATCCTTCCTTGCAAAGGGAGGTTGCCAAACATGATGAAGCAGGGCTGTCGTGCCCCCCTTGCTCGCGCCGGGGAGGTTTCCGGCGCTGCGGACCTGCGGGCGGATAAGCCCGGCATCAGCCCAGCACCACCTCGCCCATCGGCACATCGTGCGCCTGCGGATAGATGGTGGGGATGCGCTGCATTTCGTAGCCGACGCCGATGACCAGGGGCTTGCGCGGCATTGAAGCCAGCGTGCGGTCGAAGAAGCCGCCGCCATAGCCGAGGCGGTACTTGTCCGGATCGATGCCGACGACCGGCGCGATGACGACGTCCGGCAAAACGGGATCGCCCTGCGCCGGTATCGGGATGTTCCACACGCCCTTGTCCAGCTTCTCGCCCTGCTTCCAGGCGCGGAAGATCAGCGGCCGGCCTTTCTCCACCACGATCGGCAGCGCCGTGCGCCCGCCCCGCGCATTCACCGTTTCGACCCAGGGCCGCAAATCCGGCTCGCCACGGAACGGCCAGTAGAAGCTGACCATCCTGCCGGCGACATCGCCGATGGCGGCGTCGAGGCGGGCGGCGATCCGGGCGGACATGGCGGCGCGCGCATCGGCCGGAATGGCGAGACGCGCCGCGATCAGCCGGTCCCGCTCGGCCTTGCGCCAGCGGCGTATGTCGGTCCAGTCGGCGGGCGCAGCCCGGAAGGCGGGATCGAGTTCATGCATGAAACATGGCGGCGACGCATATTGCGCCGGCCCTTCGCCGTCCCGATCATCGCCCATGATGGCACCTCATCGCATCGTCCGGTTCAGCCTATACCGGGCGCGCCGTCGCCGCATGCGCATTCACGACATCGCAGGACGGGGCGCGGGGAGCCGGCCGGCATTGCTGCAGCGCACAAAAGCACCTACATCTAAGGAGCATTGGCATCTGGATCGATGCCCCTCCCGGAGGTGATGCAATGAACGCAGCCAGCCACCACATCGTCGTCATCGGCGCGGGGTTCGGCGGCCTCGAATTCACCCGCGCGCTGGCCGGCGCTCCGGTCCGGGTGACGCTCATCGACCGGCGCAACCATCATCTGTTCCAGCCGCTGCTCTACCAGGTCGCCACCACCTCGCTGGCGACATCGGAGATCGCCTGGCCGGTGCGGCACCTGCTGCGCCGGCGCAAGGATGTCACCACCCTGCTCGGCACCGTCACCGGCGTCGACAGCGAGGCAAGACGGGTGCTGCTCGAGGATGGCGAGACCGTCGCCTATGACACGCTGGTGCTGGCGACCGGCGCGCGCCACGCCTATTTCGGTCATGACGAGTGGGAGCCGTTTGCGCCGGGCCTGAAGACGCTGGAGGACGCGACCGCGATCCGCAGGCGGATCCTGCTGGCGTTCGAACAGGCTGAACGGGAGACCGACCCGGCCAAAAGGCAGGCGCTGATGACGCTGGTCATCATCGGCGGCGGGCCGACCGGCGTCGAGCTGGCCGGCACCATCGCCGAACTGGCGCGCGACACGCTCGCCGGCGAATTCCGCAACATCGATACGAGCGCCGCCCGGGTCGTGCTGATCGAGGCGGGTGAGCGCCTGCTTTCCGGTTTTCGGCCGGAACTGTCGGCCTACGCCAAGGCGGCGCTGGAGCGGCTGGGCGTTACGGTCGAGCTCAACCGCCCGGTGTCGGAATGCGATGCCGAGGGCGTGGTGTTCGGCGGGCAACGCTTGCCGGCGCAAACCATCATCTGGGCGGCCGGCGTCGCCGCCTCGCCGGCGGCGGAATGGCTCGGCGTCGCCGCCGATCGCGCCGGGCGCATCATGGTCGAACCCGACCTGACGGTGCCCGGCCACGCCGATATCTTCGCCGTCGGCGACACGGCGCATGTCGCCTGGAAAGAAGGCCGGCTCGTGCCCGGCGTCGCGCCTGCGGCCAAGCAACAGGGCCGGCATGTGGCGAAAACCGTGCTGGCGCGGCTGGCCGGCGACGACGGGCCTAAACCGTTCCAGTACCGGCACGACGGCGACCTGGCGACGATCGGCAAGCGCGCCGCCGCCATCGACTTCGGCTGGATCAAGCTCACCGGCCGGCTCGCCTGGTGGATATGGGGCATCGCCCATATCTACTTCCTCATCGGCCTGAGAAACCGGCTGACGGTCTCGTTGAGCTGGTTGTGGATTTACGTGACGGGACAGCGCAGCGCCCGCCTCATCACACAGGGCGACAGCGACAAGGTCAGCAACGCGAAGAAGCAGGCGGAGAGGTAGCCGGATCGGGCGTCGCGCACTCGCCCGCTGTGCGGGCGGCAAACGGTCATCCGCCTGTCATCCCTTCGTGATGCGTTCCTGCTGGACTTGGCTGAAGTTTGGCGCGAGAGTCGCAATGCCGGCTAAGCAATTTATACGGGAGAACGCAATCATGTCCGAGATGCTCATTTCGCGCCGATCGCTGCTGGCGGGCGCCGCCGCGACGGGCGCGCTGATCGTGCTGCACCCGTTCTCGGCGCGCGCGCAGGCCAACCAGGCGCATCTGCGCATCCTGGAAACCACCGACATCCATGTGAACGTGCTTCCCTACGATTACTACGCCGACAAGCCGAACGACACGATGGGCCTGTCGCGCACGGCTTCCATCATCGACGCGGTGCGCAAGGAAGCAACCAACGCCATGCTGATCGACAATGGCGACCTGCTGCAGGGCAGCCCGATGGGCGACTACATCGCCTATGAGAAGGGCATGAAGGATGGCGATCTGCATCCGGTCATGAAGGGCATGAACCTGCTTGGCTACGAGTGCTCGACGCTCGGCAACCACGAATTCAACTACGGCCTGTCCTTCCTCGACAAGGTGCTGGCCGGCGCGAATTTTCCGTTCGTGTGCGCGAACCTGATCCGCGGCACCGAACTGGCCTCGAACCCGCGCGACGACAAGCTCTACCTCAAGCCCTATGTGATCCTCGACAGGAAGATCAAGGACGGGACCGGGCAGGAACAGCCGATCCGGATCGGCATCATCGGTTTCGTGCCGCCGCAGATCATGGTCTGGGATTTGAAGAACCTCGAAGGCAATGTGATGACGCGCGACATCGTCGAGGCGGCCAAGGCCTGGGTGCCGCAGATCAAGGAGGAAGGCGCCGATATCGTCATTGCGCTCTCCCACTCCGGCATCGACGTCAAGCAGGGCGACAAGATGGAGAACGCCTCCTTCTTCGTCGCCGGCGTAGAAGGCATCGACGCGGTCTTCACCGGTCACCAGCATCTCGTCTTCCCCGGCAAGAAGGATTTCCAGGGCCTCGAGGGCGTCGATACGGAAAAGGGAACGCTGCAGGGCAAGCCGGCGGTGATGGGCGGCTTCTGGGGCTCGCATATGGGCCTGGTCGATCTGTTGCTGGAGCGCGACGGCGGCAAATGGCGCGTGGTCTCGGCCACCTCCGAAGCGCGGCCGATCTACGAGCGCGTCGACAACAAGAACAAGGCGACGGTCGAGGACGACCAGCGCGTCGTCGATGCGTTGAAGGAAGACCATGAGGCGACGCTTGAATATGTGCGGCGTCCGGTCGGCAAGACATCGGCGCCGCTCTATTCCTATTTCGCGCTGGTCGCCGACGATCCTTCCGTACAGATCGTCAGCCAGGCGCAGACCTGGTACGTCAAGGACCTGCTGAAGGAATCGCAGTGGAAGGACCTGCCGGTGCTTTCGGCGGCGGCGCCATTCAAGGCCGGCGGGCGCGGCGGGCCGGATTACTACACGGACGTTCCCGCCGGCGACATCGCCATCAAGAACGTCGCGGACCTCTATCTCTATCCGAACACGGTGCGCGCCGTGGAGATCACCGGCGCCCAGGTGAAGGAATGGTTGGAGATGTCTGCCGGCATCTTCAACAAGGTGGAGCCCGGCAAGGCCGACCAGCCGCTGATCAACGGCGATTTCCCGTCCTACAATTTCGATGTCATCGACGGTGTGACCTACAAGATCGATTTGTCGCCGCCGCCGAAATACGATTCCAAGGGCGGCGTCGCCAATGCCGACGCAAACCGCATCAAGGATTTGATGTTCAACGGCAAACCGATCGATCCGGCACAGAAATTCGTCGTCGCCACCAACAATTACCGGGCTGGCGGCGGCGGCAATTTCCCGGAGATCAACGACAGCAAGATCATCTATGAAGCGCCGGACACCAACCGCGACGTGATCGTGCGCTATATCGTCGATCAGGGCACCATCAACCCGTCAGCCGACGCCAATTGGTCGTTCGCGCCTTTGCCCGGAGCCAGCGTGCTGTTCGAGACCGGCGCCAAAGGCAAGGATTTCATAGCATCGGTGAAATCGCTGAAGATTGAACCGGCCGGCGACGGCGAAGGTGGTTTCGCCAAATACCGCATCACGCTGTAGGACTGGACAGTGTCTTTTCCCCGTGAACGGGAGAAGACGCTAAGCCTTGTAGATCACCTGCCGCACGTCGATGTAGCTGGCCCGGAAGCCGGCTTCGCAATAGTGCAAATAGAACTCCCACAGCTTCTTGAAGCGCTCGTCGAAGCCGAGCGGGGCGAGCCTTTCCCATGACGCCCAGAAGCGCTGGCGCCATTCGGCCAGCGTGCGGGCATAGTCCTGCGGAAACACCCGTTCGCGCAGATGCGCCAGGCCGTGTTCGGCCCCGAGCGACTTCAGGATGGACGGCGTCGGCAGCATCCCGCCGGGGAAGACGTAGCGCTGGATGAAATCCGGCCTTGCCCGATAGGTCTTGAACGCCGCCTCGTTGATGGTGATGATCTGGAATCCTGCGGTGCCGCCCGGTTTCAGGCAATCCTTCACCTTGCGGAAGAAGACCGGCCAGTATTTCTCACCCACGGCCTCGAACATCTCGATGGACGCGATGCGGTCGTATCGGCCGGTCTCGTCGCGGTAATCCTGCAGCTTGATCTCGACCTTGTCGGCCAGCCCTGCCTTGTGGATGCGCTCCCTGGCGAAGTCGTGCTGTTCCCGGCTGATGGTCAGCCCGGTCACATGGCAGCCCACTTCCCGCGCGGCGAATTCGGCGAAGCCGCCCCAGCCGCAGCCGATCTCGAGCACGCGGTCGTTTGCGCTGATGCCGATATCCTTGGCGAGCGCCCGGTATTTGGCCGCCTGCGCGCTTTCCAGGTCGTTCGCGCCCTTGGCGTAGAGCGCCGAGGAATAGGTCATGCTCGGGTCCAGCCATTCCCTGTAGAAGGCGTTGCCGAGGTCGTAGTGGGCGGAAATGTTACGCTTGGAACCGGTGCGCGTGTTCTCGTTCAGCCAATGGCGGATGCGCTGTACGGTGTTGATCAGCCAGCTGGCTCCGCCGGCGATGTTCTCGCCCGTCTCGGTGTTGATCACGAACAGTTCCAGGAACGAGGTCACGTCAGAACTTTCCCAGTCGCCATCCATGTAGGATTCGGCGACGCCGATCGTGCCGCCCGAAAATGCGCGGGAGGGAAGCCGCCAGTTGTTCAGCACCAGCTCCGCGTCCGGGCCCGGCCCGTTGCCGCCAAGAAGAACCCATCGGCCATCCGGCAAACGCACCTTGAGCGACCCGTGGGGCAGCCCCATCGTCGCCTTAAGCACCATGCTCGCCTTGGCCGGCAGGCCTTTGACGAATTCGGCGAAGTTCAACTCATCCAGCCTGACGGCGTGGTCGATCGCCATGCTGCCGGAATGTCCGCTCCCTTGTGTCTGAACCATTGTCGTAGCCCGCGTCTCCTGGGCAGCGGAGCGACCGCGTGCCTGCTTCCTACTGCGTTCATTCCCCAGGTTCGACCGCCGCGCCATGGTCGCGATAGCTGACCGTTTCAGGCGCCGGCGGACTCGAACGAAAACGCGCGCCCTTCAACCAGAGCTTCAGCGCTTCCCAGTGAATTCCCGCCACAATCTTCCATGTCATCAGCGGAAACTTCAAGAGGCACGCAGCAAGCCGGGCTGTGCCAAGCGGCTGTGCCTCGCCGGTGAAGGTCGCGACCAGCAGCGGCTCGCCCTTTTCGGTCTCGTTGATGCGCAGTCTCACGGCCTTTCCGGGCGGCAGGATGTGGAAATGATAGCGGGCGCCCATGTCGATGAATGGCGAAACGTGGAATATCTTTGTGCGCGTTTGCCGTACGCCGGCCGAATCGACGTCGCCGGGCTCTACGGGCGCGACATAGGTGTGCCGCTGGCCGAAAGTATTGCGCACGGCATAGATCATCGCGACCAGCGCGCCGCCTTCGCCGTAGCAGAAATACACCGAGATCGGATTGAAGGCGTAGCCAAACATGCGCGGATAGGCGAGCAGCAAGATGCGCATCGCCGGCCGCTTCAGGCCCGCTCCCGCCAGCAGCCGATCGACGAAACTGCGCAGGGTTTCGCCATCATGCTCGACATGGTCGCTTTCAAAGAACGATGTCAGCCCCGGCCGATTGACCTTGAGCAATGGAGTCATCCTCGACAGTTCCGCCAGCCGGTCTATGTCGACCAGCAGCGAAAAGACCGAGTAGACGAAGCGGTGGCCGAAGGGCTTCAGCCGCGCATGCATGACCTCGCCCGGATAGAGCACGCCGGCTGCTTCGGGCGGCGGCCCGTTCGCTTCCATCGTGGTTATGCGTTCCCTTGCGGTCATCGGTCGAAGCCTGCCCTACTCCGCCGCCAGCGCCGGCAGATCGGCACTGACTGCATGTGCGCGCCACGGCACCGTTGCGCCCAAAGCGAGGGCTGCGTTGAGCCCGGAGCGCAGACCATCCTCATGGAAGCCGTGGCCCGTCCATGCGCCGGCAAACCAGGTTCCGCGCGTGCCCTGTATATCGTCAAGTCGCGCCTGGGCCGAGATGCTGCGTGAATCGAACTGCGGATGATCAAGCGACCATTCGCCGAAGACCAGGTCTCCGCGCGGTTCGATGATCGGGTTGAGGGAGACGAAAACAGGTTTGGCCGCATCCAGCCCCTGCAGGCGGTTCATCCAGTACGTGACCGACACTTCCGGCTCCTCCTGCTCGTGCGAGGTGCGCAGGTAGTTCCAGGCGGCCCAGGCCGCGCGGCGTTTCGGCATGAGTCTCGGGTCGCGATGCAGCACGACGCGGTTCGGCCGGTAGGGGATCGCGGAGAGGATCGCCTCTTCGGCGCTCGATGCATCGCCGAGCAGCGCCAGCGCCTGATCGCTGTGACACGCGACAATCACACTGTCGTAGCGCTCGGGCGGGTTGTCCCCGGCCCAGACCGTCACGCCAAAGGCATCGCGGACAATCGTGCGAACAGGACAGGACAGCCGAAGGCGGTCGCCAAGCGGCGCCAGGAGCTTGTCGAGATAGGTCCGCGAGCCGCCCGTGACCGTGCGCCATGTCGGCCGGCGCTCATGGATGAGGCGGTGGTTGTCCAGGAAGGTGACGAAGCTCTCCGCCGGATATTCCAGCATCTGCGCCCTTGGCGTCGACCAGATCGCCGCCGCCATCGGGACCAGATAGTTGTCGCGGAACGCGGCCGAGTAGCCCTTGCGGGCGAGATAATCGCCGATCGTGGAATGGGCGAGAGAGCCGGAATCGCGGTCTGCGACGCATTCCCGGTTGAAACGCAGGATTTCGCGCAGCATCCACAGGAAGCCGGGCGAGAAGACATTCCGCTTCTGGGCGAAGATGGTGCGCAGGGTCGAACCGCACCATTCGAGCCTCCCGCCGTCAAGCGAAAGCGAAAAGCCCATGTCGCTGGCATGGCTGGCGACGCCGAGATGCGCGAACAGCGCCGTCAGGTCGCGATAGTTCAATTCGTTGTAGACGATGAAGCCGATATCGACCGGCAGGCGGACGCCGTCATAGTCGACGTCGATGGTGGCGGTATGCCCGCCCGGTCTGTCGGAAGCCTCGTACACGGTTACATCCGCGACGGGGTTCAGCGCCCAGGCCGCCGCCGCTCCCGATACTCCCGATCCGATGACAGCAATCTTCTTCCCGCCGGCAGCGCCACGGTTGATGGGCACGATGTTCATTCATTCCCCTGTCACATTGACTTGTAGGCACGGAGCGCGCGCTCGCGCGCTTCCTTGTGGTCAATGACAGGTACGGGATAATCTGAGCCGAGTTTCACGCCGGCCTGCGCCAGAATGTCTTTTGGCGCCTCCCACGGACGATGGATGTATTTTGCTGGCATTTTCTCCAGCGCCGGAATGAAGTGGCGGACGTAAGTGCCGTCCGGGTCGAACTTTTCGCCCTGCAGGATCGGGTTAAAAATACGGAAGTAGGGAGACGCGTCCGCGCCGGAACCGGCGACCCATTGCCAGTTGGCTGGATTGCTGGCGGGATCGGCATCGACCAGAGTGTCCCAGAACCATTTTTCGCCTTCGCGCCAGTCGATCAGGCAGTGCTTGATGAGGAAGGACGCGGCAATCATGCGGACGCGATTGTGCATCACGCCGGTGGTCCACAATTCGCGCATACCGGCATCGACGATGGGGTAGCCGGTCTGGCCTCGCTGCCACGCGTGCAGGTTTTTCGGATCGCCCGACCACGAGAATCCGTCAAAGGCTGAATTGAAGTTTTTGTTGCGCAGGTCGGGATTGTGAAAAAGCAGATGATAGCAGAACTCGCGCCAGCCAAGTTCCTTGCGGAACTTTTCGCGGTCATCATGTCCACCAGTCGCCTTTTTGCGCTTGAGCGCCGCCAGGATCTGGAAAGGCGTGATCTCGCCATGAGCGAGATGCGGAGACAGTCCCGACGTCACATCGGCGAACGGCCTGTCCCTGCCCTCGGCATAATCCTCAAGCTCTGTTTCGAGGAATGCATTCAGACGAGACCACGCCCCATCTTCCCCGGGATTCCAGCGTTCGCGGAAGCCGCCGGCCCAATCCGGCCTTTTCGGCAGCAGGTTCCAGTCGTCCAGTTTCTCGGATTTCGGCGTTCGGTCGCTGCAAACCAGTTTGTCCGGCGCGTCCACCGGATCACGCGGCTCCGGACCCGAGCAGAGCGCCTTCCAGAAAGGCGTGTAGACCTTGTAGAAACCGCCGGCTCCCGTTTTCAGGCGGGACGGTTCATGCAGGAGGCATCCATCAAAACTTTCGGCAGTCAGGCCGTGTTCACGCAAGCTCTTCTTCAGGCCTGCATCCGCGGCGGCGGACGGTGGATCGTAGCGGCGATTCCACAACACCGTGTCGGCGCCGGTCTCTTTGAGAAGTGATGCGACGGTCTCGTGCATAGGGCCACGGCGCAAGCAGAGACCAGATCCCAGACCGGCGAGCTTTTCTGAAAGCCTTTGCAGTGAATGATGGAGCCACCAGCGCGCCGCGCCACCCGCAGGTCGCGACCCGTCCTTTTCGTCGCGAATGAAAACCGCCGTTACCGGCTTGCCGGATTGAACCGCCGCAGCCAGGGCCCGGTTGTCCGCCACGCGCAGATCGTTTCGAAAGAGTACGAGGACCGGCTTGGATCTATCCTTGGGTTCGTCCTTTGCCATGCGGTCTCTGCTCCGTCGGCACGCATGGCAATCTTGAACGCCGCGTGCAAATCCGTCCCCGTATAACGGACGCGATCGCCTTGCGGTTGCAACTGGATGGCGGGACAGAAATGCGCTAATCAATAATCATGCGCTACGTCATAGTCATCGCCGCCATTGCCTTCTTCATCATCTGGGACGGTCTCTACAATGAGGCGCGTTATACAAACCAGGGCGTCCGGGAACTCCGGCACATCGTCCGTTATGTTACGGGCTGACGGAACAATTTCCGAATAGCTCACGATGCGCCGCGACATCGTCGCCGATTGACGCATGGGACAGGCTGACCCAGAACACGCTCTGACGTGGTGCGGAAGTCCGCGTGGACATTCAGCAGCGACCGCGCGGCCAGGGAGGCTTCAGTGATCCGTCACATCGTGTTCTTCAGCGCGCGGCGAACAGACGACCTGGAAGCGATCCGCACCGGCCTGCTGGGTCTCGCCGAAATCCCGCATTCGAGCGCTTTCGAGGTCTCGCCCAACACCAGGGTAGACCCCCTATCGGATGAAATCGACCTCGTGGTCTATGCGGAGTTCGAAAACCAGGCGGCTCTTGCCGCCTACAAGGCTCATCCGCTCTATTCTGAAATCACAGCCAAGGTCCGGCCGCTCAGGGAATTGCGATTCTCCGCCGATATCGTCTCGGGCTGACGCCTGCGAGCGGCGCAGCCACGCAGTTGAACCTGCGCGCGGAGACATTCGGGCGTGATCGCCTGTCGAAAAACCCGAAAAATCTGGATTGTTGGCTCCCCGGGCCGGATTCGAACCAGCGACCAACCGGTTAACAGCCGGTTGCTCTACCACTGAGCTACCGGGGAACAGGGCTCATATGTGAACGGCGCAGCCTATAGCAAACCCGTTTCGGCTTTGCAAAGCAGCATTTCGGATTTTTTCGATCTGTCTGGGGGCGGCTTCTGGCAAAGAGCGCGCCGTGCCATCATATAGTCGCGTCACGGAAGCATCAGGCTATCGATCGGACATGACCGCAGAAGGCGACCAAATGATCGCGCAGCACGACAGCGCCCCGCCCCCGCCCCGGAAAATCTCCGTCTTCGGGCGGCAGTTCACCATGCCGCAATCACGATGGCTGCGGATCGTCATCGGCGTCGTCCTGATCATCTTCGGATGTCTGGGCTTTCTGCCGATTCTCGGTTTCTGGATGGTTCCGCTGGGGCTTCTGGTGCTTTCCTACGAATTCGCCTCGGTCCGCCGTCTCCGCCGTCGCTCGGTCGTGTGGTGGGAACGAAGGCGGCGGCGGCGCCAGACCTGAGCACCGGCTTTGGCTCTTTTGCACGTCGCCTGAATTAAGCCGGGCCAAGTTGCGAGAAAGCAGCCTTATTGCGTCGCGCCCGCTTGACGCAAAATTTCGGGCCACCTATTGAGTTTGCCTGAAACGCCGGGAGCAATGAGGCCTCGTGGCGGAGTGGTTACGCAGAGGACTGCAAATCCTTGCACCCCGGTTCGATTCCGGGCGAGGCCTCCAATCCCGGCTCCCGCGCACCAGCGCCGGAGGGTGTTTCATCGACAATCCGGCGCGGTCTGCGCCATGAGCGGGACGCCTTACATGAACGCAGATTTTTCCGCACGCCGCGTCAAGATGGTCGACGGACAGGTCCGCACGACCGACGTTACCGACGCCGCCCTGCTGGACGCCATGCTCGAAATCCCGCGTGAGGCCTTCATCGGCTCCGCCAGTCCGGATCTTGCCTATATCGACGAGGATATCCGTGTGGCCAGCAGCGATGCCGGGCCGCGTTATCTCATGGAGCCCTCGCCGATGGCCAAGCTCATCCAGCTTGCCGAGGTAACGCCGGCGGACAAGGTTCTCGATGTCGGCTGCGGCACGGGCTATTCGACTGCCGTTCTCTCCAGAATTGCCCAGTCCGTCATCGCGCTCGAAAGCGATTCGGCCCTGGCTGAGGCTGCGGGCGCAACGCTCGCCGCGCTCGGTTGCGCCAATGCCGAAATTGTCCAGGGACCGTTGCGCGACGGCCATGCAGCGGGCGCGCCTTACAATGTCATTTTCATTGGCGGCAGCGTCGACGAAGTGCCGGAAACGTTGTGTTCCCAGCTTGCTGAAGGCGGCCGGCTGGTTGCCGTCGAGGGGCATGGCCACACCGGTGTGGCACGTCTATTTTTAAAGACTACTGGCGTCGTGACCGGACGCCGTGCATTTAATGCGGCAATAAAGCCACTACCCGGATTTGAACGTAGCCACGTTTTTGAATTCTGAGTGGTTTGGCCTTGCGGCCAGCGTATTGTCATGTTGGCTAGAGCTTTGATTATCGTTGCTGAGACGACTCGGTTTCTGTCGGGCAGGCAACAGGAAACATGGATGCGCGACCTGGGCCGCCTTCTGTAGGGGCCGGTGTTGCGCCGTTTCTGTTAAAATGATGAGGGACGTGCCGTGAAGTCCGTGAACAAGAGTCTTTTTGTCGCCTTGCTTGTTTCAGCCGCTGCGTTTTCACCTGTTTCAGCTTCAGCTGAAAGCATTCTCGGTGCTCTCTCCAAGGCCTATCAAAACAATTCCCAGTTGAATTCGGCGCGCGCCGGCGTCCGCGTCACCGACGAGACCGTTGCCATCGCCAAGTCGGGCTATCGCCCTACCATCAACGGCTCCGCCAGCATCGATTACACGAACACCTCGCGCAACAATGCCAGCACCCGTACGACGACGGGCGCTTTCGGCGTGCAGATCAACCAGAGCCTGTTCGACGGCTTCCAGACGAAGAACAATGTTGCGGCAGCCCAGGCGCGTGTTCGCGCATCGAACGAGACCCTGCGCAACACCGAGCAGAACATCCTGTTCAATGCGGCCAGCGCCTACATGGATGTCATCCGCGACCGCCAGGTTGCAGCCCTAACCGAGCAGAATCTGAAGGCGCTGAGTGAGCAGGTGCGCGCCGCCCGCTCCCGCTTCGATGTCGGTGAAGGAACCCGCACAGATGTCGCCCAGACTGAAGCGTCGCGCTCCGCGGCGGTTGCGCAGGCCAGCGCCGCCAGGGCGCAGGCGCTGTCGAGCGCGGCCGTGTACCGGCAGATCGTCGGTGACGAACCGGGCAAGCTGTCGGCGGCTTCACCGCTGGGCAAGCTCCTGCCGGGCAGCCTGGAGGCAGCGATCAGCATCGCAGCCAATGAACATCCGGCAATCCTTGCCACTGAGCATCTGGTCGATGCCGCCGGCTTTTCGGTGAAATCGGCCGAAGGCGCGCTGCTGCCGCAGGTCTCGGCCTCCGCCGGCATTTCGCGCAACTACCGTGACAGCGACGGCCTCGCCGGCGTCTCCACCGGTCAGGACGGTTATTCCACGTCCGCCAACATCGGCGCCACGCTGACCGTGCCGATCTATCAGGGCGGCCGGGCTTCGGCGCAGGTGCGGCAGTCGAAGGAATCGCTTGGGCAGGCGCGTATTGAGGTCGATGTCAGCCGCGACAACGTCCGCGCCGCCGTCACCTCCGCCTGGACCCAGTACACGGCGGCCCGCGAAAGCGTCGACGCCAACCGTTCGCTGGTTTCGGCGGCGCAGCTTGCGTTGAACGGCGTCATCGAAGAGCGCAATGTTGGCCAGCGAACCACGCTCGACGTCCTGAACGCCCAGAACGACGTCACCGACGCGCAGATCAACCTGGCGACCGCCCAGCATGACGTCGTCGTTGCAAGCTATGCGATCCTCTCGGCCATGGGCCATCTTTCGGTCGAGCGTCTCGGCCTCCAGGTGGCGAAATACCATCCGGAAGAGCACTACAACGCGGTCAAGGACAAGTGGATCGGACTGCGTACGCCCGACGGCCGTTGAGCCGCCTGCAACCTGCCCGCCTTGTAATCTGTTGAAATCCAAAGCTTCCCCAGAATGGGGATTCTCGTCAGCCGCTGCGTCGGCTACGCTGGCGGCATGATTCGTATCCGGTTCGTGCCGGAAGGAAATCTGGATTACGGTCACAAAAGGCGGCGGATGTGACGATGGCAACGGCAAGCACTGCACAACGCGAACCTTCGATGGAAGAGATACTCGCTTCCATCCGCAGGATCATCGAAGACAGCGATACGGGTCGCAAACCGCCCGAGGACAGTTCGGACCTTCGGCAGGATCTCGAGCCGTCAGCGGTCATTTCCGAAGCCGAGACCTTCCGCAGCGAATTGCGCGGTTCGGTTGACGTCAGGAAATCGGTCACGCTTGCTGACGTCCAGGCGCAGATCGCCTCCGACCCTGCGCCTGCGGCGCGTTTTGACGCGGAGCCTGTTCCCTCTTCCGAGCCGAGAGCTTTCTCCGGCGGTTTCGACCGTTTTGGACAGGACGCGCCGGTCAACTCGTCCGAAGTCGATGACGGCGAAGAGAAACCCGTGGCCGAGACAGTCGCTGAATGGCGTCGCGACCTCGTTATCGAGAAGGCGCCTTCCAGCCCTACCGAAACCCGTGGCGAGACCGACGTCTCAAACGCGGAGGCGTCGTCGGCATTCAATATTGAAGAGCGTGTCGATCCTGCGATCGAGGCACGGGCTAACCAGCCCCGGCACGTCGAGCCCGCTGCATCAGCAAGCGACGACCTTGCAAAACCGTCCCTTGTTTCCGAACAGACCAGCCGGCAGGTCGCCGCCTCCTTCGGAGAGCTTTCCGAGGCTTTCGCCAGCCGCAGCAAGAAGACTTTCGACGAGATGGCCGAAGACATGCTGCGGCCGATGCTGCAGGACTGGCTGGACAACAACCTGCCGACGCTGGTCGAGCGGCTGGTGCGCGAAGAGATCGAACGCGTGGCGCGCGGCACCTGAAGCACGTCGCGTGAGGTTCAGACCACGTGCTTCAAGTCTTGTCTTGATTCATGTCGTTGCCCAAGACCGCTGCGCGATTCTGGGCAACATGCATCAACCGGGGACGCGCTTCATCAGGGCCATGGCGCCGAAAGGCGCCCTCACCTTTCCTTCGGTGATGAAGTAGATGAACACGTCGCGCGGCCTGACCGGCGCGTCTGTCTTGTCGTCGGCGCGCGGCAGGTCGTCGGGCACCCTACCCTCGGACCACACTCTGGCGCGACCTGCCCAGGCGTCCAGGGCCTCTGGCGTG
This sequence comes from Mesorhizobium sp. Root554, assembly GCF_001427025.1. Lineage (GTDB taxonomy): Bacteria > Pseudomonadota > Alphaproteobacteria > Rhizobiales > Rhizobiaceae > Mesorhizobium. Next base: position 1,087,083 of record NZ_LMGA01000001.1, on the reverse strand, counting down.
TAGCAATCGGGGTTGTCGTCCTTGCCGGTCTGCAGCCGGGCATAGATGAAATCGCCGGTGATGTCGGCGATCACCGGATAGGTCGCATGATCGGCATAGACGATCGCCACCTTGTGCTTGCGCGCAAGCGCCGGAAATTCCGGCACGACAAAGGACGGATTGCGCACCTCCACGGCATGGCGCAGCGTCACGCCATCCTGCTTCTCTGGCAAAAGCTTGAGAAAGGCTTCGAAATCGTCGGGGTCGAATTTCTTGGTCGGCGCGAATTGCCACAGGATGGGGCCGAGCTTTTCGCCCAGCGCGGCGACGCCGGATTCCAGGAAGCGCATCATCGATTCGCCTGCCTCGCCCAGCACCCTTCGGTTTGTGACGAAGCGGTTGCCTTTCAGCGAATAGACGAAGCCGTCCGGCGCTTCCTTGGCCCATTTGACGAATGTCGGCTCCTTGAAGCTCGAATAATAAGTGCCATTGACCTCGATGGTCGGCACCTGCCGCGTGGCGTAGTTGAGTTGTTTCGCCTTCGACAATTTTTCTGGATAAAAGGACGTATCCCACGGCTCGAAGGTCCAGCCGCCCATGCCGGCGCGGATTGTGCCTGCCTTGCTCATACTCGTCCTCCTATCGCCACTTGCACCGCTTCCAGCCTCGCAGGCAAAGCCTAGAAATCATGTCCGGCGCCGTCTGGCCATCCGAAAACAGCGGTTGCCGAGAAGCCTGCTGCCAAAGCTGGCAGCGTTTCCCGCCCGGATTCGACCCGAAAGGACTGGAGTTACGCCGCTTCCGGTTTCAGCCCGACCGTGGTGCGGTCAATGATTTCGCGCAGCGCAAAGGACGAGTTGATCTTGGTCACATGCGGCATGGCCGAGAGCCATTCCTTGTGGATGCGCTCGTAGTCAGCAAGGTCTCTCGCAGCGATGCGCAGGATGTAATCGTATTCGCCGGACATCAGGTGACAGGACAAAACGTTCGGGCAGCGTTTGATCGCGGCCTCGAAATCGGAAAGCGTTTTTTCGAACTGGCCCGACAGGGAAATATGCACGATCGCTGTCATCTGATGGCCCAGCGCCGCATTGGAAAGGCGCGCATGGTAGCCGCGGATGGTGCCGGACTTCTCCAGATTGTCCAACCTGCGGGAACAGGCTGATTGCGACAGACCTACCTTCTCGGCCAGGGCCGCGTTGGGAATGCGGCCGTCCTTCTGCAAAGTGTCCAGAATGGCAATATCGATCCTGTCCAGCGGCATTCTTCGTATATCCTGCGAAGTATGGGATTATTCGCGCAAGGATTATCCACGCTGCCCGGCAAGCGCAACCCCATTTCGCAAGCACATTCGGAACGTTTCGTGGTTCACTGCGTCTATAAGGAAGTGCACGCAGGCAAGGAGGATTGACTGCTATGCGCGTGGGTTGTCCCAAGGAAATCAAGAACCACGAATATCGTGTCGGTCTCACGCCCGGGTCGGTGCGCGAATATGTGGCGCATGGCCATGAGGTGCTGGTCGAGACCGGCGCCGGGGCCGGCATCGGCGCCGATGACAACGCTTACCGCGCCGCCGGCGCCGCGATCGCCCGCAATGCGGCGGAGGTTTTCGCCAGATCCGACATGGTGGTGAAGGTGAAGGAGCCGCAGCCGGACGAATGGGCGCAATTGCGCGAAGGGCAGATCCTCTACACCTATCTGCATCTGGCTCCCGATCCGGAACAGACCAAGGGACTTCTCGCATCTGGCGTCACCGCAATCGCCTATGAGACGGTGACTGACGAGCGCGGCGGGCTGCCGCTGCTCGCGCCGATGTCGGAGGTGGCCGGCCGGCTTGCCATACAGGCCGGCGCAACGGCATTGCAGAAGGCCAATGGCGGACGCGGCGTGCTGCTCGGCGGGGTGCCGGGCGTGCTACCGGGCAAGGTCGCTATTCTCGGCGGCGGCGTCGTCGGCCTGCAGGCGGCCAAGATGGCCGTCGGCCTCGGCGCTGATGTCTCTATCGTTGACCGTTCGATCCCGCGCCTGCGCCAACTGGACGACATTTTCAACGGCCGGGTCCACACCCGCTACTCGACCGTCGAAGCCGTCGAGGAAGAGTGCTTCTCTGCCGACATTATCGTCGGGGCAGTGCTGATCCCGGGCGCGGCGGCGCCGAAGCTGGTCAGCCGCGAAACGCTGTCAGGCATGAAAAAGGGCGCGGTGCTGGTCGACGTTGCCATCGACCAAGGCGGCTGCTTCGAGACCTCGCATGCGACCACCCATGCCGAACCGACATACGAGATCGACGGCGTCATTCACTACTGCGTCGCCAACATGCCGGGCGCCGTGCCGGTGACATCCACCCATGCCCTCAACAATGCGACGCTGCACTACGGCCTGCAGCTTGCCGACAAGGGCCTCAAGGCGGTGATCGACGACCGGCATCTGCGCAACGGCCTCAACATCCACAAGGGCCGAGTCACCAATGCCGCCGTCGCCGAGGCGCTGGGTTACGAAGTCATGGAACCGAAGGCCGCGCTGGCCGCGGCCTAGACTGGATCGGCACCGGACAGGCTTTGTGCCGACCTGACGCCAGACAACAAAAAAGCGGGGCAAAACCCCGCTTCCTCGTCTGTCAGGAAAACCGCCGGTTCATCCGCGGTCGGCCAACCTTTCGACACTGTCCATATAGCATCGCAGTGTTACGATGATGTGACGGCCCAGATTGACCGGCATATGGTTAAGAAATCCTTAGCATCAGCGCATTTGCCGGTCTGGTGATTTTCGAATTAGTCCATCAGCGCGTCGAGACCGCGGACCAGTCCCTTGAACTGCCCGACCCGCCGGATCGCCAGCAAGGTCCCCGCCACATAAGGCGCGGCGGACGATCCGGCGTCGTGACGGATCGTAAGCCTTTCGTCCGGCAGGCCGAACAGCGCCTCACAGGACAGAATATAGGACGGCAGGCGCAAGGCGTGCACCTGCACCCCTTCGCCCGATCCGACCGCGGCGCCCCGGGTTTCCGGGAAGCCGGAGACTTCGGATTGCGGCTTCGACGTCGCCGGCTTGCGGATTTCGGCCAGAGCCTCTGCCAGTTCGCGTGCGGTGCCGGACGGCGCGTCCGGCTTCCGGGCGCTGGCATAGTCGATGACCTCCACATCAGGCACATATTTGGCCGCCATCAGCGCGAAGCGCTTCATCAGCGTGGCGGTGATGGAGAAATTGCCGGCCGCCAGCACGCCGACACCATTGGCCTTCGCCGCCGCGTCGATTTCGGCATAGTCGGCGGCCCCGAGGCCGGACGTGCCGATGACGACATGTTTTCCTTTTTCGATGGCCAGCAGCACATGTCCTTTGACCACATGCGGCTTGGTGTAGTCGACCACCACGTCGGAAGCCGCCGCCAGCGCCTCATCGAGCGAGGCGGCAACGGTGACGCCAGCCGACGCAGCGCCGACCGCGATGCCGGCATCCTGTCCCGCCGCGCCGCGGGAAACCGCACCGGCCAAACTCAGGTCGTCCTGTGCCAGGATCGCCGGCACCAGCGCCTTGCCGACCCATCCGGTCGCCCCTGCCATCACCACCTTGATCGTCATCGCTGGCTCCTTCTCGCATTCATCCTGTCAACGGATATGGAAAGAGCCCGGCCTGTTCAAGCCGGGCTCCCCATTGTGTGTTGATCCAGACGGACGCGGTTTCAGCGAATGAAGTCGTCGAAACGCCGCAACGTCACCCGGCGGTTGCGCCAGTTCTCGTTCTGCGTCGGAACCAGCAGGAATTCCTCGCCGTAGCCGACTGTGTCGAGCGCGCGGGCCGGCACGCCGAACTGGCGCACCAGTGTGCGCTTCAGCGATGCGGCGCGATCCTCGGAAAGCGCCAGATTGGACGATGCCGAGCCGACGGCGTCCGTATGGCCCTCGATCAGGATTCGAGCGCGCGGATTGCGCCGCAGGATGCGCCGCAGACCGTCGGCGATGTTGTCGACCTTTTCATATTGCGACGGCGCGATCGCCGACGAGCCGAATGCGAAGTTGATCGACTGGATGTCAATGGAGGGCGCCCTGCGGCGAAGGTCGGGACGGCGCTTGAACTCGCGAATCGTCACCCGCTCATTGGGCCGGAGCTTCGTGCGCGGCGCGGCCTGCAACTGGCGCTCGATCTGCGCGCCAGAAGGCGTCGCGGCCTGGGCAAAGGCAAGGCTCGGCATGGCAATCGCCGTGGCGAGGGTGGCAGCGAACAAACGGCGGGTGATCATGGCTCAGTCTCCTTCAGCGCGCCGGGTGCGGCGCTTTCCGAATGCATATTTGCAAAAGGAGACTGAAGCAGAGATGAACGGCGCGTTCAGGCGGTGATTTAGCGCATGACGCTGTCGGCGCGCTCGGCAAAGGTCAGGGGTCGTATGATTTCCTTTTTCTGCGCCACCGGCACAAAGCCAAGTTTCTGGTAGAGCGGCAAGGCGGCGGGATGGTCGAGCGTGCAGGTCTGCACCGTCACGCGCTTAGGCCCGTGCGACCAGCAGGCTGAAATGGCCGACCCGAGGAACCAGCGGCCGAGCCCCTGCCCCGTGGCGTGGTCCACCAGGCCGAAATATACAAGCTCCGCCTCATCTGGCAGGTTCGGCTTGATGTCGAAGATACCGGCGGGCGCGCCGTCGAGATAGAGGATACGAATGTCGCGGTCTTCCCGATGCAGGCCGGCCGACAGTTCCTCGTCGTCCAGCCGCAACGCTTTCACCCAATGCCATTTCCGGCCGACCCGATCCATCATGTAGCGGTAGAAGTGGAGCGGGATGTCCTTCGTCCGCAACAGCGCGATCTGCCGGTTGTAGGGCGCCGGCGGGTAATGCGAGGGCGGCGCGTGCATTTCGAGGAACGTCACCGTGACGCCGATGTCATCGGCCCTGCCGTTCTGCGTCGGTGTCATTTGTCGTCCGTCGTCGCTGGCGTGTCGGCCAGGCGGCCCCATTCGGTCCACGACCCGTCGTAGAGCCGGTTTTCACTATGATCGAGGGTCTCGAGCGCCAGGTTGATGGCCGCAGCCGTGATGCCGGATCCGCAAAGCGTGACGATGGGCTGGGAAAGGTCGAGGCCGGCATCTTCCAGCAGCGCCCGCAGCCGCGGCTTGGAAAGCAGTTCGCCATTTTCGGAAAGCGCGGTGATCGGCACGCTGTGCGCGCCGGGCATGTGGCCGGAACGCACGCCTGGACGCGGTTCCGGTTCAGTGCCGTAAAAACGGCCCGAAGGCCGGGCGTCGGCGATCTGCGCCGAGCCGCTGTCGACGATCCGGCGCATCTCATCCAGCTTCACCACATGCGAAGCGTCGAAGTCGGCGTGAAAAATGCACGGCGCAACCTTGGTCGGCTCCACCGTCACCGGCCTGCCTTCGGCGATCCAGCGGTCGAGGCCGCCATCGAGGACGAAAACCTGCGAAACGCCCATTGCGCGGAACATCCACCAGGCGCGCGGCGCTGAAAAATAACCCGGCCCGTCATAGACGACGATCATGTCGTCGGCCGAAATTCCCATTGCGCCGACATATTGCGCGAAGTCCTTTGGCGCGGCGAGCATGTGTGGAAGGTCGGTGCGCTGGTCGGATATCGCATCCTGGTCGAGAAAAAGCGCGCCCGGAATATGCCCCGTCTCGTATTCGGCTCTGGGGTCGCGCTTGTGCGAAGGCAGATACCAGGAGCCGTCGACGACCGTCAGCCCTGGTTGACCGAGGCGCTGCTGAAGCCAGTCAGCATCGACGGTAAAGGCACTGTCTTCAGCCATTTATTTTGCTCCGAGGATTGAACGTCGCGCAACCGGTCAGACAGGCGGCGCCGAGCCGAAGCGTATACGAAAACGCCGGTTCTCGCGGCCTTTCTTTTCGATTTTGCCGATGTGTATCTCACCGACCTCGCCGGTACGCTTCACATGCGTCCCGCCGCACGGCTGACTGTCGATCGAAGCGTCCTCGCCGATGCATACGAGCCTGATGCGGCCGGTGCCGCTCGGCGGTCGAACGTTCTTCGATTTTATCAAGCCGGAATTGGCAGCCAGTTCCTCATCGGTGATCCAGCGTGTGAAGACCGGATGGTCGGCCCGCACCAGCTCCAGCAGTTTCGCGGTCACGTCTTCCTTCGAATAGCCGGTGTCCGGCAGGTCGAAATCGACGCGCGAATCGTCCTCCGAGACAGACGCGCCGGTGATCGGGAACGGGCAGACGACGCTGAGCAGGTGGCAGGCGGTGTGCATGCGCATCAGCCGGTGCCGCCGCTCCCAGTCGATTGCAAGCGTAAGGCTTTCGCCCATTTCGGGAAGCGGCTGGTCCGGCGCCGGAACGTGGATGATCTCATCCTTGGTCTCGCCGGTGACGGTGGCCGCGATATCGATGCGGCTGCCGTCAGCGCGCTGGAAATAGCCAGTGTCACCCGGCTGTCCACCGGAGGTCGCGTAGAAGATCGTCCGGTCGAGAACGATGCCGCCACGGTCATTGATCGCGACCACCTGCGCCGCGCCGGTCCGCAGATAGGCATCGTCGCGGAAGAGCGCTTCGGTCTTCAGGCTCATGCTTCGACCGTCTCATACGGCACGTCGATCTCAGAGCGTCGTTCCATCCATTCCGGCACCGGAAGAGACTTGCCGCGCAGGAATTCCGGATTGAACAGCTTCGACTGGTAGCGCGTGCCGTAGTCGCAAAGGATGGTGACGATGGTGTGGCCCGGTCCGAGTTCGCGCGCCAGCCGGATAGCGCCGGCAATGTTGATGCCGGTGGAGCCGCCGACGCAAAGCCCTTCTTCCTGGATCAGGTCGAAGACGATGGGCAGCGCCTCGTCGTCCGGGATCTGGTAGGAGAAATCAGGCGCAAACCCCTCGAGATTCGCCGTGATACGCCCCTGCCCGATGCCTTCCGTTATCGAGCTGCCTTCGGATTTCAGTACGCCATCCGTATAAAAACTGTAGAGCGCCGCGCCCAGCGGATCGGCGAGCGCGATCTTCACGCCCTTGCTCTTGCCACGCAGTCCCGCCGCGACGCCCGCCAGCGTGCCGCCGGAACCGACCGCCGAAACAAACCCGTCCACCTTGCCGTTGGTCTGCTTCCAGATTTCCTCGGCAGTGGTGCGGATATGGCCGTCGCGATTGGCGACATTGTCGAACTGGTTTGCCCAGATCGCGCCGTTGGCCTCGGTCGAGGCCATCTGCCGCGCCAGGCGTCCCGACAGTTTCACATAGTTGTTGGGGTTCTTGTACGGAACGGCGGGCACCTCGATCAGCTCGGCGCCGAGCAGTTTGATCGTGTCCTTCTTCTCCTGACTCTGGGTCTCCGGAATGACGATGACGGTGCGGTAGCCGAGCGCCTTTGCCACCAGCGTCAGGCCGATGCCGGTGTTGCCGGCGGTGCCTTCGACGATGACGCCGCCCGGCTTCAGCAGGCCGCGCTGTTCTGCGTCACCGATGATGAACAGGCCGGCGCGGTCCTTGACCGACTGGCCCGGATTCATGAACTCAGCCTTGCCGAGAATCTCGCAGCCTGTTTCCTCGGATGCGCGCTTCAGCCTGATGAGGGGTGTGTTGCCGATGGCGTCAATGACCGAAGCAGGCATCAAAAAATCCTTCTTTGAATAAACAGGCTGCGCACCAAACCCTAAAAACGTGGCGCGCGGCTTTCAAGACATGAAACTCCCTGGACCGGATCATTTCAGGCTCAAGGCATATCGAAATGGTAAAAAAGTCGCTGCTTCGGAAATTAAAGCGTGCCAAGCTTGATTGTGAGCAGGGGAAAAGCAGAACACCCTTTTCATTCGATTTTCCTGTGGCTACAGCAGGTATGGGCAAGACTTGGGGTTATTTGATGCCACTCTACCGCGCCATCCCGAATGACGGCGCCGCCTGGATAACCGGCGGCAGTTCTGGATTTGGCCGCGCTATAGCGAAGGAGCTTGCAGCCGCAGGTTTCACCGTCGCCGTCACCGCGCGGGATGAAGACCCGATCGATACGCTGATCGCGGAAACGGAAGCGCTGCCGGGCCGCATCCTCGCCTATCCCTGCGACGTGACCGACGAGAAGCGCATGGCCGCCACGGTGGCCGCGATCGAGAAGGACGTCGGGCCGGTCGCGCTCGCCATCTTCAACGCTGGCAGCTATGTGCCCGTAGCGGGCGAGAACCTTTCCGTGCGCAAGTTCCGCAACGCTTACGAGGTCAACCTGCTGGGTGTCCTCAACGGGCTGGTGCCAGCGGTCCGCTGCATGAAAATGCGTGGCCGCGGACAGATCGTGCTTGTCGGCTCGGTCAGCGCCTATTTCGGCTGGCCGACGACCGCGGCCTATGGCGCGACGAAAGCCGGGCTCAACAACATGGCCGAATCGCTGAAATTCGATCTCGACAAGATCAATGTCCGTATCCAGATCGTAAATCCCGGTTTTATCGACACGCCGCTGGTGCAAAAGAGCGGCCTTCGTCTGCCTGCGACGCTGTCGCCGGAAGCGGCGGCGCGGCGCATGGTCCGGGTCATAGACCGCGGCGGGTTCGAAACCAGCTTTCCGCGCCGGCTGACATGGTGCCTGAAATTTCTCAGCATCCTGCCGCGTGCCCTCACCCTGCGTTTCGTCAAGATCCTGACGGGGTGGGAGAAGCGTCCGCTCAGCTTCGGAGCCCGGGTAAGCAGGCCGGACGCCGACATCAGCGAGAGCATGCCGAACCCGAACTGACCGAAGACGTAAGAACATCCACAAAAAAGGGCGAGACCGAAGTCTCGCCCTTTTTTCATCGGCCTGTGCGGCTTGTCGTCAGGCCGCGCGCGCCGGCTTGCTGCGTCCGCCGAAGCGCCGCTTGTTGCCACCGAACGGCTTGCCGCCGCCGGGTTTGCGCTCGCCTTCCGGCCTGCCGGCCGCATGACGCTCGCCTTGCGGCTTGCCGCCAAAGCGATTCTTGCCAAAACCGTTCCTGTTCGGCTTGTCGCCGTTGCGCTGGCGGTCGCCGCGGTCGTTGGCCGGTTCATGGTTCCGTTCACCGGGCTGCCGCGGCTCGCGCTGCGGGTCAGGCGAGCCGAGATGATCGGCGATCACATTCAGCTTCATGCGGACGATGCGTTCGACCTGGCGCAGCTTGCCGTTCTCGGAGGGATCGACCAGCGTGATGGCTGTGCCGTCGCGCCCATTGCGGCCGGTGCGGCCGATGCGGTGGACGTAGCTTTCCGCCTCGTCCGGCAGGTCGAAATTGACCACGTGGCTGATGCCGGGCACGTCGATGCCGCGCGCGGCGATGTCGGTCGCCACGAGGATGCGGACCGAGCCGGCGCGGAAATCATTCAGCGCCTTCTGGCGGGCATTCTGGCTCTTGTTGCCATGGATCACGGCAGCCTTGAAGCCGTCGCGCTCCAGATCCTTGGTGACGCGGTCGGCGCCATGCTTGGTCCGCGAGAACACGATGACCGACTTCATCGCCTCGTCCGCCAGCATGTTCGACAGCACCTGCCGCTTCTGCTTGGTGCGGGCGAGCACGATGGACTGGGTGATCTCGGCCGCCGCGGTGCTGTGCGGCGAAACCTCGATACGCACCGGGTTCTTCAGCAGCCCCTTGGCCAGTTCGGCGATTTCGTCCGGCATGGTGGCGGAAAACAGCGCCGTCTGGCGGTCCGGCGCCGTCGCCTTGGCGATACGGCGGACATCGTTGATGAAGCCCATGTCGAGCATACGGTCGCCCTCGTCGAGCACCAGCCATTTGGTGTCCGAGAGGATGAGCTCATGTTCACGAACCAGGTCGGTCAGCCGGCCTGGCGTGGCAATCAACACGTCGACGCCCGGGGCGACCTTCTTGACCTGGCTGTAGCGCGAGACGCCGCCCAGCACGAGCGCCGTCGAGACATGCGCGCCCTTGGCGAGCACCTTGATGGTTTCCTCGATCTGCACGGCGAGTTCACGCGTCGGTGCAAGGATGAGGGCGCGCGCCGTCTTTGGGCGGCGCTTGGTGCCGAGCGCGATGATCTTGGTCAGAATCGGCAGTGCAAACGCCGCCGTTTTGCCTGAGCCGGTCTGGGCGATACCGAAAATATCGCGGCCTTCGAGCTGGGCGGGGATAGCCTGCTCCTGGATCGGCTTTGGTTCGGTGAAGCCGGCGGCATGGGTAGCCTTGAGGAGCTGGCCGGTAATTCCGAGTTTGGCGAAGCCGGAAAGCTCCGCATTGTTCTGTGTTGCAGAATTCAAAGATTCTACGGGATTTTCATTGGTCAAAATAGTCTTCTTTCAGGCGGCCTCTGGCCGCAAACAGCTTGGCGGCAGGGCGCAACCTGCCGTCGAAAAATTTGTCATGAAACGACAAGGCGGCGGACCGATCCGGTCCGCGCGGCTGCGCTGTCGTGCCCGCAAGCTTCATGCCTGTGGGGCTTTTCCACCGCTTCACCGTTGCCGGAAAGGGAGAAACAGACGCAACCAGTCTCAATTCGTAGAGAAGGCCGGATTGCCCAGCCCAAGCGCCTATGACGCCGCATATGGAGGAGTTCGCCGCTAAAAGCAAGACCCTTCATGCTGCGGTGCAACAAAACCATTCTGAAACCGTGGCTTGCGCTCGCCATTGTGCGCCGATACCAAAATGGAATTGCCGTGGAGGAATGCCGATGAAGGACGTGCTGAAAGAACTCGAGCGCCGTCGTGACATCGCCCGCATGGGCGGCGGCAAGGCGCGCATCGACGCCCAGCACGCCAAGGGCAAGCTGACGGCCCGCGAGCGGATTGAAATCTTTCTCGACGAGGGGTCGTTCGAGGAATTCGACATGTATGTCGAGCATCGCTCGACCGATTTCGGCATGGAAAAGACCAAGATAGCCGGCGACGGCGTCGTCACCGGATGGGGAACCGTCAACGGCCGTCCGGTCTATGTGTTCGCCAAGGATTTTACCGTGTTCGGCGGCTCGTTGTCCGAGGCGCATGCCGAGAAGGTGATGAAGGTCCAGGATATGGCGCTGCGCAACCGCGCGCCGATCATCGGCATCTACGACGCCGGCGGGGCGCGTATCCAGGAGGGCGTGGCGGCGCTCGGCGGCTATGCCGAAATCTTCCAGCGCAACGTGTTGGCCTCCGGCGTCATCCCTCAGATATCCGTCATCATGGGCCCTTGCGCCGGCGGCGACGTCTATTCACCGGCGATGACCGATTTCATCTTTATGGTCCGCGATACGTCCTACATGTTCGTCACGGGACCGGACGTGGTGAAGACCGTCACCAACGAGACGGTGACCGCCGAACAGCTCGGCGGTGCTTCGGTGCACACGACGAAATCGTCCATTGCTGACGGCGCCTACGACAATGACGTCGAGGCGCTGCTGCAGATGCGCCGGCTGGTCGATCTTCTACCGGCTTCCAATACCGCCGAGATTCCGGAAATCGAGAGCTACCAGTCGGTGACCGAGCACGATATGTCGCTCGATCGGCTCATCCCCGACAACGCCAACAAGCCCTACGATATCAAGGAGTTAATCCTCAAAACTTGCGACGAAGGCGATTTCTTCGAAATCCAGCAGAGTTTTGCCAAGAACATCGTCACCGGGTTCGGCCGGGTCGAGGGACGCACGGTCGGCTTCGTCGCGAACCAGCCGATGGTGCTGGCCGGGGTGCTGGACAGCGACGCCAGCCGCAAGGCTGCGCGCTTCGTGAGGTTCTGCGATTGCTTCAACATTCCGCTCGTCACCTTCGTCGATGTGCCCGGCTTCCTGCCCGGCACGGCGCAGGAATATGGCGGGCTGATCAAGCACGGCGCCAAGCTTCTGTTCGCCTATGCCGAAGCGACCGTCCCCAAGATCACCGTCATCACCCGCAAAGCCTATGGCGGCGCCTATGACGTGATGGCCTCGAAACATCTGCGCGGCGACATGAACTATGCCTGGCCAACGGCTCAGATCGCCGTGATGGGCGCCAGGGGCGCTGTTGAGATCATCTATCGCAAGGACATCGGCGATAAACATAAGATCGCAGCGCATACAAAGGCTTACGAGGATCGCTTCCTGTCGCCTTTCGTCGCCGCCGAGCGCGGCTATATCGACGAAGTCATTGCGCCGCATTCTACCCGCAGACGCATCGCCAAAGCGCTGAGAATGCTGCGCAACAAGGATTTGCAGAATCCCTGGAAGAAGCACGACAACATTCCGTTGTAGCCGCTATTTGCCGGCCTTCGATTTCCCCGGTTTGGCGGTCGGCTTGACGCGGATACGCACGCCGCCGCCTTTCGGGCGGTCGATCTCGAAGGCATTTGTCCTTTCGACGAGATCGCTCAGTTTTCCGAAGCCGAACGTTCTGGAATCGAAATCAGCATAAAGATTGGAAAGTTGCTTTCCAACCGTGCCGAGCAAGACCCAACCGTCCTCGCTTTCCATTTGTGCGATGACTTTCTTGATCATCGGCGTGGCTGCACCAGGCGGTTGAAGGGGCTTGCTAGCCGGAACCGCGTCTTGCCTGCCCGCTGGCGTGGACCCGAGCGTCAGCAGGTTTTCCGTATAGATGAACCGCCGGCAAGCCTGCCTGAAGCTCTCCGGCGTCTTCTGCTCGCCAAAGCCGAAGACATCCACGCCCTCCTCGCGGATACGTGCGGCGAGCCGGGTGAAATCGCTATCCGAGGAGACGAGGCAGAACCCGTCGAAGCGTCCACTGTGAAGCAAGTCCATCGCATCGATCACCAGGGTGATGTCTGATGCATTCTTGCCTGTGGTGTAGGCGAATTGCTGTTGCGGGATGATGGCGTGTTTGGAAAGGATATCGGCCCAACCCTTGGATCGGGGGCTTGAGAAGTCGCCATAGATGCGGCGGACGCTGGCCTCTCCGATCTTGGCTATTTCCTCGAACAGCCCGTCGGCGATCCTGGCAGAAGCATTGTCGGCATCGATCAGAACGGCGAGGCGTGGAGAACGGGCTTCGGAAGGCATAGAATCTCCTGACGACAGCAACTCGGTGACAGTTTGCCGATTCATGGCAACCTTGGATTATAGGCAACCATCCCCATCATGACGACAGCTGAACCGATTTGTATTTCCACGGCTTCCATTCTCCACTTGAAGGGCATTGTGCAACGCGATACGCCGTTGCCGACCTTGCAGAGTGGAGACCGGCCGTGAGCGCGCAGAAGACCAGAACCGAAACCGACACGTTCGGCCCGATCGAGGTCGCGACGGATCGCTACTGGGGCGCCCAGGCGCAGCGTTCGCTCGGCAACTTCAAGATCGGCTGGGAAAAGCAGCCGGCGTCGATCGTGCGCGCCCTCGGCGTCGTCAAGCGCGCCGCCGCGGAAGCCAACATGGCGCTCGGACGGCTCGACCCGAAGCTTGGCGAGACCATCGTAAAAGCGGCGCAAGAGGTCATCGACGGCAAGCTCAACGACCATTTTCCGCTGGTTGTCTGGCAGACCGGGTCTGGCACGCAGTCCAACATGAACGCCAACGAAGTGATCTCGAACCGGGCGATCGAACTGCTCGGCGGCGTCATGGGCTCGAAGACGCCGGTGCATCCCAACGACCACGTCAATATGAGCCAGTCGTCCAACGACACCTACCCGACGGCCATGCACATCGCCTGCGCCGAGCGGATCGTCCATGACCTTTTGCCGGCGCTGAAGCACTTGCATGCGGCGCTGGAAGCGAAGGTCAAGGAGTTCGCGCACATCATCAAGATCGGCCGCACGCATACGCAGGACGCGACGCCGCTGACGCTCGGCCAGGAATTTTCCGGCTATTCCGCGCAGGTGGCTTCCTCGATCAAGCGGATCGAGCAGACGCTTCCCGGCCTGCAGGAACTGGCGCAGGGCGGCACAGCGGTCGGCACCGGGCTGAACGCACCGGTCGGTTTCGCCGAGAAGGTGGCGGAACGCATCGCCGCCATCACCGGCATCGCCTTCACCTCCGCGCCAAACAAGTTCGAGGCTCTGGCAGCGCACGATTCCATGGTGTTCTCGCATGGCGCTATCAACGCGACCGCCGCCGCATTGTTCAAGATCGCCAACGACATACGTTTTCTGGGCTCGGGGCCTCGCTCCGGCCTTGGCGAGCTTTCCCTGCCTGAGAACGAGCCGGGCTCGTCGATCATGCCTGGCAAGGTCAATCCGACCCAGTGCGAGGCGCTGACGCAGGTTTGCGTGCAGGTGTTCGGCAACAACGCGTCGCTGACCTTCGCCGGCAGTCAGGGTCATTTCGAACTCAACGTCTACAATCCGCTGATGGCCTACAATTTCCTGCAATCGGTGCAGTTGCTGTCCGACGCGGTCACGTCCTTCACCGACAACTGTGTCGTCGGCATTGAGGCGCGCGAAGACAATATCAAAGCTGCCCTCGACCGCTCGCTGATGCTGGTCACGGCGCTGGCGCCGACCATCGGCTACGACAACGCCGCCAAGATCGCCAAGACAGCGCACAAGAACGGCACGACTTTGAAGGAAGAGGCGCTGGCGACCGGTCTGGTCAGCGAAGCGGACTATGACCGTATCGTGAAGCCGGAGGACATGACGCGTCCTGGCTAGACCGCCACCGAAGGCTCACGACGCGTTCGCGGAAATGTTACGAGCGGTGAACGATGTGTCTTCCCGCAGCAGGCTTTAGTGAACAATCAGCCTGCGCTATCTGGCGGTTATTCAACATCGGAGATTTGTCATGTCCCTCAACTCTTCTGCCGGTACCGCTACGGCAGCCAACGCATCGGTTGCCATTTTGGCCGGGCGCGTCCTTCTATCGATCCTCTTCATCCTCGCCGGCTTTTCAAAATTGACAGCGATTGCCGGCACGGCGCAATGGTTCGCCAGCATCGGCCTGCCGATGCCGACGGTCGCGGCCGTCGGTTCCGGGCTGGTCGAGCTGCTTGGCGGTCTCGCCATTCTGGTTGGCTTCAAGACCCGCATTGCGGCAATCGTCCTTGCCCTGTTCACGTTCGCTGCAACCGCTGTCGCCCATCTCGATTTCTCGCAGGCTGGAAACGCCTTGATGCTGCAGAAGAATCTCGGCCTCACGGGTGGTTTCCTGCTGCTCGCCGTGCTCGGCGCCGGCGCTTATTCCATCGACGGCCGCCGCGGCTGAAATTCCGGTCGGAAGTATCTGGGGCGTGAGGTTTTCTCACGCCCTTTTTGCTGCGTCGCCTCCAGCCTGACGAGATGCTAATATGCGCCTCCAGGGGACCCCTTGGAGGTTGCCGCCATGCCAAACGATCTCTTTCTGCTGATAGCGCGCCTGCTGATGGCAGGCCTCGTCATCCCCTCAGGGCTGCACACGCTGGGCGACATCGACGGGGCAGCGGCTTACTTCGCCGGCCTTGGCGTGCCCTTTGCGATGGCAACAGGCTGGGCCGTCGGCTTGTTCGAAACGGGCGCCGGCCTGTTGATCGTCATCGGCTTGCTAACGCGGCCGGCCTCGTTGCTGCTGGCGGTGTTCTGCATTGCCGCCGGCTTTATCGGCCATTTCGGCCAGGGCGGCGGCGACCCGGCGCTCGCATTCATGCATCAGCAGATGCTGATGAAGGATATTGCACTGGCTGGCGGATTCCTGGCGCTTGCCTGCGCCGGCGCCGGCAAATTTTCCATCGATTTCCGACGCTCTGCTGCTATTTGACCGAAACGCTCGGTCCGCCTTCCACAGCCAGCACCAACCGACGGCCGGTGATCTTCGCCAGTTGAGCCAGCCTTCCGGCAGGCCTTTCGCCATAAAGACCGGCAAGATCGGCTGGTATCACCAGAGCCAGCGTATCGCCGGCGCGGACTTCCCATTTCAGCCGCGGCATCACGCCCGGCATGGACGCCGTCAACAGGTAGACCACGCGCATCATCGCCGCCAGAACGCGCGCCTGCTCGAGATAGCGCGGCGTCGCCAATGTCTTCAGTTCGGCTGAAGATTCAGTGAAAACGCCTTCATGACGGAACAAATTGGTCAGCGCCAGAAATGCGCGGCCCGGATGATCGACGCCAATGAACGAAGCATGGGCGATGATGTTGAGCGACTGCGTGCCACGATATTCCGGATGCGCACGCCAGCCGATGTCCGCCAGCAGGCAGGCCGCCTGACGATAGCGGGATTCCTCGACAGTCTCCTCGATGCCGAATGCCTTGAGGGCGATGCCTGTCCATTCGGCAAGCTCCTGTGCATGTTTCAGCGATCGCGAGCGCAGCCGGGCGAGCTCCTCGGCAGCGGTCAGCAGCGGATCGGTTTTCTGCTCCGCCTCATCGAGCAGCGAATAGAGAAAGCCTTCGCGCACTCCGAGCGCGGAAACCACCACCTTGGAAGGCGCCATGGCGGCCAGGATTTCCTGGAGAACCACGGCGCCGTAGGGCAGCAGCGACCGGCGGTTCTTGGAGACGCCTTCGATGCCCTTGACCTTCTCCACCTCGCCTCTGGCGACCTGGCGCAGGAAGTTCGCGGTCTCGGCGGTGCCGATTTCATAGTGGTGCATGACGCCAAGCGGATAGTTGGTCATCTCCATGTGGAGACGCGCAAGGTTTCTCCAGGTGCCGCCTACGGCGTAGAACACCCTACCCTCGCCGCCTTTCAGCAGCTTCGCGCGGGCGAGTTCGTCCCGGGCGATCTTCTGCGCCTGGGCGAGTGAATTCTTCGCCATGTCCTGCAGGCGCAGGCCGCCGAGCGGCAAGGTTATGCCGTCGCCGATGCGGTCGCCCTCGACATCGACAAGTTCGAGGCTGCCGCCGCCCAGGTCGCCGGCGATGCCATCGGCGGGATAAAAGCCCGACATGACCCCCAGTGCGGAGTAGTAGGCCTCCTCGCGGCCGGTCAAGACGCGGATCTCGGTTTTGAGGACATCTTCGGCGCGGTGGATGAAGTCCGGTCCGTTGACCGCCTCACGCGCGGCCGCCGTGGCCAGCACGTAAATCCGTTCCGCGCCCGCCTGATCCGACAGCGCCCGAAAGCGCTGGAATTCATCCATCGAGCGGGTCACCGCCTCTGGATCGAGACGCCCGGTCGAAACGATGCCGCGGCCGAGGCCGGCCAGCATTTTTTCATTGAAAAGGATAGTCGGCGAGCGGGCCAAGCCCTCATAGACGACAAGACGGATCGAGTTGGACCCGATATCGACGATCGAGACCGGCCGCCGATCCTGCAACCGGCCTTGGGATTCAAATATCATTAGAACGGTTCAATCTGGCCATGAAGCACTCTAGCCCGCCGCTGCGCTGGATTTCTTGCGCCGCTTGAACTGGGCGATTCGCTTCGGCGCATGGGACTTCAGCGCGTCCCCTCGCCCGGACAGGCTTGGATTGGTCATGAAATATTCCTGCGCGTTGAACGGTTCTTCGCCCTCGTCCAGCGTCACCCGACGCGAGGTTCCGTCAGCCAATACTTCGAAACTTTGCTGGTTGTCCATGATGTTGCCGAGCATGATCTGACCGAGGATCTGTTCGTGAACGGTGAGGTTGGTGATGGGCACCATGCATTCAACGCGCCGGTCGAGATTGCGCGGCATGATGTCTGCCGAACTGATGTAGACGATGGCCTCGTCCGACGGCAGTCCGTGGCCATTGCCGAAACAATAGATGCGGCTGTGCTCGAGGAAGCGCCCGACGATCGACTTGACGCGGATGTTCTCCGAAAGCCCAGGCACCTGCGGCCTCAGGCAACAAATGCCACGCACCACCAGTTCGATCTCGACGCCGGCGCGGCTCGCCTCGTAAAGCGCGTCGATGACGATCGGATCGACCAGCGAATTCATCTTCATCCAGATGCGCGCCGGCTTGCCATTGTGGGCATGGGCGATCTCGTCGTTGATGTGATCGAGGATGCGCGAACGCAGCGTATAGGGCGACAGCGCCACGCACATCTCGCCCGTCGGCTCGGCATAGCCGGTGATGAAGTTGAAGATCTGCGCCACATCGCGCGCGATGCGCGGATCGGTGGTGAAGAAAGACAGGTCGGTGTAGATGCGCGCGGTGATCGGGTGATAGTTGCCGGTGCCAAGATGCACGTAGTTGCGCAGCTTGCCGTCCTCGCGCCGCACCACCAGCGACATCTTGGCGTGTGTCTTCAGCTCCAGGAATCCGAACACCACCTGAACGCCGGCGCGCTCGAGGTCGCGCGCCCAGCGGATGTTGGCCTCCTCGTCGAAACGCGCCTTGAGCTCGACCAGCGCTGTCACCGACTTTCCGGCCTCGGCGGCATCGACCAGCGCGCGCACGATCGGGCTGTCGTTGGAGGTGCGGTAAAGCGTCTGCTTGATCGCCACGACTTCCGGATCGGCTGTGGCCTGACGCAGGAACTGCACCACGACGTCGAAGGATTCATACGGGTGGTGGACGACGATGTCCTTCTCGCGGATGGCTGCGAAGCAATCGCCGCCATGCTCGCGGATGCGCTCGGGGAACCGCGGGTTGTAGGGCGCGAATTTGAGGTCGTCGCGCGGCACCGAGACGATTTCGGAAATCTGGCTGAGCGCCAGCGGCCCCTTGAGGACGCTGATGCGGCTGGATGAGACACCGAGTTCCCCGGCGACGAAATCGCGCAGTTCCTCCGGCATAGCCATGTCGAACTCGATGCGGATCACAGAACCCCGGCGGCGGCGCTTCAGCGCCGTTTCGAACAGGCGGACCAGATCCTCGGATTCTTCCTCGACCTCGATGTCGCTGTCGCGAATGATGCGGAACGTGCCGGAACCCTTCACCTCATAGCCGGGAAAAAGCTTGCCGATGTAGAGGCTGACGGCTTCTTCGAGCGGGATGAAGCGGACGTGATTCTTTCGGTCCGGCAGGCGGATGAAGCGGCGCAGCGCCGTCGGCAGACGAAGCAGCGCGCTCATTTCCTCACCGTTCTTACGATGCCGCAACTGCAGCGCGATGGAAAAACCGAGGTTCGGGATGAAGGGAAACGGATGCGCCGGATCGATGGAAAGCGGCGTCAGCACTGGAAAGACCTGCTCCTGGAAATGGTCTTCCAGCCAGATGTTCTCGTCCTTGGTGAGAGCGCTTCTCTCGATGGTCGCTATACCCTGCTTGTCGAGCAGGCCCATGAGCGCGGAAAGGCTTTTCTGCTGGTCTTCCTGCAGGCGCTCCACCTCCTTAAGCAATTGTTCCAATTGCTGTTCCGGCGTCCGGCCATCCGGGCTCTTCAGCACGATGCCTTCGCGCACCTGACCGGCCAGACCGGCGACGCGCACCATAAAGAACTCGTCGAGATTGGCGGCGGAAATAGACAGAAACCGGACCCGCTCGAGCAGCGGATGATTGTCGTTGAGCGATTCCTCAAGGACGCGCCGGTTGAACTGCAGCCATGAGAATTCGCGGTTGACGAAACGGTCGGGGTTGCCGCTGTCGGCAGCCGACCCCTCGATGTCGATAAATTCGGACTGAATGGGCTTGAGTTCGTTCATGTCCCTGTTTTCTCCAGCAGCGCGTGCCGGTTATCCGGCTCAATTTATCCTCTGGCAGGGATTTGCGACAGTTTCATTTCATCGACCTTGCAAAGAAAGAGGATATGCTCCAAACGCTGCATATCGGAGCGAATTCAGACGGAGACGACCATGGCCGGCGGTTCCATTCCCCATTTCCAGAACGATGCCGGACATGCGGCCATCGAAATCGGCGTCAAGGAATTCATGTGCGTCGGCGCCAATCCGCCCTTCGACCACCCTCATATCTTCATCGACATGGGCGACGAGGCCGAGGCGGTGTGCTCCTATTGCTCGACGCTCTACCGCTATTCGCCGCAGTTGAAGGCGACGGAAACCAAGCCGGCGGGTTGCCTCTACGTCGACCGCGCCGCCTGAGCTGGCCCGATGCCGGACCAGCGGTCCCGGCCGATCCTCATTGCCGGAGCCGGCATTGCCGGCCTGACAGCCGCCATAGCGTTCGGCTTGCGCGGCTATCCGGTGCGATTGTTCGAGCAGGCAGAGCAATTGCAGGCGGTTGGCGCCGGCATACAGCTTTCCCCCAACGCAACGCATATCCTGAAGACCCTGGGCGTTCTCGATTTTCTGCTGCCGAATGCAGTGCAGCCGCCGGCCGTTCTGCTGAGGGACGCCGCATCGTTGAAGCTTCTGGCGCGGATACCGCTCGGTGAGCTGGCGCAGAGCCGCTGGGGCGCCCCTTATCTGGCCGTGCATCGCGCCGATCTGCAGGCGGCTTTGGTGCAACGGGCCGGGCAAATGCCGGGCGTGGAGTTGATCACCGGCGCACGGGTTACCGGATGCACCGCTCATGCCGCGGGCATTGCTGTTGCCGTCTCGAAGAACGGCGACACTACCACAGAATATGCCTCGCTGCTGATCGGCGCCGACGGCGTCTGGTCAGCGATCCGCAGCCTTGGCAGCGGCAACGCAACGGCTGCTTTTACGGGCGAACTCGCCTGGCGGGCGACGGTCGAAACCGACAGCCCGGGCGGCAAAGCCTTCGCCGCCATTGCGCCGACCGAATGCGTGACGACATTCCTCAGCCCGACCTTTCACCTCGTTGCCTATCCGGTTCGCGCCGGGCGCGCGATCAACCTCGTCGCCTTCACCAAAGGCGTGCGGATAAGCGAAACCTGGTCGGGTCACGCCGATATCGCCCTGCTGCAAACGTCCGTCCGGCGCGCGGCGGCTCGTCTCAAGGCGATGATCGAACTGGCAGGACCATGGACGGTTTGGCCGGTCCATACCGTGGATCAGAAACCAGCCTGGGTATCGCAAAGCATGGCGCTGATCGGCGATGCGGCGCACGCCATGACGCCTTTCGCAGCCCAGGGCGCGGCCATGGCCATCGAAGACGCTGCGACGCTTGCCGCCTTCGTCTCGAAAGTACCGGATGGCGGATTGGCGGACGCGCTGAACGGATGGGAGCACTTCCGCCGGCCCCGCATCGCGCGGGTGACGAGCCGCGGCGCGCTCAATAAGCTGGCCTGGAATGCCGGTGGGCCGGTCGCGCTTGCGCGGAACGTCGTGCTCGGCCTTCGGTCTCCGCAGCGCCTCGCCGCCGACCTGGACTGGCTGTACGGCTGGAGGATGCCGACCGATCAATTGTAGAGCCTGAGGGAAAGCGCCAGCAAGGGCGGCGCCGGCGTCCACCAGCCGGTGCGCAGGCCTGCGGCGCGCAACGCCGCCGCCGTCCAGGTGTTGCAACCCATCACCGCCGTGAACCGGCCATTGGCCTCGAAGAAGCCGTCATAGTCATTGTATGCGGCGCCATCGATCGAAATCGGTCCATTGGCTCCTTGTCGGAAACTGGCTTCGACAAAACCAAGTAGCGCCTGAAAGCTCGCCTCATCGAGGTCGATGGCGATGACGTTCGGTTGCTGTTGCGAGATTTCGCCGGTCAGTTGAACGTGCATCACCGAAACATCGAGGGTCAACCCCTTGAGCAGCGGGGTGAGCTTCAACTGCGACCATGTCGGAGTCGCAATGTAAAAGGCACGACTGCCCCAGCCAAAGGCGATATGGCGGGCCCCGGCGGCATCGATCGGCAGGCCGGCGGTTCTGAGGAAGGCAAACCGCCGAAGCAGCGCCTCGTCTACTGGAATCGCTATGTCGGTGTGGATCGGATTGGCGAGAACAAGGATACGATGGCTGGCAAGCTGCTGCGGCCTGGCCGGCCAGAACGGCCGCGGCACCAGAGTTCCAAGCGCCACTGCGAGGGCAATGGCAAAGGATGTCACCGCAGCCCACCGCACGATTCCGGATGCTCTCACGAACCTTGAGCCTTAGTGTTTGGCGAAGAGTCGAAAACAGGATCGGATAGAGGCGGCTTCGCGGCGTATCGGCAAAACAACATCCGGCCGTGATGCGGCCGGATCGGTTCACCGCAAGCTTGCATCTGCGTCAGTGGAGAATTTGCGACAGGAACAGCTTGGTGCGTTCGTGACGGGGATGGTCGAAGAACTCGGCCGGCGTGTTCTGTTCGACGATCTGACCCTGATCCATGAAGATCACGCGGTTGGCGACCTTGCGGGCAAAACCCATCTCGTGCGTCACGCACAGCATGGTCATGCCCTCTTCTGCCAGCCCGACCATGGTTTCCAGCACTTCCTTGATCATCTCCGGGTCGAGCGCGGATGTCGGTTCGTCGAACAGCATGATGCGCGGGTTCATGCACAGCGAGCGGGCGATCGCCACGCGCTGCTGCTGGCCGCCGGACAGCTGGCCGGGATATTTATGCGCCTGTTCCGGGATTTTGACCCTTGTCAGGAAGTGCATGGCGGCCTCTTCCGCCTGCTTCTTAGGAACCTTGCGCACCCAGATCGGCGCCAGCGTGCAGTTCTCCAGAATGGTCAGATGCGGGAACAGGTTGAAGTGCTGGAACACCATGCCGACCTCGCGGCGCACCTCGTCGATCTTCTTCAGATCGTTGGTGAGTTCCTTGCCGTCGACGATGATCTTGCCTTTCTGGTGCTCCTCGAGGCGGTTGATGCAGCGGATCATCGTCGATTTGCCGGAACCCGACGGGCCGCAGATGACGATGCGCTCGCCGCGCATGACCCTCAAATTGATGTCCTTGAGGACGTGGAACTCGCCATACCATTTGTGCATCCCGACGATGTCGATGGCGACGTCGGTGTCGGACACCTGCATCTTGTTGGCGTTGACTTTCAGCTCTTCGGCGCTGACTGCGTTCTCGGTGGCCATGAACCGGGTTCCTTGCCTATCGTTTGTGGCCGGTGTCGAGCCGGCGTTCCATGTATTGCGAATAGCGCGACATGCCGAAGCAGAAGATCCAAAAGACCGCCGCGGCGAAGACATAACCGGTCTTGGCGGTCTGCGGCGTCGCCCATGTCGGGTCGCCGGATATGTTCTGCTTCACGACGCCGAGCAGATCGAACATCGAGATGATCAACACCAGCGTCGTGTCCTTGAAGAGGCTGATGAAGGAGTTGACGATGCCGGGGATGACCAGGGTCAGCGCCTGCGGCATGACGATCAGCCCCATCTTCTGCCAATAGCCGAGGCCGAGCGAATCCGCGCCTTCGTACTGGCCCTTCGGGATCGCCTGCAAGCCGCCGCGAATGACCTCCGCCATGTAGGCGGACGAGAACAGCGCCACGCCGATCAGCGCCCGCAGCAGCTTGTCGAACGTCACGCCCGGTGGCACGAAGAGAGGCAGCATGAAGGATGCCATGAACAGCACCACGACCAGCGGTACGCCGCGCACCGTCTCGATGAAGACCACCGAGAGGAGCTTCACCGCCGGCATCTTCGAGCGTCGTCCCAGCGCCAGCAATATGCCGATCGGCAGCGAGGTGACGATGCCGACATAGGAGATCACCAGCGTCACCAGCAAGCCACCCCACAGAGGGGTCTCGACAAAGCGCAGCCCGAATGCGCCACCAACGAGAAGGAAAAAGGCGATAAAGGGGAAGACCACGAAAAACAGTATCGCGTTCAATCGCTTGAATGGCGCTCTTGGAATCATCAGCGGCACAATCAGCGCCACGAAGATGATGCCTGTCAGGATCGGACGCCAGCGCTCTTCCAGCGGGTAGCGCCCGAACATGAATTGACCGAAACGGCTGGTGACGAACGGCCAGCAGGCGCCGGACCATCCCGCGGGCAGTTGTCCACCCTGTTCCGTGGTCAGGCAGGCGGTGCGGTCGGCGCCGCTCCATATCGCACTGAAGAAAAGCCAGTTGAGGATTTGCGGCAGCGCCCATGCAACCACGAGCGCGGCGAGGATGGTCATCACTGAATCCGTCGGCGTAGAAAACAGGCTTCTACGAATCCAGGCTCCCGGCCCGACTTGCGAGCGGGGCGCGGTCTGCGCAAGCGTCATCTCGGTGCGCACCCAGGACATGTCATGTTCCTGCATGGCTCACCTTTCCTTCAACGCCATCTTGGTGTTGAACCAATTCATCAGCACTGAAGTGAAGATGCTGATACCCAGGTAGACAATACCGAATATGACCACGACCTCGATCGCCTGACCGGTCTGGTTGAGAATCGTGCCGCCGATTGCATAGAGATCGGGATAGCCTATCGCGACGGCGAGCGAGGAGTTCTTGGTCAGGTTCAGATACTGGCTGGTCAGCGGCGGAATGATGATGCGCATCGCCTGCGGGATGACCACCAGTCGAAGACCCTGTCCCGAACGAAGCCCGAGCGCGGAATAGGCTTCAGTCTGCCCCTTCGGCACGCCGACGATACCAGCACGCACGATCTCGGCGATGAAGGAGGCCGTATAGAAAGACAGCGCCAGGAACAGCGACAGGAATTCCGGCTTGACGTTCGTTCCACCGGTGAGATTGAACGTGCCTTTCTGGGGGAAGTCCATGGATACCGGCAATCCGCCGAGGAAGTATCCAAGCAGCGGCATGCCGACGATCAACGCCAGCGACGTCCAGAATACCGGAAAGCGCTGGCCGGTGGCCATCTGACGGGCATAGGCGCGGCGCGCGACGTACCAGGAGAGCAGTATTCCGGCCAGCAGCCCCGCGAGGATCAGCCACGAGCCGTCGCCCCAGACGAAGCGCGGAAAATAGAAGCCTCGATTGTTGAGGAAGGAGCCGAACGGCAGAGCAAAGCTGTCGCGCACATTGGGTAGCAGCGCCAGCACGCCCTGGTACCAGAACAGGATGACGAGCAGCGGCGGAATGTTGCGGAAAACCTCTACATAGACCATCGCCAGCTTGCGGATCAGCCAGTTGTTGGACAAGCGGCCGACACCGACCAGAAAACCGACGATGGTGGCGGTGATGATGCCGCTAATCGCGACCACTGCTGTATTCAGTATGCCGACGACCAGAGCGCGGCCATAGGACGAATCGGAGCCGTAGTCGATCATCCGATCGGAAATGTCGAAACCGGAGCGTCCGCGCAGGAAGCCGAAGCCGGTCGAGATATTGGAGCGCCGCAAATTCACGATGGTGTTGTCGACGATCCACCATATGCCAAGCACGAGCAGCGCGATCAGGATCACCTGGAAGGCGATGCCGCGAACTTTCGGATCGTAGAGCAGCGACGCCTTGGCCGGCTCCGCTTCATGATAAACTTCTTGCGCCACAGGGTTCCCCTTCCTGTCGGCCCGGCCGCCTGATCTTTATTGTTTGCGTGCCGGACGAAGTGAATGGGCCAGGGCGTTGCCCCGGCCCATTGGCCGATCAGCGGATGGGCATGCCGTATTGCAAGCCGCCCTTGGTCCACAGCGCGTTGATGCCGCGCGCGATCTTGAGTGGGCTACCCTGCCCGACATTACGCTCGAAGATCTCGCCGTAATTGCCTGTAGCCTTTACGATATTGACAACCCAATCATTCGATACGCCGAGGTCGGTGCCGATTTTGGTCTCGGCCTCGGAGCCAAGCAGGCGCTTGATATCGGGATTGTCGGAGTTCTTCATCTCATCGACATTGGCCTGGGTCACGCCGGCTTCCTCGGCGTTGAGCAACGCAAAATAAGTCCATTTGACGATGTCGAGCCACTTGTCGTCGCCCTGGCGGACCGACGGGCCGAGCGGCTCCTTGGAGATGATCTCCGGCAGCACGACGTGGTCGTTCGGCGAGCTCATCTGCAGGCGCACCGCATAGAGGCCGGACTGGTCGGTGGTGTAGGCGTCGCAACGGCCTGCGTCATACGCAGCGTTGGCCTCCTCGAACTTCTCGAACACGACCGGGTTGTACTCCATCTTGTTCGCCTTGAAGTAGTCGGCGAGATTGAGCTCGGTGGTCGTTCCGGACTGCACGCAGATAGCCGCGCCCGAGAGCTGCAGAGCCGAGTTGACGCCCGGCAGCTTCTTGGAATTGATCATGAAGCCCTGGCCGTCATAATAGGTCACGCCGGCGAAGTTCAGGCCGAGCGCGGTATCGCGGTTGATCGTCCAGGTGGTGTTGCGCGACAGAATGTCGATCTCGCCCGACTGCAGGGCGGTAAAGCGATCCTTGGCGCTCAGGCCGGTGAACTTCACCTTGGTGCCGTCGCCGAACACCGCGGCGGCCACCGCGCGGCAGAAGTCCACGTCGATGCCGGTCCATTCGCCCTTGTCGTTCGGGGCGGAGAAGCCGGCCAGGCCGGTATTGACGCCGCACTGGACGAAGCCCTTGGCCTTCACGTCGCTCAAGGTGTCGGCCGAGGCGGCCGAGGCCATCAGCCCGATCGCAGCCGCCGCTCCCAAAACGCTGATTGCAATGTGTTTCATAACCCACAAACCCTTTTCTGTTGTCCGGGGCATGGCCCGGTCATTTTTGTTTCAGCGCAGCTGAGCCGCTCCAGCCCACTTCCGAAGCGCGACGTGGCCAGCCTCTATGCGGGCTGCGTTCCCGTTCACAAACTGCATCGAAGGCGATTATTCCTGTTAGGTCAAGGAAAATGACCAAATGGACAAAGGTTTGGAATTGTGGACCCTTAATCGCCTCAAATAAGGTCATTTGTCTCAGAAATTAGCTGATCCAAAGCGCGGATTAGATGCAGTTTCGGGCTCGCCAATGTCCTGCAACAATCTGGTCCAGCATTTGCGCTCCTGGCTGCAAGCGGAGGATGTTGCGCCTGTGCCGACGTCGCATTATGGCTTAGCCACCAACGTCAGGCAGCAGGCATATGACGAAAGACAAGGCCCTGTGGGGCATCAACACGCGTCTCGCCCACAGCGGGAACAATCCGCGCGATTATCACGGGTTCGTCAATCCGCCCGTCGTCCATGCATCGACTGTGCTTTATCCCGATGCCGCGACGATGGTGGCGCGCAAGCAGAAATATACTTACGGCACGCGCGGGACACCGACGACCGACGCGCTGGCGCAGGCCATCGACGAACTCGAAGGTTCGGCAGGCACGATCATCGTGCCCTCCGGGCTGGCGGCCGTCACCATTCCTCTGCTGGCGTTTGCCGAGGCCGGCTCGCATCTCCTGATCGTCGATTCGGTCTACAATCCGACGCGCAGTTTCGCCGACACGATGCTGAAGCGGCTCGGCGTCGAGGTGGAATATTACGATCCGCGAATCGGCTCTGGAATCGCCGCCCTGCTGAGACCGAACACAAAAATCGTCTTCACCGAATCGCCAGCCTCCAACACGTTCGAAGTCCAGGACATCCCAGCCATATCGAAGGCCGCACACGAGCACGGCGCCATCGTTATGATGGACAATACCTGGGCGACACCGCTTTATTTCAAGCCGCTCGATTTCGGCGTCGATGTTTCGATTCATGCCGCGACGAAATACCCGGCGGGCCATTCCGACGTGCTGCTGGGTACGGTGTCGGCCAATGAACGATGCTGGAAGCAACTCAGTGATTCCTTCTTCATGCTGGGGTGCTGCTCGGGGCCGGACGACGTCTACCAGGTGCTGCGCGGCCTGCGCACCATGGGCGTGCGGCTTGAGCATCACCAAAGGAGTACGCTGGAAATTGCTGGCTGGCTGGAAACGCAGTCGGGCGTGGCGCAGGTGCTGCATCCGGCGCTGCCGAGCCACCCGGATCATGCGCTCTGGAAGCGCGATTTCTCCGGCTCCAGCGGGATATTCTCGATCGTGCTGGACGGCGGCAGCGTGAAGCAGGCGCATGCCTTCCTCGATGCGCTGAAGATTTTCGGTCTTGGTTACTCATGGGGAGGTTTTGAAAGCCTGGCAGTGCATGTCAGCCTCGCCGACCGCACCATCGCCAAGGGGAATTATGCCGGACCGGTTCTGAGGTTGCAGATCGGGCTGGAGAATGTCGAGGACCTGAAGGTCGATCTGACAGCCGGGTTGGCCGCGGCGGCGGCTGTTTGAAACATCTGCAGCGGCAAATCCATGTGTCCTGCCTGAAAGCGTGTTGAGATGCCGGGCTCTACCCGTTAGTCTCACACCATGTCGACGATCATGGACATGCTTCGGCCGCTTCGGCTGACCGCCACCCTCCTCGCTCGCTTCTGGCCGCAGCTGCTGCTCATCGGGGCAGCGGGCTACATCGTTCGCGATCTTCTTCTGGAGGCCGCGCTCTTTGTCGGCGTGCGCAATCCTGTCGGCGGCATGATCGTGTTGTCTTCGGTGGTGCTGGCGAAGCTGCTGGTCGTGGTGGCCATGTTCGCCGCGCTTCAGCCAGGCCTGCCAGCCCTGGCGGCGCTGCGGCGGCAAGCGGGCGGCGCCATTGCCGAGAAAGACCAGAAGAGCAGCGACCGAATGCTGGCCGTCACGGCGGCTGTGATCCTGCCCTTCTTCGCCTACTACGCCGCCTGGGGCTTCCTCGGCGATACGGTGCGGGAATACTCCCGGCTTGCTCTGGAGCGGATGCAGCTCGGTGAGAAGCTGAAGGTCTTCGACCTGCTGGAATCCACCGGGCTCATCGCGTCCATCCTGGCCTGCTGGGCTGTCCGCTGGGTTTCGAAACGCATGAGCAAGCGTTCGCAACAGCCATGGTGGCGGCTTCTGACCGTTGCCGCCGATGCGAGCTGGGTGTTCATCACGCTCTACGCGATCAACGAATGGAAGAATGCCTTCATCGCCTGGATCGGCGCCGCCGCGGTCCTGGATACGGGCGGGGAGCAAGGCGCGAGCCTGTCGATCGCCGCCTATGCGGCCGATGGCTTCACGCCGGTCGAATTCATCCAACCCGCACTGTCCACCCAGTTGCAAAGCCTGTTCTTCTACGCCCTGCTGCCGCTCATCTGGCTGGTGATGGCGGCGATCATCAACGGCTATGATCTGTCGGCGAAACCATCGGCGGCAACGCCGCCTGTTCCGTCCGCCGGATCGAGCTGGCGCAAATGGCTGCACGATTTTGCCGCGCATTTCATCGGCGGCTACCGATCACGCTACAGTCCGGTCTGGAGATGTCTCAAGCTGACGCTCGGCACGGGTCTGGCGACCTTGCTCACCTTTGTCGTCGCCTACCGTGCGATCAATTGGTTCGGAGCATGGCTGTGGTACGCCGCGACCCGGACCATCGGGCCGTTCGACCTCGACACCTGGAATGTCATCGCAGGCGTCATGGCGGTGTTCATCGGCAGCCCGAGCGATCTGGACGGCGGCATATTGTTCGACGCAGTCAGGATCGCCCTGCTCGCCGCCGTGCTTGAATATGCTGTATCGACCGACACGCAGCGCCAGACGGAGCGTCGGGCGGCAGCTATTTGAGAAGAAGCGAATCGGGCATTCCGCCGTATAGCGCCAGCGACAGCATCAAGCCGTCGGCGTCCTGGGGAATCACGAAACTTTCCGCCATCCGGATGGTGTCGCCTTTGCGACTGGCCTCGGCTGTGCCGCAATGAGGTTTTTGCGCCGCATCAGGACGCATCTTGCGCACGACGGGATCGACCATGAACGTGCCTTTCCAGCGGCGGCCGCGGTCGTCGACAAGCGCGAGCTTGCAAGGGAAGCTGTCACGCAGGCGCGCTTCGTCTTCGACGGCGGCTTCATATTCGGCCAGCACGACCGTGGTTCCGGGCAGAGCGCCGGGCAACCGAGCCAAGCCGGTCAGTCGCCAATCGGCTCCGGCATAGGACTGCGATGCGCCTTTTTCCACGGTTGTGGGAGAGCGGAAAGCCGCGCGCAGCCACTGGATGAGTTCGCCCTGCGAGTGGACGACGATGGCCACCGGCAGGACCACGGCCAGCGCCGCGAGGCTCAGCCAATAGGATTTGCGTGGGTGCGGGTTCGCAGACACGTCCATCATTCGACCTTGAGTATCCAGGGCATCTGCTGGCCACCCCGGCTGAGCGTGATCGATGGATGGATGTCGTCTGTCGAAAGCGCGGCCATGTCGATCCAGGCCTCCTCCGCCAGAGGTGCATAGGGAGATCGCGCCACCAGCAGCCTGGCGCCGGCGATCTGGCTTTCAGGAACCTCGAAGATCATCAGCATCGGGCGCGGGATACCGGGCTCGAACTGCTCGTTGCCCGGCATTCCCGGCACGTTGGTCAGGCGCTGGCTGTAGCGATAGCGCAGACCATCCGGGCCAAGCCACTCAGCCGATGTGAGGCCAAGGCTTTCGTTCTTCGCCTCGACCGCGGATTCGACGACCACCCATACGCCGGACGTCGCATAGTGCTGCGTCCGGCTGAGACTGGGGAATGTAATGCTCCGCGCCAGATACACCTTGGCGATGCCGATGGCGAAGGCGCTGGTGTCGACCCGTTCGCCCTGCCTGCCGGCGACGGGCACCGGCGAGGTGATATCGCTGTAGAGTGGCGTGGAGCGCTGCATGGCGTAAAGAACGCCCGCGGCCACGATCACGGCTGTCAGGCTGCGGACAGCGCCGTTCATTGCGGCCGCTGCTCCGCCGTCACCGGCAGTTCCACCACAGCCACCGTGTCGCCATTGAACCAGCTGGAAGCGCCATAGAGATTGTCGCGACGCTTGTAGAACTGGCCGCCGACGAGCACGCGCAAAGCCCGAGGCACGGACAGCCCCGCCGGCCACTCCCAGGCGATGACCATCTTTTCCGGCATGCCGGGGTGAACCGGACTGGCGATCCAGGAATCGCGCGCAAGATGCACAACCGGATTTTTCAAGCCGGGTATGGGCGGATCGAGCGAGATCAGGTTCGTCGATGCATAACTCGAGACGGCGGAGCGATTCTCCAGATCGAATTCGAGCATCACATAGGTCCTGGGATCGGGCGACGGGATACCGGTCGGCGGGGTGTTGCCGGAATAGGCGCGCTCGGGCGTGATGATCCAGCGGCCGGTGTCGATCGCCTTGCCCGGCGCGACCACCGGCACGGGCTCCGGATTGGCGGCGGCATAGACGGCCATCCCGAATGAAATTGCTGTGGCTGCAAGGCCGCCAATACCGGCGATAAGGAGGGCCAGCAGGCGGTTTCGCAGGGTGGATTGGCGCTCGTCAGTCATGTCGTAGCATCACGCAATGAAATGCTTTTCGTTACAACCTCTTAACAGAAGTTGTTCGATCACGTTTCGTCACATCCGGAAAAGCTTCGCTGCGCAGCTCTCGCATCTACGGCATGGCCGCTGAACGAGAGAAATGGCGATCCCGGCAGGATTCGAACCTGCGACCATCGGCTTAGAAGGCCGGTGCTCTATCCGGCTGAGCTACGGGACCGCTGGCCGGACGTGCCGGCGTGACTTCGATGAACGCTGTCAGTGCGTCCAGGGCGTGCGGCGGTCATAGCGGAAATTCTCCGCATAGGACATCTGGCGCCGCTTGGCTTCCTTCGGTTCATCAACGCGATAGGCGATGCCCTGCTTCTCGGCATAGGCGATCGCCTCTTCCTTTGTCTCAAAGGACAGACGGATCTGGCTCTTCATGTCCCTGGACGTCGTGTAGCCCATCAGCGGATCGATTTTCCGCGGCGTTTCGGGGTCGAATTCCAGGACCCAGTAGCCGGTCTTGGCCTTGCCGGACTGCATGGCGGTCTTGGCGGGGCTGAAAATGCGGGCGGACATGGCAAACCTCATCGATGACCGGCGGTGACGCCGTTGGACCGTGCTTACTGTGCAATTGCGGGAACGGCAAGCCGACAGCTCTTTTTGCCCTTGCCATGTCGCGCCGAAATCAATAGGCACAACGCGGCCTCGGAGTGTAGCGCAGCCTGGTAGCGCATCTGGTTTGGGACCAGAGGGTCGGGAGTTCGAATCTCTCCACTCCGACCAATCCTTCCTCATCCAGCCTTGCCTAAATATCGAAATCCCACTGGCCTTCGTCGAGGGCGCTGATGGTTTCGGCGGCGAGCGCGCGCGTAATGCGTGTCTTGAGCTCCATCGCCTTGCGGTCGAGCCGATCGACGACGTGTATCGCCGTCGAAAGCGACCGTTCGATACGCCGCACCACATATTGCACGACGTGCGGCTCGACCTCGATCTGCCGGTCGGCGAACAGTTTTGTCACCACGCCTGTGAGCAGCAGATCGTCCGGCTCATGGATCTCGACCGTAGCGGCAGCTTTCAGCCGCGATTCGAGGTCCGGCAAAGTGATCCCCCATGCCGCGGGAAAACGGCGGGCGGTGATCAGAAGCTGCGTGCCGGCGCTGCGCACCGCGTTGATCAGATGGAAAAGGCCTGCTTCATCGACAGGCGCCGCGTCGATGTTGTCGATGAGAACCGGGCCGGCGCCGAGTTTTGCCGCGCCGCTGCCGATGCTCGCCCCGTTTAATTGGACAGCGCCTGTCTCCTCGCGCCAGATCGACGCCAGATGGGTCTTGCCGCAGCCGGGCGGTCCGGCGAACACCACGACCGGCGACGGCCAGTCCGGCCAGCGGTCGATGAGCGCCACCGCCTCTTCATTCGCCGGCGAGGTGATCAGGTCATCGCGCGAATAGCCGGTGCCATGACTGAGTTCGAGCGGCAACTGGCGCGGTTTTTCCATTGTCCGTGTCAACGGCTGGCGACCCGCTGTCCCTTGCGGCGCGGCTGCAGGGGCGGTGGCGGTTCGGTGGAATTTCCCTTGTAGAGCGGCGATTCCAGATAGCGGCCGATGGCGAAGCGGACGAGAACGCCGACAGCGGCCGCTGCCGGAACCGCGATCAGCAGGCCGACGAAGCCGAACAAAGCGCCAAACGCAAACAGCGAAAACATCAGCCACACAGGATGCAGACCGACGCTTTTGCCCACAAGCTTCGGCGCAAGGATGTTGCCTTCGATGAACTGGCCGACGAAGAAGACGGCGGCGACGGCCACAATCATGGTCCAGTCGGGCCAGAACTGGACGAAGGCGACGCCCACCGCCAGCACCAGGCCGGTCAGCGATCCGACATAGGGAATGAAGCTGATCAGCCCGGCGAACAGGCCGATCAGGATGGCGAAATTCAACCCCGTGATCGTCAGGCCGACGGCGTAGATAGTGCCCAGGATGAGGCAGAGCGTGCCCTGCCCGCGCACGAAGCCCGCAGTCGCCGAATTGATGTCGGCGGCGATCTGCCGGACGGTGCGCACATGGTCGCGTGGCACCCAGCTGTCGACGACGGCGACCATGCGATCCCAGTCGAGCAGCATGTAGAAAGCGACGACCGGCGTGACGACGAAGAGGCTGATGACCGACACCAGCGCGACGCCGGAGCTCCAGATCGAGGTGAAGACCGTCGTCAGCAGGCCGAACCCGGAGGTCAGGAGCGAGTTCAGCCCCTCACGCAACCCGTTGGCATCGACGCCGAAGCGTTGCTTCAGCCATTGCGGGTCGTAGCTGGTTATCAGTTGCTGGAGCCGGGTCAGATACTCCGGCAACTTGGCGGCGAAGTCCGCCATCTGCGAGGCCAGCACCGGCACCAGGATGACGAACGCCAGAACCAGGACGATGATGAAGGCAAACAGGATGACGACCGTCGCCCACAGACGCGACAGCCCGAGCCGTTCCAACCGGTCGGCGACCGGATCGAGGAAATAGGCCAGCACCATGCCGGCGACGAACGGCAGCAGTACGTCGCTGAAAACATAGAGGAAAAGCGCCAGACCGAAAGCGCTTACCAGCCAGAAGAAGACTTGCCGGCGGAAAGCGGTAGACATTGCCGCCTCGGCTTCGCTGCCGTCAGGTACCCGGGGTGCCTTCGCCATAACCACTCATATGCCTCAGCCAAGCCACGAGATAGGCCGCGGCCGAAGCCACGGTCAAGAGGCCGCACAGGATTATCAGCGCCTCCCGCAGCGGGCCGAAGTCCGCCGCGAACGCCAACTCGGCCAGCACTTCCGCGGCCAGTATGATCTGGAAGGTCGTGTTGACCTTCGAAACCATCAGCGGCTTCATTTCCACGGGATGCCCCATGACGGACGAAAGAAGCACTGCGCAGATGATCAGTCCGTCGCGCGAAACCATCGCCACCACCAGCCACAGCGGCAGCTGGCCGATGATGCCCAGCACGACGAAAACACTGACCAGCAGCAATTTGTCGGCGACCGGGTCGAGATAGGCGCCGAGTTGCGAACGCTGATTGAACTGGCGGGCGATGAAGCCGTCGACGCCATCCGAGACGCCCGCCACCACGAAGCCGGCGAACGCCCAGTCCCAACGGGATTGAAGCATGGCGAGCACGACCGCCGGCACCAGCACGAAGCGCAGGATCGTTATAAGGTTCGGTATCGTGACCACGAGGTTCAGGGCTAGGTTCTTTCCGACGACAAGCTGCTTTCCGATTAGATGGGCGGAAGTCTCGGCCATCGCAATGGCTCAGACAAGGATGCGCGCTATCCACGGTTTTGTAGCGTGTGCAATGTCGCAATGGACCCTTCCTGTTGCGGGGCCGGACGGTTCATGCGAATAGCGCCAATTGAAGGCCTTCAAGCAGGAACAATGATGAGCGAGCAGAAGAACGGGCTCACATACGCTGAGGCGGGCGTCGATATCGATGCCGGCAATCTGATGGTCGAGAAGATCAAGCCTCTGGTGCGCGCCACGCGCCGGCCGGGAGCTGACGGCGAGATCGGCGGCTTTGGCGGATTGTTCGACCTCAGGGCGGCCGGCTTTTCGGATCCGGTTCTGGTAGCCGCCAATGACGGCGTCGGCACCAAGCTCAAGATCGCCATCGACGCCGGCAAGCACGACACGATCGGCATCGACCTTGTGGCAATGTGCGTCAACGACCTCGTCGTGCAGGGCGCCGAGCCGCTTTTCTTCCTGGATTATTTCGCCACCGGCAAGCTCGATCCTGACCAGGGCGCAGCCATCGTCGGCGGCATCGCCAAGGGTTGCAAGATGGCCGGATGCGCGCTGATCGGCGGCGAGACCGCCGAGATGCCCGGCCTCTATCAGGAGAAAGACTACGATCTCGCCGGCTTTGCCGTGGGCGCGGCCGAGCGCGGGCAGCTTTTACCCACCGACGACATTGTCGAGGGCGACGTGCTGCTCGGCCTCGCCTCGTCGGGCCTTCATTCCAACGGCTTTTCGCTGGTGCGACGTATCGTCGAGGTCAGCGGTCTGAAATGGGATGCGCCGGCGCCGTTCGACAAGGATCGGACGCTCGGCGAAGCGCTGCTCGAACCGACGCGCATCTATGTCAAATCGGTGCTCAAGGCGGTCCGCAACACGCATGGGCTGAAGGCCCTGGCGCACATCACCGGCGGTGGTTTCCCGGAAAACATCCCGCGCGTCCTGCCGAAGGATTTCTCGGCCGAGCTCGACCTCGACGCCATCGACGTGCCGCCGGTGTTCTCCTGGCTGGCCAGGACCGGCGGGGTGTCGCCCGAGGAAATGATGCGGACCTTCAATTGCGGCGTCGGCATGATCGTGGTCGTCGCCTCCGGCCAGGCCGCGCAGGTCGCGGCCGTGTTGCAGGAAGCCGGTGAAACCGTGACGCCGATCGGCCAGATCGTGCCGCGCCGCGACGCCGGTGTCATCTACCGGGGCAGGATCGATCTATGACGCGCAAACGCACAGCCATCCTGATCTCCGGCCGCGGCTCCAACATGACGGCGCTGATTGCCGCCGCGTCCGATCCGGCCTTCCCGGCCGAGATCGTCGGCGTCATTTCCGACAAGGCCGATGCCGCGGGTCTGGGCATAGCCATCGCGCGGGGCATCCCCACGCAGGTGGTCGCCCGGAAGGATCATGCCAGCAAGGAAGCGCATGACGCGGCGATCGACACAGCGCTTGCGACGCTTGACGCCGAGATCGTCGCACTGGCCGGTTATATGCGGCTTCTGACCGCTTCCTTCGTCGAAAAATGGCAAGGCCGGATGATCAACATCCACCCTGCCCTGCTGCCGGCCTTCAAGGGGCTCGACACCCACAGGCAGGCGCTGGATGCCGGACTTCGTATCCATGGCTGCACCGTTCACTTCGTCACGCCCGAGATGGATGACGGCCCGATCATTGCCCAGGCGGCGGTGCCGGTCATGATCGATGACGACGAGGCAGCGCTCGCCGCCCGGGTGCTCAAGGCGGAGCATCACCTCTACCCGCTGGCGTTGCGTCTGGTGGCCGAAGGCAAGGTGGCCATGCAGCAAGGACGCGCTGTGTTCCCGGGCGTATCGGACGACCGAGACAATGCCATGGTGTCGATCATGGCCCCGCGCCCGCTGCGGGACGATTTCAATCTCGAGCAACTGGCGCGGATCACGCCGTAGCAGGTTGCCTCCTGCATCCAAACAGGCCCTGAAGCGTTGTCGCTGCATCACCCTAACACCGGAGATGCAAATGCTGCTTCCAAATGGCGCTCTTGTCGCGGTTGCCGACGGCGAGAAACTGAATCTGTTCCGAAATACAGGCGACGAAGCCAACCTCGCGCTAAAGGCTGTCCCGGTCGGTGAAGTCGATACTGACAACAAGAGTGGCGGCGCGCGCCACCAGAGCAGTTCGGCCAATCCGGACGCCAGCCAAGGCGAGGAAGATGGGTTTGCCGCCGGCATCGCCGACCTGCTCAACAAGCGGGTGTTGCAGAACAAGGCAGACGCTGTCGTGGTGATCGCCGCACCGCGCACGCTGGGCGAGCTGCGTAAAAATTATCATAAACAGCTACAGGCTGCCCTGATCGGCGAAATCGCCAAGGACCTGACCGGACACTCGCTGCAGGACATCGAAAAGGCGCTGCAAGCGGCATGACAACACCGCCCATGGCGTCCTGAGGATTCCGTGGGCGGATTTATGCAAGCGCCCTCACCCACACCTTGTTGTCGTGGACAGCCGCGCCGCCATAGGGCGCGGGCGCGTCGGCGCCAGTCAGCACGTTGATGCCTTCGCCGCGCTCATGCGCGCTGTTCGGCCAGATGCCTTCGGCAATGACGACGCCGCGCCGCACACCGTCGAAAAGCCTGGCGTGCAGCACGACTTCACCGCGTGTGTTGCCGATTTCGACGCGGTCGCCTTCCCCTATTGAAAGGGCCGAGGCGTCCAGCGGGTGGATCAGCAATTCCGGCCTGCATTCCTTGGCTTTCGAAACGGGTGTTTCGGCAAAGGTGGAATTGAGGAAGTTCCGCGCCGGCGAGGTCGCCAGCCGGAACGGATGCACCGCGTCCGCGACCTCGATCAGATCGACATGGTCCGGAAATTCCGGCAGTCGGTCATAGGGGCCGAAGGCGACGCCCATGCTGCTGGGCGGCTTGTTAGGGGCAGCGCCGCCAACCCATTGCGGCTTGAAGCGGAACTTGCCGTCGGGATGACCAAAGCCGTCCAGGAAATGCGCCGTGTCGAAATCCGGCTGCAGATCGGCCCATCGCCCTTCCCTGAACGTCTCGAAGGTTCCAAGGCCGCGGCTTTCCAGCATGATGTCGATGTGCTGGCGTTCGGTCAGCCCGAAGCCGGGCATATGCGCGACGCCCAGCCGTTTGGCCAGTTCCTCGATGACGTAATGGTTGGGGCGCGGCCCTTCCGGAGGGTCGATCAGCCTGGGACCCAGGATGATGTGCTGGTTGCCGCCGGCTTTGTAGATATCGTCGTGCTCCAGAAACATCGTCGCCGGCAGTACGACATCGGCGAGCCTGGCCGTATCGGTCATGAACTGCTCGTGCACGCAGGTGAACAGGTCCTCGCGCAGGAAACCCTGCTTCACCAGCCGCTGTTCCGGCGCGACATTCGCCGGATTGGTGTTCTGGATCAGCATGGCCGTGACCGGCGGGCCGCCATAGAGCGCGTCTGGCGCGTTGGTGAGCACAGGGCCGATGCGTGAATGGTCGAGATAGCGGATACCGGGATCGCGCAGCCGCGCACCCTTGACGACGTCGCTGTGCAGCTTGAGCACGCCGGAGTTGGAATGGAAGGCACCGCCGCCCTCATACTGCCAGCAGCCGGTGACGGCGGCGACGGACAGGGCGGCATGCATGTTCACCGAGCCGTTGCGCTGGCGCGCGAAGCCATAACCGAGGCGGAAGAAGGTTCGCCTGGTGGTGCCGACCAGCCGGGCGAAGGCCTCGATCTCCTCCACCGGCAGGCCGGTGATCGCCGCCGCCCATTCGGGCGTTCTGTCCCGCAGATGCGCTTCCAGGCCTTTCGGGTCGTCGGTGTATTTTTCCAGATAGGCACGGTCGGCAAGATTGTCGCGGAACAGGATGTGCATGACCGCGCAGGCCAGCGCGCCATCGGTGCCGGGCTTGAGCACGAGGCCGATGTCAGCCTGTTTGACCGTGGCGTTCTCATAAATGTCGATGACGACGATCCTGGCGCCGCGCTCCTTGCGGGCCCTGATCGCGTGGGTCATCACATTGACCTGTGTGACGACGGCGTTGGTGCCCCAGATCACGACGCAGTCCGATTTCGCCATCTCGCGCGGGTCGGCGCCGCGCAGCGCCCCTGCCCCCATGAACCAGCCGGTCCAGGCGAGATTGGTGCAGATCGAATCGAAGAAGCCGGAATATTTCTTGGCGTGCCGCAGCCTTTCGATGCCGTCGCGCTGCACCAGCCCCATGGTGCCGGCATAGAAATAGGGCCACACCGTTTCCGAGCCGTAGTTGGCTTCCGCGGCGTCGAACTTTTCGGCGACGAGATCGAGCGCCGCTTCCCAACTCGCCTCCTTCCAGACGCCCTCGCCCTTGCTTCCGGCGCGTATCAGCGGTTTCAGCAGGCGGTCGGGATGATGAATGCGGTCGGCATAGCGGGCGACCTTGGCGCAGACGACACCGGCCGTGTAGCTGTTGTCCCTGGCGCCGTGGACGCGGCCGATGCGGTCAGGCCCGAGCAGCTCGACATCGAGCGCGCAGGTCGATGGACAGTCGTGCGGACAGGCGGAGTGGCCGATGCGGAGCGGAGCATGCTGGTTCATGCATCGAAACTAGCGGGAAATAAGCGCAACGGGTAGAGCCAGCGTCTGCGCCAAATTCGTTGCTTGCCGGAGTCGGGACGGCCATCCAGCCGATATTCTCCCCTCCATGCCATAGATATGGCGCAGTGGGGACTTGCGGCAAGACCCATGCCCGGCTGTATGAACGCGTCCCTGAACCGGAAAGAAGGGATAGCGAATGCGTGTATTGCTTTCGACATATGGATCGCGCGGCGACACCGAGCCGTTGGCCGGGCTGGGCGTCGCCTTGCAGGCACTGGGCGTCGAGGCCGTGGTTTCGGCGCCGCCCGACGATGAGTTCGTCGACCTTCTGGCGCGCGCCGGCGTCCCTCTGGCGCCTGCCTTCACCTCGGTCCGCACCTGGATCAAGGACAAGGCAAAACCATCGGCGCCGGCGGATTTCAACCAGCTGGCGACGGAAATGATCGCCGGACAGTATG
The DNA here is from genome assembly GCF_001427025.1 of Mesorhizobium sp. Root554. Taxonomy (GTDB): domain Bacteria; phylum Pseudomonadota; class Alphaproteobacteria; order Rhizobiales; family Rhizobiaceae; genus Mesorhizobium. Next base: position 1,048,217 of record NZ_LMGA01000001.1, on the reverse strand, counting down.
AGGCGGTAGGCGCGGCGGCCGAGGGATGCGACGCCATCTTGGCGACCGGCCTGATGCCGTCGGCGGCGGCGGCGCAATGCGTGGCCGAAAAAATGGGCGTTCCTTATTTCCACGCCAGCTTCTGCCCGCTGTTCCTGCCGTCGCATCATCATCGGCCTTACCGCTATCCAGGCGACCCGCTGCCGCCCGAGGTCAACGACCCGCGAGCGCTGTGGGATCTGAACGCCAGCGCCATGAACGCGCGGTTCAGCGGCGCTGTAAACGCCCACCGTGCCGCGATCGGCCTGCCTGAAATCGATAACGTCCGCGACCATGTTTTCACCGATCGGCCGCTGCTGGCTTCCGATCCAGTCCTCTGGCCCTGGCAGCCGACGGACCTGTGCGCCGCGATACAGACCGGCGCGTGGGTACTGCGGGACGAACGCCCGCTGCCAGCCGATCTTGACGCTTTCCTGGAAAAGGGCAGCCCGCCCGTCTATGTGGGTTTCGGCAGCATCGCCTTGCCGACCACGAGGGATGCGGCGCACACCGCGATACAAGCCGTGCGTGCACAGGGCCATCGTGCGGTCGTGGCGCGCGGCTGGGCCAACGCGGCCCTGCTCGACGACGGCGACGACTGTTTTCTCGTCGGCGAGGTCAACCAGCAGGCGCTGTTTCGCCGGGTCGCCGCGATTATCCACCATGGCGGCGCGGGGACGACGACAACGGCGACGCGGTCGGGCAACCCGCAGGTGATCGTGCCGCAGATCGTCGATCAGCCCTATTGGGCGACGCAGGTGGCCGCGCTGGGGGTGGGGGTCGCGCATGACGGCGCGGTGCCGACGCTCGAATCCCTGTCGGCAGCGCTTGCAAAGGCGCTGGCACCCCGGACGCGCGCACGCGCCAGCGCCGTCGCGCTCACCATGAATGCCGATGGTGCAAAAACGGCGGCGAAACTGCTGTTTGAAAGGATTGCACGAGAACCGGCGGAAGCCGTTTAAGCCGTTGAGCCCGTGACGGAAGGAGGTAGACGAAACTGTCCCACATCTCTCCGGCGGTCCACGGGAGGAAGGGTTTTCGGGCGAGGCAGCGTTGCCCCGACCCGAAAGCCTATTCGGCTATCCCCTCTTCATACTCAGCGCTCATCGACAGCCAGCGTTCCTCATGCCCGGCGAGCTGTGACGATAGCTGCGAGCGCTCCTTGGCGAGCCTTGTGGCGCCGACCGGGTCCTTCTCATAGAGCGCTGGATTGGCCAGCTCGTCCTCGATGCTGTCGAGGCGCTTGCGCAGCCGATCCATCAGCCCTTCGGTGGCGCGGATTTCCTTGGCCAGCGGCTCCAGTGCGGCGCGGCGGGCGGCGGCTTCGCGACGCCGGTCGGCCTTGGACGCTTTGTCCGCCTCGCGCTTCTCGCGGCTGTTGGAGGAGACTCCGGTGACCAGCGTCTTGTAATCGTCGAGATCGCCGTCATAGGGATGGACCGCACCGTCCTTGACCAGCCAGAGCCTGTCGGCGGTGGCTTCCAGCAAGTGGCGGTCATGCGAAATCAGGATGACAGCACCGGGAAAATCGTTCAGCGCATGGACCAGCGCCTCGCGTGAATCGATGTCGAGGTGGTTGGTCGGCTCGTCGAGGATGAACAGGTTCGGTCCATCGAAGGCTGCCAATCCCATCAAAAGCCGGGCCTTCTCGCCGCCGGACAAATCCTTTGCGGCGGTGTTCATCTTCTCGGTGGGAAGGCCAAAATTGGCGACCTTGGCCCGCACTTTTGATTCCGGCGCCTCCGGCATCAGCCGGCGAACATGCTCGTAGGCGTTTTCCTCGGGGCGCAGGTCATCGAGCTGGTGCTGGGCGAAGATTGCGACCTTCAGCCCGGGGGCTACGGTCATCGTTCCCGTACCGGCCTTCAGCCTCCCTGCCAAAAGCTTGGCGAAGGTGGACTTGCCGTTGCCGTTGGCGCCGAGCAAGGCGATGCGGTCGTCGGCGTCGATTCGCAGCGTCATCTTCTTCAAAATGGCCTGTCCCGGCGCATAGCCGACATCAACGCCGGACAGCGCGACGATCGGCGACGCCACGATCTTGACCGGCTCCGGAAATGAAAACGGGCGCACATTGTCGTCGAGAATCGCGCCGATGGGCTTCATCTTCTCCAGCGCCTTGATGCGCGACTGCGCCTGCCGCGCCTTGGAGGCCTTTGCCCGGAAACGATCGATGAAGGATTGCAGGTGCTTGCGGTGCGCCTCCTGCTTGACGCGGCCCTTCTCCTGCAGCTCGCGCTGTTCGGAAAGCTGCCGCTCGAACTGGTCGTAGCCGCCGCGCCAGAAGGTCAGTTTCTTCTGGTCGAGATGAACGATCGAATTGACGGCGCGGTTGAGAAGATCGCGGTCGTGCGAGATCAGCAGAACCGTATGCGGATATTTCGCCACATAGTTTTCCAGCCACAGCGTGCCTTCGAGATCCAGATAGTTGGTCGGCTCGTCGAGCAGCAGCAAGTCCGGCTCGGAAAACAGCACCGCGGCGAGCGCGACGCGCATGCGCCAGCCGCCCGAAAAGGACGCCGCCGGTCGTTTCTGCGCGTCATCGTCGAATCCGAGGCCAGCCAGAATGGTGGCGGCGCGGGATTCGGCCGAATGCGCATCAATATCGGCCAGCCGGATATGGATCTCGGCGATGCGGTCGGGGTCTGTCGCTGTTTTTTCCTCTTCCAGCAAGGCTGCCCGTTCCTTGTCGGCCTTGAGCACGATCTCGATAAGCGGCTCTTCGGTTCCCGGCGCTTCCTGGGCCACCTGTCCGATTCGGGTATTTTTCGGGATGCTGACGGAACCAGTCTCGGATGACAGGTCGCCGGTTATGGCGCGAAACAGCGTCGTCTTGCCGGTGCCGTTGCGGCCGACAAGGCCTGCCTTGGTGCCCGCAGGCAGCGTCAAGGAAGCATGGTCGAGGAGAAGGCGTCCGGCGATGCGGAGTGAAAGATCGTTGATTGCAAGCATGGCGCGGCGGTTTTGCACGGCGAGGCCGCATTGCGCAAGACTGTGCGCCACGAAAGAAATCGGCCCGCCGAAGCGGGCCGTTTCAGGATGTTCACTGTGAACCGAGGGGTTCAGCGTTAGCGGAGCTGCCGCAGCATCATGCAGAGCTGGCGCAGGCTGGGATCGTAGCCGCCGCCACCGCTCAGCACGTCGACACAGCGGCGCTTCAGCCTCGTGACCTCGCCGGCAGAGAGATCGGCAATGACACTTGGGGTGTTCGGGTTCACGCCCGGCCCACCAGGACCACCAGGGCCGCCAGGCCCGCCGGGACCTCCGGGACCTCCGGGGCCACCAGGTCCGCCAGGTCCGCCGATGCCTATATCGATACCCAGATCGACGGTCTTCGGTCCGCCGACATTGGCATTGACATTGGCATTGATGCCATTGGTGCCGCCGATCGAAGCGGTGACGTCTGCATCCGCCAGACCCTTGCTGGTGGCGACATCGGCGTTTGCCTTGGCATTGATGCCATTGGCGCCGCCAACAGAGGCGGTCGTACGGGAGACGGCCAGACCCGAGCTGCTACCCACCTTGGTGTTGGAATCGACATTGATGCCGTTCGTCCGGCTTCCTACCGTGGCGCCTACATCGACGCCGAGGCCGTTGGAACCGCCTATACCGACAGACACACCGAAACCTCCGTCGCGGTTGCCGATGTCGATTGCATAGGCCGGAATAGAAACCGCAGCGACAATCACTCCCGCCGCCAGCGTACCGGCTAGTCTTTGGATGACGTTTGCCATGATATTCTCCATAGGTTGCCTCAAAATCACGACGAGCGATGGCCCCTCGCACATTTGACTACGAATAAAGAATACTTTTGGTTTCTTCTTAGAAGTCTAATTGCTGGTTCTTGGTTTTTTGCGGTTTTACGAATGCCGTAAACTTATATTTAACATATATTTAATTTGAATCATGCTGTCCAAAGACAAGGTCACCTTGCATATAAGTCTATATGACCTTCGACCTTATCAAGCGAATGCGCGACCGTCCTCGGTCCGCTGGAAATAAATCAGGTCCAGCTGGACGGAGGACTTTCCAAGGACGGTCAGGATCATATGGGCCTGGCCACGATGATGCGTCTGATGATTGAAAAGGTGGTCGAGCGCTGGTGACAGCCGTTGCGAGATGGTTCGCATGTCGGTCGCCGTCATATAGGTGAAGCGGCCTGCAAGCGCCTTGGCATCGAGGGAATCGACCCAGTCGAGGATGCGGCGATCCTCGTTTTCGCGCATGGTGCGCAGGACCGGGAAAGCCTTGTGCAGGATCGCATCCAGCCGGGACGGGGCGTCCCCCTCGCCCGTAAACCGCTTCATCCAGATGCGGTCAGTCACCAGGAGATGGTTGAGCGTGCCCATCATCGAACCGAAGAACGCGCCGACATCGCGGCTGAACTCCTCGTCGGTCAGCTCGGCGGCAGCATCGTATATCCTGTTGTTGGCCCATTGATTATAGGCCGCAAGCATCATGAAATGCTGTTTCACCGTTTGTCCCTCGCAGGCTGGCGCTTCGGCGCACTACCTAACCTCGGCAGTCAGGAACGCCAATGACCATTTTGCTCTATGACCTCGTCGGCAAGAACGTGTCGCGCCCTTTCAGTCCGCATTGCTGGAAGGCAAGAATGGCGCTCGCGCACAAGGGGCTCGGCTTCACAGCAGTGCCGACCCGGTTCCTTGAGGTTCCTCATGTCGAAGGCGGAGCCAAGATCGTTCCCGTCATCCGCGACGGCGACAAGATAGTAGCAGATTCGTTCGCCATCGCCGTCTATCTGGATGACGCCTATCCCGAACGGCCAACGCTTTTCGGCGGAGAAGGCGGCAAGGCCTCGGCGCGTTTCATCGAACGCTGGTCGCAGACGCAGCTTCACCCCTTCCTGGGATCGGTTGCGCTGATGGATATCTACCGCCTGCAGGATGCGGAAAACATGGTCTACTTCCGCCAAAGCCGCGAAGCGCGCTACGGCAAGCCGCTCGAGCAAGTGGATGCCGAACGCGACGAACATCTGCCGGCATTCCGCAAGCGGCTGGATCCCGTGCGCGAAACGCTCAAATATCAACCTTATATCGGCGGATCGTCGCCGCTCTTTACCGACTACATCGTTTTCGGCGCGTTGCAGTGGGCGCGGGTCTCGACCTCGTATCCGTTACTGGAGGACGGCGATCCGGTGAATGCCTGGTTCGAGCGCTGTCTCGATCTTTTCGATGGACTGGGGCGAAGGGTCGCGGCCGCGGCGTGAGGGAAGCGAGGCCTTGGCAATGGGCCGGGCGGCTTGTATAGAGCGCGCCACTCAGCAATTCCTATCCGCACAAGGACAGACCATGGCGCTCGAACGCACCTTTTCGATGATCAAGCCGGACGCGACCCGGCGCAACCTGACCGGCGCAATCACCAAGATGCTGGAAGACGCCGGCCTGCGCGTTGTGGCTTCAAGGCGCGTGTGGATGAGCCGTCGCGAGGCGGAAGGTTTTTACGCCGTGCACAAGGGCCGGCCCTTCTTCGAAGAACTGGTCGAGTCCATGTCGTCCGGCCCGACCGTGGTACAGGTTCTCGAAGGCGAGAACGCCATCGCCAAGAACCGCGAAGTAATGGGAGCCACCAATCCGGCCAATGCCGACGAAGGCACCATCCGCAAGGTCCACGCGGTTTCCATCGGCGAGAACTCGGTCCACGGCTCCGATGCGCCGGAGACCGCCGCGCAGGAAATCAAGTACTGGTTCTCCGACACGGAAGTCGTCGGCTAAGGTCGCAAACGTTCAATAAAAAGCCGGGCTTCTGCCCGGCTTTTTTGTTGTCCGTCGTTCGCCGCGATCAGTTTTTCACCATCTTCAACATGATCTTCTGTGGCCCGGCCGTGAGCGGATCGACCTGCAGGCGCTCATCGTTGATGAACATCAGCTTGTCGTCGACTGTGATGCGGGCCTGCAGCGCATAAGTCATTTTGGGCTGGATGGCGGAAGAATCGAACTTCAGCTCGAACTTGACCGGCACCTGGCCGGCCGGACGAAACTCCCGTTCAGCTACCATGGCGGCAGGCGCATCCGCCAGTGAGACATCGGCAAGCTGGACGGTAAGCACGGCATTCGGCGGCAATGCGATCCGCTCGCGATATGTGGCCTCGCCGGTCAGCGTCTGTTCGGCGGCCATGGAGAAATCCGGCGTCGCCAGCATGCCGACGACGAGTGGCGCAAATCCGAAGATGAAGAATTCCGCGATCCGGTCCAGCATTGAGGTTCTCCTTTGCCACTAGATGGCAGAAGGAATGCGGACAATCCAAGGCGGGCCGGCGGCGTTCTTCGGGTATGTTCGAGAACGGCGTCCCCGCCGCGTTCTACGCCTTCCTGTCCAGTGGGGAAGTCCGATCCCAACGCGCTGTAGCCCGTTCATCCGCCTCCTTGGCGTCGATCCACGCGCCCTGCGTTCCGTCCGCACGATGCTCTTTCTTCCAGAAAGGCGCGCGCGATTTCAAATAATCCATCAGGAAACTGGCGGCCTCGAAAGCCGCCTGACGATGCGCGGAAGCCGCAATCACAAGAACGATATTCTCGCCCGGCCTGACCTTGCCGTAGCGGTGGATCGCCGTCAGGCCTTGCAGCGGCCAGCGCGCCATAGCTTCCATAGCGATGCGTCCGATCTCGGCCTCGGCCATGCCTGGGTAGTGTTCCAGCTCAAGCGCAGCCAGCGCGCCGGCCTCGTCGCGGCAAAGCCCCGAAAAGGTAACGATGGCGCCAATGTCTTTGCGACCGGCCGCGACGCGGGCCATCTCCGCGGCAAGGTCGAAATCCTCGGCCTGGATGCGCACGCTCGGCAAGACCGGAGCGGTCATGGCGTCAGCCGCCCGTCATCGGCGGAAACAGCGCGATCTCGCGGGCGCCGCCGATCTTCTCGCGATGATCGACGTGCTCCTGGTCGATGGCGACGCGGATCACTTCCGGAACCTGCAAAGCGTGCTCATATTCGTCGCCCTGCCCGCGCAGCCAGCGCAGGAGATCGGACACGGTCTCGATACCGGCGGGAAGATCGATTTCCTCTTCCGGCTTACCGATCCGTTCCCGGACCCAGGCAAAATAGATCAGTTTCATGACCGTCTATTCGTCGACAATGTGCTTCAGACCGGCACGGAAATAATCGTAGCCCGTATATAGGGTGACCACGGCGGCGATCCAAAGCAGCACCAGTCCGATTTGTGTCGTGAGCGGGAAGATCTTGTCGCCAGCCGGACCGGCGAGCAGGAAGGCGATGGCGACCATCTGGATGGCAGTCTTCCACTTGGCCAATTGCGTGACCGGCACAGAGACTTTGAGTGCCGCCAGATATTCGCGCAGCCCCGACACCAGGATTTCCCGGCACAGGATGATGATCGCAGCCCATAGAGACCAGCCGGCTATCCCGGCATGGCGGTCGGTATCGGCGGCGAGAAGCAGCAGGCATGTAGCGACCAGAAGCTTGTCGGCGATCGGGTCCAGCATCCTGCCTATGTTGGACGTCTGCTGCCAGGCCCGCGCCAGGTAGCCGTCAAGATAGTCGGTCACGGAAGCGAGCAGGAAGATCAACAGCGCCAACCAGCGGGCGAAGTCGCTGGACTTCAAGTGCCCTTCGAGGAAAAAGCACAGCACCACCAGCGGCACCGCCACGATCCGGGCGTAGGTCAGCATGTTGGGAAGATTGAATGCGCGTTTGGCCATGGGTTCCTGATCTTTCTTCCGCCTCGGTACTCAAATCAGAAGCGCATGTAGCGGGTCAACTGGCGAAATTCGGCTGACCAGACGAAACGGACAGCCGTCCGTCAATTGTGGCGAGAGCGATGTGTCGCATTCATGACCGCATCCCCTCATGTTTCATGGAAATGGTTGTACACCAGCCGCGCGACGGATTCGGAAATTCCATCTACGCTCATCAGATCCTCCATCGCCGCGCGGCCAACAGCCTTCGCCGTGCCAAAGTGCAGGAGCAAGGCGCGCTTACGGCCCGGGCCAATTCCGCTGATTTCGTCCAATGGGCTCTTTATCATCTCTTTCTTGCGCCGGGCGCGGTGCGAACCGATGGCAAAGCGATGGGCTTCGTCGCGCAGCCGCTGGACGAAATAAAGCACCGGGTCGCGAACGGGCAGCGAGAAGGACGGCTTGCCCTCGACAAAGAACCGCTCGCGCCCGGCTTCCCTGTCCTGGCCCTTGGCGACGCCGATGGCGACGACCCGGTCCTCGATGCCAAGATCGGACAGGATCTTGCGGACAGCCGACATCTGGCCCTGCCCGCCATCGATCAGGATGACGTCGGGCCAGGCCGGGAAGGAGCCGGAGACATCGTCGCTGTCCGAGCCAGCGCCGGTCTCCTCGCCATGCTCCTTCAGCAGCCTTGAAAACCGCCGTTCCATGACCTCGCGCATCATGCCGAAATCGTCGCCCGGCGTGATGTCGGTCGAGCGGATGTTGAATTTTCGATACTGGTTCTTCACGAACCCTTCCGGCCCCGAGACGATCATGGCGCCGACAGCGTTCGTGCCCATGATGTGGGAGTTGTCATAGACCTCGATGCGTACGGGCGGCTTTTCGGTGCCGAAGGTTTCGGCGAAGCCGGTCAACAGGCGGGCCTGCGTCGAGGTCTCGGCCAGCCGGCGGCCCAACGCTTCCCGGGCATTCTGCAGCGCATGGTCGGTCAGATCCTTCTTCTCGCCACGCTGCGGGACATTGATGGACACCCTGCGCCCTGCCCGCGTCGAAAGCGCTTCGACGAGCAATTCCTGATCCTGCACTTCCTGCGACAACAACACGGAACGAGGCGTCGGCTTGTCGTCATAGAACTGCGCCAGGAAGGAACCCAGCACCTCCGATGCTTCCAGCGCCGGATCGGCCTTGGGGAAATAGGCGCGGTTGCCCCAGTTCTGTCCTGTCCGGAAGAAGAACACCTGGATGCACACCTGCCCGCCCTCCTGATGGATGGCGAAGACATCCGCCTCCTCGACGGATTGCGGGTTGATGCCCTGATGGCTTTGCACATGCGCCAGGGCCGCCAGCCGGTCGCGATAAACGGCGGCGCGCTCGAAATCGAGGTCTGCCGACGCCTCCTGCATGGCGGACGACATTTCCGTCTTCACTTTCTGGCTGCGGCCGGAAAGGAAGCCCTTCGCCTCGCCGACCAGTTCTGCGTAGGCAGTGTGAGAAATCTCACCGGTACAGGGGCCGGCGCATCGCTTGATCTGGTAGAGCAGGCACGGCCGCGTGCGGTTTTCGAAAAAAGAATCGGTACAGCTGCGCAGCAGGAAAGCGCGCTGCAATGCGTTGATGGTGCGCCCGACCGCCTGCGCCGAGGCGAACGGGCCGAAGTACTCGCCTTTACGCGAACGGGCGCCGCGATGCTTGTAGATGCCCGGAGACGCATGGTCGCCGGTCAGAAGGATGTAGGGGAACGATTTGTCATCCCGCATCAACACGTTGAAACGCGGACGCAAGCGTTTGATAAGATTGGCTTCCAGAAGAAGCGCTTCGATTTCGGTCCGGGTGACGACGAACTCCATCGTCGATGTTTCGCGCACCATCCGGCCGATGCGGTTGGTGTGGAACCGTCCCTGCGCATACTGCGTGACGCGCTTCTTCAGGCTGCGCGCCTTGCCGACATAGAGCACGTCGCCGGTCGCATTCATCATCCGGTAAACGCCCGGCGCATTGGGGAGGCGCTTCACCAGCGTCTGGATCACCTCGGCGCCGATCATGCCGTCGGCATCGCCGGCATGCGGCGTCCAGTCTATGGCCGTGAAAGCGATCTCGGGGCCGGACGGAACTGGTGCTTCGACTATTTCATCGTCAATGGCATCGACCTCGGGAAGATCGTCCGCCGCGGTCAGGCCACGCGCTCCACTTCTGACGTTTGCAGGACTCATTCCACCATGCCTGTCACATCCGGCGTCTGCCAGGCAAGATGCTGGCCGCCGTCGAGGGCGATCATCTGGCCGGTGATCGAGCGCGCCTGCCAGAGATAGCGGATCGTTGCGCCGAATTCGGGCAATTCCGGGCCACGCTTCAACATCAGATTGTCGACCTGGTGCTGGAAGTCCTGATCCGACTGGCGCGCACTGCGCAGGGACGGGCCCGGGCCGATAGCGTTGACCCGGATGCGCGGCGCCAGCGCTTGCGCCATTGTCTGGGTCGCCGCCCACAGTGCGGATTTGGAAAGCGTATACGAGAAATAGTGTGGCGTCGGCCGCCAGACGCGCTGATCGACAATGTTGACGACAAGCCCGTCCAAAGCCGCCGGCAACGCCTTGGCGAAGGTCTGCGTCAGGATGGCCGGCGCTTTCACATGGATGGCGAAGTGCCTGTCCCAATTTTGCCAATCGAAATCCAGAACGGAATCATTTTCGAAGATCGACGCGTTGTTGACGAGAAGCGAAATCGGCCCGAGCTGGCGGGCGGCTCGGTCGATGAGCCCCGCAGCGGCGGCCATGTCGGTCAGATCGGCGCCGATTGCGGCGGCGCGGCCACCTGCAAGGTTGATTTCCGCGGCCAGAGCCTCGGCCGTATCCAGAGAGCTGTTCGCATGAATCGCGACGGCAAAGCCGTGCGCCGCCAAATCCTCGACAATCGCCCTGCCAAGCCGCTTCGATCCTCCCGTAACCAGCGCCGTTCCGGCGGCTTCCTTCATCTGTCAATCCTTGTTTTGTCCCGCAAAAGCCCGGTTCGGCCAAATTTGACCGGCCAACCGTTAATTGCCGTTCTTACCTTGGGCAGCATTGTGGCAAAGGGCACTCGAAACGCTCGAATCCGCTGAAGGATTCGGCAGGCTGAAACCCAATATAGGCTTTCGGACGCCTTGCTCCAAGCCGGCTTGCGACCCCCCTCCTCCAGTCTGCTGACAAAACATGTTGCACAGATGCAACGTCCATTTTCCGCCTCATTCGCGCCGGGGAATGACCCAAGTTCAGGTTCGCTTCAGCCGCATTTGGCCACCACATTCCGGAACAGATGAACGCCGGATCCGTTACTCCCCTCGGACGGGTCGGAGGTGTTCATGACAACGAGCCCATGTGCTGTGGCTTAAGGAGTAAAAGAATGAAAACGAACCTCAAATTTGCGAGGCCGACTGCAGCGGCGCTTGGAATTCTCGCCCTTGCTACCGCGATGCCTGCTTTCGCCGCCGACGTGGTCTCGGAAGAGCCCCCGGCTCCGGCTCCCATTGCTGAGCTGCCGGTTGCCTCCTGGGCTGGCCCCTATGCCGGTCTGACCGTTGGCTACGGCTTTGCCGGCACCACGCATACGCCGGGCAACGACATCGATACCGATGGCTTCCTCGGTGGCGCGTTCGCCGGTTATAACTGGCAGTCCGACAACTTCGTCTACGGCGTTGAAGGCGATGTCGGCTACAACGGCGAAAAAGGCAGCAATGCCGGCGAAAACTCCAAGTCGGGCGTCGACGGATCGCTCCGTGCCCGTCTCGGTTACGCTGTCAGCCCGGACATCCTCGTCTATGGCACCGCCGGTGGCGCTGCACAGAGGCTGAAGGTCTCCAACGCAGCTGGTCGCGACACCAACACCATGCTTGGCTGGACGGCCGGCGTGGGTACGGACATCAAGATCACCGAGCAGGTCTTCGGTCGTGTCGAGTATCGCTACACCGATTACGGCGACAAGGACTTCTCGAATGCCGGCAACGTCGAGTCGAGCGACAACCGCGTCAACTTCGGCGTCGGTATGAAGTTCTGATCTGACGATCGGACGAAAAGAAAAGCCGGGCTTCGCGCCCGGCTTTTTTATTGCCTGCCGATCAGGACGGTATGAATGGCTTGAGCTGCGGGAATTTTTCGTCGAAGCGCACAGCCCATCGAACCAGCCGCGACCGGCCCTTCTCCCACTTTCCCGGAAACCGCAGCGCCAGATAGCCGAGCGTCGCCCGCAGCGCGATCTGGCCGACGGTTATCCTGGCCGGCAGTTTCGGCGGGTTGGCGTTGAGCACATCTAGGCCCCGGGTGATCTTCGACCACTGCTTTTCAAGCCATTCTTCCGAAATCTTGTCTTCGGAACGGAGACGCCGCTCGTAGACCATCGACAAAGCGCTATCGCAGATGCCGTCCGCAAGCGCCTCGAGAACTTCGGCGTCCAGCCGTTTTTCCGGATTGCGTGGAAACAGCACGTTCCTTGAAAGCCGGCCGAGATACTGGGTGATCGCCCTGCTGTCATAGACAGCGCGTCCATCGTCCAGGATCAGGGTCGGTATTTTTCCGAGCGGGTTGGCGTCGATGAGCAAGGAAGGTTCGTCATCCGTTTTCACCGGAACGGCATCGATGGCGATGCCGGCATAGAGCGCCGCCATGCGCACCTTGGCGCTGTAGGGCGACGCGGAAGCGTAGAGCAGTCTAGGCATGGGAGCATCCTGTTTTTGGTCGGCGGCACTGTACGGTGCGGCGTACCGAAGGCAACAGCCGGAATCGGCGCAATCATTGTTCGCACATTACCGGGTGTTCGATGACGCACGCACCGGTGGCATCACAACCTTCGACGCCCGGCAGGCCTTGCGATCGATTTCCGGGCAGGCGCGGAACTCGAGGTCTCTGGTCAGGCAGATGCGGACCTCGCGCAGATAGCGGCGGTCGCAGGTAACGGCGATCGCGTCGGGCGGCAGGTCGGGGTTCGATTCCTGAAAAGCCGTTTCGGCGTCCTGCGGCGAAAGCGTGCGATAGTCGTCGAGCCGGCGGAACGCCCCCGGTATGGCGACCTTTTCGCGGGCGGCGCGCAACACCCGGAAATAATCCTGCTGGCCGAGGCCGCTGCAAGTGCCATGCGTCTGCCATTCGTGACGGATCAGTCCAGCCGAGGGCATCAGGTCGTAAAGACTACGCACCGTTGCATCCGGCACCTTGGAACGGTCAGTGGGGCAATCCTGCGGAAAGCCGCGTTCGAATTGTGGCCACAGACCATGCACGATGAACGCATAGGGACGCGCCGCGCCGCATTGCTGACGGTTGGCGTCGGCGCCTTCGGCCTCGCAGTAGCTCGGCGACCAGGACAGCGACAGCACGTAGAAATCGAAACCGCTGCCGGCTGGGATGCTCTCCCCTTTGACGGATGTCTGCTCTTTCGACGATGTCTTTTGCCCGGGTCCAGCAGGAGCGTTTTTTTCCCGCGTTTTCCCGTCATCAGCCGGAGCGCAGGCCACCGCCAGCAGGGCAAGCGACGCCAGAACCGCCGGCAGCAATCTCCGGCGCAACCCCGACATCGGAAACTTCCGTCCTAGCGCAGAATACGACAACGGCCGTTATAAACCAGCCAGCGATCGAAGCCCGCGACGCAGAATTCGACATTGTTGCCGATGGACGCGAAGCCCTGGCCTTCCTCGATAAGATACCAGACGGTGCGATCGTGACCGTCCGAAAGCGCGACGGTCGCGCCGCAGTAGCGGCGGCCAATCGGGCGATCCTCGCGCGCCGGCAGATAGCGGCGCTCGTGAATCCTGCGGAAGTCGACAATGTTCACATCGCCCAGATGCGGAACATGGGTGACCTGATAGCGGAAGCGGCTGGTGATCTTGTTGAGAACCCAGGCTTCGCCGCACACGCCCGGATCGCTCTCATAGACGGAGGATTGCAGATCGGCGGACGAGGCCATCGGAACGGCAGCCAGCGGCGATGCCAGGCCGGTCAGCAGGGCAAGCAGGGTTTTGACGAAACGAGTCATGTCGGCCTCTTGGAAAATCTGAAAGCACTGTGAGGTTTCGTCCGGTCGCGGTCAAGCGCCGTCGAATTGTGGGGCGCCGTCGGATTTGGCGACAGGCGCTTCACCGGCAAGCCATTCCAGTTTCCACGCCGAGCCATCGTCAACGGCCATGATGGCGCACAGTTCCGGCAGGATGACACGCAATTCGCGTTCCAGCGTAAACGGCGGATTGACGACGATCATGCCGGTCCCGTCCAGTCTCGGCTCGCCAGACGACGTCCTGACATCAAGGGTCACGTCCAGAATATTGGCGATGCCGGAATTGACCAATCCCTTGCGGAACCCCGCAACCGCCACCCGGTCCTTGATCGGATACCACAGCGCGTAGATCCCGCTTGGCCAGCGCCGGTGTGCCTTGGCGAGCCCTTCCGTCAGGCGCAGGAACTCCCCACCCTCCTCGAAAGGTGGATCGATGAGCACAAGTCCGCGCTTTTCCTTCGGCGGCAGATGCGCTCCGAGCGCCAGCCAGCCGTCGAGCTGCATGACCCGCACCTGGAAATCGCCGTCGAACAGCGCTTTCAATCGCGCCGCGTCCTGCGGATGCAGTTCGATCGCCGAGAGCCTGTCCTGCTTGCGCAGGAGATGCCTGACGATCGCCGGGGAACCCGGGTAACGTTTCAGGCCGCCCTTCGGATTGGCTGCGCGGACTGCGTCCAGATAGCCCGCCAGCAATGGCGTGCCGGCCGGTCCCAGTCGGGCGTCGATCAGCCTGCCGATGCCGCCCTTCCACTCGCCGGTCTTGGCGGCCGCCGCAGCGGACAGGTCGTAAAGCCCGATGCCGGCATGGGTATCGATGACCCTGAACGCCTTGTCCTTCTGCTTCAGATACTCGACCAGCCGCGCCAGCACGGCGTGTTTGACCACATCGGCGAAATTCCCGGCGTGATAGGCGTGGCGGTAGTTCATCAGGAGGCCGAGCCGCCCCTGCCCCAGCGCGGTGGCGGCGGCTGCGAGTTCGGGTTTTCAGGCTGTCCGCCGCGGCCGCCTCGAAAGGCAAGCACCAGGCCGATGAAGCCGATGGCCATGGCGGCGAAGCCCAGCGGCTGCACGCGGGAACCCGGCAGTGGCCCGGCGGTGGCGAGGATCAGGTCCACCGATTGAACGGGCACCGTCTCGGCATCGCCCTTGCCGACGGTGAAGAGATAGGCACCGTCTTCGACAGGGTCGATCACGCCGGCGCTGGCGCGATAAACCCGCGCCTGCATCTGCGGGTTGGTGTCGGTCGCGGTGGCGTCGGCGAAGGTCATGGCCCTGGCCAGCACGGTCTTGCCGTTTACCGAGGCGGTCAGGGTGAGGATGGCCGAGTCCGGCGGCAGTTTGCCGATGCCGGTGGTGGCCAGATCGACCATAATCTTGAGCGGCGCGTCGGCTTCCTTCAACCTCGGTTGCGCCGGCACATAGCCGCCGGCGGCGTCGTAGACGCGCCACTTGCCGACCTCATGCTCAAGTATGTTGGCCGACAGCCAGGGATAGGCCGCCATGCCGCCGCCGGCCAGGAATATCAGCAGAAAAAGAAAACGCATTCTGTCTCTCTCAGGGTCGCCAGTTGCCGAGCGCGAGTGCGGCCTTCACGCCTTGCGCTCCCAGCGGCGATCGGGTGTCTGCTGCCAATAGGTGACGTCGTGACCGGCCGATTTCATGACCTTCCAATGCTCGCGCGCCGCATCGACCTGTCCCGCATCGTGGCCGTCGAACAGGAAGACGGCACGCTCATAAGCACCGAGATCTGGCGGCGATGCACCATCGACGAGGAAGCGTATGTTGGCCTGGTTGGGGTTGTCGTCGTCCGTCGTCAGCAGGATCGGCTGCTCGGCGGGATAGGGTTCATTCGATCTGGCGTGCGCCAGGAACGCATCGTCGCGGAACGTCCACAAATGCTGGTCGAGCGCGTCGCGGCGTTCCTCGGTGCCGGTCTGCACGATCGCCCGCCACCCTCGCCCGACACTGCGTTCGAGCAGGTCCGGCAGCGCGTCCTCCAGCGTCGATTCGGTGAGGTGATAGAACAGGACTTCGGTCATGGCTTCAGCGGAACGATCTGGGGTGCAGGCGGACTATCCCTCATAATGATCCAGAACGAGACGGTCGAGCAATCGCACGCCGAACCCCGAGCCCCATGACTGGTTGATTTCACTTCCCGGCGCCCCCATCGCCGTGCCGGCGATATCGAGATGCGCCCAGGGCGTATCCTTGACGAAGCGCTGGATGAACTGAGCCGCGACGATGGCCGAGCCATAACGCCCGCCAATGTTCTTCATATCGGCGTTCTTCGAATCGATCAGCTTGTCGAATTCCGGGCCGAGCGGCATCCGCCACAGCCGCTCGTGCGTTGCCGCGCCGGCGTCGATCATCCAGCCGGCCAGTTCGTCATTGTTGGAGAACAGCCCGGCATAATGCTGGCCGAGCGCGATCATGATGGCGCCGGTCAGTGTTGCCAGATTGACCATCGCCTTCGGCTGGAACCTGTCATTGCAGTACCAGATGGCGTCGGCGAGGACGAGACGGCCTTCGGCGTCGGTATTCAGCACTTCGATCGTCTGGCCCGACATGGACGTGACGATGTCGCCCGGGCGCTGGGCATGACCGTCCACCGCGTTTTCCACCAGGCCGATGACGCCGACCACATTGACCTTGGCTTTACGGGTCGCCAGGGCATGGATGAGCCCGACTACCGCGGCGGCGCCACCCATGTCGCCCTTCATCTCCTCCATGCCGGAAGCCGATTTGATGGAGTTGCCGCCGGTATCGAAAGTCACGCCCTTGCCGATGAAGGCGACGGGCTTGTCCTTAGCCTTGCCACCAGTCCACTGCATGACGACAACGCGGGCGCCGCGGGGGGAGCCTTGCGCGACGCCGAGCAGCGCGCCCATGCCGAGCTTCTTCATCTCCTTCTCGGTCAGCACGTCCACCTTGACGCCAACGTCGGCGAGCTTCGCTGCCTCCGCTGCGAACTCCAGCGGCCCGAGGATATTGGCGGGCTCGTTGACGAGGTCGCGCGCCAGCAGCACGCCGCTAACGACGGCCTTCGCATCGGCGAACGCTTTCCTAGCAGCGGCCGGGTCGGCGGTGTGGATGGCAATTTTCGCCGGCTTCCGGGGCGATTTATCGCCATTGTCTTTCCTGGTCTTGTATTTGTCGAAAGCATATGTCCTGAGCATCAGGCCGGCGGCGAGATTTGCCGCAGCCGAAGCGCCTGTCTCGGCATCGGCAATATCCAACACGATGGAGACGTCTTGCGCCGTCCGGATGGCCGCGCCGATGATGCCGCCGAGTTTCATCCAGGCGTATTCCGTCAATTCCTCCTTGCCGGCGCCGATGGCGACAAGGCGGTCGAGCGAAGTGCCCTCGGGGGCGAGCAGATTGACGGAAACGCCGAACTGGCCAGAAAAATCCGCGACGGAAAAGGCGCGGTCGAGCACTCCGGCGGGGTCACAGCTTCTGGCGGCTTCGGTCAGGCCCTGACTTTCCCTGGCAAAAAGAAAGACTGTTCCCCTGGACGGCGTTGACGGTTTTGCGAAGGAAATTGCGGGTATTGAAGCCACTGAAACCTGCTTTCGGGACATATCGGATAATGCGCGACATTTCGCGGTTTTGCGCCGGTTGGCAACCCGCTGCCGGTTCCGGCCCCCCAAAACATCGTCGCCAGCCCGGACGATTGGTCGCGCCTGGCCATGGATTTGCCCTACAACAGTCTGTTAACCATCTCTTTTCGTCCTTTTTTATCCCTTAGCGTCGAGACTCTCCCTCGCCGGCAAGCACGATGTGAGACGGGAACCAGATCGCACCGGTTGTGTGGGCGTCACCGGGCGGGTAGCTTTGTCCGGAGTACGATGTCTGAAAGTTCCAATCGAGAAGAGCGAGCCTGAATGAAGGTAGTCGAGCGCTACATTATGCGTCGCGCTTTCACGCTCTTTGTCGGGGCGCTGGCGTGGACGATGGCGATCGTGTGGACCACCCAGGTGCTTGCGCGCATCGACCTCGTCACCGACAACGGCCAATCGGCGCTGGTGTTCTTCGAGGTCGCCACGCTGATCCTGCCTTCCGTGCTGACCATCGTCGTGCCCTTTGCGCTGATCCTGGCGGTCGCGCAGACGCTGAGCGCGATGAATTCCGATTCGGAATTGGTCGTCATCAACGCTGCCGGCGCGTCGCGACTCGCGGTGATACGTCCGATCATCCTGCTGGCACTCGGCGCCAGTGTCCTCTGTTTCGTCGTCCAGAATGGCGTCGACCCCTACGCCCGTCAGCGCAATCGCGAGCTGGTTGCCGATTCGCGCGCCGACTTCCTCTCTGTCATCATTCAGGAAGGCACCTTCCGCAAGGTCGATGATGGCTTGTTCGTCCAGATCGGCGAGCGCTTCGCTGACAATCGCCTTGGCCAGATATTCGTCGCCGACTCCCGCCAGGAGGGCATCGATCTCGTCTACTACGCCAAGACTGGAGCCATCGTGGAACGCGAGGGCGAGAAGGTGCTGGTGATGAACGACGGCGTCGTTCACCGCAAAACGCCGTCCGGAGACGTTTCGGTGATCACCTTCACCTCCTATGCCTTCGATCTCTCGGCATTCGACGATGACGTGTCGGGAGTGCGGCTGCTGCCCAAGGACCAGACCACACAATATCTGCTCAACCCGAGCCCGAATGATTCGATCTCGAAGAAAAATCCCAATCTCTACAGGACGGAACTGGCGAAACGATTCTCGGAATGGCTTCTGCCGCTGGCCTTCGCCTTCATTGCGCTCGCGGTGGCGGGTGACGCACGGTCGCATCGCGAGGCTCGCGTCAATCCGCTGATAACGGCGGTCAGCATCGCCCTGATCGTGCGGTGGATCTGCTTCTTCGCCGAAGGCCGCGCCCGGATACAGCCGTCGTTCATCTATGTAATGTATCTGGCGCCGATCGTGATCTCGCTGGTTGCGATATGGTTCATCAGGACTCATCGTACCATGAGCCTGCCGGTAAGTTGGGCGGAAACGCTGTCCGGGTTCGGCCGGCGCGCGCTCGCCCATCTCACGGCGATCCGGAACCGAATCTTTGGCGGACCGGCACCGAAGGGAGCCGCCTGATGGGTTGGACCCTCGGCCGATACTTCTTCATCCGTTACGTCACCATTACGCTGTGGTTCTTCCTTGGCTTGTTTGCGCTCGTCTTCCTGATCGATTTCACGGAATTGACCAGCCGCACGGCGCGCCTGCCCGGATTCTCCTACCAGATCGGTCTCGCAATCTCCGCTCTGCGCGTGCCGATGATCATGCTGCAGACGATACCGTTCGTCGGGCTTTTCTCGGCCATGGCGATGCTGGTTTCGCTGAACCGGCGCTATGAGCTGGTGATTGCCCGTGCCGCGGGCATATCCGCGTGGCAGTTCCTGCTGCCCGCCTGCGTCGGCGCGCTTCTGTTCGGCATACTGGCCGTGGGCGTTCTCAACCCTCTGGCGGCTGCCGGGTTTTCTCATTCCGAGCAGATCGAGAGCCAGTTGCGTTCCGGGAAATCCAACGCGGTTTCCGCCAACGCCGCCCCATGGCTCCGTCAGAAGACCGATTCCGGCGATACGATCATCGGCGCCCGGGCTATCCTCAATCAGGGCCTGGAAATGGCCGACGCCTCTTTTTTCATCCTCGATCGCGAGGGCGATATCGTCGAAAGGAAGGACGCCAAGCGCGTTTTCCTGCGCGATGGTTACTGGGAGCTTCAGAACGTCAGGATCATGAAAGGCGCCGATGCGCTGGTGACGAAACAGACCGACAGAATCCCCACCAATCTCAAGCCGGAATTTGTCCAGGAACGTCTTGCCCGACCGGAAACGATCCCCTTTTACGAGCTGCCGGCGAAGATCGAGGTCGCCCGCTCGTTCGGCCTCAAGGCCAATGCATTCGCCATGCAATTTGATTCTCTGGTGGCCATGCCTTTTCTGCTGGTCGCCATGACATTGATCGCCGCTACAGTATCGATGCGTTTTGCGCGGATGGGGCAGTCGGCTACGATGATTCTGGGTGGCATATTGGCCGGCTTTCTGCTTTATGTCGTTTCGGTTCTCGTGAAGGCTTTTGGGGTTGCGGGATTCGTACCAACTGTTGTAGCGGCATGGTTTCCCGTTGTCGTCGCGATGTTCTTCGGGATAACGTTCCTGCTGTATAAGGAAGATGGCTAGTGGAGGGGGCGGTTCTGCAAAACCGTAGGCCAACAAGGTTGACGCTCCTGAGCGGTGTCAGCGCCTTGGCGTGCCTGATCGGCTGCTCCCTGATCGCCGGCCCGGCGTTGGCTCAGGAAGTCGGCGATCTGGCGTCCGCAAGCGTGCCTGCCGGCTCGCAGATGCTGCTCGAGGCCGATACGCTGGTCTACGACAATGACGGCCAGACGGTGACGGCTGTCGGCGGCGTGCAGATCGAATATGGCGGCAACCACCTGGTCGCCCAGCGCGTCGAATACAACCGCAAGACCCAGCGTCTCGTCGCCAGCGGCAATGTCGAGCTGGTCAACAGCGACGGCACCAAGATCAGTTCCGACCATATCGACATCACCGATGATTTCGCCGACGGTTTCGTCAACGCGCTGCGGGTCGAGACGGTCGACAAGACTTATTTCGCTGCCGAGAGCGCGGAGCGCCAGGGCGGCGTCCTCACCACGTTCAACAATGGCGTCTACACGGCTTGCGAACCCTGCGAGGAACAGCCCGACAAGGCTCCGGTCTGGCGCATCAAGGCGCGCAAGATCATCTGGAACGGCGAAAAGAAAACGGTTCGTTTCGAGAATTCCAATTTCGAGTTCTTCGGCTTCCCGATCGCCTATCTTCCTGCCTTCGAGATCGCCGACCCGACGGTCAAGCGGAAGAGCGGTTTCCTGATTCCCGGCATCACCTACAAGGACACGCTCGGCGTCGGCGTGAGGGTGCCTTACTATTTCGCCCTGTCGCCCACCTATGACCTGACGGTGACGGGCACCGGCTTCACCAAGCAGGGCTTCCTCGGCGAGGCCGAGTGGCGCCAGAAATTCAACAACGGCGAATACACGCTGAAGATGGCTGGTATCAGCCAGAACGATCCGAGCGCCTTCGATCCGAATACCGTGGACGCAGGACCCAAGGGTGATCCCAACAAGCTGCGCGGGATGATGGGCAGCAAGGGCCAGTTCGCCATCAATGAACGTTGGGATTTCGGCTGGAACATCTTGGTTCAGTCGGACAAGAATTTTTCCAAGACCTATGGCATTGGCGGCCTCCAGGACTCTGTGATCCGCTCCGAGGTTTACCTGACGGGATTGAACGACCGGAATTATTTCGACCTGCGCGGCATGCATTTCGACGTTCAGGAAAATCTTCTGGACACCCACCCTTCGGCCCGCGATGCCGAGCAACCCTGGGTGCTGCCGTCGCTGGACTACGCCTATATCCCAGACACGCCGCTTTATGGCGGGCAACTCTCGCTCAACGTGAATGCGCGCGCGCTGCGGCGGGACGACCTTGATTCCTCGAGCGGATTCTTGCCCGATCCTCCTGCTGCCCCTCCTCTTAACGGCGTGTTTCGCGTTCCCGGCGTCGAAGGCGATTCCGGCCGCCTGACCGGCCAAGCCGAGTGGAAAAAAGACATCATCACGGATGGCGGCCTGGTGTTCACGCCGCTGCTGGCTTTCCAGGCAGACGCCAACTACCTGAACGCGTCACAGGATTCGTTGAACGCAATCAATGAGATGGCCACTCGGCTCGGTACCACCGAGGAGACGCAGTCTTCCTTCTTCCGGGCGATGGCGACGCTGGGTCTCGAGATGCGCTGGCCGGTACTGTTCTCAGGTGTTGGCTCCTCGCATGTCGTCGAACCCGTTGCGCAGCTGTTCGTGCGCCCGAACGAGCAGTATGTCGGCGGTCTCGCGGTTCCGAACGAGGATGCGCAGAGCTTCGTCTTCGATGCCAGCACCCTGTTCGAGCGTGACAAGTTCTCCGGCTACGACCGCATCGAAGGCGGCAGCCGCGCCAATCTCGGCTTCCGCTATTCGGGCAGCTACGACAATGGCTGGGGTACGAACGCGCTGTTCGGCCAGTCCTACCAGTTGGGTGGCCGGAATTCCTTCGACAGCCCGGACCTCGTGAATGTCGGCGCCTATTCCGGCCTTGAGACCGACGTGTCGGATTTCGTCGGCCTGATCGGCGTGTCCAGTCCCGTAGGCTTCTCGTCTTCGCTCAGCGGCCGGTTCGATGAGAACACGCTCGAAATGCGCCGCGGCGAGGTCAAGATGGCCTATAGCGGCGCCTCCCCGATCAGCGTTTCGGCGAAATACGCCTATATCCAGGCGCAGCCGCTCTACGGCTTCACAACAGATCGCCATGAAATCACGCTTGCCGGCTCCGCCCGCTTCGCGGAGAACTGGCGCGTCTTCAGCGCGGGAACCTATGACCTTGAGAACAGCGTCCTGATCAAGGACGGCATCGGCTTCGCCTATGACGACGAATGCTTCTCCTATCTGATGACGTTCTCCGAAACGCGCAGCCAGACCACGAAGGAAGTATCGCAGAGCGTCGGCTTCAACATCTCGTTCCGTACGCTGGGCGATTTCGGGTCGGCGACGTCGGCCTTCGAATAGTCCTGCCGGGACATGGTTTCGCCGCATAATGCATGCACGAAATCCTTCATATCCCCAGGTAGCAGCTAAGGCCGAAACCAGAACGAGTGCTTTCGATGAGACGTTTTCTTTTTTCCGCGAGCTTCGCGTTGCTTGTGATGGCAACATCCGTTTCGGTGATTGTTCCGACGCCGCCGGCTTTTGCGAGTTCCATCAAATACGTCATCAACGACATCGCCGTCACCACGGGTGACATCCAACACCGCGCGGCTTTTCTGAAGCTGCAGCGCAGGAAGGGCAATGCCGAAGACGAAATGGTCGAGCAGGCGCTGAAACTGGCCGAAGCGCGCCGCATCGGCGTGCGCATCAGCGACAAGCAGGTCAATGATGCGTATGCGCGCTTCGCCTCGTCCAACAAGATGCAGTTGCAGCAGCTTGACGGCGTCATGGCGCAGTCGGGCGTGACCAAGGAACACTTCAAGGAGTTCATTCGCACGCAGATGGCGTGGAACCAGGCGCTCTCGGCACGGTCGCGGTCGGAAAGCGGCGGATCAAGCCAGCAGGACCTTGTGCGGAAGATGCTCGACAAGAACGGAAACAAGCCGACCGCCACCGAATACATGCTTCAACAGGTCATCTTCGTCGTTCCAGCCAGCGAACGCGGCGCCATCCTCGGCAAGCGCAAGCGCGAGGCGGAAGCCATGCGCGCCCGCTTCAACGGCTGCGCCACCAGCCGCGAATTCGCCAAGGGACTGATCGACGTGACCGTGCGCGATCTCGGTCGGGTGCTAACGCCGGAACTGCCTACAGAGTGGGCAGAGCAGATCAAGAAAACCAATGTTGGCGGTGCGACGGGCGTGCGGGAGACGGAACGCGGCGTCGAGTTCATCGGCATCTGCAGTTCGCGCGAGGTGTCCGACGACAAGGTCGCCAAGATGATGTTCGAAAGCGAGGGCGCGTCAGGCGGTTCCGAGGAACTCAGCAAGAAGTACCTCGAAGAGATCAGGGCCAAAGCCCGCATCGTCAAGCGCTGAGCCGACGTGCTGCACGCTGGCCTTCCGCTGGCTCTCAGCGTCGGTGACCCCTCAGGCATCGGGCCTGAAATCGCGATAGAAGCATGGCGTAGACGTGCGGAGAACGGCGTTCCCCCCTTCTATCTGCTTGCCGATCCCGCGCTGGTTGCTGCGCGTGCAAAAGCGCTTGGTGTCGACATTCCAATCATCGAGGCCGATCCCAGCCAGGCCATGGCGGCATTTCATAACACGCTGCCGATTCTGCCGCTTGAAGCCCGTTTCACCAATACGCCCGGGCAGCCAGATATTGCGAACGCCGCAGGCACGATCGAGGCCATAGAAAAAGCCGTGGCCGACACGCTGACAGGGGTCGCCGCGGCTGTCGTCACCTGCCCGATTGCCAAGAAGCCGCTTTACGACGCCGGTTTCGGTTTTCCCGGGCATACGGAATATCTGGCCCACCTTGCCTCCCGGCATCTCGGCAGAGCGGTCACGCCGGTGATGATGCTGGCCGGACCCGACCTGCGGACCGTGCCGGTGACGATCCATGTCCCGCTGTCGGATGTGCCCAGGATGCTGACCACCGAACTGATCGCCGCGATCGGGCGTATCACCGCACGTGATCTGAATGAACGATTCGGCATACAAAGCCCGAGACTGGCCATTGCCGGGCTCAACCCGCATGCCGGCGAAGGCGGATCGATGGGACTGGAGGATGACCGGATCGTGCGGCCTGCCGTCGAGCTGCTTCGCAGCGAGGGTATCGATGCCGTGGGGCCGTTGCCGGCCGATACGATGTTCCATCCGCGGGCGCGGGCCACCTATGACGCGGCGCTGTGCATGTATCACGACCAGGCGCTGATCCCGGCCAAGGCGCTGGCTTTCGACGAAGCGGTGAATGTGACGCTGGGCCTGCCTTTCGTGCGGACATCGCCAGACCATGGCACGGCTTTCGACATCGCCGGCAAGGGCATCGCCCGGCCTGACAGCCTGATCGCAGCGCTGAAGCTGGCGCGGCATCTTGCTGCTGGAAAGCCGGCATGAGCGCGGACGGCCTGCCGCCACTGAGGGAGGTCATCGAGAAGCATGGTTTGCAGGCGAAGAAGTCGCTCGGCCAGAATTTCCTGCTCGACCTCAACCTGACCGGCAAGGTCGCGCGCGCGGCAGGCGAGTTAAAGGACGTCACAGTCATAGAAGTGGGTCCCGGCCCCGGAGGTCTGACACGGGCGTTGCTCATGCACGGCGCCAAGCGCGTTGTCGCCATCGAACGCGACGAACGCTGCCTCGCGGCGCTAGCCGAAATTGCCGGCCACTATCCGAACCGGCTTGAAATTATTGCCGGCGACGCGCTCAAGACCGATTTTGCTGCATTGGCCGACGGGCCGACCAAGATCGTCGCCAATTTGCCTTACAATATCGGCACCGAATTGCTGGTGCGCTGGCTGATATCGAAAGGCTGGCCGCCTTTCTACCGGTCCATGACGCTGATGTTCCAGCGCGAGGTAGCCGAACGCATCGTCGCCAAGCCGGGCAGCGACGGCTACGGGCGGCTTGGCGTCCTGGCCGGCTGGCGCACCGAGGCGAAGATCGTCTTCGATCTGCCACCGCAGGCGTTTACGCCGCCGCCGAAAGTCACGTCTTCGGTCGTACATATCGCGCCGCGTTTGTCGCCCCTGCCGGCCGATGTGACGAAGCTTGCGCGTGTTACGGAAGCCGCCTTCGGGCAGAGACGCAAGATGCTGCGGCAGAGCCTGAAAAGCCTTGGCGGTGAAGCGTTGCTGACGAAAGCGGGCATCGACCCGACGCGCCGGGCCGAAACGCTGGACGTCGAGGAATTCGTCCGGCTCGCCAATTTGATCTGAGGCTTCGGACTCAACCGGTCTTTTCGTCCAGCAGGCCCGAAACGAAATCGAACAGTCCCGGACGCCGGTCACGGCGCAGCCGCTCCGCGACGACGATGGCGCGAACTTCGGCAAAGGCCCTGTCCAGATCGTCGTTGATGACGACGAAGTCGTATTCGGTCCAATGCTCGATTTCCTCGCGCGCATTCTTCAGCCGCGTCTCGATGACTTTTTCCTGGTCCTCGGCGCGGCGCTTGAGCCTGGCTTTCAGCTCGCTCATCGACGGCGGCAGGATGAAGACCGAAACGATGTCGCCACGCATCTTTTCCTTGAGCTGCTTGGCGCCTTGCCAGTCGATGTCGAACAGCATGTCGCGGCCTTCGGCCATGGCGCGTTCCGCCGGCTCGCGTGGCGTCGCGTAAAAATTGCCGTGAACTTCCGCCGATTCCAGCAGTTCGTCATTGTCGCGCAGGATCTCGAATTCCCGCTTGGAGCGGAAATGATAGTGAATGCCATCTATCTCGCTGCCCCGGCGCGGACGCGTCGTCACACTGACTGACAGCTCGAACCCCTGATCGCTTTCGATGAGGTTGCGCGCAATGGTCGATTTGCCGGCACCCGAGGGTGACGACAGCACGAGCATCAAGCCCCGGCGGCGGATGCGGGATGCGGTGTCCGTGGGCACCATCTGTCACTCCAGATTCTG
The DNA here is from genome assembly GCF_001427025.1 of Mesorhizobium sp. Root554. Classification (GTDB taxonomy): domain Bacteria; phylum Pseudomonadota; class Alphaproteobacteria; order Rhizobiales; family Rhizobiaceae; genus Mesorhizobium. Next base: position 1,022,401 of record NZ_LMGA01000001.1, on the reverse strand, counting down.
GACCTGTTCGCGAAACTGATCGACCACCGCCTTGAGCTCCAGTCCGATAGCGGTGACCGAGGCGGCATTCGACTTGGAGCACAGAGTATTCGATTCGCGATTGAATTCCTGCGCCAGAAAATCGAGCTTGCGGCCGATAGCGCCGCCTGCCGCCAAAAGCGCCCTGCCCGACGCCACATGCGTCTTGAGCCGGTCGATCTCCTCGCGGATATCCGCCTTGGTGGCGAGGAAAGCGGCCTCCTGATGGAGGCGGTTCTCATCGAGATTTGCCGAATTGTCCATCAAAAGACGCACCTGTTCGGCGATCTTTTCGCGGATGGTTGCCGGTTCGCGCGACGGATCCGCTTCGGCCCTGGCGGTCAGCACTTCGATGGAATCGAGGTGGCCGGAAAGCACTGAACCGAGCGCCTGCCCTTCGGCGCGGCGCGCCTCCTCCAGCCCGGTCAGCGCCTGGGCAAGGGTGGCCTCGATCGCCTGGTCGATCGCTGCCCGGGCTTCGTCGGTCTCGATGGCTTCCGGCAGTTCGAGCACGCCACGCAGCGACAGAAGGCCATCGGCTGTCGCCGGGGTGGCGCCGTACTGTTCCTGGAGCCGGCGCGCCAATCCGGCCAAGTCCTTTAGGAAGGCCTCGTTGACCACCGGCTGCGCCTGAATGGCGCCCGGATGCGCGATGGCAAGAGTCGCCTGGAAACTGCCTCGGGCAAAGCGCTTCTGCACGGCCTGACGCGTCGCCGGCTCGAGCCGTTCGAAGCCTGAAGGCAGCCGCAGGCGGACCTCGACGCTCTTGCCGTTGACGGATTTCACCTCCCAGGCGATGGCCGTCCCGTCATGCTCGGCGACAGCACGGGCAAAACCCGTCATGCTCTGCAGGCTCAATTCCTCATATCCCCCAATGCGGCCCCAATCGGCCTCTCAACGCGGCTTATTGCGCCGCTCCGCCGGTCGCCGGAGCCGCCGCCGGCGCTGCGCCGGCCTTGGCGGCCTCGTCGGCCTGCTTCTTCTGGAATGCGCGGTAGCGTGCCACGTTTTCGTTGTGCTCCTCCAGCGTGGCCGCGAAAACATGGCCGCCGCTGCCATCGGCGACGAAATAAAGGTCTTTCGTCTTGGATGGGTTGGCGACAGCTTCGAGGGCGGCGCGGCCGGGATTGGCGATCGGCGTCGGCGGCAGGCCGCTGATGACATAGGTGTTGTACGGCGTCTGCTTGGCCAGATCCGACTGATAAATCGGGCGGTCGGCCGGCTTACCCTTGCCGCCGAACAGGCCGTAGATAATGGTTGGATCGGATTGCAGCCGCATGCCTTTTTCAAGGCGGTTCAGGAAAACAGCGGCGACACGTGAACGCTCGTCGCTCTTGCCGGTTTCTTTCTCGACGATGGAAGCCAGCGTCACGAATTCGTCGATGTTGGCGATAGGCAGATCCGGCGCACGGCGCGCCCAGACCTCGTCCACCAGTTGCTTCTGGTCGGCCATCAGCTTGTCGATCATCTGCTGGCGCGTGGCGCCGCGGGTGAAGCGCAGCGTGTCCGTGGCAACGGTGCCTTCGGGCGGCAGCGACGCAGGCATTTCGCCGGTCAGGGCTTCCTGCTGGGCCACGCGCTGGAACGCCTGCTCGACCGTCAAGCCCTCGGGAATGGTCAGCGAATACATCACCGACTTACCGCTTTTCAGGAGTTCCATGATCTCGTGCATGGAGGCGTTCGGCTTGATCTGGTATTCGCCGGCCTTGATGGCGGAATCATTGCCATAGGCGCGCACGCCGAGCCGGAAGACCCGCGCGTCGCTGATCAGACCGCGCCGCTCGAGTTGGTCGGCTATTTCCTGAACGCCGGTATTGGGCCTCACCAGGAAGGTGTCGCCACTGGCCGAGGGTCCGGGTCCGTTGAATTCCTGCTTGCCGAAATAGAGCGCCACACCCGCTGCCAGCACCGCCAGGAGGATGCAGGAGACGACGAAATTCAGGAAAACCACGATCTGGCTGCGGGAAGCGCGCGACCGCTTGCTCGGCGGCGGCGTGCCGGCCTCGGGGCGCAGTGCTTCGTTGGCCGTTTTCGGCACGATCGGTCCGGCCGGTTTTTGACCGAACTCTCCATTGGCCGGACTGGTGTTCATGGCACCTACCTTCGATCTTTCAAAGAATCCCCTCCGGCAGCGTAGGAGCGAATATGGCAAAATTGGCAGCGTTCCGCAGCTACGGACGCTGTCTCGATCTCAACCGTTATAGCGCTGGAAAACCAGCGACGCATTGGTGCCGCCGAATCCAAACGAATTGGACAGCGCGATATCGATCTGGCGCTTGCGTGGCTTGTGCGGCACGAGGTCGATGGCGGTTTCGCGCTCTGGATTGTCCAGGTTGATTGTCGCCGGCGCGATGTTGTCGCGGATGGCGAGGATGGAGAAGATTGCTTCGGCTGCGCCCGCCGCACCGAGCAGATGCCCGATCGACGATTTTGTCGAAGACATCGATATCTTGGAGGCGGCGTTGCCGACGAGCCGTTCGACCGCACCGAGTTCGATCGTGTCTGCCATGGTCGAAGTGCCATGCGCGTTGATGTAATCGACGTCAGCCGGCGTAAGCTTCGCGCGCTTCAGCGCCGCCGTCATGCAACGGAATGCGCCGTCGCCATCTTCGGCGGGGGCAGTGATGTGATAGGCATCGCCCGTCAGGCCGTAGCCAACCACCTCGCCGTAAATCCTGGCGCCACGCGCCTTGGCATGTTCCAGTTCTTCCAGAACCACGACGCCGGCGCCCTCGCCCATGACGAAGCCGTCACGATCCCGGTCGTAAGGACGCGATGCCTTTTCAGGGGTGTCGTTGCGGTCAGTGGAAAGAGCCCGGCACGCCGCGAAGCCGGCAAGGGAAAGCCGCGTGACGGGCGCTTCGGCGCCGCCGGCCAGCATCACGTCGGCATCGCCATACTGGATCAATCGGGCGGCATCGCCGATGGCGTGCGCGCCGGTCGAGCACGCAGTGACGACGGCGTGGTTCGGGCCCTTGAGCCCGTGCCGGATCGAGACCTGGCCGGAGACCAGGTTGATGATCTGGCCGGGGATAAAGAATGGCGTGATGCGGCGCGGGCCGCGTTCCTTGAGGATGATGGCGTTCTCGGCGATGCCTTCAATGCCGCCAATGCCCGAACCGATCATCACGCCGGTGGCGCATTGCTCCTCATGCGTCTTCGGTTCCCAGCCGGAATCCTTCAGCGCTTCGTCAGCCGCCGCGATGCCGTAGAGGATGAAGTCGCCGATCTTGCGCAGTTCCTTCGGCTCCAGAAGGGCTTCCGGATTGAAGGTGCCGTTGGCGCCATCGCCACGCGGGATGACATGGGCGATCTTGCAGGGCAGGTCATCGACCTCGAAGGTCGTGACGCGACTGGCCGCGCTGCGGCCAGTCAGCAGGTTCTTCCAGCTATGCTCGGTTCCGTAGCCGAACGGCGAAAGCAAGCCGAGGCCTGTGACCACGACACGCCTCATCGCGCGCCCTCCCAGCCAATGCGTAGAGAAATCGTCAGGCCGAAGCCTTGTCGATGTACTTCACCGCATCACCAACCGTGAGGATGGTCTCGGCGGCGTCATCAGGAATCTCGACGCCGAATTCTTCTTCGAACGCCATGACGAGTTCGACCGTGTCCAGACTGTCCGCGCCCAGATCGTCGATGAAGCTCGCCTGTTCGGTCACTTTGTCGGCTTCCACACCAAGATGTTCGATAACGATCTTCTTGACGCGCTCTGCGGTGTCACTCATGTGGGCATCCTCGTCTTCATGTTTGTCTGTCTTCGTTAGCGGGCCGATTGCCGCTAATCAAGCTCAAAGATAGTCCTGCCGAAATGCAACAACGGACAGGTCGGTTTTTGCCCGAACCGCCGGGTTGCGGGCCGCATTACACCAAAAAGGCCATGGCTCCAAGGCGCAACGGCCTTTTTCTCGATGCGAATTCAATCGATCAGATCATCGCCATGCCGCCATTGACGTGCAGCGTCTGGCCGGTGACGTAGGACGCCTCGTCCGAGGCAAGGTAAACGACGGCGGAAGCGACCTCGGCGGACGTACCCATCCGCTTGGCCGGGATAGCGCCCATGATCGCTTCCTTCTGCTTGTCATTCAACTTTTCGGTCATCGCCGATTCGATGAAGCCCGGGGCCACACAATTCACGGTAATGTTGCGGGTGGCGATTTCCTGCGCAAGCGACTTGGACAGACCGATCATGCCGGCCTTCGAGGCGCAGTAATTCGCCTGTCCCGGATTGCCGGTGACGCCGACCACCGAGGTGATGTTGATGATGCGGCCATGACGGCGACGCATCATTGGGTGCGTGAGTTCGCGGGTGAGGCGAAACACGGCGGTCAGATTGACCTCCATCACCGAATCCCAGTCGGCGTCCGACATGCGCACGAACAGGCCGTCCTTGGTGATGCCGGCATTGTTGACCAGGATATCGACGCCTTCGAGGTCGGCTTCCACCTTCTGGCCAAGCGCTTTCACCTCGTCGCGGTCGGACAGGTTCGCCGGGAAGAGCTTGACCCGGTCGCCGAGTTCGGCGGCCAGCGCCTCCAGCTTCTCGACACGCGTCCCATGCAAGCCGACGACAGCGCCTTGCGCGTGCAGGAGCCGCGCGATCGCTTCGCCAATTCCACCCGATGCGCCCGTAACAAGCGCCTTGCGGCCGGTCAGATCGAACATGTTCCCCTCCGTAGAGCACTCCCTTGGCAAGGGCGTGGTCGAGTTGCAATCATCCAAGCGCCGCGAGCGCGGCCTCGATGTCGGCCGGATTGCCGATATTGGCAGTTGCGATGTCCCGGTTGATGCGGCGGGCAAGACCGGAAAGAACCTTGCCGGAACCAATCTCATAAAGCGTGGTGACGCCGTTGGCGCCGAACCACTCAACTGTCTCACGCCAGCGGACGCGGCCGGTGACCTGCTCGACGAGGCGTTTGGCAATGGCGTCCGGATCGGTTGTCGGCGTGACGGTGACATTGGAGATGACAGGAACCGAGGGAGCGGCCTTTGTCACATTGGCCAGCGCCTCGCGCATGGCTTCCGCCGCTGGCGCCATCAGCGCCGAATGGAACGGCGCCGAGACCTGCAGCATGCGCACCAGCTTGGCGCCCTTTTCGGTACAGATGGCGGCGGCTTTTTCCACCGCCGGCTTTGCGCCCGAGATCACCAGCTGGCCGCCGCCATTGTCGTTGGCCACCTGGCAGACCGAGCCTCTACCCGCTTCAGCGCAGGCCGCCTCGACGTCTGCCTGTTCGAGGCCGATGATGGCTGCCATCGCGCCCTCGCCAACCGGCACCGCCGACTGCATGGCATTTCCGCGAATGCGCAGGAGTTTCGCCGCATCGGCGACCGAGACAAAGCCCGCAGCGGCCAGCGCCGAATATTCACCGAGAGAATGACCGGCCACGTAACCGACCTTGTCCCGCATCGAAAACCCACGTGATTCCAATGCCCGAATCGCCGCAAGCGAAACGGCCATCAGCGCCGGCTGTGCATTTGCCGTCAGCGTCAGCGTTTCCTCAGGGCCTTCCCAGATCAGCGTCGAAAGCTTCTGGCCGAGAGCATCATCGACTTCCTGAAAGACACGGCGCGCCTCCGGGAAATGCTCCGCAAGATCCTTGCCCATGCCGACAGCCTGGCTGCCCTGGCCCGGAAAGGTGAACGCAATCGCCATTTGCAGCCTCATCGTTGCTCTCGCCAGCCTGTTGCGCCAAGCCGGGCCTGGAAGTCAAGCCTCGCCTCGCGTCGGTGCGGCGGTCGTGTCTCAGTTTGAATTTCGGCTATCGACCCCGAACGGATGCCCGATCTACCCCGCTTGGCGCCGCATTCGGACATGACACGCTGCCTCCATCCGGGTTCACAACCTTGTTTGAGTCATGACCGACTCGCCCGAATGCTCAGCCACCGATCATCGGGCTTTCCAACGTACCGGCGCACCTCGCTGACGAGCCAGCCAGCGTCTGTGAGCGCGGACCGCAGGGCAGGCTCGCGCCAGTATGTCTCGACGTAACGTCGAGGCGTTGCAGCGCTGCCGTGTGTGGACACGTCCTCGCCATCGCCCTCTCTAACAGAAGCATGTAGCCGCCCGCCAATCCGGGTCGCCTCGGCAAGCCGCCCAACTACCGTCCCAAAATCCTTGCGCGCGACGTGAATCAGGCAGGCGCAGGCCCAGATTCCGTCGTACGGCGCATCGGGACGCCGTGGATCGGCCAACTCGTCGGTCAGCGGGTCCAACAGGTCGGCCTCGAAGCCACTCTCGCGAAGCAGATCGACGAAACCCTTCGAGATGTCAGTGCGCCGGACGCTGATCCCCCGGCTCTCAAGCTCAAGCGCATCTCGCCCACCACCGCTGCCGATCTCGAGCACTCTGCCCGAGCCACCCAGATCGGCTACGAACGCATCGATTTCTGTCGCGACCCATCCGGGCATCGCCGCGGCCTCGGCGGCGTATTCGGCCGCGACCGAATCATAGGACCGCACGGTGTCTCGGTCGGTGGTCATCCCAGCGCTTCTCCCTCAAGACGAGAGCCCTCGAAAAGCAAGAGCCGTCAGCCCGTTGCACGTCCCGCACGCCGGGAGTCGGTGACATCGCGGGCGATTGCTTCCCAGCATTAGCAGAAATTCAATGTGAGACACGCCCTCTCGGTTCGGCCGTTCGTCAAAAACGAGACTACGGGAATCGAAGCTTTCGTTTTTCGTTCCGGGCTTGATTCCATGCGATTTGGACTTGAGCCGACGCACGATCCTGTCTAATCGAATTGCCGCCAACTGTCTGGCCTCGCGGGGTTTTTCCGGATCACACTCGGTTAAAACCGAACACGATTTGTTTGCCAGCTCTTCTCAATTCCGCCGCAACCTTTAGGTCTGGGTGACGGTTTAGTGACAATTGCATGACGTTCGCGGTCGGGGTTCAAAGTGACAGCTAGTGTGACAGGCCAGGCGGTCGCGGCGGCGGCATCTGGTGATTTCAAATCGCAAATTGTGGCTCAGAACCGTGCTTTTTGGCCGGCCCTGCGTTGCGTCCTGGTGTCCTTGCTGGCGTCGGCTGCGCTGGTTTTTTCCGTCGAACTGATTTTCCGGGGCGATTTCCTGGCCACCGTCGAGTTTTTCCTGCAACCGTTCAAGCCGGGCTGGACCACGGTTATCCTGTTTGCGCTGATCCTGGTTGCGCTCGACGCCGTGCTCGGCCGACGGCATCTCAGCCTGCTCGTGGTAGCGCCGCTTATCCTGGCGCTTGCTTTCATTGGTCACCAGAAATCGCTTTATCTGGGCGATCCGCTCTACCCGACCGATTTTCTCTACGCACGGCAGATCGTCGAACTGATGCCGCTGCTGGTGCGCGAAAGGCCGTTTGCCGGTGTCGCGATGGCAGTTGGAATTATCGCCGGGCTGGCGTTGCTGATCTATGCCTGGCGTACATGGCGCCGCCGCGCCCCGGCGATTCCCTATACGGGCCGTCTGGCGCGGCTGGTCATCAGTGTGCCTCTGCTGGCCTTCTTCGTCTCGATCATGGACTACGCGACCTTCTCGTGGAGCCGCGATCGGCTGCAGATCATCCCGATGATGTGGGACCAGAAGGAAAACTACAATTCGAACGGCTTTGCCCTCGCGTTCGCGCTGAACGTGCCGATGGCGCATGTCTCGGCGCCTGCCGGCTATTCGGAGAAGGCAATTGCCGCGATCGCCAAGCCCGAGGCCGCGATTTCGATGCCGCCGCAGAAGCCGGATATTATCGTGGTGATGAGCGAATCTTTCTGGGATCCGAGCCGGCTGCCCAACGTGAAGATCACGCCTGACCCAATCCCGACGGTGCGCGGGCTGCAGTCGGGGCATATGTTCTCGCCTGAATTCGGGGGCATGACCGCTAATATCGAATTCGAGGCGTTGACCGGCTTTTCCAATGCTTTCCTGCCGGCCGGCAGCATCCCCTACCAGCAATATGTGCGGGCACCGATTCCGTCCGTCGCCACCTTCCTGAAAAGCGAAGGCTATGCGACGCGCGCCATCCACCCCGGTACGAACTGGTTCTGGAATCGCAGCCCGGTCTACAAGGATTTCGGCTTCGACGACTTCAAGTCGGAAGAGAACCTTCCGAACATGCAAAAGCGCGGTCCGCTGGCTTCGGATGCCTCGATGACCGAGGAGATCATCAAGGAGGCCGACGCCACCGACGACCCGTTCTTCTTCTTCGCCGTCAGTCTGCAGAACCACGGGCCTTACGAGCCGCACCGCTATCCGGATCCGACTCACAAGGTGCAGGCTTCGACCAGCCAATGGGCGCAGGATTCGCTGCTGAGCTTCACTGAAGGCGCCTCGGATGCCGACAAGGGTCTTCAGAAGCTGATCGAATGGGCGAACAAGCGCGAGCGGCCGACCGTCATCGCCTTCTTCGGCGACCACCTGCCGCCGCTAGGACCCGTCTACGTTGAAACCGGCTTCCTCAAGGAGCCTGTCGCGCCGCGCAAGGAATCGCCGGACCAGATGCTGCTGCATCACCAGACGCCGCTGGTCGTGTGGTCGAACAAGACCGGTCCAGTGAAAGACATGGGCGCCGTCAGCCCGGCGTTCCTGCCGTACCACATCCTCAAGACAGCTGGCATTACGCATCCCTATTACACGGGCTTCCTTGGTGAAATGCGCAAGCAGTACAGCGTCGTCGATCGCAACCTGCTGCTGTCGGCAAATGGCGACGCGACGCCGGACTGGGCGCGCGCGAAGGATATCGATCCGGAAATCCGCGACTTCCGCTTCATCCAGTACGACATGATGTTTGGCAAGCGCAAAGCGGCGTCCGATTTCTTCCCTGAAACCGTCGAAAAGCCGAACGGGCATACGACATGACCGGCGTCAGCTTCACGCAGACGGCAGGTAGTTTCCCCGCTTCGATCTGTCGTTGCCCGCAACTTGGGCCGAGGCTTGACTTTCCGGGCGCTTTCTTTATGTGTCCCGCCAAGTTTTCCGCGTCCGGAACATTCCGAGGCACTTGCGGCTCTAACTCCAAGACATCAACGGACGATCACCATGGCCAAAGCCGCAAACATCAAGATCAAGCTTCTTTCGACCGCCGACACCGGCTTCTTCTACGTGACGAGCAAGAACAGCCGCACCAAGACCGACAAGCTGTCGTTCCGCAAGTACGACCCGGTCGCCAAGAAGCACGTCGAATTCAAGGAAACCAAGATCAAGTAATCCGGGTTTCCTACGGACGAAAAAAGCCGCCCTTTCGGGCGGCTTTTTTGTTTCTCAGGTTGAAAAAACTCTAGGCCAGCTGGGGTTATCCGCTGATCTTCTTGTGCGGCATTAAACAAAGGGGGCCGGTCGGCAATCTGGCAGCGGTACGAGGAGGCCACTATACGCCAGCGCCGGCCGGCCGACCCCACGGACCCAGGAGATGCGGCGGACCTGAGCATCATGGGGTATTCCTGGATGCTGTGGCCGTCCCCCCGCGCCAACGCCATCCCGTTGCCCGCACATTTGCGCAAGAGCTTATCGAAATCAATAGTTTCTTAACCAACGCTCGCGAATCGCTTGGATTAAGGTAAATTCGTAACCATGCCATCTTGACGGCGCGACAGGCCCGGATCCGGGCGGCCGCTGATTCCTAGGCCGCCTTGGCAACGACGCGGTTGCGACCGCCGCTCTTGGCCTCATAGAGCGCGAGGTCGGCGCGCTTCATCATCGCCTCGACCGAATCCAGCCCTTTGAGCAGCGACGAGACGCCGACGCTGACGGTCACCGCGATGGTCTTGCCGTCGTGGCCGATGGCGAATTGCTCCTTGGCGATCTCGGCCCGGATGCGCTCAGCCACCTTTTCCGCCACATGGCCTTCGGTATCCGGCATCACGACGACAAACTCCTCGCCGCCGAACCGGCAGGCCAGATCGATGCCGCGCACATTCTTGCGCAGGCGACGGGCGAATTCGCGCAGCACATCATCGCCGCCGTCATGTCCGTGCGTGTCGTTGACCGACTTGAAGCGGTCGATGTCGGTGATCATGACCGACAGCGGACGCCGGCGCGCCACGGCCCGCTCGAACAACGTCTGGAGATGGCTGTCGAGGTAACGGCGGTTGTGCAGGCCGGTCAGCCCGTCGGTCACCGCCATCTCGATCGTCTGCGTGACGCTGGCGCGCAGCTGGTCGTTGTAGCGCTTGCGGCGGACCTGGGTGCGCAGCCGCGCCGTCAACTCGTGCGGATCGATGGGGCGCGTCAGATAATCATTGATGCCCAATTCCAGCCCGCGGATGATCCGCTCCTCCTCTCCCTCGTCCGCCAGCAGAATGATCGGCAGGAAACGCGTGCGGTCGAGGGAGCGCAGCTGGGAACACAGACGCAACGGATCGAAATCGGCAAAGCCGGTCGAGATCAGTACGCATTCATAGGCATTTTCCGCTGCCTGGAAGAAGCCGGCATGTGGATCGGTCGCGACGTCGATCTCGGCGGTTGGCCCAAGAATCTTGCGGATGCGCTCGAAGGACGATTTCCGTTCGTCGATGAGCAGCACCTTCGGCGTGGTCTCCTCGGCGTTGAAGGTGCGGCTGAGCAGTTCCTCGATGCCGATGTTACGGGTGGTCGAGGCGCGCAGCCGCAATTCGTCCGTCAATGTCTTCAAGCGCACGAGGCTCTTCACCCGCGTCATCAACTGCAAGTCGTTGACCGGCTTGGTGAGAAAATCGTCGGCGCCGGCCTCAAGACCGCGCACCCTGTCCGAAACCTGATCCAGCGCGGTGACCATGACGACGGGAATATGCGCGGTCGCCGGATCGCGCTTCAGGCGCCGGCAGACCTCGAACCCGTCCATGTCCGGCATCATGACGTCGAGAAGCACGACATCGACCTTGCCGTTCTCGCAGGTCTCGATGGCGTCGGGGCCATTCGAGGCGGTCAGGACCTCGAAATATTCGGCCAGCAGGCGAACCTCCAGGAGCCGCACATTGGCCGGCACGTCGTCTACGACAAGTATCCGCGCGGTCATCGATTACTGCTCCAGGTGGTCTGAACGGGCCACGTCATGCATCGCCCAGATAGGATTTTATGGTTTCGATGAAGCGCGGCACGGAGATGGGCTTCGAAATGTAGGCCTCGCAGCCGCCCTGGCGGATACGTTCCTCATCGCCCTTCATGGCGAAGGCGGTGACGGCGATGACGGGAATGACGTGGAGATCGTCATCCTCCTTGAGCCATTTCGTCACCTCCAGCCCCGAGACTTCGGGAAGCTGGATATCCATGAGGATGAGATCGGGCCTGTGCTTGCGCGCCAGATCCAGCGCCTCCAGCCCGTTGCGGGTGCGCACGGTCTCGTAGCCGCTCGCCTCGATGAGGTCGCGAAAGAGCTTCATGTTGAGCTCATTGTCTTCGACGATCATCACTTTCTTAGGCATCAAATCCCCAATCCGGCATCCTTCCTGAAAAGGAGCCGCTATGCGTTCACGACCGCAAACGCACCTTACCCGTATTCAGGCTACAACAAGAACATTGATGAAAGGCAAATCCGCCGCAGCAAAAGCCATTCAGTTTTACGTGCGGCAATCAGGCAAAGCCTGCGACTTGTCCCCGGCGACTTCACCAGCTACTTCGGAGCGCGAGACTCTCATAGCGCACGAAGCAAAGGTAACGATGAAAGATCAAGCGTCAATGCGCGAGGAGGCCGAAGCGATAGCCGTTCGCGCGCTGGGCTTCATCGCCGCCGATCCCGAACTGCTGCCGCGCTTCCTGGCGATTACCGGCATCGACGCGAATTCCATCCGCCGCGCCGCGCGCGAACCGGGTTTCATGGCCGGCGTGCTGCAATTCATCCTGGCGCACGAACCGACCCTGATGCGATTCGCGGAAGAAACCGGCACGCCGCCCGACGCCGTCGGCAAGGCATTCAAGGCCTTGCCACTCGGCGACGACAATCATGAGCGATCCATATGAGCGACGATCCCGAAACGCTGCGCCAGATCGAGGAACTGGCCGACGACGACCGCCCCTTGCTGGTGCTCGACGTCGATGACGTGGTGCTCGAGTTCAGCCGGCCGTTCCCGAAGTTTCTCGATCAACGCGGCTTCGATGTCAGCATGCGGTCGCTGCGCCTGACCGGCAATATCGCGGAAAGGGCAAGCGGCAGGGTTATCGAACAGCCTGAAGTAACCGCCCTGCTCGCCGAATTCTTCGACGGACAGGCGGAGTGGCAGAGCGTCACCGACGGCGCGGCGGAGGCGCTTGCAGAGTTCCATGGCCGCGCCGAAATCGTGCTGTTGACGATGATGCCGCACAAGCATCGCGCCATCCGCCGCGACCATCTGGCGGCGCTCGGCCTTCACTATCCGGTCCTGACCACGGATATGGCCAAGGGACCGGCGATCGCCCGTTTGCGTGGCCAGACGCAAAGGCCGGTCGCTTTCGTCGACGATCAGCCCAGCAACCTTTTGTCGGCACGGGAAACGCTTCCCGACATCCATCTCTTTCACCTGATGAGCGACAATGCGCTGCGGCACCTGTTGCCGCAACTGCCGGACGACATCGTCATGGTCGAGGACTGGCGCGAGGCCGGCCCGAAGATCGCGGCAGCCCTCGGCCTCTAGACTCCGTCGCCTTGGCCGGTTCAGGGTGCTATGAGATTCCCGTTGCTCCGCTCGAGTTCCAGCGATGGCGTATACCGTCAACGATCCCGAACATGGATTCTGCCGTGACTGCCTGACGCTGCAAAGCGGCGGCGCCCAGCGCTGCGAGCGCTGCGGCAGTCCGCGACTGTCGCGCCACGCCGAGCTGTATCGTCTGCATCTTGCCCATATCGATTGCGACGCCTTCTATGCCGCGGTGGAAAAGCGCGACAACCCCGCCCTGAAGCACAAACCGGTCATCATCGGTGGCGGCAAGCGCGGCGTCGTCTCGACGGCCTGCTACATCGCCCGTATCCAGGGCGTCCGTTCGGCCATGCCGATGTTCAAGGCGCTTGCCGCCTGCCCTGAAGCCATCGTCATCAAGCCGGACATGGAAAAATACGTGCGGGTCGGCCGCGAGGTGCGGGCAATGATGCAGGCGCTGACGCCGCTGGTCGAGCCGATTTCCATCGATGAAGCCTTCCTCGATCTTTCCGGCACCGAGAGGCTGCATGGCCTGCCACCGGCGCTTGTGCTGGCGCGCTTTGCGCAGAGCGTCGAAAAGGACATCGGCATCACCGTCTCCGCCGGCCTTTCCTACTGCAAGTTCCTCGCCAAGGTCGCCTCCGATTTCCGCAAGCCGCGCGGGTTCTCGATCATCGGCGAGGCGGAAGCCGTCTCCTTCCTCGCCGAGCAGCCGGTGACGCTCATCTGGGGCGTCGGCAAGGCTTTCGAATCGACGCTTCAGCGCGACGGCATCCGCACCATCGGCCAATTGCAAAAGATGGAACATGGCGACCTGCTGCGGCGCTATGGCGTGATGGGCGACAGGCTCTACCGGCTGGCGCGGGGCGAGGACGACCGCCGCGTTCACCCCGATCATGACGCAAAAAGCGTTTCGGCGGAAACCACTTTCGACACCGATCTGGCGACGCTGCCGGATCTGGTGCCTGTGTTGCGGGCGTTATCCGAAAAGGTGTCCGCAAGGCTGAAGAAGGCGGGAATCGCCGGGCGCACCGTAGTGCTGAAACTGAAAACCCAGGACTTCAAGACCCGGACCCGAAACCGCCAGCTCGGCGATCCGACTCGGCTGGCCGACCGCATCTTCTCCACAGGATTGGAACTCCTGCGGCGGGAGACCGATGGGACCCGGTTTCGCCTGCTTGGCATCGGTGTCAGCGACCTTTCCGACGATGGAAAAGCCGACCCGCCCGATCTTGTCGATGTGCAGTCTCGCAAGCGCGCCATGGCCGAAGGCGCGATCGATACGCTACGCGACAAGTTCGGCCGCAAGGCGGTCGAGACCGGCTACACGTTCGGCAAGGGACGCAACGCGCACCCACCCGAACCGTTGGACGATTGAGCCGTCGGTGTTTCCCCGGGACCTGTCCACAACAAGTTCGCCGCCCTGCACGTCCCCGGTGGAACCACCAACGGGATCAGCGCGTTATGCGCCTTGTTTGTTACTTTTCATTTGTGAGGGAAAATGGCTTCTTCTGCACTTATCAGCATCCTGATCACCTTCCTGGTGATCATCCTCGTGCTCTGGCTCGTCCAGCGCCTGCCGCTCGACGGTCGGATGAAACAGATCGCCCAGATCGTCGTCATCATCATCGGCATCATCTCGCTGCTGAAGTACCTGGCTGTATTTTAGGACTATCTAAAATAATGGGTCAGAACTGGCCCATGCGAAAGCGTTAGCCTAGCGGTTGCGGGCGATGCCGTGGCTTGCGACATAGCGGCCATGGCATCCGAACCTTCTGTCCCAAAAGCCGCTTTCTGGATGGTGCTTTCGATAGCATCCTTCCTGGCGATGTCGATCGCCGGGAGGGAAACCACGAGCGTGCTCGGCGTTTTCCAGGTGCTTGAGATGCGTTCGGTGATCGGCTGGTTCATCCTGCTGCCGCTGGTGATGACCAATGGCGGTTTTTCCGCCATGCGATCCGAGCGTCTGGGCGTGCATGTCGCCCGCAACGTCGTACACTATGTCGGCCAGGGTGCGTGGCTCTACGCACTGACCTTGATCCCGCTGGCAGTACTGATTTCCATCGAATTCACCACGCCGATCTGGACAGCCCTGCTCGCCGTCGCCTTCTTGGGCGAGAAGCTGAGCCGCAACCGTATCATCTCGATCGTGCTTGGCCTTGTCGGCGTGATCGTCATCGTGCGTCCTGCGACCGATTCGGTCGATCCGGGGCATCTGATCGTTCTTGGCGCCGCCGTGTGCTTCGGCATTTCGGTGGCTATGGTCAAATCCTTGACCCGCACCGAAAGCGTCGTGCGCATCATCTTCTGGATGCTGGTCGTTCAGTCCGTGCTCGGACTGGGTCCTGCGCTGATGGAATGGCGCAATCCGCCGCTCGAACTGTGGCCATGGATCATCGTCATCGCCTTCACCGGCATGTCATCGCATTTCTGCATGGCGCGGGCGCTTTCGCATGCCGACGCCATGGTGATTTCGCCGATGGATTTCCTGCGGGTGCCGCTTTCGGCGCTGATCGGCTGGTTGCTCTACCAGGAACAGATCGACATTTTCACCGCCGGCGGCGCGGCGCTGATCCTGGCCGGCAATCTCCTCAACATCCAGCGGCGCGCGCCGAAGCCGGCAGAGGTCGCCGCGAGCTGACATCGTGGCCTTGTTCCCGTCAGTTTCCCTCGTCGGGTATATTCAGGATATGTCCGCAGGCCTTGCAATGCACCGCATCCGGTTCGTGGCGGGACAGGCCGCATTGCGGGCATGGGAAGTAGACCTTGGCCGGCCGGAAGATCGCCTGCGCGAGCCGCACGAACAGCGAGATGCCGATGATCATGGTGACGATGGCTGTGAGCTTTCCCGCCATGCCCGGTAGCACGATGTCGCCGAAACCGGTCGTCGTGACGGTCGCAACGGTGAAGTAGAGCGCATCGACATACCCGGCGAGCCCTGCCCCGTCGCGGAAGAAGAAGGTGTAGACGAAACCTGTGACGACCAGCAGGAAGGTCAGCAGGTTGATGACCGCATGGCTGGCGTCGCGCCATTCGCGCAGATGCGGATCGCGGAAATGACGCCACAACCCGCCGCTGCGCGACAGCGACCAAAGCCGCAGGATGCGCAGGAAGCCGAGATTGGCGAGAGCGGTAGGAAACAGCAGCGTCAGCAGGATGAAAATGTCGACCCAGGTTGTCGGCTGCCTGAACTGGCGCAGGACGTCGTTGGACGCGAGAAGGCGGGCGCCGATATCGGCTGCCACCAGCGCCGCCACGGCATAATCCAGCCACAGGAAGGCACGGGTCTCCTGCAGCACCGGCGTCGCGACGAAAAAGCCGATGATGGCGAGGTCCACAAGCACGGCGGCGATCTGGAAGCGGAAGGCCGCGGGTGTTGTGCCGTGATAAAGCCGCCGCAGCGTATCGCGCAGCCGCCCGAACGCGGAGGCGTCCTGTTCGAGGTCCTTGTCTTCAGAGGTCATGCCAATGCCGATAGCGCCGGAAGTGCGAAAGGTCCAGCACGCAGAGAACGGCGACAGGGCGGCCTTTCAGTGCATGTCGGGCCGATTTGTCCAGCCCCAGCACCTAGACCAGTTCCACTTCCACGACGCCCGGGATGGCGCGCATGGCCGAGGCGACCTGCGGGGAAATCCTGTAGCGCTCCGGCAGTGCGATCTCGACCTCGCCCTGCGCCTCGCCCTTGAGCAGCACGAAGCTCACCTGGCCCTCGCCCCTGACGCCGAGCTGGCTGGCCAGAGTGTTTAGCGGAGCGGCGTCGCGCACGAAAATGCGGAGCGATTTCTGCACCCGGCTCGCCTCGTCTTCCAGAGACTGCACCTTGTTGATGCGCAGATTGACGCCTTCAGGCCGGTCTTCGGCACCGACCTCGATCACCACCGATTTGCCGGGTTCCAGCAGGTCGCGGTATTGCGCCAGCGTCTCTGAAAACAGCACTGCCTCGTACTGGCCGCTGGTGTCCGAAAAGGTGATGACGCCCATCTTGTTGCCGGTGCGCGTCTTGCGCTCCTGCTTGGAGGTGACCGTGCCAGCTAGCCGTCCGGCAGTGGCGCCGCGCTTCACCGCCGCCGAAAAATCCCCCCAGTTCTGGACGCGCATCTTCTCAAGCGCCGCCTTGTATTCATCCAGCGGGTGCGCCGAGAGGTAGAAGCCGACGACCTGAAACTCGCGGTGCAGCCGGTCGGCGGCCAGCCATGGATCGACGGGAGGCAGGCGAATGGCTTCCGGTTTCGCCGCGGCGCCACCGGCGCCGAAAATGTCGATCTGGTCGCTGGTAGCGCTGGCCTGGGCGAAAGCCGCGGCATTCATGATGGCCTCGACACCGGCCATCATGGAGGCGCGGTCCCGGCCGAAACAATCCAGCGCGCCGGCCATGATCAAGCTTTCGAACACGCGCTTGCCGACGATGCGCGGATCGACCCGCTGGACGAAATCATCCAGGCTGGTGAACTGGCGTTCCTTGCGCCGCTCGACGATATGTTCGACGGCGGCATCGCCGATGCCCTTGATGGCGGCAAGGGCGTAGAAGATCTTGTTCTCGCCGACTTCGAAATCGCGGAAGCTGCTCCTCACCGACGGGGCGACGACCTCGATGCCAAGCCGCATGGCGTCCTGGCGGAAATCGGCGAGCTTGTCGGTGTTCGACATGTCCAGCGTCATCGAGGCAGCCAGGAATTCGACCGGATAATGCGCCTTGAGATAGGCTGTCTGGTAGGACACGACCGCATAGGCGGCGGCATGCGACTTGTTGAAGCCGTAATCGGCGAACTTGGCCAGCAGATCGAAAATGAAATCCGCCTGCGGTTTTCCGACGCCACGGTCGACCGCGCCGGTGACGAAGCGCTCGCGCTGCTTGTCCATTTCGGCGCGGATTTTCTTGCCCATGGCGCGGCGCAGCAGATCGGCTTCGCCGAGCGAATAGCCCGACAGCTCCTGCGCGATCTGCATGACCTGTTCCTGATAGACGATGACGCCTTGCGTCTCCTTCACCAGATGGTCGATCTTGGGATGGATCGAGGTCATCTCCTCTTCGCCGTGCTTGCGGGCGTTGTAGGTCGGGATGTTCTCCATCGGACCGGGGCGATAGAGCGCCACCAGCGCGATGATGTCCTCGATCCGGTCCGGCTTCATGCCGATCAGCGCCTTGCGCATGCCCGCACTTTCAACCTGGAACACGCCGACCACCTCGCCGCGCGACAGCATGGCGTAGGTCTCAGGGTCGTCGAGGGGAATATCGGCCAGGTCGATATCGATGCCACGCCGGCGGATGAGCTTCACCGCCGTTTCAAGCACCGTCAGCGTCTTGAGGCCGAGGAAATCGAACTTTACCAGGCCGGCGTCCTCGACCTTTTTCATGTTGAACTGCGTCACCGGCATGTCCGAACGCGGATCGCGGTACATAGGCACCAGTTCGGACAGCGGCCGGTCGCCAATGACGATGCCGGCGGCGTGGGTCGAGGCGTGCCGGTAGAGCCCTTCCAGCTTCTGCGCAATGTCGAGCAACGTCTGGACGATGGGCTCCTTCTCGGCCTCCTCGGCGAAGCGTGGCTCGGCGGCGATGGCATCCGCCAGCTTGACCGGGTTGGCCGGGTTCTGCGGCACCATCTTGCACAGGCGATCCACCTGGCCGTACGGCATCTGCAGGACACGCCCGACATCGCGCAGTACCGCCCGCGCCTGCAGCGTTCCAAACGTGATGATCTGGCCGACCTGGTCGCGGCCATATTTGGCCTGTACGTAGCGGATGACCTCTTCGCGCCGGTCCTGGCAGAAATCGATGTCGAAATCCGGCATCGAGACGCGGTCAGGATTGAGGAAGCGCTCGAACAGCAGCGAGAAACGCAGCGGGTCGATGTCGGTGATGGTGGTGGCGTAGGCGACGAGCGATCCGGCGCCGGAACCGCGGCCGGGACCGACGGGAATGCCTTGCGCCTTCGCCCATTTGATGAAGTCGGCAACGATGAGGAAGTAGCCCGGATACTTCATCCGCTCGATGATGCCGAGTTCGTAGTCCAGCCTCTTTTGATAGTCTTCGACCGTATGTCCCGGCGTCGGGCCATGCGCCGCCAGCCGCGCCTCCAGGCCTTCGCGCGCCTGCCGCGCCAGTTCCTCCGCTTCCGCCTTCACGCCCGTTTCGGCATCGGCGATATCGCCGCCCGTGAAGCGCGGCAGGATCGGATTGCGATTCTTCGGATAGTAGGAACAGCGTAAGGCGATCTCGACGGTGTTGTCGATCGCTTCCGGCAAATCGGCGAACAGCCTGGCCATTTCGGCCTGGCTTTTCAGGTGATTGTCTGGCGAAAGCCGCCGCCTGTTGTCCGAAGCGACGACCGCGCCTTCGGCGATGGCGATCAGGGCGTCATGGGCCTCATAGTCGTCGCGCGCCGGAAAGAACGCCTCGTTGGTCGCGACCAGCGGCAGTTCGTGGCGGTAGGCAAGGTCGATGGCCCCCTGCTCGACGCGGCGGTCGTAGCCCGAGACGCGCTCCAGTTCGACATAGAGGCGGTCGCCGAACATCGCCTTGAGGATCAACAGCCGCGTTTCGGCGAGATCGCGATGGTCCTGCTTGAGCGCCGTGCCGATCGGTCCCCGCGGGCCGCCGGTCAGGCAGATGAGGCCATCGGTATTTTTTTCCAGCATCCCGGTGCTGAGATGGATGGCCTCGCCCGGCGGCGTGTCGAGATAGACGCGGCTCACCAGCCTGACGAGATTGGCATAACCCGCCTCGGTCGCAGCGAGAATGACCACCGGATGCATGTCCGCGCCCTGACGGCGGCGGTCGCGCTGGCCCTCGTTCGATTCGCCCGAGAACACCAGGTCGACCTGGCAGCCGATGATCGGCTGAATGCCGTCCTTGACCGCCTTTTGCGCGAATTCCAACGCGCCGAAAAGGTTGTTGGTGTCGGTGACGGCGATTGCGGGGGTTTCATCCTTGATGGCGTGGCCGACGATCTTTCCCAGTGGCAACGCGCCTTCCAGCAGCGAATAGGCGGAGTGGACGCGCAGATGCACGAAGGCGCGGTCGGGCCGTTCGGGACGCGCCGCGCGCATCGCCGCCTCACGCATCAGCGGGTCGCGTGGAAGTCTGTCATCCGCCATCGGGTATCGTGCTGCTCAAGGGACTCAATTCGATGATGACGCATTGTCCCGGACCACGCCTGGCAAGTCCAGCGCGGTTGCGATCACATCGCCCCATTCAGGCGAATTCCATGATGACGGCATCGACGGCAAGGCTGTCACCGGGCTTGGCGTTGAGCTTCGACACCGTCAGGTCGCGTTCGGCGCGCAGCACGTTCTCCATCTTCATCGCCTCGACGACGGCAAGCGTTTCGCCGGCCTTGACCTCCTGCCCTTCCGTGACGGCGATCGACATGACGAGGCCGGGCATCGGGCAAAGCAGCATCCTGGAGGTGTCCGGCGGCAGCTTGACGGGCATCAGCCGGTCGAGCTCAGCGATGCGCGGCGACATGGTGCGCGCCATCGCCGACAGGCCTTTCCAAGCGAGCCGGACCCCGTTAGGGGCCGGTCTGACCTGCACCGAAACCGGCGTTCCGCCGACCACGCCGACCCAGATCGGATCGCCCGGCCGCCAATCGGACACGACGGTGACGGGCTTCGCGCCGCCGATCGCCAGATCTGCTTCGAACGGCACGCCGATCATGCCTTCGGTCATCGTCACATCGATATAGTCGTCGCCCAGCCGCACCACCCATTCGGCCTTGATTGCGCCTGAATGCGGCGCCAGCCGACCGGACAGGCGGTCGAGCCGGTCGCGGCGCAGAAGCTCGATCGCCACCGCCACGGCAGCCAGAACTGTCTTCTCCTCTTCCGCCGGCTCCCGCGGCGCGAATCCATCCGGATATTCCTCGGCGATGAAGCCGGTGGAAAGCCGTCCTTCCCGCCATCGCGGATGTTGCATCAGCGCGGCGAGGAACGGGATGTTGTGCTCAATGCCCTCGACGACGAAATTGTCCAGCGCCTCCGACATGGCATCTATCGCCTCCGGGCGCGTCGGCGCCCAGGTGCAGAGCTTGGCAATCATCGGATCGTAATAGGTCGAGATTTCCGATCCCTCGGTCACACCGGTATCGTTACGGACCGTCACGTTTCCGAATGTGCCCTCCTCCGGCGGCCGATAACGGGTCAGCCGGCCGATGGACGGCAGGAAATTGCGGTACGGGTCCTCGGCGTAGAGGCGGCTCTCCACCGCCCAGCCTTTCAGTTTTACGTCGGATTGCTTGATCTCAAGCTTCTCGCCGGCGGCGATCCGGATCATCTGTTCGACCAGATCGACGCCGGTGATCAGTTCGGTCACCGGATGCTCGACCTGCAATCGGGTATTCATTTCAAGGAAGTAGAAGTTTTTCGCCTTGTCGACGATGAACTCCACGGTGCCGGCGCTCTGGTAATCGACGGCTTTCGCCAGCGCCACCGCCTGCTCGCCCATCGCCGCCCGCGTCTTCTCATCCAGGAAAGGCGACGGAGCCTCCTCGACGACCTTCTGGTTGCGCCGCTGGATCGAGCATTCGCGCTCGCCGAGATAGATGGCGTTGCCGTGGGCATCGCCCAGCACCTGGATCTCGATGTGGCGCGGCTCGACGACGAATTTCTCGATGAAGACGCGGTCGTCGCCGAAGGAGCTTTTCGCTTCCGATCGGGCGCGGTCGAAGCCGTCCCGCACCTCGGCGTCAGACCACGCAATGCGCATACCCTTTCCGCCGCCGCCGGCGGAGGCCTTGATCATCACCGGATAGCCGATCTCGCCGGCAATCTTTTCGGCATGGTCGGCGTCCTCTATGACCCCGAGATAGCCCGGCACGGTGCTCACTTGTGCGGCGTTGGCGAACTTCTTCGATTCGATCTTGTCGCCCATCGCCTCGATGGCCTTCGGCTTGGGGCCTATGAAGACGATGCCCTGCTCTTCCAGCGCGGCGCAGAAAGAGGCGCGCTCGGACAGGAAGCCGTAACCGGGATGGACGGCTTCGGCGCCGGTCTGCCTGCAGGCCTCGATGATCTTTTCCGCCACGAGATAGCTTTGCGCCGCCGGCGACGGGCCGATATGCACTGCCTCGTCCGCCATTTCGACATGAACCGCGTCACGGTCCGCGTCGGAATACACGGCCACCGTCGCGATGCCCATGCGTTTTGCGGTCTTGATGACGCGGCAAGCAATTTCACCGCGATTGGCGATCAGGATTTTCTTGAACATCGAGACGTCGTTCCTCCGGCCTGCATACCTTTCTATGGAGTTAGACGGTCCTGCTCAAGCGTCATGCTGGCGTCGAACACCTCACACATTCAGCCGATCTCTGGAACCTGGAAAAGACACTGTGGCTTCAGCTTGTCGATGAAGCTAATGTTTGATCGCTATGCTTTAAACGCCGTTCAGAAGGGAACGACACATGGTTTGGGCCAAAAGGTTCTCGCTGAACATTATAGCTCTCGCTCTAGCGGCCGGCATAGGTGCCGTCGCAACCACTCAGGTTATCCATGTGTACGAAATTCAGACGGGCGCAATTCCAATCGCGCCGTTTATCCGAGGGTTCTTCGTCTCGATCCTTGTAGCAGCGGCGGCGCCTCGCACGGGATTTGGCCAAGGTTCCTGGTCTTCACTGCAATCTATCTGGTCGATTTGTTGCTATCGATCCTCGCTACCGTCGCCACCGTCTGGTTGGTTAATTCCTATTTCAACGGTGATGCGGAGGCAGCAAAGCCGTGGATTTACAGTGGTGCCGTCATTCCGTTCGTTACCGGCATTGCAGTTTTCTGTCTTCTTCGCCGGTATCGCAGAGGCGATCTACGGAACGATTGGAATGATCGTGAAATTCTCGACGTTTGAGTTTGATTTATGAGCAGGAGAAGCATCTGCAATGAAAACCCGTGCCGCCGTCGCCGTTGGAGCCGGAAAACCACTCGAAATCATGGAGGTCGATCTCGAAGGACCGCGTGAAGGAGAGGTGCTGGTCGAGATCAAGGCGACCGGCATCTGCCACACCGACGAATTCACCCTGTCCGGCGCCGATCCGGAGGGCATCTTCCCGGCTATTCTCGGCCATGAGGGCGCAGGCATCGTGGTCGATGTCGGCAAGGGCGTGACTTCACTCAGGAAGGGCGATCACGTCATCCCGCTCTATACGCCGGAGTGCCGCCAGTGCCCGTCCTGCCTGTCGCGCAAGACCAATCTGTGCACCGCCATCCGCGCCACGCAGGGCCAGGGCGTCATGCCGGACGGATCGAGCCGCTTCTCGATCGGCAAGGACAAGATTTTCCACTACATGGGCTGCTCGACCTTCTCGAACTTCACCGTGCTGCCGGAGATCGCGCTGGCCAAGGTCAATCCAGACGCGCCGTTCGACAAGATCTGCTACATCGGCTGCGGTGTCACCACCGGCATCGGCGCGGTCATCAACACCGCCAAGGTCGAGATCGGCGCGACGGCGGTGGTGTTCGGCCTCGGCGGCATCGGCCTCAACGTCATCCAGGGCCTGCGGCTGGCCGGCGCGGACATGATCATCGGCGTCGATCTGAACAACGACAGACGAGAATGGGGCGAGCGCTTCGGCATGACGCATTTCGTCAATCCGAAGGAGGTCGAGGGCGACATCGTGCCCTATCTCGTCAATTTGACCAAGCGCGGCGCCGACCAGATCGGCGGTGCCGATTATACGTTCGACTGCACCGGAAACGTGAAAGTGATGCGACAAGCCCTTGAATCGTCTCATCGCGGCTGGGGCAAATCCATTGTCATCGGTGTTGCCGGAGCCGGGCAGGAAATCACCACAAGGCCGTTCCAGCTGGTCACCGGCCGCACATGGATGGGAACGGCTTTCGGCGGCGCGCGCGGCCGCACCGACGTGCCCAAGATCGTCGACTGGTACATGGAAGGAAAGATCGAGATCGATCCGATGATCACCCATACGCTGAAGCTGGAAGAGATCAATCGCGGGTTCGACCTCATGCACGAAGGCAAGTCGATCCGAAGCGTTGTGGTCTACTAAAATTGCCAAGTGGGGCACTCAAGCCGCTGCTTGACTTGACGAAAGCGCCATCGACTGAAATGGAAAGAGAACTTCCTGGCAAAAAAGCGATTTGATGCACGTCATTACCACTCAGGACGAGCTTGAAACAGCCGTCACCGCACTCGAAAAGTCGAAATTCGTCACCGTTGACACAGAGTTTATCCGCGAAACGACATTCTGGCCGGTGCTGTGTCTCATCCAGTTGGCCGCGCCCGGTGTCACCGCGCTGATAGACCCGCTGGCGCCCGGGATCGACCTCAAGCCGTTCTTCAAGCTGATGGCCAACGAGGCCGTCACCAAGGTTTTCCACGCCGCTCGCCAGGACATCGAAATCGTCGTCCATCTCGGCGACCTCGTCCCGCATCCGGTGTTCGACACTCAGGTGGCGGCGATGGTGTGCGGCTTCGGCGACAGCGTCTCCTACGATCAATTGGTGCAGAAGGTCACCGGCGAGCGGCTCGACAAGTCGTCACGTTTCACCGACTGGCGACATCGGCCCCTGTCCGACAAGCAGCTCGACTATGCGCTTGCCGACGTCACCCACCTGATCGACGTCTACCAGTATCTCAGCGCCGAGCTGGAGCGCGAAGATCGCGCGCATTGGCTCAACGAGGAAATGGAGGTCCTGACTTCCCGGGCGACCTACGATCCACATCCCGAAGACGCCTGGAAACGCCTGAAGATGCGGCTGCGCAAACCGCAGGAACTGGCGGTGGTGCAGGCTGTCGCCGCATGGCGCGAGCGCGAGGCGCGCGAACGCGATGTGCCGCGCGGCCGGGTGCTCAAGGACGACGCCATCTATGAGATCGCCCAGCAGGCGCCGCGCGACGTGACGGCGCTCGGCCGGCTGCGGACGACACCAAAGGGCTGGGAGCGGTCGGCGACGGCCAGCGCCCTGCTCGGCATCATCAATTCCGCCCTCGATCTGCCGAAAGAGGAGATGCCGAAGCTTCCGAAAAACTTCCAGCCACCGGAAGGCACCAGCGCCGCGGCGGAGTTGCTGAAGGTGCTGCTGCGCATCGTGGCCGAACAGGAAGGCGTCGCCACGAAAGTCCTCGCCTCCAGCGACGACATCGACCGAATCGCGGGTGAAGGCGACGCTGCCGAAGTCCCTGCCCTGCAAGGCTGGCGCCGTACCGTGTTTGGTGAGAAGGCGCTTCGTCTGGTGCGCGGCGAAATCGGCATCAAGTTCGAAAAGCGCAAGATCGCAGTGTTCGACATCGAGGCCTGACGGCGGCGCGGTCGGTCTTCAGACGATGCCCAGGATATGCAGCGCAAGCCATATCCAACCCAGGCCGAGGACAAGGAAGCCAAGGGCAAAAGACCCGCTGCGCAGCCGCAGATCGTTGCTGGTCAGATGAACCCAGGCGTGGAAATAGCGGATCGCTACGAAAATCCACGTCAGCGCCAGCGTGATGTATGACACGCCATCGGTGACATAGAGCGCCAGGCACAGCGCATAAAGCAGCACTGGCAGTTCGAACTGGTTCATGACGTTGGCGGCGGCGGTCGCGCTGATTTCCGGTTCCTGCGAACGAACCTTGAACTGACCGACCTTGGTCGCGCCGGTCATTACCGTTCTGCGCCTTCGGACACCCAGCACCAGATAGACCATGTAGACGAGCAGCACATGCGCCAGCATGGGCCATAATATTGCGGTCGGGCTCATCCAAGCTCCTAGGATGCGGCGAATTTATTGCCTCTTCCGGCCTGCAAGCAGGAAAGCGGCGATCACGATCACGGGAATGACACCGAAAACGAACTTGCAGACGATCAGCGTGGAGGCGAAAGCCAGAGAATCCGGGTTCGCAGAGAGGAAATCCGACAGGAGACGCACGACGGCAATGTTCTGCGCATAGTCACACAGCGTGTAGGGCAGAACCAGGACAAGTGCAAAAACCGCCTGCATTCGCTCGGGGACTGCAGCGAAGCGCGGCAATGCGTTTCCGCTCACCAGCAGCAGGCTCATCAGCGCCAGCGAGAAGAGCGCGGGGAACACGAGATCGAAGGTGAGATAGTGCCATACGATGATGATTTCGCTGCCGCGCCGGCCAAGGGCGGTCAGCCAAACCATCGCTTCATCCGGCGTAAAGCCGAAAAACCGCAGGTCGAGCGACGGCAAGCCACCGCTAAGCTGCTGGAAATACAGGAATTCAAGGCCCGTCATGGCCAGGAACAGGCAAGCCGTCGCAATACAGAGGGCGGCTGCGTGCCGCTGCAAACCCAGGACAAACTCGACCATGGCGCCGGTTTCGGCGGCCAGCCGGTCAGATTGCTCCCGGGTAATTGGGGCTTTCGCGGGTGATCGTGACGTCATGGGCGTGGCTTTCACGAAGTCCGGCATTGGATATGCGTACAAAAGTGGCACGTTCGCGGAAATCGGCAAGGTCGCGGCCACCAACATAACCCATAGCGGCTTTCAGGCCGCCCGCAAGCTGGTGCAATACGCCGGCCACAGGTCCCTTGTAAGGCACCTGCCCCTCGATGCCTTCCGGAACAAGTTTCAGCGTGTCGCGAACCTCGGCCTGGAAATAGCGATCGGCGGACCCACGCGCCATGGCGCCCACCGAGCCCATGCCGCGATAGGCTTTGAACGACCGGCCCTGATGCAGATACACCTCGCCCGGGCTCTCATCCGTGCCGGCAAGCAGCGAACCGATCATCGCGGCGGTCGATCCGGCCGCAAGCGCTTTCGCCAGATCGCCGGAATATTTGATGCCGCCATCGGCGATGACGGAAACGCCCGATTTTTCGGCGGTCTCCACAGCCGCCATGATGGCCGACAATTGCGGGACGCCGACGCCTGCGACAATACGTGTGGTACAAATGGAGCCCGGTCCGATGCCGACCTTGACCGCGTCGGCGCCGGCATCGATCAACGCCCTGGTCGCCTCGGCGGTGGCGATATTGCCAGCCATGATGCGGACGGAGTTGGACATCTTCTTCACACGGGTGACAGCGTCGAGGACGCGTTGGGAATGACCGTGCGCGGTATCGATGACGAGAAGATCGACGCCGGCATCAATCAGCCGTTCGGCCCGCTCGAAGCCGTCATCGCCGACCGTGGTGGCAGCAGCCGCGCGCAGCCTGCCCTGGCTGTCTTTTGACGCGTGGGGATTGAGCTGCGACTTTTCGATGTCCTTGACCGTAATAAGGCCGACACAGTTGCCCTGGCTGTCGACGACCAGCAGTTTCTCGATGCGATGCCGATGCAAGAGGCGCTTGGCCTCGTCCTGGTCGACCGTTTCGTTGACGGTGATGAGGTTTTCGTGAGTCATCAACTCACGAACCTTCTGGTTTGGATTGGAGGCGAAGCGGACGTCACGGTTGGTCAGGATGCCGACGAGCTTGCCGGTCTTCTGGCCGCCATTGCCGCCGTTCTCCACCACCGGAATGCCGGAAATGCTGTACGATTTCATCAGCCCGAGGGCGTCGGCCAATGTCGCTTCGGGACCGATGGTCACTGGGTTGACCACCATGCCGGATTCGAACTTCTTGACCTGGCGCACCTGTTCGGCCTGCTCGACCGGGGTGAAATTGCGGTGGATGACGCCGATGCCGCCCGCCTGCGCCATGGCGATGGCAAGCCGGGCCTCGGTGACCGTATCCATGGCGGCCGAAAGGATCGGCACGTTGAGGTCGATGTCCCTGGCAATGCGGGTGCTTATGTTGGTTTCGCCAGGCATCACTTCGGAATGCCCGGGCTGAAGCAGAACGTCGTCGAAGGTGAGCGCCATGGCGCCGGTCGACATTTCAATGATCTTGGACATGGGCCACCCCCGGAAATGCAGGAAAGGCGCTGGAACCATACGGGCAGCGCCGACTCGTCTCTTCCTCTGCAGGATTGGCGGTGGCTGGTAACACGTCCCGCCCAGGATGAAAAGTGAAGACAGCGCAGCTTTTTTCAATGCCCGCATATTCCGACCAGCGTCTACGGGCTGAACGGATCAAAGTCGTTTCGATCCGCGTTGTTCCACCATCCGAAACCGGCATGAAATCGCGCGACATCAGGCGCAAGGCATGATACCCGGCGCCAATCCCACAGCCTCCAAAGCTGCTGAATCTGACTGGATCTATCGTGAATCGCATCGTTCCGCTCATCCTCGCGGTCGCCCTCTTCATGGAGAATATGGACTCGACGATCATCGCGACGTCGCTGCCGGCGATTGCGATCGACATCCAGACCAGTCCAATCGCCCTGAAACTGGCGCTGACGGCTTATCTCGTTTCACTAGCAATCTTCATCCCGATCAGCGGCTGGATGGCCGACCGGTTCGGCGCCAAGACGATCTTCCGGCTGGCGATTGGCGTGTTTATCGTCGGTTCTGTCGCTTGCGCATTCGCCAATTCACTCGGCGCGTTCGTGATTTCACGATTCATGCAAGGGGTCGGCGGCGCGATGATGACGCCTGTCGGACGGCTGGTTCTGGTGCGCTCCACGCCAAAGAGCGATCTGGTCACCGCGATGTCCTGGCTAACGATACCGGCGCTGGTTGGTCCTCTTGTCGGACCTCCCATCGGAGGTTTCATCACCACCTATTTCAGCTGGCACTGGATCTTCCTGATCAATGTGCCCATCGGCATTCTCGGCATATTGCTTGCCAGCCGGTATCTGCCCGAAATGCCGCCAACAGAAACGCCGCCGCTCGACTACCCTGGCTTCATCCTGAGCGGACTGGCCGCATCGGGTGTCGTTTTCGGCCTTTCCATCGTCAGTCTTCCGGCGCTTCCGCCCATCGTCGGCGGCCTCACCGTGGCGATCGGAATTGCTGCCGGGCTGATCTATCTGCTCCACGCCCGCCGCGCCCGGAACCCGTTACTGGCGCTCGACCTGTTCAAAGACCAGATGTTCCGCGCATCCGTGCTCGGAGGCGGCCTCTTCCGCATTGGCATCGGCGCGGTGCCGTTCCTGCTGCCGCTGATGTTCCAATTGGCATTCGGCCTGACCCCGTTCCAGTCAGGCATGATAACCTTCGTCAGCGCTCTTGGCGCAATCGGCATGAAGGTCGTCGCCACCTGGCTTTTCCGGGCCGTCGGGTTCCGGCGCGTGCTGATCGGCGGATCGTTGATTTCGGCGGTCACAGTGGCTGTCAACGGCCTTTTCACCCCGGTAACGCCTTACATTCTGATGATCGCCGCCATTTTCCTGGGCGGATTCATCCGGTCGATGTTCTTCACCGGCATCAATGCGCTGGCCTATGCGGATATTTCTTCCGAAGACGTCAGCAAGGCGACGCCCATCGCAGCCGTGGCCCAGCAGCTTTGCATCGCTCTGGGAGTTGCCTTTGCGGGCGGCATCCTCGAATTGCAAACCGCCTGGCATGGCGGCCCGCTGGTGCTGGGCGATTTTCACATCGCCTTCTTTGTTGTCGCTCTGGTTTCGGCGGCGGCAATGTTCTGGTTCGTGCGCCTTCCACCGGATGCCGGCGCATCTGTTTCCGGACACAAGGGCATCGGCGCCAAGACGGTCGACAGCATTTCCTCGGCCGGCTAATCCGCCGGCGGCTCGCGTCCCTTGAAGTCCTTGGCAAGCAGGTAAAGCTCGACCGATTCATCGCGCGACGCCGGCGGCTTGACGTGATGCACAGAACGGAAATTGCGTTTCAACGCGTCCAGAAGGCTGCCTTCCGTGCCGCCCTGGAACGTCTTGGCGAGGAAATGCCCGCCCGGCCTCAGCACCGACATGGCGAAATCGGCGGCCACCTCGCACAGATGCATGGTCCGTATATGGTCGGTCCGTCGATGGCCGGTGGTGGGTGCGGCCATATCAGACAGGACGATGTCGGGATCGCCACCGAGCGCTTCGGCAAGCTTGGCCGGGGCATCATCGTCCAGAAAATCCATCAGCAGAACGACAGCGCCAGGCACAGGATCCATCTCAAGATAGTCGATGCCGACAACATGCGGATTTTCCGCGGAGGATTTGGTCCGCGCCGCGGCGACCTGGCACCAGCCGCCTGGCGCCGCGCCAAGATCGATCACCTTCAGGCCCGGCTTGAGCAAATGGTGCCTGTCATCGATCTCGATCAGCTTGTAGGCGGCGCGCGACCGGTAGCCGTCGGCCTTCGAGCGCTGGACATACGGGTCGTTCAAATGGCGTTCCAGCCAGCGGCGCGACGATTCCTTCAGGCCTCGCTTTTTCTTGACCTTGGTCCGCAGCACGCGGATGCCGGCAGTCCCCGGCTTCGTCGGCTTCTGCGTCATTGCCGGTCTCCACGCCACATGCCTTCGTCGGCCATCAGTTCGCTCAATATGCCCTCGCGCAATCCCCGGTCGGCAACGCGCAGCCGCTCCGACGGCCACACACCGCGAATGGCCTGCAGAATGGCGCAGCCAGCGAGGACGAGATCGGCGCGATCAGCCCCGATGCAGGGGTTGGCGACGCGCTGCTCGAAGTCCCAGCCGATCAATTTCTCGATCATCAGATCGACGCTGCCATTGTCCATCCACAAACCGTCGACCCGCCGCCGGTCGTAGCGCTCGAGATCGAGATGAACGCCCGCCAGCGTCGTGACGGTGCCGGAGGTGCCGAGCAGGTGGAAATCGTGGCCGGCGACAAGATGATCCAGCCGGTCGCGGCCTTCGAAATCGGCCAGGCGCGCGGCGACATCGTCGACCATCGCCTGAAAAGTCTGGCGCGAGACGGTGCGGCCGCCATAGCGCTCCGCCAGCGAAACGACGCCGACCGGCAAGGACGTCCAGGAAACGATGTGATTGGCAAGCCGCGGCGAGCGGCGTCCGCTGACATCGATCAGGGCGATTTCGGACGAGCCGCCACCAATGTCAAACAAGACCACGCCCCTGGTGCTGCGGTCCACCAGCGAACCGCAACCGGAAACCGCCAGGCGCGCCTCGGTCTGGCGGTCGATGATCTCGAGCTTCAGGCCGGCTTCGCGCTCGACCCGTTCAAGGAACTCCTGGCCATTGACGGCCGAACGGCAGGCTTCTGTGGCAATGAGGCGGGCGCGGCGGATCTTGCGGTTGCGCAGCTTGTCGCCGCAAATCTTCAGCGCTTCGACTGCCCTGTCCATGGCCGCATCGCTGAGCCGGCCGCTGGCGGAAAGCCCCTCACCCAGCCGCACGATACGCGAAAACGCATCGATGACCCGGAACTGGCCGTGACGCTGCGGGATCGCAACCAGCAGTCGGCAATTGTTGGTGCCGAGATCGAGGGCGGCGAACACCGGCAGTTCCCGGTGGAGCGGACGCAACGATGGCTGCATTGCGGACGGGGTAGCCGAACCGGTTTGCGCAGCGGCCTCGGCGTCCGCTTTGATTGAGACGGCAGGCTTTACGCTCGCGTTGCCGTTGCCCGAAATCTCTCGGCCCTGAATTTCAGGTTTCTGCCCGATACCGTCCCGAGCGAAAACCTTGCGGCCCCGTTTGCGCTTACGCCGTTTCCGGCCCTTGCCTTGCGGGGCATTCGGATTTGGCTGCTGCGGACCGCCGTCCCCCGGCCCGGCGCTTGCCGGCCACGCCGCCTCGACGCCGGGCGATTGCCGGCTGGCTGCTGGGACCTCGACGCTGCCTGACGCCGCGAGCCCCCGGGACAAGGCCGCTCCCGGCGCATCGGCGCCAGCTTCGCGGTCTTCCACTGTCGTTTCCTTCCAGCACCGCGCGAGCCGGCGGACCGGACGCAGCATGCGCATTGGTTTCAAGTTGCCGCCAGATTAGCAGCGCCGCGCCCGATCACCAAGCGTAAAGGCGGGATATTTGGAGTTGATGCCATCGCGGAAGCCGATCGCCGAAATTCCGGGTCGGACGGGTGCAAGGGGGCGCGCCGGCGAGGTTCGAGAGGACCACTACCGATAGCCGGTCCCTTTGCCGCGACGGGCGCGCGGGCACAAAGTTTCGCGGCTGACGACGACGTTTGTTTCCGGTTTCACCAGCCGGTCCCGCCTACGCAGGCTGAATTTGAGGACCCTGGATGCGGTCGGAATTGAAACGCGCCAAAGGCTTGACTATTTCCAGCGTGCG
The DNA here is from genome assembly GCF_001427025.1 of Mesorhizobium sp. Root554. Classification (GTDB taxonomy): domain Bacteria; phylum Pseudomonadota; class Alphaproteobacteria; order Rhizobiales; family Rhizobiaceae; genus Mesorhizobium. The sequence continues at coordinate 990,840 of NZ_LMGA01000001.1, read as the reverse complement.
GCTACAAGGCAGCGCAGAAACGGGAGCGGCAAACCGAGCCGCCAAGGTCGCTTACGCGCAGCCCATTTCAGACCAAGCCACCGATCCGGTGCTTTTGGGGAATAGGTTAACGGTAGACCCACGGACTCTGACTCCGTTAGTCCTGGTTCGAATCCAGGTTCCCCAGCCATCTTGTTCTTCAGAAAAAGCAGTCGCTTGCCAGGTGTTCCTTATAAGCATGTGATTTCTCACCATTGCTGCCAAGGTCATGCAAGGGCCGTCCATATGATGGATGACAAGGAAATCGGTCGCGAATAGTGTATCTGGAAAACTCCTGGGATCCAGCACGTGCCGCACGACTTCCAAGCCGATATTGATGCCATCGGACGCATCGCTGCGATCCCGATCATTCTCGACGTTATCTGCCAAACCACAGGCATGCGGTTTGCAGCCGTCGCCCGCGTCACCGAAAGCAGATGGGTGACATGCGATAGTCTCGACAACATCGATTTCGGGTTGAAGCCGGGAGACGAGTTGAAGGTCGAGACAACCATCTGTGACCAAATCAGGCAAAGCCTGGAGCCAGTCATCATCGATCAGGTTACCGAGGACGAGGCATATCGCGCTCATCCGACGCCGGCAATGTACGGCTTTCAAAGCTATATTTCGATGCCGATCATACGAAGAAACGGAGAGTTCTTCGGCACTCTTTGTGCGATTGATCCGGCCCCGGCTCAACTAAGGAATTCCAAGATCACCGGCATGTTCAAGCTGTTCGCCGAGCTGATCGCCGCTCATCTGGACGCCGACGCGGATTTATCAAGAGCTCAGTCGGATCTGAAGAAGGAACGCGAGATGTCGGAACTGCGCGAGCAGTTCATAGCCGTGCTGGGTCATGACCTTCGCAACCCGGTTGCCTCGGTCGAGAGCGGCACCAACATGCTTTTGCGCTCTTCCCTGGACGACAAGCATCTGAGCATCGTCAAGCTGATGCAGGGCAGCCTGATGCGAATGCGCGGGCTGATCGACAACGTGCTGGACTTCGCGCGCGCGCGTCTCGGCGACGGCCTGGATTTGGAGATCGATGCCGAGCAGCCGTTGGAGCCGGTACTCGAGCAGGTCATCGCGGAACTCCGGACCGTGAATGTCGAGCTCGAAATCATTGCAGATCTCAAGCTGACAAAGTTGGTTGCCGTCGATCACGAGCGCATCGGTCAGATGTTCTCCAATTTGCTCGGCAACGCCATTATCCATGGTGCGAAACAAAAACCGGTGCGGGTTGGGGCGTCCACAGACGACGGCCAGTTCGAACTGTGGGTGGAGAACGAAGGCAAGCCTATTCCCGAGGAAATATTGAAAAACCTGTTCCAGCCGTTCTTTCGCGGCAAGGTGAGACCGAGCCAGCAGGGATTGGGTCTCGGTCTCTACATTGCGCATGAGATAGCGCGCGTCCACGGCGGCAGCCTGGAGGCAACCTCAAATGACAGTGCGACGCGGTTCACGTTTCGCATGCCGCTAGGCTAGATTGAAAAAAACCCGCCGGGTGAGCGGCGGGCTTTCTGACGGACGCTAGCGCAAGCCGGCTCCCGGCCTATTCGCCTTTACCGCAAATCCTCCGGCAGCACCGCTACCGGCATGTCCTGGAACGCCACCGGGCGCAGGAAGCGGCGGATCGCCATGGTGCCGACCGAGGTGGCGCCGAAATTGGTCGAGGCCGGGTAAGGCCCGCCATGGACCATGGCGTCACTGACTTCTACGCCGGTCGGGAAACCGTTGGCGAGGATACGGCCGGCCTTGCGCTCGAGGATCGGCAGCAGCTTGCGGGCTTCGCCATAATCGGCCTCGTCGATCTGCAGGGTGCAGGTCAGCTGGCCGTGCAGGCCCTTGGCGATCTCTTCCATCTGCCCGACATTTTTCGCCTTCACCAGCACGCCGAGCGGGCCGAACACTTCCTCGGCCAGTTCCTCGTGAGCGAGGAAAGTGTCGCCGTCCGTCTCGAACAGGTAGGGCGACGCGGCGCGGGTGTTGGTGCCCGTGCCTACGAGTTCCGCCACCTTGCCGGTGTTCTGCATGCGGCTGACGCCGGCGCGGTAGGCGTCGGCGATGCCGTCGGTCAGCATGGTCTGCGCCAAGACCTGCCCAAGCGCCTCGATGGCGCTCGAGCGGAACGCCTCCACGTTCGGCCCGTCGACGACCACAGCGACACCGGGATTGGTGCAGAACTGCCCTGCCCCCATGGTGAGCGAACCGGCCCAGCCCTTGGCTATGGCCTCGCCGCGCGCCTTCACCGCAGCCGGCATGACGAACATCGGGTTGACCGAGCCAAGCTCGCCAAAGAAGGGGATCGGCTCCGGTCGCGCCGCGCACAGGTCGAACAGCGCGCGGCCGCCGCGCAGCGAGCCGGTGAAACCGACCGCCTTGATCAGCGGATGCTTGACCAGCGCCTCCCCGACATCGCGGTTGCCGCCCTGCACCAGCGAGAAGACGCCGGGATGGAGCTTGTGCTTGCGGATCGCCGCATCGATCGCCTGCGCCACCAGTTCCCCGGTGCCGGGATGCGCGGAATGGCCCTTGACCACGACGGGGCAGCCGGCGGCCAGCGCCGAAGCGGTGTCCCCGCCGGCGGTCGAGAAGGCGAGCGGGAAGTTCGAGGCGCCGAACACGGCGACCGGGCCGATGGGCCGCTGGATCAGGCGGATGTCGGGGCGCGGCAGCGGCTGCCGGTCGGGCAGCGCCACATCATGGCGCCGGTCGAGATAGGCGCCGTCCTCGATGTGGGAGGCGAACAGTTTCAGCTGGCCGGTGGTGCGGCCGCGCTCGCCGGTCAGGCGCGCAGCCGGCAGGCCGGTTTCCTGCGTGCCGATCGCGGTGATCTCATCGCCGAGCTTGTCGATCTCCTCGGCAATGGAGCGCAGGAAGGCGGCACGCTCGGCGCGCGACAGGGCCGCGTAGCTCCAGTAGGCCTCCTCGGCGGCCCGGGCAGCGCGGTCGACATGCGCCGGGGTGCCAACGGCGAAATCATGCGCCTCGCCGCTGGAAGGCTCGGATTTGAACGTGTGTTCGTCGCCCACCCATTCGCCAGCGATGAGATGTTTGCCTGTCAGCATTCTGGTCGTCCTTTCAGTCGCTACTTGCCCCAGCGCAGCGCCAGCACGTCGAGATCGCGTGCAAGTTCGAGCAGCCGGGTCCTGGTTCGCTCGCTCATGGGTTTGAGCGGGTGCCTTACCGCATCGGAACGGATGACGCCACCGGCTGCGAAAACAACTTTACAGGCGCGCAGGCCGCACTGGCGGTTCTCATGGTTGATGAGAGGTAGGCACTTTTTCCACTGCGCCAAGGCCGCATCGGTGTTTCCCGCCAGGTAATCGACGACGATGGGCCGGATCTGCTCCGGGAACATGGCCGAGGTCATGGTTCCGGTCGCGCCGGCGTCGAGATCGGCCAGCAGGGTCGCGGCCTCCTCGCCGTCGAACGGCCCGTCTATGTGATCGCCGGCAGCCTCGATCAGCGCTGCCAGCTTGTCGGCGGCAAATGGGCATTCGATCTTGAAATAGGAAACGTTTTCAAGCTCGCGCGCCATTTTGGCGAGTAGATCGACGGAGAGCGCAACGCCGGAAAGCGGCGCATCCTGGACCATGATCGGGATGCGGACGGCGTCGTTGACAGTCTGGAAATGCTCGTAGATGCCGGCCGGCGCGGGAAACAGGCCCGAGCCGTGATAGGGCGGCATCATCATGACCATGGCAGCGCCGAGGTCCTGGGCGAATTTCGCGCGCTGCGTGGCGATGTCCGTGGAAAAATGGCTGATGGTGACGATGACGGGCACCCGGCCCGCCGCGTGCTCCAGCGACAGCCGCGTCAGCGTGGCGCGCTCCTCGTCCGAAAGCAGGAACTGCTCCGAATAGTTGGCGAGGATGCAGATGGCGTCGACGCCCTGGTCGATCATGCAGTCGATGACGCGGCGCATACCCTCCTCGTCGACGCGCCCGTCGGCGTGGAAAGGTGTCGGCGCGACAGGCAGAATGCCTGTGAGTTTTTTGGGCAATGGCATGGCTTAGTCCAATCGGGAATCAGAAAAGATCAGTGGGAATCCTTGGGCACGGCGTTGCCGCGCATACCTTTCAGAAAATCGAAATCGGCGCCAGTGTCCGCGCCGGTAACGTGGTCGTGATAGAGCATGGCATAGCCGCTCTGCGGACGGCTCATCGGGTTTTTCCAGGCTTGAAGCCGGCGTTCAATCTCTTCGTCCGAAACGTCGAGGTGAAGACGCCGGTTAGGCACGTCGACTTCAATGAAATCGCCGTCGCGCACGATTGCCAATGGTCCACCGGCGGCAGCTTCCGGGCTGACATGCAGGATCACGGTGCCATAGGCCGTGCCGGACATGCGCGCATCGGAAATTCGAATCATGTCCGTGATGCCCTTCTTCAGCACCTTCGGCGGCAAGCCCATATTGCCGACCTCGGCCATGCCCGGATAGCCGCGCGGCCCGCAGTTCTGCAGGACCATGATGCAGGTCTCGTCGATGTCGAGATCAGGGTCGGCGATCTTGCGCTTATAGTCGTCGATGTCGGTGAAGACGACAGCGCGACCACGATGAACCATGAGCGATGGCGATGCGGCGGACGGTTTCAGCACGGCTCCCCTGGGCGCCAGATTGCCGCGCAGGACGGCCATGCCACCCTGCGGCCGCAGCGGCTTGTCCATGGGCAGGATGACGTCCTCGTTCCAGTTGACGACATCCTTGACCTGATCCCACTGGGTTTCGCCGGAAACGGTGAGCGCATCCTTGTGCAGGAGACCGGCCTCGCCCAGCCGCTTGAGCACGACGGGCAGGCCGCCGGCGTAGAAGAACTCCTCCATCAGATATTTGCCGGACGGCATCAGGTTGACGATCGTTGGCACCTCGCGACCGAGCCGGTCCCAATCGTCCAGCGTCAGGTCGATTCCCACACGGCCGGCCAGCGCCAGCAGATGCACGACAGCATTGGTGGAGCCGCCGATGGCGCCATTGGTGCGGATGGCGTTTTCGAAGGCTTCCTTGGTCAGAACGTCGGACGGCTTGAGATCGTCCTTCACCATCTGCACGATGCGCCGGCCTGTCATCTGCGCCATGACGCGGCGGCGGCTGTCGACAGCCGGGATGGCGGCGTTGCCGGATAGCGCCATGCCGAGCGCTTCCGCCATGGACGCCATGGTGGAGGCTGTGCCCATCGTGTTGCAGGTGCCGGAAGACCGGCTCATCGCCTGCTCGGCGTCCAGAAAGTCTTCCCTGCTCATCGTGCCGGCCTTGATGGCCTCCGACATCTGCCACAGCGCGGTGCCGGACCCGACACGCTCGCCGCGGAACCAGCCGTTCAGCATCGGCCCGCCGGTGACGACAATCGAAGGCAGGTCCGTAGATGCCGCGCCCATCATCAGCGAGGGCGTGGTCTTGTCGCATCCGACCAGCAGCACCGCGCCGTCGATCGGCTGCGCGCGCATCGTCTCCTCGACCGCCAGCGCGGCGAGGTTGCGGTACATCATCGCCGTCGGGCGGTAGGTGTTTTCGGAAGCCGAGAAGACCGGGACCTCCAGCGGGAACCCGCCAGCTTCCCAGACGCCTGCTTTGACCTTTTCGGCAAGCTCACGAAGATGACCGTTGCAGGGCGTCAGGTCCGACCAGGTGTTGAGGATGCCGATTACCGGGCGTCCATCGAAGAGATCGTGCGGATAGCCCTGATTCTTGAGCCAGCCCCGGTGGTAGATATTGTCGCGCGACGTGCCGCCGTACCATTCCTGCGAGCGCAGCTTGCGCGGCCACTCGGCCGGCGTGAATCTGGCGCCCTTGCGCCCGGCACTGTCTGTCATGATCTGTCCTCAGGCTTCCTGCCTGTTTCCACGGAAACGCGGTCGATGCCTTCCTGGATTACCCGGCGCATCGCCGTCCTTGCCGCTTGTGGGTCCCGATCCTCGATCGCCCGTGCGATGTCACGGTGGCGCTGCACGGACAGCTTGTGGCGTTCGGTGTTGGGGATCGGCGAACTGACGGTGAAGGTCGCAACCAGCGCCACTTCGATCAGGGCGCTGATCGCCCTCATGAACGGGTTGCCCGATGCCTCGGCGACGCAGATGTGGAGGTGGAGGTCGTGCTGGACAAAGTCATTGCCGGTGATGCCGGCGGCGCCCATCAGGTCGACCCAGTGATAGAGTTCTCCTACCTGCGCCTCGGTACGCCGAAGCGCCGCCAGCGCCGCGGCTTCCGGCTCCAGCGCCAGCCGCATTTCCTGAAGATTGAAGAGGAACTGCGCATCGACGACGCCGGTATCGGCATGCCACTGCAATATATCGGGGTCGAACAGGTTCCAGCCGTCGCGCGGAACCACGCGCGTGCCGATCTTGGCCTTGGGCTGGATCAGGCCCTTCGCGGCAAGCGTCTTGAGCGCTTCGCGCAGCACTGTGCGCGAAACACCGTAGCGCTGTTGCAATTCAGCATCGCGCGGAAGGATGGAGTTTTCGGGGAGCGCGCCCGAAACGATGCCGCGTCCGAGGTCGCCCATGACATGGCCATGGATACCCTTTGGCGCAAGCGTGCGGCTGAGACCCGACTGGACGGAATTCATGCAGGTGCCCCCCCGGACTTCCGCTTGCGCGCGGACAGGACAACCAATAGCCGCTGAAGGGCAATGAAGGCAAAGAGCAAAAGGCCGACGACGATTTTCGTCCACCAGCTCGAAAGCGTGCCGTCGAAGACGATGTAGGTCTGGATCAGGCCCTGGATGATGACGCCGACAAAAGTCCCGGCCACCAGCCCTGCGCCGCCGGTCAGCAGCGTGCCGCCGATCACCACGGCGGCGATGGTGTCGAGCTCCACGCCGACGGCCGACAGCGAATAGCCGGCCGAGGTGTAGAGCGAGAAGACCACACCGGCGAGCCCGGACAGGAAGCCTGACAGGGCGTAGATGCCGACCGTCGTGCGCGCCACCGGGACGCCCATCAGTTCGGCCGAGGTGCGGTTGCCGCCCAGCGCATAGACGTAGGAGCCGAAGCGCGTGAAATGCGCCAGCACGATGCCACCGAGGAAGACGAGGACCATCAGGCCGCCGATCAGCGTCAGCCGTCCACCGCCCGGCATGCGGACATAAAGCTCCTGCAGCGTCGTGTAAAATTCATGCGTGACCGGAATGGAATCCGTGGTGATGACGAAAGCCATGCCGCGCGCCAGAAACATGCCGGCCAGCGTGACGATGAAGGCGGGAACGTCGAGATAATGGATGACCGCGCCCATGGCGGCGCCGAAAAGCGTGCTGATGACCAGAGCCACGGCGAAGGCCGCGAGCGGGTGAAAGCCGTACCAGCCGATCAGCACGGCGATCAGCACGGTGGTGAAGCCGATGACCGAACCAACCGAAAGATCGATGCCGCCGGAGATGATCACGAACGTCATGCCAACCGCGGCGACGCCGAGGAAGGCGTTGTCGGTCAAAAGGTTACCGAGCACGCGCGTCGACAGCATGTTGGGAAACTGGATGACGCAGACCGCGTAAGCCAGCACGAAAATGACCAGCGTGGCATAGAACGGCAGAAGGCGTGAGGACGTCATGGCGCTTCGACTTTCCTGACCGCAACCGTGCTGGTTTTCGGCAAACGGAAGCCGACAAGCGAGGCTGACTGGGCCAACAGGATCAGGATGATGACGGCGGCCTTGACGATGAGGTTGTATTCCGGCGGGAAGCCGGAGATCAGGATGCCGGTGTTCATTGCCTGGATGATGATGGCGCCGAGAACTGACATCAGGATCGAGAACCGCCCGCCGAGCAGCGACGTGCCGCCGATCACCACCGCGAGTATGGCGTCGAGTTCGAGCCACAGGCCGGCATTGTTGGCGTCGGCGCCGCGAATGTCGGCGGCGACGATGATGCCCGCCAGTGCGGCACAAAACCCACAGAACGTATAGGCAAGGACAATCAGCAGGCGGCTGTTGATGCCCGCATAGGTCGAGGCTTCACGATTGACGCCGATCGATTCGATCAGCAGCCCGAGCGCCGTGCGCCGCACGATGAGTACCGTGACCAGCGCCAGCACCGCCGCGATGATTACCGGCATGGGTATGCCCAGGAATGAGCCGGTGCCGAAAAAGATGAGACCGGGTTCGACGAAGGTTACGATGACGCCTTCGGTGATGAGCTGCGCGATGCCACGTCCGGCAACCATGAGGATCAAGGTCGCGACGATCGGCTGCAATTCGAGGACAGCCACCAGGAAGCCGTTGAGCAGGCCGCAGGCAAGGCCGACCGCCAGCGCCGACAGAATGACCACCGGCAAGGAATAGTCCGCCACCGTCATGGTCGCTGCCACGGCTCCTGCCATCGCCATGACGGCGCCGACGGAAAGATCCACGCCCTTCGAGGCAATCACCGCCGTCATGCCGACAGCGAGGATGGCGACAGGCGCGCCGCGGTTCAGCACGTCGATCAGGCTGCCGAAAAGCCGGCCGTCCTGGATGCGGAGATTGAAGAAGCCCGGGAAGGCCAGCCAGTTGAAGAACAGGATGACGGCAAGGCAGATGAGTTGCGGCGCCGCGCGGCGCAGGCCTGAAACGAGCATCGTCATTGCACAGCCCCGCCCTCGCCTGCGATGGCGCGCATGATGTTGCCGGTGCCGATCTCGTTGCCGGAAAGCTCGCCGATATGCATGCGGTCACGCAGCACCCGCACCCGTGTCGAATAGGCGACGATTTCCTCGATCTCGGAGGAAATCACCAGCAGCGCCAGCCCGTCGTCACAGAGTTTGTTGATGAGTTCGATGATCTCGGCATGGGCCCCGACATCGATGCCGCGCGTCGGCTCGTCGAGGATGAGGAAACGCGGTTGCGTCGCCAGCCAGCGGGCGAGGATCACCTTTTGCTGATTGCCGCCGGACAACAGCTTAACCGGCTTGTCGATGTCGGTGGTGCGGATATCGAGCGCCTTGACGAAGCGGTTCGCCAGCTCGGTCTGCTCACGCGTCGACATGCGGCGCAGCCAGCCGCGCCGCGCCTGCAGCGCCAGCGCGATGTTCTCGCGTACGGAAAGGTCGCCGATGATGCCATCGGCCTTGCGGTCTTCCGGGCAGAGGCCGAAGCCGAGCCGGACCGCATCGCGCGGCGAGGCGATCCTGGCCGGCTTGCCGTCGATGGTCATGGCGCCCTTGTCGGGCATGTCGATCCCGAACATCAGCCGCGCCGTCTCGGTGCGGCCGGAGCCGAGCAGACCGGCGACGCCGACGACTTCGCCGGCGGAAATCGTCAGGTCGAAGGGTTCGATCGATCGGTCGCGGCCAAATTGCGAAAAGGTGATTTTGCGGTCGGAAGGCGGCGGCGCCTGCCTCCGCCCCTGCTCAGTCGCCGCGACGAGAGAGCGGCCCAGCATCATCGACACCAGATCGACCTTGGGAAATTCCTTCGTGTTGCGTGTCCCCATCAGCTTGCCGTTGCGCAGCACCGTTATGCGGTCGCTGACGGCATAGACCTGATCGAGGAAATGGGTGATGAAAACGATGCCGAGGCCACGGTCGCGCAGCTTGCGCATGACGCCGAACAGCAGTTCGACCTCATGCCGGTCGAGACTTGCGGTCGGCTCGTCGAGGATCAGCACCGAGCCGGACATATCGACGGCGCGGGCAATCGCGATCAGCTGCTGAACAGCGACGGAAAACGAGGAAAGCTGCGCGCCGACATCAATATGAATGTCGTATTGCGCCAGCAGCGCTTTCGCCTCTTTTTGCATGGTGCGGGTATCGACCAGGCCGAACCGCTTCGGCTGGCGGCCGATGTAAAGGTTTTCGGCCACCGTCAGGTTCGGCAGCAGATTGACTTCCTGATAGACCGTGCCGATGCCAAGCTGCTGGGCGTGCAGCGTATCACGCACCACGACCGGCTCGCCCTTGAGTGTGACGATGCCGCTATCAGCGCGATGAACCCCGGTCAGGACCTTTATCAGTGTCGACTTGCCGGCACCGTTCTCGCCCAGCAAAGCATGGATTTCGCCGGCGCGCATATTGAAGTCGACGCCATCCAGGGCTTTGAAGCCAAGGAACGACTTGCACATATCAGTCGCGCTGAGCAGGAGGCTGGGCTCGCTCACTGGTCGTCTCCCAAAGATGACCGTCAGGATAGAGGAGCGGGCCGGTTACAGGAACCGGCCCGCAGGAAGATCAGTAGCCGAGGCCCTTCTTTTCCTCATAAACCTTCATCGGATCGTCAGCCTGCGTGTAGAGCTTCGATTCGGTGATGATGGTCTTGGGCGGCAAAGTGCCGTCGGCCTTGAACTTGGCCAGCGCGTCGAAGGCCGGGCCAGCCATGTTCGGCGTCAGCTCGACCGTGGCATTGGCCTCGCCATCGGCCATTGCCTTGAAGATATCCGGCACGGCGTCGATGGAAACGACCTTGATGTCGGAGCCGGGCTTGAGGCCGGCTTCCTTGATCGCCTGGATGGCGCCGACGGCCATGTCGTCATTGTGGGCGTATAGCGCGCAGATGTTCTTGCCGCCATTCTCCGCCTTCAGGAAGCCTTCCATGACTTCCTTGCCCTTGGCGCGGGTGAAGTCGCCGGTCTGGCTGCGGATGATCTTGATCGTCGGCGTGCCGGCGATCGCATCTTCAAAACCCTTCTTGCGGTTGATGGCGGGCGACGAACCGGTGGTACCCTGCAACTCGACGACGTTGCATTCCTTGCCGGCTGCATCCTTGACCAGCCAATCGCCGGCAACCTTGCCTTCCAGAACCTGATCGGAAGCGACCATGGTCATGTAGAGGTCGGGCGAACCTTCGATGCCACGGTCAAGCAGGATCACCGGGATTTCGGCGTCCTTGGCTTCCTTGAGCACCGCATCCCAACCGGTGGCGACGACGGGAGCGACGAAAATCGCATCGACGCCCTGGGCGACGAAGCCGCGGATCGCCTTGATCTGGTTTTCCTGCTTCTGCTGCGCATCGGCGAACTTCAGGTCGACGCCGCGCTTTTCAGCTTCCTGCTTGGTGACGCTGGTTTCGGCGGCACGCCAGCCGGACTCCGAACCGATCTGAGAAAAACCGACCGTCAGGTCGGCGGCGATGGCTGCACCGCCGAACGCCAAGGCGGTCGCCGAACCGAGCAGCATGGATTTCAGGAATCTGGACATCAAAAATTACCTCCCAAAATAGAACCGACCGAGGCTCCTCCGCAGTCGTCGAGGTTTCGTATAGTCGTATAGTATTACTTATTCAAGCGATCTTCTGCAGGTCGGCGATCACAAATCGTCAGTCGTGAACGCGGTCAATCTTGCCCCGAAACGCGCACTGTGAAATCTGATGTATCAGATGTTGACATATCAAATCAGGGATGCGACGAAGCGACCGGGAAGAGCAGGAGGAGCAATTCATGGATGGTTCGCCGGCAGACGCCGTCGAAACGCGGCCGACGCACACGCTTGAGCCGATCAAGCTCAAGAGCTTGCGCGAGCACGTCCATGACAGCCTGCGCCAGGCGATCATCGCCGGCCGTCTCAAGGCCGGTATGCGCCTCAACGAACGACAGCTCGCCTCCGAACTCGGCATCTCCACCAGCCCGTTGAAGGAAGCCCTGCGGCAGCTGGAAAGCGAAGGCCTGGTGCGCACCGAAGCCCGGCGCGGCACCTTCGTCACCTTTTCAGCGCGGCAGGCCGAGGAGATGACCCTGGCCCGCGCGGCGCTCGAAAGCATCATCGCCCGGCAAGCCGCCAAGCATGGCGCGGAAGACGCTTTCGACGGGCTGCGCAGCATCATCGAGGAAATGCGCACCGCCCTGGCTTCGGGCGACGTACAGGATCTCATCGTCCTCAACGAGAAATTCCACGACGCCATCCACGAGGCGTCCGGCTGCGAGTATCTGCGCCGGCTGCAGAACGCCCAGCGCATGTACGACCACGCCGCAAGGGTGACCGTGCTTTCGCGCGAGGAAGTGCGCCGCGCCTCATTCCTCGAGCACGAGGCGATCATGCAGGCGATCGTGACGCGGGATACCGACAGGGCTGAACGGCTGATGCGCGAGCATATCGTTCTGGCCGGAAACACGCATATCGAGCTGGTTTTCTAGAACCGCTCGCAGGGAGAAACGACAGATGGAATTCGACGCCTACCGCCAGGTGCTGCAGGGCATTTCAGGCGTTCATGTGACCGCTTACGATGGAGACGGCGAGATCGAACCGGGTCTGACCGGCCGCATCGTGTCCGACATCGCGGCGGCCGGCGTCCATAACATCGTGTCCGGTGGCAATACCGGCGAATTCTACAGCATGACCGCCGATGAAGTCATCCGCCTGCAGGCCGTGGCTGTCGCAGCCGTTGATGGGCGCGCCGCCGTTACAGCCGCCGCCGGACGCTCCGTACGCGAGGCGATCGCGGTATCGCGTGCCGCCCAGCGTGAAGGCGCGGACGGCGTCATGGTGCATCATCCGCTCGACCCGTTCGCCGCTCCGCATTCGCAGGTGGACTATTTCGTCGCCATCGCCGAGGCGACCGATCTGCCGCTGGTCGCCTATATCCGTTCCGACCTGATCCCGCTGGACGAGATGGTCCGGCTCGGCACCCATCCGCGCGTTGCCGGCGTGAAATTCGCCTCCACCAATACCGCACTCTTCGCCGATTGCGTGCGCGCCACGAAAGGCACCAAGGCGACCTGGATATGCGGACTGGCCGAAAGCTGGGCTCTGCCCTTCTATGCGCTGGGCGCCAAGGGCTTCACCTCGGGCCTGGTCAATGTCGCGCCGGAACGCTCGCTTGCCGTCTGGCACGCGCTGGAAGCCGGCGATTATGCGCGCGCCCGCGCCATCATCGACAGCATCGCGCCTTTCGAGACCATGCGCACCAAACATCGCAACGGCGCCAACGTCACCGTCGTCAAGGAGGCGCTGCGCCTGCGCGGCCACGAGGTCGGCCCGGTGCGCCTGCCTGGCCTGCCCGAACTCGAAGATGGGGACCGCAAGGCCCTCGGAACCGTCCTCGCCCAATGGAGCCAGGACGGACTTGTCTAGTAATGGAAAGACCATTCGCTTCTGGGAGGAAGCGATTGGAAAATCAGTGAAAAACGGAGGAGAAATGGAATGACCAAAGACCTTTCACGTCGTCACTTCCTGGCCGCAGCGAGCCTCGCTGCCGGCGGGGCCATCATCGCGCCGCGCGGGGCTTTCGCCCAGTCGGCCAAACTGCCGTCGTCGCCAGTCGCGCTGAACGTCATCGACGCAGCCGGCAATCTGGCGCTGACGCAGCCGATCTTCGACAATTTCGCCGCGAAGAACCCGAATCTCGTGTCGCGCTTCACCTTCAACAAGGCGCCCTCGCCCGAACTGCCGGGCAAGATCAAGGCGCAGCAGCGCGCCAACCGCATCGACATCGACATGGTCATCATCGGTCCAGACGCTCTTTCGGCCGGTCTCGCCGACGACATCTGGACCGACATCATCGCGATGCCGGATTCCGGGCTGCCGGACCTGCAGAAGATCTATCTCGATCCAGCCTGGCGCATGCAGGGCCTGTCCAAGGGCAAGGGCGTCGTCGTCTCCTACTACCCGTCCGGCCCGCTGATCGAATACATGCCGGCCAAGGTGCAGAAGGTGCCGACGACGGCTGAGGAATTGCTTGCCTGGGCGAAAGAGAACAAGAACAAGTTCATCTATGCCCGTCCTGCCAATTCCGGTCCCGGCCGCACCTTCCTGATGGGCCTGCCCTATCTGCTCGGCGACACCGATCCGAAGGATCCGGCCAAGGGCTGGGACAAGACCTGGGCCTATCTCAAGGAACTGCACAAGAACATCGAATACTATCCCGCCGGCACCGGCGCCCTGATGAAGGAGTTCGGCGAAGGCACGCGCGACATGACCGTGACCACCACCGGCTGGGACATCAACCCACGCGCGCTCGGCGTGGTGCCCAAGGAAGCCGCCGTCGGCAAGCTGACCGGCTTCCACTGGGTTTGCGACGCACACTATTTCTCCATTCCCAAGGGCGTGTCGGAAGACAAGATCGCGGTGATGATGGAGTTCATCAAGTTCGCGCTGCAGCCGGAACAGCAGGCCTACTCCTATGACGCCGGCTATTTCTATCCGGGCCCGGCGGTCAAGGACGTTCCGCTGACGATGGCGCCGCAGAAGAGCCAGGACATCATCGCCGAGTTCGGCCGTCCCGACTATGCGGACTGGATCGGCAACAATCCGATCGAGCTGCCGCTCGAGCCGGAAGCCCTGGTGACCGCGTTCCGCCGCTGGGACGAAGAGGTCGCGGCCGGCTAAACGCCGATCCGACGCAAATCGGTTGCTGCGGGCGATCTCGTCCGCGGCAGCCTCCCCTTTCTCACGTCCGCAGATGGAATTTCGGCTATGCCGCTCGCCTCAACGTCCTTCAATGAACTGCGGCTCGACCGCATGAGCCGTGCTTTCGGCAATTTCAATGCGCTGAACGAAATCAACCTGACCATCGGCAAGGGCGAGTTCGTCGCCCTGCTCGGCCCTTCCGGCTGCGGCAAGTCGACGGCGCTGAACTGCATCGCCGGCCTGCTCGGCACGACGGGCGGCGGCATCTATCTCGACGGCAAGCGCATCGACCAGCTCAAGCCCGAAGATCGCGGCTTCGGCATGGTGTTCCAGAACTACGCGCTGTTCCCCCATATGACCGTTCTGCAGAATGTCGGTTTCGGCCTGAAGATGCGGGGCCTCTCGCGCGCCGAGATCGACAAGCGCGCCGATGCGGCGCTGTCGCTGGTGCGATTGCAGGGCCAGGGCCACAAGCTGCCCGGCCAGCTTTCCGGCGGTCAGCAGCAACGCGTCGCCATCGCCCGCGCCATCGTCATCGAGCCGCCGCTGGTCCTGATGGACGAACCGCTGTCCAATCTCGACGCAAAGCTGCGGCTGGAGATGCGCGCTGAAATCCGCCGCATCCACAACCAGCTCGGCGCGACCACCATCTACGTCACCCACGACCAGGACGAGGCTCTGTCGCTGGCCGACCGTATCGTCGTTCTGCGCGACGGGTCGATAAGACAGGTCGGCGCGCCGCACGACCTCTATGAGAGCCCACTCTATCTCGACGTGGCGGAATTCATGGGCTTCCGCAACAAGGTTGTCGGCAAGGTGGTGCGCATCGACGATGGCAAGGCGACCATTGCCGCGGCCGGCTCCGAATTGACCGGGCGCGCCATGGGCGATCTCAAGATGGGAGACGAAGCTGTTCTGGCGGCGCGCGGCGATGACGTGATCGAAGGCAAGAAGGGAAAAAACACCCTGTCGGCCAAGGTCGAGACCATCGAATATCGCGGCCGCGAATATGTAGGCACCGCACTGACTGGCAATGGCATGGAACTGGTCTTCCACGGCTCGCGCAAGGCCGATCTCGGCAGCGCCATCACGCTGCAGATCGAGGCCGGCCGTGCGCTGGTCTTCGCTGCGGAGGTTTAGGCGATGTCCACCGCTGTCCTTGATCACAAACTGCCGACGCCGAGCCTGCGCCAGCGCCTGGCCAATCGCGGCATCGACGGCGTCACGCTGCTGATCCTGCCCGCATTCCTGTTCGTGATCCTTGTCTTCATCTATCCGTTTTTGTACGGCTTGGTGCTGTCGTTCAACCCGATCGAGGGCGGCGGCGCGCTGGCGAACTACAGCAAGTTCTTCTCCGATCCTTATCTCTACCGCACCATCGGCGCCACGCTTTGGCTCGCCGTGCCGGTGACGATCGTGAGTATCCTGCTGGCGGTGCCGATCGCCATGCGGGTGCGGCTGATGAAGCACCAGCGGCTGCTGACAACGCTGCTTGTCCTGCCGGTGACGCTCGGCACCGTGCTGGTGGCCGAAGGGCTGCTCAACTATCTCGGCCCGCAAGGCTGGTTCAACCGCACGCTGATCACCCTGGGGCTGATCGACGGTCCGGTCCGGCTGGTGAACAATTACTGGGGCGTGCTGGCGTCGCTGATCATCACGGTTTTCCCGTTCACTTTCCTGCTGACGCTTTCCTACATCACCGGCATCGATCCAGCGCTTGAGCGCGCCGCGGCTACACACGGCGCAAGCGGCTGGCAGCGCTTCCGCCATGTGATGCTGCCGCTGCTGGTCCCCGGACTGGTGGTCGCCTGCTGCCTGACCTTCGTGCAGGCCTTCGCGGTGTTCCCCTCGGCGGTGCTGCTCGGCGCGCCTTCAGGTCCGACGCGTGTCATTTCGATTGCCGCGGCCCAGGCCGCCTTCGAGCAGTATGACGACTCGATGGCCTCGGCCATCGCCATGATCATGGCCGCCGTACAGCTTCTGGTGGTTGCCGCGCTGCTCGGTTTCCGTTCCTTCTTCTACCGCGGCTCCACGGCGGGCGGGAAAGGCTGACAGATGATCCGCGATACCTCTCCGCTTGCAAAACTCTGGATCGCCGTCGTCTGGGTGGTGACGGGGTTCTTCATTCTCAACGTACTCGCCGTCATCGCGGCGGTGGTCGTTTCCTCGTTCGGAACGCGCTGGCTCGGCACGTGGCTGCCGGAAGGCTTCACGACGAAATGGTATGCCGCCTCATGGGCTGAATTCCAGCTCGACCATGTCCTCGTCGTGACGTTCCAGATCGTGCTCACCGTCGTGCTGCTCTCAGGCATACTCGGCGTCACTGCCGCCTATGCGATGGCGCGGCGCGACTTTCCGGGCAAGAAGCTGGTGCTGCTGATCTTCCTGCTGCCACTACTGGTGCCGCCGATCACCTTCGGCATTCCGCTCACGACCGTGCTCTACAAGTTCGGCGTCGGCGGCACCTTCTGGGGCGTGGTGCTGGCCAATCTGGTGCCGACCGTGCCGTTCGTGATCCTGGTCATGGTGCCTTTCATCGAGCAGATCGATCCGAAAGTGGAGGCGGCGGCGCGTGTGTTCGGCGCCGGCACGTTCAGGCTGTTCCGCTACGTGCTGTTGCCAATGCTGCTGCCCGGCATCCTCGCATCGATGCTGCTGGTGCTGGTGCGCACCGTCGGCATGTTCGAATTGACCTTCCTCACCGCCGGCCCGACAAGCCAGACGCTCGTCGTGGCGCTGTATTACTCGGTGTTCGCGGCCGGTGTACGCTCCGTTCAATCGATCGACGCCATGGCGGTGATCTACATGGTCACCTCGCTGGTCTGGCTGCTGATCGCGCTGCGCTTCGTCAACCCGACGCAGATCGTGGCGCGGGGCCGACCGGCATCCGTGCACTAATAGCTGGACGCGGCGACAGCCGCCTCCTCCCGTCATACGCCTACGGAAAATTCCATGAAGATCACCGCCGTCGAAACCATCCAGCTTCCGCACCTCAACAACATATTGTGGGTGCGGGTGCATACCGACGAGGGCATCGTCGGGCTTGGCGAGACGTTCCGCGGCGCCAATGCGGTGGCAGCCTATATCCACAGCGATATCGCGCCGCAGCTGGTCGGCAAGAACCCGCTCGAAATCGACCGCATTTCCAGCCTGCTCCTGTCGCCTTACGTGGGTTTCCGGTCTTCCGGCGTGGAAATCCGCGCGGCCTCGGCCATCGACGTCGCCTTGTGGGACATATTCGGCAAGGCGGTGAACCAGCCGATCCATCAACTCCTCGGCGGACTGTCGCGGCCGTCGATCCGCACCTACAACACCTGCGCCGGCTATACCTACAACAAGAGCGGGGCGCGCCGTTACATCGGCGATTCCGAAGAGGCCAAGGAAGGCCCGTACGAAGACCAGCTTGCCTTCCATCGCGACGCCGGCGCGCTCGCGCAAAGCCTTCTGTCGGAAGGCATCACCGCGATGAAGATATGGCCGTTCGACCCCTTCGCGGTGCAGAACGGCGGCAACTTCATCCATGCCAGCGACCTCGACAAGGCGCTGGTGCCGTTCCGCCAGATCCGCGACGCGGTCGGCAACCAGATGGAGGTCATGGTCGAGCTGCACTCGATGTGGGACCTGACATCGGCGCTGACGATTGCGCGGGGCCTGCGCGAGTTCGATCCGTTCTGGGCGGAAGACCCGGTCAAGATGGTCAACCCGCAATCGCTCGCCATCTATGCGCGCCATGCGGGCATACCCGTCTGCGCGAGCGAGACGCTGGCGACGCGGTCGCAGTTCCTCGACGTGCTGCGTGCCGACGCCACCGATTACGTGATGCTGGATGTTTCCTGGTGCGGCGGCCTGTCGGAAGCCAAGAAGATCGCCACCATGGCCGAAACCTTCCAGCGCCCGGTCGCGCCGCACGACTGCACCGGGCCGGTTATCTTCGCGGCTTCGATCCACCTGTCGCTCAATCTGCCGAACGCCGTCTTCCAGGAATCGGTGCGCGCCTACTACACCTCATGGTATCGTGATCTGGTGACCGTCATGCCGCGTATCGAAAACGGACAAATCCATCCCTTCGAAGGCGCGGGCCTCGGCCTCGAATTGTCCGATTTTGTGCTCGACCACCCGGAAGTCGTCCGTCGCAGCACCGGAGCCGAATGATGGGTCCGTTCCGCTGCATCGCCGACATCCGCGGCAAATTGCTGGAAAGCCCGGTTTGGGACGAGCGGCGCGGGACGCTGTTCGTTTGCGACATTCCCGGCCACGAACTGCTTGAGATCGGCCTCGAGGATGGCTTGCGCCGACGCTGGCCATTCGAAACCGCGGTGACCGCGCTCGGCCTTGGCGAAAGCGGCGCGCTTGTCGTCTCGCTCCAGCGCAAGGTGATCGTGTTCGACCCGGAGACCGGAAACCGCCGGGATTTGTGGACCGGCTACGACGAGGCCGAGACCTCGCGCCTCAATGACGGCAAGGTCGGGCCGGACGGCGCGTTCTGGGTCGGCAGCATGGATATGCGCCCCGACCGCCAGCCCGTCGGCAAGCTTTACCGCGTGACGGCGGACGGCGCTGCCACCGTGGCGGCAGAGGGTTTTTGCGTCTCGAACGGTCTCGCCTGGTCGGCCGACGGCACGGTCATGTACCACACCGATTCGCGCGGCCCGTGGGTCGATCACTACGATTTCGATGCCGCGACCGGTGGTATTAGCGGCCGCAAGCGGCTCTATGATCTCGACGAGGGGACGGGCCGCCCCGATGGCGGCGCCTGCGATGCGGAAGGCGATTATTGGAGCGCCGGGGTTTCCGCCGGCGTCCTCAACCGCATCACGCCTGATGGAAAATTGCGCGAACGCTACCCTTTACCAGTGCCGACGCCGACCATGCCGTGCTTCTGCGGTCCCGGCCTGCGGCAAATTGCAGTCACAACGCACCGCGCGATCGACGAAGCGGCGCTGGAAGCCGCGCCGCAGGCCGGCGGCGTGTTTCTGGCGGAGGCGCCCGTCGCCGGCGCACCGGTCGTGCGTATGCGGGGCGTTTGAGATGCAAAAACATATACTTCTGACTGGCGCTTCAGGCACTCTGGGGCGTGTTGTCGCGCCGCGCCTGACCGCCGCTGGCTATCGGCTGCGGCTCTCCGATGTGAAGCCTTTTCCCGATCCAATCCCCGAAGGCGCTTCGTTCGTTCAAGCCGATCTGGCTGACGGGGCGGTGGTGAGCGGGATCGTGGCCGGAGCCGATGCAATCATCCATTTCGGCGGCATCAGCGCCGAGCAGCCATTCCGTCCAGTCATCGAAGCCAATATTCTCGGGCTGACGCATATTTTCGAGGCGGCGCGCCAGGGCGGGCAGCGCGTAATCTTCGCCAGCTCAAACCACGCCATCGGCTACTACGAACGAGGCCGTACGCTCGACACCCGTGACCCGATGCGGCCGGACGGCTATTACGGCCTGTCGAAGGCCTATGGCGAACTGCTCGGCCGCATGATGTTCGACAAGCATGGGCTGGAAAGCGTGCATGTGCGGATAGGCTCGTGCCTGCCCGCGCCAACCGAGGCGCGGCATCTGTCGACATGGCTTTCGCATGACGATCTCGAACGGCTGCTGATCGCGGCTATCGAGGCCCCGGAAACCGGCCATGCGATCGTCTGGGGCGTCTCGGCGAATGCGGCCTCCTGGTGGGGCGAAGACGATGCGGCGCGCATCGGCTTCGTGCCGCAGGACGATGCATCCCGTTTCGGGCGGCTGCCGGAGCCGGGCGACGCCATCGCCCAACGCTTCCAGGGCGGCGCATTCGCGTCCGACGGCTATTCGCGGAACGATTGAGGCCGTCATGATTGTGGATCTCTCAGGCAGTGGCTACCGGGTGCGGATTGACCCGGATGTCGGCGGGGCGATCCTGACGGCGGAATGGGCCCGCCCGGACGGGACCGCGCTAGCGGTTCTTGAACCGAGGACCGAAGCGCTGGCGCCTTTCAGGGCGGGCTGTTTCCCCATGATTCCGTTCGCCAACCGTATCAACCACGGGCGTTTCAGCTTCGGCGGCCAGACATTCCAGTTTCCGGTGAATCATCCGGAGGAGGACATGGCCGTCCATGGTTTTTCGCGCGAGCGACCGTGGCAGGTGGGGGAGCAGACCGGCGACAGGGTCGTGCTGACCCAGATATTCGAAGCAGACGGTAATCCCTATCGTTACCGGGCAACGCAGGAAATCGGTCTTTCCAAGGCCGGAATTCGTGTAGCGATTTCAGTTCGAAACGAGGGTAATGCCGCGATGCCCTTCGGCATCGGACTGCACCCCTGGTTTCCCAAGACCGCGCAGACCACCCTCGCCTTCCGCTCCGCCGGCGTATATGCCCGCGATGCGCGCGGCCTGCCAGTCGCGCCGTTGACGCAGCGCCCGGAATTCGACCCGGCTCACCCCGCCGCGCTTGGCCAGAATCCTTGGTTCGACGGGTGTTTCAAGAACTGGAGCCCGCGCAGCGCGGTCATTTGCTGGCCTGAACACCAGGCTTCGCTGACTCTCACCGCCGATGGCGCCCTGCGGCATCTCCATGTCTTCGTTCCCGATAACCGGCCAATCGTCTGCGCCGAGCCGGTGAGCCATCTGCCCGACGCGATCAACCGCCCTGAACTGGGCGCCGATTGCGCGATGGATGTATTGCAGCCGGGCGAGATGCTGTCCGGCACGATGACGCTTTCGGTCACCGAAGCGCCTAATTCTCCAGAGGTACGCCTATGACCCGCAAAAGCTACCAAGACCTCCGATCCGCCCGCTGGATGGTGCCGGACGACCAGCGCTCCTTCGGCCACCGCTCGCGCACCATGCAGATGGGTTACGATCCGGTCGATTGGGAGGGCCGGCCGATCATCGCGGTCATCAACACCTGGTCGGATGCGCAGCCCTGCCACATGCATTTCAAGGACCGGGTCGAGTGGGTGAAGCGCGGCATATTGCAGGCCGGCGGCTTCCCGATGGAACTGCCGGCGCTGTCGCTGTCGGAAAACTTCGTGAAGCCGACCACCATGCTCTACCGCAACATGCTGGCGATGGAGACCGAGGAACTGCTGCGCAGCCATCCCGTCGATGGGGCGGTGCTGATGGGCGGCTGCGACAAGACCACGCCGGGCCTCGTGATGGGCGCGACGACGATGGGGCTGCCCTTCATCTTCCTGCCGGCGGGGCCGATGCTGCGTGGCAACTACGCCGGGAAGTATCTCGGCTCCGGCACCGACGGTTTCAAATATTGGGACGAGCGGCGCGCCGGCACCATCACAAAGGAGGAGTGGCAAGGTATCGAAGGCGGCATCGCCCGCTCCTACGGCCACTGCATGACGATGGGCACCGCCAGCACCATGACGGCCATCGCCGAGGCGATGGGCCTGACCCTGCCCGGCGCCTCCTCGATCCCGGCCGCGGATGCCGGCCACCAGCGCATGTCGACGCAATGCGGACGCCGCATTGTCGAGATGGTGTGGGAGGACCTGACGCCGAACAAGATCCTGACGCCGGCGGCGGTGGAAAACGCCGTCACCGTGGCGATGGCGACCGGCTGCTCGACCAATGCGATCATCCATCTGATCGCCATGGCGCGCCGTGCCGGCATTCCGCTGGAACTCGACGATCTCGACCGCATCGGCCGCACGACGCCGGTGATCGCCAACATCAGGCCTTCCGGCACGACCTATCTGATGGAGGATTTCTACTATGCCGGCGGCCTGCGCGCGCTGATGAAGCAGCTCGGCGACAAGCTCGACGATACCGCCATCACCGTAACCGGCAAGCCGCTGACCGACGGGCTGGACCAGGCCAAGCTGTGGAACGACGATGTCATCCGCCCGCTGTCGAACCCGGTCTACCATGAGGGATCGCTGGCGGTTCTGAAGGGCAACCTCTGCCCGGATGGCGCGGTGATCAAGCCGGCGGCGTGCGACCCGAAATTCCACCGGCACACCGGGCCGGCGCTGATCGCCGACAGCTATCCGGAACTGAAAAAGATCATCGACGACCCTGATTATCCGATGACGCCCGACACCGTGCTGGTGCTGCGCAATGCCGGACCGCAGGGCGGACCGGGGATGCCTGAATGGGGCATGATCCCGATGCCCAAGGCGCTGCTGAAGCTCGGCCTGCGCGACATGGTGCGGCTTTCCGATGCGCGCATGTCGGGCACTTCGTTCGGCGCCTGCGTGCTGCATGTGGCCCCCGAAGCTTTTGTCGGCGGCCCGCTGGCGCTGCTGCGCAATGGCGACATGGTCGAACTCGATATTCCCAACAGAAGCCTGAACATGCTGGTGGACGAAGCGGAATTGACGGCGCGCAGGGCTGCATGGACGCCGCCCGCGCCGCGCTACGAGCGCGGCTACGGCTACATGTTCTCCAAACACATCGAACAGGCCGACAAGGGCTGCGACTTCGATTTCCTGAAAGCGGAATTCGGCGCGCCGGTGAGCGAGCCCGTCATATTCTGAACGATACCGGCCCGAGCCGGCTGCGATCGATACGAGGATGCTTCCATGACCGATTTTACCCTGAGCGACGAAACCCTCGACCTGCTGATGCAGGTTTCAACCGCTTCGGTCGCCACCGCGCTCTACAAGCGCGGCCTGCGCAACCAGTTCATCCAGGGGGTCTCGCCGGTGAACTGGAAGGGCCGCAACATGGTCGGCCAGGCATTCACGCTGCGCTACATTCCGGCGCGTGAAGACCGCAACCCGATTGAAGTATTCCGCAACGCGGGTCATCCACAGCGCGTCGCGGTGGAAACCTGCCCGCCCGGCCATGTGCTGGTCATGGACAGCCGCAAGGACCCGCGCGCCGCCTCCGCCGGCTCGATCCTGGTGACGCGGCTCGCCATGCGCGGCTGCGCCGGCATCGTTTCGGATGGCGGCTTCCGCGATGCCGAGGGCATCGGCAAGCTCGACATGCCGGCCTATCACCAGCGTCCGTCCGCCCCAACCAATCTGACGCTGCATGAGGCGCTCGACATCAACGTGCCGATTTCCTGCGGCGACGCGGCGGTCTTCCCCGGCGACGTGCTGGTGGGCGACGGCGACGGCGTCATGGTGATCCCGGCGCATCTCGCTGACGAGATCGCCAAAGAATGCACCGGCATGGAAACGTTCGAAGACTTCGTGCTCGAACAGGTCAAGGACGGCGCGGCGATCATCGGCCTCTATCCGCCGACGTCGGACAAGGCGCAGTCCGATTATGCCGCGTGGCGCAAGAAGACCGGCCGCTAGGCTTTTGACACGCAACGGCAATTGACACTTGCAGCCTGCCTGTCCACCATGGCCGTGGCGGGACAGAAAAGCTTATGCGAGGCCTTCGATGGTGATTCCAGCGCTCCGCGCGACCGCTCTTCTTGTCGGCCTGGCTGCGATCAGCGGATGCGCTTCGGCGGTGGCCACAGGCGGCGTCGATACGGCTCAATATGAGGCGATGAGCTGCGAGGACCTCAATGTCGCGATGGGGGAAAAGGCATCCGACCTCTCCAAGACCGCGATCAGCCGCGGCAAGGTCGAGAAACTTTCCGTCCCAAACTGGCTGCTCGGCGGAACGCGCGCGGTCGGCGCCGTCACCAGTCGGCAAACGGCGCGGATCGAACGATTGCAGGCGGAAGAAGCAGCAATCCACGAGGCCCGGAAGCGCAGGTGCTGACTGCTTCAGTCCGCCCCGCGCTCAATAAGCAGCCCGGTAGATCGACAGAATGTCTTCCCGCGTGAGATCGCGCGGATTGTTGTCGAGAAGCCGTCGGATGGCGTAGGCATCGTCGGCCATGACGCCCAGATCGGATTCGGGCACGCCGAGCTTAGACAACCGCATCTCGATGCCGAGCGACCCGCAATAATCGTAGGTGGATTTCAGCACATCCCGGCCGTTCGCTGCTCCGCCCAGGCCCAGCGCCTCGATAATGCGCGCGGTCTTGTCGCCGGCAGCCGGCACGTTAAAGGCCAGCACATGCGGGAAGATCAGCGCGTTGGCGGCGCCGTGGGCGATGTGCCAGCGGGTGCCGAGCGGATAGGCGAGCGCATGGCCGCCGGCCGTGTTGACCGGACCGAGGCAGAAGCCGCCATAGAGGGAGGCCAGCGACAAGCCTGACCGCGCCTCGATATCGCTGCCGTCGCGGACGGCGCGCGCGAGATAGCGGCCAACCAGACGAATGCCTTCGAGAGCATAGAGATCGACCAGCGGATGCGCCTTCCTGCTGGTGTAGGCCTCGACGCAATGCGCCATCGCATCGACGCCGGTGGCGGCGGTGACGGCGGGCGGCACCGTCACCGTCAAGGCCGGGTCGATCACGGCGATATCGGCCAGCATTTCCATGCTTTCGACGGCAAGCTTTGCCTGCGTCGCCGGGTCTGTCACCAGCGCGCGCGTGCCGGCCTCGCTGCCGGTGCCGGAGGTGGTCGGCACCTGCGCCAGCGCGATCTTGCGCTTGCCGGCCTTGCCGACGCCGACCAGCTCGGCGAGCCGCTGTCCGGTTCCGGTCATGACCGATGCGAGCTTGGCCAAATCCATGGCGCTGCCGCCGCCGAAGCCGATGACGAGATCGGCGGCGCTTCGGTCGGCCGTTTCGATCAGCGCTTCGAGGTTCGGCAGATCGGGCTCAGGCCGCACGTCCCCAAACACCACGGTTTCGATGCCGAGTTGGAGGGTGTCGATGCGGCGCGCATTGAAGGCGTCCGCCACCACCAGCGCCTTGCGCAAACCACGCGCGCGAATCCAGCCGGAAAGCCGTGAAGCGGTGCCCGGGCCAAACTCGATGAGCGGCGGCCGAACCAGCGAGATCGGCGTGTTCAAGTCGTTCATGGCCGCGGCTCCAGGTC
Source organism: Mesorhizobium sp. Root554 (assembly GCF_001427025.1). GTDB lineage: Bacteria > Pseudomonadota > Alphaproteobacteria > Rhizobiales > Rhizobiaceae > Mesorhizobium. The sequence continues at coordinate 965,763 of NZ_LMGA01000001.1, read as the reverse complement.
CAGGCGGATGTATTTGATTGCGCGGCGGTAATAGGTGAAGGCGATGTGCAGCGTGCCGCCTTCCCCGACGATGGACGGATAGGAAAACTCGCGGTTCAACCCGTCTTTGGAATTGTTGCTGAGGCAGTAGCCGTCGCCGGTTTCCAGATCGCGGCGGTCGGGAAAGCTCAGCCCGCCATCGTCGGAGATCGCGAGGCTCAGGGGCGCGCGCGCCACGCCCCAGATGGCGGCGGGGCCGAATCGGGCAGCGGTCTGCGCTTGAGCCTCGTCGCCGTCCGCTTCGATCTCGTCATAGAGCGAAAGCCGTCGCGCGTCCGACATGCCGGCATTGGAATGGTTGTAGACGATGGCGATGCGCCCATCCCCAAGCGCCACCGCCTGCACGGAAGAATTGTTGTTCGGCAGATCGGTAGGCTCCGGCGCACTCCAGCTGCGACCGCCATCCTGCGATTCGCTGCGCAGCACCTGCTCGGCGAAACGGTTGCGGTAGAAGGCCGCCATGCGGTCGCCGCCGAGCGGCACGATGTTCATGTGGACAGCGCCGATGCTGTCCGGCACGTCGTGCATCGTCCAGCTTTCGCCGCTGTCACTCGATATCAGCACAGCGGCGGTATCAGCGTCGCCGGTCCAGCGGGTGCCCGGAATGCCGATGCAGCGGAAGACCGGCAGCAGCCAGTGGCCAGCGCTGTTCACGACGATCGGCTGACGCACGAAGGTGCCGGGGACATCGCAAAGCGTGGAGACCGGCCCGAACGTCCTGCCGCCATCGGCCGAGACACGCCGCTTCACCACCGCGCCGTCCTGGTTGCCGGATGTCTGCGAGGTGTAGAGCAGCCAGACCTTGCGGTCCGGCGCGGTGAACAGCAGCGGATTCTGCTCGGATTTGTCCGGATCGTCGGAGAGCTTTTCCGGCGCCGACCAGCGATCCGAGCCCGCCGCCAGCCGCGACAGATAGATGGAAATGTCGCCCATGCCCTCCATCGTGCCGCCGAACCAGACACAGGCGAGCGAACCGTCGGCAAGCCGGGCCAAATTCGCGGCATGGTTCTGGATGCAGGGCGACGGCAGGACCGCTTCCGAACGGCCCGGCACAACGGACGCGATGCGTCCGTCCATGCGAGCCGCCACGGCTTCATGCGTGAGCGGCTCAGTTTGCTGTCCAGCCAGTGCGGGTTTCGCGGACATCGGCATATCCTCAGGGCAACGAGGCGATGCGCGGCGCCAGATCGGCGATTTCGGACGGCGACAGGGGCATCAGCGGCGGGCGCAGCCGTTCCCAACCGGTCTCGCCATTCTCGATGCCGATCATCGCCTTGATGGTCGGGATCTGGGCATAGGAATTGGACAGCGTGCGCCAGGCGTCGATGCGCGCTTGCGCGGCTTCCACCTGCGCTACCGCCGAAGGATCGGCGTAGCCGTCGAACACGGTGCGCAGCGAATCGGCGATCAGATTGGAGGTCGCCGTGATGCAGCCGGCACCGCCCTCTTTCAGCAAAGGCAGCATCAGCGGGTCGGCGCCCGGGAAGACTGCGAGGTTCGGACAGGCCTTGATCAGCGCCTGCATATTGGCGAAATCGCCCTTGGATTCCTTTACACCGACAACGGTGTCCGGATAGGCCGTGACCAGCCGGCTGACCAGATCGACGGACAGCGGAATGCCGGAAACCTGCGGAATGTGATAGAGCACCACCCTCAGCCGATCGTCGGCGATGGCATCCAGGGTGCGGGCATAGGCGGCGAACAACCCGTCGTCTGAAACGCCCTTGTAGTAGAAGGGCGGCAGCATGACGACCTTGCGCACCCCGGCCGACAGCGCGTGGCGGGTGAGATCGACCGTTTCGGGAATCGCGGCGACGCCGGTTCCCGGCATCAGCGCATCCGGATCGATGCCCGCCGCAATCACCTTTTCCAAGATTTCCTTGCGCTCGGCGACGGAGAAGGAGTTCGCCTCACCCGTGGTGCCGAGAAGTGCTACGCCATGGCAGCCGGCATCGAGCAGCCGCCGGCAATGCGTGGCGAAGCGCGCGTGATCGACCGAAAGGTCGGCGTTGAGGGGCGTGGCGGCGGCGCTGAAGACGCCGCTGACTGCGAATTTGCTCATGATGTCCCCCGCGGCGTCGCGGCGAGTCTTCGCGCATAGGCGATCGCCGAATCCATGTTGATGTGCTTGGCCTTGCCTGTGCCGGCGATGTCGAAGGCGGTTCCGTGATCGACCGAGGTACGGTCGATGGGCAGGCCGAGCGAGATGTTGACGCCGGAATCGAACGCCACCAGCTTCATCGGGATATGGCCCTGGTCGTGATACTGCGCCACGACGAGGTCGAACGCGCCATTGTAAGCGCGATGGAAGACGGTATCCGGCGGGATCGGCCCGACGGCGTCGATGCCGTCGGCGCGGGCCGCGGCGACGGCGGGAGCGATCTGTTCGTCATCCTCATGGCCGAAGAGACCGTTCTCGCCGCAATGCGGATTGAGCCCGGCGACGGCGATGCGCGGAGCCTCGAGGCCCAGCCGGCGCATATGCCTATAGCCGGTGCGGATGGTTTCAAGAATGCGCGGTGGCTTGACCCGGGCGATGGCTTCAGAAAGCGAGACATGCGTCGAGACATGGATGACCGACATGCGCTCGGAAGCCAGAAGCATCCAGGATGATTTCGAACCGGTGAGGTGCGCCAGCATCCCCGTATGGCCGTCATAGTGATGGCCGGCAAGGTTGAGCGCCTCCTTGTTGATCGGCGCGGTGACGATGCAGCCGATCTCGCCGGCCTGCCCCGCCTCGACGGCGCGCGCAATGAAATGAAAGCAGGCATCTCCGGCGCGGGGATCGACCTTGCCGAACGGAATCATGCCGCCGCCGATCTCGATGTGGTGCACGGCCACTGCATCGCCGCCCTCACCCGGTTCGCCGAAGGTCAGCGGCGCGCCTACGATTGTCGCAGCAGCCTCCAGGCTGCGCCGGTCGCCGAATACCCGCACCGAGCGGCGGTCAGCGGGGTTCATGGCCGCCAGCGACTTGCAGATGATCTCCGGGCCGACACCGGCAGGATCACCCATTGTAATGCCGATCTTGCGGCTGAGGTCAGTCATGCGCCCGAAGTCCGTTGGAAGGAAACATGGCCGGCAATGCCGCCCAATGATCGAGGCGAGGTTTATGCATCCGGCATAACTTGTCAAGTTGCTATTTATGTCCGAGGCGTTCGCAGCGATACGCGTCAAACTCACAAAGCTATGGATTTCAACAATAAACCGGATTCCTGTGCCGCTGCCCTGGTTCCGACCGCGTATTTCAGTTGGATATGGCAGTCGATTCATCTATTGACATGTTTACAAATAATGCCATGTTGGCGCGCCTGGCACGGTGAGAGCGCTAAACATTGGCGGCCGGCACGGATAGGATTTCCAAGGGAGGTATCTATGTCTGAAGTGAACGAGCGGGCCGGTCTTTCGCGGCGCGACGCATTGAAGCTCGGCCTCGGCACGAGCGTGGGCCTGACGCTGTTCGGTCTCAGCGCGCGGATTGTCGTGGCGCAGGAAGGCCAGGTTCTGAAGGTCATCAACCCCGCATTCAACCAGGACTGGTCGCCGCTGCGCGGCGGCGGCGTGCCTTACCGGTGGAATTCCACATGGTGGGCTTCACCGATGTATTTCGACGCCGACGGCAAGCTCCATCCCTATGTGTTCGCGAGTTGGGAAGCTTCCGCCGACAGCAAGACCTGGACCTTCAAGCTCGACCCGAAGGCGGTCTTCTCCGACGGCAGCAAGATCACCGCGGCCGACGTCATCGGCTCATGGAACGTGGCTGCGATGCCGTCCAGCAAGAGCCAGCGCGCCGACCAGGTTCTGGCCAAGGTCACAGGCTTCGCCGAACTGACCGGCGGCAGCGCAACGGAAATTTCCGGCGCCACGGCTCCAGACGAAGGGACCGTTGTGGTGACGTTGACGGAATCCGATCCGATCTTCTTCATGCGCGTCGCCAATCACATCATTCCGATCACCAAGGCGTCGCAGTCGCGCGGGTCCGACGGCAACGAGATCGCCGACTGGTTCACGCCGGACGCGGGCGCAGTCTATTCCGGCCCGTTCAAGCTGACATCGATCGATATCGACCAGGGCAAGCTGGTGTTCGAGCCGAACGAGAACTTCTTCGGGCCGAAGCCGAAGCTGGCGCGCATCGAGATCACCTCGGTGGAGGACAACGTGACCGCCACCTCGATGCTGAAGTCTGGCGAATACAATGCCCACACGGAACTGGTTACATCGACGATCGTGCAGGATCTGGGCGCCGAATTCGCCGCCGGGCCGATCATCCCGACCAGCCAGCATTTCTGGTTCAATGCCTCGCGCGCGCCGATGGACGATCCCAAGGTGCGCCAGGCGCTGATCATGGCGGTGGATCGCGATGGCCTGATGAAGGCCTCCTTCCCCGACGGGCCCCACAAAAAGACGGATCAGATCCTCAATTCGGTGCCGGGTGCGGAAAATTCCGGCTTCGAGCCCTACCCCTACGATCCGGAGGCCGCCAAGAAAGCGCTGAAGGAATCCAAATATGGCGGGCCGGAACGGCTGCCGAAAATCCTGTTCGTCGGCATTTCCTCGCCGGCCAACGAGGCTGCCGCGCAGTTCATCGCCGAACAGTGGCGCCAGAACCTCGGCATCACCGCCGTCGACATGAAGCCGCAGCAGGACAATTACGCCGGTCCGGACCAGAACTCGGTGCAGATATTCCGCGATGACGTCGGCACCCGGGTGCCGGATGCGGCGAGCTATCTGGCCGGGTCCATAGCCTCGACCTCTTCCAATGCCCAAAACAAGCTCGGCGGCTACAAGAACGAGAAGGTCGATGCGCTTCTGACCGAGGCTGCATCCAAGGCTGCGGACGACCCGCAGCGCATCGCGCTGGCGCAGGAGGCGCAGAAGCTGTTCCGCGAGGACTGGCCGTTCATCCCCTGGTATGCGCAGGCGATGTCGCGCTGGGCCAACGCCAACGTCAAGGGCATGGAAAAGAACCTCGACTGGCAGGTCGTGGCGCCATGGAACATCGAAATCGGCTGACGCCGGTTCGCGCACGGGGACGGTTGGGCCGTCCCCGTGCTATCTTTCACAAGACACGGGTTGAACGGTAGGAGGCCCGCATGCTGCGCTATGTCGCGACACGGCTGCTGCTGTGGATTCCTTCGGTTCTGCTGGTGATGCTGGCGGTCTATGCCATGGCATTCTATGGCGCCGGCGACCCTATCAAGCTGATCTTCCTGCGGGCGCCGGGCGATGTCGCCTACAATCCCGAGCGGATCGAGGCGATCCGGCAGGCCGCCGGCCTCGACCGGCCGTTCCTCATCCAGTTCGGCAGTTACATCCTCAACCTCGTCCAGGGCAATTTCGGCAATTCACTGACCTCGGGCCGCTCGGTCTGGGCGATGATCTCGGCGGCCGCGCCGGTCTCGTTCAAGCTCGGGCTCTGCGCCATCATCCTGACGGCGGTCATCGCCATTCCGCTCGGCATGATCGCAGCGATGAACCAGAACACCAAAACTGACTACGCCATTCTCGGCTCGGCGCTGTTTCTGTGGGCGATACCCCCCTACGTCGCCGGACCGCTGCTGATGGTGCTGCTCATCCTCATCCTGCCCAGCGGCAGCGTGCCCTATGGCTGGGGCGGCATCTTCGACGTGCGCATCCTCCTGCCGCTGATCGTCCTGTCGTTCCAGCCGATCGCGCTGATCGTGCGTCAGACACGCGCGGCCGTTATCGAAGTGCTGTCGGAGGATTTCGTCCGCACCGCGCGCGCCAAGGGCGTGCCGGAAATGGCGGTGGCGGTGAAGCACATCTTGCGGCCGGTGCTGACGCCGGTCGTCACCCAGCTCGGCCTGATCATGATCACCATCGTCAACGGCGCGATCTTCGTGGAACTGGTCTTCGGCCTGCCCGGCCTCGGCCGCCTGACCGTGCAGGCGCTGACCAATTCGGACTATCCGGTGATCCTCGCCATCACGCTGATCGGCTCGTTCCTGGTCATGCTCTCCAACCTTCTGGTGGACGTCCTCTATCCGTTGCTCGATCCGCGCGCCGCCGACCAGATGAGGAGCCGCTAGCATGTCCATGCAGCCCTCCGTGCAGCCCATGACCGTGCCGCTGGTCGATGACGAACCGCCCGTCAGCCTGTGGCGCGACGCCTGGCATCGGTTGCTGCGCAACCGGCTTGCCGTGGCGGGCCTTGTCATCGTGGTGCTGCTGGCCTTCGTCGCCGTCTTCGGACCGTGGCTGACGCCTTACGACTTCCTGTCCCAGGACCTCAACGCCCGCAACCAATTGCCCTCGCTCGCGCATCTGTTCGGCACCGACGACCTTGGCCGCGATGTGCTTTCGCGCGTCATCTACGGCACCCGGACGGCCTTCGTTGTGGCGGTGGTGGTGACCGCCGTCGCCGTCGTCATCGGCGTGACGCTGGGCGCCATGGCGGGGTTCTTCGGCGGCTGGTTCGACCGCATCGTCATGTGGCTGACCGACATGACCATGTCGGTTCCGAACCTTTTGCTGGTCGTGGTCATCAATGCGTCTCTGAAAGGTCCGGCCATGGCCTGGATGGAGGCGCGTTATCTCGAAACGCTCAATCCGTTCTACCGTGAGACCGTCTGGGTCGATTTCCTGCTGGTGTTCGGCTCGATGGCGCTGATTTCGTGGCCGCCCTATGCGCGGCTGGTCAGGGCGCAGGTGCTGTCGATCCGTGGACGGCCATACGTGACGGCGGCGCGAGCGCTCGGCCTGACCAATCGGCTGATCCTGACGCGCTATGTGGTGCCGAATGCGCTCGGGCCGCTGATCGTCTCCGTCAGCGCCGGCCTTGGCACGGCGATGGTTCTGGAAAGCGCCTTCTCCTTCCTCGGTGTGGGCGTCAACCCGCCAACGCCGTCCTGGGGCAACATGATCTCCGACGGACTGCGCGTCTGGCAACACTATCCGCACCTTCTGGCCGCACCGGCAGCGGTGCTTGGGCTGGCCACCGCCGCCTTTTCCTTCCTCGGCGACGGTCTCAACGACGCGCTCAACCCGAAAGGCAGCAAATGACCGCGCCGGCACAGGACAAGCCGCTTCTCGACGTTCGCGGCCTCACCATCGAGATCGACTCGCGCCGCGGCCCGGCGATCATCGTCGACGGCATCGACCTGACGGTCGCCAAGGGCGAGACGCTCGGCGTGGTCGGCGAATCCGGCTGCGGCAAGAGCCTGACGATGCTGTCGCTGGTGCGCCTCCTACCCAACAAGATCCGGGTGAAATCCGGCACCGCCGATTTCGCCGGGCGCGACCTGCTCAAGATGTCGAAGGCGGAATTGCGCGAAGTGCGCGGCGGCAAGGTCGGTTTCGTCTTCCAGGACCCGATGACCTCGCTCAATCCGGTCATGCGCATCGGCGACCAGCTTGCCGAGCCACTCATCTACCATCGAAACCTGTCCAAGGCCGAAGCGAAGGACAAGGCGATCGAACTCCTGCGCCTTGTCGGCATCCCGGCGCCGGAAAAGCGCATTGGCGCCTATCCTCACGAACTGTCGGGCGGCATGCGCCAGCGGGTCATGATCGCCATTGGGCTCGCCTGCGATCCCGAACTGCTGATCGCCGACGAACCGACAACGGCGCTGGACGTGACGATCCAGGCGCAGATCGTCGATCTGGTAAGGGAGCTGCGCGCCAAACTCGGCATGTCGGTGGTGTGGATCACTCACGATCTCGCCCTGATCGCCGGGCTGGCTGACCGCGTTGCCGTCCTCTACGCGGGAACCGTCGTCGAGGATGCGCCGGTTGACGAGCTTTTCGCGCGGCCCGGCCATCCCTATACGCGCGGCCTGCTGGCATCGATTCCGAAGCTGACCGACGAGCGCACGGCGAGGCTGGCCTCCATCGGCGGCACGCCGCCGGAACCCGGACGGCGGCCCGCCGGCTGCCCGTTCGCGCCGCGCTGCACGTTGAGCGAAGCGATCTGCCACGAACGGGTGCCCGCGCTTGAGCCGCTTGGCACACCGACGCATCGCGTCGCCTGCTGGGTAGCGCAGCGGCAAATCAGGGAGGCGGCGTGATGGCTGCGGCAGAACCCCTGATCCGGGTCGAGAACCTGGTCAAGCATTTCGTCGTTCGCCTGGGCGCTTTCGGCGAGGTCGGCGCAACGGTGCACGCGCTGGACGATGTCAATTTCGACATCATGGAAGGCGAGACGCTGAGCCTGGTCGGCGAATCCGGTTGCGGCAAGTCGACCACCGGCTTCACCCTGCTCAACCTGCACAAGGCGACCTCCGGCAAAGTGATGTTCGAGGGCGAGAACATCGTCTCGCTCGATGAAAAGCGGATGCGGCCCTACCGCCGGCAGTTGCAGATCGTCTTCCAGGACCCCTACTCCACGCTGAACCCGCGCATGACGGTGGGCGAAGCGGTGGGCGAGCCGATCCTGTTCCACAGGCTGGCGACGAAGGTGGAGCTGCCGGAACGCGTGGCGCGGCTGCTCGGCGATGTCGGCCTGCCGGCGCGTTTTGCCTCGCGCTATCCGCATGAACTCTCCGGCGGCCAGCGCCAGCGCGTGGCGATCGCCCGCGCGCTCGCCTGCGAGCCGAAATTCATCGTCTGCGACGAGGCGATCTCGGCGCTCGACGTCTCCATCCAGGCGCAGATCATCAATCTGCTGCTCGACCTGCAGCAGAAATACCGGCTGACCTATCTGTTCATCGCCCATGATCTGGCGGTCGTGCGCCATATCAGCGACCGGGTCGGCGTCATGTATCTCGGGCGGCTCGCCGAACTGGCGACGCGCGAGCAGCTCTTCTCCAATCCGCTGCACCCCTACACGAGGGCGCTGCTGTCGGCGGTGCCGGAAGCCGATCCGATCATCGAAAAAACGCGCCGCCGCCAGATTCTCACCGGCGACGTGCCAAGCCCGCTCGATCCGCCGGCAGGCTGCCGGTTCCACACGCGCTGCCCGATCGCCATGGATGTCTGCCGCAGGGTCGTGCCGGAATGGCGCGATGTCGGGGCCGGCCATCATGTCGCCTGCCACGCGGTCGGAGCCGTGGCGCCGGGATGACGCTCAAACTCGCCATTGTCGCCGACGATCTGACAGGTGCGCTCGACACATCGGCGCCCTTGGTCGCAGCTGGCCTGACAGTGGCGGTGGCGATGACGCCTGAAGCCGTGAACCGGGCTGTTGCAGGTGGCCCTGACGTGCTGGCGGTGAACACCGCTTCGCGCACGCTGCCTGCCGAGGAAGCAGCGGCCTGCGTCGCACAGGCCGCGGCAGGCTTCACGCCTTTTCTCCCGAAGATCGTTCTGAAGAAGATCGATTCCCGGTTGAAGGGGAACATTGGAGCGGAAACAGCGGCCTTGGCGGAATGCACCGGGCGAACAAGTATCCTCGTCGCGGCCGCCGTGCCGGATCAGGGCCGCATCGTGAAGGATGGCGCGGTCGCCGGCAGAGGCGTTGACGCACCGCTTGCCATCCGACCGCTTTTTGCCGCGCTCGGCCTTGCTGTGGAAGTGGCGGATGCCAAATCCGATGCCGATCTCGACCGGATCGTCGCGCAGCAGCGCGATTGGCAGGACACACTTGCCGTCGGCGCGCGCGGAATCGGCCTCGCCCTGGCCCGCAGTCTGGCCACCGGAAAAGCTGCCCCCGACGAGCCGTTGCGGTCGACACAGGCAACATTGTTCGCCTTCGGCTCGCGCGACCCGATCACCGAGCGCCAGATCGCCCGTCTTGCCGAAGACCGCAGTTCGCTTGTCTTGTGCGATGCCCCGGCAGGCCGGTTTAAGGCGGCCAGCAATTATCGTCTGCCGCTGGCGGTGCATTGCACAGGCGATATGGACACGGAACCGGCGCTCGTTGCCGCCCGTTTCGGCTCAGCCATCGCGGCAGCCGTCAAACTGCTTCAGCCGGCAACGCTGGTCATGGGCGGCGGCGATACGGCGCTTGCCATCCTGTCGGCACTCGGCGCTGATGTGTTGTTTCCGCGCGGCGAAGCTGCCCCTGGCCTGCCATGGTTCGAAATCGCGATGCCGAATGGCAAAAAGCTGCGCTGTGTGGTGAAATCAGGCGGATTCGGCACCATCGACGTTCTTTCCGAACTGTTGAGGGAGCCGGTCAGCGAGCGAGCGGAGTGCTGATGACGACCGAGATGCATCAGAACCAGTCGGATGCCGAGCCTGGCAGCGGCCAGATGGACCAGCCTTCCGGCAGGATGGCCTCCAAGGCGCCGAAGCTCGTCGACAAGGTTTTCGGACAGTTGCAGGAGCGCATCGTCTCCGGCGAGTTCCCGTCCGGCTCCAAACTGCCGGGAGAGCACGATCTCGCCACCCTGCTCGGCGTTTCGCGACCGGTGGTGCGGGACGCGCTTGGCCGCCTGCGCGAGGTCGGGCTTGTCTATTCCCGCCAGGGCTCGGGAACCTTCGTTCGCGTTTTTGACGCGCAGCGGACATCGCTAGGCTTTTCGCCAGTCAAGTCGATCGCCGATATCCAACGTTGCTACGAGTTCCGGCTGACCATCGAACCGGATGCCGCTTTCTTCGGCGCGCTGCGCCGCGATGACGGCGCGCTGCGCAACATCCGGGCCGCGCTTTCGGAATTGCGGGAGGCGACGCGGGACCAGACCCACCGCTCGGACGTCGATTTCCTGTTCCACAGGGCAGTCGCGGAATCCGCCAACAACCACTATTACACGGCCTGTCTCGACGCCTTGCGGCAGCACATCGCCGTCGGCATGAACCTGCATGGCCTGTCGCTGATGGGACCGCTGGTGAAGCTCGAACAGGTCTACGAGGAGCATCGCGATATCTGCGAGGCTATCGCCAATGGTGAGGCCGAGCTGGCGCGCGAGCGCATGCGCGAGCATCTCGAGGGATCGCGCAACCGGCTGTTCGAAAACAAGATGCTCGACCTGTCGCGCTGAAAGGCGGGCTTCTCAGCTCTGAAACGGGCGCAAGGCGAGACATCCGAGTCTGCCAAATACAAGGGGCCAGAGCGCGGGTTTGCCAGCCTGCGTACTCTTTCGCAAATGAGGCTGATACGGGAACGTTTCTTTCTCGTTTGGACTTACTTCGTTGGTCTTTGAAAAGATTTGCCGCCGACGACGTAATATCGTTCTGCTCCAATGACGAAGACGAGCACCTATTCCGACACGCCCTTCCCGCGCCCGCGGACGCTCGTGCATCCGGGACGCTTCAATCCCGTCCGTATCCAGAGTCTGGATGCGCAACAGGCCCGCCATATCAGGCTCCTGCTCGAACCGGGCAAAAGCCTGTTCGATGCGCTGGTGGGTCCATTATCGGAAAACGGCATCGCCAGCGCATCCACCACGATCCTCGGCGGCAGCTTCGATACGCTGACCTATTGCGTCGCGCCGCCCGATCTGAGCGGAAAGTCGGTGATCGCCTACGGCAAGCCGTTGCAGGCCGGCCGCGCCTTCATGATCTTCGGCAACGCGACACTCGGCAAGGCGGTCGATGGCGCGCCGCTGGTGCATTGCCATGCTGCGATCAGGACCGAGAACGGAACGGTCAAGGGTGGGCATCTCATCACCGAGCGGTGCGTCGTCGGGGAGGCTCCGATCCCTGTTCTGGTAACCTGTCTTGCCGGCTTCGAACTGCGTCAGGCGCATGATCCTGAAACCAACATGCTGCTCCTCCAGCCCCGAAAGGTCGCGCTCCATGGCTGACTTGGCACTCGTCGAAGAGGGATCGATGGGGCGCGTGGCCTATGGCCGGATCGCGCCGAACGAGGATCTGGTCCAGGGACTGGAAAAGCTTTGCCTTGCCCACGGCTTCCGCAATGCCTTCGTGCGGGGCGCGCTGGGCAGCCTGGTGGATGCCTGCCTTGGCTCGACGAACGGCAAGATCGTTCATGTCGCCGGGCCGGCGGTCGAGGTCGTCAGCATCGCCGGCGAGGTTCGCAGCAAGCCGGACGGCTCCCTGGCGGCCTCCCTGTCGGGCGTCGTGTCGGATACGGACGGCAACGTCTATGGCGGGCCATTTGTGGCCGGCGCCAATATTGTCTGCATCACCTTCGAAGTGACCCTCGAGGAATGGCTGCCTGCTGGCTGACACGGTGGCCAGCCGACGGTTTTGCGTGTAGGCGGAATGTTGCCGACCCGGCTGCAGCGCAACTCTTATAGGCCCCAATTGAGCAGGCTTTATCTTCTCCGGCACGCGAAAGCAGGATGGGCCCAGCCCGGAACGCGTGACTTCGACCGAACGCTCGACGCCTCCGGCCAAGCCGATGCCGAGAAAATGGGCATGGCCATGCATACCCGCGGCTACGTGCCCGACCTGACGCTCTGCTCCACGGCTGTCAGGGCGAGGCAAACGCTTGAGGGCATTGCAGGCCACGCCGACACGGGCCGCGTGCTGTTCCTCGACACGCTCTATTCCGACGATGCGACCGGATACCTCAACTCGATCCGGGAGCATGGAGCTTCCCGTTCCGTGCTGGTGATCGGCCACAACCCGATGATGGAAGATTTGGCTGTTGCCGTCTCTGGCGACGGCGAAACGGAGGCGCTCGGCGCACTCGGCTCCGGGTTTCCGACCTCCGGACTGGCGGTCATCTATTTCGATGGCGGGCTTGCCAAGGCGGCGCCGGGAGCAGGCCGATTGCGGGCCTTCCTGACACCTTCCGGCGCCTGAGCCCATTTCAAAGGCGGCCAAGCCAACCTATATCGGGTTGCCACACTTCAAGGGAATCCGATTGGCGTCATCCCTGACCACCTTGTCCGACGAAGCACGCATCGCGCTTGAAACCATGGCAGGCCGTGCTTCCGGGCTGTTTTCTCCCGGCCTGCGGCTCGGCGTTACCGGGCTGTCGCGCGCCGGCAAGACCGTGTTCATCTCGGCGCTGGTGCACAACCTTGTCCATGGCGGGCGGCTGCCGCTGTTCGAAGCGCAGAAATCCGGCCGCATCGCTCGCGCCTTTCTCGAGGAGCAGCCGGACGACAACGTGCCGCGCTTCCAGTACGAGGACCATATCAACGCGCTGGTTGACGACCGCATATGGCCGGATTCGACACGCGCGGTTTCCGAACTGCGGCTGACCATCGAGTACGAGTCCGCTTCGGCCTGGAACCGCATGTTTTCCGCCGGCAAACTGTCCGTCGACATCGTCGATTATCCCGGCGAATGGCTTCTCGACCTGCCGCTGCTGGGCAAGTCCTTCGCCGAGTTTTCTAACGACGCCAGGGAAATGGCGCTGCTGCCGGTTCGCACCGATCTGTCGAAAGACTGGCTGGCGCTGGCCGCCGCCACCGATCCGAATACAGACGCGGACGAGATGACGGCGCGGCGGCTGGCCGAGAGCTTCACCGCCTATCTCAAGGCCTGCAAGCTGGATGAGCGGGCGCTGTCGACATTGCCGCCAGGCCGTTTCCTGATGCCGGGAGACATGGAAGGCTCGCCGGCGCTGACATTCGCGCCCCTGCCGGACCTCGGCGACAAGCGCGCCCGCTCCGGCTCGCTGCAGGCGATGATGGAACGACGCTACGAGGCCTACAAGACGCATGTGGTGAAGCCGTTTTTCCGCGAGCACATCACCCGGCTCGATCGGCAGATCGTGCTGATCGACGCCATGCAGGCGCTGAATGCCGGCGCCGGCGCGGTGGCGGATCTTGAAAGGGCGCTGACGGAGATCCTCGCCTGCTTCCGCCTCGGCCAAGGCAGTTTTCTCACGGATTTCTTCGCCCGGCGCATCGACCGCATCCTGATCGCCGCCACCAAGGCGGATCATCTTCACCATGAAAGCCATGACCGGCTGCAGGCCATCGTGCGCAGACTGGCCGACCGGGCCATAGCCCGCGCCAGCTTCAGCGGCGCCGATGTCGATGTGGTGGCGATGGCAGCTGTGCGCGCCACCCGAGAAGGCACAGTCAAGCAGGGCCGGGAGACCTTGCCGGTCATCATCGGCACGCCCTTGTCGGGTGAGAAAATCGGCAACGACCGGTTCGACGGAAAGACGGAAACTGCAATATTTCCCGGTGACTTACCGTCCGATATTAATTCCGTTTTCGAGGACTCTCGTTCCGACTCAAGCGAGGATGCCGCCATCCGGTTCGTGCGTTTTCGACCGCCGAAGCTGGAGCGCACGGCTGAGGGGCTCACCCTTTCGCTGCCACACATCCGGCTCGACCGGGCGCTACAGTTCCTGATGGGAGACAGACTGGCATGACGGTTCGCAAACCGGCCGCCTTCCGGATCGAGCCGCAGGAGACGGCAAGCAAGGCCGCGCCAAAGCCAGTTGAGACAGCGACGGGGCGCCGGCCCCGTTCCGTAAAAGCCGATGCTGTCGTCGTTCCGGCGGAAATCGATGTCTTCGACGTGCCGGAGATTGTCACCGCGACCCCGCCTCCAGCTACGGCGCCGCGCCGCCATTCCATGCTCGGCAGTATCTTCATCGGCGCGCTGGGCATCCTGGTATCCCTCGCGGTCGGCCTGTGGACCGACAGCCTGATTCGCGAATTGTTCGAGCGCGCGCAGTGGCTGGGCTGGCTGGCAGCCGGCGTTGCCGTCGTCGCCGTGGTGGCGCTGCTGGTCATCCTCGCGCGGGAATTCCTCGCCATCAGCCGCCTCGCGGAAGTGGAGAAGCTGCAGAAACGGGCGCTGGACGCTATCGGCCGCAACGATCCCAAGGCGGCGCGTTCCGTGGTCGACGAACTGTCGGCCTTCGTCGCCGCCAAGCCGCAGACGGCGGCGGGTCGGCGGGCGCTGGCTGACCTCCGGCATGAGATCATCGACGGCGCGGACCTCGTCAAGCTCGCCGAGATCGAGATTCTCGGGCCGTTGGATGCGCAGGCCAAGACAATGATCCTTGACGCCGCCAAGCGCGTTTCGCTGGTCACGGCGGTCAGCCCCCGCGCGCTCGTCGATGTCGCCTATGTCGTCTTCGAAGCCGGCCGGCTGATCCGGCGGCTTTCGGAACTCTATGGCGGACGGCCCGGCACGCTGGGTTTCTTCAGGCTTGCCCGCAGCGTGCTCGCGCATCTGGCCGTGACCGGCTCGATCGCGGTGGGCGACAGTTTCGTCCAGCAGATCGTTGGCCACGGGCTGGCGGCGCGGCTGTCGGCCAAGCTCGGCGAAGGCGTGGTCAACGGCATGATGACGGCGCGAATCGGCATGGCCGCGATGGAGACGGCGCGGCCCCTGCCCTTTACGGCGGCGAAGCGGCCGGGCATGGGCGATTTCCTCGCGGCGCTGACGTCATTTGCGACGAGCAAGGCCAATGAACCCGGTAAAAACGGCAGCTGAATCGCCCTGTTTTTTCGCGCCGGACAAGCGCCGGGTGACGAAGCATTAACCAATCCTGGTCATGGTTAACCAACGTCTTCCCACAGTTCCGTTGCCGGGTGTTACCTGATGAAAAGCATGCTTTCGACTGCCGTAATGCCTTTGGCCCTGACGGTTTCGATGCTTGCCGGCCTGACCGGTCAAGCCGTCTCCGCAGACCGTGACAAACAGTTCTTCCAGTCCGTCGAAGGCAATTGGGTCGGACCGGGCGAAATCGTCGCCGGAAAATACAAGGGTACGAAATTCAACTGCACGTTCGTCGGTTCGACACCCGAAGGCAAGATCGGCATGAGCCTGGATGGCGGTTGCCGCGTCGGCGTCTTCACGCAGAAGATGTCGGCCACCGTCGAGCACAAGGGCCGCGAGGGCTACAAAGGCAGCTTCATGGGTGGCGCCGGTGGATCCGGACTGGATATCATTTCCGGCAATGTGGTCGATGCGCGCAAAGTCATTTTCGCGATAAACCGCAACCAGTTGCGCGGCGTCATGCAGGCTCGTATCCCCAACGACGACGCCATGGTGGTGACGGTTTCGGTGCGCGTCGACAAACAGCTTGTGCCGGTCATCGGCATGAATTTGAAACGCGTCGACGACGTCCAGGTCGGGGCAATCGCCAAGAATTGACCCAAGCAAACAAAAGCGACAGCCAATGGCTGCCGCCCATGCTTTCGGACAATGATCAGCCCTTGATGGCGATCAGCCCTTGATGGCCGCGATCACTTCATCATAAGCCTTGCAGGCTTCGGCCGCAGTCGTCGCGCCCTGGTATTTGCCCACCACTTCCTGAACCTTGGCGCTCAGTTCCGCCGCCTTGGCCGGCTCCTTGGTCACCGCCTCCTGAAGCGCCGTCGTCATCTCCTGCGCTTTTTTGGTCAATTGCTCGCTGGTGCATTCCGGCGCTTTCGAACACGCCGATCCCGCGAGTGCCGCGGCGCAAGCCGCAAGCATCAAAAATCTCTTCATTATCAATCCTCTCCTTGAACCGGTTGCGGTCAATTCCGCAGGCCGCTCAAGCCCCTCGCTGGCCAAAGGCCGCAAGCTCCTTAGCGCAGGTTCATGACAACGGGCAATCGATCGCTCCAATTTTTGCAAGCCCTTCCGCCAAGACGGTTCCACCGTCATGCCGAGGTAGCGGATTCGTACTGGTCGCCGGCGCCTTCTTGTCAGTCCATCTAACCGGATTGAGGGCTGTTCTATCGGCTGCGAACCCCCTATCCTCGCCCGGATAGAGGCGGTTTAACCTACCGCCCAGAACACGGCGACAGTGGAAAGCACGCATGGCGGTAGAGGCATCTGGCAGCGATCTGGTGCAGGTGGTCGCGCTTCTGGCGGCCGGAGTGATCGCCGTGCCCATCTTCAAGCGAATCGGCCTTGGCTCGATTCTCGGTTATCTGGCCGCAGGCGTCGTCATCGGCCCGTTCGGACTGAAGATCTTCGCCGAATCGGAGGCCATCCTGCATGTGGCCGAACTCGGCGTGGTCATGTTCCTGTTCATCATCGGACTGGAGATGCAGCCATCGCGGCTCTGGAGCCTGCGGCGGCAAATCTTCGGACTGGGCGCCTTGCAGGTCGGGCTGTGCGCGCTGCTGCTCACCGGCGTCGGTCTGCTCGGCGGCTTTCCTATCGCGCAATCCTTTGTCGCCGGCGCCGGCTTCGTTCTGACATCGACCGCCATCGTCATGCAGATCCTGGAGGAGCGCGGCGACATGTCCTCGCCAAGCGGCCAGCGCATGGTGTCCATCCTCCTGTTCGAGGACTTGATGATCGTGCCCTTGCTGGCGCTGGTGGCTTTTCTGGCGCCGGGCGGCACGGAAACCACGCTCTCCGAGCGGTTTGCGGAAATCGGCATCGGCATCGGCGCAATCGTCGGCCTGGTCATCGCAGGCCGCTATCTGCTCAACCCGTTCTTCCGCATCCTGGCCGACGCCCGGGCCCGTGAGGTGATGACGGCCGCCGCGCTGCTTGTCGTGCTGGGTTCGGCGCTCGTCATGCAGCTTAGCGGTCTCTCCATGGCGATGGGCGCCTTCCTGGCCGGCGTGCTTCTGTCGGAATCGACCTTCCGGCACCAGCTCGAGGCCGATGTCGAGCCGTTCCGTGGCATTCTGCTCGGTCTGTTCTTCCTGGCCGTCGGCATGTCGCTCGACCTGACGGTCGTGGCGGCCAACTGGCAGCTGATCGCCGTCTATGTCGTCGCCTACATGATCATGAAGGCGCTCGGCATCTATCTCGTCGCGCGTTTCCTGCGCGCCTCGCACAAGGACGCCCTGGAGCGCGCCGTCGTCATGGCGCAGGGCGGCGAATTCGCCTTCGTGCTCTATTCGGCGGCGGCGGCGGTCGGCATCATCGACAGCCAGGCCAACGCCATGCTGACCGCCATCATCATCATCTCCATGGTGCTGACGCCGCTGGCAATGCTGGGGCTACGCGCCATCACCCCGCGCGACACGCTTTCGCTGGACGGCGTCGACGTAGCCGACAGCCTGAGCGGCAGCGTGCTCATCATCGGCTTCGGCCGGTTCGGGCAGATCGCCAGCCAGCCGCTGCTTCTGCGCGGCATCGACGTCTCCATCATCGACAATGACGTCGAGATGATCCAGGCGGCGGCGGATTTCGGTTTCAAAGTCTACTACGGCGACGGCACACGGCTGGACATTCTCCACGCGGCAGGTGCAGGCCGCGCCCGCGCGGTGCTGATCTGTGTCGACAAGCCGGATGTGGCGGTGCGCATCACCGAGCTGACCAAGGCTGAGTTCCCGCTGGTGACGGTGCTGGCGCGCGCCTTCGACCGCGGCACGGCCCTGCAACTCATCCATGCCGGCGTCGACTATCAGCTGCGCGAGACGTTCGAATCGGCTCTTGTCTTCGGCGGCTCGACGCTGGAAGCCCTCGGCGTCGACCCCGAGGAAGTCGCCGAGGTGATCGAGGATGTCCGGGTGCGCGACGCACAGCGGCTCGATCTGCAACTGGCGGGCGATATCCGCGACGGCCGCAATTTCATGAAGGGCAACATCGCCACGCCGGTTCCGGCGCCGGTAACGACACCGCGCCGGCCGGGCCAGGCGCTCAACGAGGAAACCGCCGGCGTGCTGGCCAAGAAACCGGCAAGCGAACAGCCGGCATCCTGATCAGCAGGCGGAACGGAGAACCTATGACGAAACTGGACGAACGCGCGTTTGCGGTGACGAAATTCTGGCGCAATGCCGGGCCGGACGCATGGTTCCGCAAGGATGATGCGTTCGACGCGATGTTCAAGGAACGATTCCTCGACCTGCACTACTCGGCAGCGAGCCGCCAATGCGACGCCTGGGCGGAAAGCGCCGAGGGTTCGCTGGCGCTGATGATCCTGCTCGACCAGTTCCCGCGCAACTGCTTTCGCCGAACCGCGCATATGTTTGCCACCGACCCGTTGGCGCGCCACCTCGCCGACAAGGCGATCGAACGCGGTCACGACCTGGCGATCGATGAAAAATTGCGGGTATTTCTCTATCTGCCCTTCGAGCACTCCGAATTGATCACCGATCAGCAACGGTCGGTGAAGCTATGCGAGATGAATTGCCCAGAATACCTGAAATACGCCGTCGAACACCTTGATATCATTTCGCGTTTTGGCAGATTCCCGCATCGCAATCAGGCACTGGGACGGGTGACGACCTCCGAGGAACAAGCGTTCCTCGACGCCGGTGGCTTCGCCGGCTAGGCGTTCTGCACGATCGTGCGAACTTCCTTCAGGCGGTGCTCCCAATAGGCGACAATCAAAAGAATCACACTCGTGATCGCGCTGAGAGGCATGGGATCGAAGTTGTGACCGAAGACGCCGGCAAGCAGCAATAAAAGCAGGCCGACGACGTGCGATCGCGGGACGGCGCCCGATACCGTCCATTTGAACATGATGTTTCCGAAGATATAGAGCGCCGGGCCTCCGGTGAGAACGAGCACTGTCGCCAGTTCAGCGTGATGGCCGGTTGGATGTGCGAGCGCAAGTTCATCGCCGACGGCCGTAACGATAATGCCGGCAACCAGCAGCACGGGCATGTAGGTATAGGCGATCCGCGCCAACCTTCCGGGATCGTTCGCGGCCTCGATGCTGTGCCTGCCCATTTCGGCACCCGCGTTGAAGTAGATCCACCACATGGCAAGCGTGGTGACGAATGCCGCCAGAAATGCCGCCACCGCGCCAAATGTCAGGTCCGCCTCCGCAATCGTCGCGCCAGTTACCAGCACAGATTCACCAAGCGCGATGATGATGAAAAGGGCGCTGCGTTCGGCCATGTGGCCGCCATCAATATCCCAATCCGCCGTCGAGGACGCTCCAGACCACGGCGTCCAGAAGCGCGCTGCCGGCGAGACGTACTCGATCAACAGCGCCACGATCCAGATAGCGAAGCGGGTTTCGTGCTCGGCAAAAGCCCCGGCAATCCAGAACACGCTGGAAAGCACAAACCAGGCCAGCACCCGCGACATGTTCCGGAAATTGCGGGCGTTGAAATCCCGCTGGGCCCAGACGATGAACGCGGTCCTGCTAAGCTGCATGAAGATGTAAGCGCCGACGAAGACCGGCGCGCGGGTTTCGAACGCCTCCGGGATCGACGTCGAAAGGATCAGCCCCGCCAGCATCAGGACGAACAACATCAGCCGCACCGCATTGCGGCGCGGGTCCAGCCAGTTGGTAACCCAGGACGTGTAGACCCACACCCACCAGACCGCCATGAGCAGAAACGCGGCCTGAAAGGCACCCGACACCGTCAGATGCTTCAACAAGGTGTGGGATATCTGGGTGACTGCGAATACGAACACGAGGTCGAAAAACAGTTCGACATATTCGACCCGGGTTTCTTCGCCGGGCACCCTCTGCCGGGCCAGATCGTTCTTCGCCGCAAACCTGGACATGTTGCTCCTATGCAGTTGCCCCGACGCGTGTATCAGATCAAGCTTTCCACCAGTCTGGCTCTGACGGTAGCCGTTCGATACCGGCAGTTTCAAGTATTGCCAGCCTTTCGGATGCCGACAATCCGTCGATATCCAGTGACGGGGCGATTTCAGCAAGCGGCGCCAGCACGAAGGCGCGCTCGGTCAGGCGCGGGTGCGGGATTTCCAGTCCCGGCTCATGCACCGCCGTGTCCTCGAACAGCAAAATGTCGATGTCTATCAGCCGAGGTCCCCAGCGCTCGGCGCGGATGCGCTTCAATCTGTGCTCGGCTTCCAGGCACAGTTCCAACAGGTCGCGCGGCGATAGCCTGGTGTCCAGTTGCGCCGCTGCGTTGAGGAAGTCGGGCTGGTCGGTCTTGCCCCAGGGTGGCGTCCGGTAGAGCGATGACACCGCAACCACGCGCGTCCGGTCGTCCGCATCGAGAATGCGCAGCGCGGCGGCCATGGATTTGGCCGGATCGCCGAGATTGCCTCCCAGGCTGAGCCAGGCGGCGCTATTGCGGCCAGACAACGACCACCTCGACATGATCGAGAACGCCGGGAACCGGGGCGTTGGGCTTCCGGACGGTGATCTCGGCCTTCTTTATTTGCGGAAAGCGCGCCGTCAGCGCCTTGCCGACCTCGAGCGCCAGCGCCTCGATCAGGAAACGCCGCTCCCCGGTGACGATTTTCTCGATGACGGTGAAGGCGACGCCGTAGTCGACGGTGCTGTCGATTGCGTCCGCATCGAGCGGCTGCGCGGGGTCCACCGTCAACACGGCGTCGACGTAGAACCGCTGTCCTAGCGTCTCCTCCTCGTCCAGCACGCCGTGGCGGGCGAAGAAGGCGCAGTTCTTCATGCGTATGAGGTACATCAGCCTGCGCCTTTCCGCGTCGCTTCGCGCGCCAGCATAGCATCCGTCATGGCCAGCGCGTCCACGTTGATTGCGACATCGTGGACGCGAAACAGATGCGCGCCCTTCAAGCGCAGAATAACGCTGGTGGCGGCGGTGCCGGCGGCCCGCTCGGCGGCGTCCTTGCCCGTCACCTTGCCGATGAAGCGCTTGCGCGAGGTGCCGACCATGAGCGGAAAGCCGAGCGCCAGCAGCTCGGAAAACCGCGCCATAAGGTCGAGGTTTTCCTCGGCCGTCTCCTTGGCGAAGCCGAAACCCGGATCGAGCACGACCTGGTCGTCCCGAACACCCTCGCGCCGTGCAATTCCCAGCGACTTTTCGAAGAACTGCAACTGGTCTGCTATGGCGTCGGCGAGCTTCTGCCTGTCGCGCCCGGTATGCATGACGACGAGGCCCGCGCCCGTCTCGGCAGCGACGCGCGCCAGATCCGGTTCCCGCTGCAAGCCACAGACATCGTTGACGATATGGGCGCCAGCCTGAACGGCCCGGCGCGCGGTCTCGGCGCGGTAGGTGTCGACGGAGATCAGCGTTTCCTCGCTGGCCGCGATGTTTTCGATGACGGGCAGGACGCGCGCCTGCTCTTCCTGTGCGCCAATCGCCGCGGCGCCCGGACGGGTCGATTCGCCGCCGACATCGATGATGCCGGCGCCCTCGCCTGTCATGCGGCGCGCCTGCGCCAGTGCTGGACCCGGCTCGATGAACAGGCCGCCATCGGAAAAACTGTCAGGCGTCACATTGAGGACGCCCATGACCACGGCTCTATCGCCAAGGTCAAGATGACGCCCATGCGCCAACTGCCACCGTTTCTGCGTCATCGGCACGAGTCCACGACCTTGCCATCTGCAAGCGGAAGGTTTTCCGTTGCGCCGCAACCGGCCCTAAAGCAAGGTGGACGCGGAGACAACATGATGAATCGCCTTTTTATCAGCGCGCTTATCCTCGCCGGCCTGGTTGTTCCGGCCGGTGCGGCGAACCTCGTCAAAACCTACAGCTATTTCAGCGTGGGCGGGCGGACGCTGGAGGAAATCGAAAAGGAGCTTTCGAAGCGCGGGCCGCAGGTCAAGACGACCGGCAACCGGCATCCTGGCGCGACCCGCATGGTGTTTACCAGCCGCATCGGCTACGGCGAGAAGGATGGCTCGTGCCGCATCATGGCGGCGACGGTGACGGTGAAGACGCATGTGATCCTGCCGCGCTGGCGGCAGCGCGCGAAGGCGGATGCCGAGACAAGGGTGTTCTGGGATACGCTTTCCTCCGACATCAAGCGTCACGAGGAAAGCCACGTCGTCATCGCCAAGAACCATGCGCGCGAACTGGAGGATGCCCTCAAATCCAGCGCGGCGCAGAAGACCTGCGCGCAGGCCACGGCCAAGGCGAAGGAAATCACCGCCAAAATCCTGGAAAAGCACGATCAGGCGCAGTTGCAGTTCGACCGTGTGGAAGGGGTCAATTTCGAACGCCGCATCCTGCGGCTGCTTCGCTACAGGATGGAGCGCATCGACAACGGGCGTTTGCCCGGCTGAGCGCCGTATTCCGGCGGACCGAAGCGGCTCGACGACCAGCGATCGTCAGCTTTGACGCGCGGGAACCCTGACGACGAGGCCATCCAGCTCGGGGCGTACCCTGATCTGGCAGGACAGGCGTGAGTTGGGCTGAACGTCATAGGCGAAGTCCAGCATATCCTCCTCGGTGCTCTCGGGTTCGCCGACGACCGCCGTCCAGGCTTCGTCGACATAGACATGGCATGTGGCGCAGGCGCAGGCGCCGCCGCATTCGGCTTCGATGCCCGGCACGGCGTTGCGGACGGCGTTTTCCATGACTGTCGAGCCGTTGTCGGCCTGTACATCGAAATGCGTGCCGTCAAGGGCAATGAAGGTCAGTTTGGCCATTTGTCACCTGAAGGGAAGTCCCTGCCCGAATAACGGCTCTTCGGCACAAGTCAACAGGCGGCTGCGCGGCCCGTCGCCATTCGCCGGCAAGGGACAACCGGCGGCTGCGCGGGTTCAACGGCTGATAGCGGCGATGAAATCGCGGACTTCGTCGATGAGCACGCCCAGCCGCTTCAAGGCATGGACGTCTTCTGGATCTTTTTCGATGACAGCAGCGCAATCGGCTATGGCAAAGGCGCCGATGCCGCGCGCCGAACCCTTGAGTCCGTGCGCCATGAACAGGCGCTGCTTGGTGTCCGCGGACATGATCTTTTCCCGAACCGAGACAGCCTGGTGAATAAAAAGGTCGAGCACCTCACGCTCCACCTCGCGGTCTCCCAGCGTCTGGCGCGCCAGATGGACCAGATCGACAGGTCGGGACCTTGCCTTACCGCAGGTCTCGCCACCGGGCATGGAAAACGCCACACCGAAGTCGCCACGCATCACTCTTACCTCACGCAAATCAAAGGCGGCACGACGTTAGCGCCGCCCTCGTGGATATCGAGTTAACGGAAAGCCTGAAAAAAGGGCCGAAAAACGGCGCCGGACTCACGCCTTTGTTAACCTTATATTTAAAGTTTTACGTATGTGCCGGAATGCATGTTTTCTTTACCCCCCTGTGTCATTACGATACGAGGGGTCGAAATTCAGCCTCGTGCGCGGGCACCACAAGACAAATAACAGGTCCCGCGGCAGCTAGTACAGGGTAGCGAAGGCATGGCGAAGAAAACAACGACAACCAAGTCGCTCGACAGTGACGTGGCCAAGGAACTGGAACAGGCACTCGACCTGGACTTTTCCGGCGACGACGAAGGCGGCCTCGATATGGCCGCCTCGATGGAGGATTTGGAAGCCCAGATATCGCAGGCGGCCGACGAGCTGGCGCGCGCCGGGAGGGCCGAACATCCCCCCGTCAACGCGCCGCAGGCAGCCAGGACGCAGACGCCCGCAGCGGCCAAGCCGGCCGCGCATCAGGCCGGCAAGCCAACTTCGCAGCCGAAGCCCGCCGAACTGCGGCCGATCGAACCAGCGAATGGATCCCAGCCCTTCGCGCCCGCCAATGACGACCGGCAAAAGGATTTCCGGTCGCTGATGAACGGTCTCAACCGCCGCGGTTCGAACACCGTCTATTGGGTCGTTGCATTTCTTTCGATTGCCTGGGTTGCCGGCGCCGCCGCGCTGGCCAATCTGCTTTTCGGCCCCTCGATCTGGAGCATCAGCACGGTCGAGCAGTTGCTGGCCCGTCCCGAACTTATCGGCATGGCTGTCGCCACCGTCGTTCCGATCGTGCTCTTCTGGGCCTTCGCCGTGATGATCCGCCGCGCGCAGGACATGCGTCTTGCCGCGCAGTCGATGACGGAAGTCGCCTTCCGCCTCGCAGAGCCGGAAAACCTTGCACAGGACCGTGTGATGATGATCGGCCAGGCCGTGCGCCGCGAGGTTGCGGCCATGGGTGAAGGCATTGAACGCACGCTGGCGCGCGCCGTCGAGCTCGAAACGCTCGTCCACAGCGAAGTCAACCAGATCGAACGCTCCTATTCCGAGAACGAAGCACGAATCCGTCTTCTGGTCGATGGATTGGGGAATGAGCGGGAAGCTGTTGTCGGCCATGCCGAACGCGTGCGGGCGTCGATCTCCGGCGCGCATGAGACGCTGCGCGACGAGATCAATTCGGCCAGCGACATCATCCGTGAAAACATCCTCGGCGCATCGACCAAGCTGTCGATGACCATCACCAATTCGGGCGATACGCTGATCGACCGCATCAACGAAAGCTCGATGTCCATTTTCGATTCGGTCGAGACCCGGCTGGACACCATCACGGATCGGCTTTCCACATCAGGCGAGGCCTTCGCCTCCCTCCTCGATACGCGCATCGCCAAGCTGACAGACAGCACCGACGGCTTGACCCGGTCGCTGACCGATCTGCTCGACGACCGCACCGCCGGCATGGTCTCCCTGCTCGGTGGCGCTGCACGTACGCTCAGTTCCGAGTTCGAAACCAGCCTCAACGGCATCGAACGCACGCTTGCCGAACGCGGACAGGCGCTCATCAGCGAATTCCAGACGCGCGCCGAAGCCCTCGACACCGGTACGCAGAAGCTCAACGCGGCGCTGGAAGCGCGCGCCCGTCAGATCAACGAGACGCTGGTCGAGCGGGCCCGCGAGATCGCTACCACCTTCACCGAAGGCAAGGACACGCTGTCAGCGATGATCGATCAGGGCCGCACCCAGATCGGCGCCGACATGGCCGACATCATCTCCTCGACGTCGACCATGCTGGAAGCACGGGCCGGGGATTTTGCCGGCCGCATGGAAGCCGCCCGTCATTCGGTGTCGCGCTCCTTCGATGCCGACATCGAGCGGCTCGCAGAGGCGCGCGCCGGCATCGAGGAAGCGGTGGAAAACCACAGCCGCAAACTGGCCGAGAGCCGCGAACGCATGGCCGCTGCCATGCACGCCGACATCGACCGGCTGGCCGAAGACCGGGCTGGCATCGACGCCGCGGTCGCCGGCCAGGTGCAGCAGCTTGCCGAGGGGCGCAACCTCATCTCGCGTGCGCTCGAAGAGGATCTGCGCAAGGTCAATGAATCCCGCGCCGCCATCGACGCCTCGCTCGGCGGCCATCTGGAACGACTGGAAGAAGGCCGCGCACGGTTGGCCCATGCGCTGAACCAAGACTCTGACAAACTTGTGCAAGCTCGTACGATCATTGATGAAATGGTTGCAGGACACGTCGGGAAACTGGCCGAGGGCCGCAGCATCCTTTCGCGCGCACTGGAGGCCGACCTGAACAAGTTGGCCGATAGCCGCGCCGACATTGACGGTCTTGTCACCGCTCAGGTCGAGAAGATTGCCGAGGGTCGCGCGCTGTTGGCCAAGGCCCTCGAAGCCGATGTCAACAGCCTCAAGAACCTGATGGAGGATCACTCTCTCAAGTTGGCCGACGACCGCAACCTGCTCGGGCAGAGCCTGGATACAGATCTTTCAAGCATTCGCCAGATGGTCGCTGATCATTCCGGCAGGCTCGTGGAGGAACGCGGACTGCTGTCGCAGACGCTGGAATCCGACCTCGCCAAGCTGGCTGAAAGCCGGTCGAGCATCGACGGGCTGGTCGCCGGACAGGTCGAGAAGCTCGCCGAAGGCCGCGATATCCTGCGCCGCGCGCTGGAATCCGATCTCAACACGATCAAGGGCGTCATTGCCGACCAGTCGCAGCAGCTCAGCGCCGACCGCGCCGCGTTCGCAAACAGCCTCGAAGGCGATTTGCGCAACGTCAACGAACTCGTCAACGCGCATATGGAGCGCCTTGCAGCGGACCGCTCCACCCTCGCCCGGGCGCTGGAGGACGATCTGGCGAAACTGGCCGACAGCCGCTCCAGCATCGACGGTCTGGTTGCTGGCCAGGTCGAGAAGCTCGCCGAAGGCCGCGACATCCTGCGCCGTGCGCTGGAATCGGACCTGAACACGATCAGGGATGTCATCGCCGAACAATCGCAGAAGCTGGTCGGGGATCGCGACCAGTTCGCGCAGGCGCTCGAAGGCGACCTGCGCACCGTCAACGATCTGGTGAACAGCCATATGGAAAGGCTGGCCGCCGACCGCTCCACCCTCACCCGCGCCCTCGAGGACGATCTGGCCAAGCTGGCAGACAGCCGGTCAAGCATCGACGGGCTGGTCGCCGGCCAGGTCGAGAAACTCGCCGAGGGCCGCGACATCCTGCGCCGTGCGCTGGAAGAAGACCTTGCCAAGCTCGCCGAAAGCCGGTCGAGCATCGACGGGCTTGTCGCCGGTCAGGTCGAGAAGCTGGCGGAAGGCCGCGACATCCTGCGGCGCGCGCTCGAATCCGATCTCGAAAAGATCACGGAAAGCCGTGGCGGCATCGATGAGGTCATTGCCGGCCATGTCGGCAAGCTGGCCGAGGGCCGCAACATGCTGACCCGTGCGCTGGAAGACGACCTTGGACGGTTGTCGGAGGCGCGCCGGGAAATCGATACCGCCGTATCCGGCCATATCGATCAGATCGCCGTCAAGAGCACGCAGATATCCGACATCATCGCAACTGACATCGAGAAGATGGAAGAAGCGTTCAACCGCCAAACCGGCATCATCGAGGAGCGCGCCGGCACGATGGAGCGGGCGCTTTCCACCGGTGTCGACAACATTCGCGGCGTGCTCGAAAAGAGCGCCGTATTCGTTGCCGGTGCATTGCGCGAGAAGGTGATGGAAGTGACGTCCGCCCTGCACGAGCAGGCTGGCGCCGCGTTCTCCGACGCCGATCGCAAGATCGCCGAGCGGGCCGAACAGACCTCTGCTGCCTTGCTGGCTCGCGCCGAGAATATTGCCCGCGTCTTCGAAGAGAACGACAACCGCCTCGCGGCAAGGGCGCAGAGCACGTCCGAAACCTTGCTGGCACGCACCGAGGAAACGGCGGAACAGTTGGCCGCCCGTGCCGAGGACATCGCCAGCAGGTTCGACATCGCCGACCAGAGGCTCGTCGCACGCGCCATGGAAACGGCGCAGTCGCTTGCGGCGCGCGCCGGCGACATCCTGCGCAATTTCGAAAATGCCGACCAGCAGCTCGGCCTGCGCATCGGCGAGTCGGCGGAAGCGCTGGCCGCCCGTGCCTCCGATCTTGGCCGTATATTCGATACCGCCGACCAGCAGCTGATGGCGCGTATCGCCGAAGGCTCGGAAGCCCTGACCACGCGCGCCTCCGAAATCGGACGCGTGTTCGAGGAAGCGGACGAGCGCCTCGCCTCTCGGATCGCGGAAACCTCGTCAGCCATCGGTGGTCATGCCGACAACATCGTCGGTGTGTTTTCCGAGACTGAACAGCGTGTTGCCGAGCGGGTGCGGCAGACCGGCCAGGAACTGGCGATCCACGCCCGCGAGATCGAGCAGGCGCTTGCCGGCGCCGACGAAAGACTGGCAGCCAGCGCGGCTGCCGCGGCCTCCCGGGTCGACGAGCAGATCACCAATGTGGAAAGCCGCCTGACCTCTTCCGCTGAAACAATGAGGAACAAGCTCGGCGAGCACATTTCGGAAGCCGAGAACCAGCTCGTTTCGCGCGCCAACACCATCGCCGAGACCTTCACGGCGGTTGGCCAGCACATCGGCCAGAGCACGAACGAGGCGGCCAAGACCATCGGCGCCAACACGCGGGAGCTCAACGCCATGCTGGCGGCCCGTTCGGAGGAAATCTCCAAGATCCTCGACGAAACCGCACGGCCGCTGGTCGACCGGTTCGCCGAGGGCGGTTCCGAACTGCAGCGAAGCATGGAGGAAGCCACCGAACGCGCCACCGAGAAGCTGCGTCAGGAAAACGCCGTCCTCATGGACGCATTGGCCAATCGGACAACGGAAACGCTGTCTGCGGTCGAAGGCGCCCGCTCGACACTGGCCGAGAATGTCAGCGAGCTCCTCAACCGCATGACCGCCTCCAGCGCCCAGCTCAACCAACTGATCGAGAATGCCGCGACCAATCTGAGCGCGGTCGATGAAAAGCTCTCCGGCAGCACGCAGAGCTTCGCCGCGACCACCGAAAAAGCAGCGCAGACTTTCGCCAGCTCGGCGCGGCTGGTCGACACCAACACGACGCGTCTGACCGAACTGTCCTCGGCGACGCTGCGTGAGGTGGCTTCGATCGCGACACGCTTCGACGAACACAGCCGTCTGCTTTCCGGCGCGTCGGAACTGCTGGGTTCGGCACAGAGTAACCTCGAACATACGCTCGAGCGCCAGTCCTCGCTGGAAGACCTGGCTGTCGGCCTGGTCAAGAAATCCGAAGACCTCGAACGGGTCATGCGTTCGTTCGAGAACCTCGTCGGCCAGACGCTGGAGAACGCGGAAGGCAAGACGCTGGAATCGGCCAACAAAATCCGTGGGGCCATCAGCGAGGTCATCGACTCGGCGACCAAGCGCTTCGCCGATGCGACCGACGAGATGCGCCGCACGGCCGGCTCAATCAAGAACGAACTCGACCTCACCCGCGCGGAACTGAAGAAGGGTGTCATCGAGATGCCCGAGGAAGCGAAGGAATCGACCACGGCTATTCGCCGCGCCGTTTCCGAGCAGATCAACGCGCTCAAGGAACTTTCGGAGATCGTTGCGAAATCCGGACGTACAGTCGATGTCTCCGGGCCGCAAAGCCGCCCGGTGCAACCAACGGCAAACCGCACGCCGGAAGCTCCAAGCCGTCCCGCTCAGCCGCCGCAGGAGCGCCGGCAGCCGCAGGCTCCCGCGGAGCCGGCCCTTCGTGGTCCGCTTACTCTCGACCGGCCGGCCGAGACGACGCCGCGCCAGCGCGACGCCGGCGAACGCAATCCGCAAGGTGGATGGGTTCGCGATCTGCTGACGAAGGCCTCCCAGGAAGAGGCTTCCAAGCCCGCCGCGCCTGCCACAAGGCCGGAAGCGCCGAAGGCCGCACCGGCGAAGCGGTCGCCCCTCCATGTAGTGGAGTCTCTCAACTCGCTGTCGGTGGACATCGCCCGCGCCATCGACCATGACGCGTCGATCGAACTGTGGGGACGCTACCGCCGGGGCGAGCGCGATGTGTTCACACGCCGCCTCTACACGCTCAAGGGCCAGCAGACCTTTGATGAAATCCGCCGCAAATACCAGGCGGAGGCCGAGTTCCGCGCAGCCGTCGACCGGTATTGCGACGACTTCGAGAAGCTGCTCAAGGACGTTTCGCGTAACGACCGCGATAACATCATGACGCAGACCTACCTGACGTCTGATACCGGCAAGGTCTACACCATGCTTGCCCATGCCAGCGGACGCCTACGCTGAGCGAGACCCGAACTGCATTTCAAGGCAGACAACAAAAAGGCGGGATTTTCCCGCCTTTTTATTTAACCCGTTATCGGACCTCCCCGGATCAAACCAGGGTCGATCAGCTTCCCCCACAAGGAGAGAAGGCAACGCGACCGGTGCCGCCAATCTCTCATCATGGCAATTCGCAAGAATAGATGCGCCAGGCTCCGCCCTCTCCCTTTGCGGGAGAAGGTGCCTGAACGAAGTGAAGGCGGATAAGGGAGCTGCTGCGAAGTGCGAAAGCTCAGATAGACGAATCCGTCCAGCGCACGATGTCCTGCGCCGCCTGGCCGAAGGCGTTGTCGAGCGCGGCCACATAAGCCTGGTTGCCGCCGCCAGAAACTGGCGCGCTGGCCGTGAAGGTGCGCGAGGCGCGGACCTCGCCGTTGCGGTCGTTCAAAAGCCGCACGAAGAGTTCGACCTGCGCCTGTTCGCCCCTGTCGGCGCGAATTTCGAACGAGCGGACTTCCGTGATGACCTGATAGTCGATCGCCAACCCTTCACCGGGCTTGCCGACACCGGCAAAGCTGCCCGAGCGCTGGAACGTCTCCGCCAGTCTGGCCTGCACGATCAGCGGCAGGCGATCGGCCCATTGCGCGCCCTTGAGATACTGGATGGCGCGGTTGCCGGTCTTGATGACGATGTTCTGGCCGTCGAGCGCTTTGAGCGCGCTGGGCTCGGCAATCAGGATCTGACGCCGGCTATGGCTGCGGACCTCGACAAACGGAGCGGAAAGCTCAAAGGTGTCGAGCGGAGCCGGGCCGCCGCCGGGCAAGGCCGCACATCCGGCTATGCCAAGAGCAAGCAACGCAACGCCCGACCTGAATATAATCGACTTCACGCGTTAATCCCACCGTACATGGGCCTTCCGGCCGGGCCATCACCGTCCCTCAACGGTCTTTTCTTGCTTTCGATGGCGGGCAAAGTCAACGCCGCGCCCTTCCGTCATACTGCCGAACCTCGCCGTCGCCCCCCGACAGGATACGCTGCGGGTTGCGCTGCAGGTCGGTGATCGCCTCTTCGATGCGATTGATCGACCGGCGGCCATCCTGGACGAGCGCATCGACATTCTGCAGGCCCTGACCGGAGAACTTGGCGATGTTGTCGGTGATGGTGCCGAGCCGTGCGTTCAGTGTGTCGGCCGCCTGCTTGAACGACTTCAACGTCGCGCGGGCGTCCGCCATGACGCCATTGGTCTCGTCCGATCCGAGCAGCTTGTCCACCTTCACAAGGATGCCGTCGACACGGACCGACGCGTTGTTGAGGCGTTCGGCAAGCTGCTGGGCGTCATGGATGGTCTGATCGATGTCGTCGGCGCGGTCGCTGAACTTGTCGGTGATCTTGGCGATATCCTGCGTGGCCTTGTTGGCGTTCGCGCTGGCCTGCTGGATGTTGGTGAGCGCCTTGCGGACATCCTCGGCATTGACGCCATCGAGAACGCCATCGACCTTGGCCAGCGTTCCTTGCGTCTTCTGGGCGAAGTCGTTGATCGATCCCACAGCCGTGTTGACGCCCTGGATGATCTGGTCAAACTGGTCGCTCGACTTTTTCAGGCCCCGGGTGAACACCTCGACATTGGCGACGATCTGCTTGACCTGATCCTTGTCGACCGCGTTGAGCAGGCCTTCCGCAGCCTTGAGGGTTCCGTCGAGCTTGCCGGATACGCCCTGCAATTCGACCGAAAGCGCGCTGACGCTGGCGAGGAACTTGTCGATGCCATCGGCATTGCGAGCCAGCGCATCCGAGAATGTCTGCGCATTCTGCACGGTCTGCGTGAGCGGGCCGCGCACGTCCTTGGTGAAGCCTTCCAGTTCCGAAATCACCTTGTCGGCACGGGTGAAGATGTCCTGCGCGGTTTGAAGCAGGTTGGTGACCGCTGACGGATTGGCGACGATCTCGGCCACCTTGCCTTCAGCCTCCGCCTGATCCAGCAGTTTGGGCTCGTTACGATCGGCGCCCTTCAGCTCGACGTTGGCCTGACCTGTCAGGCCGGCCAGACCGATATCAGCCTGCGTCGACCGGGTGATCGGGGTCGACCGGTCCACTTCGGTCTCGGCGATGGCCGCGTTGGGATTGTTCACGTCGATATAGACACGGCGCACATCGCCGACCTTGACGCCGTTGAAGAGCACGAAGCTGCCACGGCTCAGGCCGGAGGCGGACCCGGGAATACGAACGCGCAGGATCGCCGTCTCGCCCTTGTCGCCGATCGCCGCCGTCCAGTAGACAAACGCGAAGGCCGCCAGGATCGCGGCCAGCGTGAAGATGCCGACAATGACATAGTTGGCTCTGGTTTCCATGCGCTCTCTTCTCTAGGTCCTACGCCCGCGCCGCAAGATCAAGCTGCCGCGCGCGTTTCCCGCGGAAATAGGATTTGACCCACGGCTCCTCGCTCTTAAGCATATCCTCGATCGTGCCTTCGACCAGGACACGCTTCTGGCCCAGCACGGCCACACGATCGCAAGCCGTAAAGAGCGAATCGAGATCGTGGGTGACCATGTAGACGGTCAGGTCCATCGTGTCGCGCAGCTTCACCACCAGTTCGTCGAAGTCGGCGGCGCCTATGGGATCGAGACCCGAAGTCGGCTCGTCAAGGAATACGATATCCGGATCGAGCGCCAGGGCCCGCGCCAGCGCCGCGCGCTTGATCATGCCGCCGGACAGTTCCGACGGGAATTTCTGCGCCGCGTCCTGCGGCAGACCGACAAGCTCGATCTTGAGCATCGCCAACTCGTCCATGAGCTTTTTCGGCAGGTCAAGATATTCCCGCATCGGCACCTGCACGTTTTCCATGACCGTGAGCGCGGAAAACAGCGCGCCATGCTGGAACAGCACGCCAAGACGCATGTCGATGCGAAGGCGCTCGCGCTCGCTCGCCTGATCGACATCGATGCCGAAGAGCTTGATGGTTCCTGCCTGCTTCTTGTTGAGGCCGAGGATTGTGCGCAGCAATACCGACTTGCCGGCTCCCGACGCGCCGACGAAACCCAGAATTTCGCCGCGTCTTATGTCCAGCGACAGCTTGTCGAGAATGAGCTTGTCGCCGAACGCGACGGTGATGTCGCGCGCCGACAGAACCAGATCGTCCTGACCCGGCGCTGCCTCGGTTACGTCCGCTGATTGGGTCGCTGCTGTCATGTCAGAAATCGATCGCGGCGTAGAAAATGGCGAACAAGCCGTCGAGGATGATGACGACAAAGATCGACTTCACCACCGACGCGGTGACGTGCTGGCCAAGCGATTCCGCGCTGCCGCCCACTTTCATGCCCTCCACCGAAGCAATCGTGCCGATGATCATGGCCATGAATGGGGCCTTTATCAGGCCCGAGAAAATGCTGCTGAGGTCGATGGCGACGCGAAGCCGTTCGATGAATGCCGCCGGCGGAATGTCGGAATAGAGCCATGCGGCCACCATACCTCCACCGAGCGAAGCGAAATTGGCCATTATCGTCAGGCATGGCAATGCGATCACCAGCGCCACAAGGCGCGGAAAGACAAGCACGCCGATGGGATTGAGGCCGATGACCTTGAGGGCATCGACTTCCTCACGCATCTTCATGGAGCCAATCTCGGCGGTGATGGCGCTGCCCGAGCGCCCGGCGATCATGATGGCGGTCAAGAGCACGCCGAGTTCCCTGAGCACCAGCACGCCCACCAGGTCGACGACGAAGATATCGGCGCCGAAATAGCGCAACTGATAGGCGCCCTGCTGGGCAACGATGGCGCCGACGATGGCCGACATCAACAGCACCACCGGTATGGCGCCGACGCCCATCCGGTCGATCTGGTTGAAAATGGCGGCCGGATTCACGGCATGGCCGCGGCCGAGCTTCATCTGCGCCCCACGTATGGTGGCGCCAAGAATGTTCATGGAGGCGAAAAAATCGTCCTTCATGTCGTAGACACGCCGACCGATGGCTTCCAGCATGCGCAGGACGATATTCGGCCGCTGCGGCGGCGGAACCTCGCCATCGCGCCGTGCCGCGTCGCCCACAGCCTGGAGCAGTATGGACGCGATCTCGTTGTGGCCCTGAAGCTGGACCTCCACGCCCTTCTTCTCATTGGCGCTGATCAGGCGGTCGATGAGCCAGGCGCCAGCGGTATCGAGCTTTTCTATCTTCGAAAGATCGAGCGCCAGCGTCTTGAATCCGCTTTTGTTTTCGATCTCGCGCATGGCACTGTCGACCATCGCGACGGTGCGCGTGGTCCAGATGCCTGAAAAGGCGCAGCCAAGCACGCCATCTTCCTCGCCGACGGCGATCTGAGGCTGGTGCTCGGAGTCGGGGCCGGCGGGGCCCTTATCGCGTTTGCCGAGGGTCAACATGCGCCCTGTTTATCCCGGCAAGGCCTGCCTGTCGATTTGACTGCAAGGCCGCAAGGCCTTGTTCGGCAAGAAATATACGTGGCGTGTCATTTCGGTCGATGACGGCGGGAGACTTGTGGCGTGGGCTGAAATCAAGCTGCCGGGCGATATCGGCCGGCAACCACAATCATCAGCAACCCCGCCAGCGCCACCGGGATCATGGCGAAGAACCCGCCGCTGCCGAACCTTTCGTACAGTGGTCCAGAGACCAGCGTCACGACGGCCATGCAGAAACCGTTGGCGAAATAGGCGATGCCTTGCGCCGCCCCGGTGCGTTCATCCGAGACGGATTCGGCGATCATGTTCTGGACGCCGATGATGACCAGCGCCGTGGAGAAGGCATGCAGCGCCTGTACGGCAAAAAGGCCGGAGAGCCCGAGGCCGAGAGGCCAGACCAGTGGGTAGAGTATCCAGCGGATAACGGCCCCCGCTGCCGCCAGGATCATAACGGAAACGACCGGCAGACGCCCGAAGAGGGAATTGAAGACGGTGAACATCACCACTTCGCACACGACGCCGAAGGCCCAGAGAACGCCGATGACGAAATCGTCCAGGCCGAGCGATTTCAGATAGATGGACAGGAAACCGTACATGAAGCCATGGCTGCCGATGATGATGCCGGTGCCGGCGGCGAAGAAAAGGAAATAGGGCGTGGCGAGCTTCGGCCCCGACTGCTGGATATCCACCACGGATAAAGGCGAAGACACGCGCGGCCTGCCCAGACGTGGGGCGAACAAACCTGTCAGCAAGGCAACGCAGAAGGCGGCGAAGACGATTGCCGGCACAATTTCAACGCCCATGCCGGCCAGGACGACGCCGCCCAGGAGATTTGCCGCGAGAAACGAGATCGAGCCCCAGATCCGCATTGCCGTGTAGTTGGCGCCGAAACGCCGGACCCCGGAAAGCGCGATCGAGTCGGCCAGCGGGGAATGCGGTGTCCATACCACCGTCAGCGCCAGGGAAACGGTCAGCACGATGGCGTAGGTGGGCGTCAGAAAATATCCGGCAGAAAGCACAACGGAAGCCAACACCAATGCGATATAGACATCGGCCCGGTCGCGCGCCTTGTCGGCCAGCGCGGTGAAAAGAGGCGTGGTGAGAACCCGCAGGAAGATCGGTCCGGACAGGATCATCGCGATGTCTTCCGGGCCGAAATTGTTGGCTTCCAGCCACAGCGGGAAATATGGCAGGTAGATGCCGGCCGGCACGAGCAGGGTGAAGAACATCGCCGCCATGCGCAATTCGAAATAGCGCGGCTTGACCTTCTGTTCTGGCGACAGCGGCGGCAAGGACATGCGAACACGGTCCGGAAGGCGAATCGGTCCTGTCCGACTGCGCCTACGCGCCATTAACACGCTGAAAAACGAGGTGAAACCGGCTGGCCCAATGAATTACCTGGCCGCTTCGTCAGGCCGCGTGAGCCGGTTCCTTCTTTGCACGACCCTGCGTGACGGGCATGGATGTGAACGGCAAGGCGAAGACCGGCACCATCGGTTCCTCCGGCGTTTCAGCAGGCGCGGGCAGGACATGAGCCCAGTGCAGCAATTCCATGCGCCCGTCGAAATGCTCGACCACCGCCGTACAGCTTTCCACCCAGTCTCCGGTGTTGATGTATTCCACGTCGCCAAAGGCGTCGATGACGGCGTGGTGGATGTGGCCGCAGATCACGCCGTCGACCTCTGAGCGGCGGGCTTCCTCGGCAAGCACCGCCTGGAAGGAACCGATGAAATTCACGGCCTTTTTCACCCTGGTCTTGGCCCAGGAAGAAAAAGACCAATAGGGCATGCCGAACAGGCGGCGCATACGACCGACGACCCGGTTGATGAACATGGCCGCGTCATAGGCATAGTCGCCGAAATAGGCGAGCCAGCGCACATTGTGGACCACCGTATCGAACTGGTCGCCATGGATGACGAGAAAGCGCCTGCCATCGGCGGTTTCGTGGATCGCCCTGTCGGCAACGACGATGCCGCCGAAATGGGTGCCCTGGAAATCACGGGCGAATTCGTCGTGGTTGCCAGCGATATAGGTGATGCTTGCACCCTTGCGGGCTTTGCGCAGCAGCTTCTGGACAACATCATTGTGGCTCTGCGGCCAGTGCCAGGAGCGGCGCAGCCGCCAGCCGTCGACGATATCGCCGACAAGGTAGATGATATCGGCGTCATGGTGGCGCAGGAAATCGATCAGGAATTCCGCCTTGGCCGCCTTCGAGCCGAGATGGATATCGGACAGGAATATGCTGCGGAACGTGCGGGGTTGGGCACTGGGCATCGCGACCTCACCTTTCGCGATGCGTATGCCCCGATTCATGCAACAAACATATGACGGTTGCGGCTTGCCCCGAAGCAAGGCTAGCCTCCCCGCAAACAGGAAAGGATTTCAAAGTGGATTTGGGAATACGCGGCAAGAAGGCGATCATATGCGCATCGAGCAAGGGACTGGGCCGCGGCTGCGCCACAGCGCTCGCCGAAGCCGGTTGCGATCTGATCGTCAATGGCCGCGATGCGGATGTGCTCGCCCGGACCGCTGAAGACCTGAGGCGTCGGCATGGCGTTGCCGTGACCGAGGTTGCAGGTGATGTCTCGATGCCCGACGTCCAGATGGCCCTGCTCGCCGCCTGCCCCGACCCGGACATCCTGGTCAACAACAATGGCGGACCGCCCTTTCGCGATTTCCGCGAACTGGACCGCGAAAAAATCCTTCAAGGCGTCACCCAGAACATGGTGACGCCGATCGAGCTGATCAAAGCGGTGATCGACGGCATGGCCGAGCGCGGCTTCGGCCGCATCGTCAACATCACTTCGCTCTCGGTCTATATGCCGCTTGCGGGGCTGGATCTGTCTTCGGGAGCACGCGCGGGCCTCACCTCGTTCCTGGCGGGCGTGGCGCGCACGGTGATCGACCGCAACGTCACCATCAACAACATGCTACCGGGCAAGCTCGACACCGATCGGCTGCGCGGTCCGCATGAACCCGGTTCGGTCGAATCGCCGGACGCCGCGGCGGCGCGAAAGGCGCGCATCAGCGCCGAAATCCCGGCCAAAAGGCTCGGAACGCCGGAGGAATTCGGTCAGATCTGCGCGTTTCTTTGCTCCATCCATGTCGGTTATCTGACGGGGCAGAATATCCCGGTCGACGGCGGACTTTACGTCAGTGCTTTCTAGACTGAGAGACGCAGCGGGCCGCGCCGATCCGGGTCGATTCCGGGCTGCCGTACATTTGATGGCCGGGACCGGCTTTTCGGCGTAAGAGAACCAAAAAAGAGATTCCACGGGGCCGAGCATGGACGCCGAGAACAAAAAAGCTGCGCGATCCGACCTCGACGAGGCGGCGCTATTCTTTCACAAATTCCCGACACCGGGAAAACTCGAGATCCAGGCGACCAAGCCGCTGGGCAACCAGCGCGACCTGGCGTTGGCCTATTCTCCCGGCGTCGCAGCACCCTGCCTGGAAATCCGCGACGATCCGGCGACCGCCGCCGATTATACCGGCCGCGCCAATCTGGTGGCGGTGGTCTCCAACGGCTCCGCTGTGCTCGG
The DNA here is from genome assembly GCF_001427025.1 of Mesorhizobium sp. Root554. Lineage (GTDB taxonomy): Bacteria > Pseudomonadota > Alphaproteobacteria > Rhizobiales > Rhizobiaceae > Mesorhizobium. Next base: position 927,998 of record NZ_LMGA01000001.1, on the reverse strand, counting down.
CCTCGGCAATATCGGCCCGCTGGCCTCCAAGCCGGTGATGGAAGGCAAGGCGGTCCTTTTCAAGAAATTCGCCGGCATCGACGTTTTCGACATCGAGATCGACGCGCCGGGAATCGACCGCATGGTGGAAACCGTCTCAGCGCTTGAACCGACCTTTGGCGGCATCAATCTGGAGGACATCAAGGCCCCGGAGTGCTTCGAGGTCGAGGAACGGCTGAAGGCGCGCATGGGCATTCCGGTCTTCCACGACGACCAGCATGGCACGGCCATCATCGTGGCGGCGGCGGTGCTGAACGGGTTGGAGTTGGCGGGTAAAAAGATAGAGGACGTCAAGATCGTCACGTCCGGCGCGGGGGCGGCGGCGCTAGCTTGCCTAAACCTTCTGGTGTCGCTCGGCGCACGTATCGAGAATATCTGGGTCACCGACCGTTTCGGCGTCGCCTACAAGGGCCGCACAGAGGAAATGGATCGCTGGAAGGACCCATACGTCAAGGATACCCCTGCCCGCGTGCTGGCCGATGTCATTTCCGGCGCCGATGTTTTCCTCGGCTTGTCGGCGGCGGGCGTGCTGAAACCTGAATTGCTGGCCGAGATGGCGCCGAAGCCGCTCATCCTGGCGCTTGCCAATCCCAACCCCGAAATCATGCCGGAAATGGCGCGCGCCGCCCGGCCGGACGCGATGATCTGTACCGGTCGTTCCGATTTTCCCAATCAGGTCAACAACGTACTGTGTTTTCCTTACATCTTCCGCGGTGCGCTGGATTGTGGCGCCAGCGCCATCAACGAGGAAATGAAGATGGCCGCGGTGCGCGCCATCGCGGCGCTTGCGCGCGAGGAGCCTTCCGACGTGGCGGCGCGCGCCTATTCAGGCGAAACGCCGATCTTCGGGCCGGATTTCCTGATTCCCTCGCCCTTCGACCCGCGCCTGATCCTGCGGATCGCACCGGCCGTGGCCAAGGCCGCCAACGACAGTGGCGTTGCGACACGGCCCATTGCCGACATGCCCGCCTATATCGACAAGCTGAACCGCTTCGTCTTCCGCTCCGGGCTGGTGATGAAGCCAGTGTTCTCGGCCGCCAAGACGTCGAACGCCAAGCGCGTCATCTATGCCGATGGCGAGGACGAGCGCGTGCTGCGCGCCGCGCAAGTGGTGCTCGAGGAAGGCATCGCCTCGCCGATCCTGATCGGCCGGCCGCATGTCATTGAGGTGCGCCTGAAGCGCTACGGGCTGCGCATCAAGCAGGGCGTCGACTTCGACCTCATCAATCCCGAGGACGATCCGCGCTACCGGCACTATGTCGATCTGCTGATCGAACGCGGCGGACGGCGCGGCGTCACCCCGGAAGCGGCCCGCACCATGGTTCGCACCGACAACACCGTGATCGCCGCCCTCGCGCTCCAGCGCGGCGACGCCGACGCGATGATCTGTGGGCTGGAGGGACGCTTTGCCCGGCACCTTCGAAACGTCACGCTCATCATCGGCGCACGCGCCGGCATCAAGGACCGCGACCTGTCGACGCTTTCCATGCTGATTTCCCAGCGCGGCGTCCTTTTCCTGACCGACACCTATGTGACGATCGATCCAACCGCCGAGGAGATCGCCGAGATGACCATCCTGGCGGCGGAGGAAATCCGGCGGTTCGGCATCGAGCCGAAAGCCGCCCTGCTGTCGCTTTCGGATTTCGGCTCACGCGATGCGCCAAGCGCGCAGAAGATGCGCAAGGCTGCCGAAATCCTGGCCCGCGTCGCGCCGGACCTCGAATGCGACGGCGAAATGCACGCTGATTCCGCCCTCTCTGAACATCTACGCCAGCGCGTGTTCCCGCATTCGCGGCTGAAGGGCGAAGCCAACCTGCTTGTGTTCCCGAGCCTGGATTCGGCCAACATCACGTTGACGGCGCTGCGCACCATGCTGGATGCGCTGCATGTCGGGCCGATCCTGCTGGGAACGGAAAAACCTGCCCATATCCTCACCCCCTCCGTTACATCGCGCGGCGTCGTCAACATGACGGCGCTGGCGGTGGTCGAGGCTTCCCAACAGGCGCAGGCCACGCTGAAGCTTCAGGATCGGATGGCTGAGACAGGTCCGGCAACAGGCTAAAGAAAAGGTTAACTCGCCGCAGGCTAGTGTCTTGCGAATCTGCCGGTGGGGCAAACCGATGAAGGGCAAAGGCTGGAGGCTGATATTGGTCGCCGTGCTGTTCGGCATGGCAGCCTCCTCCGCGGCTGTCGAAGCTGAGGCCGCCTCCCGCATATGCCGTCAACTGCAAGCCGAACTGGCCAGCCTGCCGCGTGGCGGTGGGAGCGCACGGCAGATCGGCAGATATGACGACGCCATCGACAGGCAGCGCGACCAGATCGCCAAGGCCCGGGATCGCGCGCGCAGCGCTGGATGCAATTTCTTCCTTTTCGGTGGCAGCGTCGCGCAATGCGCCTCTCTGAACGCGACGCTGGACCGCATGAACGGCAATCTCGATGCCCTGCAGCGCAAGCGCGAGCAGTTGGCGGGCGGCGGCGGCGGCCGGGCCGAACGCTACCGCATCCTATCCCGCCTGGATGCCCATGGCTGCAACCGGCCAGGCGTAGTGGAACGGACGGAAGCCAGGGCGGCAACTCGTGAATCGCTGCAGGAGACGCCGGAAGATCAGTTACGGCAGATCGAACAGATCGCCCCCGAGGACGAGCCTCGGCAAAGCGCGCACCTCATTATCAGTCCACCCGGGTTTAGCGGCTCGCCAGACGGCGAGTACCGCACCATGTGCGTGCGTACCTGCGATGGTTATTTTTACCCGATGTCCAATGCCGCCTCGCTTGGTGATTTCGAGCGCGACCAGAAGAACTGCGAGTCGAGCTGCCCGGGCACCGAGATGCAGGTGTTCTACCAGCGCGGGCTTGCCGAAGATTCGGCGAAAATGACCTCGTCCGCCAATGGCCGTCCCTACAGCGAATTGCCGACCGCCTATCTCTACAAGAAGCCCGGCGTGGCGCGGCCCGTCAGCTGCGGCTGCAACGCGGCGGGAACGTTCTCGATTATCGGAGGCGGCTCCGTCACGGCGGGCCAGCCGGTTTCGGAAAGCTCGTCGGTGATGACCATGCCAGCCATCGCGCCGGCGCCGTCCAAAGCCACCAGGGCCAGCGCCGTCGAAGAGCCGGGCGTCACGCCAGCCATTTCGCACACGCCGGATCCGGACCGCAAAGTCAGGGTCGTCGGGCCAACGTTCCTTCCCGTCCCACAAGCGGCAACAGATCCGCAAGCTCCGGCCCCGACTCCAGTCCAGTAAGCGCCAGCCGGAGCGGCATGAACAGCGCTTTGCCCTTGCGGCCAGTCGCTTCCCTTATCGCACCGGTCCATTGCTTCCAGATGGTCGCGCCCCACGGCTCGTCGGGCAGCAAATCGAACGCCTGCCGGAGGAAATCGCGGTCTTCCCTAGGGAATTTCGGCTTCTGGGCAGGGCCGTCATTGACGACGTTCCACCAGGCCACGGCGTCGCTCAACCGGTCGATGTTGCCGCGCACAGCATTCCAGAAAGGTTCGGCGCGTTCGCCTGAAATGCCGAGCACGAGGAGGCGGTCCTGCGCATCGGCAAAGGACATGTGATGCAACAACGTCCGGTTCAGCACCAGCAGTTCTTCGGGGTCGAACTTTGAAGAGGATTTCGACGTGGTGGCCGGGTCGAAATTCTCCGCAAGCTCGCTCAGGGAGGGCACGGCATGAACATTCTCGGACGTGCCGATCAGCACGGCGAGCGACGCCACCGCCATCGGCTCGATGCCGCCCGCGCGCAATCCTTCGATGGAGAGCGAGCCGCTGCGCTTGGAAAGCCCCTCGCCCGATGTGGTGGTGAGCAGATTGTGATGTCCAAATACCGGCGGCTCGGCTCCCAGCGCCTTGAACAGCGCGATCTGGACGCCGGTGTTGGTGACGTGGTCGTCGCCGCGAATGACATGGCTGATCCCCATGTCGATGTCGTCGACGACCGACGGCAGCGTGTAGAGGTAGGTGCCGTCCTCACGCATCAGGACCGGGTCCGACAGCGAGGCCAGATCGACCGTTTCGTCGCCGCGAACAAGGTCGTTCCAATGGACGTCCGTGCGTTCGGGTTCCTGCGGGTCGCTCCTGAAGTTTGGCAGCAGGAAGCGCCAGTGCGGCCGGCGGCCATCGGACTCGTATTCGTTGATCTGGGCGGCGGTCAGCGTCAGCGCCTCGCGGCCGTAGACGGGCGGCAGTCCGCGCGTGCGGCGCACCTTGCGCCGCAGGTCGAGTTCCTCCGGGGTTTCGTAGCAGGCATAGAGGACGCCGGCCGCCTTCAGCCGCTCGACGGCGGCGTCATAGATTTCGACACGCCTCGACTGATAGTCGGTCGCGTCGGGGAATATGCCCAGCCAGTGAAGATCGTAGAGGATGGAGTCGGCGAATTCCTGCGTCGACCGGGCGACGTCCGTATCGTCGAAGCGCTGGATGAAACGGCCCTTGTTCTTCTGCGCGAACAGCCAGTTGAAAAGCGCCGTGCGCGCATTGCCGATATGGATGCGGCCGGTCGGGGATGGGGCAAAGCGGACTGTGACTGTCATGGGCGCGGCGTAAAGGATGCTCTCGGCGTTGACAAGCGCGCCCCCGCGCACCGGTCGAGACATAGGGCATTGCCGCGTCCATGGGAAGCCGCCCATGTCCTCAGTCAAGGGCGGCTCGGTTCAGCCCCGGTCGCGGAACCGGTTGGTGATCGGATAGCGGCGGTCGCGGCCGAAATTCTTCCTGGTGATCTTGACGCCGGGGGCAGCCTGCCGACGCTTGTATTCGGCGACGTAGAGCAGATGCTCGATGCGCGTGACGGTGGCCCGCTCATGGCCGCGTGCGACGATCTCGTCGACGCCCATCTCGTTTTCGACCAGGCATTCGAGAATATCGTCCAGCACCGGATAGGGCGGCAGTGAGTCCTGATCCGTCTGGTTTTCGCGTAGCTCGGCCGACGGCGCCTTGTCGATGATGCTTGCCGGAATCACCTCGCCGGACGGACCGAGCGCGGTCGGCGGCACATGCGCGTTGCGCCAGCGCGATAGCCCGTAGACCTGCATCTTGTACAGATCCTTGATCGGGTTGAAGCCGCCATTCATGTCGCCATAGAGCGTCGCATAGCCGACCGACATTTCCGACTTGTTGCCGGTGGTGACGACCATCGAGCCGAACTTGTTGGAAATCGCCATCAGGATCGTGCCGCGCGCCCGGCTTTGCAGGTTTTCCTCGGTGATGCCTTCCTTGGTGCCCTCGAACAGCGGCTTCAAAGCCTTCGAAAAGCCGTCCACAGGTTCGAAGATCGGCACGATGTCATAGCGGCAGCCGAGCGCGCGGGCGCAGTCCTCGGCGTCCTTCAGCGAATCCTTCGAGGTATAGCGGTAGGGCATCATCACCGCGCGGAGCCGCTCCTCGCCCAGCGCATCGACGGCGAGCGCCGCGCAGATGGCCGAATCGATGCCGCCTGAGAGGCCAAGGACCACATTCTTGAAGCCGTTCTTGTTGACGTAGTCGCGCAGGCCGAGCATGCAGGCGCGGTAGTCGGCCTCCTCGCGATCCGGGATGCGCGACATCGGCCCCGCGCTGCACACCCATCCCTCGCCCTCGCGGCTCCAGGTTGTGATCGCCAGTGTCTCCTCGAACTGGCTCATCTGGAACGCCAGCGACTTGTCGGCTGCGATCGCAAAGGATGCGCCGTCGAAGACGAGTTCATCCTGGCCGCCGAGTTGGTTGGCATAGATGATCGGCAGGCCCGATTCGATGACCTGCCTGATGACGACCTGATGGCGCACGTCGATCTTGGCGCGGTAGTAGGGCGAACCGTTCGGGACCAGCAAGAGTTCGGCGCCGCTTTCGGCCAGTGTCTCGCAGACGGCAAGATCTCCCCAGATGTCCTCGCAGATGGGGATGCCCAGTCTGACGCCACGGAAATTCACCGGCCCGGCAATCTCGGGACCAGCCTGGAAGACGCGCTTCTCGTCGAACTCGCCATAATTCGGCAGATCGACCTTGTAGCGCTCGGCAATAATTTTGCCGTTGTCTGCAACGATGACCGAATTGTGCGTGCCGCTGTCGCGTTTCAGCGGCGTCCCCATGATGAAACCCGGGCCGCCATCCGAGGTTTCCTCGGCGAAGTCGAGGACAGCCCGCTCGCACGCCTTGAGGAAGGCCGGCTTCAGCACAAGGTCTTCCGGCGGATAGCCAGCGATGAAGAGTTCCGTGAACAACACGATGTCGGCGCCCTGCCGTGCGGCATCCGCCCTCGCCTCGCGCGCCTTGGCGAGATTTCCGGCAATGTCGCCGACGGTCGGGTTCAACTGGGCGACGGCGATGCGAAGCGTATCGGGGGCGGTTTTTCTGCTCATGCCTGCGGATTTACCGTGGCCGCCCGCAACCGGCAACCGCAAACGCTTGGGCCATTGGAGAGTATGCCTCGGCTGCGCCAGCAATTTCACTTCCGGCGGACACGAGCAGCCTTTAGGACTGGCAGGAGGAATGCTTGGAGGCCGCCATGAACAAGACGATCGAGGACCTTGCCGCACGCTGGCTGAAGCCCGGCGCCGAAGGGCTGGGCAAGCTGGAAAGCAGGGTTTTGCAAAGCACGATCGAGCGCAAGACGATTGCGCACAATCCAAACGACGCCTATGCCGCGCATCAGAGTTTCGGCGACAAGGTGGCAGACGGCATCGCGCGCTTCGGCGGCTCCTGGACTTTCATCCTCGGCTTCCTTGCCTTTCTGGTCCTGTGGGCGATCGCCAATGCCTGGCTGCTGGGCCGCGACTCGTTCGATCCTTACCCCTTCATCTTCCTGAATCTGGTGCTGTCGATGATCGCGGCGCTGCAGGCGCCGGTCATCATGATGTCGCAGAACCGGCAGAGCCAGCGCGACCGGATCGACGCTGCGCACGACTACGCAGTGAACTTGAAGGCCGAAATCGAGATCATGGCGCTGCACGAGAAGCTGGACGAATTGCGCCATGCGCAGATGAGCGGCATGCCGGACCAGATCACCGACATCCGCAGCGACATCGCCCTTGTGGCCGAGCGATTGAAACGCATAGAGGACCGGCTGATGACCGCGAAATGGTCATCAGGTCTTTGAGAACCGAAAGGCGATGACGCATACGATCCATCAGCTGATCGAGGAGTACGGGCTGATTGCTGTTTTCCTCGGCTGCCTTGCCGAGGGCGAAAGCGTCGCCATCCTTGCCGGCTTCTTCGCCCATCAGCATGTTTTCATCCCATGGCAGGCATTTGCGACGGCTTTTCTCGGCGCATTCGCCGGCGATACCGGATTCTTTGTGGTTGGCCGCAGCTTCGCCGATCATCCGTGGACCACAAGGATGCGGACCCGGCCCGGCTTCAGCCATGCCTACAGCCTCGTGCGGCAACACCCGAACGCCTTCGTGCTCGGAAACCGATTCATCTACGGCATGCGACTGGTGGGCGGGATCGCCGCAGGACTTTCAGGCATATCGTTGCCGAGGTTCGTGGTGTTGAACGTGATCTCGTCTGCAATATGGGCGGCGCTTTTCTGCGCCATAGGCTATGTGTTCGGACTGGGAGCCGAGCAGGTCGTCGGACGCACTCTGGTCCATCATGAAAGGCTGCTGATCGCGCTGGCAGTCGGGCTCGTGGTGGCAGTCGCGGCGTTCCTGCTGGCGCATCATGTCGCCAAGAGGGAGCGCAAGCACGGGCCTTGATCAGCCGCCGAGTTGCCGGTCGCCGCGATCGAGGATCAGCGGAATGATGAGGTCTTCCTCGTCGTCCAGGTGCCGGGTCAGCATCGCCAGCAATCGGTCGTTCTCGCCGGCATAGTCGTCTGCTGCGAAACGCTGCCTGTCCTCGCTTTCCTGCAATGCTTTGACAAACGCATTGGCCGCCGCCGCGTTGCGCTCCAGCGCATCATGGATCGTGTGATGATCGGCATCCAGAATGTCGAAGCCGCGCTTCAGCCGGCTCTCGGCCTTGGCGAAGATCGGGAAATAGTGCTGATCCTCGACATTATGGTGGCCATCCAGATTGCCCAGAAAATGATTGAGGCGCGGCGCGAACCAGCGGGCAAATTCTGGCGCCGTGAGACGGCCCTCGCGATAGTCGGCGATACCCCCGCTGAGCAGACCGCCCAGTTCGCGGAACATGTCGTGTCGCTGCAGCCAGAATCCAGCCATGCCATGGATGTTCTCATGCGCCTGCCATTCATTGCGTGGATATCTGTCCGCCAGCCAGCGCAGATCTTCCGGCAGGCCGGAGCGCTGTTCCAGCAATGGCAGGGGGGCGTCGTCCATGGCAGTCTCCTTTGGTAACCGCCATATAGGATGCGCCCGGCTAGATGGGTAGGCCCGTCAGCCGTTCGACGATGGCGATGATCCAGACACCTGCCGCGAGTACGATGGAGATCAGCACCGCCAGCGAACCGCAATCCTTGGCGAGCTGGATGTCGATGTGGAATTCACGCGAGATCGCATCGCAGGCAGCCTCGATGCCGGTGTTCAGCACCTCGACCAGGATCAGCACCAGAATGGAGGCGATCAGCAGGGCATAGATGGTCCAGCTCGAGGCGACGAACCAGCCGAGCGGCAGGGCGATGGCCAGCAGGATGAGTTCCTGCTGGAATGCGGCCTCGCTGCTGGCCAGTTTGCGGAAGGCCCTAACCGAATTATGGAAGGCGTCGATCAGCCGCTTCATGCGAGTTCCCTGAAAGCCCGACCGGGGAAGACTCGGTCGTCACCCCGGCAGATCGGTGCAAAGCGCGCTTATCCAACGTCTTTCAGCCGTCTGCAACATGGATCGTTGGCGAGGACCTCTCAAATTGCGGCAAGCCGTCGCCGATTTCGTAATAGTCGCCCTTGTCGGCGACAAAGATGTGGCTCTCACCCTTCAAGCCGCTCGGCCTGTCGAAGGCGCCGGCCATGACGGAAACGTAATCGTTGTCGATTGGCTTCCAGAACAGTGCCGAGCCGCAGGTCCGGCAAAAGCCGCGCCTGGCGAATGCCGAGGCCGCGTACCAGCTTACATTGTCCGCTCCTTCAATGGCGATATCGGCGTCGGCGACATTCGTCGCCGCGTAATAATGGCCGGTCTGCCTGCGGCATTGCGAGCAGTGGCAATAGACGACGCCACGCAGAGGGCCTCGGGTGACGAACCGAACCGCGCCGCACAGGCACGAACCAGTGTGATTTGCTTCCATGGTGTCCTCCTATCCGGCGATAGCCTTATCCAGCGATCATATGGCCAGCGCGCAAGACGGCGCGTGAGAATACGACATGCAAGCGCGGGAATGCCCTCGGATGGCGGCCCCCGTCACACCCTGTGGTAGCAACGGGATCAATAAAAGCCCCGGAAAGCCGGCAAATTAAGGAAACTTTAGCGCGAGCTGGGCTACTTTGATGCAAGCGAAGATCGCAATCGGAACGCGACCCTTCGCCATGTGCCAACGGTAAGGTCTGCACTTGCCCGCCCGGCAATGGCGAACCATCGGTGGTTTGAGGGGATTGATAGGTCTTTCATGCAACCGGCTGTCGTGTCACCGGAAGTAACCACTGACATTGCCGGCACCGTGGTCGCCACGATGCGCCAACTGGGCGTTCTCGGCCTGCCCCGCAACTATGAAATCTTCTACGAAGTGCTGAGCGGTCCGACTTCCGAGCTGAGCCTCGCCGTCGTCGGTCTGGGGAACCGGCCGACGCAGGAGGAACTGGACGCCATCAGCCATAGGTTTTTCGCCCACAATCATGGGCAGAGCGTCGTCGAACAGGCGCGCGACGTGCTCGCGCAGGAACTGGAAGATGTCGCATCCCTGCTGCGCAGCGAACGCACCCACATGGAAAAATACGGCAGGATTCTCGACGAAACGTCGGATGGGCTGAACAGCCGCAGCGCGATCTCGAAGGACTTGCTGCAAAAAGTGGTCAGCGCCGTATCGATGGCAACCACTTCGACCATCGATCACAGCAAACATGTTGCCGCGACCCTGCACGACAAGACGGCCGAACTGGAAAGCGTCAAGTCGACGCTGGAGGAATACAAGCGCCTCGCCGACACCGATCCACTCACGCAAATCTGGAACCGGCGGGCTTTCGACAAGGAAATCGCCCGCATCTACAACAGCGACCGCGGCATCCTGTTCAACGCACTGATCCTGGCCGATATCGACCGCTTCAAGGACATCAACGACCGCTTCGGCCATCCGGTGGGCGACAAGATCCTGCAGCAGATCGCCGACATCTTCCGCACCAGCATCGGCGCCAACATGTTCGTGGCGCGCACCGGCGGCGAGGAATTCGCCCTCATCGTCGAGGGCGTCAGCGAGGGCACGACATTCGAGGTCGCCGACCGTATCCGCCTGCTGATCGAGCAGACGTCGTTTTCCAGCAGCCAGACGGGCGCGAATTACGGGAAAGTCTCCGTTTCCATGGGCGTTTGCATGGCATCGGAAGCCGACAGCCCCGAAGACCTCTACACCAAGGCCGACCGCGCCCTCTATCGTTCCAAGGTCGAGGGCCGCAACAAGGTCACGCGGCATTCGGTCATGGCCGGGCGCACCGGCAAGAACTGGATGCTGTACAAGAAGGACTGAGATTTAGGGATCGAACCGTCGGCCAATGCCGACAACAAAAATGGCGCCGTCTCCGGCGCCATTTTTCATTTCGATCAGGCCCTATTCCGCGGCTTCTGTCCGTTGCGGACGGACGTGGTTCTTCTTGAGCAGGTCCGAAACGAGAAAGGCCAGCTCGATTGCCTGATCTGCATTGAGGCGCGGGTCGCAATGCGTGTGATAGCGATCCTGCAATTCCTCGGCCGTGATGGCGCGGGCGCCGCCGGTGCATTCGGTGACGTTCTTGCCGGTCATTTCGATATGGATGCCGCCGGGATGCGTGCCCTCGGCATGATGCACGTCGAAGAAAGTCTGGACCTCGGTCAGAATGCGCTCGAACGGACGCGTCTTGTAGCCGGCGGCGGTAATCGTATTCCCGTGCATCGGGTCGCATGACCAGACGACGCTTCGGCCGGCCTTCTTGACCGCGCGCACCAGCTTGGGCAGGTGTTCGCCGACCTTGTCGGCGCCGAAGCGGGCGATGAGGGTCAGGCGGCCTGGCTCATTCTCCGGATTGAGGAGATCGATCAGCTCCAGCAAGCCATCGGGCGTCAGCGACGGACCGCATTTCAGGCCGAGCGGGTTCTTGATGCCGCGGCAATATTCGATATGGGCATGGTCGGGCTGGCGCGTGCGGTCGCCGATCCAGATCATATGGCCGGAGGTCGCATACCAGTCGCCGGAGGTGGAATCGACGCGGGTCAACGCCTCCTCATAGCCCAGCAGGAGGGCTTCGTGGCTGGTGTAGAAATCGGTCTCGCGCAGTGCGAAGTTGGTTTCCGAAGTGATGCCGACCGCCCGCATGAAATCCATGGTTTCGGTGATGCGGTTGGCGAGCGCCTCATAGCGGTCGGCCTGCGGGCTGTCGGCGACGAAGCTCAGCATCCAGCGATGGACGTTTTCCAGGCTGGCGTAGCCGCCCTGCGCGAAGGCCCGCAAAAGGTTCAGCGTTGCCGCCGATTGACGGTACGCCATTTCCTGCCGCGCAGGATCGGGAATGCGCGACCTGGATTCGAACTCGATGCCGTTGATGATGTCGCCGCGATAGCTCGGCAGCGCTACGCCGTCCTTGGTTTCCGTATCGGAGGAACGCGGCTTGGCGAACTGACCGGCGACGCGGCCGACCTTCACCACCGGCTGCGAGCCGGCGAAGGTCAGCACGACCGACATCTGCAGGAAGACACGGAAGAAGTCGCGGATGTTGTCGGCGCCATGCTCGGCGAAGCTCTCGGCGCAATCGCCGCCCTGAAGAAGGAACGCCTCGCCTGCGGCGACGGCGGCCAGATGCTTCTTCAGCTTGCGCGCCTCGCCGGCAAAGACCAGCGGCGGGAAGGTGGCCAATCGGCCTTCGGTTTCCTTGAGTGCGTTCAGGTCCGGATAGGCCGGCACCTGCTGGATAGGCTTGGCTCTCCAGGAATTCGGCGACCATTTCGTCATTTCGGCACCCAACGCGCTTTGCAGGCGGCAACAATTGCCCGCAGCCCTGCCCCATATGGGGTTGGCGGCTCAATACATGAAGCCAGTTGGCTATTCTAGCCCGGATTTGGCCGCAAAGCGACGGACCGTTCTCCTCGCGTCGCTACAGGACAACGCATCGATGATGACCCCAGGTCAGCGCCGGAGTGATTCGCGACGGCCATTGTTTGCCAGCAAAGTCTTCGCTCAATTTTGAGGCAGGAAACGAAAGCGCCTGCTTGCGCGCCATCTTCGTTTAAGCATCGTTAATTTTCGCCGATTTATCTCATCCTTCCGTAAGGGAAGCTGTGGCTCCCTTACCACGCCATCATGCGGACTCGGCAGTTCTGGCGATATTTTTCATGGACTCTGATCAAGCGGTGTTACTCTTCGTAACAATAAGAAGGGTTGTGGGGCGGAAGATATGATTCGGGTCGCAAGACCGCGCCAATCAATGCTGACACGTCTTTTTAGCCGCACGGGTAAGCGAGCGCCGCTTACGCCGGTTTCATCGATGAGGAATTTCTGGGGGCTCATGCGGGCCTACTGGTTCTCCAGCCGGTGGAAAGAAGCCTGGGCGCTGACGCTGGTGATCGCGCTGTTGACGGCGCTGTCGAGCAAAGCCGGCGTCTGGTTTGCCGAAGCCTCCGGCGAATTGGTAAATTCCATCGCCTTCTTCCATGACGCCGCCAACACCACGCCGCTGGCCTCGCTTCTCGGCAATGCCGGGATGCTGGTCCTGCTGGTGTTGTTAAAGGATGCAGGCATTACAGGCGCGCGCACGTTCGTTTCATCGACCTTGCACCGCAAATGGCGGGGCTGGCTCGATAGCCGCTTCAACGAAGCGCTGCTCGATTCCAACCATACGCATTTCCATGCCCAGCATGGGGCCGACACTTCCGTACCCGACAATATCGACCAGCGCGTGCAGGAATCGATCAAGGGCCTGACCGGCGGCGCCATCGGGCTCGCCATGGGCGTCATGGCCGTCGCAAGTTCGCTTTTCTTCGTTGGTCAGAAGCTGCTTTCCATTTCCACCGAAGTCACCGGGCTGGAATTCCTCGGCCACTATGGCAGCGCGGTGCTGACTTTCGTCGCCGTTGCGACCTATGTCCCTGTCAACACGTGGATCGCCATAAAGCTCGGCGGCCTGCTGGAGCGCCTTTCCATCGGCATGCAGAAGGCCGAGGGCAGCTACCGTGGCGAGTTGACGACCTTCCTGCGCCGGTCATTCCATGTGGCTGCGTCGCGCGGCGAGCGAGTGCAGAAAGAAATGCACGAACGGCTTTATGTCGATATCGACAGCACGTGGGCGCGGCTGAACAAGGTCCATGCCGGCTACACATCTTTCGAACTGGTCTATAATTTCGTCGGCGCCCGCATCGTCGCCTATGGACCAGGGCTCATCCCGTTCATCAACCACCGCATCGACCTCAAGGGCTACATAACCGGCGCGGAACTGGTGAATTCGCTGATCAGCCAGTGCTCATGGTTCATCCATGTCATGCCGGCGATCGCGACGCTGCGCGCCAACACCAAGCGCGTTATGGATCTGGCAGAGGCGATCGAGAACGTCCAGCAGCCTGCCGCGTTCTACCGTCAGACCGGCCAGTCGGATTTCCGCTACGCCACGCAGAACCCTGTTTTCGGCCTGACTATCCAGCATCTGGAGCTGACGCATCAGGGTCACGAGACGACCCCTTTCCTCGCCACCGAGCGGTTGCGTTTCCGGCGCGGGGAATGGACCTTCCTGAAAGGCGAGTCCGGCTGCGGCAAGACTTCGCTCATCAAGGCGATCAACGGCCTTTGGCCCTACGGCAAGGGCACCATCGTGTTTCCGGAAGGCGTGAAGACATTCTACGCCGCGCAGGAAGTGAAGTTGCCCCAGATTTCACTGAAGGAACTGGTCTGCCTGCCGGGGTCGGCGGACGACCATTCCGACACGCGTGTCGCATCGGCGCTGCACAAGGCGGGTTTGGGTGAATTCATCGAATATCTCGGCGAGACCAGCCGCGAGGGCAAGAGCTGGGACCAGGAGCTCTCAGGCGGCCAGAAACAGAAACTGGTGGTCGGGCGCATTCTCCTCCAGCAGCCCGGCCTGCTGTTCCTCGACGAGGCTACGGCGGCGCTCGATCCAGACGGCAAGACGGCTTTCCATCAGGCGATCAAGGACAACTGCCCGAACGTCACCGTCATCAGCGTCATGCATGAGCCGGTGCCACCCCGCTCGCTGACAGGCGAAGAGTTCTATCACAGCGTGTTGACGATCGCCGACGGCGCGGCGAGCAAGAAGCCGCTGCAGCCCACCCTGCCGGCCGAGATCACCAAGATCCTGGCGCGTCCGCCTGCCATGGACGATGGCTGGCTGCGCATCCCGCGCGTCAGGCTGAAGCAGAAGTAGTTAGTCGATCCGCTGGCCGTTCTTCACGCGATAGGTCGGCTTGTACATGGTGACCAGTTCCTCGGCGGCGGTGGGGTGAACCGCCATGGTGCGGTCGAAATCGTCCTTGGTCAGTTCAGCCTTGATTGGAATGCCGAGAAGCTGCGCCATTTCGCCGGCGTCGGGTCCCAGGATGTGAGCGCCCAACACCTTGCGGCTCTTGGCGTCGACGACCAGCTTCATCAGCATTTTTTCCTGACGGCCCGAAAGCGTGTGCCGCATCGGCCTGAACGTCGCGCGATAAATCTCGACCTCGTCGAAACGCTTCACCGCCTCGTCTTCCGACAGGCCGACTGTGCCGATTTCAGGCTGCGAAAACACCGCCGTGGCAATCGTCTCGTGATCGGGACGGGTCGGGTTGTCCTTGAAGGCGGTCTCGATGAAGCACATTGCCTCATGGATCGCCACCGGCGTCAGTTGGACACGGTTGGTCACGTCGCCTATGGCCCAGATGTTGTCGATATTGGTGCGCGAAAAGGCATCGACCTCAATGGCGCCGGTCACGCCAGTCTCGATGCCGGCCGCTTCCAGTCCAAGCCCCTCGGTGTTCGGCGTACGACCGATGGCGAGCATGACCTGATCGACCGTCAGCACCTCACCGCCGGTGACGGTCACGTCCAGCCTGCCGTCAGGGCGTTTTTCGACCTTCTCGGAAATCGAATGGCAGAGAATCCTGATGCCCTTCGTCTCCATGGTTTCATGCAGGGTTCGGCGAAGATCCATGTCGAAGCGGCTGAGTATCTCGGTGCCGCGGTAAACCAGCGTGGTGGCGACGCCGAGGCCGTGGAAGATGTTGGCAAATTCAACCGCGATGTAGCCACCGCCCTCGATCATGATCGCCTTCGGCAATTCGGCCAGATGAAACGCCTCGTTGGAGGTGATGCAATGCTCGTGGCCGGGCAACGCCGGATGCAGCGCCGGACGCCCGCCGGTGGCGACGAGAATCTGGTCGGCGGTTATTGTGCGGCCCTCGGCCTCGAGCCGAACTGTATGCCTGTCGACCAGTACGGCGCGCGTCTGGAAGGTCTCGCCGCCGGCGCCCTGGACGTTATTGCGGTAGATGCCCTCGAGGCGGGCGATCTCGCGGTCCTTGTTGGCGATCAGTGTCGGCCAGTCGAAACTGGCCTGCGGTACCGTCCAGCCATGGCCGGCCGCGTCTTCGAAATGCTCAGGGAACTGGGAAGCGTAGACGAAAAGCTTCTTCGGCACGCAGCCGCGGATGACGCAGGTGCCGCCGAAGCGGTATTCCTCGGCTATGCCAACCCGCTTGCCGAGCGCCGCGGCGACCCTTGCCGCCCTCACCCCGCCGGAACCGCCACCGATGACAAAGAGGTCGTAATCATAGGCGGCCATGCGATGCTCCTGCAGTTCGTTATTGCGAAATCACAGGTAGGCTGCGGAAAGGCAAAAGAAAAGCCCGGCAGAAGCCGGGCTTTCGGTTGTGTACATGCTGCGAGGATTATTGCTTTGGAGCTGCCGGCGTGGCGGGAGCCGCTGGTGCTGCCCCACCCGCGGGTGCGGCGGGCGCAGCTCCGTCAGCTGGCGCCGCAGGCGCAGGCGCCTTGGCATTTACGGCAGCGGCAAGCGACTCGCCAACCTGCTGGGCCAGATCACGGGCAACGCCGTTCTGCCAGATTTCAGCCGCCTTGCCCAATTCACGCGTAACGATCGGACCGCTTTCCAGAAGCTTCTTACCCGCCTCCGAATTGTAGAACGCAGCAATGTCGGTAAGCTCTTTCTCGGAGAAGCCCTTGGCGTAGGCCGTCGCCGCCTCCTTTTCCAGGTCGGCGCGCCGCGCCGCCATGGCAAGCGTCTTTTCCTTGATGGTCTTGGTGATCAGGTCGCCCATGTCGGGGTTCTTCTGGATAAGCTGCTGCTGCAGCGCGCCAGCAGCCTGCGGCAGGATCAGGTCGAACTGATCGGTGGCGTGGATCGATGCGATCGCCGCATGAGCCGCCTTCAAGTGCGCTTCGCTGATGTCCTGTGCGAAGGCCGGGAAAGAAAAGGCGATGAAAGCAGATGTCGCCGCCATGGCTGACAGGCGGCGGATGCGGGTATGCAGCGTCATTCAACAAAACTCCCTAAGGGTCACGACCTGTTAATCTGGTCGAAATGGTGTGAGGCCATCTGGCCGGATACGAGGAGCGAAGGCGAAGGCAATGTTGACCATTGTCGAGCTTTCGCGACGAAGTTGCTGGCCAGATGGACCGCATCCGAAGGACGCCGAAACGGCTTCGAGCTGCGGCGTCGAAGCCCTCGGCCGATAAAACCACATCGGCCTTCGGGCTTCTCCTTGCATCTCTTTGCCGTTTCAGGCGCCATTTCGATCATATTAATAGGTCCTGACCCTGATTATCGGGCAGCGTGGACGGTTTCGATGCCACTGTCGCCGGCTATGATAGCCATATCCGCCAGCCCAATGAAAAGACCGTGTTCGACCACACCCGGAATGGCGTGAAGAGCATTCGACAGCGCTCTTGTATCCGGAATGCGGCCAAAAGATGCATCGAGTATGAAATGCCCGCCGTCTGTAACAAAAGGCTGGCGATCCGTCACCCTCAATGTAACGGCGCCAGACAGGCCGAGCGCGCTTGCCGCTTCGGCGATGGCGATCTCAGTGGCTTTGAGGCCGAATCGATTGACTTCGATGGGCAGCGGAAAACGGCCGAGCGTCCCGACCATCTTGGTCTGGTCGGCGATGACGATCATGCGAGCGGAAGCGACGGCCACGATCTTCTCC
This sequence comes from Mesorhizobium sp. Root554, assembly GCF_001427025.1. Taxonomy (GTDB): domain Bacteria; phylum Pseudomonadota; class Alphaproteobacteria; order Rhizobiales; family Rhizobiaceae; genus Mesorhizobium. Next base: position 910,756 of record NZ_LMGA01000001.1, on the reverse strand, counting down.
CGCAGAAGTGCGCCGCCGCCGCCCTTGATCAGCGTCAGGGCGGGGTCCAGTTCGTCGGCGCCATCGACCGTCAGGTCGAGCTGAGGCGTCTCATCCAGCGTCGACAGCGGCACGCCCAGTTCGTTGCACAAGGCCGCCGTTCGCTCGGACGTCGCCACACCGAGCACCCGGAAGCCGGTGGCGACCTTGGCCGCCAGCAGGCGGACGAATTCCTCGGCCGTCGTGCCGGTGCCGATTCCGAGCCGCATGCCATCCGAGACATGGGCCAGCGCCGCCCTTGCGGCCTCGATCTTCAACTGCCTGGCATCCATGGAAAGTTCGCCCCCATTGGGCGCTCCTAGCATTTTTGGCGGACGGGTCAAAGGGTAGCCCAAGGGCCAATCACCGGTTGCCTGATCGGCGGCGAGCGGCTATCGCCTGCGGCAGCGCAAAAAGACAGGATCCTTCATGAAACGCCCGATCGTTGTTTTCGACCTGGATGGCACGCTGATCGACACCGGTCCGGACCTTCTCGACAGCCTCAATCACAGCATTGCCGGCGAAGGCATTTCCGCTGTCGATCCGATGGCGATCCGGCGCTATATCGGCCACGGTGGCCGGGCGATGATCGAGTATGCCTATGCCGACCGGCAGAAGGCAATATCGGAAGCGGACCTTGATCGGCTCTTCGATATCTATCTCGACCACTATACGCGCAACATCCCCGGCAAATCCCTGCCCTACCCGGGCGTGCTGGAAGCGATTGCCCGTCTCGAGGACGCCGGCTACGCGCTCGCCGTTTGCACGAACAAATACGAGGCCAGTTCGCTGACGCTGATCGAGGCGCTGGGGCTCACCAGGCATTTTATCGCCATTGCCGGACAGGACACTTTTCCTTTCAAGAAACCGGACCCGCGGCACCTCTTCGAAACCATACGACTGGCCGACGGCGACCCGGAACGGGCCGTCATGGTTGGCGATTCCAAAACCGACATCGATACGGCAAAAGCCGCGGGAATCCCGGTCGTCGCCGTCGATTTCGGCTATACCGACCGGCATGTGCGGGAGTTCGAGCCGACTGCGATCATCTCGCATTTCGATGAGCTGACGGTCGAGTTGGTCGAGCGCATGATGACTGCCGCAAGCGGCGGGCGGCAAGCCGGATAAAGCGGCCAGTCAGGTGGTTGACTTAGGCCCGGCCGCTCCCTTATATCGCGGCGCGTCAGGCCTTCGGGCCGCGGCGGGCGATTAGCTCAGCGGGAGAGCACACCCTTCACACGGGTGGGGTCGTAGGTTCAATCCCTACATCGCCCACCATTTCCCTTGAACTTTAAGCTCGATCCGCCCCGGTCTCAGGCAGACGGCGCGCGCGTCTGCTCGGTGGCTTCCAGCGCCTGCTTCAGCCGCGCATCCCTGTCATAGACATCGTTGAAATACTCGACCTTGCCCGACATATCCGGCCAGGCGGTGAAGTACGATACGTAAACGGGAATCTTGCGTGTCACCTTGTCCACCGAATGGCCGGCCTTGATCTTCTTTGCGATATAATCGACGGGCTTGTTCATCACGGCGGCGGCCATGCCGCGCGGATCCTGCAGGCGCACGCAGCCATGGCTGAGCGCACGCATGTCGCGCTGGAAGAACGCCTTTTGCGGGGTGTCGTGCATGTAGATCGCATGCTTGTTGGGGAACAGGATCTTCAATTCGCCCAGAGCGTTGGCCTCGCTCGGTTCCTGGCGGATCGCATAAGGCACTTTCGAGCCGTAAGCGCCCCAGTTTACCGAGGACGACGGGATACGCTTGCCACGCGAATCGGTCACCTGATAGCCCGCCCGGTCCAGGTAGCCCGGATCGCGGCGCAGACGCGGCAGCATCTCGTTGACGATGATGGACTGCGGCACGCCCCAATACGGATTGTAGTCAACCTGCTCGATCTCGTCGTAGAAGAATGAAGTCTGGTTGGTGATCTTGCCGATCACCGCCCGCATCTTCAGCTTCTCCTCGCCGCCGTCGATGTAGCTGGCGGTAAAGGCAGGCTGATTGATGAAGACGCGGGGGCTGCCCAGATCGGACGGCAGCCAACGCAACTGCTCCATGGCATACTGGACTTTGTCGAGCCGGTCGGCCTTGGACGTGCCAGCAAGCGCGGCAACGGTGCGCGGGCCGACGACGCCGTCGCCCTTTTCGCCGGCTTTCTTCTGCGCCGCCTCGATCACCGGGACCAGTTCGGGCACGTATGTCTCGCTGGAGGCCAGCCGCACAAGCGTTTCGCCATATTCGCCGCCCATCTCGTCATCGAGATCGCGGGCGATCAGCGCCAGCAGCTTCGGCAGTTCCGGGCTGGTCTGGCCAGGCTTGAGCATAAGCTTCGGATCGACGACAATTTCGTTTTCAGTCGTCGCCTCGAGCGTTTCCAGTTCGGCGCGCAGGGCCTTGTACTCGGCGTTCTGCGGATGCCAGGATTCGAGATAGGCTTGCGGCGCCGGCGTATGGGCCAGCGTATCGAGCACACTGACCATATCGAGTGGCTTGGCCGGGAAGTCGTAATAGCCCGAAATCCGGTTGGGATCTATGCGGCCGCTGCGGGCGTCGTGAACGTAGCGCAGAACGCGCGCCGACAGAGCCATCTCGAAACGGATCAATTCCTGGAGGCGCGCTCCGGCATCCTCCGCAGGATTTCCTGCCGCTGGAATCTGCACCGCATAGTCGGCCGGAACCAACCCATGGCTTGCGGCCTCGCTTAGTACCCGGACGGCCTCCCTGGCGCGCTCGTTGGCGCTGGAGCCTGACACCCAGATGAATTCGGGATTGGCGGAATAGTAAGCAAGCAGCGCCTTGCCGATGTCGCGCTCGGCCAACAGATCATAGCCGTTCAGGCCGGACAACGCTTCGCGGAATGCCACGTCGGCGGTCGAGGGATCAAACGCGGCTTTCTGAACCGTTGCCCCGGTGGTTACGGGTTCGCCGCCGATCAGCGACGAGAAGTCGACCCGCGCCAGCGAATCCGCCTTGTAGGTATAATAGCTGGGGCTGCTGATCCTGGCGGCCCCGCCGCCGCTTGTGGAGGTTCTGGCGGCAGTATTCTTTCTCGGTTTGGGTGCTGGCGGAAATTCTCCGGCCGGCTGGCGCGAATGCCGCACGCCACCGCCGAAAAGTGACTCGAAGAACCCCTGCGCTCCGGCTTGTGGCGCACCGAAAACCAATGTCGCGGCGACCGCCAAAGGCAGCACGACTGTTCTTCTGTCCAAGCATTTCATGGATCACCCGCTTCCGGCCAGTGCCGGATCCCTCTTCCGCAATGCCCGAGCCTCGCCGGCGGCGTGGCGGATGTATGACACGACTATACCGATTCATACCGATTTCGTTAAGCTTCCATAAATTTCCGCAGGGTTGTTGCAGAAGCGTTTCACAAAACGGTGAGCCGCCGGGCGCCAAGCAGAGCCGGCCGGCCGGCCGACCATACAGCAAACCCTTGCACACCATGACCCCGGCCCGACAGAGAAGCCCGTTCGGAAGATATTTTGTCGAAGAAGGCCCTCGGCCTCAGTGAACGACCAGATGACCTTCGCGGACGAAATCGACGGCGCGCGTGACGACGGCGCGGTCGGCCAGGATCCGGCGGTGGCCGAGACCGTCGGCCCAGTGAAGCCGGACATGGAGACCGGCATCGGCATAGCGCTGCGCGTGCCAGGCCGGCACTTCCTTGTCGTCAGGAGCGTGGACAACCAGCGTTGGCACCGGAGTTTCGGCCAGCTGCCTTTCACCCATAAATTCGTCGAGCGGGCGGCCGGAAATGCGTTTCACCCTGCCCGCCATGGCCTTCTGAGACCGGGGCCCGACATTGAGCATCCGGCTGAAGTCGGCGAACACCGCCGGCATCGAGCTGGGCGCGGCGACCAACACAAGGCATTCGGTGGCAAGCGGCGGAATTCCCGGGACCGATCCCGCAGCGGCATTTGCGGCCACGGCACCGCCAAAGGAGTGGCCGACGACGGCCGCGAAAGGACCGAACCATTGGCCCACCTGCGCCGCCGCCTCCACCGCGCTGACGAGGTTGAGCCGGCGTCCCGGCGATTGGCCATGGCCGGGCAGATCCAGCGATACGACCTTGTAACCGGCGTTGCGGTAGCCTTCGATCAGGCTGCGCATATATTCGGTGCGCGACCGCCAACCATGCATGACGAGGACAGTGCCCGCGGCCGCCCCGCCCTGCGGACGGAACTCATGCGCGACGATGCAGCCGCTTCTGGTTTTCAGCTGATGGTGGCGCGCCTCGCTCATGAATGACGACGCCCGCGTCACAGCACGGCGCTCGCCCTCGGTCATCTTCTTCGGGCTTGGCGTGCGGCAGAAAAGCTCGAAGGCGGCCCTGCCCGTGAGTGCGGGAGCGACACGCTCGCCGAAGCCGAACGCACCGCGGATGACCTTCAAACCAAATGGTGCCATATTCCGAATCCAAAAGCCGATCGTTCAACCATGAACATGTTAGTTCAACCATGAACAATAAACAAGACCTGCCCTGGGACAATCCGCGCTTCCGCAACTGGGTTGCGGTCGCCCGCGCCTGCCATGTCCTGGAACGGACGCTGACGGCCAAGCTGGCGCCGCTGGACCTGAAACCGGCACAACTCGACGTGCTGATGAACCTTTACCGCCACCCCGGCATGTCGCAGCACGACCTTGCGCGCAAGCTGCTGGTCGGACGATCCAACATCACCATGCTTCTGCCGCAGCTTGAAAAGCGCGGCCTGCTTCGCCGCGAAAGCGACGGCAAGGACAAACGCATCCTGCGCCTGGAACTGACCGAGGCTGGAATAACCCTTCTGATGGAGGCGCTGAAAGTGCATACGGCGCTGATCGAGACCGCCATGGGTCAATCGACGCTGGAACAATGCGACCTGATCGGCGAACAAATGCGCAAGATCACCGAGGCGCTCGATAGCGCCTGACAGTCCGGGCGCTCACCACATCGATTTTCGGGCACGCTCCGGCCATTCAATGTCGTAGGCATCGCCGTCGATCGCCTTGCGGCTGGCGACTTCCAGTATCTGGCCGGGCGTCGGCAGCGATTTCGGATCGACGTGCTTTTCGGGGTTCCACAAATCCGAGCGATGAATGGCGCGGGCGCATTGGAAATAGACCGACTCGATCTTGACGATTGTGACAGACCGCGCCGCTTTTCCTTCGACGGTGAAAGAGGAACACAGGTCCGGGTCCGCGGTGATGTGCGCGTTTCCGTTGACCCGCAGCGTGGTGCCGGAGCCCGGCACGAGGAACAGCAGGGCAACACGCGGATCGCGGATGATGTTGCGCAACGAGTCGGCGCGGTTGTTGCCGCGGCGATCGGGCATCATCAGCGTCTTCTCGTCATGAATGCGGATGAAGCCGGCAAGATCGCCACGCGGCGAGCAATCCAGTCCCTCCGGTCCGCTCGTCGCCAATGCGACGAAGGGCGACGCCTCGATGAGGGCGGCATATTCAGGAATGACGTGGTCCAGTTCCTTCACCAGCGACGTTTGACCGGGCACACCATAAAGGGTTTCGAGCTGCTCGATGGATTCTATCCTGGACATTGGCCTGGACATTGGGCACTCCGGAAAAGCGTCGCGCGTTGTTCTAGCGATCGCGGCTCAAGCCTTTTGCTTCAAGCTCGGCAAGATAGTCGTTCCACCGGGTTACATGCTCGTGACCGAGCGTGTGGAGATAGTCCCAGGTGAAAATACCGGTGTCGTGCATGTCGTCGAAGGTTATGCGCACGGCATAATTCCCGACCGGCTCGATCTTGAAAATAGCAACCTCGCGCTTGCCCGGCACCGTTACCCGCTGCTCCGGCGAATGTCCCTGCACTTCGGCGGACGGCGAAAGCACGCGCAGCAGTTCCGCCGGCAACTGGAACGGCTGATGGCCGGGGAAGCTCACGGTCAGCAGTCTGCGGTCCTTCGAGACCCTCAATTCGGTGGGCGCAGTCATGCACGTCTCTCCCTCCGCTTCCGGTTACGCCGGATTTGCTCCGAGTTAAAGCCGCAAACAATTGCATCGACTGCGCAAGCTGGTCATTGTGGGCTCAGGCTCCGATTCATGCCCTGTGAGGAAGATACGATGCGCACACTGCTTTTCGCTTTGCCCGCCCTGGCTCTCATGGCCCTCTCCTCGACAGCAGCCCGGGCTGAGGACTGCACGGAGGCGCCGGACCAGATGTCGGCGAACGAATGCGCCGACAAGGCCTATCAGGCATCGGACGCCGAACTGAACAAGCTCTACAAACAGATCGAAGGCCGGCTCAAGGACGATGCGGATACGCGCAAGCTGCTCGTCACGGCGCAAAAGGCGTGGATCGGGTTCCGCGACGCCGAATGCGACTTCTCGAGTTCCGGCGTGGCTGAGGGAAGCGCCTATCCGGCAACCGTATCGATGTGCCTCGACGGCATCACGCAGGGCCGCATCGATACGTTCCGGGGCTACCTCGATTGCGAGGAAGGCGACATGAGCTGTCCGGTGCCGGCGGCGAACTAGGCGTTTCGCTTCCGCGGTCACCGGAACGCGGAAAACAGCATGAAGGTTGGCCGCTGGCGTTCCTCAGCCAATGCGGGGTCCGCGGCGATCTGGCTGTCTGTCGGCCCCCATTCCTCGATGTGGGCCGGCGTGAAGCCAGCCTCACGGAGAAGCCTGAAATAGGTCGCGATGGTGCGATGCTGCTTGACCACGCCCGACGCCAGCCAGTCGGTCGTGCGCGGGCCTTCGACCAGATAATCGTCGACGGGCCAGACCTTGCGACCATCGCCATCGACCGTCCAGCCGGGGCGCGAGGGCGCGGTCAGCAACGGATGCTCGGCTGAAAACACCAGCCTGCCGCCCGGCTTCAGCGCGCGATGTACGGTGTTGAGCATGGTGTCCAGATCGACGATGTAGTGGAAGGCGAGCGAGCTGTAGACAAGATCGAACGACGCAGCCGGCAGCATCAACTGTTCGAGATCGGCGATTTCGTAGCGGATATTTGGGTCCTGCGTTTCATTCCGCGCCCGCTCCAGCATGTTACGCGAGACGTCGAGCCCCAGGACATCGAAGGCCCCCTGCTCGCGCGCCCAGCGGCAGAACCAGCCGAAGCCGCAGCCGAGATCGATGACCGATGCGCCGCTCAATGGCGGCAGCAACGCCCGCAGCGACGGCCATTCCGGTGCGCCCGCCAGTCCGTGGACCGAGCGCGGCAGGCCGCTATAACCTTTGAAGAAACGAGGATCGTCATAGATGTTCTGTGTCATGGCCTGTTTCATCAATATCGGGCGCTGCCGTGGCAGGACGCGTCGCGTCGCAGACGCGATATAACCAAAGTCCGAGACATCCTATCTTGAACCTTGCGCCCGATCGTATCACATAGCGGTATATAACGGCGCGGGCAGCGCGCTGGCCAAGGGAACGGAAACGCATGGACATGATCGACCCATTCGGTCGTACCATCAACTACCTGCGGGTGTCGGTCACCGACCGCTGCGACTTCCGTTGCACCTACTGCATGGCGGAGAACATGACGTTCCTGCCCAAGAAAGACCTCCTGTCGCTGGAAGAGCTCGACCGGCTCTGCACCGTCTTCATCGAGAAAGGCGTCAGGAGATTGCGCCTCACCGGCGGCGAGCCGCTGGTGCGCAAGAACATCATGCATCTGGTGCGCGAGCTTTCGCGCCATCTCGCCAGCGGTGCGCTGGAAGAACTGACGCTCACCACCAACGGCTCGCAGCTTTCGCGCTTCGCAGCGGAGCTGGCCGATTGCGGCATCAAGCGCATCAACGTGTCGCTCGACACGCTGGATGCCGACAAGTTCCATCAGATCACCCGCTGGGGCCACATCGACAAGGTTCTGGCCGGTATCGACGCGGCACAGGCGGCGGGCATCAAGGTGAAGATCAACGCCGTGGCGCTGAAGGATTTCAACGACATTGAAATCCCGCACATGCTGCGCTGGGCCCATGGCCGCGGCATGGACATGACGGTGATCGAGACGATGCCGATGGGCGAGATCGACGCCGACCGCACCGACCAGTACCTGCCGCTTTCGCTGTTGCGCGCCCAGCTTGCGCAGCAATTCACGCTGGCCGACATCCCGTTCAAGACCGGCGGCCCGGCGCGCTATGTCGAGGTTGCCGAAACCGGCGGCAGGCTCGGTTTCATCACGCCGATGACGCATAATTTCTGCGAAAGCTGCAACAGGGTGCGGCTGACCTGCACCGGCACGCTCTATATGTGTCTCGGACAGGAAGACGCCGCCGATCTGCGCAAGCCGCTGCGGGCCTCGGAAGGCAACGAGCTGCTTTCCGCCGCCATCGACGAAGCGATCGGCCGCAAGCCGAAAGGCCATGACTTCATCATCGACCGCCGCACCAGCCGTCCCGCCGTTTCACGCCATATGAGTGTTACCGGCGGCTGATTTTTGAAGCGGAATGATGCAAGATGTTTCCAGGCAGATGTCCTGGAGGTTTCATGGAGCGCTTCGCGGTAATTTCGGCCCTTTTTGGCTTCACGCTGGTTGCATCGATCGCCTTGGCGGCGCCATTCACCTACGAGAACGACCGCTTCGGCACCTCAGCAACCTTCCCGTCCGATATATTCAGTCAGGAACAGGCGCCGCCGGAGAACGGCGACGGATTGCGCTGGCTCTCCGACGACGGCGCCAGCCTTGCCATCTTCGGCTCCTATAACGTCCTCGACGAAACGCCGAAGACCCGGGAAGCCGCTGCGAAGGCTGAAAAGGACCGGCCGGCGACGTATTCCCGAACGGGAAAAAACTGGGTGGTGCTTTCAGGCACCGACGGCGACGAGGTCTTCTACGAACGCTACGTGTTCGGCCCGACCGACATCGTGCACGGCATCGTCATCGAGTATCCCGCGTCGCTCAAGGCAAAGTACGATCCGTTGGTCGGACGCATCGCCGGCAGCCTGCACGGACCCTGAACTATTGAACCGATGATGACGCGCCCGGTGTCCTTGGCCTATCGCTTTGGCGTTGCTGGTTCGTCAGCGGATGCTAGGTCGTGAACTCATAGTCTGATCGAATGGGACCTGTCCGTGTCTCTGTCCCCCAATCTGCAAGGCGCCGTGTATATGACCGTGGCCATGGCCGGCTTCACGGTCAACGACGCCATTACGAAATTCGTGTCGGAAGAGATGAACCCGGCGCAGATCATGCTTGTGCGCGGCCTTTTCGCCTGCGTGTTCGTCGGGTTGCTGGCCTGGCGGCGCGGTGCGCTTGCCGATCTGCGGCTGGCGCTTCAGCCAATGGTCGGCTTGCGGGTCGCGGCGGAGGTTTTCGCCACTGTCACCTTCCTGGCGGCGCTGGCCCACCTTCCCATCGCTAATGTATCCGCTGTCCTGCAGGCGCTGCCGCTGGCGGTGACGATGGGTGCGGCGCTGGTTTTCGGCGAGGGCGTCGGGTGGCGACGCTGGCTGGCAATCGCGGCCGGCTTTGCCGGCGTGCTGGTCATCGTGCGGCCGGGCTTCGAGGGTTTCAGCCTCTATTCGCTCCTGGCGCTGGCCAGTGTTTTCTTCTGCGCGGTGCGGGATCTTGCCACCAAACGCATACCGCAGCACGTCCCCACGCTTCTCGTGTCGACCATGACGACGCTGGTGATCATGCTGACGGGCGGGCTTCTCCTGCAGCCCTTCGGGGGCTGGACGCCGATGTCGGGCCAGTCGTTCGGGCTTCTGGCCCTCGCTTCCGTTCTGCTGCTGATCGGCTACCAGGCCATCATCACGGCCATGCGCATGGGTGAAATCTCCTTCATAGCGCCGTTCCGTTACACGTCGCTTCTGTCGTCCATCATGCTCGGTCTCGTCATCTTCGGCGACGTTCCGGACTTGGCCATGATCGTCGGGGCGCTGGTGATCGTGATGTCCGGGCTTTACACCCTCTACAGGGAACGAGTGGTCGGCCCTCGCCGCCCCGCAGCGGAAAGCACTGGACCGGCCATGGAACCCGACGGCATATAGGTCGGGCATTCGGGCGGAGAACGATGACGATTGGGATTGCCGGCACCATTCTGGCGGGAGGGCTGTCGCAGCGCATGGGTGGCGGCGACAAGGGCCTGTTGATGATCGGCGACCAGACGGTCCTGCACCATGTTGCCCGGCGCATGGCGCCGCAGGTGGAGGCCCTGGCGCTGAACGCCAATGGCGATGTTGCCCGCTTTGCACAACTCGGCCTCACGACCGTCGCCGACGGCCTTGCCGATTTCCCCGGTCCGCTGGCCGGCATCCTGGCCGCCATGGAGTGGGCCGCCGGCCTCGGCTTCAATCAGGTGGCGACCATTGCAGGCGACACGCCGTTCCTGCCCACGGATTTCGTCGCAAGGCTCGCAGCCTCACTGTCCGATGCATCTGAGGACGCCATAGCGGTCGCATCGTCGGCCGGGCGGCCCCACCCGACCTCGGCTCTCTGGCCGGTCGGCCTGCGTCATGCGCTTCGGCACGCCATCACGGACGACGAAGAACGGCGGGTTACGGCGTTCATCAACCGGTACCCGAACATGGACGTCGAATTCCCGATCGCCAACATGAGCGGAATACAGGTAGATCCGTTCTTCAACATCAACACGCCGGCCGAGCTTGCGGAAGCGCGGCGCATCGCATCAAGCATGGACCCATGAAGAGCCACGTCCTCGGCATCACAGGGTGGAAGAATTCCGGCAAGACGACGCTGACGGAAAGGCTCGTCGCCGAGATGGTCCGGCGCGGCTGGCGCGTGTCGACCGTCAAGCATGCCCATCATGATTTCGACATCGACAAGGACGGCACGGATTCGTTCCGGCACCGCAAGGCCGGTGCCACGGAAGTGGCCATCGTCTCCGACCGCCGCTGGGCTCTGATGCATGAATTGCGCGGCGAGCAGGAACCGGCGCTCGAAACGGTGCTGGCGCGGCTGGCCCCTGCCGATCTCGTTATCGTCGAAGGCTACAAGCGGGAATCACACCGCAAGATCGAAGTAAGACGCCTCGACGCCCGCGACCGCGCCCCGCTTTCCGACAGTGACCCCGGCATCATCGCCATTGCCGCAGATCACGCCGTTGAAGGCTCGAACCTGCCGGTGTTCGACCTCGACGACATCGGAGCAATCAGCGATTTCGTCGAAGCGACCATCGGGCTGCGTCCAAAATCGACAAAGTGACGTAACGTCAAGGAAAGATGACGTTTTCGGCGATCGAGCTAAACGAATGTCCCGCGTCGAATGGCTGCCTGACCCGCGGTTTTGCAGTTGCTTTTTGCGCGAAAAGAGTGGGAGTATCTGGTCAGTGGGTGCATGGGAACGCACCTGGAAAGCCGCGTCGAACCACGGCTAGATCATAAAGAGAGGACCTCATGCGTCTTTCACTGCGAGTTGCGCTGGCGGCGGCTTCGACCGCCATGCTGATGCTGGGCGCCGCCCAGGCACAGGAAAAAGTTCTGAAAATCGGCTCCGAAGGCGCTTATCCGCCCTTCAACAATCTGACCGCCGACGGAAAGCTCGAAGGCTTCGACATCGACATCGCGCAGGCGCTCTGCGACGAGATGAAGGTGAAGTGCGAGTTCATCACCCAGGATTGGGACGGCATGATCCCGGCGCTGAAGGCCGGCAAGTTCGACGCCATCGTCGCGTCGATGTCGATCACGCCGGAACGCCTGGAGCAGGTCGATTTCAGCCATAAATACTACAATACGCCTTCCGCCATCGCAGTGCCGAAGGACAGCGCCATCAAGGGCGTCGCCAAGGAAGACCTGGCCGGCAAGACCATCGGCGTGCAGGGCTCCACAACCCACTTCAATTTCGCGTCGAAGAATTATCCGGATGCGACGGTCAAGCCTTATCCGACCGCCCAGGAATACCAGCTCGATATCGCCAACGGCCGCCTCGACGCCGTGGAAGACGATATTGTGGTGCTCACCCAATGGCTGGACTCGCCGGACGGCGCCTGCTGCAAGATCCTCGGCCAGCCTTCGCCGCAGCCGGTGGAAATCTTTGGTCCGGGCGCCGGCGTCGCCATCCGCAAGGGCGAGACCGATCTGGCGAATAAGCTGAACGCAGCCATCGACGCCATTCGCGCCAACGGAAAGTACAAGGAAATCAACGACAAGTACTTCAAGTTCGACGTTTACGGCAGCGAGTCCTGATCGATTCCATGTTCATGGACGGCGCGAACCCGCGCCGTCCATGAACAGGTCGTGCGTGAGGGGATGCACGGCTCGACCTTTTGAACGGAAGGGAAACAGGCGGGCGGATGCAAAGCGCATGGACGCTGCTGAGCTGGGGACCTGAAGGCTGGCTGGATGACATCGCCTATGGTGTGTTCATCACCGTATCGCTGGCCCTTGCCACGCTCCCCGTAGGGCTCGCCATCGGTTTTCTGGTCGCCCTGGCCAAACAGTCCGAAGAGGCTTCGCTGAGGCTCGCCGGCAATGTCTATACCACCATCTTCCGGGGCCTGCCTGAACTGCTGACGCTGTTCCTCGTCTTTTACGGCGCGCAGATCGGCATCCAGAAACTGCTGCAGTTTGTCAGTCCCGGCGCAACGGTCGAGGTCAACGCCTTCGTGTCCGGCATGATCGCACTCGGCGTCGTCTTCTCCTCCTACTCCAGCGAAGTGTTTCTTTCGGCATTCCGCGCCATACCGCGCGGACAATATGAAGGCGGGTACTCGATCGGCCTGTCGAACGTGCAGACCATGCGGTTCGTCATCCTGCCGCAACTGATCCGCATCGCCCTGCCCGGCCTGGCCAATCTCTGGCTGATCCTGCTCAAGGATACCGCGCTCGTTTCGGCAATCGGGCTGAGCGACATCCTGCGGCAGGTCGGCGTCGCCGCGCGTGTTACAAAGCATGCGTTCCTGTTCTTCGGCCTGGCGGGCCTGATCTACCTTGCGCTGGCCATCATCTCGTCCGTCGGCATCAACGCCATAGAGCGCGCGGTCAGCAAACAGGCGGTGCGCCGATGAGCGCGGTCGACATCGTCGATCGTCCACCGCCGCCGCCGCGCGGCTGGCCTAGGCGGCGCGTGCTCGGATATGCGCTGCTGGCGCTGTGGGCGCTGCTGGCGCTGGCGCTGGTGTGGTTCCTGGTCACAGCATGGAAACCAGAGATTTTCGAGCGGTATGCCCCGTCTTATGTCGATGGCGTGAAAGTCACCCTGCTGCTCGTGGCCATCTCGGTCGCGATCGGCGCGGTGCTGTCGGTGCCGATCGCCTATGCGCGCATGTCGAACAACAAGGTGCTGGCGGCCATTTCCTACGCCTATGTCTATTTCTTCCGCGGCACGCCGCTTCTGGCCCAGACATTCCTCATCTATTACGGCCTCGGCTCCTTCCGGCCGGCGCTGGAATCAGTCGGGCTCTGGGTCTTCTTTCGCGAAGCCTGGTATTGCGCCATCTTCGCCTTTTCGCTGAACACCGCCGCCTATCAGGCCGAGATCCTGCGCGGTGCGATCGACAGCGTTTCCCGAGGCCAGTGGGAGGGCGCGGCGGCGCTCGGGCTTCCGAGGTGGGTGACGCTGCGCAAGATCATCCTGCCGCAGGCGTTGATCGTCGCGCTGCGTCCCTACGGCAACGAGATCATCCTGATGATCAAGGGCTCGGCCATCGTCGCCATCATCACGGTCTATGACCTTATGGGCGTGACCCGCCTCGCCTATGCACGCACCTTCGATTTTCAGACCTATCTGTGGGCGGCGATCATCTACCTGGTGATCGTGGAGGTCTTGCGCCACGGCATCGAATGGATCGAGCGGCGCATCACCATACATCTCAAGCGCTAAAACCAATCCTGGCATCATCAAAGACGGTCGCTTCGCGTTGCCTCGATGCGATTGATTGCGTAAGCATGCCGCTGCAACGTGCTGAAAGGATTGAAGATGGCAAATGTGGCGTTTCTCGGCTTGGGCGTGATGGGTTATCCGATGGCAGCTCATCTCAAGCACAAGGGCGGCCACGACGTAACCGTCTACAACCGCACCACCGCAAAGGCGGAAAAATGGGCCGCCGAGCATGGCGGCGCCTTTGCCAGGACGCCTGCCGAGGCGGCGGCTGGCAAGGAATTCGTGTTCTCCTGCGTCGGCAATGACGACGATCTGCGGCAGGTGACGGTCGGCGACGGCGGCGCATTCCAGTCCATACAGGCCGGCGCCGTCTTCATCGACAACACCACGGCCTCCGCGGAGGTCGCGCGCGAGCTTGCCGAAGCCGCGACTTCGCGCGGGTTTTCTTTCCTCGACGCCCCTGTCTCCGGCGGACAGGCCGGCGCCGAAAATGCGGCTTTGACCGTCATGGTGGGCGGCGAACAGGCGGCATTCGACCGTGCCCAACCGGTGATCGACGCCTATGCCAAGATGGTCGGCCTGATGGGTCCGACCGGCGCCGGCCAGCTGACCAAGATGATCAACCAGATCGCCATTGCCGGCATCGTCCAGGGCCTGGCGGAAGGCATCCATTTTGGCAAGAAGGCTGGGCTCGACATCGGGAAGGTAGTGGAGGTCATTTCCAAGGGCGCCGCCGGCTCCTGGCAGATGGAGAACCGCCACAAGACGATGAATGCCGGCAAGTACGATTTCGGTTTCGCCGTCGACTGGATGCGCAAGGACCTCGGCATCTGCCTCGCCGAGGCCGACCGCAATGGCGCGGCTCTGCCGCTGACGGCTCTGGTCGACCAGTTCTACAAGGATGTGCAGCAGATGGGCGGCCAGCGCTGGGATACGTCCTCACTGCTGGCGCGGCTGGAAAGATAGAGCGTTTCCAGCATGTCAGAAAATCCGGGAGGGTTCCGATCAGGCGGCATTCGATCCGGACTCCCGGTCGAGCACCATGTAATCCAGCGGCATTTCCGTGGTGTACTTGATCTGCTCCATCGCGAAGGACGACGAGACCTCGCGGATCTCGATCTTGGCGATGAGGCGTTTGTAGAAGGCATCGTAGGCGGCGATATCCGGAACGACGACACGTAGCAGGTAATCGACATCGCCGCTCATGCGGTAGAACTCGACCACTTCGGGAAATTCCTGGATGACCTCGGAAAACCGCCGCAGCCATTCATGGCTGTGCGAGTTGGTGCGGATCGACACGAAGACGTTGACCCGGACATTGATCTTCTCCGGGTTGAGAAGCGCGACGCGCCGCTTGATGACGCCTTCCTCCTCGAGCTTCTGGATACGCCGCCAGCACGGCGTCGTGGAAAGGCCGACTTTCTTGGCCACATCGGCGACAGCGAGCGTCGCATCCTCCTGCAACAAGCGGAGGATTTTTCTATCGAGACGGTCCATAAAGCGACTCCTAGAGAAACCTATTCTACCATCTTCGGCTTTATGAGCGGGATCAACAAGAAAGAAATTCCGATCATATCGGATGAATCGAGTTGGTTTTTCTCTGCACCCTAGCCGATCCGACTACGGATTTCCTCTTTCAGAAAGGGCAGCAAATCCATTTCAAACCAGCGATTCCGCTTCAGCCATCCGGTATTGCGCCATGAAGGATGCGGCAGCGGCAGAACCTTCGGCACCTCGGGGCTGGCCCAGATGTCGCGCCAGCTCGCGACCGTCTCGGTGAGCGACGGCAACCGCGCCGATCCCATGTGCCAACGCTGCGCATAGATGCCTATGGTCAGAACCAGGTCGATCTGCGGCATCAGCGCCATCAACGGTTCGCGCCAGGTCGGCGCGCATTCGGCCCGCGGCGGCAGGTCGCCACCCTTGGCGTCCTGGCCGGGAAAGCAAAACCCCATCGGGACGATGGCGAACTTGTCCGTGTCGTAGAATTCTTCGCTGGTCACGCCAAGCCAACTGCGCAGCCTGTCTCCCGATGCATCGGTGAACGGCATGCCGGTCTGGTGTACCTTGGTTCCCGGCGCCTGGCTTGCCAGCAGGATGCGGGCCGTGGACGACGGCAGGAGCACCGGGCGCGGCGCGTGCGGCAGCGGACGTCCCAGGGGCTCCTCCACGCATATGCGGCAAGCGCGAACCTTTGCCGTCAGCCGTTCGAGTTGTTCGCTCATTCTCAGGCAGTGGCGCTCGGCCGGCTGGATAAGGATTTGTACCAGCGCTGGACGTTGGCGCAGTCTTCCGGCAAGGCGATGCGCGCTGGTTTCATGAAATCGATCGCAATCATGCCGGTGATGTCGGCTATGGAATAAGCGTCGCCGGCGGCAAATTCGCGACCGGCCAGCTCGGTGTCGAGAATGCGCAGGAATTCGAGCGCCTTCGGCTTGTTGGCCTCGCCCCATTCGGGAACCTGCGGCACCTCCCATTCCTTCATGGCAGGATGGATATGGCGAAAAGCATACGCCACCGCGCCGAACAGATTGAACTCTATACGTCGCTGCCACATCTCCACGACGGCCTTGCCGAGCGCTCCGGTACCGAAAAGCGCCGGTTCGGGATGCAGTTCTTCAAAGTAACGGCAGATCGCGACCGACTCCGTAAGGATCGTGCCGTCATCCAGTTCCAGCACCGGCAGGCGCTGCAACGGGTTGCGTGTCGCAACCGCCTCCTTCTTGTGCTCCATGGCGCCCATATCGACGGGGACAAGCGGCACCTCGATGCCTTTCTCTGCCAAAAACACGCGAACCCGGCGCGGGTTGGGTGCGCGACCACCGTCGAACAGCTTCATAATTTCCTCCGAGGCCTATGATTTTGTTTCATAATATAGGCACAACCAATCAGAAGCGAAACATTTCCCGCAAGCCGTCGCCCAGACTTCCCAGCGTGTCATGCTTGCGTTCGACGAACTCGCTGTGCGTTGCACGCCATTCCTGCGGGCTGACGAAATCGCCGGCCCAGATACCCAGCTTCGCAGCACGCGCCGTCCCTTCCAACCCCTCGAAATCACCGTAGGCCACGGCCCAGCCGGCCTCCACCTGCGCACGGTTCAGATCAACGCCGCCGGCGGTGCAGTCGCCAAGCGTGCGGCCATAGCGGTCGCGCTGCCATCCACTGCATGACACAGCCTTGCCGGCGACGAGCCTTGCCAGCGCCTGCCTGGCCTGACGGCCGCAAGGATAATCCGCCCCGTTCCGTTGACATGTCTGGTTGTATTCAGGTGCGTCGATGCCGCGCAGTCGGATGCGCTCGGCTCCAAGCGTCAGGGAATCTCCGTCATTGATGATGGCCGTAGCGCCCTGGACCTTCCTCGTTTCCACGCGATCGAGCCGCGCGGCCAGAAGGATCAGCAAACCAAGCAGGACAAAGGTCAAAGCGTAGTCGAAAAGCCGGCGGACAAGGCCGCGCGGCCGTGCTGCCGCATATCGCCTTTGCGGCCTTCGCGACCAGGAACGGCTCATATGGCAAACAGTCTCTTAATCATTCGAACGTAGTTTGGGGCCGAGGATTACAGCCCGAACACCGCTGCACGCGTGAATTGAAGTTTGATGTCTCTGCAACGCTCGAACACAGCGGACAAGAACATTGTGGACCGCAGGAAGCGCCATCGCAACACCGATGTCGCGCGCGCGGTGAAGAAGACCCGTGACCGCCTTTCCCAGCAGGGCGGCAATCCCGATTTCGACCGCGAACTGCTGAAGCTGCACGCCCGCGCCATGGTCGGAAGCGCCATCGCCCTGCCCTTGCTGGTGCTGACGGTTTCGGCCGCCGGCCTGTTCGCCAGCATGAGCAGCGAAATCCTCATCTGGGCGCTCATTACTGTCGGATGCTACGCGGCGCTGGCGCTTCTGGCGCTGCGTATCGACCGCATGGCGGCCGCCGATATCAAGCCGGGGCAGACGACGCGGAATTTCCTGATCGCGCATGGCATCAGCGGCCTCGGCTGGGTGTATTTCGCCGCGCTGGGCTGCAATCCATGCGCCATCGACCAGTTCCAGGTCATCAAGGCAGTCATTTTGCTGTTGGCCATGGCCGCGACGGCGATCATGGCCTCTTCACTGAGCGGAGCGCTGCTGGCGACATTCGCCCTGCCTGTCGCGGCCTATATCTATACCACGTCGCAGCCCTGGGAGCCGGTCGAGGCGATCATGGTGGCGCTGCTGGTGGCGGCGCTGCCCTTCTTCGCCTATGTCGCGCAAAACCTCTACCGGTCGTCGCTGATGCTCTTGTCTTTCCGAACGGAAAAGGACGCGCTGATCGCCGAGCTCGAAACGGCCAAATCCATGTCGGATGAGGCGCGACGGCGCGCCGAGGAAGCGAACCTGGCAAAATCCCGCTTCCTGGCTTCGATGAGCCATGAGCTGCGCACGCCGCTCAACGCCATTCTCGGCTTTTCCGAGGTGATGGCCGACGAGGTGCTCGGGCCGATGGGCAATCCGACCTATCGCGCTTACGCCAGCGACGTGCATGAATCCGGGCAGCACCTGCTCGACCTCATCAACGAGATCCTCGACCTTTCGCGCATCGAGGCCGGGCGCTACCAGCTCAACGAAGAGCCGGTGATGCTGCTGAACATCGTGGAGGATTGCTGCCACATGATGGAACTGCGGGCGCGCAACAAGGATATCCGTATCGTCCAGGATTTCGAGAGCGTGCTGCCGCGCCTTTTCGCGGATGAACGGGCGGTGCGGCAGATCGCGCTCAACCTTTTGTCGAACGCCATCAAGTTCACCCCGACCGGCGGCGAAGTGCTGGTCCGTGTCGGCTGGACGGCCGGTGGCGGACAATACATTTCCATCCGGGACAATGGACCCGGCATTCCCGAAGACGAGATTCCGGTGGTGCTTTCCGCCTTCGGTCAGGGTTCCATCGCCATCAAGAGCGCCGAACAGGGAACCGGTCTTGGGCTGCCGATCGTGCAGGGGCTGATCGCCATGCATGGCGGCGAATTCCAGCTCAACTCCAAGCTGCGCGAAGGCACCGAGGCGCTTGCCGTCTTCCCGCCGACGCGCGTGATGGAGGAACTGCCGGCATTGCCGACCCAGGCTGTCGCGGTCGGCCGCCGGCGATAGAAGCCGTCTCAGTTTTTCGCCGCTGCAGCGGCACCTGACGCCACCAGCGCCGCCGCCTTGACCACTCCGGCCGCCAGCGCTGCGGCGACGCCCTCGCCGCCTGTGCCAATTGTGAAATCGAGCAGAGGCTTCAGTCCCAGCATACCGGCGGCCTTGGCGTGACCGGGTTCGGGCGACAAGCCGGCAAGCCGGCAGTGATCGATAGCCGTTGGTTCGGCGGCCCTCAGCGCAGCCGCCACCGCGAGCGCAGCGAACCCATCGAGGAGCACCGGAACTTTCTGCACGCGCGCTGCCAGGATTGCGCCTGCGATGGCCGCGAATTCACGGCCGCCGACCCGGCGCAACGCCTCGAACGGATCCTTCAGGTTGCCGCCATGGAAAGCCAGCGCAGCATCGACCGCCTCGGCCTTGCGCGCCATCATGGCTGCATCCGCGCCGGAGCCGGGACCGACCCAATCCGCCCCCGTTCCGCCGAGCATCGCCGCCAGCAATGCGGCGGCGACGGTCGAATTGCCGACGCCGAGATCGCCGAGGCAGAGCAGGTCAATGCCGCCGGCGACCGCTTCCATGCCGAACGCCATGGTCGCGGCGCAACCGCGTTCGTCGAGGGCGGCTTCCTGGGTAATGTCGCCAGTGGGAATATTAAGCGCCAGGTCGAACACCCGCAGGCCAAGATCATGCGCCACGCAAACCTGGTTGACCGCAGCGCCGCCCGCCGCGCAGAACTCGACCGCATCGGCCGTTGCCGAAACCGGTCGCGGGGAGATGCCGTGGCGCGCGACGCCATGGTTGCCTGCAAACAGCGCTACCTGCGCCTTGTTGACAGAAGGCGGCGCCCTGCCCGTCCAGGCTGACAGCCATTCGGCCATTTCGACAACGCGGCCGAGTTGCGGCCCGTTCTGGCCCGGTTTGCCGGCAAGAAAAGACCGCGTCTGGGCTTCGGCGAAGCGGTCGGCCTCCGGCAGCCCTGAGATCAATTTGCGAAAATCGTCGAAAGGCAGCGCGCTGACGGTCATCTTCTGGTCCTTTTACAGCGCGGCATAGCTTTCCTGCCCGATATGCACAACCGCCCACCGTTTCCAAACGATTGAGAAACCGGGTTCACGCCAAATTGCCGGACTTGCATTGCCTTTTCCATTGCACCATGTGGAAGATGCACGCGCAGAGACACCCATGACGGCCATCGAATCGCCCTGCATTCTGGTCTGCTCGATAGACCTCAAGACCGGCTTCTGCTTCGGTTGCGGGCGCACGCGCGATGAAATCGCCGCGTGGATCGAGATGACACCGGAGGCGCGGCAGCATGTCATGGCCGCACTGCCCGCCCGTCTGGCAACCGTAGAGCGCCGTCCGCGCCGGGAAACCCGCCGCGCCCGCATGGCGCGCGAGCGCGGTGAGGCGGTCTGAACCAGCATGAGCCGAAGCCTGTGGATCATTCTGATCGTCATCGCCGCGGCCATCGGGCTGCTGGTGCTGAACGATGGCGCCGGCAGCACCATGGGCATCGAGAATTACGATTTCAGCCGGCTGGTCTGGCTCGGCGTTCTGGTCGCCGTGGTCGGCGCAGGATTGTTCCGCTCCGGGCGGCCGGTCGGTGACATGGCTCGCAGCCTCGGCACATGGGCGGTCATTATTCTTGGGCTGATCGCCGGCTATCAATACCGCTATGAACTGCAGGATTTCGCCAGCCGGGTCAGCGCCGGCCTGATACCCGGGAGCCCGCTGACGCTCGGCGTCGCGGATGGACGGCCGACGGTGACGCTGGACAAAGGCGACAACGGCCATTTCGAGGCGCGCATCATGGTCAATGGCGCAACCATCCGCGCGGTCGTCGATACGGGGGCTACAAGCACTGTGTTGACGTCGCAAGACGCCATGGCCGCAGGCTTCAACCCGGCAACGCTCAGCTATACAGTGCCTGTTTCCACCGCCAACGGCATGACCAATGCAGCGGCGGTGCGTGCCGATCAATTGAAGCTGGGCGATATCGTGCGCAAGGACATCACGGTCCTGATCGCAGCGCCCGGCTCGCTGGGTCAAAGCCTGCTCGGCATGAATTTCATCGGTTCGCTGTCGGGCTTCGATGTGCGCGGCGACCGCATGATCCTACGCGGCTGAGCGACGAGCCCGTTCAAGCCGCCCGATCTTCGCTGGCTGCGGCACCGATAGCGGCAAAGGCAGCGTAGAGCACTTCTGGTCCCGCTCCGGGCTTTGCCGCATCCATCGACAGGATCTGCCGCCAGCGTCGGGCGCCCGGCTGCCCATGGAACAGCCCGACCATGTGTCGCGTGACGTGACCGAGGCGGCCTCCTTGCTCGACATGCCGGGCGGCGTAACCTGCCATGACGTCGATCAGGGCTGCGAAATCGAAGGCGTTTTTCTCCGCGCCGTAGAAGGCAGCGTCGGCATCGGCCAGTATTCCCGGCGTATGGTAGGCTGCGCGCCCGAGCATGACGCCATCGACATGGGCAAGATGCGTCCCCGCTTCCCGCAGATCGGGAACGCCGCCATTGATGCCGATGAAGCGGTCGGCGTTCTTCGCCTTGAGCCGGTAGACGCGATTGTAATCCAGGGGCGGAATGTCGCGGTTCTCCTTCGGCGACAGGCCTTCCAGCCATGCCTTGCGGGCATGGACCCAAACAGCATCCGCGCCGGCGGCGAACACGCCATCGCAAACCGCGTCGAGCGCAGCTTCCGGATCCTGGTCGTCAACGCCGAGCCGGCATTTGACGGTAACGGGGATGGACACGCTCGTCTTCATGGCGGCGACGCAATCCGCCACCAACGACGGCGTCTTCATCAGGCAGGCGCCGAATGTACCGGATTGAACGCGATCGGACGGGCAGCCGACATTGAGGTTGATCTCGTCATAGCCGAAGGCCTCGCCAATACGCGCCGCTTCGGCGAGTTTTTCGGGGTCCGAACCGCCAAGCTGGAGCGCTGCGGGATGCTCCTGTGCATCAAAGCCCAGCAACCGCTCGCGCGCGCCGTGGATGACGGCATCGGCAACCACCATCTCGGTGTAGAGTAGGGCACGGCGCGTCAGCTGACGGTGAAAGAACCGGCAGTGCCGGTCCGTCCAGTCCATCATCGGCGCAATGGCCAGTCTATGTGCTTGGTACTGCGTCATCTTCCTGAGCGATCTCGATCGTCGGAGTGGACATCCGAATACATGTCCTGACCGACCTCATATCACCGACAGGAGCAATGTGGGCAAGCCCCCTCTCCGCTTCAATGCCGTGGAATGCCTCCAGACTTCTGTTGAGCAATTTGCCCGCGACGATGCTGGGCCAGGAAAAAAATGGCTTCAGGTTGCCAGCGTGCGCCTGCGAAGCCGACGCGCCTTAATCGAAACGCAGCGGCAGTCGGACGACGAACTCGGCGCCCTTTGTCTTGGCGCTTGTGCAGCTAAGGTCGCCGCCGAACCGTTCGACGATCTGCCGGCTGATCGGCAGTCCGAGCCCGACGCCTCCCTGCCGCGCCTTCTGGCCGCGGAAGAACTTGGTGAAGATGAGTTCGCGATCCTTCAGCGGAATGCCCGGACCGTTGTCGGTCACTCGCGCCTCGTAGAAGCCTTTCCTTCCGGCGGCCCCGGTTACGACGACCTCAGGATTGGCGCTCGTATTGTGCTTGATGGCATTCGAGACGAGGTTGATGAAGACCTGCGTCAGACGATCCCTGCTTCCAAGCACGCGGGCATTGCGCGACCGGCGGCCGCGCTTGATCCTGACGCCGGCAGCGCGGGCAAGCGGCTCGCAGGTCTCGATGGCCTGATCGATGGCGGTCTCCGGATCGAACACCGTCACCTCCCAGGTCTGTGTCCCCGGCTCCAGGAAATTCAGATCGAGAATTCCGTCGAGCAACCGTGTCAGGCGGAAACTTTCCGACTGGATGATGCCGAGGAAATGGAGCTTGCGCGATTCGTCGAGGTCGCGGTTCTTGAGCAGTATCTCGCTGAACGAGCGGATCGACGTCATCGGGGTCCGGACCTCGTGGCTGACCTGGCTGAGGAACTCGTCCTTCTGCACGTCGATCTCACGCAGCCTGTCGTTCGCCTCCGCCAGTTCCGCCGCCGTCGCCTCGATCTGCCGGGACTTGCTTTCCAGTTCGGCTGAATAGGCGCGAATCTGTTCCGCCTCGCCGGCGAGGCGCTTCAGTTCGTCGACGCTGATCGTTTCGCTAGTGACGACGCGCGACACCAGCGAGCGGGCGGACGCCGCGCCGACATTCGCCGCAAGGCGGGTTTCGACCAGGGTTATGAGCTCGTCGCTGGCGATGACGGCGGGTTCCACGTCGCCCTTGTCGAACAGGCTGACCGATTCGACCGGCCCGAGGATGCGGTCGGCGATCTGGCGCAATTCCGAGACCCTCGCCGTGCGGCGGATGACGCCGAGTTCGCTTTCCGTCTGCCGGCGGAAAATATCGATGAACAGCGTCGCTTGAAAGCGGGTCAACGGCGTCGGTTCGCGCAGCAACGAGACAATTACCAGCAGCGCCGTATTGACGGTCATGCTCCAGAACAGCGCGTGCACCAGCGGGTCGAACGCATCCAGACCGAACAGCGCGTGCGGGTTCAGCCAGTTCAGCCCGAAGGGTCCGTTGGCGATGACGTCGGCCGACATCAGAAACGCGCCTTTGAAGCTCGGCAGGAAAAGCGTGTAGGCCCAGATCAGGAAGCCGGCGGCGAGGCCGGCAATGGCGCCGCGGTGTGTGGCCCGGTGCCAGTACAGCCCCGCGATCAGGCTCGGCAGAGGCTGGATCAGGCCGCAGAACGAGATCAACCCGATCGAAGCCAGCGCACCGGAGGTCCGGCTTATCCAGAAATAGGTGAAGCCGAGGAAGATGGTGAAGACGATGCTCATGCGCCGGGCGACGAGGATGAAATTACGCGCGCTCTGTCCCCCGCCGGTCGGAACCAGGGAGAAGCGCAGGGCCAGGGGCATGACGATATGGTTGGAGATCATCGTCGACAGCGCGATCGAAGATACGATCACCATCGAAGTCGCCGATGAAAATCCGCCGAGAAACGCAAGCAGGCCGACCGTCTCGCCGCCATTCGTCATCGGCAGCGTCAATACGAAGAGATCGGGGTCGGAACCCGGCGGCAGGTTGTTGAGCCCGGCCATAGCAATCGGGATGACGAACAGATTGATGAGCAAGAGATAAAGCGGAAACATCCAGGAAGCCGTGCGGATCTGTTCCTCGCTGGAATTCTCGACGACCGTCACCTGAAACTGGCGCGGCAGGCAGATGACGGCCGCACCGGACAGGAAGCAGAGCGCGACCCAGCGCGCCGCAAAACCTTCTTCCGGGCTCATCAGGCTTGCCGGCGCGTTGCGGAACATCAAATCCGGCGTCCGCGAAAGGACGAAAAAAACCCATAGGCCGACGGCCATGAAGGCGACGAGCTTCACCAGCGCCTCGACCGCGATCGCCGCGATCACGCCGTGATGGCGCTCGTTCACGTCGATGTTGCGAACGCCGAAGACGATCGAGAACAGACACAGGCCCGCAGCCAGCCAGAAGGCGACGGCGAAGTCCGGCTCTAGCGGACGGGAAGCGGCCACCACCGCTCCCGCCGGATAAGTGATGACCTGGAAGCTGGCGGTCAGCGCCTTAAGCTGCAACGCGATATAGGGGGTGATGGCAACCAGGGCCAGGATAGTGATGAGCGCGCCGAGCACCGGACTTTTGCCAAATCGCGCTGAGATGAAATCGGCGATCGAGGTCGTGTGATGGACCCGCCCGACGGTGACGAGCTTCCGCAGAAACAGCCACCAACCGGCGAACACGATTGTCGGGCCAAGATAGATGGTGAGGAATTCGAGCCCGTTCTTCGCCGCCGAGCCGACGGAGCCGAAAAAGGTCCACGAGCTGCAATAGATGGAGATCGACAGTGTGTAGACGAGCGGCGAGGAGAGCAACCCTGCCGGGTTCTTGCGCGCCCTGCGATCGCCGGCGAAAGCGACGGCGAACAGGATGGCGACATAGGTTATGCAGACGAAGACGACGAAATTGGCCTGATGCATCAGTGCTGACCGGGTAGCCGCTGCCCTGCAGCGTCTGCCGCGTCGCTGGCGCCTTCCGCCATCCGCGCATGGCGGCGCGCCAGCAACCAGGCGCTGAACACGATCGCAGCCCATACGCCGAAGACATAAATCAGGACGAGCGGGATACCGGCGACGCGAGCGGGTGCTATGAACACGAAGAGGAATGGCGGCAGAAACAGGAACGCGGCGGCGACGGGCAGAAGCGTCGCGGCATCGCGCGTGCCTTGCGCGTCCGCCTCCCAGCGCCTCATTTCGACACACCTGCAGCCAGTTGGCAGACCCGTTCGACGATCTCGGTGTTGGAAAACGGTTTGGTGATGAAGGCCGTCGCGCCGAACGCCTCCGCTGCACTGCGATCAGCCGCCTGCCCTTTGGCGGTGAGGACGATAACCGGCAGACGGTCCAGCGCCCGGTCGGAGCGCACTGCGCGCAAAACGTCGAGGCCGCTGATCCCCGGCAGCATGATGTCGAGAATGAGAACCGAATAGATATGCCTGCTCAGACGCCGCAGAGCTTCGGTCCCGTCCAGCGCGGTATCGACTTCGAAATCGGCGCGCTGCAGGATAAAACTCAGGGATTCGACGATATGCGGCTCATCTTCGACGATGAGAACGCGGGTTTTTGACAAGTCCGGCTACCTCCCGTTCACCGAATTCTTTCCATCCTACACACATCGCGAGCCAGCCGGCATACACCTTTGTGACTACATGTCACAAGAAAAGCGGGGCCTCCTGCCGATGGCCGCACTGGTGGCGCGGACACATCCGGCAGGTGGTCCCAACCGGAACGGAGACCTGCGCATCCAGCCCGTCGGCATAGACGACACGACTGGCGTCCGCAGCCGGACAAACAAGCATGATAGAGAGAAGATGCCGGGGAAACGCAACCGTTTGCGGCCGCTTCTCTATGGCGCGGGCGAAGAAAAGGAAGCGATCGCCTCCCGGCAATGTGCCAAACGACCGCACCGTCGCGCCGGGGCTCTGGAAAGCGGCGTAGATCGCCCATAAAGGGCAGGCGTTGCTGTAGCGCGGCAAAGGCAGTGCCGGCAGCGGGAGACGCTTGGTTATATAGCCGGAAGGGTCGGAGCGCATGAACGCGAAGCGCACCCCTTCAGCGCCCGGGCGACGCAGCGTCGCAAGCCGGTGGGACGCCTGCTCGTAGGATACGGCGAATTGCCGCGACAGCGCATCGAGATCGTAGCGCCGCCGCTCGGTCGCGTCGAGAAACTGCTCATACGGCATCAGTATCGCCGCCGCGACATAGGCATGAAGCGCGGAAGCGGCATAGGAGCGGGCCTCCTCCGAGGCCAGCGCCGGGTGGGTCCCGACAAGTCGCATGACGGCCGGCTGCGCGAGCGGCGTGGACATTTGCATAATCGCACGGAAACGCCGGGATTCGACGCTGTCGAGCGGCGCGTTGAACTCCTCCGAGGCCGCGTCACAGGCTCCGGCGATTGCGCCGGCAAATTCCCGTCTTTTCCGGAAATCATCGGCGACTTGCTCGAGTTCGCCGAAATAGTTGTCGGAGTCCAGCATGAGAGCATCGACCTGCTCCATCGCAGTGCCCGACTGGACACGCATCTCCGGATTGTCGAAGAAGGTCGCCAATGCCCTCGCTGTCGCCGACAGGCTCTCGCTGTCGGCCGCCACGATCCGCAGGAAACGGCTTCGTTGCGCATCGCTGAGCCGGTCATCCGTCTCGAGAATCTCGGATGCTGAGCGGATCGCGGTCACGTTGGTCAGAATCCGGTGGACGCTTTCTCCGAGAAACGGGTCTCTATTGAGCCGATCGGCCAAGGCCAAAACGGACTGGTTGCGGTCGATGAAGGCCCGGTAAACCCGTAAGAGCAGATCGGCCCATTCCGGATGGCGGCTGACGAACTCCAGATCGGTGCTCGGCCCCTGCGGTCTTCCGGAAAAAGCCGGGTCCGACAGGAGTTCGTTCAGACCGTCGATGGTGCGCCGCTCCGCGGTGTCGTCCAGTTCGGAGCGTTCGACGCCCAGGCCCGCTGCGACGCGGTCGATCAACGCGCCGGCAACCGTGCGCTTGTTCATTTCGATAAGGTTCAGATAGGACGGCGAGATGCCCGTTCGCTGCGCCAGTTCGCCCTGCGTAAGCCCGGCGTTCTTGCGCAGTGCCCGTATCTTCGAGCCAGCCAGACTACGCATCATGCATCCTCCGCCCAATTTCAGGCTTGTAAATTACTGACAAAACAAACGCCATTCAACTACAAGGATTTACAAAAATTCGCTGTTAAACCAAAGGCTTATTGATAGAATGACAATTATCACCCACGATAGTGCGGGCGAAACGCTCATCCGCACCGCTTCACCGGCGCGGTATCAATGGGAGGTATCAATGAAATTCGAGAACGTGAACCGCCGCTTCATTCTCAAAAGCGGTGCGGCCTTGGGCGTCGGCCTTGCCGCGCCGATGCATTTCATTCGCGGAGCCTATGCCGAGGACATGTCCTGCAACATGCCGAAGGGCGACACGGTGACCTTCGGCTGGAACGTGCCGCTGACCGGAGCTTACGCCGACGAAGGCGCCGACGAACTCAAGGCCTTCCAGCTCGCCGTCAAGCACCTCAACGGTGAGGGCGACGGCGGCATGATCGCAACGATGAAGCCGACCGCGCTCAAGGGCAACGGCATCCTCGGCAAGAAGGTCGCCTATGTGCAGAGCGACTCGCAGACCAAGTCCGATGCGGCCCGCGACGGCGCCAAGCGCATGGTCGAGCGCGACGGCGCGATCATGATCTCCGGCGGTTCGTCATCGGGCGTGGCGGTCGCCGTGCAGGGTCTGTGTCAGGAACTGGGCATCATCTTCATGTCCGGTCTCACGCATTCCAACGACACAACGGGCAAGGACAAGAAGCGCTACGGCTTCCGTCACTTCTTCAATGCCTATCAGTCGGGCGTGGCGCTCGGCCCCGTGCTCGGCCAGGAATACGGCAAGGAGCGCAGGGCCTATCATCTGACGGCCGACTACACCTGGGGCTGGACGCAGGAAGAATCGATGAAGGCGGCCACCGAGAAGCTCGGCTGGAAAACCGTCGCCGCGGTGCGCACGCCGCTCGGCGCAGCGGACTTTTCGCAGTACATCACGCCGGTCCTTAATTCGGGCGCCGACGTTCTGATCCTCAACCACTATGGCAAGGACATGGTCAACTCGCTGACCCAGTCCGTGCAGTTCGGCCTGCGCGACAAGCAGGTCAACGGCAAGAAATTTGAAATCGTCGTGCCGCTGTTCTCCGAACTGATGGCGCAGGGCGCGGGCGACGCGGTCAAGGGCATCTACGGCACCGGCAACTGGGACTGGAAACTCGACGACGACGCGACCAAGGCCTTCACCAAATCCTTCGGCGCCGAATTCGGCTCGCCTCCGTCACAGGCCGCGCACACCTGCTACGTGCAGGCGCTGCTCTATGCCGACGCCTGCGAGCGCGCCGGCACCTTCTACGCACCCGCCGTCATCAAGGCGCTGGAAGGCTTCGAATTCGATGGCATGGGCAATGGCAAGACGCTCTACCGCGCCGAGGACCATCAGTGCATGAAGTCCTGCGTCGTGGTGAAGGGCAAGGAGAACCCGAAGGACAAATTCGACCTGATGGAAGTCGTGAAGGTCGTACCGCGCGAAGAGCTCGACTACGATCCCGCCATCTTCGGTGGCGAGCTTGGTCCGTCCGATCCGAAGCAGTGCTGATCTGACGGTCCACAGCCGGCCGCCAGATTGTCCTCCGGCGGTCGGCTCCTTTCACCTCGATAGCGAGACCGGCAAACGGCGATGGATGCACTTCTGCTTCAAGTATTGAACGGCCTCGACAAGGGCGGCGCCTACGCGCTGATCGCGCTCGGTCTCACCCTGGTTTTCGGAACGCTCGGCGTGGTGAATTTCGCGCATGGCGCGCTGTTCATGCTGGGCGCCTTTTGCGCCGTCACATTCAACCGGCTGCTCAATCTCGAAAGCGTCGTCATCGATCCCGCACAGAAGACGCCCTGGGGCACACCGCTGGAGGTGCGGACGCCCTATGTCGAGGCGTGGCTCGGCGATTTCGGCGCTTTTCTCAACGATTATTCGGTTCCGGCATCGATCGTACTCGCTGTCCCCGTCATGCTCGCCATCGGCATCGTGATGGAGCGCGGCCTCATCCGCCATTTCTACAAGCGGCCCCATGCTGATCAGATACTCGTGACCTTCGGTCTGGCGATCATCATCCAGGAAATCATCAAGCACTTCTTCGGTGCCAATCCGATACCGCAACCGGCGCCCGAAGCCTTCGGCGGCACCGTCTATGTCGGAGAAATCCTCGGCATGGGGCAGACGCTCGCCTATCCGTGGTGGCGCATCGTCTATCTCTTCTTCTCGCTGGCGGTGATCGGCGCGGTGTTCGCATTCCTGCAATTCACCACCTATGGCATGGTGGTGCGCGCGGGCATGCACGACCGGCAAACCGTCGGTTTCCTCGGCATCGACATCGAACGACGGTTCACCGTGGTGTTCGGCCTCGCTGCTGTGATCGCCGGTGTCGCCGGCGTCATGTACACGCCGATCGTGCCGCCCGATTACCACATGGGAATGGAATTCCTGGTGCTTTCCTTCGTCGTCGTGGTGGTCGGCGGCATGGGTTCGCTCGGCGGCGCGGTGGTCGCTGGTTTCCTGCTCGGGATCCTGCAGTCCTTCGCCTCGATGAACGAAGTCAAGGCGATCATCCCCGGCATCGACCACGTCATCATCTATCTGGTCGCCGTCGTCATTCTGCTGACCTTGCCGCGTGGCCTGCTCGGCCGCAAAGGCATGATGGAGGACTGAGCCAGTGTTCAACAATCCCGCCCGCAACGACTGGCTGCTGCTGGCCGGCTTCTCCGCCGTCGTCCTTTGCCTGCCGGTCCTTCTCGAGCCGATCGGCGCGGCCTATCCCGCGCTGATGCAGAAATTCTGCATCTTCGGCATTTTCGCGATCGGCTTCAACATCCTCTTCGGCCTGACGGGATATCTGTCGTTCGGCCATGCCGCGTTCCTGGGCGTCGGCTCCTACGCCGCCGTATGGTCGTTCAAGCTGTTCACGATGAACGCCATTCCGGCGATCGTCATGGCCGTCTTCTTCGCCGCACTGTTCGCCGTGGTCATCGGCTATGTCAGCCTGAAGCGGTCAGGAATCTACTTCTCCATCCTGACGCTGGCCTTCGCCCAGATGTGCTACAATCTGGTCTATTCGGTGCTGACGCCGCTGACCAATGGCGAGACCGGCCTGCAGCTTTCGCTTCAGGATCCGCGCGTCATCGACGCGATGTTCATCGAGCCGGCGGCGGGACTGCCGCGCGTCAATCTCTTCGCCCTCAACATCAGCGGCGGCGGCTATGCCGGGTTCTATCTGTGCGCCGTAATGCTGATCATTTGCTTCTTCATTGCAATGTGCATCTTCCGCTCGCCCTTCGGCATGATGCTGCGGGCGATAAAGTCCAACCAGACCCGCATGCGCTACACCGGTTTCAACACCCGCCCCTATCTGCTCGCGGCATTCGTCATTTCCGGCATGTATGCGGGGCTTGCCGGCGGGCTGATGGCCGTCACCGATCCGCTTGTCGGCGCCGAGCGGATGCAATGGACCGCGTCAGGCGAAGTGGTGCTTATGACGATTCTTGGCGGCGCCGGCACACTGGTCGGGCCGGTGCTCGGAGCAGCCGTCATCAAATATTGCGAGAACATCTTTTCGTCCTTCAGCCCGGGCACGCTGCACGGCGCATTCGGTTTTCTGCCGGATGCGATCGAGGACCCGATCGTCAGTTTCCTTTCGCTCTTCGTCGGCGACGGCTGGAATCTGACGCTCGGCGTGGTGTTCATGCTCATCGTGATCTTCCTGCCCGGCGGCATTATGGAAGGACTGCGGCGCATCCGCATGATGTTCAACCGGCGGCCCGGCAATGGCAGGAAGATTCCCGCCACGCAAACCCAACCGGCGGAGTAGCACCATGTCGACACGCAACGTCGTCCTCCACGTCGCCGACGTACACAAGAGGTTCGCCGGGCTTCACGCCCTGGCCGACATCGATCTCCAGGTCGAGGAAGGCACCATCCATGCCATCATCGGACCGAACGGCGCCGGCAAATCGACCCTGCTCAATGTCTGTATCGGCCGCCTCGCCCCCGACAGCGGCGCGGTCGTCTTCGACGGCCAAGTCATCACCGGCAAGCAACCGCACGAGATTAACCAGATGGGTGTCGTGCGCGTCTTCCAGACGCCGGAGATATTTCCCGACCTGTCCCTGCTCCACAACGTCATGGTTCCGGCCTTCGCCAAGCGCGATGGGCCATTTCGGCTCAATGCCTTCCAACCGGTCTGGAGGCGGACGGATATCCGCGACGAGGCCATGCACTGGCTTGAGGATGTCGGCCTCGCCACACAGAGCCATGCCATCGCCGGCAGCCTGTCGCGCGGCGACAAGCGCCGGCTGGAACTCGCCATGGGCCTGGTGCAGAAGCCGCGCCTGCTGCTGCTCGACGAGCCGACAGCCGGCATGTCGCGCCATGACACCAATTCGACCATCGACCTTCTTAAGAAATTCAAGGGCCGCGGCATGACCAAAGTCATCATCGAACACGACATGCATGTCGTGTTTTCGCTGGCCGACCGCATCACGGTGCTGGCACAGGGCAGGATCATCGCCGATGGCCCTCCCGACGAAGTCAGGGGCAACCCGAAGGTCCAGGAAGCCTATCTGGGAGGCGTGCACTGATGAATGCCATGACGATGTCGGACGTGAGTGCAGCCACGACGGCGCCCGCCTATTTCAGCGTGCGCGACATCCACGCCTATTACGGCGAGAGCTATATCGTGCAGGGCGTCAGCTTCGACGTCGCCGAGGGCGACGTCATTGCTCTTCTCGGCCGTAACGGCGCCGGCAAGACATCGACGCTGCGTACGCTGGCCCGAGCCCAGGACCCGGAATTGAAGGGCGGGGAGATCTGGCTGAACGGCCAACCCCTCCACAAGCTCAAGGATTTCCAGGCCGCTCAACTCGGCGTGCAGCTCGTCCAGGAAGATCGCCGCATCATCCCCGGCCTTACCGTGGAAGAGAACCTCATCCTTGCCCGTATCGCCGAGCCCAAGGGCTGGCCCCTGGAGCAGATCTACGAGCACTTCCCACGCCTTGCGGAGCGTCGCAAGCAGGAGGGCGTGACGCTTTCCGGCGGTGAGCAGCAGATGCTCGCCGTGGCCCGCGCTTTGGCCCGCGACATCAAACTGCTTCTGCTCGACGAACCCTATGAAGGGCTTGCGCCGGTCATCGTGCAGGAGATCGAACGCATTGTGCGGGAGATCAAGAAACTCGGCATCACCACCATCATCGTAGAACAGAATGCGGTGGCCGCGCTGGAGTTGGCAAACCGGGCCCTGATCCTCGATATGGGCCAGATCGTTTTCGACGGCACGGCGCAGGACGTGCTCGGCGATGTCGAGCTTCGCAACAAATATCTCGCGCTGTAGGCGCAACGGGTTACCGCATTCAGTTGCCCCGGCCGTTTGTAGCGCCGGTTCAGCTGACCGGGTTGAAGGCCGCCCAGAGCGAAACGGCGATGCCGGTGCAGAGCAGGAACAGCCCGTTCCAGCGCCAGCCGACCGTGTAGGCGCTGACCCGGCCAAGCCGCGCCACCAGCGCCGTCACAGCGGTGAACGGCGACGTGGCGCCAGACAGGGCCCAGCCGCCGGTGATCGCGACGACGAGTTGGTCGGGCGTCAAACCATAGAGAGCCGGCTGCGGGAACAGACCACCGACCAGCGATGCCGCCAATATCGGGTGAAGACCGACCTGCCCCGCCGCTGGCATCCACCAGACCACCAGGACGAGCACCAGCCAGCCGGGCATGGCCGGCAAGGCGACGGTCTGGATGACCGGACCCAGCAGTTCGACCGAAAGCAGACCTGTAAACGTGGCGGCGATGACCAGCATCGATTCCGACGAGAACAGCGGCAATTCCTCTCGCGCGAATTGGCGGATCCAGCTGCCCGCCGCCGCGACCCTGCGGCTGCCCGAACCGCCGGCGCGAACCAGCACGATCACCAACGCCATGAACGGCACCATGATCAGCACGGCGACCGAGGTCGACATGCCGGTCGTCAGGACGATGGCGGCAGCGCCGGCGAAAAGGGCGCCGAGAAGCAGAGCAAGCGGCAGCAGGTCCTTCGCGGCCCCCAGGACGGCCATGGGACGCGTCGCGGCCATCTGCGGCTTGAAAAGCGAATCCAGGAACCAGCCGATCCCCATGATGAGCACGCTGGTGCCAAGCGCGCCGGGTACCGAGCCGATCCAGTCCGATCCCGGCACCACGGCGGTCGAGATGATCATCGGAAACGCCACCGGGGACCAGCACAGCGTCGCAACGAAGCCCCGCTGGATGGCGAGCAGCATGCGGCGCTCGCGCGCCTGCCGCAGCCAGCCGTCGGGCTCGCGCGCCGTGATGTTGGTGACCAGCCCGCCCAGCAGCGTGACGGCGCCATATTGAAGTATGTGGGAAAACAGCTGCGAGCCCAGCGTCAGCGCCGCGTAGCGGCGGCCGGGCGGCTGACTGACCAGATAGAGGCCGGAACGGACGATGCCGGGAATGTCGTTGACCGCTGAACGCAGCGACAGCAGCGAGACGAACACGGCAACGACCCAGGCCGAGCGCACCGCGACCGACTCGATCAGCAGAACCATGTCGGAGCGGGTCGAAAAGCCGAAGACGAGGAAGGCAAGTCCGGCAGCGGCGAGGATGAGCACGGAAAAACTCAGCCGCCGCAATTGCAGCAGCGCAAACCCGGTAACCAGCATCGCAGCGATGTTACCGGCCTGCTGACGAAAACCAAATTCGCCGACGATGACGGCGCAGGTGGCGGCAACGAGGAGCGCGCCCGCGATGCCTTGCCAGTCGCCGGCAACAAGCCGCTTCGCCGGCGGCCCATCCGGTTCCAGCTCTGGTCCCGCGCCCTGCGCGGGCGGGGACTGGTCGTTCATGCGTCGGCCGGCACTTCGAGGAAAAGGTTCGCCAGTTCGTTCTTCTTGACCTTGCCGGTCGTCGTCAGCGGCAGGTCGATTTCGCGCACGAACCGGTAGGCGCGCGGCATCTTGTAGGCGGCCAGCTCCTTCTTGAGCGCTTCCGCCAGCTTCTTTTCCGCGCCGGGACCGGGGTCGCGTTCAGTGACCACCACGGCGCCGATGATCTCGTCGCGCACCGCATCCGGAACACCCACGACGAAGGCAAGTTGCACGCCTTCCTGCTGCATGAGGATTTCCTCGACCTCGGCCGGCGCGACGTTGATGCCGCCGGTCTTGATCATCTCCTTCATGCGGCCACGGAAGTGAAGGTATCCCTCGTCGTCGAGCAGCCCCAGATCGCCTGTGCGGAAATACCCGTCCGGGGTGAAGGCATCG
Source organism: Mesorhizobium sp. Root554 (assembly GCF_001427025.1). Lineage (GTDB taxonomy): Bacteria > Pseudomonadota > Alphaproteobacteria > Rhizobiales > Rhizobiaceae > Mesorhizobium. The sequence goes on along the minus strand of NZ_LMGA01000001.1, from coordinate 876,429 downwards.
CGGTTCTTGTCCTCGTCCTTGTAGTAGCCCTTGGTGACGTAGCGCTTGACCTGGACCTCGCCTGTGGCGCCTGCCGGCAGGGGCTTGAACGTTTCCGGATCGACGACGCGCAGATCGACCCCGTCGAGCGGCCGTCCGACGGTGGCGAAACGCTTGCTGGCCGGGTCGAGCTTGCCGTCGGTGACGGTGCAATTGCCGTAGGTCTCGGTCAGCCCGTAGATGTGGCATATCTCCCTGGCGCCGAGATCGACGACGCGCTGGAGCTGGTCCGGCAGGCCGGTGGCGCCGCCCGAACGCAGGGTAGTCAGATCGCGCTTCGGTCGGTCAGGATGCTCCGCCATGGCCTGCGCCATGTTCGGCGTGCCGTAGTAGAGGGTGCAGCGCTCTTCCTCGATGAGGCGCAGGGCTTCGCCGGCCTCGAAATGCTCCTGCAACACAAGGCATCCGCCATGGGTGAAGATGTTGAAGAGCGCGTTCTCGCAGCCCAGCCCCCAATAGAGCGAAACGGCCAGCCACAGACGGTCCTCATGCGTGCAATGCATCCGCTCGCCGATGTTCCACATGTTCTCGATCAGGCCGTAATGCTGGAGCTGGACGCCCTTCGGCGTCGAGGTCGAGCCCGAGGTGTAGAGCAGATAGGTAACGTCGAGCGGATCGACGGCGGCGGCGGCATCGTCCAGAATCCTGTCGGAGACGTTCGCGCCCATGCCGTAGACATCGTTGAACGGCACACTTTCCTTGTAGCCTTCGGCGCCGACATGGATGAAGCGCTTCAGCTTCGGCATCGCCTCCGCATGCGGCTCAAGCTCTGTCAGCATGGCGGCGTAGTCGTATTTCAGGAAGCGGCTGGTGTAGACCAGCGTGTCGGCGTCGGAGTGGTTGAGGATGTAGGCAAGCTCGCGCGCCGTCACCCAGGTGTTGACCGAGACCATGATGCCGCCAAGGCTGCACACGGCGAGATCGGCGATAATCCATTCCCATTTGTTGCCCATCAGGATGGCGACGCGGCTGCCCTTGCCGATACCCATGGCCGACAGGCCCTTGGCGAAGGCGCGCACTTCCGCCCGCAACTGGGCATAGGTAAAGCGCTTGTCGCGAGCAACGAGCGCCTCGCGGTCAGGCCAGGTATCCGCAAGCTCCTTCAGCAATGCCGGGATGGTTCGTGCATTCGGGATCGTCGGCATCGCTTATACCTCAGGACAGGTTGTAGAATTTGAGGGCGTTGGCGCCCAGCATCTGCTCGGCTTCCGCTTCGGTGAACCGATAACCCCATCTGGCCGCATTGGCCGGAAGGTCGCGGAAGAAATCGACCCAGTGCCGCAGTTCGGAACGCTCTCCAGTGAAGCGTTTGCCGGAGGCGTGATCCGAGGCGAAGAGGATGCGTTCGCTGCCGACCAGCGAGCGCCATGTGGCCAGCCGCGCGACGAGATCACCGGGATTTTCGGCGAGATGCTCGTTCCAGTTGGACACATCGAGAACGCAGTTGGGGAGATCGGCGACAGCCTCGGCCGCCACCTGCCACCACAGCGGAAAGCCGGCATGGCACAGGATGATCTTGAGATCGGGAAGCGCCTTGGCCAGCCGCGCGACGTGAACCGGATGGACAGGATTATTCTCGGAATAATCGGCGCCGGCGAAATCGGTCCACACCCCTGCCCGCGTGTGGATCTGCACCGGCACACCCAGATCCGCGGCAAGCCTGAACATCGGGCGAACATTCTCGCCATCGGCGGCGAAGCCGTCCGGCGTCAGTTCGCCGATGCCGACGAGGCCGTGGTCCCTCACGCCCCGCTTGATGGAGTCGAGATAGCCTGCGCGGCGGAAATCCACCGAGACATGGCAATGCAGCCGGTTTCTGTGGCGCTTCTGCAGTTCGCCATAGAATTCGATCTGGCGGTCGACATTGACGCGCGGCTCTTCGCCGAAGACCGGCTCGCCGACGTCGATCATCATGATCATCGAACGGTCGACGCCGGCGCGGTCCATGTTGGCGACGAAGTCGTCACCATCGGGGTCCTCGACGCCGGACAAGAGCCGCGGCAGGATCATGTCGGCGCTGCGATCGTCGGCCTTCGCCGCCCACTGTTCGGCGGCGCGGCGAAAGAACGCCGGCGGCAGGAAGCCCTCGCCCCAGATATGCGCGTGTGAATCGACGACCGTCACGTCCAGACCTCCCGGCGCGTCCGCGCCTCTGAACCCTCAATGTGTTCGCAGCATTTTCGGAAATCGGCGCCGCGCGGACAATCGCGGCGAATGGCATAGCAGGTATAGATAGGACTTTCGGACAAGGCCGGAGAGCGGACCCGCTTAATGGTCGAGCTGCGCGCGCGGCATCCAGACGCCGTCCTTAACCAGGTCGCGGACCAGCAGCGTGACCATCTTGGCCAGCGTGCGGGTGGCGTTGGTGACGGGACGCTGGGTGGAGGTAGCGAGAACGAGATGCCGCGTCATCCTCGGCTCGACGATCGAGGTGGCGGTCAGGTCGCCCGCCTCGACCTTGGCGCTGACGGCGGCGTAGGGCAGGATCGTATAGCCGATGCCCTGTTCCACCATGTTGACGACGGCGCTGAGGCTGTCGATCTCGTATTCGACATTCGGATAGATGCGCTGCGGGCCGAGCAGCGACTCCACCAGCACGCGCAGCCCGTGCGGATGCGACGGCAGGATGAGCGGCATTTCGGCTAGACTGGCCCCGTTCACCGGGCCTTCCACCGCCATATCAGGCTTGCGGCCAGGACCGATCAGCAGCAGTTCCTCTTCGATCAAGGGCTGTGTCAGCAGCGTTGAGGTCTTGGGCGCGTTATAAAGGATGGCCACGTCGATGCGGCCGGTCGAAAGCCATTCGAGGACATGGCCGCTGTAGCCTTCCTGCACCTTCAGCTTGATGCGGGGATATTCCTCGTGGAAACGCTGGATCAGCGGCGCCGTCAGCACGGAACCCGCAGTCGGCGGCATGCCTATGGAAATCTTGCCGCTCGGGTCCGACCGCAAGGTGTCGATATCGGCGGAAATGGACCCGACGGAGTTGACGATCGCGCGCGCGTGCTCGACGACGATCTGGCCGGCATCGGAAACGACGATGCCGCGGCCGTTACGGTAGAGCAGTTCGACCCCAAGCTCTTCCTCAAGGCTGCGGATCTGGCGCGAAAGCACCGGCTGGGCGACCGAAAGCACGACCGCCGCCTTGGAAAAACTGCCCAATTCGGAGACGGACAGGAGGTATTTGAGCTGCTTCAACTCCATGGGGGCAATATGCCTTCTGGCGTCCGCGGAAGATACGACCAAGGGCCACCATTAACAATATATCTGATAGGATCAGTGGGCGTCTGACGATGACGGAGCGCGGCCACTAGTCTGTTGGTTCAGGCTTAAACCAGGCACGCGAGGACGCGCCATGCTCAACAAATCGACAGACAATCCCGCCTTGGGCGACGACAAGGCTGAAATCCGCGAAGCCGTCACGGCCTTATGCGCGCGGTTTCCCGACAAATACTGGCGCGAAGTGGACCGCGAGCGGCGCTATCCGTCCGAATTCGTCAAGGCGATGACTGAGGCCGGCTATCTCGGCGCGCTGATCCCGGAAGAGTATGGCGGCTCCGGCCTCGGCCTCTCCGATGCCGTCGCCATTCTCGAAACCGTCCATGCCAATGGCGGCAATGGCAGCGCCTGCCATGCGCAGATGTATGTCATGGGCATCATCCTGCGCCATGGCAACGAGGAGCAGAAGCAGCGCTGGCTGCCCAAGATCGCGTCGGGCGAACTGCGCCTGCAGGCTTTCGGCGTGACCGAACCCACCGCCGGCACCGACACCACCTCGATCAAGACGACCGCCGTGCGCGAAGGCGACCACTATGTGGTGAACGGCCAGAAGATATGGACGTCGCGCGCCGAACATTCCGACCTGATGGTTCTGCTTGTCCGCACGACGCCAAAAGACAAGGTGACGAAACGTGCCGACGGGCTGTCGATCCTCGTCGTCGACATGCGCGAGGCCGTCGGCAACGGGCTGACCATCCGCCCCATCCGCACAATGATGAACCATGCGACCACCGAGGTGTTCTTCGACAATCTCAAGGTTCCGGCCGATCATCTGATCGGCGAGGAAGGCAAGGGCTTTCGCTACGTGCTCGACGGCATGAATGCCGAGCGGCTGCTGATCGCCTCGGAATGCATCGGCGACGCGAACTGGTTCATCAACAAGGCGGCGGCTTACTCCGGCGAGCGCGTCGTCTTCGGACGGCCCATCGGCCAGAACCAGGGTGTGCAGTTCCCCATCGCCCGCTCCTATGCGGAAATGTCAGCCGCGCGGCTGATGGTCTATCACGGTGCCAGCCTCTACGAGCAACACGCGCCCTGCGGCAAGGAAGCCAATATGGCGAAGCTTCTGGCTTCCGAAGCCGCATGGCACGCCGCCGAGGCTTGCCTGCAAACACATGGCGGGTTCGGTTTCGCCGAAGAGTACGATGTCGAGCGCAAGTTCCGCGAGACGCGGCTCTACCAGGTCGCTCCGATCTCGACGAACCTCATCCTCGCATTCATCGCCGAGCACGTTCTCGGCATGCCGCGCTCCTACTGAGCAGCGGCGACCGGATCATCACAAAGGAGGAGGAAACCATGCGACTTCCCGTCGCCGACGCCTACACGCTGGCCGAAAAGGTCATGACGAAACTGGGCTGCACCGCGGACGAGGCGCGTATCGCCGCCGGCCACCTGATGGACAGCGAGTTGCGCGGTCTCGACTATGCGGGCTTTGCCCGCATGATCTCGATCTCGGAGCGGCTTGAAAAGCAGGGCCGTTCGACCAGGCCGATCACAGTGCTCAGGGAAACGCCGGTGTCGGCGCGGCTCGATGGCGCCGACAAGCTCGGCTACATCGTGGCGCAGCGGGCGACCGAGATCGCCATCGAGAAGGCCAAGGCCGGCGGCATCGCCATCGTCGGCGCCAGCGACACCTGGTACACCGGCATGCTGTCCTACTACGCCGAGATGGCGGCCGAACACGACCTCGTCACCATGATCGCGTCGAACGCCTCACCCTGGGTGGCGCCGCATGGCGGCACGGAGGGGCGCTTCGGCACCAACCCCATCTGCTTCGGCTTTCCCAGCAAGGGCGAGCCGGTGATCTGGGACATCGGAACCTCGGCGATCATCCATGCGCAGGTCGTGCTGGCGCGGCGGCTAGGGCAGCAATTGTCGCCCGGCATGGCTTTCGGGCCTGACGGCAAGCCGACCAACGATCCAGACGCGGCCTTGCAAGGCGCCTTCGCGCCGTGGGGCGGCCATCGCGGCTCGGGTCTGGCCATGGTGGTGCAGATGCTCGGCATGCTGGCGGGATCGCCGATGATCCCCGGCGAACTGCGCGAATTCGGCTATCTCATCGTCGCCATCCGGCCCGACATCCTGACCGATACGGACGCCTTCAAGGCCGAGATTTCAAGCTATGCCGAAGCCGTTCGCTCGACCCGGCCGGTCGAGGGCGGCGAGCCAGTGCGGATGCCGTTCGACCGCTCCCGCGCCGACCGCGCCGCAGCCATCGAACGCGGCTACATCGAAATGCCGGACACAGTCCATGCCGGCATCCAGGCAATCCTCAACGCCGCCTGAAACAGGCTGCCGGAACTATCCAAAAGGCCGCCTGGGAGGGCGGCCTTTTCTATTGCCCGGCAACCACTCGTCTCTCAAAGAAAAACCCGCGGCCATCGCTGGCCGCGGGCGGTTGTCCTGGGAGTCGGACTGCCTATCAGTTCGTCGGCCAGACCGGCTCGGCCAGCGCCGATTCCGGCGGATAGATCGGCTTCGGTTCGCCGCCCTGCCACTGCACGATAATCAGCTTGGCATTGACGTTGTGGCCGGCCTCGTCGAACTTGATGTGACCGCCGGGATAATACTTGGCCGGACCTTCGGTCGTGTCCATCTTGCGCAGGGCCTCGCCCACCGCCTTCTTGTCGGCCTTGCCGGCGTCTTCCAGCGCCTGCTTGAACAGCCACATGTCGCCATAGGCGCTGATGGAGTCCTGCGTCATCCAGGGTTCGCCGGTTTCGGTCTTGAAACGCTGGATGATTTCTTCCTGACCCTTGGCGCCCCAATTGCCGACGACCGACATCACGCCCTCGAGCAGGTCGGGACCGATATTCTTCAGAAGCTCCGGTGCGCCGATGTGAGCGCCGCTCGAGATGATCGGCATGCGGCCGCCGCCGAGATTGAACTCGTTGACCTTCTCCAGCATCAGCTTGTCGTCCGGCACCGAGGTGCCCAGCATGATGAGAAACTCAGGCCGCTTCGAACGCGCCTGCTGGATCAGCGCGGTGGCGTCGGCCAGAGGAGGCGTGAAGGTTTCATCGAACAGAAGGTCGATGCCCATTGCCTTCAATCCGCCCTCGCGCATCGGCTTGGCGAAGCTGACCGAGGAAGCCGTGTTGTCGGAAACGATGCCGGTCTTGGTCGGCTTCTTGCCGGTCGCCTTCTGCGCCACTTCCATCAGCGCCGGCAGTGCGTCTTCCGCCTGCTTCACACCCGTCGGCGGCATCTGGAAGATGTATTTGAAGCCGCGCGAGGTGATCTGGTCGGAATAGGACAGCGTCACCATCGGCAGTTCGGCGCGCTCGGTCACTTCCGAGACCGACAGCGTGAAGGACGACAGCCAGGCGCCTGAAACACCGACCAGATCCGGCTCCTGCGAGACCATGCGCTGGGCGGCGTTCTTTGCCTTTTCGGTCGTGTCGCCGGCATCGAAGATCATCAGCTTCATCTTGGCGCCGCCGAGCTTTTCGACGCCTCCGGCTGCGTTGATGTCCTTGATGGCCAGTTCGGCGCCCTTCTTCATCAATTCGCCCTGGCGCGCCCAGGGGCCGGACATCGGTGCGATCAGCGCCACCTTGACCTCGGCCGGGTTCGCCTGGGCGAAGACCGACCCATAGGAAACAGCCGACATTGCGAGCGCCGCGACGCCGGTCATGAGAACTCTTCTGCGTGTAACCATTCTATATTCCTCCCGAATGTTTCGTGGTCGTCTTAGATGCCGAGATAGGCCTTGCGGACCCTGTCGTCGGAAAGCAATTCAGTCTGGGCGCCTTCCAGCACCACCCGACCGGTTTCAATGACGTAACCGCGGTCGCAGCTTTCGAGCGCCTCGACGGCGCGCTGCTCGACCAGCAGGACCGTCAGGTTGCGCGCCTTGCGGATTTCGACGATCGCCTCGAAGATCGAATCGGCGACCGCCGGAGCCAGACCCATCGACGGCTCGTCGAGCATCAGAAGCTTCGGCGACGAGGCCAGTCCGCGCGCAATGGCGACCATCTGCTGCTGGCCGCCGGAAAGCGTGCCCGCCTGCTGCAGACGCCTTTCGCCCAGGATCGGAAACAGCTTGAGGACATAGTCGAGATTGTCCTTCCAGTGCTTCTGGCCAGCCTCGGTGTAGGCGCCCATCTCGAGGTTTTCCTCGACCGTCAGATTTGGAAAAACCTGCCGCCCTTCCGGAACGTGGGCGATGCCCAGATGCGGACGTTCATGCGCCGGAACGGCGTTGAGGTCGCGGCCTTCGAAAGTGATCGCACCGGACCGCACCGGCACCGAGCCGGATATGGATTTGAACAGCGTCGTCTTGCCGGCGCCGTTGGGGCCGACGATGGAAACGAAGTCGCCGCTGTTGACGGTCAGCGATATGCCGTTGAGCGCCGATACGCCGCCGTAGGCAACATGGAGGTCCCTGATCTCAAGCACGTTCGCGCCACCTTTTGCCGAGATAAGCTTCGATGACCTTGGGATCGCGCATCATGTCGCGCGGCTTGCCCTCGCCGAGCAGGGCCCCGTGGTCGAGGACGATGAAGTGGTCGGCCAGCCGCAGCATGGCCTGCATCGTGTGCTCGATAATCAATATGGTGATGCCGGACTCGGTCAGCTTGCGAAGCACGACGATTACGTCGTTGATTTCGCTCGAGCCCAACCCGGCGAGGATTTCGTCGAGGAACAGGATCTTCGGCTTGCCGGCCAGCGCGCGCGCCAGCTCCATCAGCCGCTGCTCCTTGCTCGGCAGCCCGCCAGCCGGGCGATCCGCGTCGGCTTCCATGCCGACCAGAGCCAGGGCCTCGCGGGCGTGCCGGAAGGCCGTCTCGTCGTCGTCTGCCCGCACATATGCGCCGACAAGGACGTTATCGAGCACGGACAGCCGGGCGAACGGGCGGGCGACCTGGAACGTGCGCCCTACCCCCAGCTTGCAGACGCCGCTTGGCTGGAGACCGATCAGGTTCTGGCCTTCGAGCGTCACCTCGCCGGTGCTTGGCGTGACAAAGCCATTGAGAAGGTTGAACAGGGTGGTCTTGCCAGCGCCGTTCGGTCCGATAATTCCGACGACCGCGCCTTCCGGCACCTTGAACGACACGTTCTGCAGTGCCTTGAGACCACCGAAATTCTTCGACAGGTCGCGGACTTCGAGGATAGTCCTGCCGGACATGATCTCCGGACGCTCGATCAGTTCTCCGGGATCGGAGAAAACAGTCTCCACATCGCCGGGCTTTTGGTCCTTGTCATCGCGCCCGAGAAGATCGCGGACTTTCCAGAAGATGCCTTCCGGCGCCAGCAGGATGACCAGCACGATGGCGACGCCGAACACCACGCCCTGGATGCCAGGCAGCACATTGCCGAGTTCGGCATGGAGCGTCTCGGACAAGGGGATGAGGATCGCCGCGCCGATGACGGGACCCCAGACGGTGCCGATGCCGCCGAACAGCGCCATGATGAGCGCCTGCGCCGATGTCAGCATGGAGAACACGCTGGCCGGCGTCACCACGATGAGGATCACCGCATAGAAGCCGCCTATGGCGCCGGCGATCGCGCCGGATATGGCGATGGCCTTGAGCTTCCACTTGCGGGTCTCGATGCCCGCCGCTTCGGCCGCCAGTTCGTTCTGCTTGATGGCAAGCAGCGCCATGCCGAAGCGGGTGGTCTCGATCCAGCGCGAGATGAGGATCGCGACGATCAGCAGCACCAGCGCGATCACCGAATAGATGCGGCCATCGGAAAACTGCATGAAGGCGGCGGGATTCTCGCGATGCATCGGCAGCGCGACTTCCTGATAGCCCAGCCATTCGAAGACGTAGAGCAGCGCCAGCGGATAGGCGAGCATGGCGAGCGCGAAATAATGACCGCGCAGCCGGAAGGTCGGCAGGCCGACAAGGACGCCGGCTATCGCGCCGACGACGCCCGCCAGCGGTATGCCGATCCACGGCGTCAGGCCGAAATGCAGCAAGGAGAGCGCCACCGTGTAAGCGCCGAGGCCGAAGAAGGCCGCGTGGCCGAACGACACCAGGCCGGAATAACCGGACAGCACGTTCCACGAGATGCCCATGACCGCCCAGATGGCGACCAAGGTCAGCATCAACTGGTAATACTGGTCCGGAACGATGAAGACGAGCAGCAGGTAAACCGCGGAAAGGGCGGCCAGTATGCCGGCGGAACGTTTGAAGCTGGTACCGCGGCCCATCACACGCGCTCCACGCTATTGCCGAACAGGCCTTGGGGCCGGAAGAAAATGACGAGGAGGAAGACGACGAAGATCGCCGTGTTCTGCAGCTGGATCGGCAGGATCAGCGTCGAAAGCTGCTGCACCAGGCCGATGGTCATGCCGCCCCAGAAAGCGCCGGTGATGGAGCCCAGTCCGCCCAGCACCACACCGGCATACATGACGATGACGAACTCGATGCCGACATAGGGCTGGAACGGATAGTACATGGCGACCAGTCCGCCGGCGACAGCGGTGATCGCGGTGCCGATGCCGAAGGCGATGCGGTGCGCCCGGTCGACGTTGATACCCATGTACTGCGCCGCCACGACGTTGTCGGCGGAAGCGCGCAGCGCCTTGCCGAGCCGTGTGCGGGTGACGAAGGCATAGAGGCCCAAGGCCACCAGGATCGACACCACGGCGCCGACCAGACGCGCCTTGTTGAGGAAGACACTGACCCATTCGCCAACGAGCGGCCCGACTTCCCAGGCGCTCGAGGACATGGGTGTGCGGATCGAATTCGGCTCCGATCCGAACAGGATCAGGCCGCCGTTCTGCAGGATGAGCGCGATGCCGAGCGTCAGGATGAGCTGCGCGTAGTGGCCCTGGTTGTCGCTCGACGCGACGCTGACGCCTGTCACCCGCGAAACCAGAAACTGATGCATGAAATAGCCGACGACGTAGAGGATGGGTCCAGCCAGCATCGCGGCAATGACAGGGCCGGCGTACGGACCGAGGAAGGCAAGAACGCCGAAGCCGGTGAACAGGTACCAGGCGGCGTACATGCCCAGCATCATCAGATCGCCCTGCGCGAAGTTGATGACGCGCATGATGCCGAAGATCATGCCGAGGCCCGTGCACATCAATCCATACAGGCAGCCGACCATCAGGCCGGCGGCGAGCGCCTGCAGGAAATTCTCAAGCAGGATGAGATTGTCGCTCATGCTACGTCCATGACATGGCTGGCACGACGCGATGCGCGCTGAACAAGCCGGTGGCGAAGAGACATCGGCGATCCTCCCTGATCCTGCCGCAGCGTCCGGCCTGCCCGAAAGGCGACCGGATAAGTTGCCCTAGTAGGTAGCCCCGCCCCTCGCGCGTCAATTCAGGCCATACGCATAGCTGCTATAGTGGTACCTGCTTCCGCCAAGCGAATAAGGATTCCGTCAAATCGCTGCTACGGCCCCGCGAAGGCCACCAAGGGAGAAGCCCATGCCGATCAAGACCGGGGACATAAAGCTGGTCGCACAGACCGAGGATGTCTTGGGCGAAGTGCCGTTGTGGCATCCCGAGCGCAAGGTGCTGACGTGGATCGACGTGCTGAAGCCGGCCTTTCATGCCTACGATCCCGCAACCGGGACGACAGAGAGCTGGACGCCGCCGGAAAAGCTCGGCTCCTACGCAATCACCGATTCACAAGAGGTTTTGATTTCGGGCCGCAACGGCATGGCGCTGTGGAGCCCGACCGACGGTGCCCTGCACCGTCTCTCGCATCCTGAAAGCGACAGGCCGGACAACATTTTGAACGACGGGCGGACTGATCCGCGCGGACGCTTTCTCGTCGCCAGCATGGACAAGATGCTGTCGGGCGCCAATGGCCGGCTTTGGCAGGTCAGCGGCCCCAAAGGCACGCAGCTCGTGCAGGACAAGGACATCTTCCTGCCGAACTCGATCTGCTGGAGCCCGGATGGCGCGACATTCTACCTCGGCGACAGCCACACCAATCTGATCTTCGCCCATGACTACGATGTCGACACTGGCGCGATTTCCAATCGCCGTCTGTTTGCCGACACCAAGGGTTTGCCGGGCGATGTGGACGGCTCCAGCGTCGATGCCGCGGGTTATCTGTGGAATGCGCGTTACGATGGCGGTTGCCTGATCCGCTTCACGCCCGACGGCAGGGTCGACCAGACACTCGAACTCGGCGTGACCAAGCCGACGCATGTCACCTTTGGCGGGCCGAACCTGAAGACCATGTACGTCACCACCGCCCGATTCCGCCTTCCCGCCGAGAAACTCGCGTCCGAACCGTTCTCCGGCGGGCTGCTGGCGATGGACTCGGATGTGGCCGGACTGCCCGAAGCGCTCTATTCCTGACGCAAAAAGGGCGCGGGCAGACTCGCTGCCGCGCCCTTTTTCTTCCTTGGATAACGGCCGCCTCTAGGCCGGCTTGAACCTGAGCAGCGTCAAATCCTCATCGACCGGCTCGAAGACCGCGACCACCTTCTGGCCGACGTCCAGCTTCTGATCGCCTGCGCCGACGAGGCTGGCAGTGATGCGCGGCCCCTCCTCCAACTCGACCTGCACGACATTGTAGGGAATGTCCTCGGCAAAGGCCGGGAACCAGGCCTTGTGGACGACGACCCATGTCGTGACGACGCCACGTCCCGAGACCTCGCGCCAGTCGAGCCGGTCGGAAAAGCAATGCGGGCAGACAGGTCCGGGAGGCAGATGCGGCTTGCCGCAATCCTCGCAGAAGGGCAGCATCATCTTGTGCTGCTTGAAGCCGTCCCAGAGCGGCTGATGGTCGGGCGTGATGCGTGGCCGCGGCTTGGCGGTGATGCCTTGATGGAAACTCATTGTCGGTCCTCCTCAAGCCGCCGTCAGGATTACGGAATCGCCCCAGACGGTGCCCCATTGCAGGACGTCGGCGTTCGGGATCTGCCGGGGACCCGCGGTGCCGCGAATCTGCCGCGTCATTTCTCGGATATGGTTCCAGCCGGCGACATGCGCCTCCGACAGCAACCCGCCATTCGTGTTCACGGGCAGCCTGCCGCCCGGCCCGATGCCATTGTTCTGGACGAAATCGAGCGCCTCGCCCTCGCCGCAATAGCCGTAACGCTCGAGCACGAACAGGACGAGCGGCGAGAAGGCATCGTAGGTGTAGACGCCCTTGACGTCCTTCTGCGTAACCCCGGCCTTGTCGAACACTTCGGTATCGATGGGGCGCGAGCGCACATGCGTCACCGGCTGCTGGCCGATGCCAAGACCTGGCGGCGCGAAGATGAATTCGTCGCGGCTGGAGCGAATGCCCTGCATGCCCGCGAAGACCACCGGCTTCTGCTTCAGGTCCCTGGCGCGCTCCTTCGTGGTCACCAGCGTGACGATGGCGCCATCCGTCATCAGGCAGCAGTCGAACAGATGCAGCGGATCGACCACCATGCGTGAAGACTGGTGCTTCTCCAGCGTCAGCTCTTCCTTCATGACCGAATCCGGATTGAGCAGCGCGTGCTGGCGAATCTGGATCGGCACGGCGGCGAGCTTCTCGCTGGTGCCGCCATAGAGCTTCATGTAGCGCTGCATGGACAGCGCAGCCCCCCCGGACGGAGAGGTAAGCCCGTAAGTCGGGGACTCGCCATGGGTGCCGCCGCCCTCGCGGTAGCCTTCCATGTCGCCCGGCCCGCCGAGAATATCGCGCTCGCGGGTGAAGCTGATGGCGGTGACGCAGGCGACCACATTGGCGAGGCCCGCCGACACGGCAAGCGCCGCATGCTGAAGCGTGTTGGTGACGAAGCGGCCATGCGTCCAGGCCTGGTTCACGTAGCGGATGTTGAGCCCGAGGCCGTCGGCCACCTGGTCATAGTCGAGGCCGAGCGGCCAGCCCATGTGCATGGAAAGGCCGTCAATGTCCTCGCGCTCGAGGCCGGAATCGTCCAGCGCCTGTTTCAGCGCCTTGGCCGCCAGCCTGAGCTGCGTATCCGGCAGGAAACGCCCGAATTCAGACGCACCGACGCCGACAATGGCTGCGTTTATTTTCACCCTGTTCTCCTCACGCTCCGGGCTGCAGGACGATGCGCCCCGCCGCCGCGCCAGCCTCGACCAGTTCATGCGCCCGGCGCGCTTCGGACAAAGGCAGCAATTGATCGACCACCGGCTTGATGCCGCCGCGCGAGACGATCTCCAGGCATTGTTCGAGCTGCCTTCGCGTCGTCGAGGTCGCCGACAGCATCGAAATGTTCTTCAGGAAAAGCTGCGCCGGATTGAACGGCACGAAATCGCCGTTGAGCTGGCCGATCAGGATCCAGCGTCCGCGCACGGCGAGCGATTTGCGGATCGGCTGGAACAGCAGCGAGCCGACATTGTCGACCACCACATCGACGCCGCGCCCGCCGGTCAGCTTGCGCACCTCGCCGGAGAAGTCGGCTCCGCGCTCGTGCACGACCACTTCGTGCGCACCGAGTTCACGCAGCCGTTCGGCCTTCTTCGGCGAGGTTGTCTGGGCGATGACGCGCGCCCCCTGCAGCCTGGCGAACTGGATCGAATGCATGCCAAGTCCGCCGCCGGAGCCGGTAACCAGCACGGTCTCGCCGGCAGACACGCGGCCGACCTCGCGCATGGCGTTGACGATGGTGCCGATGGTGCAGGCGACGATCGCCGCCTCGTGCAACGGCACGTTGTCCGGCACATGGGCGACATTGTCGTCCTCGACGCCGACGAACTCGGCATAGCCGCCGACCAGTCCATAATCGCCGAGGAACTTGCGATCCTCACACAGTGGCTCGTAGCCCGTGCGGCAATGCTGGCAGGAACCGCAGATATGGTAGCGCTGCGTCGTCGTCACGCGGTCTCCAGGCCGGAACTTGCCGACGCGACTGCCGACATCGACCACCGTTCCCGCGATCTCATGGCCGAGGATCAGCGGCATCTTCACGCCGGCCTTGAGCGTGCCGTTGCGGGTGACGATGTCGTGGAAACAGACGCCGCAGCTATCCACCTTGATGATAACATCCTGCGGCTGCGCCACGGGATCGGGCACGATCTGCGGCGTCAGAACCTCGACGCCGCCGGGCTGTTCGACAACCATGGCTTTCATGATCTTGCCTCCGCGCTACGAAATTTGAGAAGCGTGAGATCGTTGTCCACCGGCTCGAACACGGCACGCACCCGTGTGCCCACCGCCAGTGCATCCTTGGCCTCGCCTTCGGCCGGGTTGGAGAAGAAGCGCACGCCGCTGTCGAGCTTCACCTGGAGCACGGTATAGGGCATTTCGGGCACGAAGCCGGGGAAGTAGGCCTTGTGGAAGACGCAGAAGCTTTCCACCTCGCCTTCGCCCGCTACCGCTTCCCATTGGAATTCAGGGCTGTGGCAATGCGGGCAGTAACGGCTCGCCGGGAAACGGTGCCTCCCGCAATTCTCGCAACGCTGCACGCGGATTTCCCCCTCGCGCAGCCCGTCCCAGAACGGTTTTTCCGGGCCGTCCAGCTTCGGACGCGGCTTTTCGGGCACTGTTGTATCGATCGGCGTCATGACGCATCCCTCGAATAGACGATGGAGGAGCAGACGGGTGCGGCGGCGCTATAATGGACGTTGGCCGCATCATGCACCTGGCGATCTCCGCACTCGCCACGAAGCTGGCGCACCGCCTCGACGTTGAGCGCCCAGCCCTGCATGTAGCTTTCCGACAAATGCCCGCCGGAGGTGTTGGTGGGATATTTCGCGCCAAGCGCCAGATGGCCTTCGGCGACGAAGGGACCGCTCTCGCCCTCGCCGCAATAGCCGCAGCCTTCCAGCGAGAACATCACCGTAGGGGTGAAATTGTCGTAAATCATCAGCGCCGACATGTCCTCACGCGACAGCCCGGCCTCGCCGAAGCTGCGGTCGGCGACCTTTTTCATCGCGCCGCGCCAGAAATCGTCGGGCGGGAACATCGAGTCGGCGAACACCGTCTGCAGCGCCGCGCCGCGCAGATAAACAGGCGGCTTGGCGTGGTCCTTGGCGCGCTCCGCCGAGGTGATGATGAGCGCCACGCCGCCATCGTTGATCAGGCAATAATCCAGCAGCCGCAGCGGATCGCAGATCATGCGCGCGTTGAGATAAGTGTCGAGATCGAAGGGCTGGCGCATCACCGCCTGCGGGTTGAGCGCGGCGTGATTGCGGAATGTCATCGATATCTGGGCGATCTGCTCAGGCGTGGTGCCATAGAGGCCCATATGCCGCCGCATCATCAGCGCGTGGAAGGCGCCGGGAGACGTCATGCCATAGGGGAACCAGAGCCCGTTGGCGCCAGATCCATAACTGTCCTCCGGGCCGCCATAGGCCGCGCCGGCGGAGCGTCCATTGTTGCCATAGACAAGCGCCACCGTCTTGCAGCGGCCGCTCGACACAAGATTGATCGCGGTTTCAATGCAGATGGCGGCAAAGCGCCCGTGGCCAGGCGTGATGGTGACGAACTGCGGATCGATGCCGGCAATCTCGCAGAAGCGCTGATAGTCGGGAATGCGGTTGATGACGATGCCGTCGATGTCGCCGAAACCGAGACCGGCATCCGCCAGTGCATCCGACAGAGCCCACATGCCGAGATCATAGGCGTCGTATTCGGGAAGCCGGCCATAGGCCGTGGTCCCGACGCCGACAACCGCCGCCTGCGCTTTAGCCATGTGTTTGTTTCCTCACCTGAAGTCGTTGTCTTTTCAGACCGGGCAAGAGTGGGGGATTTCGTCACCGCCGCATAGACCCGCCAAGGGCTGGACGAAGGTGCAATGCTCGCAGGAACTTCTGCCAAAATATTGATTTCAATCAATTATCCCTGAATAGCAGAACTGCACAGCCCACAGGAATAGCTGTTATTCGAAGCACTTTCCGTCGCGTGTCTCGACCGCGCGCGAAGAGGTGTCCAATAGTGGTCTGCGAATAGCGGAGGATTTCGATGCCGAATTACGCCGACTGGATCGGAAAAAGCGAGACGGTGGACGATGTCGCAACCGAACTGGTCGCAGCGCGCATGGCCGGGCTGCTCGACCGTCCCCGTCCCGCCGCCTGCGATGCGTGGCCGCCAGCATGGATATGGGCGTTGTTCTGGCCGGCCATGCGTCATGACGAAGCCGGACCGGATGGACACTCGGCACGCGGGAAATTTCTGCCGCCGATCCACCTGCCGCGCCGCATGTGGGCTGGCTCCACGGTTACTATCGGCATGCCGCTGACTGTCGGCGAAGCCGCCCGGCGCACGTCCACCATCGCCGACATCGCCGAAAAGACCGGACGCAGCGGAGAGCTGGTTTTTCTGACCGTGGATCACCTGATCGAGGGCGCCAATGGTGGACGGGTGCGCGAGAGCCAGCGCATTGCCTACCGGGAAGCCGCCTCGGCGACGCCCCCCCAGGCCGCACCGGAACGGCGCGCCACCGCCGACATCGGCTTCGAGCCGCAATGGCGGCGCACAATCACGCCGGACCCGGTGCTGCTGTTCCAGTATTCCGCCGTGACCTACAACACCCACCGCATCCACTACGACCATCCCTATGCGACGGGCGTCGAGGGGTATCCGGGGCTGATCGTGCACGGCCCGCTGACGGCGACGCTTCTGATGGATCTGCTCGCAGCCAGCCTGCCCGGCCGGCAGGTTGCGGAGTTCAAGGTGACTGCGATGCGGCCGCTCTACGCAGTGGCGCCGTTCGAAATCGTTGGCGGAGCGGAAGGCAGCGCCTTCCAGCTCGCGGCCATCGATCACGCCAACGAAATCGCGATGCGGATCGAGGGGATACTGGTCTAGGCAAGCCGCCTAGACCGCTTTTTCAGCCTTAAGCACCTCAATCGCCTCGTCATCATAACCGAGCGATTCCAACACTTCGTCGGTGTGCTCGCCGAGAACCGGCGGATGGCGGGTGATCTGGCCCGGCGTTTCGGAAAACTTCACCGGAAAGCCGATCTGCGGTACCTTGCCCTCGACCGGATGGTCGACATGCAGCAGCATTTCGCGCGCCACCATCTGCGGGTCTCTGAAGGCTTCGGCGAAGGAATTGACCGGGCCGGCCGGCAGGTCGTGCTCCCACAGGAATTTGACCCATTCGTCGCGTGGCTTGCCGGCGAAGATGTCGCCGAGCACGGCCTTGGCCTTTTCCATTTCCGCGCGGGCGGGAAACGGATCTTCCGGCAGGTCGTCGCGGCCCAGCGCCTTGCGCAGCCGCTGCCAGAAATGGTCCTCGATGATGCCGAGCGTCAGGTACTTGCCGTCGGCGCAACGATAGATGTTGTAGGGCATGGAACCCCCGGCGATGCGGTGCTCGCCGCCCGTCGGCTCCTCGCCGGCCAGCAGATAGTTCGAGGCGTGCGAATGCATGAAATGCATCGAGCCATCCGTCATCGAGACATCGACGAACTGCCCGACGCCGCTCTTCTGCCGCGCCATCAGAGCCGCGAGTATGCCGAACACCGCCATCATCGAGCCGCCGCCTATATCGGCGATGAGCGGGCCGGGAACCTGCGGGCCGATGCCCGGACGCGATGTGAGCTGCAGCATGCCGGTGATGCCGAGATAGTTCATGTCATGGCCGGGCACGTCGCGGTACGGTCCGTCCTGGCCATAGCCCGAGATCGAACAGTAGATCAGACCGGGGTTGAGCGCCTTCAACGCTTCGTAACCGAGGCCGAGACGATCGGCAACGCCGGGGCGGAAGCCTTCGACCACCACGTCGCTTTCGGCGACGAGCTTGCGCACGATTTCCTTGCCGGCCTCGCTCTTGAGATCGACGGTGATCGAGCGCTTGTTGCGGTTGCCGACGAGGAAGAAGCCGGAATCCTGCTTGCCCATCGGCGGAAAGGCGCGCGTATAGTCGCCCACCACCGGCTGCTCGACCTTGATGACATCCGCACCAAGGTCGCCCAGCATCTGCGTCGCCAGCCCGCCGGGCAAAAGCCGGCTGAGCTCGATGATGCGGATGCCGCCGAGTGCGGTCTTGTCCTGCCCGGCCGTTTTCCCCGTAGCACCTTTGCTGTTCATGCCCTACCCGCCAGTCTGGTGATTTCGCTCGCAGCTCCGTCTGCGGAGAGCGCATCGACAGCGGCCAGAATTTCAGCCGCACTTTCCTTGTCGAAAGCCTGCGTCGCGGTTTCGAGGAAGCGGGTGCGAACGCCTTGACGATCGACCGGGCGGATATCGTCCCGCCTTTCGCCGATCTGCGAGCCGTCCTTGAGCACGACCGTCACCTCCGCACCCTGCTTTGCCGGGAACACTCGCTCGAATTGCGGATCGATGGAGAGTTTCGTTGCCTTGGCGAGGCGCAGCACCTCCGCTGAATCGACTTTCGCATAATTGGATTCCGCCACCACGCCATTCACCAGCGTCGCCGCAACGGAATACTGGATGCTCATCTTGGCTTCAAGAATGCCGTCGAACGGCCCTTCCTGGTCGCAACCCGGATAGCGGATCGCCGAAGTGAAGCTGCCGACCCGCACTTCGGCTATGTCGTGTGCCTTCACTCCGGATTTCGCCACCGCAAGGGCCGCCTGGCACGGCGTCTGCACATAGTTGCAAGCCGGCGCCGGCTTCCAGTAGACGGACATGATCTCATACTTTCCGTCGGCGAGAGGGACTATAGCATCCGCCTTGTCGCGCCGGTCGAAGGCGGCGAACAGCCCTGCCCGCCCGTCAATCGCCGTAGGGGATGCGAAGGCGCCGGCCTTGGCCAGCAGCACCGCCGTCACGGCATTGCGCGCGGCAAAGCCGGCATGGAAGAACACTTCGGTGCCACCGACCCACGGCCATTCGTTGACGCCGCCGGCGCAGTTCGCGGCGAAACCGATTGCGGCAATCGTCTGCTCCCGGCTCAGGCCGAGCAGCCGCGCACCGGCCGCCGCCGCGCCAATCGCGCCGACCGTGCCGGTCGGCCTGACTTTTGCCGCCAGATCGGCGTCGAACAAAGCGCGTCCGACCCGCGCGCCAACCTCATAGCCGACGACGCCAGCTGCGAGGAAATCCTCGCCCCGGGCAGTGCCGGTCAGATCAGCCAGCGCCAGCAGCGTCGGCCAGACAACGACGCCGAGATGGCAGCAGCTGGCGACATGCATGTCCTCGCGCACCAGGCCGTGGCCGAGCGTGCCGTTGGCGAAGGCGGCGTCCGGCGCGCCAACCCGAAGGCCGGCACCAATCACCGCTGCCGGGCCGGCGGGGCCGATGGCGGCGTATTCCGTCACCTGCTTGCCCCAGGGCAGCGACCGGGCTTCGAGCGCGCAGGCGAGATAGTCGGTCAGGCAGCCTTGCGCCTTCTCGATCACCTCGCGCGGCAATCCCGTCATATCGGCGCCAACGGCGAATTCGGCCAACCGTTCCGCCGCGTTTGTCTGTGCGGCGCTCACTTTACGTTGCGTGGAAGCCATAGGACGATCTCCGGAAAGAGCCAAAGGATGAAGATGCCGAGCAGCAGCAGGAACACGAAGGGCAGCGACGCCCAACTGACCTCCGACAGCGTGGCGCCCGGCATCAGCCCCCGTATCGTGTAGAGGTTGAGGCCAACGGGCGGCGTAATAAGGCCGATCTCCAGCAGCAGCACCAGCACGATACCGAACCAGACCGGGTCGTAGCCGACCGCCGTGATGATCGGGAACACGACGCCGAGGATCAGCACCATCATCGAGATGGCGTCGATGAACATGCCGAGGAACAGGCACAGGATGACGATAGCCAGCAGCACGCCTGCGGGCGGGAGGCCGAGGTCACCGATGATGCCGACCACGGCGCGGGTCGACCCCCAGCCGAACAGGGCGAAGGCGAAGACATGCGCCGACAGGATGACAAAGGTCAGCATGGCGGTGAAGCGGACCGTCGAGATGAGCGATTCACGGAAGATCGCCCAGGAGAACTGGCCGAACACCGCGGCGATTATGATGGCGCCGGCGACGCCAAGCGATGCGACTTCGGTCGGTGTCGCCCAGCCGCGATAGATGCCGAGGATGATGACGGCGATCAGCACCGCGATCGGGAAGATGTCGCCCAGCGAGCGTAGCCGCTCGCCCACACTAACAGCCTGACGCGGTTCGCGCGGCTTGCTGCGCTGGTTGAACATCGAGGCGATGACGACGTAGAGGAAGAACAGCACCGTCATCATGATCCCGGGCATAACGCCGCCCATGAACAGCTGGCCGACCGAGGTTTCGGTGATCGCGCCATAGATGATCATCGGAATGGAGGGTGGGATCAGGATGCCGAGCGTGCCGCCGGCCGTCAGCGTTCCGGCGACGAGCGAACGCTTGTAGCCCAGCCGCAGCAGATCGGGGATTGCGGTGGTGGCGATGGTCGCGGCGGTGGCGACGCTCGATCCGGAGACGGCCGAGAACACCGCGGAAGCGCCGATGTTGGAATGCAGCAGGCCGCCGGGCAGCCAGCGTACCCACAGCGACATGGCGCGGTAGAACTTCACCGCCACCTGGCTGCGCTGGATGATCTCGCCCATCAAAAGGAACATCGGCACGGCCACCAGCGTCACGCTGTTGGCGTTGTTCCACACGGCATAGGCGGCGCCGCGCAGCAGCATCGGGTCCTTGGCGATGATCCAGATCAGGCCGGACAGGCCGAGCGACACCGCGATCGGCAGGCCGACGAACAGGAAAACGATGAGGGTGGCGAAAATCGCCGTCAGCACGATCATTGGATATGTTCCTTCGCCTCGTCGGAATGCGGGCGCGGCGGCTGCGGCGAAACCAGCTGAAGGACCAGCCGCAGCAGCATCATGGCGGTGCCGAAGACGAGGATTGCCTGCGGAATGAAGACTGGCGTCCGGGTCACGCCTTCCGAGCGGACGCCATCGACATAGGAGTCTCGGGTCAGCGTGTAGAGCAGGTAGATGAGGATGGCGGCATAGATCGCGGAAAACAGCGGCGCGATGAAATGCTCGATGAAGCGCCGCATCTTCGGGCCCATCATCAGCACGACGAAATCGGCGGTGATGTGCTCGTTGAGGCGCGTTACCTCAGGCAGCGCCAGGAACACCATGATGGCCATCAGGAAGCCGGTGACCTCGGACGAGAAGACGACGCTGCCGCCAAACAGGCGGGCAGTGATCTCGGCCAGCTGCAAGACGAGAATGGCCAGGCCACAAAGGCAGGCGAGGAAGAAAAGCGAGCGGTCTATCGCCCGCAAGGCATCGGGTTTGCGATCCATGAAACTGCTCCTTCGACATGGAGGGAAGGACGCCCGCTTTCAGGGCGTCCTCCATTCGATCAGAGCCGCTCGGGAGCGCCGAGCGCGGTGAGCACATCATTGATCAGCGGCTTGCCGACTTCGGGTCCAACCCGATTGACCCATGCCGGCCAGACGGCCTCCTGGGCAACCTTGCGCAGCGCCGTGTAGTCCTCGGGCTTGGCGTAGGTGATGGTGAAGCCGTAGTCCTTCTTGAGCTGCTCATGCAGCTTGGTCTCATTGTCGACCATGAAGGCGAGGATTTCGTCGGTCGCCTTGTTGACCTCCTCGGTGAGGATCTTCTGCACGTCCGGCGGCAGCTTGTCGTATTCCCGCTGCGAAACCAGGATCAGGCTGATCGTCAGCTTGAAGTTGGTGATGTAGCCGGCCTTGAGCACCTCGCCCCACTTGATGCCGGTCATCGAGGTCGACGCTGTGACGACGCCGTCCAGCGCACCGCGCTGCAGGGCGGCGTAGACGTCCGGCGCGGTCATCGACACAGGCGTCGCGCCGATGGCGGTGGTGAAGTCGATGCCCTCGGCGGAGTACTCGCGGATTTTCAGGCCCTTGAAGCCGGCCGGTCCGTCGATCGCCTTGTTGAGCCAATGGTTCTGCGGCGGCCAGTAGAAACGCGACAGGCGTACGGCCTTGTGCCGGTCGAGAATGCCCTGCAACTCGGCGGCGACGCTTGGGCTCTGCCAAGCCTTGTCGAGCGCCGGAATCTGGTCCGCCGGCTTCATGGCGGCAGTGGGCAGGAACGGCAGTTCTGGCGCCGACAGCAGAGGATAGGTGCTGGTGGAGTATCCGACCAGCCATTCGGTCATCTCGCCAAGACCGTCACGCATCAGCTTCTCGGCCTCGGCGCCCTTGTAGGGCGTCTCGCCGAAATAGACGAGGTCGATCTTGAGCTTGTCGCCGGAGCGTTTCTGGATTTCCTTGAAATGCTTGTCGAGTATCTGGGAGTACGGATGACCCAGCGGCGACACCGAATAATAGCGCCACTCGAATTCGGCGGCCGAGGCGGACGCGGCGAACATTGTGAACCCGGTAGCGGCGAGGCCGCCGATGGCAAGGCCGCGAAACGCAGCCCAGGGTTCGCGCAGAATTGCCCTCAGATTTATCATTTTTTTGCTCCTCCAAGCTCCGGCAAGGCGCCGGATCGTCAAATGCTTCGATGCATTTTCAACGGGAGGGATCATTCGGGCCTTTGGACCTGGATGGGAGTCCATGCCTCGGCATAACAGGTTTCAGCTTCTTGAGCGTCGCCTTTAGTACAGCCCTAGGCAATGATCGAAGCAAGCCAATCGATCCCAAGAAGCGTGAAGACGGATGCCCATGCACCCTTTCCAATACTGCCGCGATGACTGCCGTTCATCGGTGACCGGCTGATATGTACAAGCTGCTTTCCGGGTTGCGTATCGTCGAGGGCGCGGCGTTCGTGGCCGCCCCTTCCTGCGCCCTCCATTGCGCGCAGATGGGCGCGGAAGTCATCCGCTTCGACATGATCGGCGGCGGACCGGATTATCACCGTTGGCCGCGATCACCCAACGGGCCGAGCTTCTATTGGGAAGGCCTCAACAAGGGCAAGAAGTCCATCGCCATCGACCTGTCGCGGTCCGAAGGCCGCGAGCTGGCCGTATCAATCGCGACGGCGCCGGGCGAAGGCGCCGGCCTGTTCGTCACCAACTATCCGGTCTCCGGTTTCCTGTCGCACGAGAACCTGGCCAAACACCGGCCAGACATCATCACCGTGCGGATCATGGGCTGGGCCGACGGCAGCTCGGCCGTCGATTATACCGTCAACAGCGCCATCGGCATTCCGTCGATGACGGGACCGGAATCGATGGGCGATGTGCCGGTAAACCATGTGCTGCCGGCCTGGGACCTCGCCACCGGAACCTACGCCGCCTTCGCCCTGCTGGCCGCCGAACGCAATCGCCGCATGACTGGCAAGGGCGAGGAAGTCCGGGTGCCGTTGGGCGATGTCGCCGCGACGTCGCTCGGCCATCTCGGTCAGGTTGCGGAGGTCTTCGTCTCCGGCGAGGATCGCCCGCGCATGGGCAACGACCTGTTCGGCGCGCTGGGCCGCGACTTTCGCACCAGGGACAACCGCCGCGTGATGATCGTGGCACTGACGAAGCGGCACTGGAGCGATTTGGTCAAGGCGCTCGGCCTGCGCGAGCGCATTGCGGCGATCGAGGCGGAACTCGGCGTCGATCTCGCCTCCGACGAGGGGCTGCGCTTCGAGCATCGCGACAGGCTGAACCCGCTCCTGATAGCTGCCATCGAAGCCCGCACATTGGCCGAACTCGAACGCGCGTTCGAAGGAACAGGCGTCTGCTGGGGTCCGTACAACACATTGAAGGAAGCCATCGCGGCCGGCGAGCCCTTCGGAACCGATGGCCGGCTGTTCGACATGGTCGAGCATCCGAGCCGCAACCGCTATCCGACGCCCGGCGCCGCTGCCACGCTGCCGTCGCAGACGCGGCTGCCGGCCGTGCCGAGCGGCGGCCTCGGCGCCAATACGGACGAAGTGCTGGCCGTTGTGCTGGGCCTGTCCGCAGCCGAGATCGGCAAATTGCATGACGCTGGAATCGTCGCCGGTCCCGCACCGGCCGGCGCCTGATGGGAATTGAGAACACCATGACCGCACCGCTCAAGAAGACCGTTTCGCCGGAAGAGGATCTGGTCACCTCGGCCCGGCGCGCCGCCGCGGCGAGCGAAGCCTATCTGCTGGCGGTGCGCCGCGCGGTCGAGCCGCTGGTTATGAAGAATGGTAAATTCGACGGCGACCTGGGCGACGTATACCAGCGCGCCGTGCATGGCCTCGCCTGGACGGCGACGACGGTGAAGGCAATCGTCGCCACCGCCGCCTGGGCGGCGCGGCTGCAGGAGCGCGGACGCTTCAGGCGCGGCGAGCAGTTGATCGTGCAGATCGGCTTCGCGGAATATCTGGGGCAATTGATCGGCGGCGTGCCGATGAGCCAGAACGAATACATCCGGCCCTCCGAAATCGGCGTCGGCAAGGCGGCTGAGACCATGCGGCAGGCGGTTTCGGAATTCGTCGATCACACCGACCTCGCCGGCCTGCGCCGCGAACTGATCGAATATGTCCGCGCCGGCGGCGAGATCGACGAGACCTTGGAAGACGATACGCTCGACCTGATCCGCGACCAGTTCCGGCGCTTCGCCAATACGCATATCGCGCCGCACGCCCATCGCTGGCACCTCGCCGACAGCCTGATCCCGATCGAAGTGGTGGACAAGCTGGCCGAACTCGGCGTTTTCGGCATCTGCATCGATCCCGAACATGGCGGCCTCGGCATGGGCAAGCTGGCCATGTGCGTCACCACCGAGGAGTTAAGCCGGGGCTGGATTGCGGCTGGATCGCTTGGCACGCGCTCGGAGATCGCCGGCGAGCTTGTCTCCATCGGCGGAACGCAGGCGCAGAAGAAGCACTGGCTGCCGCGCATCGCGTCGGGCGAAGTGATGCCGACCGCCGTCTTCACCGAACCCGACACAGGCTCCGACCTCGGCAGCCTGCGGACGCGCGCCGACAAGGCGCCGGACGGTTCCTGGCGCATCAACGGCAACAAGACCTGGATCACCCATGGCGGCCGCTCCGACCTGATGACCGTGCTCGCCCGCACCGATGCGACCTCGCCCGGGTACAGCGGCCTCAGCCTTTTCCTCGCGCCGAAAATCCGCGGCTCGGAAGCCGATCCGTTCCCCTCTCCGGGCATGAGGGGTTCCGACATCGAAGTGCTCGGCTATCGCGGCATGCGCGAATACGAGATCGCCTTCCAGGACTTCGAGGTCCCGGCCGATGGGTTGCTCGGCGGCGTGGAGGGCCAGGGCTTCAAGCACCTCATGCAGACGTTCGAAGGCGCCCGCATCCAGACCGCCGCGCGCTCCATCGGCGTTGCCCGCAACGCCTATGAGCTGGGCCTGCGCTATGCCGAGGACCGCAAGCAGTTCGGCCGCAAGCTGGCGGAATTTCCGCGCGTTTCCGACAAGCTGGCGATGATGCTGGTCGAAATCGTCATGGCGCGCGAGCTGACCTATTTCGCCGCGCGCGAAAAGGACAAGGGCCGGCGCTGCGACATCGAAGCCGGCATGGCCAAGCTGCTTGCCGCGCGCGTCGCCTGGTCCAATGCCGATACGAGCCTGCAGATTCACGGCGGCATCGGCTATGCTCTGGAGACGGAGATCAGCCGCGTGTTGTGCGACGCCCGCATCCTCAACATCTTCGAGGGCGCCGCCGAAATCCAGGCGCAGGTCATCGGCCGCGGCCTGCTCTCGCGGCAGAACTGACATGGGAGCGGGTCTCGGCAAGGAACTGGACGGCTTCACCGTCATCTCGATCGAGCAGGCGGTGGCCGCGCCCTATTGCGGCCTGCTGCTGGCCGATGCCGGCGCGCGCGTCATCAAGATCGAGCGCGCCGAGGGTGATTTCGCCCGCTCCTACGACCACGCCGCCAATGGCGAGAGCGCCTATTTCATCTGGCTGAACGCCGGCAAGGAATCGATCTGCCTCGACATCGATCAGCCGGAGGATGCGGTGCTGCTGCGACGGATGCTGGCGAACGCCGATGTCTTCCTGCACAACCTCGCTCCAGGTTCGCTGGAAAAGCGCGGCTTCGGTGGCGATGCGCTGCGTCAGGAAAATCCCGGGCTTGTGACCTGCGAGATCACCGGTTACGGCCGGACGGGGCCTTATTCCGACATGAAGGCCTACGACCTGCTGGTGCAGGCGGAAAGCGGACTATGCTCGATCACCGGCGATGCGGCGGCTCCGGCGCGCGTCGGCTTCTCGGTCTGCGATATCGCCACCGGCCTTACCGCATTCTCGGCGATTTTGCGGGCGCTGCTGCTGCGCTCCCGCACCGGCAAGGGCATCGACCTGTCCATCGCCATGTTCGACGTGCTGGCGGACTGGATGAACGTTCCCCTCGCCTTCCAGCGCTATCTTGGCAAGGCGCCGGCGCGTATCGGCGTCGCCCATGCGACGCTGGCGCCCTACGGGGCTTATCGCGCAGCGAATGACGACCTTCTCCTGATCGCGGTGCAATCCAATCGCGAATTCGCGGTGCTGTGCGACAAGATTCTCGGCCAGCCGGAGCTGGCGGGCGATCCGCGCTTCGCCAACAATATGGCGCGGGTGAACAACCGGCCCGAACTCGATGCGATCATTGGCGAAATCTTTGCGCACCATGCCCGACCCGAGCTGATCGAAAAGCTCAAGAAGGCGCGCATCGCTTGCTCGAACCTGAACTCGGTCGAAGACCTTTCGGCGCATCCGCATCTGCGCGACCGGCTGGTCGAGATGGCAGGGACCGAAGTGCGCCTCGCCGATCTGCCAGTGCCTGGGGCGGCGCATCGCAAGGTTCCGAAGCTGGACGAGGATGGGCCGGCGCTGCGCGTGGAATTCGCGTCGCCTGCCACGAGACTTGGAGAAAATGCATGAAGAGCTACGGGCTTTACATTGACGGCGGCTATGTCGAGGCGGAGGGCGGCCGCACATTCGAGACCACCAATCCTTATGACGGCCAGGTGTGGGCGCGGATCGCCCATGCCAGCGCCGACGATGTCGACCGCGCCGTAGGCGCGGCGAAGGCCGCGCGCCGGGCCAGTTGGGGCACTATGACAGCCTCGGCGCGCGGCCGCCTGATGGTGCGGCTTGCCGACCTGATCGAAGAAAACGCCGCCACGCTTGCCGAAACGGAAGTACGCGACAACGGCAAGCTCTATGCCGAGATGGCGTCGCAAACGAGATACCTCGCCGAATGGTACCGCTACTATGGCGGGCTGGCCGACAAGATCGAAGGCACGGTCATTCCGACCGACAAGAAGGCCATCTTCAATTTCACCCGGCTCGAACCGCTGGGCGTGATCGCCATGATCACTCCCTGGAATTCGCCGCTGCTGCTGCTCGCCTGGAAACTTGCGCCGGCGCTCGCTGCCGGCAACACGGTCGTCATCAAGCCGTCGGAATTCACGTCCGCCTCGACGCTGGAATTCATGGACCTGTTCGACAAGGCCGGCTTTCCCAAGGGCGTGGTCAACACCGTCACCGGCTTCGGCGCCGATGTGGGCGCGGCCCTTGTCGCGCACAAGGACATCGCCAAGATCGCCTTCACCGGCTCGGACCTCTCCGGCCAGAAGATCTACGAGGCGGCGGCGCGCGACCTGAAGCACGTCTCGCTGGAACTCGGCGGCAAATCGCCCAACATCGTGTTTGAGGACGCCGATCTCGAAGCCGCCGTCATGGGCGCGATCTCCGGCATCTTCGCCGCATCCGGCCAGACCTGCATCGCCGGCTCGCGGCTTCTCTTGCAGCGCTCGATTCACGATCGTTTCATGGAACGGCTGGTCGAGGTCGCGGGGGCCGCCCGCATCGGCGACCCGATGTCGCCGGAGACGAATGTCGGGCCGGTGACGACGCCGCCGCAATACAAGAAGGTGCTCGACTACATCGACATCGCCAGGAATGAAGGGGCGACCTGCGTGCTGGGCGGCAAGCCCTACGCCGGCCCCGGCGCCAAGGGCACGCAATTCGTCGAGCCGACGATCTTCACCAATGTGTCGAATTCCATGCGCATCGCGCAGGAGGAGGTGTTCGGGCCGGTGCTCGCCGTCATCCCCTTCGAGGACGAGAAAGAGGCCTTGCAGATCGCCAACGACGTCGATTTCGGGCTCGCCGCGGGCGTGTGGACGAAGGATATCGGCCGCTGCATCCGCATGTCTGAAGCGCTCGAGGTCGGAACCGTCTGGGTCAACACCTACCGCGCCGTCAGCTACACCTCGCCTTTCGGCGGTTACAAGCGCAGCGGCATCGGCCGCGAAAGCGGCATCGACGCCGTGCGCGAATATCTCCAGCTCAAGTCGGTCTGGATCGCCACGGAGACCAGCGCCTCCAACCCCTTCGTGATCCGCTGATGCGCGCGCCTGTCTCTCCCCTCTTCGTGCCGGGCAACCGGCCCGAGCGTTTCGAAAAAGCGGCTGCCACCGACTCAGACGCGATCATCATCGATCTCGAGGATGCCGTTGACGCCTCGCAGAAGAACGAGGCGCGCGGCAATCTCGCGAACCATGGCGTGACCGCAAAGCCGGTTTTTGTGCGCATCAACGGCGCAGGAACCGACTGGTGGGACCGCGACCTGGCCGCGCTTGGCTCGGCAGGCCTCGCCGGGATCATGGTGCCGAAGGCCGAAGCCGCCGACGATCTCGCGGCAGTAGCCAAGGCTTCCGGCGGAAACGTGCCGATCATCCCGCTGATCGAAACGGTTGTCGGGCTGGAAAATCTTGGCGAGATTCTGCGCGTGCCGCAGGTTCTGTGCGTCGGTTTCGGCTCACTCGATTTCGCGCTCGACCTCGGCTGCCAGCCGACATGGGAAGCGCTGCTGTTCACGCGCTCGCGGCTGGTGCTGGAATCGCGGGGCGCCGGCAGGCTGCCGCCAATCGACGGCGTAACGCCAACGCTCGACGATGCCGAGTTGATCGGCGGCGATGCGGCCCGCGCCCGCGCCATGGGGTTCGGCGGCAAGCTCGCCATTCATCCGAAACAGGTGGCGCCGATCCTCGCCGCCTTCCGCCCGACGGAAAAGGAAATCGCCTGGGCCGGCCGCGTGCTGGCCGCGGCAACGTCCGACAGCGCCGTCAAGGTCGATGGCCAGATGGTCGACAAGCCGCTGGTGGAGCGCGCCCGGCGCATCCAGGAGGCGGCTGGCTGAGACGAATTCATCGCAAGGATGGGCGCTGGATAGCTGCTATGCCGCCGCCCGCCCTTGAGAATGCCTGTGGGCTGCGGCCCATAATGAACCGAACATCCGCGCTACCGCGCTTCGATATTTCACTTCAGGAGGATATTCCATGGACAAGGCAACCTACGAAAAGGGTCTGGCGATCCGCAGCGCGGTGCTCGGCAAGGACTATGTCGACAACGCCATCAAGTCCGCCGACGATTTCAACCGTCCGCTGCAGGAGTTGGTGACCGAATATTGCTGGGGCGCCGTCTGGGGCCGCGACGGCCTCGACCGCAAGACGCGTTCGTTCCTGAACCTCGCCATGCTGTCGGCGCTCAATCGTCCGCACGAGATCGAAGTTCACGTCAAGGGCGCGCTGAACAACGGCCTGAGCCGCGAGGAAATCTGCGAAGTCTTCCTGCAGGTGGCGATCTATTGCGGCGTGCCGGCAGCGGTCGATTCCTTCCGCATCGCGCGGCGCGTGTTCGCCGAGATCGACGGCAAGAAATAAGCGGCTGTTGGCCGGCAACGGGTTGAGGAGAAGCTGACATGAGCAGCGAGATTGGATTTATCGGCCTCGGCAATATGGGTGCGCCCATGGCCGGCCGGCTGGTCGAGGCCGGTTACAGGCTGGTGGTGAGTGACGTCAACGACGCGGCGCTCAAGCAGTTCGAGGCGCTGGGCGCGCGCGTGGTGAAGACGCCGAAAGACGTGGCGGATGCCTGCGAGACCGTATTCGCCAGCCTGCCAACGCCGGTCATCGTCGACAAGGTGGCGACCGGCGAAAACGGCGTGTCTTCCGGCAAGACGGTCAAGCGGTTCATCGACCTGTCGACCACCGGCGCAACCTCCTCGGTGCGCATCGCGGCCAAGCTGGCGGAAAAGAACATCGTCCATCTCGACGCGCCGGTTTCCGGCGGCAAGGCCGGCGCCAAGGCCGGCACGCTTGCTGTCATGATCTCCGGCCCGCGCGCCCACTACGAGATTGCAGAACCGATGCTCAAGCACATCGGCAAGCTGTTCTATGTCGGCGAGAAATCCGGACTCGGGCAGACGATGAAACTGGTCAACAACCTCCTTTCCGCCACCGCGCTCGCGGCGACGGCCGAGGCTGTGGTCATGGCGGTCAAGGCCGGTCTGGACCCAGCCATCGTCATCGATGTCATCAACGCCGGCTCCGGCCGCAACAGCGCATCGCAGGACAAGTTCCCCAAGGCGATCCTGCCGCGCACTTTCGACTTCGGCTTCACCACCGGCCTCATGTACAAGGATTTGAAGCTGTGCATGGAAGAGGCCGAGGCGCTGGGCACGCAGATGTGGGTCGGCAATGCGGTCAAGCAACTCTGGCAACTCGTCCATTCGCAGCTCGGCCCGGACTCCGATTTCACGCAGGTCGTGCAGATTCCGGAACAATGGGCCGGCGTCGAGGTCGGCGCCAAGAAGGGTTGAGGCAAGCGGCATGAGCGACGACCGCTATGAAATCCGGATGATCCGCTACGGCCGGTCCGACCGCAACCGGCCGGCCAATTTCCATGGCGGCGATCCGCACGACACGCCCATGCCGATCGACTATTTCTTCTGGGTGATCTCCAACGACAAGCGCAGTTTCGTCGTCGATACCGGCTTCGATGCCGAGACCGCCAAGCGCCGACAGCGCGAACTGCTGAAGCCGGTCGGGATGGGGCTGAAGGCGGTCGGCTTCGAGCCCGACCAGGTGCGCGACGTCATTGTCACCCACATGCACTACGACCATGCCGGCAATGCCGACCTGCTGCCGAACGCCCGCTACCACATCCAGGATTGCGAGATGGCCTATGTGACAGGCCGCTGCATGTGCCATCATCTGCTCAACCATCCCTTCGAGGAAGAGAACGTCGTCTCGATGGTGCGCAAGGTCTTCGCCGGACGGGTCGAGTTCTATGACGGCGAGGCGGAGATCGCTCCCGGCATCAGCGTCCACAAGGTCGGCGGCCATTCGCGCGGCCTGCAGATCGTGCGCGTCAACACCGAACGCGGCCCGGTGGTC
The DNA here is from genome assembly GCF_001427025.1 of Mesorhizobium sp. Root554. GTDB lineage: Bacteria > Pseudomonadota > Alphaproteobacteria > Rhizobiales > Rhizobiaceae > Mesorhizobium. The sequence goes on along the minus strand of NZ_LMGA01000001.1, from coordinate 845,269 downwards.
CTGGCGTCCGATGCCTCGCATTATTACGAGCATATCGAGAACGACCGCGCCTTCGCGGTGTTCGACGATCTGGCCGAGCTTCTGGAAGGCTACAGGACCATTAGACGGCTTGCGCCGTCGATGCGCCATGTCGTGCCGGGGCACGACCCCAAAGTGTTCGAGCGCTACCCGGCTATCCCCGGCATGGAAGGCTGGGCCGTCCGCGTCGATCTCGAGCCGACACAGTAGCGAACCGCCCTCGCCTGCCGGGTGCTTGTTCGCGCCTAATGCGCCATGGTGGCCGAGCCGGTCCAACGCGCGAAGATGGCGTGCCAATCCAGCGCCATCAACTGTTCGCTGCCTTCAAAGATCATGGTGCCAGCGACATAGACGATGATTGCCAGGCCGATCCAACCTATCCAGCGGTACTTGCCCAGCAATTTGGCAACCAAGGTCGAGGCGACCGCCATCAGGACGACCGACAGCACCAGCCCGAAGATCAGGGCGTTCATGTCCTCGCTGGCTGCGCCCGCCACGGCCAGGACGTTGTCCAGCGACATCGATACGTCGGCGACGATGATCTGCATGATGGCCTGGCGAAGCTGCTTGGGCTTCGCCCCGGTCAGGACGCCTTCGCCCGCCATATCCGATTGAATATCCCCGTGCCCTTCGGCGCTCCACATTTCCTGGAACATGTTCCAGCATACCCAAAGCAGCAGCAATCCGCCCAGGAGCATGATGCCGGTGATGGCCAGAAGCTTGACCGCCACCACGGCAAACAGGATGCGGATCACAGCCGCCGCGGCGATGCCGGCGAGAATTGCCTTCTGACGAAGCTCGGAAGCCAATCCCGCCGCCGCCATGCCGATGACGATGACGTTGTCGCCGGACAGAACCAGGTTGATGGTGATGACTTCGATATAGGCGGCAATCGTGGACTGGTCGATCTCGAAGGGCATTCGGCAGGGCTCCGGCACTCTGTTGAGCGATCGTTCCTCGAATTGCCGGAGCAGCCGGAAGTCACGCAGCACAAACTTGCGACAGGAAGTCGCGCCCGGTTAACTAGGGCCTGCGGAAAATCCTGTCAAAGCCTTAAAGTAAGTATCCATTGGTCTAATCGTTTTGACTTGATTTGAATTGTCAAAAACTGCTGTCGAAACTCATCTCCGCACTGCCATTCAATGTAGATGGGTTTGCGGATGCACGCTGGTTGCTGAACGGAGACGGTCTTGCAAGTGCCCTTGAAGGAAACACTCGCGCCCATCGAATCGATCACTTGCGCGGACGAAGCGGCAGTTCTGGTGCTCAATAACGAGAACGTCGCCGACCTTTCCTGGCTGGATACACCTGGGCTCTCCCATCTGCTGGCGCAGGCAGTCCTTGCGAGGCGGATCGGCGCCTTGGAGGCGTTTCTGATCGCACTCGATCAGGACGCCGACTATGACAGCCCGAACTTCCACTGGTTCAAGCAACGGTATCCGCGCTTCGCCTACGTTGACCGGATCGTTGTGGCTGGCTCCGCGCGCGGCCACGGCCACGCACGGCGGCTCTATGAAGATCTCTTCGACTTCGCGCGGAGAGCCGGCCACTCCCTGGTGACGAGCGAGGTCAACGTGAACCCGCCCAATCCGGCCTCCGATGCATTTCATGCCGCCCTTGGCTTCAGCGAAGTTGGTAGTGCGGTCATCCACGGCGGCGAGAAGACCGTACGCTACTATGTGCGGACAGTGGCCGGCTGAAGCTACGGAAGGCCAGATCGGGCGCGGACTGGAAGCCCACGCCCGATCGATTTTCCTACTGGAAGAGTTGCAGCGCGTTGAGCAGCGTCTGAAACACTCCCCAGATCAGCGGGATGCCGACAAATCCCCAGGCCAACAGAAGCTGGAGCGGGGTGGTCGGGTTCTGGTTGACTTCGTTCATCTTGTCCTCCCTACGCTCTTGCCGACCGCGCCGCCGTGGCAAGCGCCGTATCGGCTTCTGTTTCCTTTTTCATGTGGTAGCGCTTGTCCACCGCCTTGACGAAGAAATTGCAGATGAAGCCGATCACCAGCAGCCCCGCCATGATGTACATGGTGGTGTTGTAGGCCTCCGCCTTCGGCACGCCGTGATTGACGTTGTACTCACGGATGTAGTTGACGAGCACGGGGCCGAAAATGCCGGCCGCTGACCATGCGGTGAGCAGCAGGCCATGAATGGCGCCGACATAACGTGTGCCGAACATGTCGCGCAGATAGGCAGGCACCGTCGCGAAGCCGCCGCCATACATCGAGATGATGATGCAGAAGCAGAGCACGAAGCCGGCAATGCTGCCGACCGCACCCGTGTACGGCACCAGGCAATAGAGAATGAAGCCCAGCACCATGAACACGAAATAGGTGTTCTTGCGGCCGATAAAGTCGGAGGTCGACGCCCAGGCGAAGCGGCCACCCATGTTGAACAGGCTCATCAGCCCGACCAGTCCGGCAGCGGCCACCGGCGTGATCAGGCCAGGGAACATCTCCTGGCTCATTGCAGATGCCTGGCCGAGCACGCCAATGCCGGCGGTGACATTCAGGCACAGCACCCACCAGATCAGCCAGAACTGCGGCGTCTTCAGCGCGTCGTAGACGAACACGTCGTTGCGGGTGATGAGCTTGGTCGACTGGACAGGCTCGACGTATCCCTCCGGCTTCCAGCCTGGCGCCGGCACCCTGACGATGATCGAGCCGACGACCATGAAGGCGAAGTACACGACGCCGAGAATGACGAAGGTTTCCATCACGCCGATATGGGTTTCGGTGGTGAATTTCTTCATCAGCCACACCGACAGCGGCGAAGCGATGAAGGCGCCGCCGCCGAAGCCCATGATGGCCATGCCGGTTGCCATGCCCGGGCGGTCAGGAAACCATTTTATCAGCGTCGAGACCGGCGAGATGTAGCCAATGCCGAGCGCGATGCCGCCAAGCACGCCATAGCCGAGATAGATCACCCAAAGGTTGTGGATATAGACGCCGAACGCCGAGATCAGGAAGCCGCCGGCCCAGCACAGCGCCGCCGTGAACATGGCCTTGCGCGGGCCACCCTCCTCCACCCAACGGCCGAATACCGCCGAGGAGACGCCAAGGAAGAAAATGGCGAGCGAGAAAATCCAGCCGAGTTCAGTGAGTTTCCAGTCGTCCGGCGCAGATTCGGTAATGCCGATGAGTTTCGTCATCGGCAGGTTGAATACGCTGTATGCGTAAGCCTGGCCGATGCACAGATGCACGCACAATGCGGCCGGCGGCACCATCCAGCGGCTATAGCCGGGCCTCGCCACGGTACGCGAGCGGCTGAACCAGCTGCCGCCTCCTCCTGTTTCTGTCTCCATAGTCTTCCTCCCCTGTCGTCCAAGATGGACAAGGGCAGGTTAATATCGTGATGCGATATGGCAATTCTTAATTGGCGGTATACGACGATAGTTCAACGTTTCCGGCGCTGGCAAAAGAAAACGGCCGGTGAAACCGGCCGTTGGGAAGGTTTTCGATACGTGTTTCGGGTTTAGCGGCTCGCAGCGGCAACCGCGCGCTTGGCCATGACCACGATCAGATGCGCACGGTAATCCGCCGAAGCATGAATATCGCTCATCAGGTTGTCCGCGGGCAATTTGAGTCCCTCCAGCGAGGCCGGGCTGAACCCCTTGGCAAGTGCTGATTCGATCTGCCTGGAACGGAAAACCCCGTCGTCGCCAGCTCCGGTGACAGCGACGCGAGCACCGTCCTTGCCCGATGCCACGAAGACGCCGACGATTGCGTAGCGCGACGCCGGATTGCGAAACTTCTCGTAACCGGCCTTTTCGGGAGCGGTAAACGTCACCGCCGTGACAATCTCGCCATCCTTCAGCGCTGTTTCGAACAGCCCTTTGAAGAATTTGTCGGCCGCGAGCTGGCGCTTGTTGGTGATGATGGTCGCGCCCAGAGCCAGAAGGGCCGCGGGATAGTCGGCGGCCGGGTCGTTGTTGGCGATGGAGCCGCCGATCGTACCCTTGTGGCGTACGGCCGGATCGCCGATCAGAGAGGCCAGATGCGCCAGCGCCGGACAGACTTTTTTCAGTTTCTCGTCCCGCGAGACTTCAAAATGCGTCGTCGCCGCGCCGATGGTGACTGTCTTGCCCGAAACCGCGATGCCTTTCAGCTCGGGGATGCGCGCGATATCGACCAGATCGGACGGCGCGGCAAGCCGCGTCTTCATGGCGGGAATGAGCGTCATGCCGCCTGAAAGAAGTTTTGCATCGCCCGTCTTCACCAGCTTGGCGGCATCGGCGACGGAGTTCGCACGGTGATAATTGACCGAGTACATTGTGTTCTCCTCAGTGCTTGGCCGAGTGGATCGCGGCCCAGACACGGGACGGCGATGCGGGCATGGTGAGTTCGTTGGTGCCGAGGGCGTCGGTCATGGCATTCATGACCGCTGGAGGCGAGCCGATGGCGCCAGCCTCGCCGCAACCCTTGATGCCGAGCGGATTGCCCGGGCATGGCGTGTTCGAGGTCGATACCTTGAACGACGGCAGGTCGCTGGCGCGCGGCATGGTGTAGTCCATGTAGCTCGCGGTCAGCAACTGGCCCGTCTGGTCATAGTAGGCGCCTTCCAGCAGCGCCTGGCCGACGCCCTGGGCGATGCCGCCATGCACCTGGCCTTCGACGATCATCGGATTGATGATGTTGCCGAAATCGTCGGCGGCCACGAACTGGACGATTTCCGTCACGCCGGTTTCCGGGTCGATCTCGACTTCGCAGATGTAGCAACCGGCCGGGAAGGTAAAGTTCGAGGGATCGTAGAACGCCGTTTCCTTCAGGCCGGGCTCCATGCCGGACGGCAGATTGTGTGCCGTATAAGCCGCGAGCGCCATCTGGAACCACGGCACGCTCTTGTCGGTGCCGGCGACCTTGAGGGTGCCGTCCTCGATGACAATGTCGCTTTCGTCGGCCTCCAGCATGTGCGCAGCGATCTTCTTGGCTTTCGCCTCGACCTTGTCCAGCGCCTTGGCAACCGCCGACATGCCGACCGCGCCGGAGCGCGAGCCGTAGGTTCCCATGCCCATCTGCACCTTGTCGGTGTCACCATGAATGATCGACACCTGATCGATGGGCATGCCGAAGCGCTGGTTGACCAACTGCGCGAAGGTGGTTTCGTGGCCCTGACCATGGCTGTGCGAACCGGTCAGCACCTCGATGGTGCCCACGGCGTTGACGCGCACTTCGGCGGATTCCCACAGGCCGACGCCGGCTCCAAGCGAGCCGACGGCTGCCGAAGGCGCGATACCACAGGCCTCAATGTAGTTCGACATGCCGATGCCGCGCAGCTTGCCCTTCTTGGCGGCGGCGGCCTTGCGCTTGGCGAAGCCGGCATAGTCAGCCGCCTTCATCGCTGCATCCATGGAAGCGCCGTAGTCGCCGGCGTCGTAGCACATGATGACCGGCGTCTGGTGCGGGAACTCGGTGATGAAGTTCTTGCGGCGCAATTCGGCGGGCGACACCCCCAACTCCCGCGCGGCGGTCTCCATGGTGCGTTCCAGCAGATAGGTCGCTTCGGGACGCCCCGCCCCGCGATAGGCATCGACCGGCGCGGTGTTGGTGTAGACCGTGCGGACGTTCGCATGAATGGCGGGAATGTTGTACTGGCCCGACAGCAGCGTTGCGTAGAGATAGGTCGGCACGCAGGACGAGAACAGCGACATGTAGGCGCCGAGATTGGCGATGGTGTCGACCTTGAGGCCGGTGACCCGGTTGTCCTTGTCGAACGCCATCTCGACCATGGAGACGTGGTCGCGGCCATGGGCGTCAGTCAGGAAGCTTTCGGTGCGGTCGGCAACCCATTTGACCGGCACGCCGGTCTTCTTGGAGGCCCACAGGCAGACGATTTCCTCGGGATAGATATAGATCTTCGAGCCGAAGCCGCCGCCGACATCAGGCGCGATGACGCGCAGCTTGTTCTCCGGCGCGACATTGTAGAACGCGCTCATCACCAATCGGGCGACATGCGGATTCTGCGAAGTGGTCCAGCAGGTGTAGTGGTCTTCCGCCTTGTCGTACTGGCCGAGGGCCGCGCGCGGCTCCATGGCGTTCGGCACCAGCCGGTTGTTGACGATCTTGATGCGCGTCACATGGGCGGCGGCCTTGATCGCGGCGTCGGTTGCCGCTGAATCGCCGATCTCCCAGTCGAAGATCAGATTCCCGTCCGCCTCGGGATGGATTTGCGGCGCGCCGGGCTTCAGGGCATCGACGGCTTCGGTCACCGCCTTCAATTCCTTGTAGCTGATCTCGACCGCCTCGGCGGCGTCGCGGGCCTGACCCTTGGTGTCAGCGACCACGATGACCACGGCGTCACCGACGTAACGGACCTTATCGACCGCCAGCGGGGACCAGGCGCCCATCTTCATCGGCGTGCCGTCCTTGGAGTGGATCATCCAGCCGCAGATCAGATTGCCGATGCCGTCGGCCTTGAGTTCCTTGCCGGTCAGGACGCCGATGACGCCCGGCATCGCCTTGGCAGCCTTGACGTCGATCTTCTTGATCTGCGCGTGCGCATACGGGCTGCGCACGAACGCGGCGTGCTTCATGCCGGGAACCACCATGTCGTCGACATAGCGTCCGGCTCCTGTGATGAACCGCTTGTCTTCCTTGCGCGCGACGCGGGCGCCGATGCCTTCAATTCCCATGAAAAATTCCTCCCTTTGGAAGCGGCAGTCGGCAATTGGCAGTCGGCAGTCGTTTGTACGACGCGGAATGCCTGTGCCGAAGCGCCTCCCTCAATCCGTTTGCCTACCGCCGACTGCCGTTCAAGCAGCCACTTTCGCCTTGCCCTTGCCGGCCTTCGCCATCGTCTTCGATGCGGCAAGGATAGCCTTGACGATGTTGTGATAGCCGGTGCAGCGGCAGATGTTGCCTTCCAGTTCGGCCCGCACCGTTGCCTCATCCAGCCCCTCGGGGTGACGGGCGATCATGTCGGTGGCCGTCATGATCATGCCGGGCGTGCAGAAACCGCACTGCAGGCCGTGATGTTCCTTGAAGGCCGCCTGAACGGGGTGCAGATCGGCTCCGTGGGCCAGGCCCTCGATCGTCAGCACTGTCGAGCCCGAGGCCTGGACGGCCAGCATGGTGCAGGACTTCACCGCCTTGCCGTCGACATGGACGACGCAGGCGCCGCATTGCGAGGTGTCGCAGCCGACATGGGTGCCGGTCAGTCCCTCATGTTCGCGCAGGAAATGAACCAGCAGCGTGCGGTCTTCGACCGAACCGCTGACCTTGCGTCCATTGATCGTCAATGAAACGTCTGACATGAAACCTCCCTGGGTGACTACCTTGGTATGCCGCGCCGGATTGCAGGCCGCGCCCGCTCCTCCACCGTTATCCCGCATAACCCCGCCAAAAGACAATCCCGCGAAACCGATGTGGCGAGAGAATGCTATCGGCCCGGGCGGGCGTACATAGTACTTTTGGTCATAGGCGATTTGCACTGGCCATTGCCAAAGCGCCGGCGGAAAGGGAAAATGGCAGCCGCATCGCGCCCCGGACAGAAATGAACATTCAAAAACATCCCGAAGGAGAGCCGCTGGTCTGTTCGCGCACGGCCTATGCCTGCGGCTTGTCGGCGCTATCCAGCGACAACGCCGACGCCGACGCCTTTGCGCACGCCGTGGCGCTGGAGGCGAAAGCCATCGGCGCGGACTTCGCGCTGCTGTTCTTTTCCCAGAGCCTGATGCAAGCGAACGACCTGACGGCTGCGCTGCAGCGTCACGCGCCGGGTCTTCGCTATGCGGGCTGTTCGACCGCGGGAGAGATTACACCGCAGGGCATGGAGGATGGGCATGTGCTGGCGATGCTGATGCCGGCAGGATCCTTCACCGCAGTCACGACGATGGTCGAGAACTTGTCCTCCTCGGGCCTGGACGGGATCACCGGCGAGGTCGAGGCCCTGCGACGAAGCCTGCAGTCCAGGCTCGGCGCCGAGCAGAGCGGCAATTTATTCGCGCTGTGCTTCATCGATGGGCTTTCCTATGCCGAAGAAGCGGTAACCTCCGCCATCCATTGGGGGCTGGACGACATCCCGCTGATAGGCGGCTCGGCCGGTGACGACCTCAAATTCGAGACGACGCGACTGATCGCCGACGGACGCTGCGCCTCCGACAGCGCCATCATCGTCCTGATCGCCACGGAAATCCCGTTTCATGTCTTCAAGACCGACAATTTCGTCCCCACGGATGAAAAGCTGGTCGTCACGGGCTCCGAACCCGACCGGCGCATCGTGCATGAATTCAATGCGGCCAGGGCCGCCGACGAATACGCTTCCGCAGTTGGCATCGTGCCGAACAGCCTGACCCCGCTTTCCTTCGCATCGCATCCGGTGGTGGTGAAAGTCGGCGGCGAATATTACTGCCGCTCGATCCGCAAGATGAATCCGGACGGCTCGCTGTCGTTCTTCTGCGCCATAGATGACGGCATCGTCTTGTCGGTCGCCCAGCCCAAGAGCATGGTTGAGACGACGGAAGCCGCCTTTACGGAAGCCGGGCGCAAGCTCGGCGGCATCGACATGGTCCTCGGTTTCGACTGCGTCCTGCGAAGGCTGGATGCCGAAAACCGGCAGATCAGCCGCGAGATGTCCGAAGTCTACCGCTCGCACAATGTGGTCGGATTCGGAACTTACGGCGAGCAATACCGGTCCATGCATCTCAACCAGACATTTACCGGCATTGCTTTCGGCCATCGCCGGGCGGCAGAATAGAACCGCCATGCCGCTGAGCCAGATCGACGACGTCGAACGCCTGAAGAAAATCAACGCCGCGCTGATTTCGCGCGTCGAGCGCTCGATGGACCAGCAGGGCAACGCCTTCTCTCTGTTCCAGACCGCCATCGCGCTGGAAAACCGGGTGCGGCGGCGCACCGACGAACTGCATGCGACGCTGCGCCGGCTGGAACATTCAAACATCGAATTGAGCCAGGCAAAGGAAAGCGCCGAGCAGGCGAACGTTTCCAAGACACGGTTTCTGGCAGCCGCCAGTCATGACGTGCTGCAGCCGCTGAACGCCGCTCACCTTTCGGTGTCGGCCCTGTCGGAAATCCAGACCAGCGAGGAAGGCCGCAAGCTGGTGCGCCAGGTGGAGCGCTCGCTGGAAACCATGGAAGACCTGCTGCGGACCCTGCTCGACATTTCAAAGCTCGATGCCGGCGTGGTGCAGCCCGAAATAGGCGATGTCAGCCTCGAAGCGCTTTTCTCCTCCCTGCGTTCGGATTTCCAGCCGCAGGCGGAAATGAAAGGGCTGAAGCTGAAGTTCCGGACGGTCGACGCCACGGTTCGTTCCGACCGCACGCTGTTGCGGCGCATTCTCCAGAACATCATTTCGAACGCCATGCGCTACACGCGCTCGGGCGGCGTGCTGATCGGCACGCGCCATCGCGGCGGCACGGTCCGCATCGATGTCGCCGACACCGGCAGCGGCATTCCCGACGACCAGCGGGAATCGATCTTCGAGGAGTTCCACCGCGGCACCTCCGCGGCGGAAGCGGAATCGACCGGCGGAGGTCTTGGACTGGGATTGGCAATCGTGCAGCGTATCGCCGGCGCCCTCGATCATCCTGTCACTTTCACCTCGCGCGTCGGGCGCGGCACGATCTTCCATGTCGACGTACCGGCAGCGGCGGGCATAGCGACTGGTAACAGGATAGCGGAGCCGGAACGGCCGCGCGGGTACGGTCTTTTCGGCACCAAGGTGCTGCTCATTGAGAACGACCCTGATGTGCTGAAAGCCATGGCTTCGCTGCTCGGTCACTGGCAGTGCGCCGTACGCGAAGCGGCCTCGACGCGTGAAGCGCTCGATGCGTTGGGCGATACGGAATGGGTGCCGGACATCATCATCGCCGACCAGCATCTCGACCATGGCGATCTCGGCACCAGCACGGTGCAGGAAATCCGCGACTATCTGGGCCGGCCGGTGCCGGCGCTGATCGCGACGGCGGATGGCTCGGGCCCGGTCGCCGAAGCCGCCCGCGCCGCCGGGATGGAGTTGATGCAGAAGCCGCTCAAACCGGCGCAGTTGCGGGCGCTGCTGGCACATCTTCTGGCCTGAAAGCAGCGGAACTCGGGAAATTTTGAGCTAGAAACCGCCAGAATCGCGGAAAAGCTCTGCGTTGTCGAGCTTCGAAACTTCGATCACAGCCTGCGTGCGGCTGTAGACATTGAGCTTGCGCAGGATTTCCGACACATGTGCCTTGACGGTGGTTTCCCCCACCTGAAGCTCATAGGCGATCTGCTTGTTGAGCTTACCTTGCCTAAGCATCTGCAGGACACGCAACTGCTGCGGCGTCAGCTTGGAGAGCCTTTGCACCATGTCGGCGCGGTCGATGCTGTCGGCATCCGCCGGGCTGGCCTGGTAGTTTTCGGGGATATAGATTGCCCCTTCCATTACAGAGCGGATGGCGCCGGCCAGATCGCTCTTGCGTGCCGACTTCGGTATGAAGCCCGCCGCCCCATATGACAGCGCCTCGGAAACGATCTTCGGATCCTCGTGACCGGACACGATGACGACCGGCAGTCGCGGATGATACGTCCTGAGTTGCAACAGTCCGTCGAAGCCATGGACGTCCGGCATCGACAGGTCGAGCAGCGCGAGGTCGAACTGATCGTTTGCGGACAGAAGTTGCAACGCCTCCGTCATGGAACGTGCTTCCACTGTTTCGATGTCGGGATAGGCCATCTGCAAGGCGCTGTGCAGCGCCTCGCGAAACAAGGGGTGATCGTCGATGATCAGGAACCGGGTTAGCGCTTTCGGTGGGGACATGGCTGGATCAGCTTTCGGCCGGGCGCGGCGTCAAATGGCTGCCTGCCGCGTTTCAGCAATCAGTATAAGGCCTGGCCTGCCGCAACCGAAAGCACAAATAGCGGTTTTGGCTGGATAAATCGTCTTGCCGCGCGGCGCGAATGAAGCGAATGTGCCGGCCGCAACAGCACCAGACATTCAAGCAGGACTACCATGACCGCCTACGCCTTCGACCCTTCGCCCGCGCCGTCCGTCGCCATCACCGGATCGGACGACCGATTCCCCGTGCGCCGGATCTTCTGCGTCGGACGCAACTACGCTGCGCACGCCCGCGAATTCGGGAATGACGACCGCGATCCGCCCTTCTTCTTCGGCAAGCCGGCCGACACTGTGGTCGATTCCGGGTCCACTGTGCCCTACCCTTCGTTGACAAAGAACCTGCATTTCGAGATCGAACTCGTCGCAGCCATCGGCACCGGTGGCTTCCGCATCCCGCGCGATGCCGCGCTGTCGCATGTGTGGGGCTACGGCGTCGGCGTCGATCTGACGCGGCGCGATCTCCAGGACGAGGCGAAGAAGACCGCGCGTCCCTGGGACTGGTCGAAGAGCTTCGATGATTCCGCGCCATGCGGACCATTGGTTCGCGCCGACAAAACCGGGCATCCTGAAAGCGGCCGCATCTGGCTCGCGGTCAATGGAACGGTCAAACAGGATGCCGACCTGACCGAACTGATCTGGCCGATCGCCGATATCGTTTCGATCTGCAGCGAGGGGGTCCGCCTCCAGCCCGGCGACCTGATCTTCACTGGCACGCCGGCCGGCGTCGGCGCCATCGTCCCCGGCGACAAGGTCACCGGCGGCGTAGACGGCATTGGCGAGATCGAATTCGTCGTCGGCCCGATGGCATAGCCGGTCACGCCTACGGCTGATCCTCACCGAGACAGGAGGAGGCGGACACGGCATCCGGCCTCTTCTTGCGGCGCTCGTAGAACATTGCCAGCGTCTCGGCCGTCAGCGCCGGCTTTTCCTCGCCCTCGATCTCGATCGTGTTGGCGAACTTCATGAGGTACTGGCCAGGACCCCGGTCCTCCATCGAAACCAGTCTCGCCCGCAATCTCACCCGGACACCGACCCTCACCGGCGCGACGAAACGCACCTTGTCCAGCCCGTAGTTGAAGGCGGCGCGCGTGTTTTCAGGGAAAACGTTCATTTCCTGGCTGAGGCCACCAATGAGGGAAAGCGTCAGATAGCCGTGAGCGATCGTGGTTCTGAACGGGCTTTCGCGCTTCGCCCGTTCGGCATCGACATGAATCCACTGGCGATCTTCGGTGCAGTCGGCGAACTGATCGATGCGCGACTGGTCCACAACAACCCAGTCCGATACACCAAGCTCCTCTCCTATCATCTCACGGAGCTGATCGAAGGTCGGCGCTACTTTCTTCATTCCGTATCCTGGCCCTTTCGATGACCTTCCCGAAAACAGCAAGGCAGGTTTTCGATCGTGAGGCCGCCTCCTGCGGCGCGATTCCCACTCGTGAGGCCGCCTCCTGCGGCGCGATTCCCACTATTGTCCACGCTAGGCGAAGCCAATGCAAACGCTGGGAGACAACAGTTGTTCCCCAAGATTCCCCAGCGTGGGTCTCCGGTCAATTGCCGAGAAACAGAAGTTCCATCGCATAAAGGACAATGCCTGCCAGGCCGCCGACGATCATGCCGTTGAAGCGGATATACTGGAGGTCCCGACCGATGTTCGTCTCGATCAGGCGGGTCAACTGCGCCAGATCCCAACGCTTGACCTGGTCGGCGATGAATTTCGAGACACCGCTCTTCTGGCTTTCCACGAACGAGGCCAGCGCCACCACGAAACCTTGATTCATGTCCGCCCTGATGCGCTCGTCACCAGCCAGATGCTTGCCGATTTCGACAAACATGCCGGTGAGATGTTGGCGGATCATGGAGTTTGGCGCGGCCGCATCCTGTTCGATAAAGGCGCGCATGCTTTCCCACACGTCGTGCGCCAGATCGCGGATTTCGGTACGGGCAAGAAAATCCCTCTTCAGTTTCTCGGCGCGGCGCGCATAGTCCTTCGAGCTTTTCAGGCGTTCTATGAAGGTCTCGACGAAGCGATCGAACTCCTCGCGCATCGGGTGGTCCGGATCGTTCCTGATCTCTTCGAGCAGAGCCCCGGAAGACGCCACGATCTTCTTCAGCAGATAGGCATCGGCCCGAAACAGCTTGAAAAGCGAAGGAAGTTCCTCGCGGATTTTCTCGCGCATGGCGGCCAGCGCCTGCTCGTCGCTCAGGAATCGGCCGACGACCCGTGTGAATTCGTCGAACAGTTTCTGGTGCCGGCGGTCCTGCGTGAATGCCGACAGCAGCTCGGCGGCCAGGGGCGCAAGCCGCACCTTGTCGACCTGCTCCAGCATCCGGTTGGCGACGAAGCCGCGCAGTTCCGATTTCTCGATCGCGGTCAGCGTCTGCGGCACCAATCGCGCGACGAAACGGGACAGGCCCGCGGCGCGCTCGTGGTCGGATAGCCAATCGGCGACAAGGGCGGCGAAATCCACCTCCCTGAGTTTTTCGCGCACCGGCCCGGGCGCGAGGAAATTGGCCTCGATGAAGCTGCCGAGATTGTCGGCGATGCGGTTCTGGTTCGCCGGGATGATCGCGGTGTGGGGAATGGGCAACCCAAGCGGCCGGCGAAACAGCGCCACCACCGCATACCAGTCGGCCAACCCGCCGATCGTGGCCGCCTCGGCGAAAGCGGCGACGAAACCCAGCCAGGGGTGGCTGCTCTCCAGTGATTTCGCCGCCGCGAACACGATCACGCACAGCGCCAGCGCCGCGGCGGCGAGCAGCTTGGTGCGCCGCAGGGCCGCGAGCTTGCCCTGCATGGCGCCGGAAGTGTCACCCGTGGCCGCGCCCAGTTCCGGTTGCGTCATCGTCGATCCGTCCGTTCCATCGCGGAATACCCTAACATCGTGCAACTGGTTGCGGCGAACGCGCAAATCAATGGAAAGGCTTTTCGATTTTCGACCCGAACGCGCATCCGGAATGTTCGACTGCCGGCCGTCACGCCCCCATCATGCGCGCTTCATAAAGTTCAAGTCTGGCATGTTCCGTGCCGGTTCTGTAGTTGTTTCAGCCCGTCAACAGCAGTGAGGATTCGTGATGGCGAACACGAACATCGACCACGCCTTTACCGCGCGCGGCAAGACAGGCGCTTCTTTGGAGCCGACCTATGCCGGCGCGCTTTCCTTCATGCGCCGCCGCTACACGAAGGACGTCAAGGGCGCGGACGCTGTCGTTTGGGGTATTCCGTTCGATGCCGCCGTCACCAATCGTCCGGGCGCCCGCTTCGGGCCGCAGGCCATTCGTCGCGCCTCGGCGATCCTCGACAACGATCCGCAATACCCGTTCGCGCAGGACCTGTTCGAGACGCTCGCGGTCGTCGATTACGGCGACTGCCTGCTCGACAACGGCAACCACCAGAAAACGCCCTCGACCATCGAGCGCGAAGCGACGAAACTGCTGAAATCAGGCGCTTTCCTGCTTTCGCTCGGTGGCGACCATTTCGTTACCTATCCTATCCTCAAGGCGCACGCCGCGATCCATGGACCGCTGGCGCTGGTGCAGTTCGACGCTCATCAGGACACATGGCCGGATGACGGCAAGCGGATCGACCACGGCTCCTTCGTCGGCCGCGCCGTCAAGGAAGGCCTGATCGATCCCGACCGCTCGATCCAGATTGGCATCAGAACGCACGCGCCCGAGACCTTCGGCATCAAGATCCTCTACGGCCACGAGATCGAAGAGATGCGCGCCTCCGACATCGCCTATGCAATCGTGGACCGCACGGGTGGCAAGAAGACCTATGTCACCTTCGACATCGATTGCCTCGACCCGGCCTTCGCGCCCGGAACGGGAACGCCGGTTGCCGGCGGGCCGTCCTCGGCCAAAATCCTGTCGACGTTGCGCCAGCTCAACCAGATCGACATCGTTGGCGCCGACGTGGTGGAGGTTGCGCCGCCCTACGACCATGCCGATATTACCGCAATCGCAGGATCGACCGTGGCGATGCACTATCTCGGACTTCTGGCTGAGCGCAAAGCGAGGGCGGAAGAGATGAACCATGGACTGCATGAAGGGCATGGCATATAGGCCGCAGCCGGCAGGCAAGGCCATTCAGGAACGACAGACATGAAACCGAAAATCTTCATCGACGGCGAACACGGAACCACGGGGCTGCAGATCCGAGTTCTTCTGGCCGAGCGCGGCGATCTCGAGATCATTTCGGTGCCGGTGGAACGCCGCAAGGAGCTCGCCGCGCGGGCGGAGTTCCTCAATGCCGCCGATGTCGCCATCCTCTGCCTGCCGGACGATGCAGCCAAGGAGAGCGTCTCGCTGATCGAGAACGGAACGACGCGGGTCATCGACGCCTCGACCGCGCATCGCGTGGCGAACGGTTGGGCCTACGGTTTCGCCGAGATGGACAAGGATCAGGCGAAGGCCATTGCCAGCGCCAAGCGCGTCGCCAACCCCGGCTGCTGGCCACAAGGCCCGATCGCAACGCTGCGGCCGCTGGTTGCGGCGGGTATCCTGCCTGCGGATTATCCCGTTACCGTCAATGGCATCACCGGCTATTCGGGCGGCGGCCGTCCGATGATCGAGGATTACGTCGCCAAGGGCGAGGACGCGCCGGAATTCTTCCCCTACGGCCTAAACCTGCAGCACAAGCATGTGCCGGAAATAAAGGCCTATGCGAAGCTCTCGCACGATCCGATCATGCAGCCGGCGATCGGCAACTTCGCACAGGGCATGATCACCGTCGTGCCGCTGCAACTGGGCGGATTGGACAAGGTGCCAAGCGGTTCCGAACTCCACGCAGCCATCGCCGATCATTTCGCCGGCATCAAGGGCGGCGTGGTCGAAGTCGCACCCTATGAAGCTGTCGAGCGGGTGCCGGAAATCCAGCCGGAAGAATACAACGGCACCAACCGGATGAAGGTCTACGTTTTCGCCAACGACAAGCGGGCGCAGGCGCTGCTGGTGGCCGTCTACGACAATCTCGGCAAGGGCGCTTCGGGCGCCGCGGTGCAGAACATGGACATCATGCTCGGCCTCAACGGGCGAGCCTGATGCCATCCTTCCCGCGCCGCTGGAATGTGAGCGGCGCGGAATTGATTGCCGAGACGTTTTCAAGCCGCATCTGGAAAGTCGTCCGCGACGACGGCACGACGGCCATCATCAAGGATCTCAAGCCATTCGACGACGTCGCGGACGAATTGCGCGGCAAGCATCTGCTGCGCTGGCTGGATGGCCGCGGCGCGGTGCGCCTGCTCGGAACCGACGGCAAGCGGATGCTCCTCGAATATGCCGGCGAACGGCACCTGACCGAAGTTCTCGACAAGGCAGGAGACACGGCGGCCACGGAGATCGCCGCCGATGTGATGGCGCGGTTGCATGCCCCTTCCGACCGCCCTGCCCCAACCGGTTTGCAAAAGCTGCGGCAGCGTTTCGTCGCGCTGTTCCGTGTGGCCGAGGCGGAACGTAAAGCCGGCTCTTCTGGCCTCTATGCGCAAGCCGCCGCCGTGGCGCAGGAATTGCTCGACGACGCACGCGACATCCGCCCTCTGCATGGCGATTTGCACCATGAAAACATCATCGAGAGCCGTCGCGGCTGGCTCGCCATCGACCCCAAGGGCGTCCTTGGCGACCCATGTTTCGATGCCGCCAACATGTTCTTCAATCCCCTTGACCGCGATGCGCTTTGCAAGGACCCCGGGCGCATCGCCGGGATGGCGGCGATCTTCCACAATGTGCTGATGCTCGATCCGCGCCGCGTGCTCGACCACGCCTTTGCCTATGGCTGCCTGTCGGCGGCCTGGCACGCGGAAGACGGGAACGACGCGGATGAGGAACGCGAACTGTCGGTCGCAGCGGCGGTCCGGGCAGTCCGGCTCAGCTTCTGACGGCGATGTCGTTCGGCAGCGGGTAAGCCCCCTTGGTGCCGCGCCAATGCGCGGCGGCGAAGCCAAGCAGGACCAGGGCAAAGCCCTGATGCGTCAACGCCAGATGCAGGGGCGCCTGCATCAGCAGCGTCGAAATACCGATGGCCGCCTGCGCCAATACAAGAAGGAACATCAGCGTGGCGCGCCGCGCATGGGTGGTGCCCGGCAGGCGCCTGTGCGTAGCGATCATATGCCAGGCCGCGACGACAAAGACGGTGTAGGCGCCGATGCGATGCACGAACTGCACGGTCTTGGGGTTCTCGAAGAAATTGCGCCAGGCGGGATCGAGGATGAGCAGGTCGCCCGGAATGATTCGGCCATCCATCAGCGGCCAGGTGTTGTAGCTGAGGCCGGCATCCAGTCCGGCCACAAGTCCGCCGAGATAAATCTGCACCAGCGCCAGAAGCACCAACACTCCGGCCATTCGTTGCGTCGCATCGTCGGCCGGCGGTTCGGAATAGCGCGCCAGTCCGCGGGCGACGACCATGGTGGCGGTGAAGATCAGAGCCGCGATGGTGAGGTGGGTCGCCAGCCGGTACTGGCTGACATCCACCCTATCGACAAGACCGGAAGCCACCATCCACCAGCCGACCGCGCCCTGTAGCCCGCCCAGCGCCAATATCCCCACCAGCTTGGGGGTCAGACCGCGTTCGATGCGCCGTGTCGCCCAGAAGAACAGCAGCGGCAGCGCAAAGACGAAGCCAACGCCGCGCGCCAGGATGCGGTGCGCCCATTCCCACCAGAAGATCGACTTGAAGGCATGGACATCCATGCCCTTGTTGATCTCCGAATATTGCGGAATCTGCTGATAGCGGGCGAACTCCTCCTGCCATTCCGCATCGTTGAGCGGCGGAATGACGCCATGGATGGGTTTCCATTCGGTGATCGACAGGCCGGAGTTGGTCAGCCTTGTCGCACCGCCGACCAACACCAGCGCGAACAGCACCAGAAGCACCAGATAGAGCCAGCCGCGAACAAGCGCGCGGTTGTGCAGGTCGCGGTCGCGGGCAACCAGCGGCTCTGCTGTCGAGGAAATGCTGCTCATATCCATGATCCGTTCGGTCAAGGTGGCGGATAGGTGAACCATGACACAGACGCTGGCAAGGCCGGACGGCGCGGCACGCGGTCGCGCCGTTCGTGACGGGTTGCGCCGAAAGCGCGGCGGGCCTAAGCGATATTTCCAAAAGAGAGCGTGACATGCCCATCCGCCTGAAGAAACTGATCGGAACCGTGCTGCTCGTGCTGCTGGTGATCGTCTATGCCATCGTGGCGACGATCGTGGCGGTGGCGCAGCTTTCGCAGTCCGGGCCGCTGGCGCATCTGCTTTTCTTCCTGCTGAGCGGCCTTGTGTGGGTGCTGCCCGCGATGGGCATCATCAAATGGCTGATCCTCGAACCCGGCCCAAAACCCTGACGATCCGGCGATCAGGCGGCATCTTCCCGATCGTGTCGATCATTCATTCATCTTTTACGCCTAGTTTTGCCTCGCCAATGTGCCCATGCAAGCACGGGCGCACCGCGCCAAGGACGGAAAGATGATCGACGCGACAGCGTCATTCGACGGAAACGGCTCCACGGCCGCGATGGCGATGCAACGCGCCTCGTCGGGCCCTGCCGTCAGCGTCACCGTCTCCGCTGCATCCTCCGAAACCCTCGCCGCCTACGAACAATTCTGTCGCTCCGCCGTGTTCGCGCCTGCGCAAAGCGGGAGTTGGGTGCGGCACTGGGTTGGAGAAGTCCATCCAGACTCGCTGATCGCCATGTTGAATGTCGATGGCCGCCCTGTGTTGGCGCTGGCGCTGGAAGTCGTTCGGTCCGGTCCTTTCAGGGTTGCCCGCTTCATGGGCGACCGTCATGCCAATGGCAATTTCGCCGCCGCCGATCCGGAATGGCTGGGTCGGGTGAGCTGTCAGGCTGTGCGCTCGCTGTTCGACGAGATCGCCCGCCTGCGGCCGGATATCGACGTGCTGGCGCTGCAGCGGCTGCTGCCGGAACTCGATGGCCGGGCAAACCCGCTCTCCGCCCTGCCGAATTTTCCGAGCCCCAACCTGTCGCTTGCCGTCGATCTGGACGGAGGTTTCGACGGATTGCTTGATCGGGCCAGCGGCAAGCGGAAGCGCAAGAAGCATCGCTCGCAGACGCGCAAATTCGAGACGGCCGGCAGCTTCCGTCGGCTGCGGGCGACGACACCGACAGAGGTCCATTCGCTGCTCGACGCATTCTTCGGGATGAAGGAGTTCCGCTTTCGCCGCATGGGCATCCCCAATGCCTTCGGCAGCGCCGATGTCAGGGTGTTCTTTCATGCGCTGTTTACCGATGCGCTGCGGGAACAAGAACCTTCTTTCGTCCTGCACGGGCTGGAGGTCGGCGGCAAACTGCGCGCGGTAACCGGCTCAAGCCTCTCGGGAAAGCGGCTGATCTGCGAGTTCGGAGCCATTGCAGAAGATGAGCTCGCCTATGCCAGCCCGGGCGATTTCCTGTTCTTCGAAAACATCAAGGAAGCCTGCCAACAGGGCTTTGCCGTTTATGATTTCTCCGTCGGTGACGAGCCCTACAAGCGGCTTTGGTGTGATCTGGAAACCCAGCATGTCGACGTACTGGTTCCGCTGACCGCGAAAGGCCGGGCCCTTTCCTTCGTCCTTCACCAGAACGCCCGCGCGAAGGCGTTCGTCAAGAACAGCCCGACAATATGGAAGCTGACCAAGATGCTGCGCCGCAAGGCGGCGGGCAAACAGACGCCGTCCGAGGACGATAGCTAACGAGCACTTTGTGAAAGTCTTCAGGCTGCCGAGCGGCGTCCCGGCAGCGGCGGCGGTTCGTAGCCGACCGGTGTCACCAGCGTCAAATCAGGATAGCCGCTTTCGATCAATTTTACCGCCGCGTCTGCCACGGCGTCGTCGGGCTCCAGCATCGAAACGAACACTTCTGTCGCCTCGCCGACAAGGCGGCGGATGCCTTGGGCATCGGCTGGCCCACACTCGACGACCACGAGGTCATAGGCAGTCGTCAGTGACTGCATGATGATCGGCAACCGGTCGGCCGCGCGCATGGCGCGCACCGGATCGGCGGTTCCCACCGGGATGACGTGGCAATCCGAATAATGGTCGGCGTGAATGACGTCGCTGAACTGCGACTGCGAGGAAAGCAGATTGGTAATCCCCTGAAACAGGCCGCTGTCCAGCATGGGCAGCGAGGCGGCGCCCGAAGCCGTAAGATCGAGCAGCAGGACACGCAGGCCGGAATCCGCGACCTCGCGCGCCACCAAGATCGAGCTGGCAGCGGCCTCGTCCCCTTCCGGAGACACGAAGATGGCGCGGGCAGCCCCGCCAGCGATCAGTTTTTCAGCCGCCTTTTCGATGTCGATCTCGCCCAGCCGCGAAACCGTGCGCTCTAGCTTGCGTGGCGCCGGAGCGGCAGGCTCGAAACGAACCTCCCTCTCGCTCTCCCATTCGCGGGCAACAGCCTCGGGCGACAGGGATGGCTCGGGCGGCAAAGGCTTCTCGCGTCTAGGGCGCGCCGGTAGCACCGGCGGCAGATCTGCGCGCGCCGCATCAGGTTGGGCGACCGGCATGGCGACCTCCTCCACAGGCTCCAGACGGCGGCCTGGGGCGGGGCGCATGGCGCGGCCGGAGAAAAGCTCCTGCAGCAACGTCACGATGGCCATGATCAGCAGCGAGCCGACAAAGGCCGCCGCGACGATCGGGATCGTCTTGGGGAAATAGGCTTCGGTGGGAGCGACTGCGGGCGAGAAGACGCGTGCATCGACCGGCAGGTAGTTGCGGTCGGTGCGTGAGGCGGCCTCGCGGTAGCGCGTCATGTAGGATTCAAGCAGTTGGCGCTGGGTGTTGGCCTCACGCTCCAGCGCATTGAGCTCTACCTGCTCCTCGCCAGCGCGCGCCGATTCGGCCTTCAGCTTGTTCAAATCGGCGATAAGCTGATTTTCCCGCGCCTGGGCGGTCTGCGCCTCGGTGACGAGGCCCTTGAGCACTTTCTGGGCTTCGTTGCGGATCTGCTGGTCGAGATCGACAAGCTGCGAGCGCAGCGCGCGAATGCGCGGGTGATTGTCGAGCAGCGAGGTCGAGAGGTCGGCGATGTCGGACTTGAGCTGGACCTGCCGTTCGCGCAGCCTCTGGATCAGAGTCGAGGACAAGACTTCCGGCAGTGCGTCGAGCGAACCGCCGCCATCGAGCGCCTTGCGCACGCCGGCGGCAGTCGCCTCCGCCGAAGCGCGGCTGGCGCGGACGCGCGACAGTTCGGAAGACATTTCCGAAAGCTGCTGCGTGGCGAGAATGGAATTGTTCTGGCCGATCAGAAGATCGGACTGCGCGCGGTAGGCGGCGACCTTGCCCTCGGCATCCTTGACGCGCTTGGAGAGATCGGCGATTTCCGGCGCCAGCCAGTCCGTCGCGGCCGAATTGGATTCCTGCTTGGCGTTGCCCTGGAAGGCGATATAGGCGTTGGCGATCGCATTCGGGATTTCCGCCGCCAGTTTCGGGTCCTGTGACGAAAACTCGATGACGATGACGCGCGACGTCTCGACGCGATAGACATTGAGCTTCTCACGCATGCTTTTCAGCACGCGCTCCTCGGCCGGGATTTCACCCGGATCGCTTTTCAGTCCGGCGATGATAAGAAGGCGATCGACGGCCGATGTGTGGGCGGCGGGATCGAATTCCGGCAGACGGGCAAGATCAAGCTTCTGCGCGACTCGCTTCAGGATGTCGGAGGACGCGATGACCTCGACCTGGCTGGTGACCCCCTCCTCATCCAGGATCGGCCGGTCCGCCTCGGAGTTCCCATCGGGGCGAGTGAAAACCGATTCGCGCGTTTCGATCAGAAGACGGGTTTCCGCCTTGTATTGCGGCGTCGCGAGCCAGGCCAGAACGAAAGCCAGCGTGGCGACCGCAATGGCGACAATGGCGATCCGCAGCCAGTTCCTGGCAAGACTGCCAAAGAGCCGCCTGAGGTCGACATCGATATCTGCGGCCGTGGATTGTACGCCTGACATGCATCCTGCTCCCATACCGGGTTGGGCTGCAGCGTAAACAACTATGGTAACTCAGCGGTTAAGAGACGAAGCCACGGCATCTGGCGATGCTATCGTCAGGATCAGAGAAATCACCGCGCGCGCGACCGCGAGGGCGCGGCAATTCCGAAGACTTCTTTTACCGACCATTAACCCTAACAGGAGGATAACGGCATCGATCCTCAGAGTCGCCGCAACGTTCCCGGCGACCAGACGAAAGTGTGTTGCACGGTGATGAAAAGCCCCGCCCCGCTGTTTCGAGCACTTCTTGCCGTCTCGCTGCTTGCCGGCTGCTCCAGTTACCGCCCGGCGCCTGCCGCCTTCCATGATGTACTCAACCAACCCTATCGCCTTGGCGCCGGCGACCGTGTCCGCATCACCGTGTTCGAACAGGAAGGGCTGACGAACACCTACAGCGTCGATCAATCGGGCTATTTGTCGCTTCCGCTGGTCGGCCTGGTTCCGGCGCGCGGACACTCGGCGCAGCAGCTTGAGGGCGAAATCGCCGCCAAATTGCGCCAGGGCTATTTGCGCGATCCGGACGTATCGGTCGAGATAGACCGCTATCGGCCGATCTTCGTCATGGGCGAAGTCGGCGCCGCCGGCCAGTACTCCTATGTTCCCGGCCTGACCGTCCAGAAGGCGGTGGCGATCGCCGGCGGTTACAGCGCCCGAGCCAATCAGGGCAGCGTCGACATTACCCGCGACATCAACGGCAAGGTGATCACCGGAACGGTCAGAACATCCGACCCGCTGTTGCCCGGTGACACCGTTTACGTCCGCGAACGGCTGTTCTGACGCCGTGGCAGGCAGGTTGAGGATCGTTCACTGCTTTCGGTCGCCTGTCGGAGGCATATTCCGGCACGTGCGCGACCTGACGGATGCGCAGATCGCGCAAGGCCATCAGGTCGGCATCGTGTGCGACTCCACCACCGGTGGCGAGTTCGAGGAACGCCTCTTCGACGACATGAAGGAAAAACTGGCGCTGGGCGTGCATCGCACGCCGATGCAGCGTCATATCGGGCCCGGCGACATCGCCTCGGCCTGGAGGACATACAGGATCATCAAGGAATTGCAGCCGGACGTGCTTCATGGGCACGGCGCCAAGGGTGGAACCTATGCGCGTCTGTTCGGCTCGTTGTTGCGGGTATCAAGGTCTCGCGTAGCCCGCCTTTATTCGCCGCATGGCGGCAGCCTGCACTATGACGAGAAGACATTCGTCGGCAGGATTTTTTTCTCCATCGAGCGGCTGATGGCACGCTTTACCGACTATCTGCTGTTCGTTTCGGACTATGAATATCAAGCCTACAGGCGCAAGGTCGGCGAACCGCCGGTGCCGAACGGCCTGGTTTACAACGGCCTGCGCGCCGAAGAATTCGAACCCGTCGTCTCGGCTCCGGGTGCGGCTGACCTGCTCTACATCGGCATGATGCGCGATCTCAAAGGACCGGATATCTTCATCGATGCGCTGGCGCAGGCCGAACTTCGACTCGGACGCGACATCAGCGCCGTCATGGTGGGCGACGGTGACGACCTTCCGCGCTACCGCGACCAGGTCAAGCGGCTCGGGCTTGATGAACGGGTGCGCTTCATGCCGCCAATGCCGGCGCGCCAGGCGTTCGCGCTGGCCCGTCTGGTCATCGTCCCGTCGCGAGCCGAGGCGATGCCCTACATCGTCCTCGAAACGCTGGCCGCGGGCAAACCCATGATCGCCAGCGCGGTCGGCGGCATTCCGGAAATTTTCGGCGCCGGCTCCGCGGCGCTGGTGAAGCCGGATGCGGCCGAACTGGCCGACAAGATCGCCGACGCCCTTGGCGACCTCGACGCATACAGCCGCCTGATGCCCGACATTTCCGACCTGAAGAAGCGGTTCGGCGCAGACGTTATGGCGGCCGACATCGAGAAGGCTTATTTCTCCGCCCTCAGGCGCTGATCCTGAAACCAGGCCATTCCAAAGCTAAACGTTGTTTCAAGGCTTTCTTAGCTCTCTCTTGCTAGTCTGTTGGCAGAGTAGCCGAGCAATCCCATGAACGAAATCGACCCCGCGCACCGTTTCTCGATGGACGCGGTGCGCAAATTCGAGACCCCGGATTCCGCCCCGTCATCGACGGGAATTAATGACGTGGCGCGACAGGTGGCTTCGCAATACAGGCGGGACACCATGTCTCCCGTCATGGTTAGCGGTGTCCTGCGGTTGGTCGAATTTTCGCTGCTGCTCCTCTCAGGCATTGCGGTCTACTGCTATTTCGTCGGGTTCTTCACCCATCTGGCCTGGCAATACCCGCTTGTCATCGCCGCGACCTCATTGCTGGCCGTCGTCCTGCTCGACGTGACCGATTTTTATCAGGTCTCCACATTGATGCGACCCGTCACGAATTTCGGGCGTCTGCTGCTTATCTGGTCTGGAACCTTCGCGCTGATGGCGTTGACGGCCTTCTTCATGAAGATGTCGGCGGACTATTCGCGCCTTCTCTTCGGCACCTGGTTCGTGGCCGGTTTCGTGCTCCTGTTCAGCCTCAGGCTCGTCATGTCGGTCCTGCTGCGGCGCTGGGCCCGCGACGGCCGCATGGAACGGCGCGCCGTGATCGTCGGCGGCGGCAAGGCGGCCGAGGGGCTGATCCGCTCAGTCGAGAAGCAGCCTTACAACGATATCCGTATCTGCGGCATCTTCGACGACCGCGACGACCGGCGTTCGCCGCCCATCGTCGCTGGCTATCCGAAGCTCGGCAATGTTTCGGAGTTGATCGAGTTCGCGCGGATCGCGCGCATCGACATGCTGATCGTGTCGCTGCCGATCACGGCGGAAACCCGCGTGCTCCAGCTTTTGAAGAAGCTCTGGGTGCTGCCGGTCGATATCCGGCTTTCCGCCCACTCCAACGCGCTGCAGTTCCGGCCTCGCGCCTATTCCTATATCGGCGCGGTGCCGATGCTCGATATCTTCGACCGGCCGATCAACGATTGGGATTCGGTCGCCAAGCGTGCCTTCGATATTTTCTTCTCGATTATCGGCATCGTTCTTTTCTCGCCTGTCATGCTGGCCACCGCCATCGCCATCAAGCTGGACAGCCCCGGCCCCGTCCTCTTCAAGCAGAAGCGCCATGGCTTCAACAATGAGGAGATCGAGGTCTACAAGTTCCGGTCCATGTATACGAACCAGTCGGACCCGACCGCCAAGAAGACCGTGACCAAGAACGATCCTCGCGTGACGCGGGTCGGGCGCTTCATCCGCAAGACGTCGGTCGATGAGCTGCCGCAGTTCTTCAATGCACTGTTCGGCTCACTCTCACTGGTCGGTCCCCGCCCCCATGCGGTGGCGGCGCAATCGCACAATTTGCTCTACAACGAAGTGGTGGACGGCTATTTCGCCCGCCACAAGGTGAAGCCGGGCGTGACCGGCTGGGCGCAGATCAACGGCTGGCGCGGCGAGATGGACACCAACGAGAAGATCCGGATGCGCACCGAGTTCGATCTCTACTACATCGAGAACTGGTCGTTGATGTTCGACCTCAAGATCCTGCTTTTGACGCCAGCGCGCCTGCTCAACACGGAAAACGCCTATTGAGCGCGGCCTCGCACGCACTGCCGCAAGAGGCCGTCAACGCCAAGCTGATCGCCCTGATCGCTTCCGGTGCGATCTTTCTCGGCGTGTTCCTGTCCGGCTTCGTCATCAACGAGCCGGCGCCTTACGACCTCTACATGACCGGCCTGCTTGTCGTCTGGGCGCTGTTCGGGCTTAGAATATCGCGAGCGATCTCGCCGCTGGTGGTGCTGATCATCCTGTTCAACATCGGCGGCTTCGTCTCGATGACGCAGATGGCCGATCTGATGGATACGCCGCTGTATCTGGCGGTGTCGCTGTTCCTGGCCTTCACCGCCATCTTCTTTGCCGCCGTGACCGAGGCGCGACCGGAGACCTACCGGTTGATCTATTTCGCCTATGTCGTTGCCGCCCTGCTGACGTCGCTTGCCGGCATCATTGGCTATTTCGGACTCCTTCCGGGCACCGAGATGTTCACCAAATACGGACGCGCGGCCGGCGTCTTTCAGGATCCGAACGTTTTCGGTCCGTTCCTAGTCCTGCCTGGCATCTACCTGCTCTACCGTCTGATTACCGGGCCTGTCTCTCGCATGCCGCTTCTGGCAATTCCGCTGCTGATCATCATGGCCGGTCTTTTCCTGTCGTTCTCACGTGGCGCCTGGGGTCTTTTCGGCGCTTCGGCGATCCTTTTGACGGGCATCCTGTTCCTGCAGAGCCGGAGCGGCGTTTTCAAGCTGCGCATCGTCGTCATGACCATTGTGGCTATCGCGCTGCTGGCGGTGGCGATGATCGTCATCCTGCAGATACCGGGTGTCGCCGACATGCTCGCCGAACGCGCCAAGCTGGCGCAGAACTACGATTCGGCGCGCCTCGGGCGCTTCGCCCGCTATACGATCGGCTTCCAGATGGCGTTGGAGCACCCGCTCGGCATCGGTCCGCTGGTGTTCGGGCAAATCCTTGGCGAGGACACGCACAATATCTGGCTCAAGTCGCTGATGGACTATGGCTGGCTCGGCTTCGTCTCGTATTTGACGCTGACATTATGGACGGTGGCGGCGGGCTTCCGCCTGCTGCTGCGCGACCGGCCGTGGCAGCCCTATGTGTTGTGCGCCTATGTCGTCTATATCGGCCACATCGCCCTCGGCACCTTCATCGACACCGACCACTGGCGGCATTTCTACCTGCTGCTCGGCCTGATCTGGGGCGGCATAGGGCTGGAATACCGTCACCAGTGGCAATTGCGGCGCGCGGGGGCGACAGCTGGAAGACGGCCCGTGCCTGGTCCAACCTCTTAACGCTGCACCGTCCGTCGTATGGACCGCGCGTCCAGCCGGTTGTTATAGATTTTGGTCAGGATTTCGCAGGCCGTCCTGGCGCGCATTTCGGACCGTCCTCCGATGATGCATCCGCCCAGCGTCGCGGGCCGACCCGTCTCATTGTCCCAGACCATCCAGGTGCCGGAACTTTCAGGCATGCACTGAAATCTCGGCAGGCCATTTTCCATGGCATTCCGTTCCTCCACAGGAAGGAACGGCCAAACTGTGCATTCGTTGCTGGCACGTCCGATTATGGTAAACGGGACGTAACAGAATTTCGAGCGGGGATTTTTCGAAATGGTCGGAGTGGCGGGATTCGAACCCACGACCCCTTGACCCCCAGTCAAGTGCGCTACCGGGCTGCGCTACACTCCGGACCGTGGAAAGCCCTACATTCTCAGTGATTGCGACGCAAGGGGCCAATCGGATGAAATCCACGGCGACGGTTTCCGCGTTGTGCGAAGACCTTGCCTTACCGATCCTTTCAACGCCCCGGCCGCGCCCTTCCGATTTTTCCTAGCTGTTCCATGAACCTTTCCTTGCCTGGCCGCACCCACTGGCCATGGACGCCGCGACGGCGATCCTCCAACAAAGGAAACGTGCAAATGAATACTCTCTCGAATTTCAGGCGCCTGTCCCTCGCTGGGGCGCTGGCGCTGTCCGCGCTCGGCTCGGTTGCCGGCACGGCTTCGGCCGATGTACTTCCAGACGGCAATGGCGGCGCGCTTTGCAAGGGTTCAGGGTCCTGCGTCCTGCTGCAGGCCGAGTGCAAGGGCAAATACACGGACGGCACCCAGACCGACGGAACTGTCTATGGCAAGTGCAGCCAAACCATGAAGGTCGTGCCTGGCGTCAAGCTGAAGACTCGCACGAACTGACCCTATCCCGCATACGAAAAGGCGGTCATGGGAAGACGACCGCCTTTTCTCCGCAGTGCCGTTTTGACTGGAGGTCAGCGGCGGCGGCTGTAGATAACGGTAGCGACAAGGCCGAGCACCACCAGGCCCACCGTAGCGGCGGTCGCCGGGTGATCCCGTGCGGTGGTCTCGAGTGCCCTGGCACGCTTGCGAATCGACGGCAATGCGTCGCTGAAGCGATCGGCGACGTCTGAATACAAATCCCAGGCTGCTTCCCGCCCGCCATCGTAGTAGGCGCTGCCACGCTTGGAGACCGCACGCTTGAGCGCGGAAAGCTCACGCGAAAGCGTCTGGACCTCCTTTTCGAGGTCGATATCGTTCAAATGCGAAAAGAGTGCCATGGGACGTTTCCCTCGTTGTCAGAGGATTGGAAACGGCCACTCGGCGGGATGGTTCCTGCATGAGACCGAAATGCCGCACCATGCTCCCGCCATGGCATCCGGCGATAGGCTTTGCGCAACGCCGAGCAGTGGCTTTAGCGGACCTG
This sequence comes from Mesorhizobium sp. Root554, assembly GCF_001427025.1. Classification (GTDB taxonomy): domain Bacteria; phylum Pseudomonadota; class Alphaproteobacteria; order Rhizobiales; family Rhizobiaceae; genus Mesorhizobium. The sequence continues at coordinate 817,228 of NZ_LMGA01000001.1, read as the reverse complement.
GTCGAGCAGGCGCTTGCATTCCAGCAGGTCGAATAGCGCCTCCTGCAGCAGCGCGCGGTTGTCGCGCGACAGCTTGCCGGAGTCCGGCTGCACCGGACCATCGTCATCCGCCTTGCCAAGGCCGAAGAAACGCCGGCTGGGCTTCACCTTGGGCTGGCCGACCAGCATTTCCTCGTCGCCCGAACGCGGCTGCGCGCCGGAGGTGAGCGGTACGCTGTCGGCCTGCTTGCGCTGCGCGATGGCTTCCACGGCGGCCATATCGCCATTGCCGATGGCGACAAGGAAATGGTTGCCGTTCTCGCGCAGCAGCTTCTGCACGCCCTTGATCGTGTAGCCCTGGTCGTAGAGCATATGGCGTATGCCCTTGATCAGCTCCACATCCTGCGGCCGGTAGTAACGGCGACCGCCGCCACGCTTCATCGGCTTTATCTGGTTGAACCGCGTTTCCCAGAAACGCAGCACATGCTGCGGAAGATCGAGGTCCTCCGCCACTTCGCTGATGGTTCGGAATGCATCCGGGCTCTTGTCCATGGGGCAATTCCTCACGCTGAACGATGACACGGCATCATACGCCGAATCGAACCGTATTTCAGCGGTTTGCATGCCAACATTCAAGCCGGGCGACAGGTTATCAACCGCACAAGAATAGAAGGCTCGACCAGGAAGCGGTGGCGGAAGCCGGGAAACTACTTGCCGCTCTTGGACTTGCTGTTCTGATGCGAGCGCAGGATGCGGCTCTTCAGGACATTGGAGGCCTTGAAGGTCATCACGCGCCTCGGCAGGATCGGCACTTCCTCGCCGGTCTTGGGATTGCGGCCGATGCGCTCGTTCTTGGAGCGGACGTGGAACGTGGCGAACGAGGACAGCTTCACCGTTTCGCCGCGCACGATCGCTTCACAAATCTCGTCCAGAACCGCTTCCACGAGTTCGGCAGACTCAGTACGCGACAGGCCGACCTTACGGTAAACGGCTTCGGCAAGATCGGCACGCGTAAGTGTCTTTCCCCCCATGCAACCGTCCCATCAAATCAAAAACATAAATCGTTACAAGCAACTGCCGAGCGTAAGTAATTGACCCGGCAAGGTCAAGGACCGAACCGTCCGGTTCGGCCTCACCATCGAATAAGCACCGCACCCCAGGTAAAGCCGCCACCCATGGCCTCGAGCAGGACGAGATCGCCCTTCTTGATGCGGCCGTCGCCGACCGCGACCGAAAGGGCCAACGGCACCGACGCCGCCGACGTATTACCGTGCAAATCGACCGTCACCACCACCTTTTGCTCGGCTATCCCGAGCTTCTTGGCGGAAGCGTCAATAATTCGTTTATTGGCCTGATGCGGCACGAACCAGTCGAGGTCGTCGGCGGTTATGCCGGCCTGCGAAAAGGTTTCTTCGATGACGTCGGTGATCATACCGACCGCATGCTTGAAGACTTCGCGGCCTTCCATTCGGAGGTGGCCGACCGTGCCGGTGGTCGATGGACCGCCATCGACATAGAGCTTTTCCTTGTGCGAACCGTCTGAGCGCAGGCTCTGGGCCAACACGCCGCGATCCGCGACCGTGCCCTCGCCTTCCCCGGCTTCCAGAACCACCGCGCCGGCGCCGTCGCCGAACAGCACGCAAGTGGAACGGTCCTTCCAGTCAAGAATGCGCGAAAAGGTTTCGGAGCCGATGACAAGGACACGTTTGGCCAGTCCGCCCCGTATGTAGAGATCCGCGGTCGTGACCGCATAGACGAAACCGGAGCAGACCGCCTGCATGTCGAAGGCAAAACCGTGCCGCATGCCGAGGCGTTCCTGAATCTCGACGGCGGTGGCAGGGAATGTGTTGTTCGGCGTCGAGGTCGCCAGGACGATCAGGTCGATGTCATCGGCGATCAGCCCGGCGCTCGCCAATGCGGCGCGCGCGGCCGCCTCTCCCAGCGATGCGGTCGTCTCGTCGTCGGCGGCGATATAGCGCTGGCGGATGCCGGTGCGCTGGATGATCCACTCGTCCGAGGTTTCGACGACGCCTTCCAGATCGGTATTCTTCATGACGCGACGGGGCAACGAAGACCCGACGCCGAGCACAACTGACCTGATCAACTATTCTTACCCTTCTTCGTCGGCTTCGGCGGCAGCTCTGCCTGCCTTCGTAGCCAGCGGATTGCGTGTGTGAAACAGATCGAGATCGGCTTCGATCCGGTCGAGGAGCCGGTTGCGGACCATGTCGTAGGCCAATTCGACCGCAGCGGCAAAGCCTTCCGAATCGGCGCCGCCATGGCTTTTGACGACGATGCCGTTCAAACCCAGAAACACGCCGCCATTCGCGCGGCTGACATCCATTTTTTCACGCAGCGTGTCAAACGCGCTCTTGGCGAACAGATAGCCGATGCGCGCCATCAGCGTCCGGCTCATCGCCGCGCGCAGATAGCCGGCGATCTGGCGGACGGTGCCTTCGGCGGTTTTCAGCGCGATATTGCCGGAAAAACCTTCCGTCACGACCACGTCCACGGCCCCCTTACCGATGTCGTCGCCTTCGACGAAGCCATGATAACTCATCGACGCCATGTCGGCTTCGCGCAGCAGGCGGCCGGCGTCCTTGACCTCTTCCTGACCCTTGATCTCCTCGACACCGACATTCAGCAGGCCGACCGAGGGTCTGTTCATGCCGAAGACGGAGCGGGCCATGCCGGTGCCCAATATGGCGAAGTCGACCAGCTGGTGCGAATCGGCGCCGATGGTCGCGCCGACATCCAGAACGATGCTTTCGCCGCGCAGGGTCGGCCAGATCGCCGCGATGGCCGGGCGGTCGATGTTGGCCATCGTGCGCAGGCAGAACTTCGACATCGCCATCAGCGCGCCGGTGTTGCCGGCGGAAACGCAGGCTTCGGCGGTACCGCTCTTGACCGCCTCGATCGCCTTCCACATGGACGACTTCCAGCGGCCATGGCGCAGCGCCTGGCTCGGCTTGTCGTCCATCTTCACCGCGATGTCGCAGTGAATGAATTCACTCTTTGCGGCCAGTTGCGGAAATTTCGCCAGTTCCGGGCGCACCGCTTCTTCGCGGCCATAGATGATGAAGCTGATGTCGGGGCGGCGGGTCGCGACCAGCATGAGCGCGGGAATGATCACGCCAGGCCCGTGATCGCCGCCCATGGCATCAATCGAAATTTTGATCACGCGCTGCTCTTCTCACATGTTCGGGCAGGCCGCCCGCGACGTTCGGCGAAAATAGCGGTTTTGGCCGACCGCACAACCGGGTTTTCGTCATTTGCCACGGTTTCAGGATTTTCCGAGCAAGGACCTGAGCTTTTGCTGGAATTCGGTTTCGGGCTGCTCGCCTTCTCCGTCCAGCTCCAGCGAGACGCCCTGTTTTCTCGGATAGGGATCGATGGCCAGGCCAAAGAACTGCTCCGCCAATGCGCCGACATCCACCGTATCGCCCGAGAACGTCTCCGGACTGTCCGGGCCCTCGGCATCGAGTTGTATTTCGCCGCCGCCCTCGAAGCCAAGCCGTCCAAGCTTGGAGTCCTCAGGCAGGAAAAGACCTTCCACCGCCTCCTCTATATGCGCGGTGATAGGCTCCAGCGTCAGGATGCAGGCCTGGGTGATATCGGCTTCCACACGGCCCGATACCTTCACCCCATGGCGTTTCCATGGCGTGACCAGCAGTTCGGCGCGGTAGTTTTCCACTGAAAGCAGATCATGGTCGGCCGCCAGGGCCTGCCTCTGTTTCTCATCGGCCTCTTGGGCAACGGGCAGCCCCTTCTGCGGCAGCCGCGCGACATGCGCCTCGAAGGAGACCGGGCTTCGGGTTTCGGCATTTCTCATCGTGATATCCTCATGCCGCTGCGTCGGGGAACCGCAATTCGCCGGCGCAGATGGCATCCGAAGGCTGGGCCGCCAGTTCGTGGCTGCATCGCATCGCATAGGACGCGAGTTGCGAAGCCTCCGACCACTCCTGCACATTCGGACGTACATTGCGGCGGAGCGCGGCGGCCAGCGCCTCCGCATCGTCATTCTCCAGCGCTTCCGCGTAGGCAGCGGTGCGGCCATAGTACATCTTGGCGAGATTCTTCATGCGTTTGGGCACGCCGACATCGCTGATGCCGAGCTCACGCAGCGAATGCTCGACATCGAGGAAGAACTCGTCGATCAGCACCTGGGCGACCTCTGCCACAACGCCCTTCTCGCCGTGAAGGCGATGCTGCAGCATGAACATATGCAGCGACAGCAGCTCGAACCGTCCAAGCGGCGTATCGGGCACATTCCAGTCGGAATAAAACACCGTCTGCCGCGCCGCCGCCACGATTCGTGCGTAGAGCGCCTCGGTAATCGCGCGGTTGGCGCGCCGTTCACGGCCAAACAGGCGCTGGAACATTGAGCGGTCTCCCTGGACCTGTTAGTTGGTGCGGCCTGGTTGCATCGGCTCGTAAGCTGGTTTACCGCTTTTGCCGCCTCGCGCAAGCGTGGTTGATAGGAATGGAGTTGTTGGTGGGCGCGCTCAAAATCAAGTCGGCCCTGTCGCCGAGACAGACCGCAATCGTGTCGCTGCTGGCCTTGGCCGCAGGCGTTTCCGGTTGCAACTCTTCCAAGGTGATCGGCGACCTGAACCCGGGAGAGACCCTGAACCAGGGCTACATCATCGACCAGCAGGCTCTCGACCAGGTTCCGGTCGGATCGAGCCGCGAACAGGTGCTGCTGGCGCTCGGCAGTCCCTCCACCACCGCCACCTTCGACAACGAGGTATTCTACTACATTTCCCAGACACGGAAACGTTCGGTCGCCTTCGAAAAGCCGAAGCTGATCGACCAGCGCGTCCTCGCCGTCTATTTCGGTGAGGACGGTCGTGTCACCAACATCGCCAACTATGGCCTGAAGGACGGCAAGGTCTTCGATTTCATCACCCGCACGACGCCGACCGGCGGCAAGGACCAGAACTTCCTGCAGCAGGTCATCCGCGGCGCCGGCAAGCTTTCGCCGGGCGCTGCCGGAAGCATGATGGGCGGCGGCAACGGCTGACGTTCTTCCCAATTGATTGGCTTGAACAGCCAACTGCCAAAACAAAAACCCGCGGAATCACTTCCGCGGGTTTTTTCATGTCAGGCCTTACCCGGCGCGACGGCCGGGCGGAACCTGTTTTCGCTTAGCTGTGCGCCAGGACGGCGAGCAGCAGCAGCGCGACGATGTTGGTGATCTTGATGGCCGGATTAACGGCCGGACCGGCGGTATCCTTGTAGGGATCGCCAACCGTGTCGCCGGTCACCGAAGCCTTGTGCGCTTCGGAGCCCTTCAGGTGCTTGACGCCGTCCTTGTCGACGAAACCATCCTCGAACGACTTCTTGGCGTTGTCCCACGCGCCGCCACCCGAGGTCATCGAGATGGCGACGAACAGGCCATTGACGATGACGCCGAGCAGCGATGCGCCGAGTGCGGCGAAAGCCGAGGCCTTGGAGCCCGAGATCAGCAGCACACCGAAATAGACGACGAGCGGCGCCAACACCGGCAGCAGCGACGGGATGATCATCTCCTTGATGGCCGCACGGGTCAGGATATCGACCGCGCGGGCATAGTTTGGCTTCGACGTTCCCTGCATGATGCCCGGATCCTCGCGGAACTGCTTGCGCACTTCCTCGACGATGGAGCCTGCGGCGCGGCCGACGGCCGTCATGGCGATGCCGCCGAACAGGTAGGGGATGAGGCCGCCGAAGATCAGGCCGGCAACGACATAGGGGTTCGACAGGTCGAAGGACACGGTGCCAAGATCCGCGAAGTACGGATATTTCGCACCGTTGGCGGCGAAGAACTGCAGGTCGTTGGAGTACGCCGCGAACAGCACCAGCGCGCCGAGACCGGCGGAACCGATGGCGTAGCCCTTGGTGACGGCCTTGGTGGTGTTGCCCACCGCATCGAGGGCGTCGGTCGAATGACGGACCTCGCTCGGGAGGCCTGCCATTTCGGCGATGCCGCCGGCGTTGTCGGTCACCGGACCGAAGGCGTCCAGCGCCACGATCATGCCGGCAAGGCCGAGCATGGTCGTCACCGCGATGGCGGTTCCGAACAGGCCGGCCAGCTGGTAGGTGCCGATGATGCCGCCGACGATGACGATGGCGGGCAGTGCCGTCGATTCCAGCGAGACCGCGAGGCCCTGGATGACGTTGGTGCCGTGACCGGTCACCGACGCCTGGGCGATCGAGACGACAGGGCGCTTGCCGGTGCCGGTATAGTATTCCGTGATGACCACAATCAGCGCCGTCACCAGCAGGCCGACCAGGCCGCAGATGAACAGGTTGGCGCCGGTTATGGTCATACCGTTGGCGGTGCCCACGTCTCCCCAGCCGATCGTCATGGAGTTTGCGACGGCCAGGCCGCCCACCGACAGGACGCCGGTGACAATGAGGCCCTTGTAGAGAGCGCCCATGATCGAGCCGTTGGAGCCGAGCTTGACGAAGAAGGTCCCGACGATCGACGTCAGGATACAGGCGCCGCAGATCGCGAGCGGGTAAATCATGATGTCCGCCAGATTGGCGGCGGAGCCGAAGAAGATGGCGGCGAGAACCATGGTGGCGACGACCGTCACCGCATAGGTCTCGAACAGGTCCGCAGCCATGCCGGCGCAGTCGCCGACGTTGTCGCCGACGTTGTCGGCGATGGTGGCCGGGTTGCGCGGATCATCCTCGGGGATGCCTGCTTCGACCTTGCCGACCAGATCGCCGCCGACGTCGGCGCCCTTGGTGAAGATGCCGCCGCCGAGACGGGCGAAGATCGAGATCAGCGAAGCGCCGAAGCCGAGCGCGACGAGCGAGTCTATGACCTCACGGTCGGCCGGGCCATGGCCGAGCGGTCCGGTGAGGACCCAGTAGTAGACGGAGACGCCCAGCAGCGCCAAGCCAGCCACAAGCATGCCGGTGATGGCGCCGGACTTGAAGGCGATGTCGAGGCCCGCCGCAAGGCTGTTGGAGGCAGCCTGCGCCGTGCGCACATTGGCGCGAACCGAAACGTGCATGCCGATGAAGCCGGCCGCGCCCGAAAGCACCGCGCCGATCAGGAAGCCGAAGGCGGCCGTGCCGGACAGCAGCCACCAGGCGAGTACGAAAACGACCACGCCAACGATGGCGATGGTGGTGTACTGCCGGGTAAGATAAGCCTGCGCGCCTTCACGTATGGCCGCGGAGATTTCCTGCATGCGCGCGTTGCCCTGGTCCGACGCAAGCACCGACTGCGTCGCCCAGATGGCATAAACAATTGAAAGCACGCCGCAGAGAATGACGACATAAAGCATGGTCATTTGCGGATTTTCCTCGCTTGATGATCCGGCGAACCCCTCCCCGGACCGTTGGAACGGAGGCAGGATTCGCCATGGCGAAATCCTGCCTATCGCAGCGGCTTATGCGAAACAGGTGTTTGAACGTCAAGTAATTGTTCGGTTTTTGCCCGGTTTTCGCCCAAAAGTAGGGTGCGATGCCACGTCCCTGTCGCCGCTCCCGATCAAGCGGACCATAACGGCGCTCACCCCTTGCGCAAATCGCCGTCCGGCTGGATGACGAAGATCAGCACCGCAAGCATCGTCATGTAGAATTTGAACGCCGCTTCCTGGCCGTTCCAGGTCTGCGACTGCCACATGGCGAACCATTCTCCACCGATGACCATGAAACCGAAATACCAGACCAGGAACCCCATGGTGGTGGCGATGACGGCGAACTTCTTGGCCTCGTTGAAGGCCTGTCCGCTGCCACCTCGCGCCTGCCAGAGATTCCAGGCCGCGATGAGAAAGAGGACGCAGGTCAGCGCCTCGCCGAGAATGATGAGCCAGTAACCGGCAGTCCACAATGACGGGTTGGTGATCGAGCGGTACATCAGCGCATTGCCCGGAAAGGTCGTGTCCATGGACAGCACATGCTGGACAAAGGCGAAATTTGAGCCGTAATCGGTGATGTTGCCGAAGGCGACGAGAAAGGCGAACACCGCCAGACACAGACACATGATGATCTTGGAAAGACGCAATGTCATGGCCAGAACTCCCGCTGAAAATTCCAGTAAATGGGCAGATGAATCGCTGAGTCTCGGCACGGACGCAACCGACCGTCCGGTGAGGATCGTTCTGACGGCGAGCGCGGAACGCCATGCCGGCAAGGAGGGGCTTGGCGCGCGGCTTGCGGCGCTTCTGCTCGAACCGGCCGTCCAGGTCGGCGATGTGGTTTCAATCCTATCCGACAGCAAACGCCATGATTTCTCGGTGCTGCGCCGCCGCTGGGTGATTGAAAGCGAGCGGACCGAGCTGGAAATCACGTTGGACCACCCTGCCCGCCCGGTTGGGCGATAGATCAGGTTGCCAGCCTGCCCATGCGCCGCGCTGCAACGCGTTCCAACGCCGACAGCGCGTCATAGATCAGCACGGCAAGCGCCGCGACGATCAGGCCGCCTTGCAGGACGAAAGCCAGATTGTTCGACAGCAAGCCGGCGATGATGACTTCGCCCAATGTCTTTGCAGCGACGGTCGAGCCGATCGTCGCAGTGGCGAGGCTGATGACGACTGAAAGGCGGATGCCTGCGAGGATCACCGGCACGGAAAGCGGCAGTTCGACCTTGATGAGCCGCTGCCAGCCGGTCATGCCGGCGCCGCGCGCCGCCTCCAGCACATTGCCGGGCAATGTGGTGAGGCCAGTCAGCGCATTCTCGAAGATCGGCAGCAGGCCGTAGAGGAACAGGGCGATGAGCGTCGGCTTTTCGCCGAAGCCGACGGCCGGCACGGCCAGTGCCAGAACCGCGACCGGCGGAAAGGTCTGGCCGATGTTGACGAGGCTGCGCGACAGCGGCAGGAACTCGGCGCCGATCGGCCGTGTCACCAGAATCGCCAGCCCGACCGCGACGATGGTGGCGGCCACGGTTGCGATCAGCACGGTGCGCAGATGCAGCAGCGTCAGCGACAGCAGGCTGCCCTGGTTGTAGATGGCCGGCGCGTTGTTTTCCGTGAGCGGCTTCAGCAACGGCTCGAACCATGCCGGATGGACGATGAAGGCCACCAGTACGATCAGCAATACAAGCCGCAGCAGGGTCGGCAACCATTTCATGCAGCGGGCCTCGCGGCGCGCTTGACCAGTCCGTCTACGGTCACCTTGCCGAGCAGCGCGCCATCCGGCCCCTTGACCGGAAGCGCCGGCCGGCCCGACCACAGCAACTCGGCAAGGGCGTCACGCTGCGTGGCCTCGGCGGGTATCGCCTCGCCTTCCGCCGCGCCCTTCTCGACCGCGTCGCGCACCGGCCCAAGCGATAGCAAACGGAAGGGCCGCTCGCTGGGCCCGACAAGGGTCTCGACAAAATTACTGGCGGGGTTGGCGAGGATTTCCGCCGGGGTGGCGTACTGGATGAGCTTGCCGCCATCCATGACGGCGATCTTGTGGCCGAGATGGACCGCCTCCTCCATGTCGTGGGTGACGAGGATGATGGTCGTGCCGATCTGCTTCTGGATAGCCAGCAAATCGTCCTGCGCCTTGGCGCGAATAATCGGATCGAGCGCGCCAAACGGCTCGTCCATCAGCAGCACGTTCGGCTTGGCGGCGAGCGCGCGTGCGACGCCGACGCGCTGCTGCTGGCCGCCGGAAAGCTCGTGCGGATAGCGCGGACCGAACGATTGCGGATCGAGCTGGAACAATGTCAGCAATTCATGCACCCGCTCGTCGATGCGTTGCTGATCCCAACCAAGCAGGGCCGGGACCGTTCCGATGTTCTGGGCGACTGTGCGGTGCGGGAACAGGCCGTGGCCCTGGATGGCGTAGCCGATGGAGCGGCGAAGCTGATAATCCGGCACAGACTTGTTATCGACGCCATCCAGCTTGATGGCGCCCGATGTCGGTTCGACAAGCCGGTTGATCATGCGCAGCAATGTCGTCTTGCCCGAGCCGGAGGTGCCGACGATCACCGTCATGGTGCGGGGCTCGATCACCATGGAAACGTCATCGACGACCGTTGTCTGGTCATAGCGCTTGGTGATGTGCTCGATCTCGATCATGCGGCGGATTCCCTGCGTCTGACCGTTGAAGAGAGTTCGATGATGGCGTCCAGGATGATGGCGGCGGCGAAGGCCAGCGCCACGGTCGGAACGGCGCCGAGCAGCACCAGATCCATCGCGGTCTGGCCCACGCCCTGGAAGACAAACACGCCGAAGCCGCCGCCGCCGATCAGCGCGGCGATGGTGGCGAGGCCGATATTCTGCACCAGCACGATGCGTATACCGGTGAGGATGACGGGAAAGGCGAGCGGGAACTCGACGCCGAAAAGGCGCTGCCGGTCAGTCATCCCCATGCCGCGCGCCGCATCGTTGGCCGCGCGCGGCACGCCGGCCAGGCCGACCACCGTGTTGGCCACTACCGGCAGCAACGAATAGAGGAAAAGCGCGATGAAAGCCGGCGCAGTGCCGATACCTCGAATGCCGAGTGCGGCGGCTCCCGGCACATTCGCCGCCACCCAGCCGAGCGGCGCGATGAGGATGCCGAACAGTGCGATGGAAGGGATGGTCTGGATGATGTTGAGGGTGTTCAACACCCCTGCCCGCAACCGGTCGACACGATGGCAGAGGATGCCCAGCGGCACCCCGACCACCACCGCAGCCACCAGCGAGCCGAGCGCCAGCACGACGTGCTTGTATCCCTCGGCCCAGAAGCTGTCGGCGCGGTTGGCATATTCCTTGAGGATCGAAAGGCTGTTCCAGCTTCCCGACACGAGAATGAGCCCGATCGTCACCGCTGCGGCCAACAGAACCGCCACCCGCGCCACGGGCGAAAGGCTGAGCCGGGCCAGCACGTCCGACAAGAGCAGGAGAAAGGCGAACAGCAGCAGCCAGAAGCCGGAGGCCGGCGAGATTCGCGCGAAGGTGTTGCCTTCCGGGGTCAGGAAAGAACCGGCAACGCCGATCAGCAGAGCCAGAGCCGCCAGGACCGTTACGCTGGCGACAAGCCGCCACATGAGCGGCGTCCTGAACAGAGCGACGAGCGCGGAGATAATGACGACGGCAAGCAGCAGATAGCCTGCCGTCGGCGGTAACGCTGCGATTATAAGACGCCCCTCGCCCGGCACGATGCGGTTGGCGCGAAAGGTGGCGAATGGCGCGAGGAATGCCGCATAGGTGGCAATCGCTGCGATCACGATGCCAAGCTTGTTGAAGCGGAGGGTCATGGCAGCGGGCCTCGACCTGCGGCATCGCCCGGCTTGAGCGGATTCCAACCCTCACCCAGCCTCCGCTTCGCTCGCATGGCTTCTTCCCCGCGGGGAGAAGGTGGCTGCGAGCCAGCCGGATAAGAGTGAAATCTCATATCAACGGCCGCTGCGGATGCCCTACTTCAAGAACCCGTTCTTCTTCAAAAAGTCTTCCGCGACGCCCTTCGCCGGCTCGCCACCAACCTGGACACGGCCGTTCAGCTCCTGCAGCGTGACCAGATCCAGCTTTTCGAACACCGGTTTCAGCAGCGTCTCGATTTCCGGATGTTCCTTGAGCACGGCTTCGCGGATGATCGGCGCCGGCTGATAGACCGGCTGCACGCCCTTGTCGTCATCGAGCACAACCAGACCCGACGGCGCGATGCCGCCGTCAGTGCCATAGACCATCGCGGCGTTGGCGCCGTTGGTCTGGTTGGCGGCAGCAGCGATGGTGGCAGCGGTGTCGCCGCCCGACAGTGTGATGAGCTGTTCCGGCTTCAGCGTAAAGCCGTAGGTCGTCTGGAAGGCAGGCAGCGCCGCTTCCGAATTGACGAATTCGGCGGATGCCGCCAGGACGACATTGCCGCCGCCGGCGACGTATTTGCCGAAGTCGCTCAACGTCACCAGCTTGTTGGCGTCGGTGACATCCTTGCGCAGCGCGATGGCCCAGGTGTTGTTGGCCGGCGAAGGCGACAACCAGACGATCTTGTTGGCGTCGTAGTCGAGCTTCTTCGCCTGCTCATAGCCCTTCGCCGCGTCCTTCCAGAGTGGATCGTTGGCCTTTTCGAAGAAGAAGGCGGCATTGCCGGTATATTCGGGATAAATGTCGATTTCGCCGGCGATGATCGCTTTGCGCACGACCGGCGTGCCGCCGAGTTGGACGCGGTCTGCTGTCTCGATCTTGTTGGCGTTCAGCACGGCCAGGATGATGTTGCCGAGCACCCCGCCTTCCGTGTCGATCTTGGAGGACACCACCACCGGCGCGGCGTGAGCCGAAGCGGTTGCGACGACAAGAGCCAGCGCGGCGCCGGCAATAAGCCTCTTGGACAGCATTTTTGAAATCCCTCTGTAAACCTGAGTCGCCGATATGAGCATGGCTGGAACGCCCCGTCGGGGCATACGGTTTCATAGGATGAGGGAACAGCGCAATAATTTTATGCGCGGAGGCTGAAAAGACAGCCGGCGCTCCCGACAGCGTCGTGTCAGGTGGCGCGGCGCGCCCCTGTCAGTCTGAGGCCGGCAAGCGCGACCAGACATAGCGCAACCACCGGAAATACCACCCAGTTCAGCATGTCCCAGCCCCAGGCGTTGTAGACAGCGCCGGACATCAGCGACGAAAAGGCGACGGAGCCGAACAGGACGAAATCGTGGAAGCCCTGCACCTTGCTCTTTTCCGAGGGCCGGTAGCTTTCGGCCACGATCGCGGTGGCGCCGATGAAACCGAAATTCCAGCCGAGGCCGAGCAGGATGAGCGCGGTCCAGAACTGCCAGAGCTGCAGCCCTGAAAGAGCGACCACGGCGCAGCCGACGAGCAGCGCCAGGCCGATGGCAACGATCCGCTCCGCCCCGAAGCGGTGGATAAGCGAGCCGGTGAAGAAGCTCGGCCCGAACATCGCCATTACATGCCAGGAAATGCCGAGCGTGGCATCGTCGGTGGACAGCCCGCAGCCGACCATCGCCAGGGGCGCGCCGGTCATGACGAAGCTCATCAGCGTATAGCTGCCGACACCGCACAACATGGCGACGATGAAGCGCGGACGGGTTATGATCTCCGTCAGCGGCCGCGCATCGCTGGCCACCGTCTCGATTTTCCCGCCGGCTGTCGCCGGAACGCGCAGAAACGACAGCAGGATCGCGCCGACGGCAGCGAGGCCGAGAATTGCCGCGAAGGAACCGGCGAACATCACCGGCGCCAGCAATTCGCGGGTGAAGATCACGATCTGCGGACCGAGGATCGCGGTGATGACGCCGCCGGCGAGAACGAAGGAAATGGCGCGCGCCTTGAATTCCGGCGGCGCGTTGTCCGCGGCGGCAAAGCGGAACTGCTGCACGAACGAGCTGCCGAGGCCGACCACCAGCAGGCCGGCGGCAAACAGCCAGAAGCTGCTTCCAAACAATGCCAGCGTCGCCACGAGGCCGCCAAGAGCGGTGAAAAGCGTGCCGGTCATGAAGCCGTTTCGCTGGCCAAGCCCCCGGATGATGGCGGCGGCGGGCAAGGCGCCCAGGGCCACGCCCAGGTTGAAGCCAGTGATCGGCAGCGTCGCCAGCGATTTGTCCGGGCCGAGCAGGTAATGCCCAACGAGCGCGCCGATGGAAATCGCGATCGGCGCGGCGGAGCCGACGATTGCTTGCGCCGCTGCGAGGATCAGCGCCGTGCGCCGCGCTTCCCTTGCCGGTTCGATGGCGATGGCGGTCATGCGAATCTCCGGATCCCCGGTTCGACGCTAGAAGCCGCTGTGCCCAGGAGCATCATGACACGGCGAACCAGCGGCTGGCCCAGCGGAAGTATGTCTCAGGCGTCCCTGCCCCGGCCTTCGCCGCGAACCCGGCGCGACACGCGGTCCAGCACCGCATTGACCAGCTTCGGCTCGTCCTCTGAATAGAACGCCTTGGCGATGTCGACATATTCCGAGACGATGACGGCGACAGGCACGTCGGGTCGTTTCATCAACTCATAGACGCCGGCGCGAAGGATGGCGCGCAGGGTGGAATCCAGCCGCGAAAGCGGCCAGTCCTCAGTCAGCGCCTGGCGGATTACCGGGTCGACAAACTTCTGGTTTTCCACCACGCCGGCGAGAATGGCGCGGAACCATTGCGCGTCGGCTTCTCGATAGAGTGCGCCGTCGACCTCCTTGCCGAGGCGGAAGGCTTCGTATTCCGCCGTGATCTCCAGCAGGCCGCTTCCCGCCACATCCATCTGGTAGAGCGCCTGGACCGCCGCGAGCCTTGCCGCACCGCGCTTGTTGGCCTGGCGGCCGGTCTGCTCCGGAGAAGCCGGCTCGCTCACGGCTTGCCTCCCAGCCGTTCCTTCAGCGCAATCATGGTCAGGGCGGCGCGCGCGGCGAAGCCGCCCTTGTCGCCTTCGCTCTTTTTTGCACGCGCCCAGGCCTGTTCATCATTCTCGGTGGTGAGAATGCCGTTGCCGATGGCGATCGATTCCTGAATGGAAAGGTCCATCAGAGCACGGCTCGATTCATTGGCGACGATGTCGAAATGATAGGTGTCACCCCGCACGACGGTGCCGAGCGCGACGAAACCGTCATAGTCCGTTCCGCCTTCCGCCGCGCCGTCGAGCGCGAAGGTGATGACTGCGGGAATTTCCAGAGAACCCGGCACCGTCACGACCTCATAGGTCGCGCCTGCCTCTTTCAACGCACTGGTCGCGCCATCGAGCAGCGCATCAGCGAGATCGTCGTGGAAACGCGCCTCGACGATCAGAAGATGCGCCTTCTTCTGCGGGCGAATGAACGCCTTGCCGTGTTCGGATATGCCAGCCATCAAGGTCTCCGGAATTGCCGCTGGACTTAGGCCGAAGCGGCGCGGACCGCAAGCGCTGTCGAGAAGCGGGCCCGTGAAATCGCCTCCAGAGGCTCAAAGCCCTTCTTTCGCCGCCTCGGCCAACCGGGCGGCATAACGCGCCATGGTGTCGATCTCCAGGTTGACGCGGTCGCCGGCCCGGCGCTCGCCCCAGGTCGTGACCTGCAAGGAATGATGGATCAAAAGCACGTCGAAACGGGTCCCCTCCACCCTGTTGACTGTCAGCGAGGTGCCGTCCAGCGCCACCGATCCCTTGGGCGCGATGAATTTTGCCAGCTCGCGCGGCGTTTCCAGTGTAAAGCGCACGGCGTCGCCCTCATCCTTGCGCTCGACGATCTCCGCCGTCCCATCGACATGCCCGGAAACGATGTGACCGCCGAGTTCGTCGCCGATCTTGAGCGCGCGTTCCAGGTTGACGCGCGTTCCGGAGCGCCATCCGGCAGCTGTCGTCAACCGCAAGGCCTCTTCCCAGGCCTCGACCTCGAACCAGCGGGCGTTCGATCCAGCTTCCGGCAGCGCCGTGACCGTCAGGCAGACGCCACCGCAGGAGATGGACGCGCCGATGTCGATGGTCGCCGGGTCGTAGGCGGTATCGATGCGCAGCCCTACCCCCTCCTTCAGCGGCTTGACCGCGGCAACCGTGCCGACATCAGTGACAATACCGGTGAACATCAGATGTCCCTCGCCCATTCGGCGCAAACATCGTCGCCAAAGCTCATCTCGCGCAACTTGACGAAACCGGCGGGAATGCTGTTTTCGTCGAGCGGTGAAGCGATGCCGCCCTTGCCGATCTCATTGGGTCCCCGGAACAGGACGATGCGGTCGACAAGTCCGTCTTCGAGGAACCCCTTGGCCACCTTGGCCCCGCCTTCGATCAGGACACTGGCCATGCCCAGCGCGGCCAAATCTTCCAGCAGTTCGGGCAGAGCCACTTGCCCGTTGTGCGTCTCGGTGCCGATGAATCGTACGCCCAGCCGCTCCAGCGTGGCGCGCCGAAGCGCATCGGCTTCCGCGCAGGCGGCGACATAGACCGGCACCCGGTCAATGCCGGCGATCAGCCTGGAGTTTTCGGGCAGCCTTATCTGGCGGTCGAGGACGATGCGGGCGGGCGAACGATTCTCAAGGCCCGGCAGGCGCACCGTCAGTGCCGGATTGTCTTCGATGACGGTGCCGATGCCGACAAGCACCGCGTCCGCCTCTGCGCGGAGAAGATGGACCTCGCGACGGGCGATCTCACCGGTGATGGAAACCTGCCCGGCGCCTCGTTCGCCGATCATGCCATCGCTCGAAAGCGCAAGCTTCAGAATCACTTCCGGCCGTTTCCTGAGAGATCGACTCATGTAGCCGGCCATCTGGCCGGCTGCTTCCGACACCAGCACCTTCTCGACGACCTCGATGCCGGCGGCGCGCAGGATGGCGTAGCCTTTGCCGGAAACACGAGGGTCGGGATCGCTGGCCGCGCCGACGACGCGGGTGACGCCTGCCTTGACGAGCGCATTCGCGCAGGGCGGCGTACTGCCGTGATGGGCGCACGGCTCAAGAGTCACGTAAGCGGTCGCGCCGCGCGCCAAATCGCCGGCTTCGGCCAGCGCCTCGGTCTCGGCGTGCGGCCTCCCGCCGACCGCGGTGACGCCCGTGCCGACGATCATCGGGCCTGCGCCGTCGTCGCGCACGATGATCGTGCCGACGGACGGATTGGTGGAGGTGCGGCCGGCGTTGCGGCGCGACAGGCGAAGCGCCGCCGCCATGTAGCGGCGGTCAAGCGTCTCCAACCCTGCACGATCCTTCGCGGTCACTCCGCCGTTTCCTCGTCGCCTTTCAGTTCGCCCAGCACGTCATGGAAGTCCTTCGCCTCGCGGAAATTGCGGTACACGGAGGCAAAGCGGACATAGGCGACATCATCGAGCGATTTCAACGCGTCCATCACCAGCCGGCCGACCTCCGCCGACGGAATTTCGGTCTCTCCGGAGCTTTCGAGCTGGCGCACGATGCCGGTGACCGCGCGGTCTATGCGCTCGGGATCGACATTGCGCTTGCGCACCGCCGTCTCGACCGAACGCAGCAGCTTGTCACGGTCGAAGGGTACCTTGCGGCCGGATTTCTTGACGACGACCAGATCGCGCAGCTGCACGCGCTCGAAGGTGGTGAAACGGCCGCCGCAATCGGGGCAGACGCGTCGGCGGCGGATGGCCGCGCCGTCCTCCGCCGGGCGCGAATCCTTCACCTGCGTGTCTTCGGACTGGCAATAGGGACAGCGCATGGGCGGCCTGGCGTTGGGACTCGGTCGGTTGAAGGCTTAGAGGCTTTTGCGGGCGGAATCAAAGTCCACAATACTCGATGGAGATGTGATGGCGGCCGTCCGGGAAATCAACTGCCCCGGAGTGGCTAGCTTTCGGCGTGTTCGCGTCTGGCGGCGGTGAAAACCTCGCGAGCCGCGTCCGCGTTCAGCACGGCGATGGCAAGGCCAACGACAATATCCGGCCACGCCGATTTCCAGACGAATGCCGTAACCAAACCCGCTGCGATGATCGCGGCATTCGCCAGAACATCGTTGCGCGCGGACAGAAACGCTGCATTGGCAAGGCTGCCGCCGGCATGACGAAAACGAGCCAGCATGAGCGCGCAGGAAAAATTGACGACAATGGCGCCCAAAGCTGTGACCGCCAGTGGAACGGGCGCTGGCGGAACCGGTACGTTGAATTTCTCCCAGGCCGTCCAAAGGGTCGCCAGGGCCGGAATCAACAGTATCCCCGCCAACGCCATTCCAAGCCGCGCCCTATTCCGGATCGACCAACCCAGCGCTGCCAGGATCAGGAAATTGACGGAGGCATCTTCGAGAAAATCGATGCTGTCGGCGAAAAGCGATACCGATCCGACCCAGATGGCCGCGGCAAATTCAATCCCGAAATAGCCGAGGTTCAGGAGCGCGACCAGCCGTACGGTCTTGCCAAAGGTGTCGGTCATTCTTCGATCGATCAATTGCCTATGTCTGAGCCTTTGATGCCCGGACCGACGGCCCCGAAGCGCTGGCCGCCGATCATCGACATTGACGTCCGCGCCGCTGGCGAGCGACGCGGACGCAGCGTCAACCCAGATAGGGGTAAAGCGGGAAACGATCGGTCAGCGCCACGATCTTCTGCTTCACGGCAGCTTCCACCGCGGCGTTGCCCTCGTCGGAATTGGCGACTTTAAGCCCATCCAGCACCTCGGCGATCAGCATGCCGATCTCGGTGAATTCCGCCTTGCCGAAACCGCGCGTGGTGCCGGCAGGCGTACCCAGGCGGACGCCCGACGTCACGAACGGCTTTTCAGGATCGAACGGTATACCGTTCTTGTTGCAGGTGATGTTGGCGCGGCCGAGCGCCGCCTCGGCCCGCTTACCCGTCGCGTTTTTCGGACGGAGATCGACCAGCATCAGATGGTTGTCGGTGCCGCCGGAAACGATATCGAGACCGGTTTCCTGCAAAGTGGAGGCCAGCGTCCTGGCGTTCGCGGCGACGTTCTCCGCATAAGTCTTGAAGCTTGGCTGCAACGCCTCGCCGAAGGCGACGGCCTTGGCGGCGATGACATGCATTAGCGGGCCGCCCTGAAGGCCGGGGAACACCGCCGAATTCATCTTCTTGGCGATGTCCTCGTCATTGGTCAGGATCATGCCGCCACGCGGGCCACGCAGGCTCTTGTGCGTCGTCGTCGTCACCACATGGGCGTGCGGCAGCGGCGACGGATGCACGCCGCCGGCGACCAGTCCGGCGATATGCGCCATGTCCACCATCAGCCAGGCGCCCACGGCATCGGCGATCTCGCGGAAGCGCTTCCAGTCCCAGATGCGCGAATAAGCGGTGCCGCCGGCCAGGATCAGTTTCGGCTTCGTCTCATGCGCCTGCTTTTCGATTTCATCCATGTCGAGCAGGTGATCGTCCTTGCGCACGCCATAGGACACGACCTTGAACCACTTGCCGCTCATGTTCACGGGCGAACCATGGGTCAGGTGGCCGCCGGAGTTGAGATCGAGGCCCATGAATGTGTCGCCAGGCTGCAGCAGGGCCAGGAACACCGCCTGGTTCATCTGGCTGCCTGAGTTCGGCTGCACGTTGGCAAACTTGCAATCGAAGAGCTTCTTTGCCCGCTCGATGGCGATTTCCTCGGCGACATCGACGAACTGGCAGCCGCCATAATAGCGCTTGCCCGGATACCCTTCCGCATATTTGTTGGTCATGATCGAGCCCTGCGCTTCCAATACGGCGCGGGAGACGATGTTCTCCGAAGCGATCAGTTCGATCTCGTGGCGCTGGCGGCCGAGTTCGTTGCGAATGGCGCCGAAAATGTCGGGATCGATTTCCTCCAGTGGCGCCGAAAAGAATGATTCGGTCGAATTTCCAGCCATTGCGTGCACCTTTCAGCCAGAGCCTAGAATCTGGCAGCGCCTTAGCATGAGCCATTGGACAGTGTCATCGGCCACGCGCGAAATTAACCTGTTCGTTTGCACCACGTTCACTTTGTTGGGCCGATTTGGATTGCGGCCTCGTCCAAATCATGTCTTTTTCGTGTCGGGGATGAATCGAATGGGATGGAGAACTGCCGCACAACCGGAGGGATCATGCCGCTTCGAATCTCGCTACATCGCACCCTGCTCTGTTCGACTTCTCTCGGGGCCCTCTCGTTCTCGGCGCTTCTCCACACCGCACCGGCCCTTGCCGCATGCACGTTCGCGCCCACGGCCGGCAACGACACTTACATTTGTGACAGTGGCACCGCCCTCGGTCTGAACGATCCGGGCGGCGACAACGCCTTGCAAATGCCCACAGGAGGGACAGGCACCATCGACGGAACCGTCGTGTTCGGCGCTGGCGCAGATGCCATCGTCATCGGCGGCGGCACCATCACCGGCAACGTCCAGCAGGGCAGCGGCACCGACGATTTCGTCATGACCGGCGGCGTGGTCCAGTCGCTCAACCAGGGCGACAATCTCGATACCTTCCGCATGGAAGGCGGGCGGATCGTCGATTTCTTCGATGACGGCGACTACGCCGTGATGACCGGCGGCCGGATTGGCCGGGTCAACATGAAGCTCGACGACAACACATTCGACATGTCTGGCGGCACCATCGACAAGAACCTCGTCGCCGGCTTCGGCAACGACACGATCATCATCTCCAACGGCACGATCGGCGGCAATGTCAGCGTCAGCGGCGGCACCGACACCTTCACCATGACCGGCGGCTCGGTCGGCGGCAATGTGCTGATGAGTTTCGGCACCGATACGGTGGACTGGTCCGGCGGCGGCATCGTCTACGGCACGATCGATATGGGCGCCGGCAACGATATCGCCAATCTCACCAATCTGACCAATGCCAATCTCGGCGAGACCGACGCGATCAATGGCGGGCTCGACAACGACCGGCTGACGCTTTCCAACGTGACGCTGGACGACATTGCCCGCCTGCAGAACTGGGAAACCGTCGCGGCGACCAACGACACCGAGTTGACCCTCGACGGGGCGCTGGTGCTGGGCGACACAGGCACAGGCACCGGCGAACTGACGGTCGATTCAACCAGTACCGTGTTCGCCGGCGGCATGAATGCGACGATTTCGCCATTCATCGCGGGACAATTGGCGTCTGTCGTGAACGCCGGTCGCATCGACCTAACCAATGGCGGCCCCAGCACCTCCGATATCCTGACGATCAACGGCAACTACACCGGCAATGGCGGCGTGCTGCTGCTCGATACGGTGCTTGGAGACGATACGTCCGCCAGCGACAAGCTCGTCATCTCCGAGGGCGCAGCCACTGGAACGACCTCGATCGTCGTCCGTAATGCCGACGGCGCGGGCGGCGCAACCGTGCTCGACGGCATTCTGGTGGTCGAGGCGATCAACGGCGCGACGACCCAGGACGGCGCTTTCGGACTTGGCGACCGGGTGGCCGCAGGCGCATACGAATATTATCTGTTCCGCGGCGGCGTCAGCGGCGGCACCGAACAGAACTACTATCTGCGTTCGACCATCGTGAACGTTCCGGCCCCGCCAACGCCGGCGCCTGCGCCCTCGCCGGTCGATCCGGTGCCGGAAGTGACGCCGGAACAGCCCGAGGCGCCGTTGCCGCCACCACCACCGGCGACCGAGCCGCCACCGCCACCGCCAACCGAGGGCGACGCAACGACGCCCCCTGCCGATCCGACGCCCCCAGTGAATGAAACAGACCCCGCGCCAACGACGCCTCCGGCGCCGCCCGAGGCCGAGGCACCCGAGCCGCCACCCCCACCGCCAACCTTCCCCGTGGACCCCGCTCCGGTTCCCGGACCTGGCGCGACGCCGCCGACCGACGGTGCGACCGCGGTGGAAGGCGCCGTCGTCCCGCTCTACCGGGTCGAAGTGCCGGTCTATTCTGTGCTGCCTGCCATTTCGCACGAGCTGGCGATGGCGACGCTTGGCACGTTCCACGAGCGGCGCGGCGAACAGAGCCTGCTGCCAGGCACAGGTCTCCTGTCGGCCGGCTGGGCACGCGTGTTCGGCCAATCGGTCAAGGCATCGTGGGATGGAACGGTCGCGCCTTCATTCGACGGCAGCATCTACGGCTTCCAGGCCGGGACGGACATCTTCGGCTGGGACAATACCGGTGGCGGACGCAACCGGGCCGGATTGTTCCTTGGGTATGCCAACGCCTCCGGCGATATCCGCGGCCAGGCCATCGGCTGGAACAATCTGCAGGTCGGCAGCCTGGACATGTCGGCGACCAGTTTTGGCGGTTATTACACCCATGTCGGCCCATCTGGCTGGTATGTCGACGCGGTGTTGATGGGCAGCTGGTTCGACGGCAACGCCAAATCGGACGCCGGCGAAGGCATCGACATCGATGGCGCCGGTGTGACGGCCTCGCTCGAAGGCGGGTATCCGATCGTGATCGCCAATGGGTGGATGCTGGAGCCGCAGGCCCAGCTCGTCTGGCGCCACATGTCGCTGGACGACACGCACGATCGCTTCTCCGCAGTGGGCTTCGATATCGACAATGGCGTCACCGGTCGTCTTGGCGCCCGGCTGCAAGGCACCTACGATCTCGGCGGAACCGAGCTCCAGCCTTATTTGAAGGTCAATCTCTGGCACGAATTCGACGGCTCGGACACGGTGCGGTTCGATGCCGATCCGATCGTTACCGAACGCGGCGGGACGTCGCTGGAGTTCGGCGGCGGCATCGTCGCCAAGATGAACGAAAGCGTAAGCCTGTTCGCCACCGCCGACTACACGACCGAGGTCAGCGGGCCAAATCGCGAGGTGTTCGAAGGCAATCTCGGCTTGAACGTCAGATGGTAGGCATATCTTCCCGACCAGAAATGAAAAGGCCGCCCGGAGGCGGCCTTTTCATTAGAGATATCTAAGGCTTACAGCGCAGAGGTGATCTGCAGCTCGTCAACGCCGTCGCGACCGTAGATGTCGTCGCGGAACTGCACAACACCCGCGCCGGTCGACCAGGCGGAGATGTAGGTGAAATAGACCGGCACCGGGTTGGTGACCTGAACCGGCGTGCTCTCGCCGGTCTTGATCGCCGCTTCGAAATGCTGACGATCCCAGCCGGGCGTGTCGCGCAGAATCCAGGTGACGAGGTCGCGCACGTTCTGCACGCGCACGCAGCCCGATGAATCGAAGCGCATCAGCTTGCCGAACAGGCTCTGCTGCGGGGTGTCGTGCATGTAGACGCCATCCGGGCTCGGGAAGTTGATCTTCACCGAAGCCATGGCGTTGTTGGCGCCAGGATCCTGACGGAAGCGATACTTGGCCGCCTCCTCCGTCGACCAGTCGATGGTCACCGGATCGACCTCGCTGCCATCGGGCGCGAGCAGGCGGATATGGCTGTCCTTGAGATAGTTCGGATTCTTCCGCATCAGCGGAATGATGTCCTTGCGCACGATCGAGACCGGTGCATTCCAGTACGGATTGACGATGATCTCGTTGATCTTGGAGTTCACGATCGGCGTCTGTCGGTCGATCTTGCCGACGATGGCGGCATGACGCAGCACGACGCGGCCATTTTCCACCGCCTCGACCTGCTGCGCCGGAATGTTGACCAGCACATAGCGGTCGCCGAGGAAACCGCCCATCGAGCGGAGACGGACGAGATTGGTTTCAAGCTGGCCCAGGCGAACCTGCGCCGAAACGTTCATGGCGGCATAGCTGTACTGGCCAAGCACGCCGTCCGAAGGCAGGCCATGGCGCAACTGGAAGCGCTTGACCGCCGAATCCACATAGGAGTCGAAAGCATCGGAAAGGCCGGCGTTCTGCGGCAGGTCGCCCGAGACCATCAGGCGCTTGCGCAGCGGCACGACGTCTGGATCGACGACGCCGAGTTTCAGCTTCTTGGTAGCAGGGACCGGGCTCCAGCCACCCTGCGAAACGATGCCCTGATAAAGGCCGATCGCCTGTTCGGTGAAGGAGGTCGTCTGCGGGCTGAAGATCGGAAGGGTCGAAGCCACCCGGCCATTGTCGCTGACGCGGGCGTCGAACGTATCGTCCCAATTGCCCGAGGATTTCAGGATATCACCAATGACATCCTGCGCCCTGGCGCCGCCTGCAACCATGGTTGCGGCGAGTGCGCTGGCACCGGAAAGGAAAAAACGGCGGCTGGTCTTCATGGACGTTCCAGACATTCCTCGAAAAACGGACATTGTTGTCCTCACTCTAGGGCGGCCAGTCTTAACAATTAGCCAACCATACCGCGCATCACGTCGGCGTGAAACGCGCAATCATGAAACGGGTTCCGGCCGAGTTGCACATGCGACAAAGCCTACAGCACCCTCGGTTTCATTGGAATATGGCGGCAACGTGGCGTCGCCATCGGCGCGGCCCCTCTCACGCCAAAAGAAAGACGGGCCCGTGCTTTTCCCGCACTGGCCCGTGACTGAGAGATTGCGCCGCCCGCGCTGCTTCGGCGCGGTGCCGCGATGATGCCCGCATCGACTACATGCGATAGGCGATGGTGTCGTTCCAGAAGCGGTCGAGACGCTGCAGGGCGCGGTTCATCTGCTTGAACTCGTCGGTATTGATGCCACCGACCTGCTCGATCGAACCGACATGGCGCTCGTAGAGACCAGCCACCACCTCGGCAACTTCCTGGCCCTTCGGCGTCAGGCTGACACGGACCGAGCGGCGGTCGATGCGCGAACGCTGGTGGTTGATGAAGCCGAGATCGACCAGCTTCTTGAGATTGTAGGACACGTTGGACCCGAGATAGTAGCCACGCGAACGCAGTTCGCCGGCGGTCAGCTCCGAATTGCCGATATTGAAGAGCAGCAGCGCCTGGATCGCGTTGATGTCGGAACGGGCGTTGCGGTCGAATTCGTCCTTGATCACGTCAAGCAGACGGCGGTGCAATCTTTCGACCAGTTGCAGCGATTCCATGTACAGCGAACGGATTGCTTCACGGCGGTCGTCGGATACGTTGGCGGTCTTTGCCACAGGGCGGGAGTTGATCATTGTCTTTGCCTCTTGTTTGTCGCCTTGGTGATTTTTTGTTTTTCTCACCTTGATCGCGACACTATCGAATACTCATAAAATTCGACTTAAACGCCAAGGCTAACAAGAGCTTACCGGTAACGGGTTTCGAAAGACGCTTAACGAAGCGTCACGCGAGGGCAAAGAATTAAGGTAAATGTTTAGCAGCCGGATTCAGAGTTCGCGCGCGCGGCGGCCCTGAAGGTGAAGCACAATCCGGAAGACTATGTAGAGCAACGCCACCAGCGCATGGGAAAGCACGATCGACGGACGTTCGCCGAAAAGCCGCGGCAGCCCGGCATACATGACGATCTCGGTCGCAGCACAGATGAACCATATGACCGGCCCCCACGAGGCGAGCATCCACAGGCCGGCCGCGGCAAAGGGGAAAAGCACCGCCAGCACGACAGAGGTGACCTGCCAGTGCACCGGCATCAGGTCGAAGCGCCAGAGCGTTCCCGGATAAAAGCCGATGAGGCGCACCCAATACAGCAGGCCGAACAGCAGGCAGTAAGCAGCGACGATGCGCTGGAACCAGGCGAAGATGATCTCGACCGTCGAGGGTTCGAAAAGAATGCGCCTCGACGTCGTCTCGCTCACAGTTGCAATTCCCTGTCTCCGAGCGATGCGAAATAGGCATCGATATCGGCGGCGCTGACGGCATCGAGCGTGGCCGGACGCCATTTCGGCTGCCGGTCCTTGTCGACAAGCGCCGCCCTGATGCCTTCATAGAAATCATGACCGTGGAGCATCCGGTTCAGGATGCGGAATTCCATGCGCATGCAATCGTCCATGGAAAGGCCCTGCCCGGCCGTGATCTGCCGCCAGGCGACGCGAACGCTGGTCGGAGAACGGTCCAGCATCACGGCCAGGGTTTTGGCCGCGAATGCATCGTTCGCACCCGCGTTCTCGAGGCTGGCAAGGATGTCCTCCAGCGAGGGCTGCGAGAAATGCCTGGTGATGCCTTCCAGTACGGAAGCGGCGGTTTCACGTTCCACGGAAACGGAAAGAGGAGCCAGGGCGTTTTCCGGTTCGCCCGATTGCGCCAGCCGTTCGATGAACGCGGACTGGTCCAATGTCTTGATCGCATGAGTAGCGAGGCCCGACCCCAGTGCATCGCCACAAGCAATACGGTTGCCTGTGAGCGCCAGATACATGCCGAAGCTGCCGCTCAGCCGAGGCAGGATATGGCTGCCGCCGACATCGGGGAAGAAGCCGATGCCGACCTCGGGCATGGCGAATTGCGCGTTTTCCGTCATCACGCGGTGCGATCCGTGGCAGGAAACGCCCACCCCGCCGCCCATGACAATGCCGTCGATGAGCGAAACATAGGGTTTCCTGAACCGGGCGATCTGCGCGTTCAGCCGGTACTCGTCCGCGAAGAAGTCGACCGGTGGGCTGCCGGCGCGGCCGGCGTGGTAGACCTGCATGATGTCGCCGCCGGCGCAGAACGCCCTGCCTTCGGCCTTGACCAGCAGGACAGCGACGGAGGGATCCTGCTCCCACGCCGTCAGGGCGCGGGCCAGCGCCCTGACCATGCGATGCGTCAGCGCATTCAGAGCCTGGGGACGTGTCAGCGTGACGATGCCGGCCTTGCCGGTTCGCTCAAAGCGGATTTCGTCGCCGCCGTCAAAATCCATCGTCCGCGATTCCTCCAACCCAAGGGTGATTGAAGTGCTAAGCGGCAGGGACAGCGGCGTCAATTGTCGCGGCCTTTTGACAGGCCCATGCACACAGGGTGTGCGCGTTCGCGACAACCGGTTGCATCATCGTGGCGCATTGGTCTTGCGGGCGGCATCATGATAAAACCCGCGCATCTGGAGTTGAGCGATGAACAAATTTTCCCGTACCAAGGCCGCCGGCTCGCGCAGCGTCGATGAGATCACCGGCTCCCGCCGCCTGCGGCGCATGCGCAAGGCCGACTGGTCGAGACGGCTGGTGCAGGAAAACCGCCTTACGGTAGACGATCTGATCTGGCCGATCTTCGTCGTTGACGGCAAGAACGTACGCGAGCCGATCGAAGCCATGCCGGGCGTCTTCAGGCTTTCCATCGACCTCGCGGTCAAGGAGGCGAAGCATGCGGCGAGCCTCGGCATCCCGGCGCTGGCGACGTTCCCGAATGTCGACATGGCGCTGAGGGACCAGACCGGCTCGCACATTCTCGACCCGGACAATGTCATCAACCGCGCGACCCGCGCCATCAAGGACGCGGTTCCGGAAATCGGCATCATCACCGACGCGGCGCTCGACCCGTTCACCAGCCACGGCCATGACGGCATCCTGCGCGACGGGCTGATCGTCAATGACGAGACGGTCGAGCAGGTCACCGCCGCCGCCGTCATCCAGGCGGCCAGCGGCGCCGACATCATCGCCCCTTCCGACATGATGGACGGCCGTATCGGCGCGATCCGCGACGCGCTTGACGCCAACGGCTTCCAGGACGTGGCGATCATGTCCTATGCGACAAAATTCCATTCCGCCTTCTACGGCCCGTACCGCGAGGCTGTCGGCACGGCGGGCCTGCTCCAGGGCGACAAGAAGACCTATTACATCGACCACGCCAATTCCGACGAAGCCGTGCGCGAGGCAGAGCAGGATCTCGCCGAAGGGGCGGACATGCTCATGGTCAAGCCCGGCCTCCCCTATCTCGACATCATCCGCCGGCTGAAGGACGAATTCGCCGTGCCGACCTTCGCCTATCAGGTGTCGGGCGAGTATTCGATGATCAAGGCGGCAAGCGCCAATGGCTGGATCGACGGCGAGAAGGCGATGCTGGAATCGCTTCTTGCCTTCAAGCGCGCCGGCTGCGATGGCATATTGACCTACTTCGCGCCGACGGTGGCGGAGATGCTCAACGGCTAGCGGAGTGTCGAATGAAGGAACTGACCGATTCGATTTATGAAGCGGCCTTCGTTCCTGATCTTTGGCCCAACGTCCTTGAACAGCTTTCCGTGGAAACCGGTTCGCACGGTTCGACCATCCTGTGCATCAGCGAAAACCAGCCGCCGCGGTTCGCCGCCTCCAAAGGCACCTACGAGCTTGTGAAGAATTTCGTCGATGACGGAACCTGGCGGGACAATCGCCGGCCGGCCCGGTTTGCCGAGGCGCAAGGGAAGTTCCTGCGCGAGGTCGACATGATGTCGCCGGAGGAAATCAGCACCGATCCCATGCGAGCCTATCTGGAGCGGTTCGGGCTGGGCTGGCAGGCCGGCACGCTGGTCCCGATGCCGACGGGGGAGGTTGTCGTCTATTCGCTCGATCGCCTGCTCCAGGACGGTGCGCACGACCGTGCCAAACTCGACCGCGTCAATGTGCTGTGCCCGCATCTGGCGCGCTCCGGCCTGATTGCCGCGCGGCTGGGGCTCGAACGCGCAAGATCGACGGTATCGGCCCTCGAGATACTGGGCCTGCCTGCCGCGGTGCTCTCCAAATCCGGGAGGGTGACGGCCACCAATCCCTTGTTCGATATGCTGGCCGGGGTTTTCACGCCGACTGCCTTCGACGGCGTGGCACTCACCGATGCGGCGGCGGATAGTCTTTTCCGGCGCGCGCTGGAAGCGGAAAATGCGGGAGCCGAGCCAGAGGTTCGCTCGATCGCCATTCAGCAGACGCCGCACCGCCCACCGACCGTGCTGCATGTGCTGCCCCTGCGGCGATCCGCCTACGACATTTTTTCCGGCGCCGACATGCTGCTGGTCGCCACCATGGTGAATGCCAGCAAGCTGGTGCCGGCGCCGACGATGCTGACCGGGCTGTTCGACCTGTCGCCCACGGAGGCCCGGCTGGCAGCGGCGCTGGCGGGCGGCCAGTCGCTGAAGGAAGCCACGACGGCGGCGAAAATCACCCTGAAGACCGGCAGGACCTATCTCGAGCGCATTTTCATGAAAACCTCGACCCATAGCCAAAGCCAGCTGGTGGCGCTGCTGAAGACGATCGACGTGCCGGGTCGCGCAGCGTCCTGAATTCTGCCAGATGGGCCAGTCCGGCTGGAAACATTCCCATAGGGCGAATGCGCCTTGACCTTCATCGGCGAAGCGCATCTCTACGTCGCTGACAAAGTCACCGACGTAATCGCCTGAAAAGACATGCCTGCCACCCCATCCCATCCCGGCACCGAAAGCGGCTACAACGTCCACTGGCGCCGTAATCTCGTCGTCTGCCTGCTCGGCTCGTTCACGACGCTCGTGGCGATGACGCTGCTGCTGCCGTTCCTGCCGCTCTATGTCGAGGAACTCGGGGCAAAGAGCCATGCCGAGATCGTGCAATGGTCCGGCATCGCCTATGGCGCTACCTTCTTCGCCGCCGCGCTGGTCGCGCCCCTGTGGGGCAGGCTCGGCGACCGCTACGGCCGCAAGCTGATGCTGGTGCGCGCCTCGCTCGGCATGGCCGTCTGCATGTCGCTCACCGGCATGGTGGAGACGGTCTGGCAACTGGTTCTGCTGCGCCTGCTGATCGGCTTTGCAGGGGGCTATTCCTCCGGATCGATGATCCTTGTCGCCATGCAGACGCCCAAGGACCGCTCCGGCTGGGCGCTCGGCACGCTGTCGGCCGGCATCATGGCCGGAAACCTCGTCGGACCGCTGATCGGCGGCGCGCTGCCGCCGCTGATCGGCATCCGCACCACCTTCCTGCTGGCCGGCGGTGTCATCTTCCTGTCCTTCCTCGCCACCACCTTTCTCATCAAGGAAGACAAGCTCCCTGCTGCCAAAGCCGACAAGCAGGCCGGGCAAAAGCGCAAGGGCGGCTGGTCGCAGATCCCCGACAAGCGTCCGGTCGTGGCCATGCTGGTCACGGGCACGCTGCTGATGTTCGCGACAATGTCGATCGAGCCGATCATCACCGTCTATGTGGCGCAGCTGGTGGAAGACCAGAGCCGCGTCACGCTGGTGTCCGGCATTGTCATGTCGGTCGCCGCGCTGGGCAGCATCCTGTCGGCGTCACGGCTTGGCAAGCTGGCGGACCGCGTCGGCCACTGGAACGTCATCATCGGCGCGCTGGTCGTGTCGTCGCTGCTGTTGATCCCACAGGCCTTTGTCACCGCCAGCTGGCAACTCATCGGCCTGCGCTTCCTGATGGGGCTGGCGCTCGGCGGCCTGCTGCCTTCCGTCACCAGCGTCATCCGCCACAACGTGCCCGACGGCGTCGGCGGCAATGTGCTCGGCCTGTCGATCTCTGCGCAATATGTCGGCCAGGTGCTGGGACCTGTTCTGGGCGGTTTTGTCGGAGGACATTTCGGCATGCGCTCGGTGTTTCTGGGCACATGCCTGCTGATGGCGGCCGGCGCCGCCTATAACTGGCTGATCCATGCGCGGCACCAGCGCAGGCTTGCCGAGGCAGCCCGGACGTGATCTCGGCATGGATGGTCAAACATTGATGCGATATGCGGAAAGGCCCGAACGATGGACATGCAAGCTGGATATCGGGAAAGCCCGTCGAGGACATCGAGCCGCGCCCTCGTCTTTGCCGGCGGCCTCTGTGGCGCCGCTGGCGTCGGGCTTTCGGCCGCGGCCGCGCATCTTGGCGGCGCCTTCACCGGCACGGTCGCCTCGTTTCTGCTGGCGCACGCGCCGGTGTTGGTCGCCGTCGGTCTGACCGGCGCTAACCGGATCGCAAAGATCGCCTGCCTCGTGCTGGCGGTCGGGCTGGTGCTGTTCTGTGGCGATCTTCTGATGCGCGACTTCGGCGGAACGCGCCTCATGGCGATGGCGGCTCCCACCGGCGGCACGCTGCTCATCGTCGGATGGCTGGTGCTTGCGGCATCAGCTTTCGCGAAGTCGAAATCCCGCTAGATTTTTCTGAAAGCCAAACTGCCGAAACGAGCCGAACGCCCGCAGGCGTTTGCCGCGCGGTCTACTGGTCGCTGCCCTTGGTCAGGATGTCGTCGGCCAGGGAAATCGCCGTGCGGCGGTCTGCTTCCGGCGCCAGCGCGAAAGCCTCTTCCTGCATGGAGCGTATCCACGGCTGATCCACGGGCGCGGCGCGTTCGAGCGCCGCCGTCATCATCGCCAGACCGCGCACGACACGGCCGCTCTGGAACAAGAGATTGCCGAGTGTTGCCTGCGCACCCGCATGGCCCTTTTCGGCGGCAAGCTGCAACCAGCGCCCGGCCTGCTTCACGCTGGCCTTAACGCCACCCTCGCCGTGGAGGAATATCTTGCCCATTTCATACTGG
This sequence comes from Mesorhizobium sp. Root554, assembly GCF_001427025.1. Lineage (GTDB taxonomy): Bacteria > Pseudomonadota > Alphaproteobacteria > Rhizobiales > Rhizobiaceae > Mesorhizobium. Next base: position 786,862 of record NZ_LMGA01000001.1, on the reverse strand, counting down.
GCGTTCGGATTGCGGTAGTTGGCGGCGGCGCGCATGTAATATTCCTGCGCCTGCACTTCATTCGCTTCGACCGGGCTGCCCGGAATACCGACTTTCGAGTAATTGCCGAGCGCGACGAGCGCGTCGGACACGTAGCTTTCTTCCGGCGAGCCGGGCTCCACATCCTGATCGGCGATCTCGCTGTAGAATTTATAGGCCTCGTAGTCGTTGCGGGCGACACCATCGCCTTCCGCATACATGCGGGCAAGCTTCCAGGTCGCACCGATCTGACCGTTCTCTGCCGCGTACTTGTAGGCTTCGACCGCCTGGTCCTTATGGCCGTTCTTGTAGGCGGAGAAGCCGAACTGGAACACGGCCCAAGGGCTGGATTCCGGTTTGACTCCGGTCTTGTCGTCAAAAATCTTTTCGTCGAAGGCCATAGCCTGGCCGGCTGCCCCCAGGGTAGCGACCGCGACAAGCGCAGATATCGCCATGGCCCTGACGCGGCTGCGCGCTGGAACGACCCACCGGCTTCGGCCCCGAAATACGGAGGAACTGGGTGCGGCGGCGGCTGGAATCGTTTCCTCGGCGGTCTGGCTGTGCCCCTTGGCAACACCGACGCTCGGAAATCCCGCCTTGGAAAAGACCCTGCCGTGCATACTCGTCCTCGCCGCGATCATGCGGCCTGCCCTTCGCTATGCCTTCATGGCACGTGTCCCGGGCACCCTCTCGAAGTGCTCCGGGTTTATGGCGGGAAGTGGGCGATGTCTTCGCCGGAGTCGGCGCAAAGCGGCGAACTAAGGGAACCGTTGCAGAAATGTCACGATTTTGTGAGCGCTTGGTTACCCGGATATTGCGCTGATGGCAGCGTTTTGTGGACTGACAGACGACTCGCCCTGAACGGCAAGAAGAAACAAAAAAGCCGGGCAATGCGCCCGGCTTTTTTAAAGTTATTTCAGTTGCTTACCACTTGACGGCGTAGCCCACGCTGCCAGCGATGGCGTAGCCGGAGTCGACCGACGTTCCTGCATCGGACCCTTTCGTAATGTCAGCCGAGGTCAGGTAGCTGACGCCGACACCTGCCCGCAATTCGCCGCCCATGGCGTCCTTGAACGAACCACCGACCGCCAGCGTGTAGGTGTCGCTGGACAAATCATAGCCGGTCAGGACACCTTGGTCCCACGTCAAACTGACAAGGCCTGAAACCTTTTCGTTGAACGCATGACCGACGCCGCCGGTGACGGTCCAGCCGTCTTTCCAGTTGTAGACGTCCTGGCTGCCGATGCCGGGGACGCTGGTCGTAACCAGCAGTTCCTTCTGTACACTCCAATCGGACCATTTGACCGAACCGAAAGCCAGCCAGCCCGGCGCGATGCCGCTCTGGAGCTTCAATTCGACGGTCTGGGGAAGATTGCCCGTGCCGATAGCCGGCAACGCGACGCTTGCCGCTGGTGACCCGATGAGGGCACCAGGAACCGTCAGTGAGCCGCTGGCGCCATAGGATGTGCCGGAGCGATACATCAACTGGGCGCGCAAGGCGATTTCCGGAATGGCGTAGGCAATACCCGCGCGGTAGCCGAACTCCTCGCCGTCGAGCGTCAGGCGCGCGAAGGCGCCCGGTATCGGAAGCGCGTTGAGACGATCGTAGTCAAAATTCTCCATGTAGCCGCCACCGAGCAGCCAAAGCTGACCCTGCCCGACATTGAACTTCACGCCGCAAGTCAGCGCCTTTTCGTTGGTGGTGAATTCTTCTTCAAGCTTTCCGCTCAGCTTCGGGTAAGCGTAGGTGGCCGAGCCGCCATTGTTGTCGACCATGGTCGCGGCGCAACGGATGTTATCTGTAAGGTTGAGCTTTATCGCGGCCGACGGGATGACGTAGTCATCGGTGTAGGACGTTCCAACGAGCGCCGGGTTCGGATTCTTGGTGAACTCGCGTTTTGGCGACACGTAGGTCACACCGGCGCGCATGTTGAAGTTGCCGTCCTCGAACAGGATGTCCGTGTCGGCATTGCCGCGCGAAAAACCGCCAGCATGGGCGACGCTTGCCAGCGCCAGCGAAAAGCAGCCTGCCCCCAGCAGTGCTTTCATACGCAAATTGCTCATTAATCCTCTCCCCAGGAAATCAAGTTGCCTATGCTAGAACCAATTCAAGTTAAGCACGCAATAACGAATTTCCGGGCGTACAAGTACGGCAACAGGAGATATGGCAAACCGGCGGCCAGTCACCCTCGGGCAGACCTCGAAAACACAGAGATTTGGACGGCAACCATAGTGAAACGGGCTGAAAAGCCTCGCTCAAGCCGCCAAAACACTGCATTTTCGAGTGGCAGCGGCCCAATTGTTACATTACGGCAACATTGGGGCGAAAACATTCCGTTTACGTCAATGTGACGTTGCGGAATGCCTGTCTCGCAAGCAGGTACTCTTCGGTTTTGGCTGTTCCCGACGCCTTAACCGGCGTCGCGGACTCGCTTGAGGGCCGTGGCAAGACTCGACTGCGATTCGACATATTCAGCCAGCTTCTCACGTTCCGCGGCGACGACGTCCTCCGGCGCATTGGCGACGAATTTTTCGTTCGACAGCTTCTTGTGCAGGCGGGCGATTTCCTCGGTAACCTTGGCCAGTTCCTTCTGCAGGCGGGCAGCCTCGGCGGCAAGGTCGATCAGCGCGCCGAGCGGCAGGCAGACGGTCGCCTCGTTGAGGACGATCTGCGCGGCACCCTTGGGGGTCGCCTTGGCATGGGAAATATCGCCGACGCGCGCCAGCCGCTTGATCGCGCCGTCATGCCGGGCAAGGCGCTCGCGCGTCGTGTCGTTGGCGTCGATGACGACCAGCGGCGCGATCGCCGCCGGCGGCACGTTCATCTCCGAGCGCACCGAACGAATGCCGGAAACCAGATCGATCAGCCAGTTCGTCTCGTCGGCGGCCGCCACATCCTCGAATTCCGGCGAGGGCCAGGCGGCATGGCACAGAAGCGACTCGCGCTGCTTGCCCTCGCCCGCGGTGGCGGCCCACAATTCCTCGGTCATGAACGGCATCATCGGATGCAGCAGCTTGTAGATCTCGTCCAGCACGAAGGCGACGCAGGCGCGGCTTTCAGCCTTGGGCGCCTCGTCGGTTCCCATGAACACCGGCTTCAGCAGTTCCAGATACCAGTCGCAGAACTGGTTCCATACGAAGCGGTAGGCGGCGCTTGCCGCATCGTTGAAGCGATAGGCAACGATGCTGTCAGTCACTTCGCGCGAAACACGTGTCAGTTCGGTCAGGATCCAGCGGTTCACCGTCAGCTTGGCGTCGTTCAGCCAGAAACCGTCGTCGCGCGCCACGTCGTTCATCTCGGCGAAGCGCGTGGCGTTCCACAGCTTGGTGCCGAAGTTGCGGTAGCCGGCGATGCGGGCCGGGTCGAGTTTTACGTCGCGGCCCTGCGCGGCCATGATGGCGAGCGTGAAGCGCAGCGCGTCGGCGCCGTATTCGTCGATCAATTCGAGCGGATCGACGACGTTGCCTTTCGACTTCGACATCTTCTGCCCGTTCTTGTCGCGCACCAGCGCATGCATGTAGACCGTGTGGAACGGCTCCTCGTCCATGAAATGCAGGCCCATCATCATCATGCGGGCGACCCAGAAGAAAATGAGATCGAAGCCGGTCACCAGCACGTCGGTCTGGTAGTAGGTTTTCAGCTCCGGCGTGTTGTCCGGCCAGCCAAGCGTCGAGAACGGCCACAGCGCCGAAGAGAACCAGGTATCGAGCACATCCTCGTCGCGGGTCAGGATGGCGCCGGGCTCGAAGTTCTCCAGCCTGTCCTCGACCCAGGCCTTCCACGGGCCTTCATGGGCGATGTAGTGCTGGATGGCCGCTTCCAGCGCCGCTTCCTCATCCTTCTCGACGAAGATTGCGCCGTCCGGCCCGTACCAGGCCGGGATCTGGTGGCCCCACCAGAGCTGGCGCGAGACGCACCAGGGCTGGATGTTCTCCATCCACTGGAAATAGGTCTTTTCCCAGCTGCTAGGGATGATCTTGGTGCGGCCCTCGCGCACGGACGCAATGGCGGGCTTCGCCAGTTCGGCGGCGTTGACATACCACTGGTCGGTCAGGAACGGTTCGACCGGCGTGCCGCCGCGCTGGCTGTGGGGCACGGCATGATGGTGCGGATCGACCTTGGCGAGGTACCCGCCTTCCTCCATGAGTTCGACGATCCGCTTGCGCGCCTCGAAACGGTCGAGGCCGTGCAGGCTGTTCCAGATAGCCTGCCGCTCCGGGTTTGAATCAACATCTGCGAGGAAGTCTTCGTTTTCGTTGATGTTTACGGCTGCGTCGACGGTCAGGATATTGATCGCCGGCAGCTTGTGGCGCTTGCCGACTTCGAAGTCGTTGAAGTCGTGCGCCGGGGTGATCTTGACCGCGCCGGTGCCCTTCTCGGGATCGGAATACTCGTCCGCGACAATCGGAATTTTGCGTCCGACGATCGGCAGGACGACGTTCTTGCCGACGAGCTTGCGGTAGCGCTCATCCTCCGGATGCACGGCGACGCCGGTGTCTCCAAGCATGGTTTCGGGGCGCGTGGTGGCCACGGTGATGAATGTTTCCGAGTTTTCAGGGTCGAATGTCTTGCCTTCGACGGGATAGCGGAAGTGCCAGAGGTTGCCGTTCAGCTCGACCTGCTCGACCTCGAGGTCGGAGATGGCAGTGAGCAGCTTCGGGTCCCAGTTGACGAGGCGCTTGTCCTTGTAGATCAGCCCCTGCTTGTAGAGCGTGACAAAAACCTCGAGCACGGCCTTCGACAGGCCCTCGTCCATGGTGAACCGCTCGCGCGACCAGTCGCACGATGCACCGAGGCGCTTGAGCTGGTTGAAGATGATGCCGCCGGATTCGGCCTTCCACTCCCATATCTTATCGACGAATTCGGCCCGCGTCAGGTCGCGGCGATGGATCTGCTTTTCCATCAGCTGCCGCTCGACCACCATCTGGGTGGCGATGCCGGCATGGTCCATGCCCGGCTGCCACAGCACATTCTTGCCGCGCATTCGTTCGAAACGCACCAGAATGTCCTGCAGCGTGTTGTTCAGCGCATGGCCCATGTGGAGCGAGCCGGTGACGTTTGGCGGCGGGATGACGATCGTGAAGGGCTCGGCGCCCTCTTCAGCCCCGGCGCCCGCGCGGAAGGCATCCGCCTCTTCCCAGATTTTGGCGATCTTCGGCTCGACCGCCTTGGCGTCGTAGGTCTTCTCAAGCATGGGAAAAAGCGTCCGCTTTTCGGGGAGTTGTCAGTGACGGTGTAAACCGAAAGGTTTTAGGCAAGTCAACCACGGCTATCCCGCCGAATGGCCGCTGCATGAACAGATAGGCGGCATATTTGCCCTGAACAATGCTGCACTATGCCTGTTGGCGCTCAGGAAAACGGCGTCGCGATCAACTCTTTGAGCACTGGAACCAGCGCCAGCGGCAAATCCTCCGCAATGAGGCCCGGTCCGAAGCGAGTGCCGGCTTCGGCATGAAGCCAGACGGCGGCGCAGGCGGCGTCGAAGGGCGGCATCCCTTGCGCCAGCAGCCCGGCGATCACACCCGCCAGGACGTCTCCCGACCCTGCCGTGGCAAGCCAGGGTGCGCCATTGGCGTTGATGGCGGCCATGCCGTCGGGAGCGGCGATCACCGTGTCCGGCCCCTTATAGACAATGACGGCGCAGGAACGTTCCGCGGCGGCGCGGGCCTTCGCCAGTTTGGACAGGCTGGTATCGGCGGCGATATCCGGGAACAGACGCGCGAACTCGCCTTCATGGGGAGTCAGCACCAGGGCGGGCGCTCTGTCAGCATGCGCTGCCTCGAACAAGGCATTCGGCTGCTCGCGAAAAGCGGTGATGCCGTCGGCGTCCAGCACCAGCCCCTTGACCGGAACATCCCTGCCGACGCCAGTCACCCTGCTTGCCAGAACCGCCTCCACAAACGTGCGCGCCTTTTCACCAACGCCGAAGCCCGGCCCCAGCACGAAGGCTGACGGCGCGCGTTCGGCGATAAATCCGGCCAGATCCCGGCCGTCATCAACCTTGCGCAGCATGATCGAGGTCAGGTGCATGGCGTTCACCTGCATGGCACTGGCCGGAGACAGCACCGTCACCGCCCCTGCCCCGCTGCGGGCAGCGGCCAGCGCGGACAGGCGGGCGGCGCCGGTGGATGCCGGACCGCCGGAGAAAAGGCCGACATGGCCGCGCTTGTATTTATGGGCGTCGACCGCCGGTGTCGGAAACGTATCGCGCCACAGATGCGGCGTGTTCTCGAAGGTCCGGATCGCCAGCGAACGGATGATCGGATCGGCAATGCCGATGTCGGCAAGCACAAGCTCACCGCAATGGTCCCTGCCCGGCTGCAGCAGATGGCCCGGCTTCCTGCGGGCGAAGGCGACTGTCACCTCGGCGTGAAAGGCGCTGCCGAGCACCTTGCCGCTTTCGCCGGAGACGCCGGATGGCAGGTCGATTGCGACGACCGTCAGACCCAGCTTCGTCGCCGTCTCGACTGCGCGGGCCGCATCGCCCTCAAGCGGCTTGGACAGACCGGCGCCGTAGATTGCATCGATCACAATGTCGCCCGGCGCGGCGTCGAAATCCGGGAGAGGACGGGGCGGCAAGGGACATTCGGACGCGGCGATTTCTGCATCGCTTCCCGGCTTCGGAGCAGCCGACACCCACAGCGAGATGCTGACGCCGCTTTCCGCCAGCACCCGCGCGACGACATAGCCGTCGCCGCCATTGTTGCCGGGTCCGCACAGGACATGAACGCGGGACGCCATCGGGTAGCGAGCAAGAACCAGCGACGCGACGGCGCGGCCGGCATTCCGCATCAAATCCATGCCATCGAGCGGCCCTTCGGCGATGGCCTGCCGATCGACCTCGGCCATTTCCGCCGGTGTTATAAGTTCTGTGCCGATGAGAGTGCGCATGGCGTGAACATGGCCGCTTTTCATACCGAAGCAAAGTGGCTCGCCGCCGCGGTTTATCGTTCAACGTTCAGGCCACCAATCCCGCCAGTGTGGGTGCCGGATACGCGGTGTAGGAGACCCATCGTTCGATACCAGGACACTGCTTGCCACTCTGCCTGCAAATTAGGCTTCATGCCCAAATAACATGCAGACCAGGTTTTCCTCAGCATGAGTGCCGGACAGTAGCTTGCCTAAAAGACCGCGACAAACGGTTGGAATTTGCAGTCCGGGCGGCCTCGCCGGTGAAATCGCGCCACCTCGCTCAACTCTATCCAACTGGCACAGTTCGTGCTTCATGTAGCGCAAGCGGAGCCGCAACCCGTTACCTGGCAGTGGAGGCCACCAATCTTATGAAAAAGATCGAAGCGATCATCAAGCCGTTCAAGCTCGACGAAGTAAAGGAAGCGCTTCAGGAGGCGGGACTGCAAGGCATCACCGTTACCGAGGCCAAGGGTTTCGGCAGGCAGAAGGGCCACACGGAGCTCTATCGCGGCGCCGAATATGTCGTCGACTTTCTGCCCAAGGTGAAGATCGAGGTCGTTCTCGGAGACGAGGCCGTCGACGCCGCCATCGAAGCGATCCGCAAGGCGGCGCAGACCGGCCGTATCGGCGACGGCAAGATCTTCGTCTCCAACATCGAGGAAGTCGTTCGCATCCGCACCGGCGAGACCGGCATCGACGCGATCTGACGGCGACGGCCGAAGTTCAATTCAACGATATTCCAGGGAAACATGACATGACGACAGCCAAAGACATCATGAAGCAGATCAAGGACAACGACGTGAAATTCGTCGACCTGCGCTTCACCGACCCGAAGGGCAAGCTTCAGCACGTGACGATGGATATCGCGGAAGTCGAGGAGGACATGTTCGCCGACGGCGTCATGTTCGACGGCTCGTCGATCGCCGGATGGAAGGCCATCAACGAATCCGACATGGTGTTGATGCCGGATGCCGACACCGTCCACATGGACCCGTTCTTCGCGCAGTCGACCATGGTCATCCTGTGCGACATCCTCGATCCGGTCTCTGGCGAGGCCTACAACCGCGATCCGCGCGGAACCGCCAAGAAGGCCGAAGCCTACATGAAGGCGGAAGGCATTGGCGACACCATCTATGTCGGTCCGGAAGCCGAGTTCTTCGTGTTCGACGACGTCAAGTACAAGGCCGATCCGTACAACACCGGCTTCAAGCTCGATTCGACCGAACTGCCGTCGAACGACGACACCGACTACGAGACCGGCAATCTCGGCCACCGGCCGCGCGTCAAGGGCGGCTATTTCCCGGTGCCGCCGATCGATTCCTGCCAGGACATGCGCTCTGAAATGCTCACCGTGCTCACCGAGATGGGCGTGCGCGTCGAGAAGCATCACCATGAGGTGGCGGCGGCCCAGCATGAGCTCGGCATCAAGTTCGACGCGCTGGTGCGCAACGCCGACAAGATGCTGATCTACAAATACGTCGTGCATCAGGTCGCCAACGCCTATGGCAAGACGGCGACCTTCATGCCGAAGCCGATCTTCGGCGACAATGGCTCGGGCATGCATGTCCACATGTCGATCTGGAAGGGCGGCAAGCCGACCTTCGCAGGCAACGAATATGCCGGCCTGTCGGAGAACTGCCTGTTCTTCATCGGCGGCGTCATTAAGCACGCCAAGGCGGTCAACGCCTTCACCAATCCGCTGACCAATTCCTACAAGCGTCTGGTGCCGGGCTATGAAGCGCCGGTTCTGCTCGCCTATTCGGCGCGCAACCGTTCCGCCTCATGCCGCATCCCCTTCGGCTCGTCGCCGAAGTCGAAGCGCGTCGAGGTCCGCTTCCCCGATCCGGGCGCGAACCCCTACCTCGCTTTCTCGGCGCTGCTGATGGCCGGCCTGGACGGCATCAAGAACAAGATCCATCCCGGCCAGCCGATGGACAAGGACCTTTACGACCTGCCGCCGAAGGAACTGAAGAAGATCCCGACCGTGTGCGGTTCGCTGCGCGAAGCGCTGCAGAGCCTCGACAAGGACCGCGGCTTCCTCAAGGCCGGCGGCGTGTTCGACGACGACCAGATCGACTCCTATATCGAACTGAAGATGGCCGAGGTGATGCGCTTCGAGATGACGCCGCATCCTGTCGAGTACGACATGTATTATTCGGTCTAGATCGGCAGTTTCCCGAAATCAAAAACCCCGGCAGCAATGCCGGGGTTTTTTCATTTGGCAGCATCGGCAGTCACTTCCGCGCCTTCTTGAGCTCCTTCTCGAAGGAAGCCTTTGCCTGCTCGACCATGCGGGACAACAGGGCGGTGTCGACGAAGGCCTCCTTGTCGCCGGCATCGCGTCGTTCCTTGCGCTCAAAGACATCGCCGAACTCGGGATGCGCCGGCAAAACGACATCGGCTTCCATCGCGCCCAGCCGGTCGAAGCTTTTGCGGAAGTCCTCGACGAGCCCAGGGTAGCCCTTGTTGCCGACCAGTATGTTGCCGGCGACGGTTATGCTGCAGGGGAACACGACGCGCCGCGCCATCCCATTGTTTGTGGCGGTGGTTGTCCAGGTGGTGCAGCCCTTGGTGTGTCCCGGCGTCAGAAGCGCCGTCATCTTCACGTCGCCGAGCGTGACCACGTCGCCATCGCGCAACGACCGGTCCAGCTTCACCGCCGGAAAACGGGCGCCGCCGTAATTGGTGTCGCCTTCCTGCCTGCCATGTTCGAGCGCGGACTTGTCCTGCTCCATGGCCATGACCTGCGCGCCGGTGTCCCGCTTCAGCCCGGCTATGCCGGCGGCATGGTCGAAATGCGCGTGGCTGTTCAGGATGATCTTCACATCCTCGAGTTTGAAACCGAGCGCGCGGATGTTGTTCTCGATCGGCCCGACATTCTCGGCCAACGTCCCATCGAGCAGGATCGCCTTGCCGTCGGAGACGATCAGGTAGGTAGCCAGGCCCTTGGTGCCGACATAATAGATGTTGTCGAGAATCTTGAACGGCTTGGTCGGCTCGCTCCAGGCCGCGGGCTGCCCGAGTAGAGCGAACGCCGAAGTGGTCAGCGCAAAGACCGTCCCGATTGCGCATGCCCATATTTTTCTCATGTCGAAACCTTCTTTCTGGATAATGCCCGCCTGAACGCCCGGCATCGACACGTATTCGCCATGAGCTGCGGTGACAAACGATGATATCTCGCTACCGGCATTAGAAAAATTTGGACTTTCAATGGATCGACCTCGCCTCCCGCTCAACGCGCTGCGCGCCTTCGAAGCCTCGGCTCGGCATCTCAGCTTCACCCGCGCGGCGATTGAGCTGTGCGTGACGCAAGCCGCCGTCAGCCATCAGGTGCGGCATCTGGAAGAGATGCTCGGTCTGTCGCTTTTCCGGCGCCTGCCGCGTGGGCTGATGGTGACGGAGGAAGGCCAGGCGCTGCTGCCGGTGGTCCGCGATTCCTTCGACCGGATGGGTGAGGCGCTCGACCGCTTCGAGAACGGGCATATCCGTGAGGTGCTGAATGTCGGCGCGGTCGGAACCTTCGCGGTCGGCTGGCTGCTGCCGCGCCTGGCTGCTTTCAAGTCTCATGCTCCCTTCGTCGATCTCAGGCTGTCGACCAACAACAACCGGGTCGATATGGCGGCGGAAGGCCTGGATCATTCGATCCGGTTCGGGTCCGGCGCCTGGCACGGGCTGGACGCGGTCGAGTTGTTCGAGGCGCCGCTCTCCGTTCTGTGCAGTCCCTCTATGGCGGCGGAGCTTTCCGGCCCACAGGATATCACGCGCCATACCATGCTCAGATCCTACCGGAACGACGAATGGCCGCGCTGGCTGTCGGCGGCGGGGCTGGGAAACCCGCTATCGCCGGTTCGCGGCATGGTGTTCGATTCGTCTCTCGCCATGATCGAGGCCGCCGCACAGGGAGCCGGCGTCGCGCTCGCCCCGCCATTGATGTTCGAGCGGCAGCTTGCGACGGGCGAAATCGTCCAGCCCTTCGCCGTCTCGATTTCGACGGGCAGCTACTGGCTGACGAAGCTGCAAAGCAGGAGCCCGTCGCGGGCCATGGATGTTTTCAAAGGCTGGCTGCTGCGGCAGGCCGGTCTACCAGCCTGAGTGCAATCCGGCATGACCGGAAAGTCAGTCCCGCTTGCGGATGACGGCGTAGACGATGTTGCGGTTCTCGCCGAAGAACACGCTGGCGTCGACGGTGTTGCGGTCGACGCTGGCGTTGACGATGGACCACATGTCCGCCTCGGAGCGCAGCAGCAGCGTCCAGTCCATGAAGGTTTCCATGTAACCGTCGTCGGTCAGTTCCGGCGAGAAATTGGCAAACAGGAGCGTGCCGCCCGGCTTCAGCATCTTCATGCAGCGCTTGGTGAGGCGAATGGCGACGGCGTCGGTCAAATAGTCGTAGAGCCCGGCCGAATAGACGAAATCGAACGTGCCAAGCTTGTAGGCATCCGTCAGCAGGCCGCGAACCGAACCGTCAATGGCTTCGACTCGGCTGCCGGCAAAATCGCGCGCGACCGAGCCCACGCTCATCGGATCCTGATCGAGCGCCACCCAGCGCGATATCCGGCCATCCTTGAGAGCCACCGAATTGTCGGCCTCGCGCAGATGGCCGGCGGCTATGGTCAGCACCTCGGTGCCCTGCCCCCGCTCATCGGCTATCTCGTCGACCTGCCGCGTCAGCAGATCGCGGCGCTCCCGAACCGCCACGCATGACGGATAATACTTGCTGTAGGCGTAGAGCGATTGCCCGACCGGCAAGGCGTCGGCGACGTCCCCCTGCACGCTTTCATGCTGATAGATGAAGTCCAGCAACCGGGCGTCGCCGGAATAGCCGCGCGGCTTGCGGAACGACCAGCGCGTGAAGGGATCGCGGTGGAAATATTCGGCAACGGGATGCTCCTGCGCCAGCGGTATCAGCGCCCGCCAGACGCTCGGATTGACCTTGCGCCGTGTCTTGTGCAGCGCCTCGACGGTCCAGCGCATCGTCTGGACCGGATCGCGGCCGCTTTCGAACCCCTGCCGGGCCGTATGGAGCACAAGGCCGAGCTCCGCCGTCGCAATCGCGAGTTGATCACCATCGTGAGACGGATGGAGTGCGGCGATGTCGGCTTCGACGGCAGCCGGGGTGATGAGGCTTTCGCCATCCAGCACAGGTTGCAACTCATTCATAAAATTGTCCGCCTGCCGTTCACGAATTGTTAACCCTATGATAGCCGCGAGGCATCCCAACTCAAGCCTTTCATAGGCATTTGGTTAATATTGGAATTGTTTTTTTGAGAATTTGCTAACGCTCACGCTGGAATGGCTGTGCGTTTAACGGAAACTTTCATTCCTGGGGCGAGAATTTCCCGCAGTCTGAAGGCGTCCACATTATGGGTGGTTTCGAGACAGCGAAGGCGTTGTTCAACAGGCAATCCAGCCGGCCGACGTTGAGTCATCGCATTTCGACGGAACACGCATGACGCAAACGATGGCCGATTCGATCGACAGCGATCTGCATGAACGGATGGAACGTCCGTCCCCCGCGCATTTGCAGGCACTCTACCGCAGCGATGTCGATGAAATCCGGCGCGTGGCGATCCGCCAGGGCCTGTGGGCCGCGGTGCTGGTCTATCTTGTCTTCTCGGTCACGGATGTTCTGCTTATTCCCGACGCCGCCGCGCTGACGATCGCGGCGCGCTTTGCCGTCGGCCTCGGCACGTTGATCATGGTGGAATGGCAATTTCGCCATAACGTGTCTGCGAGCCGGATGGACCTCACCTGCGCGGTGGCGCTGGTTCTCGCCTATGGCGGCTGGCTGTTCGCGGCCATAACCACCCAATACACCGAAACGATTTCGTATTATCTCGTGTTCGGCGCCATATTCATGATGAGCGCCAACCTGTTTTTCACCTTCAGGTTTCACTTCTCCCTGCTTGTTTCAGGGGTCATGCTGCTGGCGTCGCTGTTCGTTCTTTTCTATCTTTTTCCCAACAATCACATCTATCAGCTCTCTTTCGGCGTGTTCCACGTCTCCTGCTTCATCTTCACCTCCTATGTGAACTGGCGGCTGAACAAGGAGCGGTACAGTGTTTTCCTGAACGCGCTGGAAGCGAAAATACAGCATGCCGAGGCGACGGAACGCGGCAGGGCCCTGCTCCGGCTTTCCCGGACCGATCCGCTCACCGGGCTCGAGAACCGCCGGGCGATCGATGACCGGCTGCACGATTTGTGGGCGCTGTGGCAGCAGCAGGGCGAGAATTTCGCGGCGCTGTTGATCGACGTCGATTTCTTCAAACGCTTCAACGACTGCTATGGCCACCAGGACGGCGACCAATGCCTGATCCTCGTTGCCGAGGGTCTGCGCAACATGATGAGGCCGGGCGTTTCGATCGGCCGGTACGGCGGCGAGGAATTCATCGTCCTGGCGTCGGTGCAAGACCGTGGCGAGGTGATGGAACTCGCCGAAGAACTTCGCCAGGCGGTTGAGGACTTGACGATCCGGCATCAGCAGCGCCGGGACGGCATCCAGATCGTCACGGTCAGTATCGGCGCCGCCGTCACGCGGCAGCAGAGCGGGGCGAAACTCGAAAAGATCATCCATGAAGCGGACCGCGCTTTGTATCTCGCCAAGGCCAGCGGCCGCAATTGCGTCAAGCTGTTCGATCCGGAAGACCCGCAAAGCAGCGACGAGAGCGAGAACATCGCCGCGCTGCTTCGCATCGCCATCGAAAAGCAGCTCGTCTCGCTCGTCTATCAGCCGATTCACGACGTCAACTCGCACCGTCTCGAAGCGCTCGAGGCCTTGATGCGCCTGAGGATGCCGGATGGCACATCGGTGCCGCCCAGCCTTTTCATTCCCGTGGCCGAGCGCACCGGTGCGATACAGGAACTCGGCCGCTGGGCGGTGCGCACGGCCTGCACCGATGTCCTGGCGACCAACCTCGCCCCGGTGGCAAGCATCAACGTGTCGCCAATTCAGCTCAAGACGCCCGGCTTCGCGGCCTCGGTCGCCACGATACTCGGCGAGACGGGCGTCACCGGAAACCGTCTGGCGTTCGAGATCACCGAAGGGCTGGAGATGGAGATGCACTCCGACGTCCTGCGCTGCATCTCCGACCTCAAGCTGCTCGGCATAAAAATCTGGCTCGACGATTTCGGCACCGGCTTTGCCGGCCTGTCATGGCTGCGGCTGATCGAGTTCGACACGGTGAAGGTGGACCGCTCCTTCCTGCATGATTGCACGACGCCGCGCGGCATCGATATGTTCCAGGATATCGTCCGGCTGATCCGCAACAGGGGACCGAAAATCCTTGTCGAAGGCGTCGAAAGCGCCGAGCAGATGACCTTGCTCAAGCATCTCGGCATCGATCAGATCCAGGGGTTCTATATCGGCCGCCCTGCGCACATAGACAGCTTCATGAAGGATCTGCCCCGCGGGCAGCGGCGGACAGCGAAGCGCCAGTCGGCATAATCGCTCACCAAGCCCGGCGGCAATCTCGGATGCGCACGCAATCTGCGGAAGCCTCGCGCAGCAGTTGACAACGCTTGCGAAACCGACCCGATCCGATCCACCAACAAAAAGCCCGGCCACGCATGGTGACCGGGCTTTGAAGGTTTGGGCCGGCGATGCTTACGCGGCGGCCTTGGCGGCTGCACTGGTCGGCACTTCCGCGATCGTCTTCAGCACCTGCGAGGCGATCTGGTAGGGGCAGCCCTGCGAGTTCGGCCGGCGGTCTTCCAGATAACCCTTGTAGTCGTTCCTGACGAAGGAATGCGGGACGCGGATCGAGGCGCCGCGATCAGCGATGCCGTAGCTGAACTTGTTCCACGGCGCGGTCTCGTGCTTGCCGGTCAGGCGCTTGTCATTGTCAGGGCCGTAGACGGCGATGTGGTCCATCAGGTTCTTGTCGAAGGCAGCCATCAGCGCCTCGAAATAGGCCTTGCCGCCGACTTCGCGCATGTAGGCGGTCGAGAAGTTGCAATGCATGCCCGAGCCGTTCCAGTCGGTGTCGCCGAGCGGCTTGCAGTGGAACTCGATGTCGATGCCGTACTTCTCGGTCAGGCGCAGCAGCAAATAACGCGCGATCCACATCTGGTCGGCAGCGCTCCTCGAGCCCTTGCCGAAAATCTGGAATTCCCACTGGCCCTTGGCCACTTCGGCGTTGATGCCTTCGTGGTTGATGCCGGCGGCGAGGCACTGGTCGAGATGCTCCTCGGTCAACTGGCGGGCGATATCGCCGACATTCTTGTAGCCGACGCCGGTGTAGTACGGGCCCTGCGGCGCCGGATAGCCGCTTTCCGGGAAGCCGAGCGGGCGGCCGTCCTTGTAGAAGAAATACTCCTGCTCGAAGCCGAACCAGGCGCCGTCATCGTCAAGGATGGTGGCGCGGCTGTTCGAGGCATGGGGGGTGACGCCGTCGGGCATCATGACTTCGCACATGACCAGCACGCCGTTGGTGCGGGCCGGATCCGGATAAAGGGCCACCGGCTTCAGCACGCAATCGGACGAGTGACCTTCGGCCTGCATGGTGGACGAGCCGTCGAACCCCCACAGCGGAAGCTGGTCCAGCGTCGGAAACGCTTCGAATTCCTTGACCTGCGTCTTGCCGCGCAGACCGGGAACCGGGGTGTAGCCGTCGAGCCAAATGTACTCCAGCTTGTACTTCGTCATGTTTGACCTCTCGTCGATAGTGGGCGGAACCGCAAAGGCTCCCATGCGTTCGGTCCCAACGACCGACCTGCTGGCGCTTGCGATGCAACGAGCGTGCCAATTTCAAACCCTGCTTTGGCCGACAAAGTCCATTTTCCAGGCGACCTCTGGCCACAGCGGTAAAAGCTGCATCGCGATGGCTCAAAACGGGCTATCTGCATAATTAATGTGCATTTACTGTTATTTTTCTAGGCATATTGCCTAAACAGATCGCAACCATTACGTTCAGGTCAACCCAATGAACGGTTCCGGCAGAAGCAAAAGGAGACCGGCCCATGGAAGCGACTCCTCATCGTCAGTCGGCGAAAATTCTGACCTTTCCCCTCGCATCGCGCGGTCCTGCCAAAATTTTGAGCAGCTCGGCCAAGTTTGAGGCAGAGCTTGCTTCGTTGCGCGGTGAGCTGACGGATTTCGGCAGCGCATGGTATCACGACGAAGCCATCCGGGACGCCCAGCGCAAGCGGCCCGTCTGAGAGGCTCTGGCTCGGCCAGTTGTCCGCCTGAACGTCTCTGAAGGCACAAAAAAAGCCCGGCGCATGCGCCGGGCTTTTCATTCAGTGGATGCGAAGCTCTACTATTGCTTGGTTTCCAGATTGGTTCCCAATGTGTCCCGCACGAAGATCGTACCGATGATCAGCGACATCGCGGCGATCACCACCGGATACCAGAGACCGTAGTAGATATCGCCCCTTGCGGCGCTCAGCGCGAACACCGTTGCCGGGAGAAGGCCGCCGAACCAGCCATTGCCGATGTGATAGGGCAACGACATGCCGGTGTAGCGGATACGGGTCGGGAACATTTCGACCAGGATGGCTGCGATCGGGCCGTAGACCATGGTGACGTAGAGCACCAGGATGAATAGGATGCCGATAGTGAGCGGCCAGTTGATCTTGGCCGGGTCAGCCTTCATCGCGTAGGCACCGCCGCCGGCAATGCTGTAGGTGGTGATCTCGGTCGCCCCTGCCGCCTCTTCGGCGGTTACCAGCTTGTCCTTGATCGCCTGCGCAACCGGAACCGTCTTCTTTTCACCGCCGCGGATCGCGGCTGCGTCCAAAGTGAGTTCCGGATTGCTTGTCACGAAGGCGTCGAGCTTCTGGTCGGCAACCGTGGCCACGCCGCGATTCAGCGGATAGCCGCCATCATGCAGCGCAAGGAACGTCGCCTTGCTGAAAGCCGCCGCCTTGGCTGCCGCGTCCGCCGCGGTGCCGTCATAGGATTCGATGGTCTTGTCGCCCACCTTCACCGAAGCCGGCGTGCCGGCGGCTCCAGTCTGCACAACGTCGTAGGGAACCGAGTTCGAGGCCAGGAAGTTGGTCGCGATATCGCAGGACGACGTGTACTTTTCGGTGCCCGTCAGCTTGAACTGGAAGCTGCAATCCCCGGGGGCCGCGGTCACGGTGGCACGGACGTTCTCGCGAGCCGCCGCCAGGTCCGGATTGGCAGCCCATGTCAGGGCCTTGAACAGGGGGAAGGTCGTGAGGATCGCCAGTGCAAGGCCGGCCATGATGATCGGCTTGCGGCCAACCTTGTCGGAAAGCCAGCCGAAGACCACGAAGAAGATCGAGCCGAGTGCGAGCGCGATCGCGATCATGATGTTGACGGTGACCGGATTGACCTTGAGCACGTTGGACAGGAAGAACAGGGCGTAGAACTGGCCATTGTACCAGACCACGGCCTGACCGGCGGTGAGGCCGAACAGCGCCAGCAGCGCGATCTTGGCATTCTTCCACTGGCCGAATGCTTCCGACAACGGCGCCTTGGAGCCCTTGCCCTCTTCCTTCATGCGCTGGAAGGTCGGCGATTCACTCAGCGTCAGACGAATCCAGACCGAAATGGCGAGCAGAACGACCGAGACGATGAACGGTATGCGCCAGCCCCAGGCCAGGAAGTCCGCCGCGCTCATCGAGTTCTGAACGATCAGGATGACGACGAGGGACAGGAACAGGCCGAGCGTCGCCGTCGTCTGGATCCATGACGTGTAGAAGCCGCGGCGTCCATCCGGCGCGTGTTCGGCAACGTAGGTCGCCGCACCGCCATATTCACCGCCGAGCGCAAGGCCCTGCAGCATGCGCAGACCGATCAGGATGATAGGCGCGGCGATGCCCCAGCTTGCCGATCCTGGCAGGATACCGACCAGGAAGGTCGACATGCCCATGATCATGATGGTGACGAGGAAGGTGTATTTGCGGCCGACGAGGTCGCCGATACGGCCGAACACGAGCGCGCCGAACGGCCGCACGAGGAAGCCGGCTGCGAACACCAGCAGCGTGAAGATGTTGCGCGTGGCTTCCGGATACGAATTGAAGAATGTCGCGCCGATGGCTGCAGCCAACGCGCCGTAAAGATAGAAATCATACCACTCGAAAACCGTGCCGAGCGAGGATGCGAAGATGACCTTCTTCTCCTCGCGCGTCATGCTGCGGGTCGCCCCGCCAGCGGTGGATGCCATTGCCATAGGTTGTCCTCCCATAATGTCCATCTGCCTGATGCCGGGGTATCGGCCCAAGTCCTCCGAACGGGACCCGGCTCGGGCATTGGGCGGAGATTACAGAAAGCTTGGCCCAACGGCAGAGCGCCTTTGGGATTATGACTTTGGTCTAAGAAAATGACGCCGGGTGACAGATTCCGGTTTGCCGGCGTCGCGGAACGGTGACTTCAAAGTCCGGAATATCCGCTACAGGCTGTCAGCTTCGCAATGCTTCGAGCAGACGGATCGACGCAAGGAAATCGCGCTTTCGGTGGGCGCGGCGGGCGACGGCCTCGGCGTCCTGGCCCCAATGATCGATCTGCCAGTCCTCGTCGACATGGGCTGCCAGCCAGGCGGCCTCGCCGTCCAGTTCGCCAAAATCGACGGCCAGCGCCAGCAGGGCCGATCCGGTCAGCGAAGTCATGACGTGAAGGGCCGCCAGGCGCAGCGGTTCGGCACGCTGGGCAAGGTGAGCGCCAAGGACGGCAATCGTCTCGCGCGGCTGGTCGACATGGATGACGCCTTCGGCCAGGTTGAAGCGGGCGCCAAGGCCGGCGCGCGCCCAATCGATCACCGGGTCCCAATGCTGGTTCTGGCGGTCGACGAGGCCTTGCGGGCCATCGGCGCGGTAGCAGAGCAGATCGGACGAGGCAAAGCGCAGAATGTCTTCCAGCACCGCCTGCGGATCGCTGGCGACGCCGTCAATGGCGGTGTTGGCCAGCCGCAGCACCGGCATGGTCACGGGATCGATGATTTCCCGCTGTGCTTCGAACTCCGCTGCGACGAGCGCGGCAGCCTGTCCGTTCGGCATGGCGAGCAAGGCCCTGCCCGGCGTGCGGACGGGCTTGCCATCAAGATGGACGGCAAAGCCGCCCTCGACCGGAGCAACGGAAGCGACTTTGTAGAAGCGCTTCGGCTGCGGTGTCTTCATCTGGATCTGGGCGCGGCGCACCGGGTCCGGATCGGACAGATACTTGCCGGCCTCGAGGTCGTTCAGGATGTCGCGCATGGTTTTTCCAAGATAGGGAGCCGGGGCGGCGGCAGCCAGTCGGCGTCAATTGTCTTCGGCGTTCCGCTCGTCGAAGCCGAGCAGGTTCCAGCTCTGGCGCATGTGCTGCGGCATCGGCGCGCTAACATCGATGACGCCCTTGTCAGGGTGCGGGATGCGAATGCGCCGTGCGTGGAGATGCAGCCGGTTCTGCATGCCGCCGGGAAAATCCCAGTTGGTGTCGGCTTCAAAGTATTTCGGATCGCCAATGATTGGGCAGCCGATATGGGCAGCATGGACGCGAAGCTGATGTGTGCGGCCGGTGTATGGCTCCATCTCCAGCCACGACAACGTCTGCGCCGCCTGTTCCACCACGCGGTAGTAGGAGACGGAATGGTCAGCCCCCTTCTCGCCATGCTTGGCGACGCGAACGCGGTCGCCGTCCGGCGTCGGCTCCTTGACCAGCCAGGTCGATATCTTGTCCTCGCGCTTCGGCGGCACGCCCTTGACCAGCGCCCAATAGGTCTTCTTGGTCTCGCGGGCGCGAAACGCCTCGGACAGCTTCATCGCCGCGAGCCGGGTCCGGGCGATGACGAGCACCCCGGACGTGTCGCGGTCGAGGCGATGAACCAGGCGCGGCTTCTCGCCCTTCTTGCTGCGCCATGCCTCCAGCATGTCGTCGACATTGCGGGTGACGCCCGAGCCGCCCTGCACCGCAAGCCCGGCCGGCTTGTTGAAGACAAACACCTTGTCGTCCTCGTGCAAGAGCATCTTGGCCAGAACATCCGCATCGTCCTGATTGCGGATCGAGTGACCGGTGAGATTGCCCTCGCCCTTCCTGTCGGCGTCCAGCGGCGGGATGCGGATCATCTGACCTGGCTCGACGCGCGTGTCAGTCTTGGCGCGGCCGCCGTCGACGCGCACCTGCCCCGACCGCAGCAGCTTCTGCAACTGGACGAAGCCGAGCCCCGGATAGTGGGTCTTGAACCAGCGATCGAGCCGCATGCCCGCCTCGCCCGCCTCAACCGCGATCTGTTCTACACCTGCCATCTTGCCTTCAGCCATCCTTCGAGGGGCGGCAATAGCACTACAGAACGCTTCTGACGAGCCAAAGTCCGAGAAACAGGGCAAAGATCGCGCCGATGACGCTGGCGAGCGCATAGCCGAGGGCAGGCAGCGCGTCACCACGCTCCCACAGCACGGCGAAATCGAGCGAGAAGGCGGAAAAGGTGGTGAAGCCGCCCAGTATGCCGGTGGCGACGAACAGCTTGAGCGCGCTCGATCCACCGTAGCGGCGCGCCAGTATCTCGACGAAAACGCCCATGAGAAAGGAGCCTGCGATGTTGATCGCCATGGTTCCCCACGGATAATTCGGCCCCACAAGGCGCAGGGCGCCCAGATTGGCAAGATGGCGGATGCTGGCGCCGATGGCGCCGCCGAGGGCGACGAGGAGCACATTGATCATAGGATTGATGTGACTCAGCTTGCACAGCGGGTCAACCGCACTTCCGACGCCCCCTGCCCTCAATGGACCGCAGCCAGCCCCAGTTCGTCCCAGCGTGCGCGCGGGACCGGATCGCCGACGAGAAAGGCGAAACCGGTTACGGCTTCGCCACCCGCGGCGAAATCGCATTTGAACTTCAGGCCATACCAATTGCCCTTGCTGCGAAAAGCAGCGCCATCGGCCTGGACGTGCGGGCCTGAAATCCTTTCGCGCGCGGTGGCGTAAGGCACGACCCGATCGGGCGCAAAGTCCCTCCGCCAATGACGTATCTGGTCCATCGCCTCGACCGCGCATAGCTGTAGCTGCCGCTCGCCGCCAGCCATGCTGGCCAGATCGGCGCGGACATCGCGGCTGCGCGGATCGGCCAGCGTCTTTGCCGAAAGCATTTGCGTGGCCTGGATCATGCCGGGCTGCGGTGCGGGAGCCGCCGGCTGCGGGTTGGCCCCGTCCTGCCGGTCTTCAGGTTCGATTTCTGGCGCCTGAAGCACCGGCGGGATAGGTTTCGGCATCGCCATGGCTTCAAACTGCTGTGGCGAAATCATATCCACCGAAATGCTATCCTCCCGCGGCGGCAATTGCGTGCGAGCCGAAGGCGACAGAGCGAGGAAAGCCAGCACAACACTGTGCAGCGCCAGCGAGGCGCAAACGCTCCATCGCCGCAACTGCGGCGTTGCGAAATGTCCAAATGAAAGCTGCCTTTGAGCCTTTCGTGCCACCATGAAAGGCTCAGGCGTTCAATTGGCCGCGCGCGCCTGCCGCACCATGCGAATGCCGCAATAGATGATCAGCGCGTTGATCGCGATGCCGAGGACAAAGCGAAACGGCGCGAGCTGGAAGCTCATCGGCGCGTCGGGATTGTAGCCGAGGCTGGCCAGGCCGCTCATGTCGTTGGTGACCACGCCGGACAGCAGATACCATGCCCCTATGACGATAAATATCCAGCCAAGCACCTTGTTCTTCTGCATTTCACCCTCCCCCCTGAAGAAACGCCAGGCTAACCCTGCCGCTCTTTTCGCAGCTTAGCCCAATATTCCAGCCTTTTGCGAATATCGCGTTCGAAGCCACGTTCGGGCGGATCGTAGAATGTCTGCCGACCCATTTTCTCCGGGAAATAGTCCTGGCCGGAAAATCCCTCAGCCTCGTCATGGTCGTAGCGGTAGCCAGCGCCGTAACTCTCTTCCTTCATCAGCTTGGTTGGCGCGTTGAGGATGTGCTTTGGCGGCAGCAGCGAGCCATGCTCCTTGGCAGCCCGCTTGGCGGCGCTGAAGGCCATATAGACGGCGTTGGATTTCGGCGCGGTCGCCAGATAGACGCAGGCCTCGGCAAACGCCAGTTCGCCTTCGGGCGAACCGAGAAAGTCGTAGGCGTCCTTGGCGGCGTTGGCGACGACCAGCGCCTGCGGGTCGGCAAGGCCGATGTCCTCGACCGCCATGCGCACCAGCCGCCGGCCGAGATAGAGCGGGTCCTCGCCGGCGTCGAACATGCGGGCCAGATAGTAGAGCGCCGCGTCGGGGTCCGAGCCGCGCACCGATTTGTGCAGCGCCGAAATCAGATTGTAGTGCCCGTCCTGGCCCTTGTCGTAGATCGGCGCACGACGCTGGACGATGCGCTGCAGCCCTTCCCCGTCAAACACTTCGCCCGGCTTGGCCGCCCGCCAGACTTCCTCGGCGAGGGTCAGTGAAGCACGTCCATCGCCATCGGCCATGCGCACCAGCATCGCCCTCGCATCGGCATCCAGCGGCAGCGGACCGCCCTGCATCTCTTCCGCCCGCGACAGCAGATTTTCTATGCTCTCCTCGTCCAGCGACTGGAAGACCAGCACGCGGGCGCGGGAAAGCAGAGCGGCGTTCAGTTCGAATGACGGGTTCTCGGTCGTCGCCCCGACCAGCACGACGGTGCCGTCCTCCATGACCGGCAGGAAGGAATCCTGCTGGGCGCGATTGAAGCGATGGATCTCATCGACGAACAGCAGCGTCTGGCGGCCGTTGGCGCGGCGCAGGCGCGCCGCCTCGAACACCTTTTTCAGATCGGCAACGCCTGAGAAGACGGCGGAAATCTGCTCGAAGGCCAGGCTGGTCTCGCCGGCCAGCAGGCGCGCCACCGTGGTCTTTCCGGTCCCGGGCGGACCCCAGAAAATCATCGAGCCGAGTGAGCCGGAGGCAATCAGCCGCGTCAGCGCGCCGTCCGCGCCGGTGAGATGATCCTGTCCCACCACTTCCGCGAGCGACGTCGGCCGCAGCCGATCCGCCAGCGGTTGGCCGGGCGGGGCTTTGCGGGGTGGTTCATCGACGCTGAAAAGATCGGCCATTATCTTGTCTTCGGGACACAACAAACATCAAAAATGGCACCTTATGCATCATCCTGATGCCATTCCGACTGATCTTCCACCGGTCGCGGTAGGCGCCCTTCAAGCACTTCTGCGACGGTATCCGGTGTCATGGCATCAAGAGGACATTCGATGACCCAACTCAAAAACGCTTTGGGACCACCATTTGCATAGGGTGGCGGTGAGACCGGCATGAATGCCGTTGGTAGTTTATCTTGAATAGATAGGTAATTCAGAACGAAACCCAATTCTTGGACAACGTTCCAAGCAAGTGGGTGACCAATATCGATAGAAAATTTGACCCACCAGATAGATGGCGCATACCCCATACCGAAGCCTCGCTGCGGACTGGAGTTCGTCTGGATTGACGGTACCCGCGAAAGGTAGTCAATCAACTTTGCAAAGTGCTTTTCATCGGCGTCCATCACACTAGGCTACGCGCGCCAACCGAGGTCGTCTATCCTGACGCTACCTGTTAATACCGCAGAACCTGCCGCATCATCTGCCCGTTGCGCTCGACGGTAAACCGCCACCAGCGGGTGCTTTGCTGCGAAGCCTGCCCCAGCTTGTCGGCGGTATCTATGGTTTGGCCGTTGACTTCGCGCACGATGTCGCCCGGCTGGAAACCGAAATCGGCGGCGGGGGAATCGCGGGTGACATCGACCACGGTTACGCCCTTGATGTCTGTGCGCAGGCCCAGCCGCTGCGCCAGCCGCGGCGAAAGTTCCGCCACCTTGGCGCCGGAGAACGGGCTGCGCCCGCGAAGCGTCACCTGCGAGGTTCGGACACCTTCCGGCGCGCGCTCCAGCGCCACTTCGATGGTTTCCTTCTGGCCCTTGCTCAGCACGCCGAACGTCGCCTTGCTGCCGATGGACAGCGTCGCCATGCGGTAGTCCAGCGCCTCGATACCTTCGAGCGCGGTGCCATTCAGTGTCAGCACCGCGTCGCCCGGCTTCAACCCCGCCTTGCCAGCGGGACCGTTCGGCTCAACCGACGAGACAAGCGCGCCGGCGGGCGCTTCCATGCCGAGGGATTCGGCGATCTGCGGCGTCACCGGCTCGAACTCGGCGCCGACATAGGGCCGCTCGAAAAAGTCGCTGCCGGCCTTGGCCGCATCGGCAAAGGCGCGCACCATGTTAGACGGAATGGCGAAGCCGATGCCGATGGAGCCGCCGCTGCGGCTGTAGATGGCGGTGTTGATGCCGACGAGCTGGCCGGCCATGTTGATGAGCGCGCCGCCCGAATTGCCGGGGTTGATCGCGGCGTCGGTCTGGATGAAGAAGCCGGAGTCCGACACGCCGATATGGCTGCGCGCCAGCGCCGAGACGATGCCGCTTGTGGTGGTCTGGCCAACGCCGAACGGATTGCCGATGGCGAGAACCAGATCACCGACCTGCAGGGCGTCGGAATCGCCGATGGCGACGACCGGGAACGGCTTGTCGGATTCGATCTTCAGCACGGCGAGGTCGAGCGTCTCGTCCTTGAGCAGGATCTTGCTGGCGAACTCGCGGCCGTCGGAGGTCGCCACCTTCACCTCGTCGGCGTCCTTGATGACGTGGAAATTGGTGACGACGATGCCGGTCGGGTCGACCAGCACGCCGGAACCGAGCGAGGACTGCGCGCGCGGCTGCGCCCTGCCGAAGAACTCCTCGAAGAACGGATCGCCGTCGAAGGGCGAACGGACCTTGGCCGTTTGCGAGGCGTAAACATTCACCACTGCCGGCGCGGTCTGCCTGACCAGCGGCGCGAAGGAAAGCTGCATCTCCTCGCGTCCGAACGGAACCCGCTGATCGGGACCCGCCGTGGCGGCGTCGCCTTCCGCGCCGTGCAGGAGATCGGTCAGGACGTCCGACAGGCCGGGGCTTTCGGGGGCAGGCTTCTCCTGCGCGGTAGCCATCCCCGCGCCGAACGCCAGGGACGCCGCGACAAAGACAGAGACCAGGGCATTGGACAGCCGGTTGGCGAACATTCCGAATCCTCCGAAACGAGTTCGGCGCCATTGTCGTGAGGATTGTGCAAAATGAAAGGCGAAATCAGCGATTTAAGGCTCCGGCCGCAGGCAAAAAAGAAAATCCCGGCACGACGGCCGGGATTTCCGAAAGCGAGTCGGTTGGCAGGCGAAGGCGGTCAGACGGCGATCTTGCCGCCACCCTGCTTGGTGATGGCGATGACGGACGGGCGAACCGGCATGTCCGGCTTGAAGTCGGGCCAGCGGGTCGACAGGTCTTCGTAGTAGGACGGGCGGCCAAAACCTTCCCATTCCTCGCCGCCGTCGCCCGGATGCTGCACGGCCACGAATGCCGTCTGGTCGTCCGGCGCGAACAGCGGGCCGCACATTTCGGCGCCGACCGGCACCCGGAAGAACAGCTTGGACGTCGCACGCGCCTCGCCTTCGGTATCGACCGCCCACAGGCCGTCCGTGCGGCCGGTTTCCTTGACGTTGTTGCCGTCGGTGGAAACCCAGAGACGGCCGGCGGAATCGACCGCGCAGTTGTCAGGCATGCCGAACCAGCCATTGGCCGTCGTCGCGGTGGAGAAGGACGAGCCGACCTCGGCTACCGAAGGATCGCCGCACTTCAGCAGCACTTCCCATTTGCCCTTGGCGGCGGCGAAATCGCCGCCGTCCTCGGTGATCTCGATGATATGGCCGAAGGCGTTCGCGGCGCGCGGGTTGGCCGCGTCGACCTGGTCGTCCTTGCGCTTGGTGTTGTTCGTCAGCATGACATACACCTTGCCGTTGGTGGCGTTCGGCTGGATGTCCTCCGGACGGTCCATCTTGGTGGCGCCCAGCAGGTCGGCGGCGCGCCGCGTCTCGATCAGCACATCGGCCTGCGAGGTGAAGCCGTTTTCCGCCGTCAGCGGGCCCTGGCCGAACACCAGCGGCATCCACTCTACGGTACCGTCCTCTCCGAACTTCGCCGTATGCAGCGTGCCCTCGTCGAGCAGGTTCATGTTGGCGGCGCGATCGCTCGGATTGAACGTGCCGGCGGTGACGAATTTGTAGACATAGTCGAAGCGCTCGTCGTCGCCGAGATAGAAGACAACCTTGCCGTCCTTGGCGACGATGGACTCCGCGCCTTCATGCTTGAAACGGCCGAGAGCGGTGCGCTTCTTCGGCTTCGAGGCCGGGTCCTGCACGTCCACTTCGACGATCCAGCCGAAGCGGTTGGGTTCGTTCGGCTCCTTGGCGAGGTCGAAGCGGTCGTAGTGAGTGGCCCATTCGTAGGCGCCTTCCGGAATGCCGAGGCGCTTGTAGTTCGCTGCTTCCTTGTGATCCGCCGGCAGTTCGCCGGAGAAGTAGCCGTGGATGTTCTCCTCGGCCATCACATAGGTGCCCCATGGCGTGACGCCGCCGGCGCAGTTGTTGACCGTGCCGAACACCTTCGCGCCGGTTGCATCGGCGTTGGTCTTGAGGCGGTCGCTGCCGGCGGCCGGGCCGGTCAGTTCCATTTCGGTCATAGAGGTGATGCGGCGGTTCAGCTTGCCGTCGCGCACCACCTGCCATTTGCCGTCCTGCTTGCGGATTTCGACGATGGTGCCGCCATGCGCGGCCATCTCGACATCGACCTGCTCCTTGCTGAGCGGCGCGACATCGAGCTTCTTCTTGCCGTCCTTTTCCACCACCTTCACAATTCCCGGGAACATCAGGTGCGGGTTGGTGTATTCGTGGTTGACGACGAGCAGGCCATGCTCGGCCGAACCGTCGATCGGGATGTAGCCGACATAGTCGTTGTTGTAGCCGAATTGCTTTGCCTGAGCCTCCGCCGACTGCCTGGTCGGGTCGAAGTCGGGCGAATCGGCGAACAGCGGATCGCCCCAGCGCAGAAGCACATCGGCGTCATAGCCGGCAGCGACGTGATGCTTGTCATCGACGCCCGCTTCGATCTCGTCGAACGAGAAGGCCGAACCGCCGGCGGCGCGCGCCTTGTCGGCGGTGAACAGCGCCACCTGGCCGACGGTGGCGGCAATCGCGGTGACGGCCAACGAACCCTTCAGCAGCCCACGTCGCGAGAAACGCGTGGCGATGATCTCGCCCATGGTGCGGTTGTCGGTTGGATTCGTGCCGGGACCGGCATTCTCCTCGAGCATGCTGGTGCGGAATTGGGCGGTCTCGTGGTCTGACATGGCTGCCTCTGGCTTCGGGGTGGCTGGATCGCTTGCTCCCCGACGCCGTAAAGCGGGCCGATAACAGTTTGATGACGAGTCAGGGGAAATGCAGTCCGCTGCCGATTGCCTTCGGCAAGGACTACTTTTCAGGCCCTGCCTCTATCCGCTGCGCCATGGCGCGAAAACCTCTGTCGCGGGCGTGATCGAGCGGCGTCTTTCCATCGCGGTCAGGTGTGTTTTTTGCCCCGGCATCGACCAGCAGCCCGACGATTTCCTGATGCACTGGCCCGCCATCGCCAAGGATCACCGCTTCCAGCAGCGCCGTCCAGCCGAGATCGTTGACATGGTCGACGTCAATGTCGGTGCCGAGAAGAATGCGGACGGTGCTCGGATGACCGTGGTGGGCCGCCGGGATCAGCGCCGTTCCGCCATAGCGGTTGGTGTCGCGCAGGCTGGCGCGGCCCGTGGCGAGAATGGCAGTGAGTATTTCGTCGCGGCCTTCCGCTCCAGCATAGAGGAACGGTGTATCCTGCATGGGATCCTTGGCGTTGACATCGGCGCCGGCGGCGATCAGCAGCTTTGCCGCTTCGACCGCGTTGGCCCGGGCCGCAAGCAGCAGCGCGGTCCGCCCCTGCCCGTCGCGGGTTTCGAGATCGGCACCGGAAGACACCAATCTTCCCACCTGCTCAACGTCCGCGGCCTTGACCGCACTTATGATCCCCATCTGCGTTTCCTTGATTTGACCGTCAGCCAACAGCGGACTCGCCACTGACAGAAGAAACGCCAGTGCCGTTATGAACATCGGTTTCGCCATCACCACCATTCCGCTTTACTCGCGTGCTCCTGCATCGACATATAGGCAGCGCAAACGAAAAGTACTCCGCAGGGGCCTTTCGAACAGTTTCAAGAAAATCGAACAACGTTCGCGTCGAGCATGTGATGGAAAAGAAACTCCTTTCATTTCGCGATTTTCTGAAAACAGGCACTTTGGGACCGATCAAGCCGGGATTGAGGATGATCGACTTCGCCAGGATTCTGGGTACGCCGGATAGCTGGGTCACCGAACACGTAGAGACTATTCCGGTATATTGGATATATGGGCCGGTCGAGGTTTCGTTCGGCAACGATCCGCCCCACGACCTTCATTGGTTTCAGATAGAACACCCGAACAGCATCCGAAAGACGACCGAGCGCGTAAACGATCAATTCGCGCTGGCAATGGAAGAGCTGGGTGGAAGCGCCAAGCTCTCGGATTTCTTGCAAGCGGCGCTGTGGAACCTGCAAGACGTGAGAATCCACTACGCCAATTTTGGCAACCACCAGTTCATGCTCGATCTTTGCGTCGGCACGGTCCAGATGTTCTTCGAAGTCGATACAAGCCTCATCGAAAACGAGGACATAGATCGATTTCTGGCACATACCCATTGCAAAGTTGATCTGTGAGATCGACCAGCGAACGGAAGTCAACAGCGTTTACTCTTATGCCTATTCGGCAGAAGAAGCGCCCAGGATAGACCTCCGCTGGCAGACGATCACGGGCTCGGCCTATCTTTCCTGCCTTCAGGAAAAAGAAAAAGAAGCCGCGCAGGCCCCTTGAACTGTTTCGAGAAAAGCCGACGCAGTTGCGCCTCTTCGTTCTTCATCCGTCAGCCCTTCACCCGAACGATCAGTCCGACCGAGCCTTCATAGTAGGTGCCGCGTTTGTGGTCGCCGCTGCTCTGGCGCACTTCCACTGCGAAAGCCGAGCCTCCGCCAACGCCTTCGGGAACCTTGCCGGCGAGCTTCACCTGGCGGGATTCGCGTGGACCAAGCTTCACTTGGTGCAAGTCGAGCGTGGTCCATTTCATCTTTGCAGCCAGCTTTTCAGCCGACGCACGGGGCAGCCGGCGCAGCGGTTTCCCGCCGGTCGCGAGATGCAGCGACAGGCTTTCCGTTCGCCTGCCTACATCCACGAGTTTGAGCTGAAGCGTTTCGCCCAATGTCCGCAAGGCTTTTGTGTCGAGGGGTTCGGCCCTGACATCGAAGGCCATGGCGCGATCGAACGGATTAACCAGCCTGATCTTGTATTCAAAGCCGCCATCGCTGTCGCTCGTCGCCTCGACCAGATTGTGCTGGGCCCAATGCCGTTCGATGCCGGGCAGGATCGCGCCTCTCGTTGGAACATCAAAGGGGCTCGATACGCGCGCCACCAGGCAGACGTGCTGTGGTGCGCTCTGTGGTACTATGCCGGTGATGATCGGCGAGGTAAAAACCTGTCCGCCCGTCGGAACGGCAACGACCGTTTGCCCGAATAATGTCGGATCGGTGAAACCGGTGGACGGGTCGACCCACCACACAGATACCTGAACCGGAGCGGCGCCGGTTCCCGCGCCCCAGTTGGCAACGGCGACGGTCACCTCCGTGGGCTCGCCGCGCTTGAATACGCCGCCCGCCTGCCCGTTGACGACGATCGAGGGGCAAAGCCAGGAAATGGCGCCGGCGGGCAACGGCCGCTCGCTGCCCGGCCTACCCCGGTCTCCTGGAAAATAAGGGATGACGATAAAGGTGCTTACCGGTTCGGGCTTGTCAGGTTCGCCTTCCTTGCCGCCCCTCTCATTCAACGGCAAATTTCGTTTGGAGGTCTTGCCGAGCGCTTTGATCATCAATTTTCCTCTGACCTAAAGGGCGTTTTCCGGCAGTATCTTCACGGATAGGATCGGGTCGTTGATGGACGTCCCGTCGGCGATATCCCAACACTCGTGCATGAAGCCCCGGTCGGCATCGAGGTCGCGGTTGCGCCTGTCAGGCTTTCCTTTGACCAGATCGCGAAGAAATATGTAGGCGAACTGGCTGCCACTCAATTTCGAGGCGACATTGTTGTACAGCATCGTCTGACCGGAATCGACGAAAGCATCGGGTGCAAGCTCGGGCGGGAAAGGCTGGCTATGCACGCCAACCGCGGGGTTCTCGACCGCTGTCAGCGGATCGCGGTGATAGGTCTGCTCGGCCTGCGGATCGAGCCTGAGCGGCCATTCCGGACGGCCTGGCGTGCGCAGAAATTGCTGGTAGAGCGGCGACGACATCAAGAGATCGTCGGGATAGATCAATCCGGTGACGGCGAGATAGGCCAAGGCCGAATCCAGCCCCTGCCACATCACCATGCGCATATTGAATATTTCCTGGAGGAAATGCGCGGCGTTATCGGGATTCTGGAGCGCGGTCAGCGCTGCCGAGGCTTCAGGCGCCGGCGTGGTGGGATCGCGCGGATCGGGTGGATCGGGCGCGAGGAAGTCGAACACCGTGCATTTGCCCTTGTCGATAGCCTGGACGATGCAGACGACCAGCATGATCAGGAAAGCGAAGATCAACAGGATGCCCAATATGCATCCGGCGCCGGAACTCGATTTGGAATCCGACGTGTTCGGCGTCGTTGGATCGGAGTCCGGCGCCGACGAGATACTCAAATCGCTGTCTATGCCGGATGCTGCTAATATGTCACCGACATCGGTCGGCGGCACGTTCTGGACGAAACCATTGGCTGGCGGCATCGGCAGGTCGACGCGTTTGAAGCGTTCCAGCAGTTGCAGGTGCCGGATCAGCTTGCCGTAGCCGGCGTCGAAATCGGGAACAGAACGGCCGGGATAAGCGACAGCAAAAGCGGATTGTAGAAACGCGGCTATGTCGGCCGGCAGCGGCGCGCCGGGCGCTGCACCGAACAGGCCCGCGCCGGAAAGCTTCGGCGTGGCTTTGGTCTTGTGAAGATGGGCGCCGACAGCGTTGCGGGCGATGCGATCGCGGAACCGGTGAAGCCGCCGCGGGCCGGCAACGACCGTGCCAAGATAGGCCGAACCGCACAGGTTTCCGGCATAGCTACTGATCAGGCCGGCGCAAACCGCGCGTTCACGCTTGCTGTTCGCCTTGCTGAAAGCCTCGTTGAGGAAGGAAACGGTGCGCCTGCCGAGAAAGCGGTTGCCATTGTCCCACGACGGTTCCTTGACGTCTTGCTGGCGTGGGTGTGGGCGAATGTGGGGAAGCGGTTCGATCGATGCCTTCAGCGCCTCGATGTCCGCCTGAGAGGCAAGAGCGGAATCGCGGGCCGCGACCAGCTTCTGCAGCGCCTGCGCCACAAGGTCGGCCGCATTGGCCGGAGGCGGCGAACCAAGGGCCTGCTCGATGCCGCTTTGGGCCTCGCCAAGTTGCCCGTAGATCGCAACGGCGTTCGACCAAATGCCTGCGGCCTTTTCCAGAAGATCTAATTCAAATCCATCAGAATCGGCATGGATGACCAGATGATCGATCCAGGCGCCGATAAAGGCAGCATCAGGATCGTCCTTTCCCGCCTGTAGGACAGAATTTTCTTCCGGTGTACCCCCCGTTATCTTGAGAAACTCCTGCAGGACGGCCAGATGCGAATGATAATCAATCATTTCGTCGATCACCCCTGAAAGAAAAACACGGAAGAACCTGAGATATACTACCAATTCGTGACGCTTCCGCAACGGAAGATGTGGAGGGAAGCACAAACGAAAAAAGACCGGCAGGCTTGCGCCTGCCGGTCTTTAAAACCAAATCCTCAGCAGCGATCAGATCACGCGGCTTCGGCTTCTCCGTTGCCGCCTTCGGCCTCGACGCGGGCACGGTCGCCGGCACCCTTTGCCGACATATCGCGGTCGACGAATTCGATGACGGCCATAGCGGCGTTGTCGCCGTGGCGGAAGCCCGCCTTCATGATGCGCAGATAGCCGCCGTTGCGGGTGGCGTAGCGCGGCGCGATGGTTTCGAACAGACGCTTGACGACGCCTTCATTGCCGATCTGGGCGATGACCTGGCGGCGGGCGTGCAGGTCGCCGCGCTTGCCGAGCGTCACCAGCTTCTCGACGATCGGACGCAGGTCCTTCGCCTTCGGCAGGGTGGTGACGATCTGCTCATGCTCGAGCAACGACACCGCCAGATTGGCGAGCATCGACTTGCGGTGGCTAACACTGCGGGCGAAGCGGCGGCCTTTGAAACCGTGGCGCATGGCTCTTTTCCTTCTTCAGTTGTTCAAGAGGCCACGGCCTCTGATGGTTTTCCGCATGACCGTCGGGCCAAACGGCTCGCGCCGCCTGCCCTTGGAATTCATGCTCAATATTGGTCTTCGTAACGCTTGGCGAGGTCTTCGATGTTCTCCGGCGGCCAGTCCGGCACTTCCATGCCGAGATGCAGGCCCATCGCCGCGAGCACTTCCTTGATCTCGTTCAGCGACTTGCGCCCGAAGTTCGGGGTGCGGAGCATCTCCGCCTCGGTCTTCTGGATCAGGTCGCCGATATAGACGATATTGTCGTTCTTCAGGCAGTTGGCCGAACGGACCGAAAGCTCCAGTTCGTCGACCTTCTTGAGCAGCGCCGGATTGAAGGCGAGCTCGGTGACGGTCTCTTCGGCCACCGCCTTCTGCGGCTCGTCGAAATTGACGAACAGGCCGAGCTGGTCCTGCAGGATACGGGCGGCGAAAGCCACCGCGTCTTCGCCCGAGATCGAACCGTCGGTCTCGATGGCCATGGTCAGCTTGTCGTAATCGAGAACCTGGCCCTCGCGGGTGTTCTCGACCTTGTAGGAGACCTTCTTGACCGGCGAGTACAGCGAGTCGACCGGGATAAGGCCGATCGGCGCGTCCTCGGCGCGATTGCGGTCAGCCGGCACATAACCCTTGCCGGTATCGACGGTGAACTCCATGCGGATCTCGGCGCCCTCGTCGAGGGTGCAGATGACATGGTCGGGGTTCAGGATCTCAACGTCGCCAACCGTCTGGATGTCGCCAGCCAGCACGGCGCCCGGTCCCTGCTTGCGCACAACCATGCGCTTGGGGCCGTCGCCTTCCATCTTGATGGCGATTTCCTTGATGTTGAGCACGATGTCGGTGACGTCCTCGCGCACACCGGCGATAGACGAGAATTCATGCAGAACGCCGTCGATCTGCACGGCAGTGACGGCGGCGCCACGCAGCGAAGACAAAAGCACGCGACGCAGCGCATTGCCGAGGGTGAGGCCGAACCCGCGCTCCAGCGGCTCGGCGACGAGCGTCGTCAGGGTCTTCTTCTTCGACGAGAACTCGATCTTGTTCGGCTTGATCAGTTCCTGCCAGTTTTTCTGGATCATTTTGTCTTCCTTCCGTTTCCCCACCACCATCCAATCGTGGCGGGCGACCTGGAAAACCGCGAAAGCGCCTGCATTATGCAGACGCTCCAGCGGGGTTCAGTATTCCTTAGACGCGGCGCTTCTTGCGCGGGCGGCAGCCATTGTGCGGGATCGGCGTCACGTCACGGATCGAAGTGATGGTGAAGCCGGCTGCCTGCAGGGCGCGCAGCGCCGATTCACGACCGGAGCCGGGTCCGCAGACCTCGACTTCGAGCATGCGCATGCCGTGTTCCTGCGCCTTCTTGGCGACGTCCTCGGCTGCCATCTGGGCTGCGAACGGGGTCGACTTGCGCGAACCCTTGAAGCCCTGGGCACCCGCCGACGACCAGGCAATCGTATTGCCCTGTGCGTCGGTGACGGTGATCATCGTGTTGTTGAAGGTCGAATTGACGTGGGCGACGCCCGTCGAGATGTTCTTGCGTTCGCGACGGCGAACACGACCGGCTTCCTTGGCCATGATAGTCCTTTCAGTTGATCTCTACACCGCCGTAATGCCAGCGGCTCCACCTGAGGAGGCAGTCGGGCTTCGGCAGTCGGCAGTCGAATACGACCGCCCATTGCCGATTGCCGATTGCCGCCAAATTACTTCTTCTTGCCCTGAATCGCCTTGGCCGGGCCCTTGCGGGTGCGTGCATTGGTGTGCGTGCGCTGGCCACGGACCGGGAGCGAGCGGCGATGACGCAGGCCGCGATAGCAGCCGAGGTCCATCAGGCGCTTGATGTTCATCGAAACTTCGCGGCGCAGGTCGCCCTCGACCTGATAGTCGCGGTCGATCGCCTCGCGGATCGCCAGAACTTCGGCGTCGGTCAGCTGGTTGACGCGACGCTCGGCCGGGATGCCGACCTTGTCGACGATCTCCTGGGCGAACTTCTTGCCAATGCCGTGAATGTACTGAAGCGCAATGACGACGCGCTTGTTGGTCGGAATGTTGACGCCGGCTATACGAGCCATTCTTCTCTTCTCCATGTGGGTCGGGATACCTTGAAAAACAAGGCGCATCCGACGCGTTTCAAATGCCCGCGTCCGGTGGAGGCCGGCCCTTGCGGGAGTTCCTTATTCAACACGACCGCCTTGTCCTTGCGGACAAGCAAGCCTCATGCCGATAGGGAGACGGGCCGCCATACTCCTGCAGCGCGTATCCGTCAAGGCCGAGACGTTACTTTTTGCTTATCGCGCCGAGGATCCGGTCGATCTTCTGCGTGACTTCATCGATGGAAGCCATGCCGTCCAGGCTCGTCAGCATGCCCTTGGCATAGTAGTAGCCGACGAGCGGCGCGGTCTTCTTGTAGTATTCGCGCAGGCGCTCCGGAACGACCGCCGGATCGTCATCCTTGCGCACCGGCTGGCCGGCGGCGCGGGTTTCCTCGGCGCGCTTGGCGATGCGTTCGATCAGCGCCTTGTCGTCGACGACCAGCTCGATCACGGCATCGAGCTTCTGGCCGCGCTGCTCCAGCATGGCCTGCACGGCATCGGCCTGCGCCAGCGTGCGCGGATAACCGTCCAGAATAAAGCCCTTGGCGCAGTCCGGCGCGTCGATCCGTTCGGCGACGATGGCGTTGACGATGGCGTCGGAGACGAGTTCGCCCGCATCCATGACCGCCTTGGCGCGTTTGCCGACCTCGGTGCCGTTCTTCACCGCCGCACGCAGCATGTCTCCGGTGGAGAGCTGCGGTATGCCATGTTTCTCGACCAGTCGCTGCGCCTGCGTCCCCTTGCCCGCTCCCGGCGGGCCAAGCAATATCAACCTCATCTGCCCCTCTTGCCCCCGCGCAGCTTCGACTTCTTGATCAGACCCTCATACTGGTGCGCAATCAGGTGCCCCTGGATCTGCGCAACCGTGTCGAGCGTTACACTGACCACGATCAGAAGCGAAGTGCCACCAAGGTAGAAGGGTACGCCAGTCGCCGAAATCAGGAACTCAGGCAGCAGGCAGACGGCGACCAGATAGATAGCGCCGATCACCGTGATGCGCGTCAGCACATAATCGATGTAGTCGGCTGTGCGCTCACCCGGACGATATCCGGGAATGAAGCCGGAGTGCTTCTTGAGCTGGTCGGCGGTGTCCTTCGGATTGAAGACAATCGCGGTGTAAAAGAAAGCGAAGAACACGATCATTCCCGCATAGAAAGCCATATAGAGCGGCTGGCCATGGCCGAGCGAGGCGAGGATCGTGCTGGCCCAGGCCGGCATGTTGGTCGTGTTCGAGAAGCCCGCGACGGTCGCCGGCAGCAGAAGCAGCGACGACGCGAAGATCGGCGGAATGACGCCCGACGTGTTGAGCTTCAGCGGCAGGTGCGAGGTATCGCCCTGGAACATGCGGTTGCCGACCTGACGCTTCGGATACTGGATCAGCAGCCGGCGCTGGGCGCGCTCGAAGAAGACGATCAGCGCGATGACGACGATTGCCAGAACGATGATGGCGAGGATCAGCCCGGTCGATAGCGCGCCGGTGCGGCCCAGTTCCAGCGTGCCGGAAATGGCCGTCGGCAGGCCGGCGACAATGCCGGCGAAGATGATGAGCGAAATGCCGTTGCCGATGCCGCGGGCGGTGATCTGCTCCCCCAGCCACATCAGGAACATGGTGCCGCCGACCAGCGTGATGACGGTCGATACCTGGAAGAACACACCCGGATTGGTGACAATGCCATTGCCGCCTTCCAGCCCGACGGAAATGCCGTAAGCCTGCACCAGAGCCAGGAATACGGTGCCGTAGCGCGTGTACTGGTTGATGATCTTGCGGCCCTGCTCGCCTTCCTTCTTCAGCGCTTCCAGCGACGGAATGACCGACGTCATGAGCTGCATGATGATGGAGGCCGAGATGTAGGGCATGATGCCCAGCGCGAAGATCGCCATGCGCTGCACGGCGCCGCCGGCGAACATGTTGAACATGCCCAGCACGCCCTTCGACTGGGAATTGAAGGCCTGGGCGAACGCTTCTGGATTGATGCCCGGAAGCGGAATATAGGTGCCAAGCCGATAGACCAGCAGCGCGCCGATGGTGAACCAGATGCGCTTCTTCAGATCCTCGGCCTTGGCGAAGGCCGCGAAATTGAGATTGGAGGCTAGTTGTTCAGCAGCCGAAGCCATGCCTGAATTCTCCGCTTGGTCGCGCCTGGAGCATGATGGGTCCCGGCTGTCGGGCGGCGCGTGTCACCGAGATAGTCCCGGCCCCCCAAAGATGCAAGCGGCCGCAATGACGCGGCCGCTCGTTTGACTGGAAAAGATGCGGGGTACTGTGCCCGCACTTCTCGATGCTTACTCGGCAGCGGCCTTTTCGGGCAGCTTGATCGAACCGCCGGCCTTCTCGATCTTCTCGATGGCGGCCTTGGAGGCGCCAGCGACGTCGAACGAGACCTTTGCCTTGAGCTCGCCATCCGAAAGGATGCGAACGCCGTCCTTGACGCGACGAATCACGCCGGCCTTGGCAAGCAGTTCCGCCGTCACGGTTTCCTTGGCGTCGAGCTTCTTGGCGTCGATAGCGGTCTGGATACGGCCCAGCGACACGGTGACGAAGCTCTTGGCGAAGATGTTGTTGAAGCCGCGCTTGGGCAGACGGCGATAGAGCGGCATCTGGCCACCCTCGAAACCGTTGATTGCCACGCCCGAGCGGGAGCTCTGGCCCTTGACGCCGCGGCCGCCGGTCTTGCCGGTGCCGGAGCCGATGCCCCGGCCGACGCGCTTGCGGGAGTGCGTCGCGCCTTCGTTGTCACGCAGATCGTTGAGTTTCATGGTTGTTCTCCAGCGTGCGTCTTATTTCTCGTCGACGACGCGGACGAGATGGGAGACGGCGGCGATCATGCCGCGCACGGAAGGAGTGTCCTCCAGGGTGCGCTGCTTGTGCATCTTGTTGAGGCCGAGACCGACCAGCGTTGCGCGCTGTTCCTTCGGCCGACGGATCGGCGAACCGATCTGCTCAACGGTGACTGTCTTGGTAGCTTTCTTGGCCATTGTCGTGGTCCTTCGGCTATCGACTATTCTTCAGCCGCTACGGCGGTGCCGCGGCGGGCCTGAAGGGTCGAGTACTTGATGCCGCGCGCCGCAGCCACATCCTTGGGATGCATCTGGCTCTTGAGCGCATCGAAGGTGGCGCGAACCATGTTGTAGGGGTTCGACGACCCCATCGACTTGGCGACGACGTCATGCATGCCGAGCGTCTCGAAGACGGCGCGCATCGGGCCGCCGGCGATGATGCCGGTACCCTGCTTGGCGGCGCGAAGGAGAACGCGGCCCGCACCCCAGCGTCCTTCGACGTCGTGGTGGAGCGTGCGGCCCGAGCGGAGCGGCACGAAGATCATCTCGCGCTTGGCGGATTCAGTCGCCTTGCGGATCGCCTCCGGCACTTCACGCGCCTTGCCGTGACCGAAACCGACGCGGCCTTTCTGGTCGCCGACGACGACGAGAGCGGCGAAGCCGAAGCGACGGCCACCCTTGACCACCTTGGCGACGCGGTTGATGTGTACGAGCTTGTCGACGATGCCGTCGTCCCGCTCTTCGCGATCGCGGCCGCGGCCGCCATCCCTACGTTCCTGTGCCATATCCTGTTCCTTATTCTTTTCCGGAAGCACGGGTTGCTGAAATGCCGGCGCCTCGTTTCGAGGTCGCCGGCGGCGAAATCTGCGTCTCCTGTAGCGATCCTGGCGAAAATGTCAGCAACTTTCTGCCGACGTCTCCGCCCAGGGACGCCTTAGAAGCTCAAGCCGCCCTCGCGGGCCGCTTCGGCCAGCGCCTTGACGCGGCCGTGATAGATGTAGGCGCCGCGGTCGAAAACGACTTCCTTGACACCGGCCTTGATGGCGCGCTCGGCGATCAGCTTGCCGACCGCCGTGGCAGCAGCCGCGTCGGCGCCGGTCTTCTTCGATCCCTTGAAATCTTTCTCCAGCGTCGAAGCAGCGGCGATCGTGTGGCCCTTCGCGTCGTCGATCACCTGCACATAGATGTTCTTCGACGTACGGTGGACCGAAAGCCGCGGGCGGCCGTTCGAAACGGCCTTGATCTGACGGCGGATGCGCGACGAGCGGCGCTGTGTGGCTTCTTTGCTTGCCATAGTCTGGTTCCTGCCTTGAAAAACGGGGTTTGCCATGTGCGGTAGGCCTGGCCTCCCGCGGCAACGCCCCGTGGCGTTGCACATTCTCCAAGCGTTGCCCTGGAAAGCCAGAGGCTTTCCGAGACGCCGCTTTACTTCTTCTTGCCTTCCTTGCGGACGATCTTCTCGCCGGCGTAGCGCACGCCCTTGCCCTTGTAGGGCTCGGGGCCGCGATACTCGCGAATTTCAGCCGCAACCTGGCCGACCTGCTGCTTGTCGATGCCCGACACCGAGATTTCGGTGGGCTTCGGCACGGTGATGGTGATGCCCTGCGGCGTCTCATAAACGACGTCGTGGCTGAAGCCGAGAGCAAGCTGCAGGTTCTTGCCCTGCAAGGCGGCGCGATAGCCGACGCCGGTGATCTCGAGCTTCTTCTCGAAGCCGTCCTTCACACCCTGCAGGATGTTCAGGATCTGCGTGCGCGACATGCCCCATTTGGAGCGGGCGTTCTTGGACTGGTCCTTTGGCTGAACAGCGATCTCGCCATTCTCCATCTTGACCAGAACCTCGTCGTTGACGACGAAATTCAGCTCGCCCTTGGGGCCCTTCGCCGTCACGGTCTGGCCGTTGACCGTAGCGGTCACGCCCTGCGGCACCGAGACTGGTTTCTTTCCGATACGAGACATTTTGTTGTCCTCGTTACTTCTCTTGTTTCAAGTGGGCCCGATTAGAATATCTGGCAGAGAACTTCGCCGCCGACATTCTGTTCGCGCGCTTCGTGGTCCGCCATGACACCCTTCGGAGTCGAAAGGATGGCGATGCCGAGGCCGTTGGCGACGTGCGGTATCGAACGAGCCGAAACGTAGACGCGGCGGCCAGGCTTCGACACGCGCGAGATTTCGCGCACGACCGGGTTGCCGTCGAAATACTTCAGCTCGATCTCGATTTCGGACTTGCCGTTGTCGAAGTCGGTCTGGCTGTAGTCGCGGATGTAGCCTTCCGACTTCAGCACGTCGAGAACGCGGGCGCGCAGGCGCGAGGCCGGCGTCGAGACGCTCGACTTCTTACGGCCGTAGGCGTTGCGGATGCGGGTCAGCATATCGCCGAGAGGATCGCTCAATGACATATCGTGTCCTCCTTACCAGCTCGACTTGACCAGGCCCGGGATCTGGCCGTTGTTGCCAAGATCACGAAGCGCGATACGCGATACTTTGAGCTTGCGATAGTAGGCGCGCGGACGGCCGGTGACTTCGCAGCGGTTGCGGATGCGGATCTTCGCCGAGTTGCGCGGCAGCGCCGCTAGCTTCAACTGGGCGCGAAAACGCTCTTCCATCGGCTTGGACTGATCCATGACGATGTCCTTGAGGGCCTTACGCTTGGCAGCATACTGGTCCACGAGCTTGCGGCGCCGGTTGTTCTTCTCGACTGAGCTGGTCTTTGCCATTCAGATTTTTCCTTTGCTCGCTGCCGTTACTGGCGGAAGGGGAAGTTGAAAGCCTTGAGCAGCGCCCTGGCTTCGTCGTCCGTCTTCGCAGTCGTACAAACGATGATGTCCATGCCCCAGATCTGATCGACCTTGTCGTAGTTGATCTCCGGGAACACGATGTGTTCCTTGATGCCCATGGCGTAGTTGCCACGGCCATCGAAGCTCTTCGGGTTCAGGCCGCGGAAGTCGCGAACGCGCGGCAGCGCGATGTTCACGAGGCGGTCGAGGAACTCGTACATTTTCTCCTTGCGAAGCGTAACCTTCGCGCCGATCGGCATGTTCTCGCGAACCTTGAAGCCGGCGATCGACTTGCGCGCACGGGTCACGACCGGCTTCTGGCCGGCGATGAGCGCGAGGTCCTCGGCGGCGACCGTGGGCTTCTTGGAGTCGGCCGTGGCTTCGCCAACGCCCATGTTCAGCACGATCTTGTCGAGACGCGGAACCTGCATCTCGTTGTCGTACTTGAACTGCTCCAGCAGCGCCTTCTTGATGGTCTCCTGATAGACCTTCTTCAGGCGTGGCGTGTTCTTGGCCTCTGCTTGGGCCGTAGCTGCCTTAGCCATTGATGGTTACTCCCGAGCGCTTGGCAAAACGCACCTTCTTGCCATCCTTCTCGAACTTGAAACCGACACGGGTCGGCTTGCCGTCCTTGGGGTCGGCCAGCGCAATGTTCGAAAGGTGGATCGGCGCTTCCTTGGTGATGATCCCGCCCTCTTGGGACTGGGATTGCTTCTGGTGACGACGGATCATGTTGACCCCGCGCACCAGCGCGGTGTCTTCCTTCGGCTGTACGGACACGACCTCGCCGGAGCGGCCCTTGTCCTTGCCGGAAAGCACGACGACCTTGTCGCCCTTACGGATCTTCTGCATGGGTCCTGCTCCTTACAGCACTTCAGGCGCGAGCGAGATGATCTTCATGTGGTTCTTGGCGCGAAGCTCGCGCGGAACCGGGCCGAAGATACGCGTGCCCACAGGCTCTTTCTTGTTGTCGACGAGAACGGCTGCGTTCTTGTCGAAACGGATCACGCTGCCGTCCGGGCGGCGGATGTCCTTGGCCGTGCGAACCACGACCGCCTTCATCACATCGCCCTTCTTCACGCGGCCGCGCGGAATGGCTTCCTTGATCGACACCACGATGATGTCGCCCACGGAAGCGTATTTCCGCTTCGAGCCGCCCAGCACCTTGATGCACATGACACGACGGGCGCCGGAATTATCCGCGACGTCGAGGTTTGTTTGCATCTGAATCATGACTGGCCGCCTTCTTCTCTTCTAACGGGACGGGCTTTCAAGGCCCCTCCCCGGTCTGTCCAAAATTCGGTTCCTTAAAGCGCTTTGCGCTTTAACTTTCTTCCACGCAGGTCTTTGTCCCGAAACCGTTCCCACTTTCGGGAGACATGCTTTTAGGCCTGTTCGGCCTGCGCCTCGGTGACGACGATCCAGCGCTTGTCCTTGGAAATCGGCTTCGATTCCTGGATGAACACGGTATCGCCGACCTTGTGGGCGTTGTTCTCGTCGTGGGCCTTGTACTTCTTCGACAAGCGCACGGTCTTCTTCATCACCGGATGGGTGAAGCGACGCTCGACCTTGACGACGACCGTCTTCTCGTTCTTGTCGCTGACGACGGTGCCCTGCAAAATGCGCTTTGGCATGGTTTTGTCCTTAAGCCTTCTTGCCAGCGGTTTTTGCCGCCGTGATGGTCTTGATGCGCGCAATGTCCCGACGGACCTGCTTGACGCGCGCAGTCTTCTCAAGCTGCCCGGTCGCCTTCTGGAAGCGCAGATTGAACTGCTCCTTCTTCAAGGCGGCGAGATCGTCAGCGAGCTGGTCCTGCGTCTTGGTGCGGATGTCTTCGGCTTTCATCTCGGCTCTTCCTTATTCTGCAATGCGCTGAACGAAGCGCGTGCGGACCGAAAGCTTGGCCGCGCCCAGGCGCAGCGCCTCGCGGGCGGTCTCTTCCGAAACGCCGTCGATCTCGAACATGACGCGGCCCGGCTTGACCCGGCACGCCCAGTAATCCACCGCGCCCTTGCCCTTGCCCATGCGGACTTCGGTCGGCTTCGAGGTCACCGGAACATCCGGGAACACACGGATCCAGACACGACCGGCGCGCTTCATTTCGCGTGTGATCGCGCGGCGGGCCGCCTCGATCTCACGCGCGGTGACGCGGTTCGGTTCCAGCGCCTTCAGTCCGAAGCCACCGAAATCCAGATTGGTGCCGCCCTTGGCAGTACCGTGGATGCGGCCCTTGAACTGCTTGCGGAACTTAGTGCGCTTTGGCTGCAGCATCTTACTTGCTCCAAATTCTCATTTTCTCAGCGTGACCCAATTTCAGGATCACGCACATTGTCTCAGGCGTTCTCGCGGCGGCGGGCGCCGGAACGCTCACCCTGCGCATCGCCTTCGGTGGCGCGGCGTTCAGACGCCATCGGATCGTGTTCGAGGATTTCTCCCTTGAACACCCAGACCTTGACGCCGCAGATGCCGTAAGCGGTATGCGCCTCGGCTGTGCCGTAATCGACGTCGGCGCGCAGGGTGTGCAGCGGCACGCGACCTTCGCGGTACCACTCCATACGAGCGATTTCAGCGCCGCCGAGACGGCCCGAGCAGTTGATGCGGATGCCTTCGGCGCCGAGGCGCATGGCCGACTGGACCGCGCGCTTCATGGCGCGGCGGAAGGCGATGCGGCGCTCAAGCTGCTGGGCAATCGACTGGGCGACCAGCGTCGCGTCGATTTCCGGCTTGCGGACTTCGACGATGTTCAGGTGCGTCTCGGACTTGGTCATCTCCATCAGCTTCTTGCGAAGCTTTTCGATGTCGGCGCCCTTCTTGCCGATGATCAGGCCAGGGCGCGCGGCATGGATGGTGACGCGGCACTTCTTGTGGGGACGCTCGATCACGACCTTCGAGATCGCGGCCTGCTTGAGTTCCTTTTCAAGGTACTCGCGGATCTTGATGTCCTCGTGCAGCAGCTTGCCGTACTCGCCGGTGTTTGCGTACCAGCGCGAGTCCCAGGTGCGGTTAATGCCGAGGCGGAAACCGATCGGATTGATTTTCTGGCCCATTATGCGGCCTCCCCTTTTTCCTCGACTTCACGAACAACGATCGTGAGGTGCGAAAACGGCTTCTCGACGCGGCTGGCGCGACCGCGGCCACGAGCGTGGAAACGCTTCATGACGATCGACTTGCCGACATAGGCTTCGGCCACGATCAGCGCATCGACATCCAGGTCGTGGTTGTTTTCCGCGTTGGCGATCGCCGATTCCAGCGTCTTCTTCACGGTCTCGGAAATCCGCTTGCGCGAGAATTCGAGATCGTTCAGCGCAGCGGCGACCTTCTTGCCGCGGATCAGCGCAGCAACGAGGTTCAGCTTCTGCGGGCTGATACGGATCGTGCGCAGGACTGCGCGCGCCTCATTATCAGCAAGCCTGCGCGGAGCTTTGGCCTTGCCCATGATTATTTCCTCTTCGCCTTCTTATCCGCGCCGTGACCGTAATAGGTCCGGGTCGGAGCGAACTCACCGAACTTGTGGCCGACCATGTCCTCGTTCACCGAGACCGGAACATGCTTCTGACCGTTGTAGACACCGAAGGTGAGGCCGACGAACTGCGGCAGGACGGTGGAGCGGCGGCTCCACATCTTGATCACCTCATTACGACCACCTTCACGAACCTTGTCTGCCTTCTGGAGAAGGTAGCCGTCGATGAAAGGGCCTTTCCAAACCGAACGAGTCACTTGGCGTTACCTCTTCTTAGCTCTTGCGCTGATGGCGCGAGCGCACGATGAACTTATCGGTCGCCTTGTTGGACCGCGTCTTCTTGCCCTTGGTCGGCTTGCCCCACGGGGTGACCGGGTGACGGCC
Organism: Mesorhizobium sp. Root554; assembly: GCF_001427025.1. Taxonomy (GTDB): domain Bacteria; phylum Pseudomonadota; class Alphaproteobacteria; order Rhizobiales; family Rhizobiaceae; genus Mesorhizobium. The sequence goes on along the minus strand of NZ_LMGA01000001.1, from coordinate 743,332 downwards.
GCCGGAAGTGCGTCCTTCACCACCGCCATGCGGGTGGTCGACCGGGTTCATGGTCACGCCGCGGTTGTGCGGGCGCTTGCCGCGCCAGACCGTGCGGCCTGCCTTGCCGTCGTTGATGTTGCCGTGGTCGGGGTTCGATACGGCGCCGACAGTGGCGAAGCATGAACCGTGGACGATGCGCTGCTCGCCCGAATTGAGGCGCAGGATCGCCATGCCCTGATCGCGGCCGACCAGCTGGGCGTAAGCGCCGGCCGAACGGGCAACCTGGCCGCCCTTGCCGGGCTTCAGTTCGATGTTGTGGACAATGGTGCCAACCGGCATGGCCGACAGCGGCATCGCGTTGCCCGGCTTCACGTCGACCGATTCACCAGCCACGACCTTGTCGCCGGCAGCCAGACGCTGCGGAGCGATGATGTAGTTCAGCTCGCCGTCATCATACTTGATCAGCGCGATGAAGGCGGTGCGGTTCGGATCGTACTCGAGCCGTTCGACCGTGCCGACCACGTCGAACTTGCGACGCTTGAAGTCGATGATGCGGTACGAACGCTTGTGACCGCCGCCGATAAAGCGGGCGGTGATGCGGCCATAGTTGTTGCGGCCGCCCGACTTGGTCAGACCTTCGGTCAGGCCCTTGACGGGCTTGCCCTTGTAGAGGCCCGAACGGTCGACGATGACCAGCTGGCGGGTGCTCGGCGTTATCGGGTTGTATTTTTTCAATGCCATTGTCGTTGTCCTCGCGGCCTAGCTCAGAGACCCGTCGCGACGTCGATGGACTGGCCGTCGGCCAGCGTCACGATCGCCCTTTTGACGTCACTCTGGCGGCCGATGGTGCCGCGGAAGCGCTTTACCTTGCCCTTGCGGACGAGCGTGTTGACAGCCGTGACCTTGACGCCGAACAGCGCCTCGACTGCGGCCTTGATCTCCGGCTTCGACGCCTTCTTGGCGACGTTGAAGACCACCTGGTTCTGCTCGGAAGCCATGGTCGACTTCTCGGTGATCGCCGGCGAGACGATCACGTCATAATGACGAAGGTCGGTCATTTAAAGCGCTCCTCGAGAGCCTCGACGGCGGCCTTGGAAAGGACCAGCGTGCCGCGGCGCAGAATGTCGTAGACGTTGATGCCCTGGATGGGCAGCACGTCGATGTTCGGAATGTTGGCCGCGGCCTTCTTGAAGCCCTGGTCGAGTTCGGCGCCGCCGATGAACAGCGCGTTGGTCAGGCCGAGCGCGGCGAAGTTCGCCACCAGCGCCTTGGTCTTGGCTTCGGCCAGCTTCAGCTCATCGACGACGATGATGGAAGCGGACTTGGCCTTGGCCGAGAGCGCATGCTTGAGGCCGAGCGCACGGACCTTCTTCGGCAGATCGTGCTCATGGCTGCGAGCGACCGGGCCATGGGCCTTGCCGCCGCCGCGGAACTGCGGAGCGCGAGCCGAATGGTGACGGGCGCGGCCCGTTCCCTTCTGCTTGTACATCTTGGCGCCGGTGCGCGCGATGTCGGCGCGGCCCTTGGCCTGATGCGTGCCCTGCTGCTTCTTGGCGAGCTGCCAGCGCACGACGCGCTGCAGGATGTCCTCGCGCGGATCAAGTCCGAAGATCTCCTCGGAGAGCTTCAGCTTGCCGGCGTCCTTGCCTGCGAGCGTTGTGATCTTGAGGTCCATTATTCAGCTCCCTCTGTGGCCGGGGCCTCGTTCTGCACGGCAGCCTTCTCGGCGCCCTTCTGGGCAGCGCGGATGGCGGCAGGCTTCGGCGCATTGGCCGGCAGCGCAATCTTGGCGGCGTCGCGAACCAGGATCCAGGCGCCCTTGGTGCCCGGAACCGCGCCGCGGATCAGGATCAGGCCGCGGTCGGTGTCGGTGGAAACCACCTCGACATTCTGCGTGGTCACGCGGGTATCGCCCATGTGGCCGGCCATCTTCTTGCCCTTGAACACCTTGCCGGGGTCCTGGCGCTGGCCGGTCGAGCCGTGGGTACGGTGCGAGACCGAGTTACCGTGAGTGGCACGGCCACCACGGAAATTGTGGCGCTTCATGACGCCCTGGAAGCCCTTGCCGGTCGAAGTTCCCGTCACGTCGACCTTCTGGCCGGCGACGAAGTGCTCGACGGTGATCTCGGCGCCGACGTCGAGCATGTTGTCGGCGGAGACGCGGAACTCGGCGAGCTTCGTCTTCGGCTCGACGGAGGCAGCGGCGAAATGGCCGCGCATCGCCTTCGACGTGTTCTTCACCTTGGCCAGACCGACGCCGAGCTGAACGGCGGTGTAGCCATTCTTTTCCTGCGTACGCTGGGCCACGACCTGGCAGTTCTCCATGCGGAGAACGGTGACGGGAACATGTTCGCCGGCATCGTTATAGATGCGGGTCATTCCCACCTTCTGTGCAATTACACCTGAACGCATCGGTTCATCTTCCTTCAGAGGAGCCATCGGGAAACCCTCAGGCTCATGTCTTTGCTCTTCCTCGAGTGCCTGTCGGGGCCTCTCGTCAGAGCTTGATTTCGACGTCCACGCCTGCGGCGAGATCGAGCTTCATCAGCGCATCGACCGTCTGCGGGGTCGGGTCGACGATGTCGAGAAGACGCTTGTGGGTGCGCATCTCGAACTGCTCGCGGCTCTTCTTGTCGACGTGCGGCGAGCGGTTAACCGTGAACTTCTCGATCCGCGTCGGCAGCGGAATGGGGCCGCGGACATTGGCGCCGGTGCGCTTGGCCGTGGACACGATTTCCCGCGTCGAAGCATCGAGCACCCGGTGATCGAACGCTTTCAGGCGGATGCGGATATTCTGACCGTTCATCTCGTCATTCCTTGTTCTGGCGCGGCGCGGGCGTTACCCCGCCCGCGACAGATCGTTTCTTCTTGTTACTCGACGATGCTTGCGACGATGNNNNCCGGCGCCGACGGTGCGGCCGCCTTCACGGATGGCGAAGCGCAGCTTCTCCTCCATGGCGATCGGCACGATCAGCTCGACATCGACGGTGATGTTGTCGCCGGGCATCACCATCTCGGTGCCCGAAGGCAGCGTCACGATGCCCGTCACGTCCGTCGTGCGGAAGTAGAACTGCGGACGGTAGTTGGTGAAGAACGGCGTGTGACGGCCACCCTCCTCCTTCGTCAGGATGTAGGCTTC
>NZ_LMGA01000001.1:740085-740194 GCF_001427025.1 Mesorhizobium sp. Root554 | reverse complement strand
CGCCTTGAACTTCTTGTGCGGCTTGACCGAACCCGGCTTGGCCAGAACCTGGCCGCGCTCGACACCTTCACGGTCGACGCCGCGAACCAGCGCGCCGATGTTGTCGCCA
>NZ_LMGA01000001.1:739788-739878 GCF_001427025.1 Mesorhizobium sp. Root554 | reverse complement strand
CGGGATGTCGTCGCCCGGATATTCGTACTTCGACAGAAGCTCGCGAACCTCAAGCTCGACCAGCTCCAGCAGCTCGGCGTCGTCGACAAG
>NZ_LMGA01000001.1:706668-739780 GCF_001427025.1 Mesorhizobium sp. Root554 | reverse complement strand
GTCGACCTTGTTCAGGAACACCACCAGCGCCGGAACGCCGACCTGGCGGGCCAGAAGGATGTGCTCGCGCGTCTGCGGCATCGGGCCGTCGGCAGCCGAGACAACCAGGATCGCGCCGTCCATCTGCGCGGCACCGGTGATCATGTTCTTCACATAGTCGGCGTGGCCGGGGCAATCGACGTGGGCGTAGTGACGGTTCGGCGTCTCGTATTCCACATGCGCCGTCGAGATCGTGATGCCGCGCGCCTTCTCCTCAGGCGCCGCGTCGATCTGGTCGTACGGCTTGTACTCGCCAAAATACTTCGTGATCGCAGCCGTCAACGACGTCTTGCCATGGTCNAACGTGACCAATCGTGCCAATGTTCACATGAGGCTTATTACGCTCGAATTTACCTTTTGCCATAGTCTCTTTCCTTGAGGCTTCCCGGGGGCGGCTAGACCTACGTTCAGTCGAATGCGGGGCGATTACCGACAAAGGCCGGAAAACACAAGTGCCTTATGGCCGGGCGGCACTCCGCTCGGCCTGAACCTGCCGTCCGGTTGTGGGGATGTGGATAGGCATATAGGGACCCGCCCCGACGATTGAAATAGCCGACGCGCGTGGCAGCAAGCATCAGAAACGCTCAACCAAACCGGCAATTCTTTTTCGCAACCAATATCGCTCGGTTATACTGATGGCATCATCGCAATCCACTGCGGGGGATTTCTGTGGCACTGCCGTCGGACTGGTTGCCCAACGTCCCGATGCGCCGCGTCATCTGTCACTGGACAGCGGGAGCATATGTCGCCGGCGAGACCGACATCGAAGCCTACCACATACTGATCGAGGGCAGCGGCGCGCTGGTTCGGGGCCGGCCGTCGATCGCACTCAACTCAGGCCGGGTGAAATCCGGCTATGCCGCCCATACGCTGAACTGCAACTCCGGTTCGATCGGGGTTTCGCTGTGCTGCATGGCCGGCGCCCGCGAAAGGCCCTTCCGCGCCGGACGCTACCCCATGACGAGGACCCAGTGGGACGCGCTGGTGGTCGTCGTCGCCGAGCTATGCCGCTACTACAAGATCAAGGTGACGCCCCGCACCGTGCTTTCGCATGCCGAGGTTGAGGAAACGCTCGGCATCAAGCAGCGTGGCAAATGGGACTATGCCCGCCTCCCTTTCGAACCGGGCGTGGTGGGGCCGAGAGCCTGCGGCGACAAGCTGCGCCGGGAGGTGTCGGCGGCGATGGGGGCGGTCCCGAACCTGCCGGTGCGTACCGGCCGCGATCCGCCGCTGAAGGCCCTGCTCGACGTCTTCTTGCCGATCCTCGTGCGCGGGCTTGTGGCTGGCCTCGAAACTTTGGTTCGAGAAATATTGAAGCGGATGAAGTAGGAGCCGTGGCCGGCTTCGGCGCTCAACGGAGAACTGGAGCGGGTACCGGGAATCGAACCCGGGTATTCAGCTTGGAAGGCTGCTGCTCTACCATTGAGCTACACCCGCGCCGTACTGTCTTGGCATGAACCCTGCGGAAAAGCGAGGTTGCTTTTCGAGGCTATGCCGGGCTCCGGTGCGACAGTGGTGGAGGGGGCTGGATTCGAACCAGCGTACGCATAGCGAACGGATTTACAGTCCGTCTCCTTTAACCACTCGGACACCCCTCCGCGCTGTCGCCGGAGCCATGCAACGAGGCATTTCGCGTCTCCCAGCCAGCGGTGGCCGATGCCTTGGAAACAGCGAAGCGCCTTATGGCGACTGGGCAATACACTGTCAACCGCACGGCGAGGATTTCGCCGACTTATTCGGCCAACGCCATATCCAAAATGAGGATGCGGCTTTATAGAGGCGCAATGAACGACAGGAAAAAGCCCGGACCGCCTCAAGGAACCCCTGCGCCGGCGCCCGCTGGGACGCTCCCTGCAGGCACCCCGAAGGACACGCATTACGCCAAGCTGAGGCGCGCGCATCGCGACCAGAAGGCAGGCGGCGCGCCCGCGTTCCGCCCGCGCCAGAGCACGCCGCCCGGCGAACATGCGCCCGAAGGATTGGTGCGGCTTTATGGCCTGCACACGGTGCGGGCCGCGCTCGACAATTCCGACCGCCGCATTCGCCGCATGGTGGTCACGCGCAACGCGCTGGAGCGGCTGGAAATCACCGACCTCGCCGCCCTGCCCTTCACGGCGGCCATGGTCGAGCCGCGCGAGATCGACAAGCTTCTGGGTTCGGACGCCGTCCATCAGGGCGTCATGATCGAGGCCGAGCCGTTGAAGCCGAAGCGGCTGGACGCGCTGGGCGAAACGAACCTCGTTCTGGTGCTCGACCAGGTCACAGATCCGCACAATGTCGGGGCGATCCTGCGCTCCGCCGTGGCATTCGGAGCCGGTGCGCTGATCACCACCGCCCGCCACAGCCCGCAGGAATCGGGCGTGCTGGCGAAATCGGCGTCGGGCGCGCTGGAGCATATCGACCATATCGAGGTGCGCAATCTCGCCGATGCGCTCGGCGAACTGCACGAAGCCGGCTTCCAGACCATCGGGCTCGATTCCGAAGGCCCGGCGGAACTGGAAAAGACTTTTTCAGGTGACAAGATCGCGCTGGTTCTGGGCGCCGAGGGCAAGGGCCTGCGGCAAAAGACGCGCGAGACGGTCAACGTGCTGGCGCGGCTGGACATGCCCGGCGCGATCCGCTCGCTCAATGTGAGCAATGCTGCGGCGGTGAGCTTGTATGCGGCGAGGACGTTTGTCAGGCGGCAGTAGGCAATCGGCAGGTCGGCAGTCGAAAAGAGGCCCTGACGCAGCGTCTCAAGCCATTCGTTCGTTCATTCCGATTGCCGATTGCCTATTGCCGACTGCCCCACTTCGTGTCCCGCCATCCGCTCCAGCGCTTTCACCAACCCTGAATGATCGTCCTTCGCGCCGCCATTGGCCGCGCAGGAATTGAAAAGCTGCTGCGTGGTCGAGGTGTTGGGCAGCGCGACGCCGAGCGACTTCGCGCCTTCGAGAGCCAGGTTCAAATCCTTCTGGTGCAGCTCGATGCGGAAGCCGGGCGCGAAGGTGCGCTTGACCATGCGCTCGCCATGCACTTCAAGGATGCGCGAATTGGCCAGTCCGCCCATCAGCGCCTGCCGCACCTTGCCCGGATCGGCCCCGGCCTTCGAAGCGAACACCAGCGCCTCGGCAACCGCCTCGATGGTCAGCGCCACGACGATCTGATTGGCCACCTTGGTGGTCTGGCCGACACCGTTGCCACCGACCAGCGTGATGTTCTTGCCCATCTTTTCGAAGACAGGTCGGGCGCGCGCGAAGGCGTTTTCCTCGCCACCAACCATGATGGTCAGCGAAGCCGCCTTGGCGCCAACCTCGCCGCCCGAAACCGGCGCGTCGAGGTAGTCACAGCCGAGTTCATTGATCTTCAGCGCGAATTTCTTGGTCTCGATCGGCGAGATGGACGACATGTCGATGACCAGCTTGCCGTTTGACAGGCCGGACGCCACGCCCTTGTCTGCGAACAGAACCTCCTCGACCTGCGGCGTGTCCGGCACCATCAGGATGACGATGTCCGCCGCGCGGGCGACGGCATCGTTGCCGGTAACCGTTTTCAGGCCCTTGGCGACAAGATCGGCGGGCGGGTTCGAACGATGGTCAGTGGTGACGACTGGATAGCCGGCGTCGAGCAGGTGCCCCGCCATCGGCGCGCCCATGATGCCGAGGCCGATGAAGCCGATGGTTTGCATGGTTGGTCCTTTCTGTATCTTGTCAGTACCCCTCATCCGTCCTCGCTCCGCTCGGCCACCTTCTCCCACAAGGGGAGAAGGTTCAGAGGGGCCTTAGCTTCGCGGCAAATCTCCAGCGTCAGTAGCTGGCGGAAAGATCAACGCAGGCATTCCCTTCTCCCCGTGTGGGAGAAGGTGGCCGAGCGGAGCGAGGACGGATGAGGGGTGAATTTCGCTAGGCCGCGGCAGTTCCCTTTGCCGCCAGGTCCCTAAACCACCCCAGTCCCTGCTCCGTGCCGGCCTTGGGCTTGTATTCCGCCCCGATCCAGCCGGCGTAGCCGATGCGGTCGATGAAATCGTAGAGGAAAGGATAGTTGATCTCGCCCGTCTCCGGCTCGTGACGGCCGGGATTGTCCGCAAGCTGGATATGCGCGATGCGGCCGAGGTTTGCCTCGATTGTCCGGGCGAGATCCCCCTCCATGATCTGCATGTGGTAGATGTCGTATTGCAGGTAGAGATTGCTCGAGCCGACGCGGTCGAGAATGCCCAGTGCCTGCCTTGTGTTGGTCAGGAAGAACCCCGGAATGTCGACCTTGTCGTTGATCATCTCGATCAGCAGCCGGACCCCTGCCCGCTCCAGCTTTTCGGCCGCGTATTTCAGATTCTCGACGAAGACATTTTCGAGCGTGGCGCGGTCGATGCCCTGCGGGGCAATGCCGGCGAGGCAGTTGACCTGCGGGCAACCCAGCGCCTGCGCATAGTCTATCGCCCTGGCGACGCTTGCCCTGAATTCCTCGACGCGGTCGGGCAGCACGGCGATGCCGCGCTCACCGGCAGCCCAATTGCCGGGCGGCAGGTTGAACAGCGCCTGGGACAGCCCGTTCTTCTTAAGCCGCGCCGCGACGACATCCGGGGCATGCTCATACGGACCGACATACTCCACCGCCCTGAAGCCGGCGCGAGCCGCCGCATCGAAGCGGTCGAGGAAATCGTGCTCGGTGAAGAGCATGGAAAGATTGGCTGAAAACCGGGGCATGGCGTTGTTCCGTGAGAAAATGATTCAAGGCGTTGAGAAGGCGATTCAATCCAGCATCACGACAGCGGTCGGGGCATCCTCGTCGCGCTCGGCAAGGTCCTCGAACTCGACGATATTGTCGATCTCCGTACCCATCGAAATGTTGGTGACGCGTTCGAGGATGAACTCGATGACGATCGGCACCTGGTGTTCCGCCATCAGGCGCCGCGCCTCGGCGAACGCCTTCTGGCAGTCTTGCGGACGGCGCACGCGAACCGCCTTGCAGCCCATCGCCTCGGCGACGGCCACATGGTCGACGCCGTAGCCGACCTCGGCATGGCCGACCGTGTTGATGTTGTCGAAAGCGAGGCTGACCTCGTAGTCCATCGAGAAGCCCCGTTGCGCCTGCCGGATCAGGCCGAGATAGGCGTTGTTCACGACAACATGGATGTAAGGCAGCCTGTGCTGCGCTCCTGCCGCCAGTTCCTCGATCATGAACTGGAAATCGTAGTCGCCCGACAGCGCCACGATCTCGGCATCGGGCCGCGCCGCCCTGACGCCCAGCGCCGCCGGCAGCGTCCAGCCGAGCGGGCCGGCCTGGCCGCAATTGATCCAGTTGCGCGGCTTGTAGACATGCAGGAATTGCGCGCCGGCGATCTGGCTGAGCCCAATGGTGGTGACATAGGTGGTGTCGCGCGGGAACGCCTTGTTCATCTCCTCGTAGACACGCTGCGGCTTCATCGGCACTTCAGTGAAATGCGTCTTGCGCTTCATCGTCTTCTTGCGCGCCTGGCATTCCCTTGCCCAGCCGGACCAGTCGCGCAGCTTGCCCGCGGTGCGCCACTCGGTGGCGACGTCGAGCAGCGTCTTCAGCGCCGCGCCCGCGTCCGAAACAAGGCCGAGGTCGGGCGCGAAGACACGGCCGATCTGCGTCGGCTCGATGTCGATGTGAACGAATTTTTTCCCTCTGGTGTAGGTGTCGACCGAGCCGGTGTGCCGGTTGGCCCAACGGTTGCCGATGCCGAGGACGAAATCGGCCGCCAGCATGGTGGCGTTGCCATAACGGTGTGACGTTTGCAGCCCGCACATGCCGGCCATCAGACGGTGGTCGTCGGGGATAGCGCCCCAGCCCATCAGCGTCGGAATGACCGGTACGCCGGTGATCTCGGCGAATTCAGTCAAAAGGTCGGACGCATCGGCATTGATGATGCCGCCGCCGGCGACGATCAGCGGCTTTTCGGACGCGTTGAGCATTGTCAGCGCCTTTTCGGCCTGGGCCCGGTTGATGACGGGCCTGAACGGCTCCAGAGGCTCATAGGCGTCGATATCGAACTCGATCTCGGCCAGTTGAACGTCGACCGGCAGGTCGATGAGCACCGGCCCCGGGCGGCCCGAGCGCATCAGATGGAATGCCTTCTGCAGCGTCATCGGGACCAGATACGGCTCCATCACCGTCACCGCCCATTTGGTGACGGGCGCGGCGATCGCGGCGATATCGACAGCCTGGAAATCCTCCTTGTTCAGACGCGCGCGCGGCGCCTGTCCGGTGATGCACAGGATCGGAATGGAATCGGCCGATGCCGAGTAAAGCCCGGTTATCATGTCGGTGCCGGCGGGGCCGGACGTGCCGATGCACAGGCCGATATTGCCGGCGGTGGCGCGTGTGTAGCCTTCGGCCATATGAGACGCCGCCTCGACATGACGGGCCAATACATGGCGGATGGTGCCCCTCGCCTTCAGGGCCGAATAGAGCGGGTTGATCGCCGCGCCCGGCACGCCGAAAGCGCAGGCCGTGCCTTCCTTTTCAAGAACGAGAACGGCTGCATCGACTGCGCGCATCCTGGCCATGATCGCCTCCTGGCATTGAACCTTGTGATGCCTTGACCCTGACAGGACAGCTCACATTTTTCAATTTTTTCAAAATATTTTTTCATTTTTTGAAACGAGATGTTTCTGACTGATTTTGCTTGGCTTTTCATTTTTCGCCATTTCGGTTATTTCTCTCGGTGAAAAACTTTTTCATATTTCACCTCGACTGGAGCGGCCGATGGAACAGATTGAAAAGCGCCAGCGCGGCAGGCCACGCGCTTTCAACGGGCCTTCCGAGAACGCATCGGTCCAGTCCCTCGACCGCGCGCTGCGCATCCTGGCCATCGTCGCACAGGGTGACGGGCTGTCGCTGAGCGAACTGGCCAACGCATCGGGGGTCCCCGCCCCCACCGCTTACCGTATGCTGACCACGCTTGAGGGCCACGGCATGGTGGAGTTCGACAAGACCAGCCAGCTCTGGTCGATCGGCGTCGAAACCTACCGCATGGGCTCCGCCTTTCTGCGCAGCCGCAAGCTGGTCGACCGGGCGCGTGGCGTCATGCAGGAGCTTATGGAAAAGACCGGCGAAACCGCCAATCTCGGCGTCGCGGAGGACGATTGCGTCGTCTTCATCAGCCAGGTCGAGACGCATCAGGCGATCCGCGCCTTCTTCCGGCCCGGCACACGCAGTCCTTTCCATGCTTCCGGCATCGGCAAGGCGGTGCTGGCGCATCTCGACGGCGACCGGGTGGCGGCGATCGCACGCAAGGCGGGGTTGGAGACATTCACGGCAAAGACACTCTCCTCCCTGCCCGCGCTCTCCCTCGATCTGGCGACAACAAAGGAACGAGGCTGGTCGGTCGACGACGAGGAACGCAACGAGGGGATGCGCTGTGTGGCGGCTGCCATCTTCAACGAATACGGTGAACCCGTCGGTGGTGTTTCGGTCTCGGGACCGACGGTCCGGGTGACATCGCAGAGACTGGCAGAGATCGGCCCCATGGTGCGCGACGCGGCCGTCGCCGTCACCGCCATGATCGGCGGCAAGGCGCCCGTCGATTGATTCGACACGGTCGGGCAGCTAATGCGCCCCTGGTTCAACGGGTTTGTTTCATGATTTTGAGCGAGCATGAGAAAGCGGCTATCCTTGCGGAATTGGCGCCGACAGGAAAACTCCGTTTTGCGCTTAATCACGGCAATGCGGTGCTGGTGAATCCAGGCTCGACGGCCCATGCCCCAAGCGGCGTTTCGGTCGACCTTGCAGAAGCGTTCGCCGCCGCGCTCGGCGTTGCAGGGGAGTTCGTCCATTACAGCAAGGCCGGCGACGTTTCCGATTCTGTCGCCGCCAATGACTGGGATGTCTGCTTCCTGGCCATCGACCCGCTTCGGGCGCAGGACATCGCCTTCACCGAGCCCTACGTGGCCATCGACGGCAATTTCATGGTGCCGGCCGCCTCGCCTGTTCGGGAAGCGCCGGATATCGAGCGGCTTGGGCTGACCGTGGGGGTGACGCGCGGCAGCGCGTATTCGCTTTGCCTCCTGCGTGAGTCCAGAAGAGCGACCATCAAGCAATATGACAGCGCCGCGCAGGTGACAGCCGGTCTTGTCGCCAGGGATATCGACGCGATGGGCGGTGTCCGGCAGGCGATGCAGGCTGTTGCCGCGGCGAACACCGGTTGCAGGATCGTCGAGCCACCCTTCATGTCGATCCTGCAAGCCGTCGGCACCAGGACCGGACGCCCTCTCGCTCAAAGCTTCGCCGACTCGTTCGTGCGGGAAATGAAAGCGAGCGGGTTCGTCAAGGAAGCCCTTGAACGCCACGGGTCGGGCAATCTGAGGGTCCCCGCCAGCGCGGGCGTCTAGTCGAGAGCCATCTCCGCAGCGGCTTTGTGAATTTCACCCAGGAAGGCGCCCTGCAGCCGGCTTGGCAGCCAGTTCTCGCGCATGGTCAGCCCGATCATGCGCGTGTTCAGGCGCTGGGCGACAGGCGCCGAGACCGGAACGCAGCGAAGGATGCCCTCGCGGTCCTCGATGGCGATCTGCCGGCGCGACAACATGGCGAGCCGGTCGCTCTCGATGACGATGGCGCGCGTCAGCACCAGGGAGCTGGTCTCGATGCTGGGTTTCGGCGGATTGGCAAAGCCTGAAAAAAGCTTGTCGTGGGCGGCGCGGATCGGCGTTCCGGGCCGCTGCGCAACCCAATCCATCGCCGCCAGGTCCTCCAGTTCGGCGCCCTTTCCGGCAGCGAAAAGCGGATGGCCGGGCCGGGCGACGATCGCATAGGGGTCCTCGAACAGTTGTTCCGTCCGCAAGCCCTGCAGATCGCTGCCGCTGCGCAGCGCGCCGATCAGGATGTCGCAGACGCCGGCGCGCAAATGCTGCGACAGCGTCTCATAGGATCCGTCGGTGATCTCTACCCTCGCCTTCGGATGCCGTTCGAGCAGACTGTTGATCGCCCGGCCGAGAAGCAGCGTGCGGGCGAGCGGCAGGCTGGCAATTTTCAGGCGGCCCTCCATACGTCCTTCGAGTTCGCGCAGTTCGTCGCGCGCCTGGTCGAGTTCGGCGAGCGCAATCTGCCAACGCAGCGCCAGCCGCCTGCCGACGGCGTTGGGCGTTATGCCGCTGGCGCCGCGGCTGAAGATCGCCCTGCCCAAGGTCTCCTGCAGTCCATGCGCAAGCCGGTGCAGAGCGCCCGGTGAAACCTCGTTGCGGCGGGCCGCCTCGGTGATCGACCCGGCATTGGCGAGCGCGATCAATGCCTTGATCTGCCTCAAGGTGATCCTTTCCAGGCATCGGGCGACCAGCGAGGCATCCCGCTGCGACGCGGCACCGAGCGCCTGCGCCAGGGCTGCGGAGAACTGGCTCTCCATGCGTTCCAGCCGATGCCGCAGCACGTCGCCGGCCGGCGTCGGCTGGCTGCCCGCCGCATGGCGCGTCAGCAGCGCCGCGCCGAATTGCTCCTCGATGCCGGCGACGGCCACGGAAATGGCCGGCTGCGAAATGTTCGCCTGCGCCGCCACGCGGTTGAGGCTGCCGATCTCGCAGATACGCGCGAACAGCCGCAAATGGCGAAGGTTAAGACCTGTCTCCTCGATCATCGGCGAAACCTGATTCACAAAAAACTATAACTTGGCGTGGCTTTCGTATTAGCACGACGCCTCCGATCCATGCCACTTCGCTCTTCGACAAATCGAGAGAGGAGCGATAATGCCCGGTAAAACGGCGCTGGTTGTCAGCGCGCATTCAGCAGACTTCGTATGGCGCGCCGGCGGCGCGATCGCGGCCCACACAGAACAAGGCTACGCGGTCACCGTCGTATGCCTGTCCTTCGGCGAGCGCGGCGAGTCCGCCAAGCTGTGGCGCAAGCCCGGCATGACGCTGGATACGGTGAAGGCCGACCGTCAGCGGGAAGCCGAAAACGCGGCAAAAGCGCTCGGCGTCGAGGATATCCGATTTTTCGACCTCGGCGACTACCCCATGCAGATCACGCCGGAAGCTTTCGACAGGCTGGTGGACGTCTACCGGGAGATCCGCCCAGAGTTCATGCTGACCCATTCGCGGCAGGATCCGTACAATTTCGATCACCCCATGGCGACGGACTTCGCCCAGCACGCCAGGGTGATCGCCCAGGCGCACGGCCACAAGCCGGAAACGAAGATCATCGGCGCGCCGCCGGTCTATCTGTTCGAGCCGCACCAGCCCGAGCAGTGCAACTGGAAGCCGAACTTCATGCTCGACATCACCGCGGTGTGGGAGAAGAAACTGGCGGCCATCAAATGCATGGAAGGCCAGGAGCATCTCTGGGAATATTATACCCGCGTCGCCCAGCAGCGCGGGGCGCAGGCCTCCCGCAACTCCGACTACAAGATCACCTACGGTGAAGCCTACGAAGCCGTCTTCCCGCATGTTACCGGCACGCTCGGTCATGGGGCGCTGGCCAACGGAGCATCGGCATGAGCGTCGTCCGTCGCAACATCGCACGCACCGACCTCGCCATTGTCGACGCCCTCGCCAGCTGTGGAACCGCCACCGTCCATGAGGCGATGGGCCGGACCGGCCTGATGCAGTCTTACATGCGGCCGATCTGGCGCGGCGCCCGCGTGGCGGGAAACGCCGTCACCGTCTCGGTGGCGCCGGCCGACAACTGGATGATCCATGTCGCAGTCGAACAGTGCCGCGAAGGCGACATTCTCGTCGTCGCGCCGACCTCGCCCTGCGACGCAGGCTATTTCGGCGAGCTTCTGGCGACTTCGCTCAAGGCGCGCGGCGTGCGCGGCCTGATCATCGAAGCCGGCGTCCGCGATGTGATGGAACTTGAGGAAATGGGCTTCCCCGTCTGGTCGAAGCACATATCGGCGCAGGGAACCGTCAAGGGCACGCTCGGCTCGGTGAACGTTCCGATCGTCTGCGCCGGAGCACTGGTCAATCCGGGCGACGTCATCGTCGCCGACCAGGACGGCGTCATGGTCGTGCCTCGCGAACAGGCCGGCAAGGCGCTGGAGCTTTCGCAGACGCGTCTCGACAAGGAAGCCAAGACGCGGGCGCGGCTGGCGGCCGGCGAGCTTGGCCTCGACATTTACGGCATGCGCGACGCCTTGGCCGCCAAGGGTTTGCGCTACCTGGACTGACAAGAACGAACGCTGCCTGCGGCATTGTCCGACGAGCAGCGTCATCGGGAGGAAAGATGACGAAGATTGCCATGATCGGCTTCGGTGAAGCCGCGCAATCCATTGCCGCGGGCCTCAAAGGCCGGCCGGGGCTGGAGCTATCCGCCTTCGACCTGCGCTTCGCCGATCCGGCAGCCGCGCCGGCGCTTGCCAAGGCAGCGGCCGAGCGCGCTGTGACAGCACTGGACGACATTTCCGGCATCGCGCCCGCCGACATCGTGCTGTCGCTGGTCGTCGGCTCGGCCACCCGCGCGGCGGCAGCGTCGGCGGCTGAGCATATGCGAGACGGCGCGGTCTATATCGACCTGAACTCCGTCGGTTCGGAAACCAAGCAGATCGCGGCAAGCGAGATCACCCGCGGCAAAGGCAGCTTTATCGACGGCGCCGTCATGGCTCCGGTGCCCCGCCATGCCGAGAAAGTGCCCATCGTGATGGCCGGAGAGCGTGCCGGCGAGATGGCCGAACAACTCAACGCACTCGGCATGAATGTCGAGGCAGTCGGCGACACGCCCGGCCAGGCCTCCGCGCTCAAGATGATCCGGTCGGTGATGATCAAGGGCATCGAAGCCCTGCTGATCGAGGCCCTGACTTCGGCTGAAAAGGTGGGCGTTACCGAGCGCATCCTGGATTCGGTCCAGGAGTCCTTCCCCGGGCTGAACTGGCGCGAAATCGCCGACTACTATTTGTCGCGCACGTTCGAGCATGGCGCACGGCGGGTGACCGAAATGACGGAAGCCGCCAACACGATCGAGTCGCTCGGCCTTGACGCGCATATGTCGCGCGCCGCCTGCAAGACGATCGGCTCGGCCCATCTGGCGCTGAAGGACAAGGGGCTGGCCGTCACCGACGGCTATCGCGGCTTCGTGCCGGCATTGGCGGCAACTTTGGTCAGGGAGGTCTGACATGGACGGGATCATTCAATCCCTTGAGGTCATCTTCAGCCTGTGGGGCCTGGCGATGCTCGTCATCGGGGCGCTGCTCGGCATCGTCATTGGCGCCCTGCCCGGCCTCGGCCCGTCGATCGGACTCAGCCTGCTCATCCCCTTCACCTACAATCTCGGGCCGGAACTCAGCATGCTGCTGATGATCTCGCTCTACACATCCGCCGAATATGGCGGTTCGATCAGCGCCATTCTGTTGTCGACGCCCGGCACCGCGGCGGCGGCGGCCACCGTCATCGACGGTTATGCGATGGCGCGGAAAGGCAAGGCGAACGAAGCGATTTCGATTTCGCTCACCGCCTCGACGGTCGGCGGCGTGCTGGGCGGGCTTGCCCTTCTGCTGCTCGCCATGCCGCTGGCGAAACTGGCATTGCAGTTCGGTCCCGCCGGATATTTCGCGGTCGGGCTGTTCGGCCTCTGCTCCGTCGCGGCGCTGTCCGGCGGCTCGCTGATGAAGGGGCTGATCTGCGCCGCCTTCGGCCTGGCGCTCGCCACGGTCGGCATCGATCCGATCGCCGGCACGCCGCGCTTCACGCTGGGCATGTACCAGCTTTACGAGGGCGTGCCCTTCCTCGCCGCGCTGATCGGCCTTTTCGCCGTGTCGGAGGCGATGGTGATGCTGGAAAACCGGGCAACTGCCGCCCCCATCATCAAGGACAAGGTCGGCCACGTCTTCATGTCGATGGCGCTGTGGAAGAAAACCTGGCGCACCATGCTGTCGGGGTCCGTCATCGGTACCCTGCTCGGCATCCTGCCCGGCGTCGGCGGCAACATCGCCTGCTGGGTGGCGCGCGACTATGCCCGCGCCCGCGATCCGCATCCGGAAGAATACGGCCACGGCTCGGCCAACGGCATCGCCGCGCCGGAAGCCGCCAACAACGCGACCGTCGGCGGCGCGCTGGTGCCCTTGCTGGCGCTTGGCGTGCCCGGTTCGCCGACCACCGCCATCATGGTCGGCGCGCTGATCATGCACGGCCTGCATCCGGGTCCGCAACTGTTCACCGATGCGCCGACGCTCGTCTACGCGATTCTGTTCGGCGTCATCATCGCCTCGCTCGTCCAGTACATTGCCGGGTCGCTGTTCCTGCCGATTATGGCCAAGACGGTGTTGCTGCCCGACGCGGTCATCGCGGTCGGCATCATGGCCTTCGCGGTGCTGGGCGCCTTCGCCATCCGCAATCTGATGTTCGACGTCTATCTGATGCTCGGCTTCGGCGTGATCGGCTACCTGATGAAGAAATTGGATTTCCCGGTGCCGCCTGTGATCCTGGCCATGGTGCTCGGCTACCTGATCGAATCCAACTACCGGACGGCGCTGGTGTCGTCGCAGGGCGATCACATGATCTTCGTGACCGACCCGATCAGCCTGCTGTTCCTGGTTCTGAGCGTGGTCAGCCTGGCGGTACCGCTGTGGCGCGGGTTCCGCAAGCGCAGCCTCGGCCGCGCCATTCAAAAGACGGAGGCGGCCGCGGGAGGCGCGCCTTCCCTGAAATCAATGGAGGAGTAGACGATGAAAATGACAAGACGATCGCTTGGTTCGCGGCTGATCACCGCAGCGCTCTGCGCAACGCTCGGCCTTTCCACGGCCATGATGCCGGTGGCCGCGACCGCCGCTGGCTTTCCTGAAAAATCGGTGACGCTGGTCGTATGGTCCGGCGCTGGAGGAGCGCTGGACACTTACGGCCGCAAGCTGGCTGAGCTGCTCGAGAAGCAGGTCGGCTGGAGCGTCAAGGTTGACAACCGCCCGGGCGGCAGCGGCGCGGTCGGCGTCTCGCAGATCATGAACCAGCCGGCGGACGGCTATAACATCCTGGTGCTGACCGGCACACTGACCTTCGGCATCGCGCAAGGCCTGATTCCGTTCAAGATCGACGATCTGCGTCTGCTGCGCGCCATGCAATCGGAGCCGTCTTCACTCGCGGTTCTGGCTGACAGCCCGCTCAAGTCGGTCGATGACTTCGTCAAATACATGAAGGAAAATCCCAACGGCCTGAAGGTCGGCGGCCATGCGCCGGGCGGCTTCCACCAGTACATGCTCTACCAGCTGATGAAGCAGGGTGGCTTCGAGAGCGGCTGGATCCCGCATGACGCCTCCGGCAAGGTGACGCTCGGCCTGCTTGGCAAGCATCTCGACGCCGCCATGATGACCCCTTCCACGGGTCTGTCGCAGGTCAAGAGCGGCGAAATCCGCCTGCTCGGCGTTTCCACGCCCGAGCGCACGGAATTCCTGCCCGATACGCCGACCTTCAAGGAACAAGGCTACAACCTCGAAGATTCGATCTGGCGCGGCATCGCGGTCAAGGCCGGCACCCCGGACGATACCGTCAATGCCATTCAGGCCGCCATCGACAAGGTCACGGCCTCGGAAGACTGGAAGAAATTCCAGACCGAGCAGCTGCAGGACAGCCCCGACTGGAAGGAAGAGGAATTCACCAAGCGCGCCAAGGGCGAGCTTGAAAGCCAGACGGAATTCCTGAAGGCCAGCGGATACATAAAATGACCGGCGAAACGTCGACAGCTTCGACGGCGGAGCCCTTCCCCACCGGGGGAAGGGCAAAGCCCGGCACCCATTTCTGGCAGAACGCCATCGCGGCCTGCGTCAGCCTGGCCTGGAACGCGGCCGTTCTCGTCCTCAGCCTCGAACTGCCGGAAGGGCATTCGCGTGGCGATCTCGGCCCCGGCGCACTGCCGATGCAGATCGCGATACTCGGACTTCTGGCCTCGGCGGTCTATCTGGTCCAGGTGCTGCGCGGCATGGATTTCGGCGGCGCCGACGGCAAGGTCGACGTGCCGCGCGTGGCCGGCCTGATCGGCCTCTTCATAGCCGCTTCGGTGAGTTCGGCATGGATCGGCCTCGCCGTGTCGCTCGGTCTCGCCACGGGGCTGGCGACGCTGCTTTTCACCGGCGAAAAACTCTTGCTGCGGGCCGTATTGACCGGCGTCGGCTTCTGGGCGATCGCCTATGTCATCTTCGGCATGTTGCTGGACCTGCCCCTGCCCTGACGGTGCGATCAAGGAAGACAAGACAATGACATCTGACGGAATTGCCTGCATCATGATGCGCGGCGGCACATCCAAAGGCGGGTATTTCCTTGCCGATGACCTGCCGCGGGACAAGGCGGAGCGCGACAGGCTTTTGCTGCGCATCATGGGCTCGCCCGATCCGCGCCAGATCGACGGCATCGGCGGCGCCGACCCGCTGACCAGCAAGGTGGCGGTGGTGCGCAAGTCCGAGCGGCCTGGCATCGATGTCGACTATCTGTTCCTGCAGGTCTTCGTCGACCAGCCGCTGGTTTCCGACAGCCAGAACTGCGGCAATATCCTGGCCGGGATCGGCCCTTTCGCCATCGAGCGCGGGCTGGTTGCTCCAGTCGAGGGCGAGACGCCGGTGACCATCTTCATGGAAAACACCGGCCAGACGACCGTTGCGCGGGTTCGCACCAAGGACGGCAAGCCGGTCTATGAGGGCGACGCGTATATCGACGGCGTGCCGACGCCCGCCTCGCCGATCTATCTGAGTTTCTCCGATGCCGCCGGCTCAAGCTGCGGCGCGCTGCTGCCGACCGGCTCGGCCCTGACGGAAATCGACGGCGTCGAATGCACGCTGATCGACAACGGGATGCCGGTCGTGGTGATGCGTGCGGCGGATTTCGGGCTGACCGGCTACGAGACCCGCGCCGAGCTGGAAGCGGCTGCCGAGGTCAAGGCGCGGGTGGAAAAAATCCGTCTTCAGGCCGGCCCGCTGATGAACCTTGGCGACGTGTCGGAAAAGTCGGTCCCGAAGATGACGCTGGTGGCCGCGCCCAGGAATGGCGGCGCCATCATGACACGGAGCTTCATCCCGCATCGCGTGCACGCCTCGATCGGCGTGTTCGGCGGCTTGAGCGTGGCGACCGCCTGCCTGTTGCCGGAAAGCCCGGCCTACAGCCTGGCATCCCTGCCGGCGGGCCGCGAGAAGATGGTTGCCGTGGAGCACGCCAGCGGCCAGATGGAGATCGTGATGCGGACCGACGACAGCCAGCCCTACGGACTGGGCGAATCCTCGATCGTCAGCACATCGCGCAAACTGTTCGAGGGGCGGGTGTTCGGCTGAGAGCCAAGGCCGGGACGGACGCCCGGCCTCTGCCAAAGGGCCTTCGCCCGAAAGCCGCGCTTCCGCACCAGAGCCCTTGATGATTAAACGGAAGCATTCGACAGTCGCATCATCGCCAACCGAATGTTTCCGTCAAAACCCGGCGCGCTAAGCCTGCCGTGGTCGCGCCAGATCGTTGGTGCCCTCGGCGTCGGGCGCCAGGCCATAGCTCATCCGGCGCATCTGTTCGATGACGCGGGCCATTTCCTCGTCGGACAATACCGGCGGTTCGCCGAGGGTCAGCGCCTGGACATACATGCGCGACAGCGTCTCGACCTCGATTGCCAGCCAGAGCGCTGCCTCGAGGTTCTTTCCCAGCGATATCTGGCCATGCTGACCGAGCAGGCAGGCGAGCCGGTCCTTCAGCGCGACGAGAGCGTTGTCGGAAAGCGCCTGGGTGCCGAAAGTCGCGTATTCGGCGCAGCGGATGGTCGTGCCGCCGGCGACGCCGGTCATGTAATGGAAGCTCGGGATCGTCTTGTGGTGGCAGGCGAGCGTCGTCGCATAGACCGAATGGCAGTGCAGCACGACATCAATGTCGTCGCGCGCTTTCAGGATATCGCGATGGAAGCGCCATTCGGAAGAGGGCCGGCGGCCGACATAGGTGCCGTCGAAATCCATCTCGACAATGTCTTCCGGCGTCATCGTATCGTAGGGCAGGCCGGACGGGGTGATGAGGAAGCCCTTGCCGACGCGCAGCGAAAGATTGCCGGCAGTGCCCTGGTTGATGCCGCTGGAGTTCATCTTGCGGCAGATGGCCACCATCTCTTCACGCTGCGCTCTGTCACTCATCGTCAAAGTCCTTCGCTTGCACTTGCAATCATGGTTATCCGCCCTGCCCGCGCGTTGCGCGGCATGAGCTGTCCTAGTCCATCCTGAAGACGTTTTGCAGCGGCACCACGACCGGCTCGGCGCGGTCGTCGTACTGCATCACATCCGCCATGAATTTCCACCAGCGGCGGTTGATGTCCGTCTGCGGCAGGCTGTCCATCGCATGGTCGTCGGCGCGGACCAATGTCGCGAACAGATGGTTGGTCTCCGGGTCGAGCCAGATCGTGTAGTCGGAAATGCCGGCCTCGCGCAGCGCGGCGGTCATTTCCGGCCAGATCTCGTCATGCCGCTTCTTGTATTCGTGCGCCTGGCCCGGATTGAGGACCATGCGGAATGCAATGCGTTCGGACATCAGATGATGCCCCCGCCGCCGCCCGAGACGGCAGGCCTTTCCGCAGCGACCCTGGCCCGGTAGCCCGAGGCGCGATAGGTCGCGACGGGGTCGATAGCGCCGCCGGACTTCAACCGCGACATGGCCAAGATTGGCTCGACATCGGTGCGGTAGGCGGCCTTCAGCGTCTGCGTCGCCATCAGCGCGTCGTTGTCGTCCTGATGCGCCTCGAGCGCCTTCCGGTCGACCAGCAGCGCCTGCGCATAGGCGCGCTGCACCTCGACGGCCGACAGCATCAGGCTTTCGATGGGGTCGGTGACATTGTGGCTCTGGTCCAGCATGTGGGCAGGGTTGAAACCCTCCGCGCCCGCCAGCTCGGCATCGACCAGCTCGTTGAAGACGAGGAACAGCCGGTACGGGTCGATAGACCCGGCGTCGAGATCGTCGTCGCCATATTTGCTGTCATTGAAATGGAAGCCGCCCAGCTTGCCGAACTGGATCAGCCGCGACACGATCATCTCGATGTTGACGTTGGGAGCATGGTGGCCGAGATCGACCAGGCAGAAGGCCTTCGGCCCCAGCTCGCGCGCGATCAGGTAGTTGGTGCCCCAATCCTGCACAACGGTGGAATAAAAGGCCGGCTCGTACATCTTGTGTTCAGTGAACAGCCGCCAGTCGTCCGGCAGCGCCGCATAGATCTCATGCATCGAATCCAGATACCGGCGGAAGGCCTTGGCGAAATTGACTTGTCCGGGAAAATTCGAGCCGTCGCCTATCCAGACGGTCAGCGCTTTCGACCCCAGCTCCCTGCCTATCTCGACGCATTCGACGTTGTGCTCGACCGCCTGGCGGCGCACCGCCGCGTCGGCATGGCTGAGCGAGCCGTATTTGTAGGAGTGCTTCTGGTCCGCCGCGTCGGAGAAGGTGTTGGAGTTCATCGCGTCGAAGCCGAGGCCGAAGCGCGACGCCGCCTGCTTGATGCGTTTCGGATCGGCCTTGTCCCACGGGATATGCAGCGAAACCGTGGGCGTTGCGCGGGTGAGCTGGGCGATGACGGCGCAGTCCTCGATCTTGTCGAAGACGTCGCGCGGTTCGCCCCCACCCGGAAAGCGGGCAAAGCGCGTGCCGCCGGTGCCGACACCCCAGGACGGGATGGCGACGCCGAAAGCGCCGACTTTTTCCAAAATGGCATCGATGGCGATGCCGCGCCGGTCGAGCTGTTCGCCAAGCGCGGCATAGTCGGCCCGCAAATTGTTCTCGCGCTCCGCGTTGCTCTGCTCGACGGCGTCGGCTGCGATCATCGTTTCCATGTCATTCCTCCGGCGTGGTTCACCACGCAAATGTCCTCAAGAGAAAATTGGGCGTAGCGCCATGCTCCGCGTAGAGCCCCGCCTTTTCGGCCTGCGAACTCTCCGCCAGTATTCCCGTGGTCACCAGGGTCGTCGCCATGCCGGCGCCCTGCCCGCCGGCAATGTCGTGTTCGATGCTGTCGCCGACACAGACGACGCGCGCCGGGTCCGGATTGCCGAGCAAGTCGAGCGCGGCGGCATAGATTTCGGGAAACGGCTTGCCGATCCACGTCACCGGGCCGCCAAGCTCGGCATAAAGCTCGGCGATGCGCCCGGAACCGAAGCGGCGTCCGCCGTGGGTCAGGATGACCTTGTCGGGGTTGGTGCACAGGCATTGCGCGCCCCGCGCCGCCGCCGGTTCGAGCAGGCGGCGGTAATGGTCGAGATCGTAGCGGTCGCTCTCGCTGCCGGAGATCAGCACCATGTCGGCATCCGCGCCGTGTGTAGTGGCGGTCAGCGGCAGCCCTTCAATGGCGGACTGGTCGCTGTCGCGAGCAATCAGCAGGCAACGCATGCCGGGCTTTCCGGCCAAGGAGGCTTGCAGCGATCGCCACGCCACCTCGCCCGACGAGAGGAAATGATCCCAGCTTCCCGCCTCAAACCCGAGCCTCAGCAGGCGCGCTTCGTTGGGCGTCGCGCGCTTGCCCGAATTGGATAGCAGCAGGATGCGCTTGCCCTCGCCCTTGAGCCTGCTCAGCGTTTCCACCGCACCGGCATATGGCCCGACGCCGTCCAGCAACACACCGAACTGGTCGAGCACGAAGATGTCGAATTTCTCGGCGAGCTCACGGACACCGGAAAGTATCGGAACTGACAGCGTCTGCATCACAACTCTCCCACCGCGCCAAGCCCGGCCAAAGCCAGGCGCGCCGCGCCGGCTGCCGCCTCCTCCGACTGCGCCGGGATAAAGGGAACGCCGGTATTCCGTTGACGGATCGCCGTCCAGGTTGGGTTGGTGGCACCACCGCCGACTGTCCGGACCGAGCGAAGCCGCGGCGCGCGCAGTTCGGTCAATCGTGCATAGCCCTGCTTTTCGATGCTGGCGATGCCTTCAAGCATGGCTTTCAGGAATTCCGCATCGTCGGCGGGACGTGGCGTCAGGCGCGGTGGACAGGCCGGGTCCATGACCGGAAAGCGCTCTCCGGCCTCCAGCAGAGGATAGAAATCGAGAGCGGTGACTGTCGCCGGGTCGATCATGGCCGAGAGGCGCGCGATCTCCTCGGCCGGGAAAAAATGCGCCAGCACCTTGCCGCCGGTGTTCGACGCGCCGCCGGCCAGCCACATGCCATTGATGCGGTGGCTGTAGATGCCGTATTCGGCGGCGAAGACGGGCCTGTCGCTAAGCAACTTCAGCGTCAGCGTCGAGCCAAGGGAGGTGACGCCGTCGCCCGGCCTGTCCGCACCCGTGGCCAGGAAGGCCGCGCAGCCGTCGGTAGTGCCCGCCACGATAACGATGTCGGGCGAAAGACCAAACGCGCGAGCCATCGCTGGATCGATGGTCTCGATCGGCGCGCCGGGGGTCACGACGCGCGGCAGCAAATCCATGCGCAAGCCCGTCGCCGCCATCCAGTCCGGCCAACAGCGCTCGATTGGGTCATAGCCGGTCTTCAGCGCATTGTTCTCGTCGGTCGTGCCGAAATGGCCGGCAAGGCGGCCGGCGATCCAGTCGGCCTGATGCAGGATTCTTGCAACGCCCGGCACGGACTGGAAGACCAGCGCCTTGGCGAGACCTGAGGTTGGACCGTGTGCGGCGCTGTCGGGCGGGATCAACGGGGCGATGCGGGCGAGCAAGGCGTCGTCGGCCACCCGCGCGTCATACATGAGAGGCGCGGCCAGCGGCGTGCCGGCCTCATCCACGGGCAGAAGCGTGCCGGAGGTTGCATCGATTGCGATCGCACCGACCGTAGGACGGTCCACATCAGCCAGCACATTCTGAAGCGCCATCTCGACGGCCCGCCACCATTCGCGCGGGTCACTCGCGCCCTCGGTTGTGGACGGCAGTCTGGCTGCGCCCTGCGCGACGATCCCGAACGCGGCATTCATCGCCACGGCGCGGGCGCCGGACGTACCAAGGTCGATGCCGATGGCGAGCCGCGCGGTCATTGTTCAGGCAATCTTTTGCGCAGCGCCGGCAGACCGGGCTTTGCGCGCAAGCTGCTGCCGGTATTTCTCGGCGTCCCAATGGGTCAGTTGCAGATATTCATCCGGCGTCAGCACCCGCACCGCCGCATCTTCTGGCAGCCGCGCGGCGACATCGGCGAGGCAGCGGACCATGGCGTCGGCGCCGGGGGGTGAATCGGCGCGCATCAGCACGCCAAGGCCGGGAAAGACAATCGAGACGGGCGGCGCGCCGAGACGCTCGGCAACCGCCTTGGCGTTTTCTCCCGGCCGGGCGATCGCAGAACCGTCGCCCAGGAAAATGATATGGTCCGGGTACATCGCCCTGCCCGCGGCGCGCGCGGCGCTGACCGGGTCGGTCGCCACAGCATGGGCGGCCTGCGACGCCGGCAGGCGGTAGTCCGCTCCGGCCAGTTCAGGCAGTCGCTCCAGATCGGCAGGCGGGGCCAAGCGTGGTTCGATGCGAAGCCGGTTCTTCACCTCCGCCAGCAGCGCTTCAGCTTCCGCGACCGTATCCGCCGCGACAACCAGCCCGTGATTGGCGAGAATGAGAACGTCCGGGCCTGACGTGCTGTTTTCGGCGATGGCGAGCGCCAGCGGCAGGCCTGGCCGCGCATAGGGCACATAAGCCCAGTTGAGGCCTTCCAGCCGGGGCGTGACCTGTTCGATGCAATCCTTGCGCACGGCGTGGGCGATGGTATCGACGCAATGGACGTGCAGCACGACGCGCTGCGGCATCAGCGCATGGACAGTCGTCTCGATGGACGGCCGCAGGCCCGACGGGTTCAGCGATGCGATGGTGAAGCGATGCGCCTGCTCGGCTGCCGGATCGACGGAATGCACGGCGGCGAGCAGAGGCTCGATCTCGACCGGCACCATGATCCTGCGCTCCAGCGCATGCGCCAGCCATGTGCCGGACGCCTTGATCCAAAGCGTGCCGTCGATCTTCAGCGAGGTGTTGCCGCCGGCGCCCTGGGTGAGCAATGGATCGGCGCCGATACGCGCCGACAGCGCTTCCAGTTCGGCCAGTTCGGCTTGCCAGTCGGCCGCATCCGGCATGGCTGGAATTCCTTTCGGGTCATTCAGTTTTCGGCCAGCCGCCTTCGGGCGGATAAAAAAGGGGACGCGCGGACGCGTCCCCTCTCCAACATCAGAAGTCGAAGTTGTTGATGTTTTCCTTGGTGAAGACGGTCGGCGCGCCGAGCAGGATCTCCGAGCCGTTGATGACGGAGAGATCGCCGAGCTTGCCGGCTTTCACAGTCGTGCCACCGGGCGCCAGGGTGCCGTCGGCGACGGCGCGCAGCACATAGGCGGCCGCATAGCCGAGATCGACCGGGTTCCACAGCACCACCGACTTCACGCAGTCTGCCGAGACGTATGGCTTCATCGCGTTCGGCGTGGCGAGGCCGACAACGGCGATCTTGCCGCATTTGCCGGCCTGGGTCACGGCGTCGGCCGCCGCCGGCGTCGCCACGCTGGTCATGCCGAGGATGCCCTTGAGCTCATCGCCATACTTGTTGATCAGCGTGTTCGACTGGTTGAAGGACAGGATGTTGTCTTCCTGCGCTTCAACCGTTTCCAGCCACTTCATCTTCGGATGGCACTTGGCCTGATAGGCTTCCATCTCGGAGATCCAGCGCGCCTGGTTCGGCGTGGTGAAGGTCGAGGTGACAATGGCGAACGCGCCGTCCTCGCCGATCTCGGCCGCGGCGGAGTCGATCATCGCCTTGGCGATGCCGTTGAACTCGGCCTGGTTGACGAACCACTGGCGGGCGTCCGGCGTCGAGTTGGCGTCGTAGCCGACCACATTGATGCCGGCCGCGAGCGCCTTCTTCAGCACCGGGGCAATGGCGACAGGATCGTTGGCGGCGAACAGGATGCCGTCGACGCCGCTGGTGATGTAGTTGTCGATCAGCGTGATCTGGTCGTCGATGTTGGCCTTCGACGGACCGTCGGTCTTGGCGTTCATGTTGCCCATCTCCTTGGCGGCATCGGCGATGCCCTTGGAGGTGGCGTTGAAGTAGCCGATGCCGACGAGCTTCGGCACATCGACGACCGTCAGCGTCTTGCCCTTGCGGTCAGGCGCATTGGTCGGCTGGCCGCCATCGTACGGCTTGGCGGCGGCGGTTGCCGGCGTCGCGTCGCAGGCGAGCGGATTGGTCGGCAGGTCGTCGCCGCCGGTCCAGGTCGATTGGGCGTAGCTGATGCTTGTCGAGACGGACAAAGCCAGCAGCGTCGAAAGAACGATGTTACGCATGTTTCCTCCTCCATGAATTCGTCCGGACACTTGAGAGCGGCAGTGATGGACGGTTACTTCCAGATTATCGAGTGCCGCTCCTCTCGAAGAGATTGCTGGCGAGGATCGCCAGGATGAGAACCGCGCCGATCAGCATGATCGTGCCATCGCCTTTGACGCCGGCAAGCGACAGCCCATTCTTCAGCGCCTGAATGAGGCAAAGGCCGATCACCGTGCCGAGAATGGTCCCTCGCCCGCCGAAGATCGACGTGCCGCCGAGCACCACGGCCGTGATGGCGTCCAGTTCGATGCCGGTGCCCATGTCGGAGCGCGTGGTCGAAACGCGCGACACGAAGATGACGCCGGCAAGTGCCGCCGCGAAGCCTGACGCCGTATAGAGCGCCAGCTTGGTGTGCTCGACAGACAGGCCGGAGAAGCGGCTGGCGACTTCGTTGGAGCCGATGGCGTAGACCGTGCGGCCCCAGCGCGTATACGCCAGGATGATTGATGCCAGGACCGCCGCCAGCAGAAGAATCCAGAGCTGCGTCGGCACGCCCAGCACCTCGCCCTGCCCCAGCACGTAGAACCATTCCGGATAGCCGCGCACCGAGCGCGCCTGGCTGATGCCTTCGGCAAGGCCGCGATAAAGCGCCAGCGTCGCCAGGGTCGCGATCAGCGGCGGCACGTTGAAGCGCGTGATGATCAGCCCGTTGCAGAAACCGGCGAAGCTGCCGACCGCAATGGCGGCACATGCGGCAACTGCGAGCGGCATGCCGACATTCTGCCAGAACACGCCGGTCAGGATCGCGGTCAGGCCGAGGATCGAGCCGACCGAAAGGTCGATGCCGCCGGTGGCGATGACGAAGGTCATGGCGATGGCGATCAGCCCGATCTCGGTCATCAGCCGGCCCTGGTTGAGCAGGTTGCTGACTGTGAAGAACCGGTCGGACTGGAACGACAGCACGATCAGCACGGCGACCAGCAGCAGCGCCAGTAGTGTTTCGTGCCGGAAGATGGATTTGACGGTCATCGATGCGCCCCTCATGCCCGGCCGCGCCGGCGCAGCATGTCGGCCAGCACCGTCGCAAGGATCAGCAGGCCGATGACGGCGCGCAGCCAGTAGGCCGAGACATTGACGAAGATGAGCGCCGAACCGATGGTGGCGAACAGGATCGTCGCCAGGGTCGAGCCGATCACCGTGCCGGTTCCTCCCAGGATCGAAACGCCGCCGATGACGGATGCGGTGATCACCGTCAGTTCCAGATTGGGCGGCACCGTCGACTGGATGACCTGCAGCTGCGTCGCGAACAGGATCGTCGCCAGCCCGGCGAATGCGCCGTGAATGGCGAAGACCGCCACGGTGCGTCGCTCGGTCGGGATGCCCGTGGCGAGTGCGGCTTCCGGATTGCCGCCGATGGCATAGAGCGAGCGGCCGAATGCCGAATAGCGCATCCACAGCGCCGCCAGGATCGTCAGCACCACCATGGCGATGATCGGCACCGGCAGGCCGAGCAGCCTTTTCTGCGCGATCAGGAATTCCGGCGGCAGGCCGCTGATCCAGGTGCCGCCGGTGACACTGATCAGACCGCCGCGCAGGATGGACAGCGCGCCCAGCGTGACCACGATGGAGGGTATGCGCGCATAGGCGACCAGCACGCCGATGACGCTGTTGATGGCCATGCCGACCAGCACCGGCGCGAACCACGCCACCCAGACCGGATAGCCGGCGACCGCCAGCGTGCCGGAGATGGTCGCCAGCACGCCGATCAGCGCGCCGACCGATACGTCGATATGGCCGGTGATGATGACCATGGACATGCCGATGGCGGCGACGGCGATGTAGGCATTGCCGGCGAAGATGGAGGTCAGATTGTTGGTACTGATGAAGCGCGGGTTCACCATTGTCACGACGATGAACAGCGCGACGATAGCCGTCAGAACCACCAGTTCCTGGCCATAGTCGGAAACCAGCCGCCGAAGCGCGCCCGGCCGCTGCAAGCCTGTCCGCGGCCGCACTGGAGGCAAATCAATCCCCGTCATCGCCATTACGCCGCCTCTCCCGTCTCGAGCCTGGTCATGGCGGCGCCGACACGCTCGGGCGTCGCCTCGGCGCGGTCCAGCACTCCCGTCACCCGGCCGCCATTCATCACCAGCAGCCGGTCGCTCATGCCGAGCACTTCCGGCAGTTCGCTGGAGATCATCAGGATAGCGACGCCCTGCTTGACCAACTCGCCCATGATGGTGTGGATCTCGGCCTTGGCCCCGACATCGACGCCCCGCGTCGGTTCATCGAGGATCAGGACCTTCGGATTGGTCTGCAGCCATTTGGCGATGACCACCTTCTGCTGGTTGCCGCCGGACAGCTCGCCAACCGGCTGTGCGATGCTGCGGCAGCGGACGCCAAGCCGCTTGACGGCATCCAGCGCGCGCTGCGCCTCGGCGCCAGCCTTGATGAAGATGCCGGACGATACCCCCTCGATGGAGGCCATCGAGACATTCTTGCGGATTGCCATCGACTTGACGAGACCCTGCAGGCCGCGGTCCTCCGGCACATAGGCGATGCCGAGATCGCGCGCCTGCCGCGGCGACGCGATGCGGACGGGCTTGCCGTCGAGCAGGATTTCTCCAGAGGTCGCGGGCGTCATGCCGAACAGGGTCAATGCCAATTCGGTGCGGCCGCTGCCGACCAGGCCGGCAATGCCGAGGATTTCGCCCTTGCGCAGCGCGAAGGAGATGTCGCGCACATGGCGGCCGTGATTGAGGTTCTTCACCTCCAGCACGGTTTCGCCGATCGCGGCTTCGGCCTTGGGAAACAGGCTGTCAATCGGCCGTCCGACCATCATCGAGACAAGTTCCCGCTCGTCGACCTCGCCGATGTCCCGGGTGCCGACATGCGCGCCATCGCGCAGCACGGTGACGCGGTCGGCCAGCGCGAAGATTTCCGACATGCGGTGGCTGACATAGACAATGGCGACGCCGCGCTCGCGCAACTGCCGCACGACCGCCATAAGGCGCTGGACATCGGCCTCGACCAGCGAGGCCGTCGGTTCGTCCATGATGAGCACGCGAGCGTTCTTGCTAAGCGCCTTGGCGATCTCCACCCGCTGGCGCTGCGCGACCGAAAGGCTGAGCACCTTGGTATCGACGTCGAGATCGAACGTGTCGAGCTGGTCGAGAAGCTGGCGGGTGCGGGCGCGCACCTCGGGCCAATCGATGATGCCGAGCGCGGTGCGCGGGTAATGGCCGAGGAAGACATTTTCCGCCACCGTCATTTCCGGAAACAGCAGCAGTTCCTGATAGACGGTGGCGATGCCGGCGGCGGTCGCGTCGCGGGTCGAGGCGAATTTCATCTCCTTGCCATCGACCACGATAGTCCCGGCATCGGGCGTATAAAGCCCCGCCATCATCTTGATCAGCGTGGACTTGCCGGCGCCGTTTTCGCCGAGCAGCGCATGGACCTCGCCCGGACGCACGTCGAAGCTGACATCCTTCAAGACCTTCACACCGACGAAGGATTTCGACATGCCGGTGAGGCTGACATAGGGGGCGGTCATGGATGCCTCCCAGCGTTGACATGCATGATCGAACCGGCAATGCCGATATCGAGATGAGCAAGAAGCGGGAAGTGCATCATGCGCGACGTCCCTCATTTACATTTGCCGAGGCACCTGTCTTCGCCGCCGCGCGGCCGCGCTCCGCCATGTCACGCCAGCGGTCACGATAAGCTTCCAGCCCCTCCAGCCGGCTCGCCGCCACCGCGATCGTCTCATCCCTGAACGGCGCCAGACCCAGCGCCTTGAAAGCGAGCGCAGCCGCTCCCGTGGCGGAGCCTTCGCTCATGGTCGAACGCACCACCGTCTGCGCCGGGCGCAACTGCGCCAGCATGGCGGTGAACAGGTCGAGTTTCGCCAGCCCGCCATCGACGACCAGCAGATTATCCGAGCGGATCAGATCGAGCGACAGATCGGTCATCATGACAACGTACAGCGCCGCGACCGCCGCCCGCTCCTCGCCCTCGACATCGCCGCCGACGATATGGCCCTGCGTTTCCGGGAACGGGCCGCCCGCCGCCCATGACGGCATGGCGAAGACGCCGCGCCGCATGACCGCTTCCACCGTACCCTGCGAAATCGGCTTGTCCCAGCCGTCACTGATCAGATCGTATTCGCGCCCGCCCATGAAGCGGAGCGACGGCGCCGGCTCGCAATTCACCGTGACGTTGGAGATCATGTCGCGCTCCGGGTCGAGCGCCTCCAGCGGACAGTCGAGATTGATGATGATGACCCAGGTGCCGGTGGACACCAGCGTAAAGCCGGTCAGGCCGGTCATGCGGTAATAGGCGAGCGCGGCGTTGGAATCGTGAACGCCATTGTGGACCGCGAGTTGGCGCGTGCTGCCATCGGNGGGCGCGATTTCGGGAAATTTCGCACGCCACTCCATACGGTCGACAAGCGAGGAGAAATCGCGCTTGAGCGGCGCCCAGAGCTGATTGTGCGCGCCGAGATAGGACCATTCCGCCAGCGGCCGGCCGGTGAAATGCCAGACCCAGTATTGCGGGTAGCAGAGAATGGACTCGGTCGCCGAAAAGGCGGCCGGTTCTTCCGTTTCCAGCCAGTAGATGTGGCGGGCGATGGAGAAGCCGAGCGGCAGCCATGGCGTATAGGTCTCGGAGAAATCCGGCAGCAGCGGATCGATGACGGCGGCGATCGAAGGCGGGATCTCCTGCTCGTAATCGAGGATCGGATGCAGGAGCTCCGGCCCGCGCACCAGCGCGAAGGCGCAGCCATGCGCCGATATCATCAGGCCGGTGACGCCATGCGTCTCCACGACATCGGCAAGCTCGCCTTTCATCCAGGCGAACAGGCGTTCGTCGTCGAGCACGCTGCGGCCGCGAAAATCATGCCAGACGGGCTTGGTCCGCCGCTCGTCGAGCAGCGATCCATCGGCTGCGAAAACGAACAGCTTGGAGTTCGTCTTGCCGAAATCGAAAACCGCCAGCGGACCCGTCATCCCCTGCCCCCATTCGAGGCTATGCGGAAAGTGACCCCGGCATTCTCCAGCATCTTGGCGTGCTGATCGGACAGGCCGTCATCGGTAATGAGCGTGCCGACGCGCGACAGCGGCAGCGCCACGTTGCGGGCGTGGATGGAGAACTTGCGGCTGTCGGCCAGCACGACGATCTGGTCGACATTGCGGCTGAGTTCCTGGATCGAACGCACCATCAGCGGGTGCGATTCCAGCAACCCCTCGGGGCTGATGCCCTGCGCGCCGAGGAAATACTTGGAGGCATAGAACGAGACCGGCTCCGCGTTCGAATAGATGACGCGCGGCTCGCGATACAATTCGCCCCCGGCGATGGTCAGGCTGCATTTGCCATGGTCGCCGAGATAGCCGGCGAGCGGCATGGAATTGGTGAACAGGCGAATGTTGCGGTCGGCCAGCTTGACGCCGAGATGGAAACAGGTCGATCCGCCATTGACGATCACCGCGTCGCCATCGGCCACCATGGTGGCTGCCAGTTCGGCGATCAGGCGCTTTGCATCGACGGCCAGGTCGCGATTTTCGTCATAGGGACGGGCGAAGGCGGTTCCCAGTGCGGCGCCGTCGAGAGCCGAGACACCGCCATAGACTTTGCGCGCCTCGCCGGACTCGTCGATCTTGTCGATGTCGCGCCGCACCGTCGCGGCCGAGACGCCGAGATGTTCCTGCAGCTCGCGCACCGACGCAAAGGGCCGGTCACGCAAAAGCTCTATGATCTGCCGCTGGCGGACCAAATCGTTCAAGAACTCCTCCCAAGGCGCTCAATCGGCTACCTGTGAGCTAGGTTACGCAAATTGGATAGGCACGCAAGCGATTTTTGAAAAACTTCGCTCATATTGCATCGCAACTGGTTCATATTGCGTCGCACAATGATTAAGCTTCCTCTTTTTCGATTGACAATCGGAGCGCATTTGCCTGATTTAGCAGCCGAGAGAGACGGCATGAAAACGCCGCTCGGGAGGATTTCGACATGAGCGATGAAAAGTCCACGCGGCTGACCAATCTGTGGAGCGACGCCAAGGCGGCGGCGATGAGCGAGGCAGAACGGCTCGTCTACCGCTCGAACATCCTCGGCTCGGACAAGCGGGTGACCAATTACGGCGGCGGCAACACCTCGTCCAAGATCTGGCAGAAGGATCCGTTGACCGGCGAGCAGGTCGAAGTGCTGTGGGTGAAAGGCTCGGGCGGCGACAGCGCCTCGATCAAGCTCGACGGCTTCGCCACGCTCTACATGGACAGGCTGCGGGCACTGAAGGGGCTTTATCGCGGCCTTGAACACGAAGACGAGATGGTCGGCTACCTGCCGCACTGCACCTTCAACCTGAACCCGCGCGCGGCCTCCATCGACACGCCGCTGCACGCCTTCGTGCCGAGGCCGTTCGTCGACCACATGCATCCGGACGCCATCATCGCCATTGCGGCGGCGAAGGACTCCAGGGCGCTGACCAAGGAGATTTTCGGCGATGCCATAGGCTGGCTGCCGTGGAAGCGGCCTGGCTTCGAACTCGGCCTGTGGCTGGGCAAATTCTGTGAGGAGAACCCCGACGCCAAGGGCGTG
This sequence comes from Mesorhizobium sp. Root554, assembly GCF_001427025.1. Taxonomy (GTDB): domain Bacteria; phylum Pseudomonadota; class Alphaproteobacteria; order Rhizobiales; family Rhizobiaceae; genus Mesorhizobium. Next base: position 710,068 of record NZ_LMGA01000001.1, on the reverse strand, counting down.
ATCCTCGAAAGCCATGGACTGTTCACCTGGGGCGACACGCCAAAGGAATGCTACACAACGACAATCGACACCATCAATCAGGCGATCGAGTGGTTCGAGCAGCAGACCAAGGGCAAGCCGGCCTTCGGCGGCGCGGCGGCGAAGTCGCTGCCGGCAGCGGAGCGCCGCGCCATCGCGGCGCGCCTGATGCCGCGCATACGCGGCGGCATTTCCCAATCCGGTAAGCTCAAGATCGGCCATTTCGACGATTCCGACGCGGTGCTGGAGTTCGTCAATTCAAAGGACCTGCAGGCGCTGGCGGCGCTCGGCACCTCCTGCCCCGACCATTTCCTGCGCACCAAGATCAGGCCGCTGGTGCTCGATTTCGATCCGGCCAAGCCCGATCTGGACGCCGTCATCGCCGGCCTGCCGCAAGCGTTGGACGACTACCGCGCCAGCTATGCGGCCTATTACGAACGCTGCAAGCACCCCGGTTCGCCGGCGGTGCGGGACGCCAATGCCGTCGTCTACCTGATGCCTGGCGTCGGCATGTTCACCTTCGCCGCTGACAAGGCAACGGCGCGCATTTCGGGCGAATTCTACGTCAACGCCATCAATGTCATGCGCGGCGCTTCCGCCGTCTCGACCTATGTCGGGTTGCCTGAGCAGGAAGCCTTCGACATCGAATACTGGCTGCTGGAAGAGGCAAAGCTGCAACGCATGCCCAAGCCGAAGTCGCTGGCCGGTCAGATCGCCTTCGTCACCGGCGGCGCAGGCGGCATCGGCAAGGCGACGGCGACGCGGCTGCTGCGCGAAGGCGCCTGCGTGGTGCTGGCTGACATCGACGATGCGGCGCTCGCCAAGGCCAATGATGAACTCGGCGCGGCTTTCGGCGAGGATTTCGTCAGACCATTCAAACTCGATGTCACCGACGAGGCCGGCGTCGCAGCCGCCTTCTCGCAAAGCGCGGTGGAATTCGGCGGCGTCGACATCCTCGTTTCCAATGCCGGCATCTCGTCGTCGGCGCCGATCGAAGACACCGAACTGTCCATGTGGAACCGCAACATGGATATCCTCGCCAAAGGCTACTTCCTCGTGTCGCGCGAAGCTTTCCGAACTTTCAAGCAGCAGCAGCTTGGCGGCAATATCGTCTTCATCGCCTCCAAGAACGGGCTGGCCGCATCGCCCAACGCCGCCGCCTATTGCACGGCCAAGGCGGCGGAAATCCATCTGGCCCGCTGCCTGGCGCTGGAGGGCGCGGAGCACCAGATCCGCGTCAACACCGTCAACCCGGACGCCGTGCTGCGCGGCTCGAAAATCTGGACCGGCGAATGGCGCGAGCAGCGCGCCGCCGCCTACGCGATGCAGCCGGACGAACTGGAGGAGCACTACCGCAAGCGTTCGATGCTGAAGCGCTCGGTGTTCCCGGAAGACATCGCCGAGGCGGTGTATTTCCTGGCGTCCGACATGTCGGCCAAATCGACCGGCAACATCATCAATGTCGATGCCGGCAACGCGCAGAGCTTTACCCGCTGAGCGACAAGCCCGGCTATGCCGCGGGGAACAGATGCGCTGATTTCGGGTCGAAGGAGAATTCGATGCCGCTTCCGGCCTCGAACGCTTCGTCCCGGGGAATGACCGCCAGCGCCCGTTCGTTCGACGGCGTCTCGAAGCTGACGATGGTTTCGGTGCCCAGCCGCTCGACCAGGGAGATGCTGCCTTTCATGGCGCCTGCCGCGCCAACGGCTTGCTCCTGCCTGAGATATTGCGGACGGATGCCCAGCAGCGCCTTGTCGCCGACCGCGAATCCCTTTGCCTCGATGGCCACCGGCTCGATTGCCGAAGAGGCAACCGTCACCCGGCCGGCCGAGACGCTGTCGACCGTGACGTCCATGAAATTCATCTTCGGCGAGCCGATGAAGCCGGCGACGAACTTGTTCGCGGGGTTCTTGTAGATATCTATCGGCGCGCCGATCTGCTGGACGACGCCGCCCTCCAGCACGACGATCTTGTCAGCCAGCGTCATCGCCTCGATCTGATCGTGGGTGACATAGACCATCGTCGCGCCGAGGTCCTTGTGCAGCTTGGCGATCTCCATGCGCATGTCCATGCGCAGCGCGGCATCGAGGTTGGACAGCGGCTCGTCGAACAGGAACACCGTCGGTTTGCGGATGATGGCACGGCCGATGGCGACGCGCTGGCGCTGGCCGCCGGACAGTTGGCTCGGCTTGCGGTCGAGCAGCGGTTCGAGCTTGAGGATGCGCGCGGCTTCATTCACCCGCCGCTCCATCTCATCCCTGGGCGTCTTGTTCAGCGAAAGGCCGAAACCCATGTTCTCGCGCACCGTCAGGTGCGGATAGAGCGCATAGGACTGGAACACCATGGCAATGCCGCGTTCGCGCGGCTCCATCTCGTTGCACAGCTTGCCGTCGATATAGAGCTCGCCGCCCGAGATTTCCTCCAGCCCGGCGATCATGCGCAAAAGGGTGGACTTGCCGCAGCCGGAAGGTCCGACGAAGACGACGAACTCACCGTCGGCGATGTCGAGATCGACATTCCTGATCACCTCGACATTGCCATAGCGCTTCTTGATGCCGTTGAGCTTCAGACCAGCCATGTCGATCCTCCTATCGTTCTTCCGCCCGGATCGACCGGGCCGTGTTTTGCAGTGCTTCGAAAGCGGCGAAGCGCCGTTCGTGCAGACTTGCGATGTCGCCGCTTGCTGGCGTGAACATCTCGCCGACGCCGGACATGGCGCTCATGGCATCCTGCAGGGATGGAAAGGCTCGGCTCGCCGCCGCACCCAGCATGGCGGCGCCCAGCAGCACAGGCTCAGCTTGCGCCGGCACGAGAACCGGCAGGCCGGTGCAATCGGCCAGCAACTGGCGCACCAGCGGATGGCTTCCGGCCCCGCCGCTGATGGCAATCGTCTCGATTTCAGCACCTTCGCTGCGGCTCGCCGCAATGATCTGGCGCAGGCCGTAGCCGATGCCGAGGATGCCGGCGACATAGAGCGACACGAGGCTGTCGATGCCGCGATCCATGCCCAGGCCGGCAACGACCGCCCTCGCCTGCGGGTCGGCGAAGGGCGAACGATTGCCAAGAAAATCAGGCACGACGTGCAGATTGCCGGCGAGCTCGACGGCGGCGGAGCGCATCGGGGCCGACTTCGACGCCTCATCCGCCAGCCATGCGGCGACGGATTTGCCCTGCCGATCGGCATTTGCCCGCGCCTGCGGCCAGGCCGGATGCAATGAAACGAGTTGGTCAACGGCGGCGCCAGCCGCCGACTGGCCGCCTTCGTTCAGCCACAGGCCGGGCACCATGGCAGAATAGTACGGACCCCAGACGCCGGGCACGAAGATCGGCTCGCGGCTGCTCGCCATCGTGCAGGCCGAGGTGCCGAACACATACGCCATTG
>NZ_LMGA01000001.1:607043-706660 GCF_001427025.1 Mesorhizobium sp. Root554 | reverse complement strand
GCCAACCGGCGTTCCGGGGCGCAGGCCGAGCTCGGATGCGGCCTGCTCGGTCAACCCGCTGCCCAGCGGTTCGCCAGCGGGAACGATGTCCGTGCCGATGCGGGCAAACTGCTGATCCGCCAAATCGCCGAGGCCCATCTGGCGGAAATAGCTTTCGTCCCAGCGCTGCTCGTGCGCCAGATAGGTCCATTTGCAGGTGACGGTGCAGACCGAACGGGCAAGGCTGCCGGTTGCGCGCCAGGTGAGGAAATCCGCGAGGTCGAAGAACTGCCAGGCGGCGTCATAGGTCGCCGGCAAATTCTCCTTCAGCCACAGAAGCTTCGGCGTCTCCATTTCCGGCGAGATGGTGCCGCCGACATACTTCAGCACAGGATGGCCGGTGGCGTTTATGCGGCGCGTCTGGTCGAGTGCACGGTGGTCCATCCAGACGATGATGTCACGGTTGCCGTCGCCGTGCGGCCCGACGGGCAACGGCGTGCCGCCCTGCCCCAGCGCCACCAGCGAGCATGTCGCATCGAAGCCGATGCCGGCGATGTCCGCCGCGGCAAGCCCGGCGCTTTTGACCGCCTCCTTCACGCTGGCGCAGACCGCCTGCCAGATGTCATGGCTGGACTGCTCGGCGATGTCCGGAGCATCCTGGAAAAGCAGGATGTCACGCTTGGCGCTCGACACCATCGTGCCTGCGCCGTCGAATATGCCGGCACGGGCGCTGCCCGTCCCGACATCCATGCCGAGAAAATAACTGGCCATCTTCTTTCAGTCCGATAAGCGCCCGGCCGCCGTGCGGCCGGGCAAAAGTTCAGGCGGCCTGCTTTGCGGGCCGGCCGTTTGGCGTGGCGCGGGTGCCGTCAGGATTGCGAAGGTACACGCCGCGTTCGAGCTGCTGGCGGCGCAATTCCTCGACGTCGATGTCGGCCGGCGCGCGATTGCCGCGAATCGATATCTTGGCTGCACGCCCGGCCGCCTCGCCCATCGCCATGCAGGTGGCCATGACGCGGATGGCGCCCATCGCCTCGTGCGTGGCCGAGATGCTGCGGCCCGCAACCAGAAGATTGCTGACCTTCTGCGGCACCAGCGAGCGGTAAGGGATATCGTAGCAGTCGCCGCACCAGATCAGCGTGCAGCCGTCGTCGGCGGGACGATGGATGTCGATCGGATAGCTCGCCACGGCAATGGCGTCGTCGAAATGCGTGCAGGCGAGCACGTCTTCCTGCGTCATCACATACTGGCCGACGATACGCCGGGTTTCGCGGATGCCGATGAACGGCGCCGTCTTGGTGAAATAGGAGGCTTCGAAACCAGGAACGTAGTTGATGAGGTAGGTGACAATGTCGTCGATCTGCTGCCGGCCCTCGATCTCGCCATTGGTCAGGCTGCGCGCATCGGTGCCATCGGTGCCCTTGACGCGCGTCATGTTGATCCAGACCTCGCCCTTTTTCAGCCCGGTGATGATGATCGTGCGCTCGTTGGGGATCTTGAGGCCGCGTTCTTCCTGGGCCTTGATGACGAGTTCGCGCAGGCCGACGACGATGAACTGGTGGTTCTGGCCGAAATATTCGGCGGGGATGAAATCCGTCAGGTAGGTGCGGGCCGCAGGCGGTGAATTGGCGATGCTGAGGCGCAGCTTGTCGGTGTCGACGCCGGCCATGCAGAACATCAGCGTCGGCGGCTGCATGCCGCCATTGGCGTTGCCCTTTTCTGTCGGCACCCCTGCCTGGTAAGCGACATCGGCGTCGCCGGTGCAGTCGATCACGACCTTGGCAAGGGTCGCCGTACGACCGCTCTTGCTCTCGGTGATGACGCCGCGAATGGTGTCGCCATCCATGACGACGCCGGCGAAGAAGGTGTAGAAGACCACGTCGACGCCGGCTTCCGTAAGCATCTCCAGCGCCACGGTCTTGACCGCCTCCGGCTCGACCAGGGTGATGCCCATATGCAGCGGACACGGCCGGTGTTCGCTGGCGCCGTCGCGCTCCTTGCGCAGGCGCTGGATGAACTTCTCCGGCAGCCCGTCGATGATCTGGTTGCCCTTCTGGCCGAGGAAGCCGAGGACCGGCAGACCGATGGTCATGTTGCCGCCGACGAAGCTGCGGCTTTCAATCAGCCCGACCCGCAAGCCGTCTTCCGAAGCCGCGAGCGCTGCGGTCAGGCCGGACGGGCCGCCGCCGACGACGAGCACGTCGTACTCGGCCGAGACGGGGATGGAACGGGCGGGCTCTTCAATGGAGCGGACGGGGCTTTTCGACATGGGTCTTGTCCTGGTTGTGACGGCCGCCGGTGCGGCACTGCATTGTTTCTTAGATATGTCCGCCGCCCGCGAACCGAAGCCCGCGGGCGGCGGTATTTTCATCAGGCCGGCAGCAGCGGCGTAATGCGCTTGGCCATGCTTTCGACCGCTTCGGCGGGCGTCTTGCGCCCCAGCACGGCGAGCTGCACGTCCTCGAGGAAGAGTTGCTGCGCGCGCGCCGCCTCCGCGAAGGGCGGGAACGCGCCGCGCGCGGTCGCCAGCGCCTTGGCTTCGGCCGCCGCCACGGGGCTTGCCGCGGCGAAGTCGGCATCCGCGTAGGTCGAGACGCGCACCGGCCCGTTGCCGTTCTTCGCCATGCCCAGGGTCACGCGCGGCGAAGAGACCTCGCGGATATAAGACCACGCCAGCTCCTTGTCGGCAAAATTGGCCGGGATCGACATGCCCCAGGATTCGGTGACGGCCGACATTTCGCCATCATAGCTCTGCGACTTCGGGAACTGGACGGCCTTGATCTTGCCCGGAAACTTGCTCTGGGCCGGATCGTTGAACTGCTTGTAGCGCGCAAAGGTGATCATGGTGAAGGCGGCGCGGCCCTGCTGCATCCATGTCACCTGGTCGTCGTTCTTGGTGGTGGCGTAGCTGCGCGGCAATGCGCCTGCCTTGAACATGTCGGCCATGACCGTCAGCGCCTTTTCCATCGCTTCGGGCTTCGGCAGCAGCTTGAAGTCCTTGGTGATGTAATCGCCGCCATAGGCGCGGGCGAAACTGACCGGGAAGACCGCCAGGTCGCTGGCCATGATCATGCCGGTCACGGGCGTGCCGTCCTTCGCGGTGAAGGTGAGCTTGCCGGCCTGCTCGATCAGTTCTTCCAGCGTGGTGGGCGGCGCAGAAATGCCGGCCTCTTCCAGCAGGGCCTCGTTGTAGAACAGGCCGCCGGTCGCATGGCGGACCGGAATGCCGATGGTCTTGCCGCCGACCGTCATCGCCTCGCGCAGGCCGGGAGCGATGTCTTCGTAGTTCTCGATCGGCGCGCTTTTCAGAAAATCGTCGAGCGGCGCGAACAGCTTGGCGACGTCGGGCGTCGGACGGTTGTCGATGATGTAGCCGACACCGTAGTCGGTGGAAGGCAGGCTGGCCTCGCGGAAAAGCCGGTCCTGCAGCGGGTTGGAATCGAAGGTTGTGAAGGCGAGTTCGGCGTCGTTGGCCTTCTTCCAGTCCGCGAGCAGATCGCCATCGCCGGTACCGAGCACGGTCTGGTGGACCTTGTGGCTGAGAATGTTGAGCGTCTTGCCCGCGGCGAAGGACGGGCGTGTCGCCAGCAGCGCGGCGCCGCCGAGAGCGGTGCCGAGAAGTCCACGACGTGTAATCTTTGCGAAGTTATCTGACATTGTTACCTCCCTGACAGATGTTGGACTATCCCTTCGTTGCACCGGCGGTGAGGCCGGCGACGAGATAGCGGTTCATGAAAATGACGAAGAGCAGCACCGGCGCCAGCTGGACCGTCGAGGCTGCGAAAAGGATGCCCCAGTCGACGCCGTCGATGGAGCCGATCATCTCGGAGATGACGAGCGGCGCGGTCTTGGCGCGGGTGGCGGTGAAGATGAAGGCGAACAGATATTCATTCCAGGCGAAGACGACGACGAACACCGCGACGGCGAGAATGCCAGGAGCCGCCAGCGGCACGATGACCCGACGCAGGATGGTCAGCCGGCCGGCGCCGTCGATCTGCGCGGCTTCATCCAGTTCGCGCGGGATCTGGTCGATGAAGGTGCGCATCAGCACGGTGCCGAGCGACACGAAGAAGGTGGCGTAAAGCACCATCAGCACGATGTGCGTGTCGTTCAAATTCATCGCATTGATGATCGGGAAAAGCGGCAGCGTCACCACGATCGGCGGGATCAGCCGCACGATGATCAGGAACATCACGCTGGCGTTGAGGAACCGGCTCGAGTTGCGCGAATAGACATAGCCGGCGCAGGTGCTGACGGTGACTGCGAGGACTGTCGCGCCAGCGGTAATGACGGTGCTGTTGAACAGCCCGTTGAAGAACACGCCCCACTCGCTCCACAGCGATGCATAGTGCTGGAACGTCGGTGTGAAGATGTATTTCGGCGGCACCGCGAAGATGTCCCGCCCCGGCTTCAGCGACGACATGACGATGAAGGCGATGGGGAACAGCGACCACAGCAGGATCGCGGCGACCGCGAACGCCTTGCCGATGCTGATGGGCAGGCTCCTAGTGCGCATTGGCTGCCCCCTGCTTGCGGAGGATGAACACGTAGCCGGCAGCCAGCAGCAGCGAGACGATGACCATGATCCAGGCGGTCGCCGCCGCCGTGCCGAAGGCGTTGAAGGAGAATGCCTCCTGGTAGAGATAGACGGCCACGACCTCGGTCGAGCGCGCCGGGCCGCCCTGGGTCAGCAGCCAGACTTCGGAAAAGATGCGGAAGGCGAAGATGTAGCGGAACAGCAGCGCCACGATGATCGCCGGCCCGAGCAGCGGCATGGTCACGCGGCGGAACGACTGGAACGGCGTCGCGCCGTCGATGCGCGCCGCCTCATAGAGATCGGCGGGAATGGCAAGCCGCGCCGCGTAGAGGATGATGAAGGTGAACGGCAGGTGCAGCCAGATCGTCAGCAGCGCGATCAGGATCATGGCGTGCGTCGGTTCGAACGACCAGTCGAGGATCGGCAGGCCCAGCGCCTTGAGAACCAGCGTCACCGGGCCGGCGTCCGGATCGAACAGGAAGCGCCACATGACGACCGCGATCACCTCGCTGACCGCATAGGGCGCCAGCACGGCCACCAGCAGGAAGCGACGGAACGGCAGGCCGCTCGCAAAGAGGAGCGCCATGCCGAGGCCGATGGCCAGTTCCACATGGACGGCGACGACGACGAGGATAACCGTGTTCCACAGCGCGCTGCGGAAAGCGGGATCGGTGAGCACGTTGTAGTAGTTCTGCAGGCCGACAAACGTCTGAGCCTGTCCGAAGCTCGACTGGCCGAGGCTGAGCCAGATGACATACAGCGACGGAATGACGATCACGCTCAGGATCAGGATATGAACCGGCGCGATGAGCGGCATCAGCTGCGATAGACTTCTGGTACGCAAAACTCCGGTCTCCTCCCGACCCGTTCGATCTTGTTCAGTCGCCGCGATTCGCCTGCGCGCCATCGGGCGCGGCGAGGACGGAAACGGACGGCTTCGCGGCGGCTTCGCGGCCTGCCAGCAGGTTCGGCCCGCGCGAGGCGACCGAGCCGCGAATCTGCAGGCTGGTCTCCAGGATCGTCGGGTGCGGCTGCGCCGCCTCGCCCGCCATGCGCTGCCGCAGCCGCTCCCAGATCACGCCGGCCATCTCGTCGATGGGCTGGCGGATGGCCGTCAGCGGCGTCCTGCGCGCGCTCATCCATGTGTAGTCATCGAAACCGACCAGCGAGATCTGCTCGGGCACATCGAGCCGATGCCGCGCCAGAGCCGAAAGCGCGCTCAACGTCGTCACATTGGTCAGCCCGAAGACAGCGGTCGGATGCGCATTGGTTTCCAGCCAGTTGGCGAGCACTTCGGCGCCGCGTTCGGCGTTCGAGCCGAGCTCCAGCACCCTTGGCTCGACGCCGGCGGCCCGGGCCATGTTGCGCACGCCCTGCACACGCTCGCGGATCGGCGCGATGCCGAGATTGGACGCGGCGACGAGAATGTCGCCATGGCCCATCTCGAGCAGATGGCGGGCGACGGATTCGCCGGCCTTCACATTGTCGATCGTGACGGTGTCGGCAAAGCAACCGTTGAGCATGACGCGGTCGGCGAAGACCATCGGCAGGTGCCCGACCTCGTCGCGCAGCAGCGACGGGATGACGTCCGAGCACGGCACTGCCACGAGACCCGACGGCCGCCAGCCGAGCAGCGCGCGCAGCCGCGACTGTTCGAGATCGACGTCATCGCGCGAACTGGCGACGATGACGTCGTAGCCATCCTTCCGCGCCATGACCTCGAGCCGCGACACCAGCGAGGTGAAGAAGACGTCGTCGAGGTCCGGCACCAGCACGCCGACGACACGGGCCTGGCCGGAACGCAGCTGTGACGCCGCGCGATCCATCTGGAAGGACAGCTTGCGGGCGGCACGCTCGACGCGTTCCCGCAGATCGGCGTTCACCGGCTTGCGGCCGCTGAAGACGTTCGAGACGGTGGCGATCGAAACCGCCGCTTCCGCCGCTACATCCTTGATGGTCGCTCGTTTCCGGTTCATTTGCGCGATCTTGTTAAACGTTTATCTGTAAAACGTTTAACGCCTTCCTTTTCTCAGTTCAACAGCTATTTTTAAAGTGTTCAGAGGTCGTTGCTCTGCGGCAGGATGACGAGGTCGCGGATGGTGACGTTCCTCGGACGGGTCAGCATGAAGATGATCGCCTCCGCGACCTCGACCGGCTCGATCAGCCCGCCGGCCGCCAGTTCGGCCTCCAGCTTCTCCTTCGGCCAGTCGCTGACCAGCGCGGTGACGACAGGCCCCGGCTGAATGGCGCCAACGCGCAGGCCATGTTTGGCGACCTGCCGCCGGACCGTATGGACGAAGGCCTGAACCGCATGCTTGGAGGCTGTGTAGATCGGCTCCCACACCACCGGCACCAGGCCGGCGATGGAGCCGGTGACGATGATGTCGCCGGTCTTGCGCTCCACCATATGCGGCAGGACAGCGTGAACGCTGCGGAAGACCGCATTGATGTTCAGGTTCAACATGCGATCCCAGGCATCCGGATCGCCGTCAAGGACCTCGCCGCCGATATAGGAGCCGGCATTGGCGTGGAAGATGTCGAGATGCCCTGCCCGCTCGATGATCTGCGGCATCATGCGGGCCACGTTTTGCGGATCCGTCACGTCGATGACGAGCGGGATGGCTTTCGGGCCGAGTTGTCTGCATGCGTCGCGCAGCGGGCCTTCAGCCCTGTCGACGAGAACGACCGTGGCCCCGGCGGCAAGCAAGGCGCGGCTGCATTCCAGGCCGATGCCGGAAGCCGCCCCCGTCACCGCGGCCACCTTTTCCGAAAGATTCTGTCCCATCACTTCCCCTTCGGATTCTCGCCGAAAGCGGGATCCGCAGTCATCCGCGTCCGAGCAAGCTCAAGCGGCAGTTAAACGATTTACAATGAAACGTTTAACTGGTGGGCTCGTGAAGGGCAACGACTTTCTTGAGGTGGCGGCGGGAAAGATGAATCTCGGCTTGGGCCGGTTGCGATGACTCCGGCGCCGGGCGGGAGTCATCGCATGGAGCGTGCAAGTGCTGTTTACCGCAGGACGATGACGAGCCCGCCGCCATGGCCGTAGTAGGATCCGTAGTACTTGTGATGTTTGTAGTGCTTGTAGTGCTTGTAGTGCTTGTAATATTTCGGAAATTTGTGGTGCTTGTGCTTGTAGTGATGATGATGCTTGTGCATCGGATGCGCCGAGGCGGTCTGCGCCGTTCCGGCCAGCGCGCCGGTGGCGAGGATGACGGCTGCGAGGCCGGAAACGAATGTGCGCTTGAACATGACGATCTCCTGATCTGTGAGCGAGGCGAACCATTCGCCCCATGATCATGTGTCGCCGCACGCCGGCGAAAGGTTCATCCGGCAAGGAGATTCTTGGTCGAATTAATTGCGCGATGCCCCGGCCCTGCCCTGTATGGTCCGACCGGCCCCGCCTTCCGCCACGCAACAGCAAAAGGGCGGCCGAAGCCGCCCTTTCCGGATGAGATTTTATCGCCTCAGAGATTGCAGTAGCGACGAAGGCCGTCATAGCCGACATAGGTGTCGGAGCCCGGATCGTAGCTGCGGTAGCGGGAGAGGCAGCGGCGCACATGCCAGGAACCGCCGTCGTCCGGCTCGACATAGACCGTGCGCGGCTGCGCCAGCGTGCTGCCCAGGATAAACCCGCCCAGCCCTGCGATGCCGGCTATGGCGGCGTCGCGGCGGTGATGATGATGCCAGGACCCGGCCGCCGAGGGCTGCACGGTCGAGGCGAGCGTGACGGCGCTGAGACCGGCGGCTACGAGAACGGAAACGAAAGAGCGCTTGGACATGTCATTCTCCTTGATCTGTTGACCGAGGCGACCACCCGCCTCTTGATCGTCAGTTGCGCGAGCAAGGAGAAAGGTTCATGCGGCTCTTCATTTTTTCAGCCGATGATTTTTCGGAATATCGAGGACCTCGCAGCCGCGGGTGCCGAAGGCCGACGTTGCCCGATGAGAAAGCCGTGAACGCTCACGGCGTCAGCCCATGCCGGTAACGTGCCGCAGCCAGAACGCCAGCGCGATGAATGCCGCAATGACGCCAATGCCTTTCCAATCGATATCGCCGCGCTTCATCTGGCGGATTATCCAGACGAGCAGCGCCCAGACCACGACCGCGGCCAGAACAACGATGACAATGCGGATCATGAACCGCCTCCAACCGAATTCCCTTCGAATATGGTGAGGAAATCGGCGGTTTTAACGGCTGCGCGCACGATTTTGCGCGGATCGACCTGGAGTGGGCGGGACATTTGGCTTTACTGGCGCGGCAAATATGCTAACCGAAGCGCCATGCCCTTGTAGCTCAGCCGGTAGAGCAGCGGTTTTGTAAACCGAAGGTCGCGGGTTCGATTCCTGCCGGGGGCACCATCTCCCTACACCGCATCGCTTGATCCGACGGCACGGCTGAGCAGCCAGGAGACGCTCACCCATGGAGGTGTGGGGATCGGAGCGGGCAAAAAGTGCCCGCTACTCCACCCTTCCCCGTGGCGGCTGGCATGGGACCGAAGTGGCTTCCCCACAGGCGATGGCTGTTCCCTCGTCCCTGGAACTCAGCGCATCGGATTTGCGCACGAGTTCGGCAAAGGCGAGCGCGAAGCTACCCATCATCAGGAAGACTATAAACATACGAAGAAAAGGCAATGTGCCATCCCGGTTGGCTTGGCCCCCGCCACCCGTTCCTGTCGATAAAAATGACACTAGCAGATTTACGGGACCTTAAGCAGCAGATTAACCATCAAATTTGCCATTCGCGGGAAACGTCGCTCGACGCCACGCGCCGACGCCGCGTCTTTGCAGACGTTCGCGCCCATGCTACGCCCTCGCCGATGCAGCCGGTGAAACGGCGCCACGGTTGGAGCCCATGAGCAAAACGAGCAGTCGCCTTGCCTTCGTCTCGTCCGGCACCGCCGACGCCAAGGCCGCGCTTGAAAAGCTTTCGAAGCGCTATGGGCAGGCTTCGCTCGACGAAGCCGATATCGTCGTCGCGCTCGGCGGCGACGGCTTCCTGTTGCAGACGCTGCGCGAGACCATGGCCACCGGCAAGCGCATCTACGGCATGAACCGGGGCACCATTGGCTTCCTGATGAACGAGTATCGCGTCGAGGGCCTGCTCGACCGCATTGCGGCCGCGGTTCCCGAAACCATCCGGCCACTGGAGATGCAGGCGACGACACCGGAGGGGGAAATCGTCTCGGCTCTCGCCATCAACGAGGTGGCGCTATGGCGGCAATCCTACCAGACGGCCAAGATCCGGATTTCCGTCGACGATCAGGTGCGACTTGAGGAATTGAGCTGCGACGGGGTCATGGTGGCGACGCCAGCCGGCTCGACCGCCTACAATTTGTCGGCGCACGGCCCCATCCTGCCGCTCGACGCGCCGCTGCTGGCGCTGACGCCGGTAAGCCCGTTCAGGCCGCGCGCCTGGCGCGGAGCACTGCTGTCCAACAAATCGGCCGTTCGCTTCGACATCTTGGAGGCCGAAAAAAGACCGGTGAACGCCGCCGCCGATCATACCGAGGTCAAGGCCGTCACGTCGGTGACGGTGCGCGAGTCGCGCGACGCTACCGCAACGCTGCTGTTCGATCCCAGCCACTCCTGGAACGAGCGGATATTGTCCGAGCAGTTCAGGTATTGAGATTGACCCCGGACATTAAGCCTTACGATTAAGGTTAGCCTCTCACAATCGCGGGAAACAGGCCCGTTTCTGTTGACAAATCGCGGACTTGCGCCTATCGCGATGCAACATATCGCAAGCGCCGGGCGCTTGCCGCGACGCAGTCCGCCGCGCCTCAAACCAGCCAAAGACATCAAATCTTGTCATCAGACACTGAAACCGCTCAAGAAGCGCTGACATTTTCCAGCCTCGGTCTTTCGCCGAAGGTCCTCTCCGCGGTCACCGACGCAGGCTACACGGTGCCGACGCCGATCCAGGCCGGCGCCATTCCGCACGCACTTCAGGGCAAGGATGTTCTTGGCATCGCCCAGACCGGCACCGGCAAGACCGCCGCCTTCGTCCTGCCGATGATTACCCGCCTTGAAAAAGGCCGCGCGCGGGCACGCATGCCGCGCACCCTCATTCTCGAGCCGACGCGCGAACTCGCCGCCCAGGTCGAGGAGAACTTCGTCAAATACGGCAAGAACAACAAGCTCAACATCGCGCTTCTGATCGGCGGCGTTTCCTTCGACGAACAGGACAGGAAGCTCGAGCGCGGGGCCGATGTGCTCATCGCCACGCCCGGCCGTCTGCTGGACCATCGCGAGCGCGGCAAGCTGCTGCTCAACGGCGTGGAAATCCTCGTCATCGACGAAGCCGACCGCATGCTGGACATGGGTTTCATCCCTGACATCGAGCGCATCTGCGAGATGATCCCCTTCACCCGCCAGACCCTGTTCTTCTCGGCGACCATGCCGCCGGAAATCACCAAGCTGACGGAAAAGTTTTTGCATGCGCCGGTGCGCATCGAGGTTTCGAAGGCTGCATCGGCCGCGACCAACATCACCCAGCGGCTGGTCAAGTCCGGTTCCAAATCGTGGGACAAGCGCGAAGTGCTGCGCAACCTGATCAAGGAAGAAGAAGACGGGCTGAAGAACGCCATCATCTTCTGCAATCGCAAGGTCGACGTATCCGAGCTTTTCCGCTCGCTGCTGAAACACGACTTCAATGTCGGCGCGCTGCATGGCGACATGGACCAGCGTGCGCGCATGGCGATGCTGGCCAATTTCCGCGACGGCAAGCTGAAGCTTCTCGTCGCCTCCGACGTGGCAGCGCGCGGCCTTGACATCCCCGATGTCAGCCACGTCTTCAACTATGATGTGCCCATCCATTCCGAGGATTATGTCCACCGCATCGGCCGCACCGGCCGCGCCGGACGTTCGGGCAAGTCGTTCACCATCGCGACCAGGTCAGACGGGAAGTACATCGACGCCATCGAGAAACTGATCGGCACCAAGATCGAGTGGCATGACGGCGATCTATCGACCGTGGTTGCCAGCGAGAGCGAAGACGACGCGCCACGGCGCGGCCGCGGCGCGCCGAAGCGGGCCGGCCGCAAGGACAGTGACGAGCGCAGGCCGCGCCGCGAGCGGTCCGGCAAAGGCCGGGACAAGGGCGACGAGCAGGAAGCCGTCGCGGCTTCCCCTGCCCCTGAAACCGCTGCGCCGGCTGAACGCGTCGAGGCATCGGATTCCGGCGAGCGGCGCGTGCGCAAGGACGCCATCCGCAACGAGAATACCGAGCGCCGGGATCAGCCACTGCGCCGTGACCAGCGCCCGTCCCGTTCGCGCAACAAGGACGACGACAATGACGGCACGGTGGGTTTCGGGGACGACATGCCGGCCTTCATGAACATCGTCGCCAAGGTCTGATCGCGCACCCGACCGAAAGGCTCATCCTGACGTTGGAAAAGAAACGGCCCCGAACGGGGCCGTTTCTTTTTTCCGGAATACCGTTCCGATCAGGTCAGCGGCGAAAGCTGGATTTCGACGCGGCGGTTCTGCGCCCGTCCTTCCGCGGTGTTGTTCGACGCAACCGGCCGGGACTCGCCGAAGCCGGTGACGGCGAAGCGGCGGGAATCGACGCCCTGGGCCGAGAGATAGTTGGCGACGGCCAGCGCGCGGCGCTGCGACAGGTCGAAATTGTGCTGGTCGCTGCCGGTGGAATCGGTGTGGCCGTACACGTCGACGATCGTCTGCTTGTACTTCTTCAGCACCAGGCCGACCGAATTCAGGACCGAATAGAAGCTCGGCTTCACGGCGTCCTGATCGACGGCGAAGGTGATGTCGGAAGGCATGTTGAGGATGATCTGGTCGCCGGCGCGGGTGACGCTGACGCCGGTGCCCTGAAGCTGTGCCCGCAATTCGTTTTCGTTCTGGTCCATGACCGAACCGATGGCGCCACCCGCCAGCGCGCCGATGCCCGCGCCGATCAACGCGTTGCGGCGGTCGTTGCCGCCGGCCAGCGTGCCGAGGGCCGCGCCCGCCAGGCCGCCCAGAACGGCGCCGCCCGCGGTGTTCGAAACCTTCTGCTCGCCGGTATAAGGATCGGTGGTGCACGCACTAACAAGCACTGCCGTCGCCACAATGGCGAGAACGGTTTTCTTCATCGATTGTCCCTCCAAAATCGGCTGCGCGATGGCGCGCCGTGTGACCCGTCATGAGCACGTTGTAGCATCAAATACGGCAAAAAGCGGAACGGGAAAACCGACATATCCTGCTTTTCCGGTATGAAATCAGGCGTGCTGCATTGGCGGACCCGACCTACCAGAGGTTCTTGCCGTCGATCACGGTCACCTCGACCTTGTCGAGGTCGAAGTCGTCCAACAGGCGCGCGTTGACGGCGATGCGCATCTTGTCGAAATCCGCTTCGCCGGTGCTCCAGTCGGGCGTTTCGGTGAAGGTGGTGCAGCCGCATGCCGGGCAGAAGCCATGCTTCACGATCATGGTCTGCCAGCGATAGGCGGCGGTCGAACGCTGCGGCTCGATCTTCACCTGCGATGGCTCGTAATAAGCCCAGAGCGCGCCGCGCTTGGAGCAGAAGGAGCATGTGCAGCGCGTTACAGTTTGCGGCGCTTCCGAGACTTCGAAAGTGGTCGATTTGCAGTGACAGCTTCCCTTGACGGCCATGGCGATCCCTCGTTCCTGGTCAGGGATCGAAGGCAGCACAAACGGCCCGCGCTGGCAAGCTGGTGCGGCGAGCACTCCTGTCAGTCGATATCGGCAACCGCTTCGCCCGCGCCGCCTTCGATGCGCTGCGACAGCGACGCTTCCATGAAGTCGTCGAGGTCGCCGTCGAGCACTGCCGAGGGATTGGAACTTTCGACGCCGGTGCGCAGGTCCTTGACCATCTGGTATGGCTGGAGAACGTAAGAGCGGATCTGATGGCCCCAGCCGATGTCGCTCTTCGAGGCTTCCGTGGCGTTGGCCACCGCCTCGCGTTTCTTCAGCTCTTCCTCGTAGAGGCGCGAACGCAGCATTTCCCAGGCCTTGGCCTTGTTCTTGTGCTGCGAGCGTTCGGCCTGGCAGGCCACCGCTATGCCGGTCGCCAGATGGGTGATGCGCACGGCGGAATCAGTGGTGTTGACGTGCTGGCCGCCAGAACCGGACGAGCGGTAGGTGTCGATGCGGACGTCGGACTCCGAAACGTCGATCTGGATCGAGTCGTCGATGACCGGATAGACCCAGGCGCTCGAAAACGATGTATGGCGGCGCGCATTGCTGTCGTAGGGTGAGATGCGCACCAGGCGATGCACACCGGATTCGGTCTTCAGCCAACCATAGGCGTTGTGGCCTTTGATCAGCAGCGTGGCGGACTTGATGCCGGCCTCTTCGCCGTCATGGACTTCCAGAACCTCGACCTTGAAGCGGCGGCGCTCGGCCCAGCGCGTGTACATGCGCAGCAGCATCGAGGCCCAGTCCTGGCTTTCGGTGCCGCCGGCGCCGGCGTGGATTTCCAGATAGGTGTCGTTGGAATCGGCTTCGCCAGACAGAAGCGTCTCGACCTGACGCGCCTTCACCTCGCCGCGCATGGAGCGCAGCGCGCTCTCGGCCTCGGAGATGACGCTCTCGTCGCCCTCTTCCTCGCCAAGCTCGATCAGGCCGATATTGTCGTCCAGCGCCTGAGTGAGCCCTTTGACCGCGGCGATGCCTTCCTCGAGGCTCTGGCGTTCGCGCATCATCTTCTGCGCCTCGATCGGATCGTTCCAGAGGCTGGCGTCCTCGGCGCGGACGTTCAGGTATTCAAGCCGCTTGATAGCCTGATCCCAGTCAAAGATGCCTCCTCAGCAGGGTTATGGCCTGCCTGATCTCGTCGACAATGTTCTGCGTTTCCGCGCGCATGGCTGATAATTCTGTCCGTTATGGAAATTGGATCGCTGAGCCGGATACATAGGCAGGCGGCCGATGCCTGTAAAGCCAGATGGGCCGGACTTTCGCCCGGCCCATTCACGTTCATGTCCTAATCAGTAGAGCCCGCCGCCGCCGGACTGTATATCGCCCGCCGCCTTCGGCGACAGCGCCGTGCCGCTGCCATTGGAGCCGTCATCGCCCATGCCGATGACCCAATAGCTGTCGGCAGGCCCGGTGCCGGGCTTGAAGGCTTCGATGATCGTGCCCGCCTCGCCTTCCTGGGCTCGCATGCCGGTCTTGTGGTTGATGGCGATGAGCTTCATGCCATCCGGCACCTTGAAGTCGATCTTCGGCTGGCCGACCAGCGCATCCTTCATGAACGCCTTGAAGACAGGCGCCGAGAGGCCGCCGCCGGTCACGCCCGAGCCAAGCTGGCGCGGCTGGTCGTACCCCATATAGAGGCCGACCACGAGATTGGGCGTATAGCCGATGAACCAGGCGTCCTTCTCGTCGTTGGTGGTGCCGGTCTTGCCGGCGATCGGATAGCCGAGTTCGGAGATGGTGACGGCGGTGCCGCGCTGGACGACACCCTGCATCATCGAGGTGATCTGGTAGGCCGTCATCGGGTCGAGGACCTGCTCGGAATTGTCGACGAGTTCGGGCTCTGGCTGGTTCTGCCATTCCTGCGCGTTGCAGTTCTCGCAGCCGCGCTCGTCCTGCTTGAACACGGTCTTGCCGTAGCGGTCCTGGATGCGGTCGATCACCGACGGTTTGATCGACTTGCCGCCATTGGCCATGATCGAATAGGCCGAGACCATGCGCATGACGGTGGTCTCACCCGAGCCCAGCGCCATCGGCAGATAGGGCGCGAGGTGGTCGTAGACGCCGAAGCGCTCGGCATATTCGGCGACCAGCTTCATGCCCATGTCGTTGGCGAGGCGCACCGTCATCAAATTGCGCGAGCGCTCGATGCCCGAGCGAAGCGTGGCGGGGCCGGCTGTGCGGCCGTCATAGTTCTTCGGCGTCCAGGTCGTGTTGCCGGACTGGATGGTGATCGGTCCGTCCATGATGACGGAAGCCGGCGTATAGCCATTGTCGAGCGCGGCCGCATAGACGATCGGCTTGAAGGACGAGCCCGGCTGGCGCATCGCCTGCGTGGCGCGGTTGAACTCGGACTGCGCGTAGGAGAAGCCGCCGACCATGGCCAGCACGCGGCCGGTGTGTGGGTCCATCGCCACCAGACCACCCTCGACCTCCGGCACCTGCCGCAACTGGTAAGCGTCGGCGTCGTCCTTCTTCTGGACGAAGATGACGTCGCCGGGGCTGAGCACGTCAGCCGGCGACTTGGCCTTCAGCGTCTTGCCGTCCTTCTTGTAACGCATGGCCCAGCTCATGTCCTCCTTGGACACGGTGGACTCGACGCGCTCCTTGACCAGCGCACCGGAAATCTCGCGCTCCGGCTGGAGGCCGATGGAGAGACCGGAGGCCGAGCTGTCGAGAACGACGGCCAGCGACCATTCCGGCACGTCTTCCAGGCCCTTGACCTCGGCCAGCGCCTTGCCCCAGTCGCCGGAGATGTCGATCGTCTTGACCGGACCGCGATAGCCGCGCAACGTGTCGAACTTCATCAGGCCGGTCTGCATCGCCTTGCGGGCGAAAAGCTGCAGCTTGGGATCGAGCGTCGTGCGCACCGACAGGCCGCCCTCGTAGAGCGCGTTCTCACCATAGCGGGCGATGATGACGCGACGGACTTCCTCGGTGAAGTATTCGCCGGCGAACAGATAGGTGCCGTTACGGCGCGGCGTGACGCCCAGCGGCTCGGCCTTGGCCTTCTCGCCCTCCTCATGGGTGACGTAGCCATTGTCGACCATCTGGTCGATGACCCAGTTGCGGCGCTCGATGGCGCGATCCGTGTGCTTGAAAGGATGGTAGTTCGACGGGCCCTTCGGCAGCGATGCGAGATAGGCCGCTTCCGAAACCGTCAGCTCGTTGACCGACTTGTCGTAGTAGGTGAGCGCGGCGCCAGCGACGCCATAGGCGCCGAGGCCGAAGAATATCTCGTTCAGGTAGAGTTCGAGGATGCGGTCCTTCGGATAGGCCTGCTCGATGCGGAAGGCCAGGACCATTTCCCTGATCTTGCGCTCATAGGTCTGGTCCGAGGTCAGCAGGAAGTTCTTGGCGACCTGCTGGGTGATCGTCGACGCGCCGACCTGGCGGCGGCCCGAGCCGAAATTCTGGAAATTGGTGAGGACGGCGCGGCCGAGGCCGGTGATGTCGATGCCGGGATGGTTGTAGAAGTTCTTGTCTTCTGCCGACAGGAACGCTGCCTTGACGCGATCCGGTACAGCCTGGATCGGCAGGTAAAGCCGCCGCTCGCGCGCATATTCCGCCATCAGCGAACCGTCCGACGCGTGGATGCGCGTCGTTACCGGCGGCTCATACTTGGCCAGCACCTCGTAGTCGGGCAAATCCTTGGTCAGGTGGCCGATATAGACAGCAACCCCTGCCGCCACCAAAAGGGCGAGCATGGTGCCGATGCCGAAGAAATAGCCGATAAGACGAATCATGCCCGCTCCAGTCCAACGTCCGGGATTCTCCTAAACCAAGCAGCACCGCGCGCAAGCACAGGCGTGGCTCCCGATCCGTATTCGAAACCCAATGTCGCGGCGATGTGGGCAAAATACGGCGAGATGAAGTTTAGCCCCCCAGCGGCCGAAATAAAACCACCCGGTGTTGTTGCCGCGCAACGCGTGTGAAGCGGCAGCGTGCGCGCCGGCATCGCTAGCCGCCAGCGCCCTGTCTGCCGGCCGCGAAAACCGCGACCGCGCCGGCGATGCTGTCCGCCGCCTTGCCGCGCCAGTCCGGGTCGATGAGCTGAGCCTCGTCCTTGGCGTTGGACAAATATCCGAGTTCGACCAGGACGGACGGCACGTCGGGCGCCTTCAGCACGCGGAAGCCGGCCGAGCGATGCGGGTTGTTGATGAGGCCGACCGTGGTCGAAAGCTTTCCGACGAGCGTGTGCGCGAAGCTCA
The DNA here is from genome assembly GCF_001427025.1 of Mesorhizobium sp. Root554. Lineage (GTDB taxonomy): Bacteria > Pseudomonadota > Alphaproteobacteria > Rhizobiales > Rhizobiaceae > Mesorhizobium. The sequence continues at coordinate 689,276 of NZ_LMGA01000001.1, read as the reverse complement.
TGGAAAAGGAATGCGTCTCGCGCCGGATCAGGTCTATCAATATGTCGGTGACCTGTGGATCGTCCGCCTTGATTTCCATGCCGGCGAACTGGTCGGACAGGTTTTCGCGATCGGCCAGGGCCTGCGCCTCCGGATCGGAGGCCTTGTCCGAGACCGTGTAGACGGTGGCGCCGCGAATGCCTTTCAGATTGATGGTATCGGCGTGGATCGAAATGAACAGATCCGCCTCATGCTGGCGCGCGATGCGGACGCGGTCGTCCAGCCGCAGGAATTCGTCTTTGTCGCGGGTCATGAAGACCTCGTACTTGCCAACCGAAAGGAGCTTGTCGCGAAGCTCCTTCGCGAAGGCGAGCGTCACGTCCTTCTCGACGGTGCCGCTCGATCCCTCGGCGCCGCCGTCAATGCCGCCATGGCCGGCATCGACCACTACGGTAAAGCGATGCCCGGGGTTGGATGTTGGGCCGTTGCCGACCCTTTCACCCTTCGCGACGGCCGCAGTCGAGCCGGTGGTGAGGGATTGGTCGGCCAGCGCAGCCTCGAATTCCCGAGCCGAAGCGGCCGAAATCTCCACCGCGAGGCGGTAGCCCTTGCCATCGTCATTCTTCAGGACATCGAGGCTATCGACCAGAAAAGGCCCCTTCCCCGTCAGGACCAGCCGGCCCGTGGTCTCGCCGACATTGCCGTAGCGGACGTTCTTGACCAGGCCGCGAGCCTTCACATCCTTGGGGTCGAGCGCGAGCACGGTCCCCGGCAGATCGATGACCAGCCGGTTCGGGGCTCGCAGGAGGAACCATTTCGGCTGAGGCTCGCGTTCGAAATCGACGACGATGCGCATTTTGGTGGCGTCGCCGGCCATCCGGTAGTCGAAGGCCTTGATCGGTGCTTCGGAGGCTTGGGCCAAAGCCGGGACGGCGAGACAGCAGACCAGGAACAACAGCAACGAGGCGAGCCGGCCGAAGAGACCGCCAGACTTCAAAACCTTGCCGTTTTGCGCTGCAAATCCCATCTCAAGTCCAGTGGCTCCCCTTGGCGCACTCTCGGCCGCGAATCAGGCGCGACCGTCCGGCTCCAAAACGCCTAACGCTTCGTATCCAGAGAAGGTTAACCAAGCCTTTTCACGACGGACATGCGGTGTGGAAGCGAGCATATTCCCGCGCCCGGGCTTCCGCTGCGGAAGTGCTTTTGCCGGCGTCGGAATCGGGGTTGCCTTCCACTGTGCCAAATCATAAAAGCGATGGTGGATCACCGCAATCCTGGGACGCCCCGTTCCGCAGCTTTCGGTTGCAGGCCAAACATGGGGCAAGTTCCAGTCGCGACGAGCAATCGAGCGAAGGTTTCAGGTGGTTGCGACGAATTTCGCAGGCGTGCTCCCGTGGCGGGGGAATCGTCTGCGTGAAGAAAACGGCTAGGGACGAGGTCCCGCGCCGGCTCGACAGAGCAAACAAGCTGGTCCGGTTCATTCCGGGCTTTGGTTCAAAAAAAGGGTTCGCCAGGCGACGATGTCTTCAAGCGCACTGATGGAAAGGTCCGCATTCAACCGCGCCATTTTGGCAGCGGGCGGCACCGCAGTGGCGTTGAAGCATCGCACGGCGAACATGCAAACATCCGGCACCCTGACTGATACAGACCCACAGCGACGGGCATTGTCCCTCCCGCTGAGGCTGGCGGCTGCCGGGGGGAAACGAAATAATGCCCAACAAAATGCTAATAGACGCCTCCCACCCGGAGGAAACACGCGTCGTCGTCGTACGCGGTAACCGTATCGAAGAATTCGATTTTGAATCCCAGGACAAAAAGCAGCTCAAAGGAAATATCTATCTCGCCCGCGTAACCCGCGTCGAACCTTCCCTTCAGGCAGCCTTTGTCGAATATGGCGGGAACCGTCACGGGTTCCTCGCCTTCAGCGAAATCCATCCCGACTACTATCAAATCCCGGTCGCCGACCGTCAGGCCCTGCTGCACGCTGAAGCGCAGGAAGCCGACGACGAGGACGACGAGGACGGCGATGGCGAAGACCGGCATCGCGGGCGGCGCAATCGCAGACGCGGCGGCAAGCATCGCGGCCGCTCCAGCCACGAAAGCCGCGCCGACGCCTCCGAAGACGGCGCAGATGCGGCCGCGAACGCCGACGACAACGGCGATGGCGACGAGACGGCGAGTGACGATGCAGTTTCGTCAGCCGTGGAGTCGGCGCCGGAAGCGGCGCCCGACGACGAAACCAATATCACCATGAAGGCGGAGGCCGATGCCGACGTCATTTCGGAAGAGATTCCTGAAGGCGGCGGCGAGCAGCCCGAAGACCGCGGCATGCTCGAAGAGGTGCAGCACGCGCACCACGACGACCACGATGTGGAGTCGGTCGGCGCGGAAGACGCGCTTGAAGAGGTTCGCAACCGCCGCAAGCCGCCGCGCCGGCAATACAAGATCCAGGAAGTCATCAAGCGCCGGCAGATCCTGCTGGTGCAGGTCGTCAAGGAAGAGCGCGGCAACAAGGGCGCGGCGCTGACCACCTATCTGTCGCTCGCCGGCCGTTATTCGGTGCTGATGCCGAACACGGCGCGCGGCGGCGGCATTTCCCGCAAGATCACCAACGCACAGGATCGCAAGCGGCTGAAGGAGGTCGTCTCCGACCTCGAGGTGCCGCAGGGCATGGGCGTCATCCTGCGCACCGCGGGCGAAAGCCGCACCAAGGCCGAGATCAAGCGCGACTACGAATATCTGATGCGGCTGTGGGAGAACGTCCGCGGCCTGACCTTGCAGTCCAGCGCCCCTGCCCTCGTCTACGAGGAAGGCTCGCTGATCAAGCGCTCGGTGCGCGACCTCTACAACAAGGATATCGACGAAATCCTGGTTGCGGGCGACGACGGCTACCGCGAGGCCAAGGACTTCATGCGCATGCTGATGCCCAGCCATGCGAAGGTTGTGCAGCCTTATCGCGACACGACGCCCATCTTCGTGCGCTCCGGTATCGAGGCGCAGCTCGACAAGATGCTGCAGCCGCAGGTGACGCTGAAATCCGGCGGCTACATCATCATCAACCAGACGGAAGCGCTGGTCGCCATCGACGTCAATTCGGGCCGTTCCACCAAGGAGCACTCGATCGAGGACACGGCGCTTCACACCAATCTGGAAGCAGCCGAGGAAGTGGCGCGCCAGCTCAGGTTGCGCGACCTTGCCGGTCTGATCGTCATCGACTTCATCGACATGGAGGAGAACCGCAACAACCGCTCCGTCGAGAAGCGGTTGAAGGATCACCTCAAGAACGACAGGGCGCGTATCCAGCTCGGCCGCATCTCGCATTTCGGCCTGATGGAGATGAGCCGCCAGCGCATCCGCGCCTCGGTGCTCGAATCGACCATGAAGCCCTGCCCGCATTGCGGCGGCACCGGCCATGTGCGTTCTGATTCTTCCGTGGCGCTGCTGGTGGTGCGGGCGATCGAGGAATTCCTGCTCAAGGATTCGCGCAGCCACATCACCGTCCGCACGCCGGCTGCGACCGCCCTCTACGTGCTCAATCACAAGCGCAGCACGCTGGTCGAACTGGAAACACGCTTCGGCCTGACGATCACCGTCGAAGCCGACGACACGGTTGGAGCGCAGCACTATGCGATCTTCCGCGGTGCGTTGGCGGAAAAGCCGGAAGGCTTCGTCGAAGCCCGGACACAGTTTCCCGCCATCGAGGAAGAACCCGAAGACGATATCGTCATCGAGGAAGACGAGACGGAGGCGGAAGAGCAGCCCCGCCAGCAGGGCCAGCAGGGCCGGCAGGAGCGTTCCGGCGAGAACGACGACGGCCAGCGCGGCGACAAGAAGCGCAGGCGCAGGCGCAGGCGTCGTGGCGGCAAGGACCGCGAACAGGGCGTCGAACACCAGGGCGGAGAGTCCGTCACGGCCGCGCCATCCGCATCGATGTCCGATGACGAAACCGACGATGGCGATTCGGGCGATGAAGCCGGGGCGTCCGTTGTAGCGGTCGCCCAGGACGGCCAGCCAAAGAAGCGTCGGCGTGGCAAGCGTGGCGGCAAGCGCAACCGCCCCGAAGGCGAGGATGGGATCGGCGATGCTGGCGAAAGCATCGAGGATTCGGAGAAGGCTGAAGCCGCCGCCGAAAAGCCCGCGGCCGAGGAGCCAAAATCCGAAACGCAGCCGGAAGCGGCGACGGCCGATGCCCCGGCAGCGGCCAACGACGATGAAAAGCCGAAGAAGCCGAAGCGGGCCTCGCGCTCGAAGAAAGCTGTAGCCGAGGCGACCGAAGAAAAGACAGTTGCAGCCGAACCGGCCAAAGCTGCGGAACCGAAGGCGGAGCCCCCCGCGGCAGAGGAGCCGGTCAAGAAGCGGGCTTCGCGGCGCAAGGCGGCAACCGCCGAGACCGTGGCTCCGGTCGTCTCGTCGACCGTCGCCAACGAGCCCGGCGAACCCGCCGAGCAGAAGCCGAAAAAAGGCGGATGGTGGCAGCGGAAAGGCTTTTTCTGAGCCGTTTCAGTCCCTTGACCTGATTTTCTGACAAAGTGAATCCCGCGCTGGCCTTCCGGCGCGGGATTTTTGTTGGGTGTTCTGCTTCCGCGTTCGTTGCGATCGCACGCGGCTGGTGAAAACCCGCGGCAGAGTTACGACAGAACGTTACGGCGCGAACACCGACCAGTTCATCATCTTCGCCAGCTTCTCCAGCGCGATGGAACCCAGCTTCGAATTGCCGTTGGCGTTCAGGCCGGGCGACCAGACGGCGAGCGAGGCGACGCCCGGCACGATCGCCAGTATGCCGCCGCCAACGCCGCTTTTGCCCGGAATGCCGACGCGGAAGGCGAAATCGCCCGAGCCGTCATAGTGGCCGCAGGTGAGCATCAGCGCGCTAATGCGCCTTGCTCGCTCCGCCGAGATCACCGAATGCCCGGTCGAGGGCTGCCTGCCGCCATTGGCCAGGAAGCGCCCTGCCAGCGCCAGTTGCCGGCAACTCATCGCAATGGCGCAATGGTGGAAATAGACGCCCAGCGCCATCTCCGGCGCATGATGCAGATTGCCGAACGACTTCATGTAATTGGCCAGCGCGAAGTTGCGGTAGCCGGTTGCCCGTTCCGAAGCCGCCACGGCGCTGTCAATGGTGATCGTCTCGTCGTCGGCGAGAAACTGCACGAAGCGCAGGATCTCGCCGATCGTTTCGCGCGGCTGGTGGCCGGCCAGCAGCACGTCGGAAATGACAATGGCGCCCGCATTGATGAACGGATTGCGGGGGATGCCGTTCTCATGTTCGAGCTGGACGATGGAGTTGAACGGATTGCCGGACGGCTCGCGCCCGACCCGCTTCCACAGCGCATCGCCCTTTTCGCCCAGCGCAAGGGTGAGCGTGAACACCTTGGAAATGCTCTGGATCGAGAAGGCTTCGCCGGCATCGCCCGCGACCAGCACCCGGCCGTCATTTGTGGCCGCCGCGATGCCGAACTTGCCGGCATCGACACGGCCAAGCTGCGGGATGTAGCTGGCGACCTCACCACGGTCGCTGCGCGCCGCCATCTCCGCCGCGACTTCGGCAAGCGCCTGTTCCAGATCGGCCATTGCCCCTACCTCAACCAGCGTTCGATGCGGGCGAGCGCCTCGACCATCTCGTCATGGCTGCCGGCGTAGGAGAACCGCATGGTGCTATGGCCCTGCAGCGGGTCGAAGTCTCGGCCAGGCGTCGCCGCGACATACGCCTCGGCCAGCATACGGCGGGCGAAAGCCATTGAGTCGTTGGTCAGCCGCGAGACGTCGCAGAAGGCGTAGAAGGCGCCGTCCATCGGCGCCGCCAGCCGAAAGCCAAGCTCCGGCAGGCGCTTGGCCAGAAGTTCGCGGTTCCAGGCATAGCGCGCCTTGATGTCCTCCAGCTCTGCCGTCGCCTTGAACGCTTCGATGGCCGCGACCTGGGAAAGCTCCGGCGCGGAAATGTAGAGGCTCTGGGCGATGCGTTCGATCGGCCGCACCAGTTCGGGCGGCAGCACCATCCAGCCGATGCGCCAGCCGGTCATGCAGTAATATTTTGAGAATGAATTGATGACCGTGACTGACGAGCCGAAGGCGAGCGCCGTCGTGTCCGGTCCGGCATAGGAAAGGCGATGGTAAATCTCGTCGGAAATCAAGGAAATGCCGAGGTTTTCCGCGGTTTCGACCAGCAGCTTCATCTCGGCAGCGGGAATAACCGCGCCCGTCGGATTGGCCGGACTGGCGAACAGCGCGCCTTTCAGCGGCTTCTGGCGATGCGCCTTCTCCAGATGCGCGGCGCGGAGATAGGGTTCGCCGTCGAGCTCGATCTCGACGACATCGATGCCGAGCGCCGCCATGATGTTGCGGTAGGCGGGATAGCCCGGGGCGGCGATGGCGACGCGGTCCCCGGCGTCGAACATGGCGAGAAAGGCGAGGTTGAAGGCCGCCGAGGAACCGGTGGTCACAGCGATCCTTTCAGGCGCGACATCTATGCCGTAGTGCTCGCCATAATGCGCCGCGATGGCGCGGCGCAGGGCGGCAAGTCCCAGCGCGTCCGTGTAGCCGATGCGTCCCGCTTTCAGGGCGGCGGCGGCGGCCTGCCGAACCGCTTCCGGCGCCGGATCAGACGGCTGCCCGACCGCCATCGACACGACGGAAACGCCATTCGCGGCCAACCGGTTGGCTTCGGCCAGAATGTCCATGGCGTGGAACGGCTCGACCTCGCCGCGCCGCGAAAGCGAAATGCTCATATGTGCTCGTATCCTGACAATCCGTGGCCGGACAGCGGTCCAGCGCCGCACAAATGCCCGATTGGTGTGGGGATCACAAGTTCATGAAGTTTTCAGCATCGACTTTCCATCATTGGCCGCCTCGTCTACCAGTGGATGCACCATGCTGAGCCTGTTCCGCCCCAAAACGCTGCTTGCCCGCACCGCACGGTCATTGACGGCGCTGTCGCTCGGCGCGCTGATGGCCGCCGCCAGTTCGATAAGCGCCTTCGCGCAGGGCGTTCCGGTGGTGCGCGACGCCGAGATCGAGGCGCTGGTTCGCGACTATGCGCGGCCGATCTTCAAGGCGGCAGGCCTTTCCAATGCCGGCATCCAGATCATCCTCGTCAACGACAACAGCTTCAACGCCTTCGTCGCCGGCAGGCGTTTGTTCATCAACACGGGCGCGCTGGTGCAGGCCGAGACGCCGAACGAGATCATCGGCGTCATCGCCCATGAATGCGGGCATCTGGCCGGCGGGCACCAGGAAAAACTGCGGGAGCAGCTTGAGCGGGCAAAGACGATGGCGATTGTCGCAGGGCTGCTGGGCGCCGGCGCGCTGGTCGCTGGCGGTGCAACCAACAACAGGGCACTCGCGGGCGCCGGCATCGGCCTCGCCACCGGGGGCGGCGAGGTGGCGACGCGTTCCCTGCTCAGCTATCAGCGCGGCGAAGAGATCACTGCCGACCGCTCCGCCATCACCTATCTCGACGCCACCGGGCAATCCGGCAGGGGAATGCTGAAGACCTTCCAGCGTTTCCAGAGCGCGCTTTCGCTGTCCGGCGCGCAGATCGACCAGTACCGGATCAGCCACCCGATGCCGCGGGAGCGTATTTCCAATCTCCAGGAGCTTGTCGAGAAAAGCCAATACAAAGACAAAACCGATTCGGCGGCGCTGCAGCAGCGCCACGACATGATGCGGGTCAAGATCGCCGCCTACACGCAGGGCCAGGCGGAAGTATCCCGGCTGAACCGCAAGCTGTCGGACGGCCTGGCGGTGAAATATGGCGATGCGCAGGTCGCCTTCCTGTTCGGCAATCCCGCTTCGGCGCTCAGCAAGACGGACGGTCTAATCAAGGCGCAGCCGAAAAATCCCTATTTCCAGGAGCTGCGTGGCGATATCCTGATGAAATCGAACCGGTCGAAGGACGCGGCGACGGCCTATGCCAAGGCGATTTCCCTTGATCCCGCCAAATCCGGCCTGCTTTCGGTGTCCTACGCACAGGCGCTGATCGCCACCGGGTCGCCCGAGACGCTGAAAAAAGCCGTCGCGCAGATCAACAACAGCCTGCAGCGCGATCGTGAGAACAGCAGCGCCTACCGCTATCTGGCGCAGGCCTATGGCGAATTGGGGGACGTCGCCAATGCCGAGCTGGCAACAGCTGAAGGCTACTATTACAGCGGTTCGTTGAAGGACGCGAAAATATTCGCCATGCGGGCGCAGAAGAATTTCAAGCGCGGCGAGCCGGCATGGCTTCGGGCGCAGGACATCATCAATTCCGGACCGGCCAAGAAGAAATGAACATGCGGATCGCAAATCCATGTTCCCGGTTCAGGCAGAAGGACGAGACACCATGATCAGGGCAATATTGTTGGGCACCACCGGACTGGCGGTTGCGCTGGTCATGCTGGGGGCCGGTTTCGCCGCCGGGAACGCACCCGTCGCTCAGGCGCAGGCCGCCGGCGCCGAAGAGACGCCCGCCGTCGTGCAGATGGCGGCCGCTGAAACCCCGACGACGGTCGACCGCAAGGAGGTCGAAGGCATCGTCCGCGACTACCTGCTCAAGAATCCTGAAATCATGCTCGAAGTGCAGGGCGCGCTCGAAGCCAAGCAGCAGGAAGAGCAGCGGCTCGCCCATCTCGGCGTCATCGACGACAACAAGGACGAAATCTTCAATTCCGCCTTCGACGGCATCGTCGGCAACCGTGACGGCAAGGTGACGATCGTCGAGTTCTACGATTACAATTGCGGCTTCTGCAAACGCGCCATCGACGACATGCAGGCATTGACGAAGGCCGACCCGGAATTGCGCTTCGTGCTCAAGGAATTTCCGATCCTCGGCCCGGATTCGCAAAAGGCGAGCGTCGTTTCCATGGCCTTCCACAAGCTCATGCCGGAGAAATATGGCGAGTTCCACAATGCGCTGCTTGGCGGACAGGGCCGCGCCACGGAGGAAGCGGCCGTCAAGATCGCGCTCTCGCTGGGCGCCGACGAGGCAAAGCTGCGCGAGCACATGCAGGACCCGGACATTCCGGCAGCCTTCGCCAAGACCTACGAACTCGCCAACAAGCTCGCCATAACCGGCACGCCCTCCTATGTCGTCGGCAACGAGGTCATCTTCGGCGCCCTCGGCAAGGAGGTTCTGGCGGAAAAGATCGAGGCGGCAAAGTCAGCTCTCTGAACGAAATCGGGTCAACAACCCCGCAGCCATACATTGTTGACGGGGAAAGAACGCACTTGCGCTCTTTTCCCAGTGGAATATGCCCATTATAGAGGGTCCGGCGCGGCGGCTCGAGCCGCACGCAGGAAAGGTCGGTGCTTTTGAAAACGGTATTCGTTTTGAACGGTCCAAATCTGAATATGCTCGGCAAGCGGGAACCGTCTATCTACGGGTCGCAGACGCTGGGCGATATCGAGGCGGACTGTCGCAAAGCTGCCGAGCCTCTTGGGATCACAGTCGACTTTCGCCAGTCCAACCATGAAGGCGATCTCGTCACCTGGATTCAGGAAGCAAGCCAGTCGGCCGCGGGCGTCGTGCTGAACGCCGGCGCCTACACCCATACCTCCATCGCCATCCATGACGCCATCCGGGCCGCTTCGGACGTGCCTGTCATCGAAGTTCATCTTTCCAATATCCACGCGCGGGAACCGTTCCGCCATGTTTCCAAAGTCGCGCCGCATGCCGTTGGCATGATCTGCGGGTTCGGCCCGCTGGGCTACACGCTGGCGCTGCAGGCGCTGGCGGCAAGAATTTAGCGTGCCGACACAAGAAGGGTCGATCATGACGACGAAAAAGACCGGTGTTGACCAGCAGCTTATCCGCGATCTCGCGGGCATCCTGAACGACACCAATCTGACTGAGATCGAGGTGGAGCTTGGCGACCTGAAGGTTCGCGTTTCGCGCCACGCGCCGGCGGTTCACGCTGTGGCGGCGCCGCAGCCTGCCTACGCGGCAGCAGCAGCCCCGGCAGCCATTGCAGCCCCCGCGGCGGCGCCTGCGGCGTCCGACAGCTCGAAGAACGCGGTGCCCTCGCCCATGGTCGGCACGGCCTATCTCTCGCCTTCGCCGGACGCCCGTCCGTTCGTCGAAATCGGTCAGAAGGTGAAAGAAGGCCAGACGCTGCTGATCATCGAGGCGATGAAGACCATGAACCAGATCCCCGCGCCCCGCGCCGGAACCGTGACTGCGATCCTGATCGAGGATACCCAGCCGGTGGAATACGGCATGCCGCTCGTCGTGATCGAGTAAGGCCGGGAAAACGGCGATGTTCCAGAAAATCCTCATCGCCAATCGCGGCGAAATCGCGCTTCGGGTGCTGCGCGCCTGCAAGGAGCTTGGCATCCAGACCGTCGTGGTTCACTCGACCGCCGATGCCGACGCCATGCATGTGCGTCTTGCCGACGAAAGCGTCTGCATCGGGCCGCCGCCTTCGCGCGACAGCTACCTCAACATCCATCAGATCGTCGCCGCCTGCGAGATCACCGGGGCGGATGCCGTGCATCCGGGCTACGGCTTCCTGTCCGAGAACGCCAAGTTCGCCGACATCCTCGCCGCCCACAACATCACCTTCATCGGCCCGTCCGGCGACCATATCCGCATCATGGGCGACAAGATCGAGGCCAAGCGCACCGCCAAGCGGCTGGGCATCCCCGTGGTGCCTGGCTCGGACGGCGCGGTTACCGAAGAGGCCGACGCCAAGCGCATCGCCAACGAGATCGGTTATCCGGTCATCATCAAAGCAACCGCCGGCGGTGGCGGGCGCGGCATGAAGGTGGCGCGCACCGAAGAGGATCTGATCGAGGCCTTGCAGACGGCGAGCACCGAAGCGGGCGCCGCCTTCGGCAACAGCTCGGTCTATATCGAGAAATACCTCGAAAAGCCGCGCCATATCGAACTGCAGGTGTTCGGCGACGGCGCTGGCAGGGGCGTCCACTTCGGCGAGCGCGACTGTTCATTGCAGCGACGCCACCAGAAGGTGTGGGAGGAGGCCAACTCCCCTGCCCTCAACGCCGAGGAGCGCGCCAAGATTGGTGGCGTTTGCGCCAAGGCGATCGCCGATCTCGGCTATTCCGGCGCCGGAACCATCGAATTTCTCTACGAGAACGGCGAATTCTATTTCATCGAAATGAACACCCGTCTCCAGGTCGAGCATCCGGTGACGGAAATGATTACTGGCATCGACCTCGTCCACGAGCAGATCCGGGTTGCATCGGGCGGCGGCCTGTCGGTGACGCAAGACGAGATCAAATTCAACGGTCACGCCATTGAATGCCGCATCAACGCGGAAGACCCGCGCACCTTCACGCCCTCGCCTGGCACGATCACGCATTTCCACACGCCCGGGGGTCTCGGCATCCGCGTCGATTCCGGTGTTTATTCGGGCTACCGCATTCCGCCCTATTACGACAGTTTGATCGGCAAGCTGATCGTCCACGGCCGCAACCGGGTCGAATGCATGATGCGGTTGCGCCGCGCGCTGGACGAGTTCGTGGTCGATGGCATCAAGACGACGCTGCCGCTGTTCCGCGACCTCGTCGGCAATTCCGACATCGCCAATGGCGACTACGATATCCACTGGCTGGAGAAATATCTGGCCAAGGAAGCCCCCGAAGCCTGAAGATAAGGCGTCATGACCAGGCCCTACGCGCCCGGCTACCGCATCCCGACGGACCTGTTGCTGAAGGCCTATGCGTCGGGCGTGTTTCCGATGGCCGAAAGCGCTGCCGACGCCGAAGTGTTCTGGGTGCGGCCGGAATCACGCGGCATCATTCCGCTGGACGGATTCCACATCCCCAAAAGCCTGGCCAAGACGGTCCGCAAGGGCCTGTTCGAGGTCCGCTTCGACCATGACTTCGAATCGACCATCGATGCCTGCGCCGAGCAGCGCGAGGAGCGCCAGTCCACCTGGATCAATGCACCGATCCGCGAAGCCTATGTGCGGCTTCACGAGATCGGCAACTGCCATTCCGTCGAGGCCTGGCGCGAGGGGCGGCTGGTGGGCGGGCTTTACGGCGTTTCGCTGGGGCGGGTGTTCTTCGGCGAAAGCATGTTTTCCAAGGAAACCGACGCCTCGAAGGTTTGTCTCGTCCGCCTTGTCGAAAGGCTGAACGAACGCGGCTTCGTGCTTCTCGACACCCAATTCACCACCGAGCATCTGAAGCGCTTCGGCGCGGTCGATGTGCCGCGCGGCAGATACGAAAAGATGCTTGCCGCGGCGCTGAAGGGCGAAGCCAGGTTCTAACGATCAAAATCCCACAAGAGTGACCTTCTAGTCCGCTTTTTTGGAGCTGCCTTCGCCCTGCCCACTTTTCCTAGCCTTGCCGGTGGGCAGCGGCGCCTGCGAATGGAACATCATCTTCCAGCCGTCGGCGCGCCGCACGTAGCCGGTGCTGACGAGCGCGGCATAGGGTTCGCCGGTGGACCGCGTAGCCCGCGCCTCATAAGTCAGCATGACGATATCGCTGCCGGGCTCCACGAAACCCTTGGGCTCGATCTGGAGGTTCTTCCAGCGGTGCGGTTTCTTCGCGGTGGCGGCAAGATCCGCGTTGCTCATGGTCTGCGCCATTTCAGGAAAGGCCACGAGACATTCCTTGTCCGCATTGGCCTTGTAAAAGGCTTCGTCGCCCGTCCAGAAGCCCTTTTCGAGCGCGATCAATTCGTCCTTGCTAGCGAGCATGGTCACCATCCTTCACGCGCCCCGCGAGCCAACGTTTCAGCAGGCACGCGGTTCCCGGAAGGAGTGTCGTTGGATCAGTTGGTTCCGGAGGTGGTGCCGGGGTCGGCCGGAGCCGCGCCGCCCTTGCCGCTGCCACCATCGGGCGCCTTGGCCGCGCCAGGTGCGGGAACATCCGACTTCTGCTTGCAGGCCTTGAGCCAGACATCATAGACGGCGTGCTCGACGGCGTTGAGGCCGGGACTCTCGGCAAACATCCAGCCGGTGAAGATGCGCCTTATCTTGCGGTCCAGGGTGATCTCGTCGACTTCGACGAAGGAATCGGTCTTCGGAGCCTCGGCCTCGGGCCGCGAATAGCAGACGCGCGGCGTCACCTGCAGGGCGCCGAACTGCACCGTTTCGTCGATATAGACGTCGAAGGTGATGATACGTCCGGTAATCTTGTCGATGCCGGCGAATTCGGCAACCGGATTGGCGACACGACCTGCATCACCGGCCGCAGGCGGAGCTGCGAAGGCGAGGCTACCCGCCAACATGGTGGCGGCGACCGCTGCGCCCGTCCAGACCCGGCCGCCCATCGTATTTCGGCTCAATATGCGCATACAGGACTACCAGTGGTTATGGCCGGTGATTCTCGACCGACAGGCTAATAGCCGCTCTCGGATCATCAAGCTGCTAAACGCCAATTGTGGCGAGAAAAGACCAGAAGCAGACGACAAACGGCGTGCGTCCGGCTCAGTTGCCCGGCGTCCAGGCATCATAGTCGCCCGTCACCTGCGGCCGATGGCCGGTGCCGAGCACGGAGCCTTTCGGACGATAGGCGCTTGGGGTGCCCGTGAGATTCGGCTGGTAGGGCTTTTGCCAGTCGCGCGGCTTGTAGTCCTCGCTGGGCGGAGCGACATCGACGCGGTGATGCATCCAGCCATGCCAGCCCGGCGGGATCGCCGAAGCTTCCGACCGGCCGTTGTAGATGACCCAGCGACGCGTCTGACCATCGGAATTGACGCCGCCCTCGTAATAGACGTTGCCGAATTCGTCCTGCCCGACCTTTGTGCCGTAGCGCCACGTATGGAGCCGCGTGCCGATCGTCTGGCCGTTCCACCATGTGAAAAACTGCAGGAGGAAATTCTTCATCGTCACTTTCCGGGCCGCTTGCCTGCGTTGCTTATGGCGTCAGGCGGACGCGAAGGCAAGGATTTTGCGTTGCACCAAGCGGTCTGTTCGGCAACCCCTGCCAACTTGCCAAGCATGGCTGATGTTCCTATGACTGCCGCCGCGTCAAGTAAGGCGCAGCAGCTGGGCACCTTACCGGGGGACAGACTTGGCCGAAGCCGAGATCCGCAAAACCACCGAGGCGATTCGCCGAGCCAAGGGTGGCGTCCCGATCGTCTGCCTCACCGCCTATACCTTTCCCATCGCAAGACTGCTCGATCCCCATGTCGACCTGCTGCTGGTCGGCGACAGCGTCGCCATGGTCCTGCACGGCCACGAAACGACGCTGGGCGCAACGATGGACATGATGATCGCCCATGGCCAGGCGGTGATGCGCGGCGCGCAAAAGGCCTGCGTCGTCGTCGACATGCCGGCGGGGAGCTATGAGGAATCGACTGAACTGGCCGTCGCCTCCGCCCGCCGCATCGTCAGGGAGACCGGTTGCCATGCGGTCAAGCTCGAAGGCGGGGTGGACATGGCTCCCCAGATCGCCGCCCTCGTCGCCGATGGCATTCCGGTGATGGGTCATATCGGCCTGCAGCCGCAATCGGTCGAGAAGGACGGCGGCTACAAGATCAAGGGCAAGACCCATGATGCGGTCGCGGCGCTGTTCAAAGACGCCGAGGCGGTCGAAAAGGCCGGCGCGTTTTCCGTCGTCATCGAAGGCACTGTGGAGCGCGTGGCGGCGGACCTGACCCGCGCCGTCTCCATCCCGACCATCGGCATTGGCGCCAGCGCCGACTGCGACGGCCAGATTCTGGTGATCGACGACATGGTCGGCCTGACGGTGGGCCGGGTGCCCAAATTCGTCAAGGAATACGCGCATCTGCGCCATGTCGTCGCCGGCGCGGCCGAAGCCTTTGCGCGGGATGTACGCAGCCGCGCTTTTCCAGCCGCCGAGCATATTTTTTCCGCCTCACCGGAAGCCAGGAAGGGTCGTGCATGAGCCTGCCGGAAATCGTCGAGACCGTCGCGGCATTGCGCGCGCGGGTGCGCGGCTGGCGGCGCGACGGGCTGAAAGTCGCCATGGTGCCGACGATGGGCGCGCTGCATGACGGCCATATCTCGCTGGTGCGGATGGCTCTGGAGAAGGCCGACCGCTGCGTGGTGTCAATCTTCGTCAACCCGGCCCAGTTCGCACCGACGGAAGACCTCGATAAATATCCGCGCCAGCTCGCGCGCGACCTCGAGCGCCTGGCCGAAATCCGGGCGCATCTCGCCTTCACGCCGCCGGTCAGCGAAATGTATCCTTCCGGCTTCGCGACGAAGATTTCCGTGGGCGGGCCTTCCGCCGGTCTGGAAACCGATTTCCGACCCGCCTTCTTCGAGGGTGTAGCCACCGTGGTCGGCAAGCTGTTCATCCAGGCGGAGCCGGATTTCGCCATCTTCGGCGAGAAGGACTATCAGCAGCTTTGCGTTGTCCGAAAGCTGTGCCGCGACCTCGACCTGCCGGTCGAGATCGTCGGCGCGGAAACGGTAAGGGACAAGCACGGCCTCGCCCTGTCGTCGCGCAACGCCTATCTCAGCGACGATGAACGCGCCGTCGCACGGCAGCTTAACCGCATCCTGCGCGAAACCGCCGAAGCGCTGGCCGCAGGCGCGGACGAGCGCGCGACGGTCGAAGCGGCCTACAACGCGATCCTGCAGGCGGGTTTCCGCAGCGTCGACTATGTGGCGGCGCGCGAGGCGCTGACTTTGCACCCATGGCAACGCGGCAAAGACGGCCGCCTGTTGGCCGCCGCATGGCTGGGCAAGACACGGCTCATCGACAATCTCGCAATTCCAGCAGGATAGTCACCCTGCGATGGCGACGATCAGGCGAGCTGCTTTTCCAGCGTCAGGATCGTAGCGTCGACCCATTGTGTCGCTTTCCTGCTGCCTGTGCGGACGAAGCCGCCCGCTTCGTAGAAAGCGATGGCGCCATTGTTCTTCTCCTCGACCTCAAGCCGCATCATCCGGCAATCGAAGAACGAACCCTGTATTTCCTCCAGCAGCAGTCCACCGACACCCCTGCCCTGCATCGCAGGCAACACATCAAGCTCATGCAGTTCGACGATTTCGGGCCGCTTGTCATTGACGACCGCGTAAGCCATGCCGGCAAGGCCGGAGCCGGTATCGGCAACAATGAACTCCGATTTCGGGCGCCTCAGCATCTGGCGCAGCCAATCCACCGAATGCCATCGGTCCGATAATTGGGAAACGCCGGCCTCGCCATAAATCGGGTCGTAGGTGGCGTGCCAGGTTGCGGCGAGAAGCCGGCTGACGGCGGCAAGATCGTTCTCGCCCGCGGTGCGGATGAACACGGTCAAGGTCCCCGCCCTCGACGCGCGCTATTCAATGCCGAGCTTGGCCTTGACCAGGTCGTTGACGGCCTGCGGGTTGGCCTTGCCGCCCGTCGCCTTCATCACCTGGCCGACGAACCAGCCTGCCATGGTCGGCTTGGCCTTCGCCTGCTCGACCTTGTCGGGGTTGGCGGCGATCACCTCGTCCACCGCCTTTTCGATGGCGCCGGTGTCGGTGACCTGCTTCATGCCGCGGCTTTCGACCAGTTCGCGCGGGTCGCCGCCCTCGTTCCAGACGATCTCGAACAGATCCTTGGCGATCTTGCCGGAAATCGTGCCTTCCTTGATCAGGTCGATGACGCCGCCGAGCTGATCGGGGGAAACCGGAGTCTCTTCAATGGTTTTGCCGGATTTGTTCAGCTGCCCCAGCAGGTCGTTGATGACCCAGTTGGCGGCCAGCTTGCCGTCGCGATCCACCGCCACTTTCTCGAAATAATCGGCAATGGCTTTTTCCGACACGAGGATCGACGCATCGTAAGGCGAAAGGCCGAGCTTCTCGACCAGCCGCGCCTTCTTTTCGTCCGGCAGTTCCGGCAGGCCGACAGCCAACGCATCGACATAGGCCTGGTCGAATTCCAGCGGCAAAAGGTCAGGGTCGGGGAAATAGCGGTAGTCATGCGCCTCTTCCTTCGAACGCATCGAACGGGTCTCGCCCTTCACCGCATCGTAGAGGCGGGTTTCCTGGTCGATCGATCCGCCGTCCTCCAGAATGGCGATCTGGCGGCGCGCCTCGTATTCGATCGCCTGGCCGATGAAGCGGATCGAGTTCATGTTCTTGATCTCGCAGCGCGTGCCAAACGGCTCGCCGGGACGCCGGACCGAAACGTTGACGTCGGCGCGAAGCGATCCCTCGTCCATGTTGCCGTCGCAGGTGCCGAGATAGCGCAGGATCGAGCGCAGCTTGGTAACGTACGCCTTCGCCTCTTCCGACGAGCGGATATCGGGCTTGGAGACGATCTCCATCAGCGCCACGCCCGAACGGTTCAGGTCGACATAGGACATGGTCGGATGCTGGTCGTGCATCGACTTGCCGGCGTCCTGCTCCAGATGCAGGCGCTCGACGCCGACCTCGATGTCCTCGAACTGGCCCTTGTTGTCGGGACCGACCGAAACCGTGACCGTGCCCTCGCCGACGATGGGCTGCTTGAACTGCGAAATCTGGTAGCCCTGGGGCAGATCGGGGTAGAAGTAGTTTTTCCGGTCGAACACTGATTTGTGGTTGATCTGCGCCTTCAGCCCGAGCCCGGTGCGGATCGCCTGCCGCACGCATTCCTCGTTGATGACGGGCAGCATGCCGGGCATCGCCGCGTCGACCAGGCTGACATTGGCGTTGGGCGCCGCGCCGAACGCAGTCGATGCGCCGGAGAACAGCTTCGCCTCCGAGGTCACCTGGGCATGGACTTCCATGCCGATGACGATCTCCCAGTCGCCGGTGGCGCCGGGGATCAAGCGTTTCGCGTCGGGTGTGCGGGTGTCGATGAGGGTCATGGAAGCCTGCGGAAAACGGAAAGTCGCGGTCAATTCGTGTGCCATCTCGCTAGTGCAAACTGGCTGCCGAAGCAAGCATCCGGCTATCGGGCGCCCCGTGAGCCGAGACTGGAATTCTTCTTCATGTCGATTTATAAGACGCCATCCCAATGGAGAGTGGATGTCCACTTACGCTCAGTCCCGGTGAAGCCCTGACCTCGCAGGAGGCAGGGCAGAAAACCTGAACCGCCGTGCCGCGACGTCTCGCGGCTGCGGCTTTTCGTTTTGGCGTCTCGCCAGGTTTTCCGGGAATTCACATGGACATCTCGCGCACAGAACAGCGCATCCTGCATATGCTGGCCCAGGGCGGCCGCATCGAAATCGAAAAGAACGACAAGAAGATCGAGGCGGTCAGATGCCTGACGCGCGACGGCTGGCACTATGCAGGCCTGGACCTCGGTCTGTTCAGAAAGCTCAAGCGGAAGAAGGCCGTGGCCTCTTCCGCAGGCGGGCCGTATCGCATCACCCGCCGCGGGCTGGAACTCGTCCGTTCCGAACTAGACAACAGATAGGACATGGGTCGCGGTTTCGGCCGCGACCCCAACCCACCTATCTAGGCGGTGGCGATATAGGCCTTGATCTCCTCGGCTTCGCGTTCGACATCCTCGATGCGGCGCTTGACCACGTCGCCAATGGAGACGATGCCGTCGAGCAGTCCGTTCTTTTCCACCGGCAAATGGCGGAAACGGGCTGCCGTCATGATCTCCATGACCTCGTTGACCGTATGGTTCTCGTTGCAGATCTTGACCTTCGGCGTCATCGCCGAGCGCACCGGCATGTTCAGCGCGGCGGCCCCTTCCCGCGCCAGGACACGCACGATGTCGCGTTCCGACAGGATGCCCACGATCTTGCGGTCGCCATTGGTGACCACCAGGGCGCCTATGCGCTTTTCAGCCAGGATGTTGATCGCTTCGGCAAGGCCGTCATTCGGCCCGAGCGTAAACACGTCATGGCCTTTTGCTTCCAGAATCGCCTTAACAGTCATCGGGGTCCTCCTCAGCCTACAGTGGGTTCGCCGCGTTCACATTCAGGTGAACATGGTGCGCTCCGATTGGTTGCATTTCAAGAGTTGGAGCGGGCCGGCGACCCTAACTGAGATTACCGCCATCTTGGCGAGGTGGCATCCGGTCGAAGAACCGGAGCCCGAGAAAGCCCGCGAGAAAGCCGCCGATATGCGCCTCCCAGGCAATCTGGTCGTCGGCGCCCGGCACCACCCCGATCAGTCCGGTCACCAGATTGATGACCATCCAGACGGCCAGGAAGGTCAGCACGCCACGTGAGCGGAACACCGCGGAAAACGGCAGCGGCGGGCCGCCAAAGGCCGACTTTCCTGAAGACCGGTCGATGCGGAAGGCAAACCGGGCGGCGGCCCCCATCATGCCGGATATCGCCCCGGAAGCGCCGACCAGCGGCGCCTGCGTCAGCGGATGGATGGCCCAGAAAAAGAAAGCCGCCGCCAGGCCGGTAGCGGCGAAGAACAGGGCAAAGCGCAAGGCCCCGATCCGGTTCGCCAGCGGTGAACCGAACGCCGCCAGCCACACCATGTTGATGGCCAGATGCATGAAGCCGCCATGCAGGAAGGTATAGGTAAACGGGCTCGAAAATGCATAGAACTCGGTATCGTACTGGCCCGAGTAGCGGACCGGGATGAAGGCGGCGCGAACCAGCAGTTCGAAGTCCTGCTCGTCCGTCAGGACATAGGTCCGCAGCACATGCACCCCCGCGCACAGGGCAATGATAGCCAGCACGATCCTCGGCAGGTTGAAGACCGGTTCACGGCGGGGCTCCGCTTCCGGCTCGATCGGCCCGTTTTCCGCCGGAGTTTCCGTGTCGCTCATGTCGATCCTTGCCAGCATTCGATGGCGAGCATGTAGGCCAGCCGGGCCGGAATCACAAACCAATCACAAACCGCGAATCGGATGGCCGAATCGCGGCCAAAAAAGAAGCCGTCCAAGGTTTCCCTTGAACGGCTGGTCGAGCCCCTTGCTCCCCTGCAAGCTCTTGACTGAAGTCACCGTACCGGGCGGAACGGCGAAAAACTGGAGTGATTTCAACGTCCCATAAGCGTGGGTCCAATGCAACGTAAACCATCTGTTAACCTTAACCGCCCCGAGCCGTGAACAAGAGTTAACGGTGCTGGCATGCATCCTGCTCCGCATCGCATGTAGTTCCACGGAGGGCGTCCTTCTGTTCACCGATGGGACATCAGACAGCAGGATCGCGCGGAGCGGACACAGAATGAACCTGAACGGATCGACCGCACTGTTCCATTATTGGAATCAGCTGCGTGACGGGCGGCGAGCCCCGAAACGGACCGAGATCGAGCCGGCAGACATCAAGAATCTGCTGGCCGACACCTTCATCCTGGAAAAGGACACGCGCGGAGAAGCCGTGTTCCGGCTTGCCGGCACGCGCCTTTGCGCGATCTACGGGCGCGAGTTGAAGGGCTTCTCCTTCCCTTCCCTGTGGCGGGAAAAGGACCAGCGGCTGGTGTCGCGGCTGATGGACGGCGTCTTCCAGTCCTCGGTTGTGCTCATCACTTATGAAGGCTTCAGCCGTTCGGGCCGCTCCAACAGGTTCGAGCTGCTCGCTCTGCCGCTGGACGGTGGAGCCCAGCATCCACGCGGCCTTGGCGTGATAACCCCGGAAGACAAGCCTTTCTGGCTGGGTTCGGACCCAATCACCGACGCGCTGATCGAATCCGTGCGCATCATCGACCCGGACAAGGAGCCTCTCTACCTCAAGAACCGGCCAGCCATTCCGGTGCCCTCGCTGGCGCCGAACGAACTCGGTGAAAATCACATGGCGCCCGAGTACGGGCAAGCTCGCCGGATCCGCCATCTCGTCGTCTTCGACGGTGGCCGCGACACGCAGGATTGACGCGCAATCCGACGCTCCGTTTTCTCTGTTTGTTAACCTGTTTGGCGATAGTTTGATCGGAATCCTCGCAGCGGCGCAGGATGGCAAACGGGGTGTGAAGCAATCATGAGGTCAGCGGCGGTCGAATATTCGCCGTCCGGGGCTGAAAGGCGTAGCTTTCAGCGTGTTCGCGTCAAGATTTATGGACGCTTCATGCTGGAGGACCGTAGCGAGCACCCGTGCCAGGTGATCGACATGTCGCCCGGCAACGTCGCTTTCCGCACCGACCGCATCGGCCAGCCCGGCGAACGGGTCATCGCCTATATCGATCACATCGGCCGCATCGAGGGCGTCGTCACGCGCACGCTCGAAGACGGCTTCGCCATGACGGTCATCGCCTCCGAGCGCAAGAAGGACAAGCTCGCCGCGCAGCTGACCTGGCTTGCCAACAAGCACGAACTCGACCTGCCGGAAGACCGCCGCCACGAGCGCGTCGCGCCGCGCAACCCGATGAGCGTCCTGCACCTCACCGATGGTCGCCAGTATCAGTGCCGCATCATCGACCTGTCCCTTTCGGGCGCGGCCATAGAGATCGACGTCAAGCCGGCGATCGGCGTGCAGGTCGTGCTCGGCACGATGCGCGGCCAGGTGGTGCGCCACTTCGAAGACGGCATCGCCATCGAATTCGCCGTCATCCAGCACGCCGAAACGCTCGACACCGAATTCAGCGGCTCGGCAGACTGACGCGGACGGGCCGGCGTCAACCGGCCCCGCCACCTCAGATGCCTCCCTACCCTTACCTGTCGATGTTGCGGGCGCGAGATCACGCTCAGGCCGTTTCAACCCTATAGAAACCGGTGCCCGCGCAAGGAACGCAGCGCAGGCTTTGACCCGGACACTTCTGCTGGGTCGTTCCGGAAGGGCAGCATTTGCCCTCCGTCGCCTCCCATTCGCGGCACTTGAAGACGATGCCGACGCCGTTGCAATGCGGACATTCGCTCTTGCGTATTTCCCCCATATCGCCCCGTTCCCGGTGCGGCCGTCTGCCGACAGCGTACCGAACAAACCCCGGCATGGCCCGATGCCATGCATTTCCCCAGGTCACTTTTGACCAGGCAGGCAGGCATTGCAACGGTTATGGGCGGATCGATAAAATTTTAGGAAAATTCTATTCTTATTTTATTATTGTTTGTTTTGATATTTATATTAAATCTCTTGTGTTTTTACTCAATATCTACTGCGCGCTTTTGCTTCAAATAAATTCAGCCGTGTCATTGTCTCTCTCAAACGGGGAGACAAGAAAATGCGGAAGTCGAGGGGCGCGCTGTTGCTGCTTGCAATGGCACTACAGTTTTGCGGGTGGGGATCCGCGAATGCCGGGGCAAACTTCATGCACACCGCCGGCCGCACCACGCAGCCGGTCGGTCATTACGAATTCTGCCAGATGCAGCCGCAGGAATGCCGGCAGATCACGGCGCGGCGGCAGCCGATCGAGCTGACCCGCACGCTCTGGGCCACCATCATCAACGTCAACAACGCCGTGAACGCCAAGGTCCAGCCGCGCACCGACATGGAGATGTGGGGCAAGGAAGAAGTCTGGTCCTATCCTGACGGCGGCGTCGGCGACTGTGAAGACTACGCCTTGGAAAAGCGGCGCGAGCTGATGCAGGCGGGCATTCCGGCCGGCGACCTGCTGATGACGGTGGCGCGCCAGCCGAATGGCGACGGCCATGCCGTACTGACGGTCCGCACCAGCCTCGGCGAGTTCATCCTCGACAATCTGGAACCCCGCGTCCTCGCCTGGACCGATACCGATTACACCTATCTCAAGCGCCAGTCGGAACGGAATTCCGGCGCCTGGATCAGCATCAATGACGGCCGCGCCGACGCGGTCGCCAGCGTCCGCTAGGACGCAACGGAAAACCCGGTCGAGTCCCCACCCTCCCCGTCCCCAACGACCGGGTCAAGGAGCCGGCCCCTGTCCCCGGGCCGGCTCCGCCTTTTCTGGCGGAAGCCAGCGTCTCGCGGCAGCGTTCAGGCTGCGGTCATGCCGGCCTTGAAGCGCCGACCGTTCTCGACATAGTTCGCCGCGGATCTGCGCATCCGCTCCGCCGCGGCATCATCGAGCGCGCGGGTGACGCGGGCCGGCGAACCGACGATCAGCGAATTGTCCGGGAATTCCTTGCCTTCGGTGATGAGCGCGCCGGCGCCGACCAGGCAGTTTTTGCCGATCTTCGCGCCGTTGAGCACGATGGCGCCCATGCCGATCAGCGTGTTGTCGCCTATCGTGCAGCCGTGCAGCATCGCCCGGTGGCCAATGGTGCAGCCTTTGCCGATCGTCAGCGGGAAACCCATGTCGGTGTGCATGATGGTGTGCTCCTGGACATTGCTGTCATCGCCGATGACGATCGGCTCGTTGTCGCCGCGAAGCACCACGCCAAACCAGAGGCCGACATTGCGGCCGATCTCAACGCTGCCGATCACGGTGGCGTCCGGCGCTATCCAGTTGGTGTCGCGGTCCGAAAAACGGGGAGTCTTCCCGTCAAGCGCATAAATCGGCATTTTTTCTCCCAAAAACGTCTAGAAATCGAGGATCGGCATGGCGGCCGTATGCTCGGCCAAACCGGACACGGCGCCAATCAGCGTCACTCCGAGCGCAAG
This sequence comes from Mesorhizobium sp. Root554, assembly GCF_001427025.1. Taxonomy (GTDB): domain Bacteria; phylum Pseudomonadota; class Alphaproteobacteria; order Rhizobiales; family Rhizobiaceae; genus Mesorhizobium. The sequence continues at coordinate 666,058 of NZ_LMGA01000001.1, read as the reverse complement.
CGCCCACAAGCAAGCCGAGCCGGCACAGGAAGCCAAGGCCATACCAGTTATATGCCGCTGCCGGTAGGCCGCCAGGGCCTCGTTGAAGAGCATGAACGGCCCGGCAAACGCCGCCAGGGCAAGCGAGCGGACGACATGCGAACCGGACATGAACGGCTCCGCGAAAGCCAGGCGCCGGCCGAATACGAGTTCCAAGGCTGAGCAGAGCAGGCCGCTCGCGGTCAAACCGACCAGAAATGCGAAAAGCCCAGGCACAAATCCATCCATTTTTACCAACTGTTTACCATGAAACCGCACTGTCCGTTTCAGCAAACGTGCAAGCAACATGCCGGCATTTTGTGCCAGAGCGGGACATTTGGGAACGAAGGCCATGGGCAGCACGGTCACGGCAGAAACCCCGGACCTCAAGGTCGTCAACTCGTCGCTGATGATGAAGGTCTTCTACTGCTTCGCGGCGTTGGCGGCACTGTCGATTGCGATCAGCATGGCGGGCAAATGGTTCGGCCATGCCATCGCCATGGCGGGTTATACGGACGACACCACGGTGCGCGAAATCGTCATCGGTAACAATGTTATCGCCGTCCCGTCCAACTACATCCGGTTCGAACAGGCGCGCCGCGACGGTGTCGCCCAGCGCCTCGACCTCTATCTGCGCTATCCGCAGATGGACGGTTACAGCGCCGCCGCGCGCAACGATTTCAACAATGCAGGGGCAAAGAAGCGTATCGTCTTCCTGTCGTTCGAGGAACGGGCCATGTCACGCGACATGAGCGGCCGGTTCGCGCCGATCTACAGTTCGCTGATTGTGAAGCCGGGCAAGCCCGGCCCTGGCCGGACGACGCTCTACAGTTTCAACGACAAGTCAGGCTATATGAATGAAATGCTGGCGGTCGCGGAGCGCGCAGGTAAGGATCCGTTCGTGGCGCGGTGCTTCACGGGGCCGAGCGCCGAAGAATCGCTGGCGCCATGCGAGCGTGACATTCAGGTCGGCGACAATCTCAGCCTCAGCTATCGCTTTCCGGCCGAATTCCTCGGCGACTGGCAGGCACTTGAAACCGCGATGAGCGCCGAGGCGGCGCGCATACTCAAAACCGGAAACGGCGCGAAAAAGTAGCGCGGCAGCGGTACGGAACCGGCCGCACGGATCGTCTCAATCCAGATCGATGTCGAGAATCGCCATCGAGAAGTTGTAGTCGCCGTCGTCCTCGTCCTTGAAGACGAGGCCTAGAAATTCGTCGCCCAGGTAAACCTCGGCCGAATCGTCCTTGCGCGGGCGCGCCTTGACCTGCAGGCTGGGATTCTGGAAGGCGCGCTTGAAATAGGCGTCGAGCTTGCGGATTTCTTCAGGCTTCAACAGTTCTCTCCGGTCGTTTGGCTTGCCAGCGCTGAGGCGCCTGCTTGCGTGGAGGCGCTTCTGGCACGCGAAGGATGGCCATGTAAAGGCAAGCCACGCGGTTCCCGCCGGAATGCCAGTCGTCACCGTGACGTGACGTGCTCGAAACAGAACACTTTACGCTACGCGTCTTGCCCGGCGCGACGCCCCGTCCCAGCGAAGCCCGAAACCCGCGCGGGCAAGCACTCAGATATCGAACGAGACGACGTGATCCATCGTCTGCGACGGCAGAAGCTGGTCCATCTGCCGCGCCGGCTGCTCGCAGCCGCTCTCCCCCACAACCCTTGCCGGCACGCCCGCCACGGTCTTGTTGCTGGGGACTGCCGACAGCACCACCGAACCGGCGGCGATTTTCGAGCAATGCCCGATCTCGATATTGCCGAGGATCTTGGCGCCGGCGCCGATCAGTACACCGTAGCGAATCTTCGGATGTCGGTCGCCGCCGGCCTTGCCGGTGCCGCCCAGGGTCACCCCGTGCAGGATGGAGACATTGTCCTCGATGACCGCCGTCTGGCCAACGACAAGGCCGGTGGCGTGATCGAGGAAGATGCCCTTGCCAACGCGCGCCGCCGGGTTGATGTCCGTCTGGAAGATCGAGGAGGAACGGCTCTGCAGATAAAGCGCGAAATCCTGCCGGCCATGGTTCCACAGCCAATGCGCCAGACGATGCGTCTGGATGGCATGGAACCCCTTGAAATAGAGGACCGGCATGATGAAACGGTCGCAAGCAGGATCACGGTCATAATAGGCCTGGATATCGACGCGCAGCACGCTCGACCATTCTGGCCAGTCGGCCAGCATGGCCTTGAACGTCTGGCGAATGAGGTCGGCGCCAACATCCTGATGCGCAAGCCGCTCGGCCAACCGGTGGATGACGGCTTCTTCAAGATTTTCCTGATTGAGGATGGTCGAATAAAGAAACGCCGCCAGCAACGGATCGCGATCGACTGCCTCCATTGCCTCATCGCGGATCGACCGCCAGATCGGGTCTACCGGTTTCAAAACACTGTTGCGAGCAATACTTATGCTGTTCATCGCCTGCTCCGCCGGACGGCTTGCCTTGGGTGAGTGTTCATATAAGCCAGATTGTCGCATGGGGGAATTCAATTTTCCTTAGCGTCCCCTCAAATGGACCCAGCACCCGATGTTTCAATCCGGCATGGAAAACGAAATCTTGAACGTGACATAAGGCGACGCTGTGACGACCATGATGCTCGGCCTGCCGGGACGCCTCATGGCTGAACCGGAATCGCGATTGGGGAATTGAGATGCCGCTTGTCGACGAGGGAATGCGTCGGGAGCTCGCCGCTCGCTACAGCGGCGGGGACAGGCACTATCACGGTCTCCGACATGTCGAAGCGCTGCTCGATCTGGCGCAGGAATACCGGGCGCTGCTCGCCGACCCGGAAGCTGTGGAAACCGCTATCTGGTTCCATGACGCAGTTTATGACAGCAAGGCGAAGGACAACGAGGCCCAAAGTGCTGCGCTTGCCAGGGAAAAGCTGGCCGGCAAGGTCGAAGGCTGGCGGCTCGAGCGCATCGTGGCGATGATCGAGGCGACCGCCACGCACGCCCTGCCCGACCTGACAGATGAAACGGCGCAGCGCGACGCGGCGCTTTTTCTCGACATGGACCTGTCGATCCTTGGGGCCTCACCGGAAGCATTCGAAACCTACGAACAAGGCGTCCGGAAGGAATATGCCTGGGTTCCGGAACCGGCATGGATCGCAGGCCGCGGGGCCGTGCTGCAAAACTTCCTGGCGCGGCCAGCCATTTTCCACACGCAGGAATTCCGCGACAGGTTTGAAGCGCAGGCGCGGGAGAATATGGCCCGGTCGCTCGCGCGGCTCATGCCTGACCCTCCCTTTGAGGGGCGGCAAACATAGCTAGAGGGGATTATCGGCGTAAAACTGCAGCACGCGCTGCTTGAACGTCTTGTCGCCGACGGACAGCATATGGTCGCGGCCCTCAATGTCGAAGGCGACGCCCTTCGGCATCAGCGCCGCCAGTTCAGCCGGCGAGCCGGCGATGTCGTCCTTTGTGCCGACGGCAATCAGCGTCGGCTGCGCGATGCGGGACATCTCGTCTTCGCTGAGCAGGTCGCGCGAGCCGATGATGCAGGCGGCGAGAGCGCGCCGGTCGCTCCTGGTCTGGTCGGCGAAGGCGCGGAAGGTGCGCCCCCGCTCATGCGTGATCTGGGCAGCGTCCGGCGCCAGCAGGGCGTCGGCGATCGGGTCCCAGTCGCCGACGCCGTCGACCATGCCGATGCCCAGGCCGCCAAACACCAGCGTCGCCACCTTGTCGGGGTTCGCCAGCGCCAGGAAGGCCGAGATGCGCGCGCCCATCGAATAACCCATGACATGCGCCCTGCCGATGCCCAGATGATCGAGCAGCGCGGCGGCGTCGGAGGCCATTTTCGCCGGCGTATAATCGTTGGCCTCATAGCTCTTTGACGAGGAACCGTGGCCGCGATTGTCGATCGCAATGACGCGGCAGCCTGCATCGTTCAGTGTCTTGAACCAGCCGGGCGACACCCAGTTGACGTAGTGGCTGGAGGCAAAACCGTGAATCAGCAGAACCGGATCGCCGCTGCCCGAGGCCGGTTCGCGGTCGAGAAACGCCAGGTCGAAACCGTCATGGGAGAAGAACTGCATGGCCGGTCTCTAAACCCGCTTTTTCCAGCGTTCAACCACCCTTGCCAGACTTCCCGGAGGAAAGGCCGTCCAGGGCCGGCTTTTCCGACGGCCTCGGCATGGAACCCGCCGCGGCGCCAATGGCCGGATGCCGGACGAGATCGCCATCCTCTATGCCCTGGCGGGCGGCGGTGCCCGCCTTGAGTTCAAGCACGAAGCGCACCGGCTCGTCCGGTGCGATGACCGCTTCGGATTGCGGCTCGCCTTTTTTGATGGCGCGTATCCTGCCGTCCTCGGCAATGAAGACCAGATCGAGCGGCATCGGCGTGTTCTTCATCCAGAAACTGACCGCCTGCGTGTGATCGTACACGAACAGCATGCCGTGATCGTCCGCCATGGTCTCGCGATACATCAGCCCGGCGGAGCGTTCGGCCACGTCATCGGCGATCTCGATGGTGAATTTGCGTTCGCCGCCATCCGTCACGGCGACGAGCGGCGCGGGATCGACCGGGAGCAGCATCGCCATGCCGTCGGCCGCGCTCGGGCGATCCGAATAAAGGTAGGCTCCAATGGCAAGGCCAACGACAGCAACGGCCGCACACAGCGTGCCGGCAGCGAACCAACTCTTCTGAGCCATGACGGTACCTCGCGCGGTCAGTGAGCGACCGGCAAGGTCCCCATATCGGGGTGAATTTCGGCGGCCATAAGGCCTTTGTCACCGCGCCCGAAGCGCACCAGCACGACCTGGCCGGGGCGCAGTTCGGTTACGCCATAGCGGCGCAGTGTTTCCATATGGACGAAAATGTCCTCCGTGCCCTCGCCGCGCGACAGGAAACCGAAGCCCTTGGTGCGGTTGAACCACTTGACCAGCGCCCGTTCCAGACCGCTTTCCGGCGTTACGCTGACATGGGTGCGCTGCTCCTGCATCTCGGCGGGATGGACAGCCGTGGAGATATCCATCGACAGGACGCGGAAGGCCTGAAGACCGCGATCGCCCTGTTTCACCAGGCACACGACCCTGGCGCCCTCGAGCGCGGTCTGGAAACCGTCGCGCCGCAGGCAGGTCACATGCAGGAGTATGTCGCCGGAAACACCGTCATCGGGAAGAATGAAGCCGTAGCCCTTGGCCACGTCGAACCACTTTATCGCCCCGGAAACCTCGACCAGATCGGCAGAGTCGCCGGCTTCGTCGCGATTCACGCCTTCGCCAGCGGGCGAATTCCGCCCCACGAAAGAGGCCTTTTCCCCCATAAGAATGCCTCCTTCCCCAAAAACGCCGCAGGTGATTCTTTACATGAGATTAACACTGCGGCTTCCGGGGTGTGCAAGACCTGACGTGCCTTTTTTCGCAACTGATCCCAGGAATAGTCGAAATGTTCTTCGCCGGCCCGGATCGCGGTTTGCGCCGGTTGCCGCGCCGGCCGCGTCACCCTATGTTTTGCTGCAACCGGAGATTCAAATGCGCTATCTGCACACCATGGTCCGCGTCGCCGACATTGACCAGTCGCTCGATTTCTACTGCACCAAGCTCGGCCTCAAGGAAGTGCGCCGGTTCGAAAACGAACAGGGCCGCTTCACGCTGATCTTCCTTGCCGCTCCCGAAGACGAACATGCCGGCATCACCGAAAAGGCGCCATTGGTGGAGCTCACCTACAATTGGGATCCGGAAGACTACAAGGGCGGCCGCAATTTCGGCCACCTCGCCTATGAGGTCGACGACATCTACGCCACCTGCCAGCGGCTGATGGACAATGGCGTGACAATCAACCGGCCGCCGCGCGACGGCAACATGGCCTTCGTACGGTCGCCCGACGGCATTTCCATCGAACTGCTGCAGAAAGGCCCGGCCAAGGAAAAGGCCGAACCGTGGGCTTCGATGGCGAATACCGGGAACTGGTGAGGCCATCTTTTGCCGTCTCCCCTTGTGGGAGAAGGTGGCCGAGCCAAGCGGAGCGCAGGCGAGGTCGGATGAGGGGTGACCCGGCTTAGAACCGTCTGCATTCCGTCCAACACCCCCTCATCCGTCTCGGCGCTGCGCACCGATCCACCTTCTCCCACAAGGGGAGAAGGCAAAGGAGTGCTACTCCATCATTCCCTTCAGCGTGAGAACCGTGCGCCAGTTGCGGGCGGTCACCGGCACCTTGAGGACCCTCGGAAGCAGATTGGCGAAAACGGATTTGCCCACTCCGTCCGGGGCGTGAAGATAGAGCACGTCGCCCTTCACTTCGAAGCGCTCCGGACCGGCGCACTTTTCAGCAAGCGGTTCGATTTCCGAGGCGGTCGGTTCACGCTCCAGCACATAGGCGTGCAGCTTCTTGTGATCCCCGGCTTCCTCGGGGTACGGCTTTTGCCGCACCAGATCCGCCAGCCATTGTGCATCGCGCACCATGATGCGCGAATGAAAACCCCAGCGCTTCTCGAACGCCGCTTCCAGTTGCTTGGCCAACGCTGCAGCGTCCTTGCCGGCGGCGCGGAACACGACATTGCCACTCTGGATGTAGGTCGCAACGCGGGTGAAGCCCAGCTCTTCGAAGAAGGCGCGCAGGTCGGCCATCTTCACGATGCGGTTGCCGCCGACATTGATGCCGGAAAACAGGGCGACGAAGACGGTTTCCCTGCTCATCCTGCCGTCACACAATCAAGCCGGAAAGCGTCTCGTTCTCGGTGATGTCCTGGTACTGCACGCCGTTGGCGGCGAAATTGGCAGTCAGGAGATCGAAATTGCGGCGTTGCTTGGTTTCGATACCGATCAGCACCGAGCCGAAATTGCGCGCCGATTTCTTCAGATACTCGAAGCGGGCGATGTCGTCCTCCGGGCCGAGCATTTCGAGGAAGTCGCGCAGCGCGCCGGGACGTTGCGGGAAGCGGATGACGAAATACTTCTTCAATCCCTCAAAGCGCAGCGCCCGCTCCTTCACATCCGGCAGCCGTTCGAAGTCGAAATTGCCGCCCGAGACCAGCGCGACGATGGTCTTGCCTTTCAGCTCCTTGCGCGAAAAATCCTTGAGCGCGTCGATGGCCAGTGCGCCGGCGGGCTCCAGCACCACGCCTTCGACGTTGAGCATCTCGATGATCGTGGCGCAGATCCGGTTTTCCGGCACCAGCCGCACCGTCTCGGGGTCGAAATCCTTGAGATAGCGGAACGGTTCGCGGCCGATCTCGGCGACGGCGGCGCCATCGACGAAATTGTCGACCTTCGGCAGCTTCATGCGCTTGCCGGCGATCAGGCTCTGCTTCAGGCTCGGCGCGCCGGATGGTTCGCAGAAGACGAAACGGGTCGTCCGGCCCTCCTCGGCGAAATAGCGGGTGACGCCGGCCGCCAGACCGCCGCCGCCGATCGGCAGGACAACCATGTCCGGGCCGCGCTCGCCCGCCATCTGTCCGGCGATTTCCATGGCGATGGTCGCCTGCCCCTCGATGATGTCCTTGTGATCGAAGGGCGGCACCATATGGGCGCCGCTATCGCGGGTGAAATCGAGAGCGGCCCGGTAGCAGTCGTCGAAAAAGTCGCCCACCAGCCTGATTTCGACGAACTCGCCGCCGAACAGCGTCGTCTTGTCGATCTTCTGCTGCGGCGTCGTCACCGGCATGAAGACGACGCCCTTCTTGCCGAAATGGCGGCAGACATAGGCGAAGCCCTGCGCGTGGTTGCCGGCCGAGGCACAGACGAAAAGCTCGGCCTTGTTGCCCGCCGCCAGTGTCTTGCGGAAGAAATTGAAGGCACCGCGCAGCTTGTAGGAACGCACCGGGGTCAGGTCTTCGCGCTTCAGCAGGATGCGCGCGCCGAACTTGCGCGACAGATACGCATTCTCCTGCAACGGCGTTTCCGGAAAAATCTCGCGCATGGCCGCCGCGGCGCTGGAAACCCTGTCGGCAAAGCTGGTCATGGCGTTCGAATCCCGATGCGGACGCTTTGGCGTCCTGAAAATCTGTTCCTGCCGCCATTTTGGCTTTCGCGCAACAGTGACGTGGCTGCGGCAGTCCCGGAACCGGCTTAGAAGCGCCGACGACTTACTTCCGCCGCACTTCGCCTGTCCGGAGACCTCATGGGAAAATCGAGGGCGGGTTGCCGACCGAAGTCGGCTGGAGTGGATTGAGCGTGTTTTCGAGAATTTTGATTTCCGTCGGCCTCGCCTTGCTCGTGGCAGGCTGCGGCGGCCGCAAGACCGAAGAACTTCTGGGCAGCGCCATGGTCACCGCGTCGGTCGCGGAGATTTCCGGCAACCACAGCATCTTCATCGCGACGACGCGCCAGCGCTCCAGCGACCCGACCAAGGTGTTCGACGGCGAACGCTCCGCCACGCTCAATTACGCCCGCGTCAACGTCACCGTGCCCAAGTCGCATGAAGTCGGCAAGATCGAGCGCAAGCGGCGGGGCGCCTCCGACGATCCGTCGAAATATTTCATGGCTTCGCAGGCTGTCGGTTTCGACACGGCGCCGAAATTCCAGGAAGCGCTGAACACCGACGTGGCGGCGCGCGGCGGCCGCGTCGTCGTCTTCGTCCATGGCTACAACACATCCTTCGACAGCGCCGTCTATCGGCTGACGCAGATCACGCACGACGCAAATTATCCCGGCACGCCGGTGCTATTCTCCTGGGCCTCTGGCGGCAAGACGACCGACTATGTCTACGACAAGGAAAGCGCCAGCGCGGCGCGCGACCAGCTCGAAGTGACCTTGCGCCTGCTGGCGCAGTCGGGCGCGCGGCGGATCGACATCGTCGCCCATTCGATGGGCACGTGGGTGACGATGGAGACGCTGCGCCAGCTCGCCATCACCGGCGACCGCGACCTCGGCGGCAAGCTGGGCGACGTGGTGCTGGCCTCGCCTGACATCGATGTCGATGTGTTCAAGAGCCAGATGCGCCGCTACGGCAAGCCGACGACACCCTTCATCCTGCTGCTTTCCGGCGACGACCGCGCCTTGCAGCTCTCCGGCTGGCTGGCCGGTTCGCGGCCGCGCGTCGGCGACTACAAGAATGCCGCCGATCTGGCTGAGTATGGCGTCAACGTGATCGATCTCTCGGATGCCAAGGGAGCCGACAGGCTCAACCACACCAAATTCGCCAACAATCCGCAGTTGATCGGTCTTCTCGGTCAGCGGCTGCGCGAGGATGACGGCTTCGCCAGCGACCGCGACATCACCGATCGCATCCGGCAGGCGACGGGCGGTATCATGTAGAACTGCCGCGCCGCGGCGGTTCCGGCTGGACCTCGAACGGTTCTGGCTTTATTCGACATAAACCCGGATGCCGAGCGAGGCGTCCCTTTCAGGAGCGATACAGTGCGCTGGAAGGCTTTGGCCATAGCCGCCGCCATGGCGCTTCTGACCGCTTGCGCCGGACAGAACACGCACGACCTGCTCAACAGGACCGCGATAGACGTGCCTGCTTCCGAGATAGCGGGCTCCCATGAGATCTTCGTCGCCACCACCCGCAAGCAGGCACAGGCCGATCCGCGCCAGGTGTTCAGCGGCGATCGCTCGCTGACCACGACCTTCGCCAAGGTCGACATGACCGTGCCGAAAGTCCATCAGGTCGGCAATATCGAACGCGCCAAGGGTTCGGCGCCCAGCGATCCGGCCAAGAATTTCGCGGCGTCGCGCGTGTCCTTCTACGAAAGCGGACCGCAATTCACCAAGGCGGTCGATGCCGACGTGGCGGAACGGGGCGACCGTATCCTGGTCTTCGTCCACGGATTCAACAACGGTTTCGACGACGGCATCTACCGCGTGACGCAGATCGCGCACGACACGGGCTATTCCGGCACGCCGGTGCTGTTCTCCTGGGCTTCGGCCGGCAAGACCACCGGCTATATCTATGACAAGGAAAGCGCCAACGCGGCGCGCGACGATCTCGAAGCGACGCTCAAGATGCTGGCGAAGACGCGCGCCAAGAGCATCGACATCATCGCCCACTCGATGGGCACATGGGTGACGATGGAGGCGCTGCGGCAACTGGCCATCGAAGGCAACCGCGATCTTGACGACAAGCTCGGCTACGTCATCCTCGCCTCGCCCGACATCGACGTCGATGTCTTCAAGAAGCAGATGATGCGCTACGGAAAGCCGGACAAGCCTTTCGCCATCCTGCTTTCCGGCGACGACAGGGCCTTGCGGCTTTCCAGTTTCATTTCCGGTTCAAAGCCGCGCGTCGGCGACTATGGCGACGCCGCCGATCTCGCCAGCTACGGCGTCGTGGTGGCCGACCTCACCAAAACCAAGGGCAACGACCGGCTGAACCACGCCAAGTTCGCCGACAACCCTGTTCTGGTGGAATTGCTCGGAAAACAACTCCGCACGCCCGCCGCGCTTGCGGATCCCGCGGCCGATCCGGGACAACCCATCAACGACCTCGGGCAAGGCGTCGGCCAGGCGGTCGGCTCGGTGGCTGAAATCATCATCACGACGCCGTTCAAGGTGCTGAGCATCGCGACTGGTGGGCGGTAGGAAGACCGGCAGTCGGCAATGGGCAGTCGGCAGTCGGGGAATGAAGAGACACGGCTTCGGCGTGCCGCTCTTACCGACTGCCGACTGCCGCTAGACAAACAGCTCCACTCTCTCGAACGTCCGCACATCCACCAATCCGACATCCGAAATCCGCAGTTCCGGGATCACCACCAGCGCCAGCAGCGAGTGCTGCATGTAGGCGTTGTTGAGCGTGCAGCCCATCTGCCGCATGGCCTCGACCAGCCTGTCGGCCTTGGCCGCGACGATCTCAGCCCGCTCGTCCGACATCAGACCGGCGATCGGCATCTCGACCAGCGCCAGTTCCCTGCCCTTCGAATAAAGCACCACCCCGCCGCCGACCTCGGCCAGCCGGTTGGCGGCCAATGCCATGTCGTTCTTGTTTGTGCCGACGACGATGATGTGGTGGCTGTCATGCGCCACGGACGACGCGATGGCGCAATCTTCCTTGTAGCCGAAGCCCGAGACGAAGGCGTTGGTGACGCCGCCGGTGCCGCGATGCCGTTCCACCAGCGCGATCTGGCAGACGTCGCCCTCCCGGTCCATGGCGACCAGGCCGTCGGCGACGCCGAGATCGGCCTCCAGCGCACGGGTCGGCGCCTGGTTCTCGATCACCCCAATGACGCGGGCGCGCACGGAATTGGCGCCGGCGGGCGCGGCTATGTCGAAATCGGTTGCCGCCAGCCGCTTGCCGAGCCTGACGGTGTTCTTCGCCTCTAGCGGGTAGTCATAGGCGGGAATATCGATTTCCAGCCGGCCATCCTTCGCGACCAGCCGGCCCCGCGCATAGACCTCGTCAATGGACATCGCTGAAAGATCGGAGACGACGAGGAAATCCGCCAGCCTGCCCGGAGCGATGGAACCCAGCTCGCGCTCCAGCCTGAAGTGCTGCGCCGTGTTGAGCGTCGCCATCTGGATCGCCGTCACCGGCTTCAACCCCTGCGCGATGGCGTGGCGCACGACGCGGTCCATATGGCCTTCATTGACCAGCGTGCCGGAATGACTGTCGTCGGTGCAGAGGATGAAGTTGCGCGGATCGATGCCCTGCTCCGTCACCGCCTTGATCTGCTCGGCCACGTCGTACCAGGCCGAGCCCAGCCGCAGCATCGCCTTTAGCCCCAAGCGCACGCGGGCAATGGCGTCGTCGGCGCGGGTGCCTTCGTGGTCGTCCTCCGGTCCGCCTGCGACATAGCCGTGGAACGGCAGGCCTAGGTCCGGCGAGGCATAGTGACCGCCGACCGTCTTGCCGGCGCGGACGGTCTCGGCGATCTCGCCCGTCATGACCGGATCGTTGGCGGCAACGCCGGGAAAGTTCATCACCTCGCCGAGGCCGATGATGTTCGGCCAGGTCATTGCCTCGCGCACGTCCTCGACCGTCAGTTGCGCGCCGGCGTTTTCCAGTCCGGGAGCCGACGGCACGCAGGACGGCATCTGCACATGCACGTTCACCGGCATGGCCATCGCCTCGTCATGCATCAGCCGCACGCCCGGCAGGCCAAGCACATTGGCGATCTCGTGCGGATCGATGAACATCGAGGTGGTGCCGTGCGGGATGACGGCGCGGCAGAACTCCGTCACCGTCACCATGCCGCTTTCGACATGCATGTGCGCGTCACACAAGCCCGGCGCCAGATAGCGGCCGGCGGCATCGACGACGATGGTGTCGTCGCCGATGGCGTGGCTGGCATCCGGCCCGCAATAGGCGAAGCGGCCGCCCGAAACGGCGATGTCAGTGCCGGGAATGATCTCGCCCGAATGGACATTGACCCAGCGCCCGTTGCGCACCACCAGATCGGCCGGCTTCCGGCCCATGGCGACGTCGACCAGTTCGGTCGCCATATCGGCCCATGGCCTCGGTTTTCCGGCGGCGCGGTCTTTGCTCATGCGAATTCTCCTGTTGGCGGCAAGACTGCCAAGCCGCGGAGGTTTTGAACAGCGCCACAGCGCAGGTTTTTGGTGCATCGGCATGACAATGCAAGCCAGTTGCGGGCCGATCTCGATGCAGCCGCTTGATTCAGCCGGGCACCTGTCGCTCTATGGCCGCCATGGCGATCACGACGTTCGACAGCAAGCCGACGGGCTTTGCAAAGCGCATCTGGCTGGGAGCCGCCGTGCTGGTGGCGCTGGCCGCCGCCATCGTGTTCTATGGCGGGGCTTTCGCCACGCGCGCCTTCCTTGACCAGGCGGCGGCGCGCGGCCAGACGACGCTGCGCCTCGCGGTCTCCGCGCTTTCCGGCCAGATGAACCGCTTCGAGCCGCTGCCGGCGCTGATTGCCGACCATGCCGACATCAAGGCGCTGCTGGCCGATCCAGGCAATCCCGAGCGCATCGCCCGGGGCAACGCCTACCTGAAGGAGATCAACCGGCTGCTGCGATCTTCGGACATCTATGTGATGAAGACCGACGGCGACACCATCGTCGCCAGCAATTACGACCAGCCGCTGAGCTTCGTCGGCGAGAATTTTTCGTATCGGCCCTACTACCAGGAAGCGATGGCGGGCCAGCAGGGCCGCTTCTTCGCGCTCGGCACCACCTCGCTGAAGCGCGGCTACTATTTCTCCGCACCTGTGCGGGTGGATGGACGGATCGCCGGAGTCGTCGTCTTCAAGGTCGACATCGACGCGATCGAGGCGACATGGCGCGGCGGCGACAACGAGATCATCGTCACCGACCCGGAAGGCATCATCTTCATGACCGGCCGGCAGGACTGGCTCTATGCCAGCCTTCTGCCATTGACGCCGGAAAGGCTGGCGCGCACGGCGGAATCCCGGCGCTACGCCGACGCGAAACTGCGTGAACTGCCGATCAAGACCAGCCGGTTCGACGACGCCAGTCTGATGACGGTGCTGAACAAGGCGAAAAGCACCGAATATCTCGTCCTCGCCGAGCCGATGGAGGAGGCCGGATGGACCGTTCGGGTACTGATGGACACGGCCTCCGTCCACACGCAGGTCTACACCACCCTCGCCTCGGCGCTGCTGGTGCTCGGCCTTGCCGGGCTGATCGCGGCGGTGATCCTGCAGCGGCGCGCCCGCCTTGCCGAGCGCATGGAGATGCAACGCGCCGCCCAGGAGGAGCTCGAGCGGCGGGTGGACGAGCGCACCGCCGACCTTGCTCTCGTCAACCGGCGGCTCGAGACGGAAGTCGCCGAACGGCGGGTGACGGAGCGCCAGTTGCGCCAGACCCAGGCCGACCTGATCCAGGCCGGCAAGCTCGCCGCGCTGGGACAAATGTCGGCGGCGCTGTCGCATGAGTTCAACCAGCCGCTGGCGGCGGTGAAGAACTACGCAGACAATGCCGCCATCCTGATCGAGCGGGACCGCATCGGCGAGGTTCGCGACAATCTTTCGCGGATTTCCAGCCTGACAGACCGCATGGCGTCGCTCAGCCGCCATCTGCGCAACTTCGCCCGCAAGCCGAACGAGAAGCTTGGCGCGGTGTCGCTGACCGAAGTGTTGCGGGATACGCTGGAAATCGTCGACGGCCGGCTCAAGGCCGGCGGCGCGACGGTCATTACCGATCTCGGCAAGACGCCCCCATGGGTGCGCGCCGGCTCGGTGCGGCTGCAGCAGGTGCTGGTCAATCTGATTACCAATGCCGCCGACGCCGTCGAAGGCCTGCCCGACCGGCGCATCGAAATTTCGGCATCGCGGCAGGCGGGGAAGGTGACGGTCGAGGTTCGCGATCATGGACCTGGGGTGCCGGCATCCATCGCAGAACGCATCTTCGATCCGTTCTTCACCACCAAGGGAGTCGGCAAGGGTCTCGGCCTTGGACTGTCGATTTGCTACAACATCGTCAAGGACTTCGGTGGCGATCTTGCAATAAAGAATCACTCCGATGGCGGCGCTGTCTTCACGCTTTCGCTCGATGCGGCGCGGGCGCCGATGCGCGAGGCGGCGGAATGAAGCCGCCGCTGGTGCTCCTGGTGGAAGACGAGGAGGAACTGCGCCATTCCACCGCGCAGTCGCTGGATCTGGCCGGCTTCACGGTCCGTGAATTCGGCTCCGCCGAGCGCGCGCTCGACTTCGTCACCCAGGGCCTCAACGGCGTCATCATCACCGACATCCGCATGCCCGGCATGGACGGCATGACGCTGATGGGAAAGGTGCGCGACATCGATCCCGACATTCCGGTGATCCTGGCGACCGGCCATGGCGACGTGCAGCTTGCGGTGCGGGCCATGCGCGAGGGCGCCTACGACTTCATCGAAAAGCCCTTCGCCACCCAGCATCTCGCCGACATGGCGGGGCGAGCGCTCGACCGGCGCGGTCTGGTGCTGGAGAACCGCGAGCTGCGCGCCGCCGCCGGCAAGCGCGACGATATCGAGGCGCGGCTGCCGGGGCGCACGCAGGTCATGGTCGATCTGCGCTATCAGTTGCGCGCCGTCGCCGCGACCGATGCGGACATCCTCATCATCGGCGATACCGGCGCCGGCAAGGAGGTCGCGGCGCTGGCGATCCACGACCTCAGCGGCCGCAGCGGCAAGCCGTTCATCGCCATCAACTGCGCCGCCCTGCCGGGCAACCTCATCGAAAGCGAATTGTTCGGCCACGAGGCCGGCGCCTTTCCCGGCGCCATCCGGCCGCGTTTCGGCAAGTTCGAACATGCGAGAGGCGGCACGGTCCTGCTGGACGAGATCGGTTCGATGCCGCTCGACCTGCAGGCAAAGCTCCTGCGCGTCATCCAGGACCGGGTGATCACCCGGCTCGGCTCGAACGAGCCGATCCCGCTGGATGTCCGCTTCATCGCCACCAGCAAGGCGGACCTCACCGCCGAGGCGGAGACCGGACAATTCCGGCCCGACCTGCTCTATCGGCTGAACGTGGTGACGCTGCGCATGCCCGCCCTGTCGCAGCGCCGGGAAGACGTGCCGCTGCTCTTCCTGCAACTGGTTCGCGAAGCCGCGGCCCGTTACCGCCGCGATGTCATTGACGTGCCGCCGCACATGCTGGCCGAGATCGGCCAGCGGCAATGGCCGGGCAATGTGCGCGAACTGCGCAATGCCGCCGACCGCTATGTGCTGGGGCTGCGCCCGTCGGACGACGGAGACAGCGGCCCCGAGGATACGCGGCTGGCCGAACGCGTGGCGGAATTCGAGAAAAGCCTGATCGCCGGCGCGCTGGCCGCCCACCGGGGAAGCTTGAAGAACGTCTACGAATCGCTCGGCATCTCGCGCAAGACGCTCTACGAGAAGATGCAGAAATACGGGCTGGACAGGCAATCCTCCGGCGAGGCGGGCGACATGTCCGTCCGGTAAATGTCGATTGCGAGCAACCATGTGTGGGATCGCACACATGGTTTGGGGCCAATGTTACCGAATCCACCCATTGCTGGCCCGTAAGGCCGATAGTTTCGGGGAATCGTGCATTCGGCCGTTGCGCCGGTTCCGTGGCCGCCGCTTGATTGGAGCATTCGCTGGCAGTGCGGGAGGAAACGCGCGCCGCCAGGGTTGTCCATTCCTGGGAGGTTTTCGTCATGAAGAAACTGTTTGCCGCGCTTGCGACCACCGCAGCGCTCGCCTTCACCGCAGCCAGCGCCCATGCCGCCGGCTATCCAGAGCGCACCATCACCGTTGTCGTGCCCTTCGCGGCCGGCGGCCCGACCGACACCGTCACCCGGCTTGTCGCCGAAGCGATGTCGAAGGATCTCGGCCAGCAGGTCATCGTCGAGAACGTCGGCGGCGCCGGCGGCACGCTGGGCGCCTCGCAGGTCGCCAAGGCCGATCCCGACGGCTACACGCTGCTGCTACACCACATCGGCATGGCCACCAGCGCCACGCTCTACCGCAAGCTGCCCTACGATACGCTCAATGCCTTCGAATATGTCGGCCTCGTCACCGAAGTTCCAATGACGCTCGTCGCGCGCAAGGACATGGAAGCCACCGACCTGAAGGGCCTGGTCGAATACGCCAAGGCCAACAAGGACAAGGTGACGGTCGCCAATGCCGGCATCGGCGCCGCCTCGCATCTGTGCGGCATGCTGTTCATGAGCGCCATCGAGACCCCGCTTGTCACGGTCCCCTACAAGGGCACCGGCCCGGCCATGACCGACCTGCTCGGCGGCCAGGTCGACATCATGTGCGACCAGACGACCAACACCACCAAGCAGATCCAGGGCAAGACCATCAAGGCCTACGCGGTGACCTCATCGAAGCGCCTCGATGTGCTGCCCGATGTCCCGACAGTCGCCGAAGGCGGCCTGCCCAAGATGGAAGTCGGCATCTGGCACGGCCTCTACGCGCCGAAGGGCACGCCTGCGGAGATCACCGAGCGCCTGTCCAAGTCGCTCCAGATCGCGCTGAAAGACAAGAACGTCGTCGATCGCTTCGCCGAACTCGGCACCACGCCGTCCTCGGAGGCCGACGCCACCCCGGCCGCGTTGAAGGCCAAGCTCGAAAGCGAGATCGCCCGCTGGAAGCCGGTGATCGACGCCGCCGGCCAATACGCGGATTGACACAGCACTCGACATCGCAAGTTATAAACTTGCGGAAAAATAGCACCCCCACTCCGCCTCGTTACACTCGCCACCTCTCCCCTGCCCGGGGTAGAGGAAAGCGCCAAGATCGCCTGCGGCTTTCCTCTACCCCGTCGATCGGGGGAGAGGTGGCCCGAAGGGCCGGAGTGGGGGTCGATTTCGTTCTGGGGAGGACACATGAACAAGCTATCCGTTGACCCGACAAATGCTGCCTGCGGCGCGATTTTCGCAGCGACGGGCCTGTTCTTCGCCTGGCAGGCATTCGGGCTGGATCTCGGCACCGCCTTCCGCATGGGGCCTGGCTATTTCCCGCTGGTGCTGGCGCTCATCCTTGTTCTTCTGGGCATCGTCATCATCGTGCAGGCGACGCGCGTCCAGGGCGAACCGCTGGGGCCGATCGCATGGCGCGGCATGTTGCTGATCCTGCCGGCGCCGATCTTCTTCGGGCTGACCGTGCGCGGACTTGGCTTTGCGCCCTCATTGTTCTTCACGGCGCTGATCGCCGCCTTCGCCAGTTCCCGGATGAAGCCGCTTTACGCGCTCGCCGTGGCGCTCGGCATCACCATTTTCTCGATCATCGTCTTCAGCTACAGCCTTGGCCTCCCTTACGAGCGCTTTGGCCCCTGGACCCGGTTCTGAGGCACGACGATGGATCTGTTCTCCAATCTCGCTCTCGGCTTCGCCGAAGCCACGACGCTTTCAAATCTGGGCTTCTGCCTCATCGGCGTGCTGCTCGGCACCCTGATCGGCGTGTTGCCCGGCATCGGCGCGACGGCGACAATCGCCATGCTTTTGCCCATCACCTTCCAGATCGGCGATCCGGCCTCGTCGCTGATCATGCTGGCCGGCATTTATTACGGCGCGCAGTATGGCGGTTCCACCACCGCCATCCTCATCAACATGCCCGGAGAGTCCTCCTCGGCGGTGACCGCCATCGACGGCTACCAGATGGCCCGCCAGGGCCGCGCGGGCGCCGCGCTCGCCATCGCGGCGATCGGTTCGTTCTTCGCCGGCTCGGTCTCGACCTTCCTGGTCGCCATCTTTGCGCCGCCGCTTACGGTGATCGCCCTGAAGTTCGGTTCGGCCGAATATTTCTCGCTGATGATCGTCGGCCTCGTGTCGTCCATCGCGCTCGCGCACGGCTCCATCGTCAAGGCGCTGGCCATGGTCGTGCTCGGCCTGCTGCTCGGCCTTGTCGGCACCGATATCTACACGGGCACGCCGCGCTTCACGCTGGGCATCCGCCAGTATTCGGACGGACTGAACTTCGTCGCGGTCGCCGTGGGTGTGTTCGGCGTCGCCGAAATCCTGCGCAACCTTGAAAGCGAGAAGACCCGCGAGGTGCTGATGGCCAAGGTGACGGGCCTGATGCCGACGCGCCAGGATTTTCGCGAAATGGTCGCGCCGATCCTGCGCGGCACCGTAATCGGCTCGGCGCTCGGCATCCTTCCGGGCGGCGGCGCCATCCTCGCCTCCTTCGCTTCCTACACGGTGGAAAAGCGCGTCTCCAAGAAGCCGGAGGAGTTCGGCCGGGGCGCCGTCGCCGGCGTGGCCGGGCCGGAATCGGCCAACAATGCCGGCGCGCAGACCTCCTTCATCCCGATGCTGACGCTGGGCATCCCGGCCAATCCCGTGATGGCGCTGATGATCGGCGCCATGATCATCCAGGGCATCGTGCCGGGGCCGAACGTGGCCACCGAGCAGCCGGCGCTGTTCTGGGGCATCATCGCTTCGATGTGGATCGGCAATCTGATGCTGATCGTGCTCAACCTGCCGCTGATCGGCCTGTGGGTGAAGCTGCTGACGATCCCTTACTATGTGCTGTTCCCGATCATCATGGCGTTCTGCTCAATCGGCGTCTATTCAGTGAACTCCAATGTCTATGACCTCTATGCCGTCGCCTTCTTCGGCCTGATCGGCTACATGCTGGTGAAGCTGCGCTGCGAGCCGGCCCCTCTCCTGCTCGGCTTCGTGCTCGGGCCGCTGCTGGAGGAAAATCTGCGGCGCGCCATGATCCTGTCGCGCGGCGATCCGACGACCTTCTTCACCCGGCCTATCAGCGCCTCGCTGCTCGGCATCGCCCTGCTCGTGCTGATCGTGGTGTTCCTGCCCAGCGTGCGCAAGAAACGCGACGAGGTGTTCGTCGAAGAGGATTGAGCCGGCAAGATCCGGCGCCGGACAATTCCGGTCGGCAGAAAGTTTTGCCGACCGGGCATTGACGAAGCACTCCGCGCATTTGAAAAGCAAGCCACGCGGACGTGGCGGAACTGGTAGACGCAAGGGACTTAAAATCCCTCAGCCTCGGCTATGCGGGTTCGATCCCCGCCGTCCGCACCAAGGTTGGCCAGAGCGCGGCTGTGAGCCTGACGAACACATCAGTGTCCTGATTTTTCCTCACGCTTGCGGCGCAGATGTTCCTCGACGCCCACCAGCTTTTTGCCGCCGCCGGAAATCGTGCTGGATACCACTGCCGGCGGATCGCTCGCCGGGAAACTGTCTTCCAATCCGGATTCCAGCTGTTCTTCGAGCACTTCCGGTTGCTTCCGCTTGCCCGCCTTTGCCACTTTCGGTTTCGCAAGGCCTTGTCGCAGGCTGTCCGCATCGGTCATGGCCGTTCTCCAATTGATCGTCATTTCTGAACAACTGGCAAGCGCGAGAACGGTTCCTGCGGAGTCGCGTGGCGTACTCACCGTTCCGTGTCTGGCGGGAAGCAACTTGTTTGCGTACATAGCGATCTTCCCGCCTCCGGAGTGCCCCCATGACCGCACCGCTTTTCCAGCCGATCACGCTTGACGGCCTGACCTTCCCCAACCGCATCGCGATCGCGCCGATGTGCCAGTATTCGGCCGATGACGGGTCTGCCACCGACTGGCACCTGCAGCAGTGGATGAGCTACGCCATGTCGGGCGCCGGAATGGTCACCGTGGAAATGACCGACGTGGAGCGTCGCGGACGCATCAGCCATGGCTGCCTCGGACTTTACTCCGACCATAACGAGCAGGCGGCGAAGCGGGCGCTGGATGCCGCGAAGGCGGTCGCCTGCCCGGGAACGAAGTTCGGCACGCAGCTGGCCCATGCCGGCCGCAAGGCCTCCAACCAGAAGCCATGGGAGGGCGGCGGTCCGCTCAAGCCGGACCAGGACCCGTGGCCGGTCGTGTCGGCTTCGGCAATCGCCTACGATACCGGCTGGCAGGTCCCGCATGCGCTGACGGACGAGGACATCGTGCGGCTGGTCGAAAAGTTCGGCGATTCGGCAAGGCGCGCCGAGCGCGTGGGCTTCGACTTCATCGAGCTGCACGCGGCCCACGGCTATCTGATCTTCCAGTTCCTGTCGCCGCTTTCCAACCAGCGCACAGACCGCTGGGGCGGGCCGCTGGAAAACCGTATGCGTTTCGCCGTCGAGATCGCCAGGGCGGTGAAGAAGGCCGCCCCCGGCCTGATGCTGGGCGCCCGGCTGTCGGTCAAGGAATGGGTCGATGGCGGGTTCGACGTCGACGAAGCCATCGAGGTGGCCAAGGCGCTCAAGGCGGAAGGGGTCGCCTACATCTGCGCTTCCAGCGGCGGCAACCAGCCGCACCAGAAACTGCCGTCCGGCCCGGGCTATCAGGTGCATCTGGCCGAAGCGATCCGGAAGGGCGCGGATATCCCGACGCGGGCGGTCGGCCTGATCACCACGCCCGAACAGGCGAATGCGGTGGTCGCCGATGGCCGCGCCGACATGGTGGCGCTGGCCCGCGCCTTCCTGGCCGATCCGCGCTGGGGCTGGCGCGCCGCGGCGGTCTTCGGCGAAAAGATCGAGGCGACGCCGCAACTCTTGCGGTCGGTCACGACCATGCAGCACTGGATGAAGCCGGCGGCTGGGTAGCGTCCAAGCAGCGGCGCTTGAAAGGTTGTGTGTGAAAAGCGCAACCATTCGCCCGGCGCCGCGTTGGCGGGCATGATGGACACGAAACCTTTCGAGAAGCCGGTGGTGGTCGAACTCGGTCACGTCGGCAAATACCGCAAGATTCGCAGCGCCCAGGAGGCCGCCGATTGCCTGATGACGGGATGGCCGCTGAACCGCGGCCCCCGCCACCGCGACGCCGTCGAGACCTGCTTGAAGGTGCTGGAAGGCTATCGCTCGACCGCCGATGCGCGCCGCGCGCTGGTGGAGGCGGCGAAGGAATCCGACGTTCTTGTTCCTGACGAAAAGCTCAACTAGGCCCTGCCGGCCCATGCCTGCCAGTGATGGCCTAGACCCCACTATCCCGGCCATATAAACTTCGGAAAACCTCTCAAGGGAGTATGTTCATGAGCAAGCTCACATACAAGATCGTGGAACATGACGGCGGCTGGGCCTACCAGGTCGGAACAACATATTCCGAAACCTTCCCGACCCATGACGATGCGCTGGCGGCGGCCAAGCAGGCATCGGCCGAGCAGCAGGTCGCCGGCACCACTGACGGCATCCAGTATGAAGATTCGGAAGGCAAGTGGCACGAGGAGCTGGCCGACGGCCGCGACCGGCCGCAGACCGAGGTTTCCGACTGATTTCCATGGTGCGTCGCGCGATCGAGGCGCCTCGCCTGTATTGACTACGCAGCGGAAAGCGCCGGGCTCGACGCCCGGCGCTTTCGTTTATCCGTGGAGCTTGATGGTTATCTCGGCAACCCGCTTGCCCTGGAACTTCGCGCCGTCCAGTTCCTGCGCCGAGGGCTGACGCGAGCCGTCGCCGTTGGTGGTGGTGGTCATGCCATAGGGCGAACCGCCGCGCACCACGTCATTGCCCATCTGGTCCTGATAGGCATAGGAGAGCGGGACGATGATCATCCCGTGATGCTGGAGCGAGGCCTGCGCGCTGATGATGGCAAGCTCGGCGCCGCCATGCTGGGTCGCCGTGGACGACATGACCGAAGCCACCTTGTTGACCAGGGCGCCCTTGGCCCATAGCGGGCCTGTCTGATCCCAGAAATTCTTAAGCTGCGAGGCCATGGCGCCGAAGCGGGTCGAGGCGCCGAGGATGATGGCGTCGTAATTTTCCAACTCGAGCGGGTCGGCGATGGCTGCTTCCTGGTCGAGCTTGTAGTGGGCGGCCTTGGCGACGGCCTCGGGAACCAGTTCCGGAACACGCTTGACCGTCACGTCGGCACCCGCCTCGCGCGCGCCTTCGGCCGCGGCAAGCGCCATTTTTTCCATGTGGCCCCAGCTCGAATAATAAAGAACCAGTACTTTCGCCATGCTTCGTCTCCTTCCGAGGACCTGATAAGGTGCGCATCGTGCGCAACGCCCTCATGCATCTAGGGCAATGATCGTTCATCGCCTACCGCTGGTTGGAGCACGGATTGTTCACAATTCGAGCGGCATTGCCGGAGCGGACCTGCCGCGCTAGTGAATTCACGACCTTGTCCGGAGCGCTTCCATGACCGAAATCGTCACCGCCGCCATGCTCGTCATCGGCGATGAAATCCTTTCCGGACGCACCAAGGACAAGAACATCGGCCATCTGGCCGACATCATGACCGCCGTGGGCATCGACCTGAAGGAAGTGCGCATCGTCCCCGACGAGGAAGACGAGATCGTCGCCGCGGTGAACGCGGTGCGCGCCCGCTATACCTATGTCTTCACCACCGGCGGCATCGGGCCGACCCATGACGACATCACCGCCGATTCCATCGCCAAGGCGTTCGGCGTTCCCTGCGAATATGACGCCAGGGCCTACGCCATGATGGAAGCGAACTACGCCGGGCGCGGCCTCGAATTCACCGAGGCCCGCAAGCGCATGGCGCGGATGCCGCGCGGCGCCGAGCACATCGACAATCCGGTGTCGCTGGCGCCGGGGTTCCGCGTCGAGAACGTGCATGTCATGGCCGGCGTGCCGTCGATCTTCCAGGCCATGCTCGACAATGTCGTGCCGACGCTGAAGACCGGCGCGAAAATGCTTTCAGCGACCGTGCATTGCCCGTTCGGCGAAGGCGCGATCGGCGGGCCGCTCGGCGAAATCCAGAAGGCGCACCCCGACACGGTCATCGGTTCCTATCCCAAATATGCCGACGGCAAGTTCTGGACCGAGCTCGTCGTGCGCGCCCGCACGCAGGCAGCCCTGGATTCGGCGCGCGCGGAGGTCGAGGCCATGGTGGCAGCGCAAGGCCGGTAAGGGCCGGCCCGGAACCGCGAAGCACCGGCGGCGTTTTCTTTCAGCGGGGGATTGTCCCGCGAATTGAGGGAACAGCCATGTTCAAGACCATTGTTGCAATCCTGCAGAGCGAGCACGACGCCGGGCGCGTGCTCGAATGCGCCATTCCGCTCGCCAAGCAGTTCGGCAGCCATCTGGTCGGCATCCATGCCGAAGCCATGCCGGTCCCCTATACATCGGCGACCGGTTTTCCGGACGCCGAATTCCTCCAGGTCTCGTCCGAGATCAACAAGGAACAATCGGCGAAGCTGAAGGCGCTGTTTTTGGGCAAGATCGAGTCATCCGGCCTTTCCTTCGAGTGGCGCAGCCTCGAAACCTTCACCGGCGATAGCGCCATTTCCGGTATCCCGTCGGTGCGCACCGCCGACCTCGTCATCGCCGCGCAGCGTGACGTGGATGGCGATGCGAGCGCGGATGTCGATACGCTGGTCTATGACGCCGGACGGCCGGTGCTTGTGGTGCCAAAGGACGGTCCGGTCATCACCAGTTTCAAGCGCATCCTGCTCGCCTGGAACGGGTCCAGGGAAGCGGCGCGCGCAGCCTTCGATGCCCTGCCCTTCATTGTCGACGCGGAGCATACGGAAATCCTGGTCATCGATCCGCCGGAGTCGGTCGACGACATGCAGGCCGCCGGAGCTGAAATCGCCGCGTCGCTGTCGCGCCATGGCGCCGCCGTCACGGTCGTCGTGCAGGAAACCGATGGCGACAGCGTCGAGGAGACCATCCAGAAGCGGCTCACCGAAAGCGGAGCCGATCTGGTGGTTCTGGGGGCGTACAGCCATTCCTGGCTGCGACAGCTTCTGTTCGGCGGCGTGACGCGCTCGGTGCTGCGCTCGGTTCCAGTCGCGGCGTTCCTGTCGCGCTGACAGATGGCGGGCAAGCTGCCACCGGCTTGCCCACTCCCTCATTTCTGCCTATCTTCGCGCCGTTCTCAGGGCGGGGTGAAAGTCCCCACCGGCGGTATGCGGCTTGGCCGCGAGCCCGCGAGCGCCTTCCCCGGAAGGGTCAGCAGACCAGGTGCGATGCCTGGGCCGACGGTCACAGTCCGGATGAGAGAGAACGTGCATCGCCGGCGCGCCAAGCGCGCCGGTGTGCCCGTGATCGCCTTCGGTGACGTGTCGTCGTTACGAGAAAGGTGATCACCATGACACACACCCGCTATGCCTTCATCAAAGCCAACTGGCATGCCGATATCGTCGGGCGCGCGCTCGACGGCTTCCTCCAGCTGATTCCGCCTGAACAGGTGGACGTATTCGATGTTCCAGGCGCGTTCGAAATGCCGCTGGTGGCGCGCGACCTTGCCGCTTCGGGGCGTTATGCCGCCGTCGCGGCCGCCGCCTTCGTCGTCGATGGCGGCATCTACAGGCATGAATTCGTCGCCCAGGCGGTGGTCGACGGGCTGATGCGCGCGGCCATGGATACCGGCGTGCCGGTTCTGTCGGTCTCTTTGACGCCGCACCACTATCAGGAGACGGAACACCACACCCGCATCTATCGCGAGCATTTCGTCCAGAAGGGGCGCGAGGCGGCGCAGGCGGCGCTGATGATCGGGACGACGCGGGCCGCGCTGGCGGCTTGACACTTGCCCTTGCCAAGGCGGCCGGTTTCCGGCTAATTCCGCGCGCATTCCATCCATGTTCGCGCGCGGACCGCCGTGCTGCCGGAGTGCCTACCATGTCGCTTCCCGAAAAGGCCTTTCCCGTTTCCTGGGACCAGTTCCACCGCGATGCGCGCGCGCTGGCATGGCGGCTGGCCGGTATCGGGCAATGGAAAGCGATCGTCTGCATCACCCGGGGCGGGCTGGTGCCCGCGGCGATCATCTCGCGCGAACTCGGCATCCGCGTCATCGAAACGGTGAGCGTCGCCTCCTACCACGACTACACGTCGCAAGGCCAATTGACGGTGCTGAAGGAGATCACCCCTTCCCTTTTGTCCGATGACGGCGCCAGCGTGCTGATCGTCGATGACCTGACCGACACCGGCAAGACCGCGGGCATCGTCCGCGCCATGATGCCGAAGGCGCATTTCGCCACCGTCTACGCCAAGCCGAAGGGGCGGCCGCTGGTCGATACCTTCGTGACGGAAGTCAGCCAGGACACGTGGATCTACTTCCCGTGGGATATGGGCTTCACCTACCAGAAGCCGATCGCCGACGATCACGCCGGCTGATTCGAACCCAACCGCGCCTCCTTCGAACCTCCCGCGAATGCCGCCTCCTGCCGTTTTGCGCGGCAGGAAAAGCTGGTTTGCGCAATTTTTACTTTTATTACGCATAATTAACTGTACGATTCGTGAGACGGCAAACGATTCAGCGTTTTGAGGCACGACTTTCCATGCTGACAGGACCCCTGTCACACAACCTTATGGCCGAACGGGTCCGCAAGCTCTTCGGCACCGAGCCCTGCCGGCTGCAGGTGGCCGCGCTGCCATGGCGACTCGGCACGGAAGGCCAACTGGAGATCATGCTCATCACCAGCCGAGACACCGGCCGCTGGGTCCTGCCCAAGGGCTGGCCGGAGGCACGCGAGCCTCTCTGCCGGGCAGCCGCCCGCGAAGCCGGTGAGGAAGCCGGCCTGCAAGGCCGGGTGTGCCACTTCGAAGCCGGCCGCTACTTCTACGCCAAGGCGCTCGCCTCGGGCCAGCAAGTGCCCTGCGAGGTTCTGGTTTTCCCCCTGAAGGTGGAAGAGATCGCCGACAAGTGGAAGGAAAAGCACGAGCGCCAGCGCCGTTGGGTTACCCCGGAAGAGGCCGCCGACATGGTCCAGGAACAGGATTTGCGCCGGATCATCGTCTATTTCAGCCACAATGCGGAACAGTTCGCCGCCTGAGCGGCCTGTCGCAGGGACCCGCGATCCTATTGCCGCCTTCAGTTCGCGTCCGCCCCGGACATGGCGGCAAGCCTGTGCATGATCGATTCCTATGGTAGCAAGATCAACACGGTGGCCTCCAACCCCACGGCGATCCCGCGACGCTGCTCGTATATGAGGCACTTCTCGCCGCTGCGGGCCATCAAGCGCAAATACAATCCGCTCGACTGGTTCAGGAGTGCGCAGGGCATCCCGCTTTCGTAAGCCAGCGCGGTTCAGCAGGCGCCTGGCCAGCGCCTGCTTTCTCCCCGTTATCCACATTTGTGACGCACAAGATATTGGGGTCACAAAAACTACAAGAACGAGACCTTGACGGGCCGGGGCGAGTCGCCTTTTATAGGCCATGCGTTCCTGTTGTGAACGCGACCGGAAAGTTCTGAGGCCGGTCTTTTTCCCGCATTATGTGCGTTTTGCTCGTCTTTCCGCCCGTTCACGAGGCAGGCGGAGGCGTGGGGATTTTTGGGCGTCGGGGTGGCGATAGGGAGACTTTTTGGACTGGAATAAATTGTCTGTTAACACTATATTTAGTGTTTGCGGCTAGGTTCTGGTCTAGATAATGTAAAAGCGCCTCACATGATGTCGAGGACAAGTTTTCGGTTTTTGAGGGGCCGCTCACACTGACCTGCTTGAAAAATGGCCTCATCCGAGGTGTTTTCGAAGCGAAGCGGTGAACGAAGCGGACAGGAGAGCCGGCAGCCATGAGGCGGCCGGATGCGGTGGAATTGCGTCTTTCGAAACGGGTGGGGAAATACCCGGCGGAAAGCGCTATATATAGATGAAAAGGGACTGATCCGATGCGCATCGAGCGGCGTTTCACCAAGGCAGGAAAAGAGCGGGCCGCCTATGCGGAGATCGAATTCCGCAAGGCGCTTTCCGAGATCAAGAATCCGGACGGTTCCATCGTGTTCCGTCTCGACGACATCGATGTGCCCGCCCAATTCAGCCAGGTCGCAGCCGATATCCTGGCGCAGAAATATTTCCGCAAGGCCGGCGTGCCCGCGCGCCTGAAGAAGATCGAAGAGAACGACGTCCCCTCCTTCCTGTGGCGTTCGGTCCCCGACGAGGCGGAACTGGCGAAGCTGCCGGAAAACGAACGCTACGGTTCGGAAACGGACGCCCGCCAGGTTTTTGACCGCCTGGCCGGCACCTGGACCTACTGGGGCTGGAAGGGCGGCTATTTCGCGTCAGAAGATGACGCCCGCGCCTTCATGGACGAGCTTTGCTACATGCTGGCCACCCAGCGCGTGGCGCCGAACTCGCCGCAATGGTTCAACACCGGCCTGCACTGGGCCTATGGCATCGATGGCCCCGGCCAGGGCCACTTCTATGTCGATCCCTTCACCGGCAAGCTGACCAAGTCGAAATCCTCCTACGAGCATCCGCAGCCGCATGCCTGCTTCATCCAGGGCGTGCAGGACGACCTCGTCAACGAGGGCGGCATCATGGATCTGTGGGTGCGCGAGGCGCGCCTGTTCAAATACGGCTCGGGCACCGGCTCGAACTTCTCCATGCTGCGCGGCGAAGGCGAGAAGCTTTCCGGCGGCGGACGTTCGTCCGGGCTGATGAGCTTCCTCAAGATCGGCGACCGCGCCGCCGGCGCCATCAAGTCGGGCGGCACGACGCGCCGCGCCGCCAAGATGGTGATCGTCGATGCCGACCATCCCGACATCGAATCCTTCATCGACTGGAAGGTGAAGGAGGAGCAGAAGGTCGCTTCGCTGGTCACCGGCTCCAAGATCGTCAAGAAGCATCTCGACGCCATCATGAAGGCCTGCATCAACTGCGAGGGCCAGGATGACGACTGCTTCGACCCGGCCATCAACACGGCGCTGAAGCGCGAAATCAAGGCGGCCAAGAAGAACGCCGTGCCGGAAAACTACATCCAGCGCGTCATCCAGTTCGCGCGCCAGGGCTACACCGCGCTCGACTTCAAGACCTACGACATGGACTGGGATTCGGAAGCCTACCTCACCGTTTCCGGCCAGAACTCGAACAACTCCGTCTCGCTGAAGGACGACTTCCTGCGCGCCGTCGAGCAGGACGGCGACTGGCACCTGACCGCCCGCAAGGACGGCAAGGTGATGAAGACGCTGAAGGCGCGCGAGCTGTGGGAGAAGATCGGCTATGCCGCCTGGGCGTCCGCCGATCCCGGCCTGCACTTCAACACGACGATGAACGACTGGCACACGTCGCCGGCCGGCGGCCCGATCCGCGGCTCCAATCCGTGCTCGGAATACATGTTCCTCGACGACACGGCCTGCAACCTCGCCTCGATCAACCTCCTGCCCTACCGCAACGCCGACGGCACGATCGACATCGCCGCCTACGAACACACGGTTCGGCTGTGGACGATGGTGCTGGAAATCTCCGTCATGATGGCGCAGTTCCCGTCGAAGGAGATCGCCAAGCTTTCCTACGATTACCGCACGCTCGGCCTCGGCTACGCCAATATCGGCGGCCTGCTGATGACCTCCGGCATTCCCTATGATTCCGATGAAGGCCGCGCCATCTGCGCCGCCCTCACGGCGATCATGACCGGCGTCGCCTATGCGACTTCGGCGGAGATGGCCTCCGAACTCGGCGCCTTCGCCGACTACGACCGCAACGCCGTCAACATGCTGCGGGTGATGCGCAACCACCGCCGCGCCGCCTATGGCGAGAAGGACGGCTACGAGAAGCTGGCCGTCAACCCGGTGCCGCTGGTCCATGCCGACCTGAAGCAGGCGGAACTTGGCGAACACGCCAAGGCCGCCTGGGACCGCGCCATCGAACTCGGCGAGGAGCACGGCTACCGCAACGCGCAGGCCACCGTCATCGCGCCGACCGGCACGATCGGCCTCGTCATGGATTGCGACACCACCGGCATCGAGCCGGACTTCGCGCTGGTGAAGTTCAAGAAGCTGGCCGGCGGCGGCTATTTCAAGATCATCAACGCCGCGGTGCCGGAGGCCCTGCGCACGCTGGGCTATTCCGAAAGCCAGATCGCCGAGATCGACGCCTATGCGGTGGGCCATGGCAATCTGAATCAAGCGCCGGGCGTAAACCCTTCAACGCTCAAGGCAAAAGGCTTCACCGACGAGAAGATCGCGGCGGTGAACGCAGCGCTGAAATCGGCCTTCGACATCAAGTTCGTGTTCAACCAGTGGACGCTGGGCGCCGACTGGGTGAAGGAGACGTTCGGCTTCACTGACGAGCAGTTGGCCGACTTCTCGTTCGAGATCCTGCCGGCGATCGGCTTCTCCCGCAAGGAGATCGAGGCCGCCAACATCCATGTCTGCGGTGCGATGACGCTGGAGGGCGCGCCCTTCCTCAAGGTCGAGCACTATCCTGTGTTCGACTGCGCCAACCCCTGCGGCAAGATCGGCAAGCGCTACCTGTCGGTGGAATCGCACATCCGCATGATGGCGGCGGCGCAGCCCTTCATCTCGGGCGCCATCTCCAAGACCATCAACATGCCGAACGAAGCGACGGTGGAGGACGCCAAGAGCGCCTACATGCTGTCGTGGAAGCTGGCGCTGAAGGCCAACGCGCTCTACCGCGACGGCTCCAAGCTTTCGCAGCCGCTCAACGCCTCGCTCATCGCCGATGAGGACGACGAGGAGGACGAGGCCGTCGAGGCGCTGATCGCCGCGCCCGCCGCCGCCAAGGCGGTGCAGGTGACGGAGAAGATCGTCGAGCGCATCGTCGAGCGACTCTACCGCGACCGCGAGAAGCTGCCGAACCGCCGCAAGGGCTACACCCAGAAGGCGATCGTCGGCGGCCACAAGGTCTATTTGCGCACCGGCGAGTTCGACGACGGGCGGCTGGGCGAGATCTTCATCGACATGCACAAGGAAGGCGCCGCCTTCCGCGCCATGATGAACAATTTCGCCATCGCCATCTCGCTGGGCCTCCAGTACGGCGTGCCGCTGGAGGAATATGTCGAGGCCTTCACCTTCACCAAGTTCGAGCCGGCCGGCATGGTGCAGGGCAACGACGCGATCAAGAACGCCACGTCGATCCTCGATTACGTGTTCCGCGAACTCGCCGTGTCCTATGCCGGCCGCAACGACCTCGCCCATGTCGACACGTCCGACTTCGGCAACACGGCGCTCGGCCGCGGCATCAACGAAGGCAAGACGTCGCCCTTCTCCAAGGGCCTCTACCGCGGTGCCTCGCCGGTGAAGCTGGTGTCCGGCACAACGGAGCCGAAAGGCCTCGGCGGCCAGGGTGCGGGCAGCGCCCCCGCCCGCGCCGCGCCCACGGCCTTCGCCGGCTCCAACGTGCTGGCGCTGAAGCCGGCCGCCGACGAGGCCGTCGCCTACAAGCGCGACTATGAGGAGCGGGCGAAGGAGCTGGTGGAGGACATCGTCCAGGACGAGGCCGAGGAAGCGACCTCTCCCGCCTCGGCGCTGTTCACCGACGCCGCCGCCAGGGAAGCCGCCGACGCCAAGGCGCTCGCCGCCACCCGCCGTCAGCAGAGCCTGATGCAGGGCTACACCGGCAACGAATGCTCCGAGTGCCACAATTTCACGATGGTGCGGAACGGGACGTGTGAGAAATGCGACACGTGCGGGTCAACGAGCGGGTGCAGTTGAGACAACTCACTTTAAAAGGCTATGCTTTTGGCCCGGTCATAAGATCGGGCCGATTTTTGTTGCAAATTAGCGCGCCTGTTCCATATTTGTACTCACACCACCTACCGCTGAGACAAGACTGCAACAATGGAGGTGTATTAATTTTTGCCAAAAATTGGCGACTTGTACAGGGTACCCGAATCCGTAGAATCGCTGTCGTAAAGTGGTTTGATATGATCGAACCACTTCAGCCTTGGGAGAATAAAAATGGCCGCCCGTAAAACTGTTATAACGCCTGCGCCCGCGCGACCTGAACTCGACCGTCTTATTGAGGACGCCCAGCGGCGCGGCGTAACCGACGATCAGTTGAAGGAACAACGTGCTAGCTTCGTTTATGGTAATGCGCCCGAAGGTTCGAAAATAACAAAGGAGTCAGCACGAAGCGCATCGCAGAGTATCCGTATGCTTCATGTCTAACCAACAGGAGGAAGCTCGCGAAAGCGGGCTTCTTTTTTTATGCTCGTAACAGAATCCAGACATCCTGAATTATACGCGGCCATTCTGGAGAAAAATCTCCTTAGGCAATACGATCTCCTTACAAACTTTATAGAAATAGGCCTTCAACATGGTCCAACAGCCATCGATAAATATATGCTATGGTCATTAAACCACGTTGCGGTATCTGGCATTTCACAGTTTGGCGGAAGATTTCGCGAAGAGCCTATCTACGTCGGAAATCATATTCCTCCGCATTTTGATGCTGTTCCTGATTTGATGGATAGATTTATTTCTTTTATACACGAGAATTGGGACAATTTAACTGCGCCTCAGTTAGCTGGGTACGGCCTTTGGCGTTTAAATTGGATACATCCTTTTATAGAAGGAAATGGCAGGACCGCGCGAGCAGTCTGCTATTATCTTCTTTGTGTAAGAAGCGGAACGTTGTTACCTGGTCGAAAAATTGTCCCGGAAAGAATTCGAGAGTATAGAGGTCCTTATGTTGCTGCTTTGAGGGAGGTCGATCGCATCTGGGATGCAGGAAATTTAGATTTGTCGCCGATGGAGTCATATTTAGCTGACCTTCTTTCTGCTCAGCTTCTCGACGAAGACTAGCCAATTTATCCACCTCTTCTTCAAATGACTGTGCATTTCGTCCCATTCCCCATGCTGAGATCGGTAGAAGCGCCCGCACCAAGCTCCACCTTATTCCCTGCGAGATGAGGAAGACAGTTCTACAGCTGCAAGCTGGTATTCCGCACATAGGCGATGAAATTTTCGCAGACGCCATTCAGGTCGCGCAGCACGTCGTCGTTCCAGAAGCGCAGGCCCTTCGTCATCCCAGGGCGGAGCCGAGCGAAGCGAGGCGGAGACCCTGGGATCCATGCTTGAACGGCGCGGTCGTGCGGGACGGTGCAGGACGCGGGCCGGTTCGGATGGGCGTGCTCTCCTAGACGCTCCGGCATGGATCCTCGGGCCGCGTTCCGCTTCGCTCCACTTGCCCGAGGATGACGAAAGCGGGGCGGCTGCGCCTTCGTTTGCCCATGGATGACGAAGATAGGGCTGCCTCCCATCTCTCCCCTTGTGGTGCTTCATCGCCAGGCTGAGGCGCGTATCTCGCACATAGGCCATGATGGCGGCTTGGCAGCTACCGACGATACCGTTCGAAATACTCTCACAATCTGTCGAGAATGGAATTCAGATCACGGACAACGTTCTCCAACTCTGTACGAAGATACGTCTCGCTGCGAGGTGATAGATACGGCGCCTGAGCCTCACTGAACCCTGTCAACGGGACCGGCTCAAGATATTCGATAATCTGATCGCGCCGACTGGCGGAAATACAATCTTCGCCGCGCTCGTACTTGCTAATCTGTTGCCAAGTGACTCCTATGTGATCGCCGACATGCTGCTGCGTTTTGTTCGCGGCTCGACGCCTGAGCGCGAGTTCTCTACCAATGGTACGATCACGTTCGTTTGGTGTCTGGCGCGACATGGTTTTTAACACGCTTTGGTTGCGTGAATAATAGTTTCAGCCAGAGCGTGCTATCTAGCGATTCCAAGTTGTTATTTTAAATGCGCATGCAATCTCAAGTTATCATTCTGGGGTGTGCGCAATATTTCAAATGGCGATAAAAACAAGTATTTGACCGCCTTCCTCCCCCATCGCCTTTCCGCCCTCCCCATGCATACTGCGCCGATAGTCCACCCCCGAGGCATGACCATTGCGCAATTTCGATTTCAGATCCTGGCAGAGCATTTTGACGACATTGGTGGGGCTGGCGCTGTTCACGCTCATCAGCATCGGCATCCGGCTGTTGATGATGTTCACCATCCAGCAGCGGCGCGAGCGCATGAACCGGCAGATCAACGAGCGGCTGCGCACGCTGATTGCCGCCTACAAGGTGCTGGGCGGCTCGTTCACCGGCAATCTCTCCGTCGACCCGACGCATCTGCGCGACGTGCGCCTGCGCAGCCGGGCCGCCGCTTCCGGCAAGGCTGAAACGGAAGGCGGCCTCGACGCGAGCGGCGCCGATGACGAGACGGAGGTCGGCGATGCCGCCGACGAAGGTTCGGAGCGCCAGCGCCGCATCCGCGACGCGGTGGAGGCGGCGCTCTCCGACATCATCCTGCTCGGCACCGAGGAGCAGGTGCGGCTGGCCCAGCGGGCGGTCGGCGAACTGGTGGCCGGGCGGCGGGTCGAAACGCACGATCTTGTCGTGTCGCTGCGCGACTTCATCCGCGTCGCGCTCGACCTCGCGCCGGTGCCCGCCGACCTGCCTATGCCGCGCCAGGGCCCGGCGCGGCCTTCGTCCGGCTCGGGCCGAGGAGGTGGGCGCGGCGAAGGCGGCAATGCCGGCGGAGGCCGAGGTGGCGGAGCCGGCGGCGGCATGGGTGGTGGCATGGGCGGGGGCGGCATGGGCTCCGCCGACGACGCGGGCGGCACTTCGCCCGCGGGACATCACCTCTAGAACCGAACAACGATCCTGCGTTCCACTTCGCTCCACTTGCCCGAGGATGACGATTGGTAACCGGAGGGCGACCCAAAAATCTATCCACCTCCCCTCCACCGTCCGCACAATGCCCGCGCCAGCACGGAAAGGAGGCGCGACGGTGGGGTGGAATACGGAGACGGGCGGGACCTGGCTGTTGCGCATCGCAGCGCTGCTGGTTTCGCTCGCCGATCTGGCCGATCAGGCCTCGCGCCGCTCCCGGTTCGTGCGCCGCCGCGTGCTCGCGGCCATAAGTCCTGCTGAGGAAGCCGCGTATCGCTGCGTTGCCGACGCGGCGCGCGCATTCGGCGCGCCCGTCCCCGCCAACGCCATCGTCGCCGCCGGCGACTGGATGGCCACCTCCAGTGATGGCGATGATCCCGACGACGCCATGCGCCTTGCGCTGCGATTGCGGGCGCTGGCGGCCGCGCTTGTGCTCATGCAAGCCGCCGGCCGCGACCGCTTCGAGCCCGGCGCAAACGCTGCGCGCCCCATCACGGCGCGGGTGCAAGCGCGGCACGCCCCGGTTGCTTCAACCGGCAGGCGGAGCCTGCGGATATTGAAGCCGCCCAATCCGCCGCGATGTCTGCGGTTTTTCCCTTAATGCTCTGACAACTTCACCCTCCGGGACTGCCCCGGCGGGATCGCATCCGCGCGTCATGCAGCCACCAGCCGGCCCTCAGCCTTGGGGAACGGCCTGAACATGATGGCGATGAGGAAGGCGGCGAGGCCGATGCCCCAGGAGCCGATGTACAGCCATGCGTAGCCGTCGAGATTGTCGTAGATCAGCCCGCCCACCAGCGGCCCGGTCGACATGCCGAGGCTGCCGGCCATGGCGGTGCCGCCGATGACTGTGCCCATCATGCGCATCGGGAAGTTTTCGCGCAGGATGACCGCGTAGAGCGGCATGACGCCGGCATAGATGAAGCCGACAAGGGCTGCGACCGCGTAGAAACCGCCGAGCTGGCTGACGAAGACATAGGCAAGCACGCCGAACGCCTGCGCAAACAGCCCGGCCACCAGCACGCGCTGGGCGCCGAAGCGGTCGCCCATGACGCCGAAGCCGATACGGCCGAACATGCCGGCAAGGCCCTCGACGCTGTAGATGGAGACCGCCGCGATCATCGGGATGCCGCAGGTCACCGCATAGCTGACCGTGTGGAAGATCGGGCCGGAATGGGTGGCGCAGCAGAAGAAGTTCGCCACCAGAAGGGTGATGAACTGCGGCGAGCGGATTGCCTGCCTGACCGTCATGGCCGATCCCGGGCCGGCCTGCGGACCGGCCTCGCCGGTCATCTCGGGCTCGTCGGCGGCGGGCGGGCGGCGCACCAGCAATGCCGTCGGGATCATGACGATGGCGGCGATGCAGGCGATGATCAGCATCGAGGTTCGCCAGTCGTAGACGGACACCAGCCAGGCGGCGAGCGGCGCCATGGTCATCGGCGCCATGCCCATGCCGGCCGAGACCAGCGAGACGGCGAGGCTGCGCCGGGTGTCGAACCAGCCGGTGACGCAGGCCATCATCGGCGCGAAGACGGCGGCGGTGGCGGCCCCGACCAACAGGCCGAAGAGGAGTTGGAACTGGATCAGCGAGCTGGCCTGGCTGGCCAGCGCCAGGCTGCCGGAAAGGATAACCGATCCGGCCAGCACCACCGGGCGCGCGCCAAAGCGGTCGGACAGATTGCCCCACACCATGCTGGCGCCGGCCATGGCCAGGAAGCCGATGGTCATGGCGGTGGAGATGCCGGTCACCGACCAGCCGGTCTCGCGCGACATGGGCAACAGGAAAACGGGCAGCGAAAACATCGCGCCGATGGCGACGCATCCCAGCACGCCACCTGCCGCGACGATCACCCAACGATAGGAATGGTTCATGATGGTCTCCGGAGTTCGAACCTGTCGGCAGGGCCCCCCTTTCAGGCGTCACCATACCGCTCGCGCTCCAAGGACGTGCGGGCTCCGACGGAACCGACAATCCGGTTGCATTTTTTAATTGGTTTTTTGGGAGGAGTGCCTACCGCAGCGATCCGACAACCTTCCAATCGATTTATACAATCCGGGGGTTGTACTCAATTCGTGGGAATCCCAGCCCGACTCACCGTACTCCTCAATTCCTAATGGAGGACTACAATGGCTAGTTGCAAGGACGGGAATGGCGACACCTGGGAAATCTATTATGCGAACGACGGCTGGCGCTGGCGGCGGACAGCCGCCAACGGTCGGATCGTCGGATCTTCAAGCCAAGGCTATTCGAACAGGCAGGATTGCATCGACAACGCTCGCCGGAATGGGATGACCTGCAATCCAACCTGATCGTAGCTCTACAAGGCAGTCGGACGGACTTGAGGGTTACTCCGCCGCGACTTTGTCCTGCGTCTTCGTCTCGAAATCGCCGGCGTCGTGGCGTTCGCGCAGCTGCGTCGATGGCTCGCCCTGGACCCGGTTGACCATGCGGCCGCGCTTCACCGCCGGACGCTCGGCAAGCTGGTCGGCCCAGCGGATGACGTTCTTGTACTCGTGCACCGACAGGAACTCGCCGGCGCCGTACTGCAGGCCCTTGGCCATGCCGCCATACCAGGGCCAGATCGCCATGTCGGCGATGGTGTATTGCGAGCCGGAGACGAACTCGTTATCGGCCAGGCGGCGGTCCAGCACGTCGAGCTGGCGCTTGGTCTCCATCGCATAGCGGTTGATGGCGTATTCGATCTTCTCCGGCGCATAGGCATAGAAATGGCCGAAGCCGCCGCCGACGAACGGCGCCGAGCCCATCTGCCAGAACAGCCAGGACAGCGTCTCGGCGCGCGCCGGCTGCTCCGTCGGCAGGAAGGCGGCGAACTTTTCAGCCAGATGCATCAGGATGGCGCCGGATTCGAAGACGCGGATCGGCGTCGGGCCGCTGCGGTCCATCAACGCCGGGATCTTGGAGTTCGGGTTGATTTCGACGAAGCCCGAGCCGAACTGGTCGCCCTCGTTGATCCGGATCAGCCAGGCGTCGTATTCGGCCCCCTTGTGGCCCGCCGCCAGCAGCTCCTCCAGCATGATCGTGACCTTCTGGCCATTCGGCGTGCCGAGCGAATAGAGCTGGAACGGATGCTTGCCGACCGGCAGTTCCTTGTCGTGGGTCGGCCCGGCAATAGGCCGATTGATGTTGGCGAACTGGCCGCCGGAAGCCTTTTCCCAGGTCCAGACTTTCGGCGGCGTATAGGCATCGGTCATCTTGTGCTCTCCGGATGATGGCTCAGGTCTTGCAGATAGGTGACGCATGGCCCAAGCGCCACCGCCGTTCGGACCCAACCAATGGTCCAGACGATGGCTTCCCTGCCGGCCGCGCTCTCTCTCTTTTCGTATCAATTGATGAGACGCGTCTCAACCACTGGTACATTGGCCAAGCCCGTGTAGACTGTTACCAAGACTCGGTGAGGACCTGCTTCGGCAGGGTGGAAGTTGGTTTTCGTGACGGATCAGCCAATGCGGAATGCATGGAGGCCCGCGCCGTCGGGCTTTTCTGTTTCAAGCCGGCAGCGGCGGCGGATACGGATTGCTGGGCGGTTTGCCCGGAATTTCCCAACGGCAATTCCAACCTTGCCGCGCATGAGTTCTGGAATTTCGTTTCCTCCGGCTGCTTCCTCGATGCCCATATCTGGGTGCCTTGCGTGACGACATCGGAGACTGCCGGAAACGGTGTGTTCGACGCGAACCTCAAAACGCACGCGCTTGCCAACCTCTATGGCTGCGACGCATCCGTGTTCCCCCACGCGGCGGCGGCGAACCCGACGCTCACGATCGGCGCGCTGGCGCTGCGACTTGCCGACCATCTGGCAGCACAGCCGTAGGGCCTCAGTTGGCGTCGGCCACGATCTCGCCGCCGCTCAGCCAGCCGCGCCATTCGCGCTCGTCGCCGTTGAAGACGTTCAGGTCGATGCGGCCCCTGACCCCATGCGACAACCCCGATCCGGAATACTGCCAGAATACCCATCTGCGGCCGGGATAAACCTTGGCCGGGTGGCGGGCGACCGACCGCAGCCAGAACGGATAGTCCAGGAATGCGCCCTTGAGGTTGTCGGCATAGAAATCGGGCGCGGTGTAGATGATCGGGCGCTGGCCGTAGTGGCGTTCCAGCCTGTCCATGAAGACCTGCATCTTCTCGATCACCGTGGCGCGGGAGGGGCGGCGCTTGCAGCTCGACTGATGGTTCCATTCCACGTCGATGACCGGCGGCAGAGCGCCGTCAACCTTGGGCACGTTGCGAATGAACCAGTCGGCCTGCGAACTGGCGGTGCGGCACCAGTAGAAGAAGTGGTAAGCGCCGCGGCGAAGGCCCGCGGCAGAGGCGCCGCGCCAGTTCTCGCGGAACATCGGGTCGATGTGGTCGCCGCCGTCGGTGGCTTTGATATAGGCGAAGTTGGCGCCTTGGCTGCGCAGCTTCCGCCAGTCGATGTCGCCCTGCCAGCGCGACACATCGACACCGTGAACCGCCAGGTTTTTCGGCGAAGCCTTGCCGAAATTGATCGGCTTGGCGTCCCGGAAGCGGCGCTCGTTGACGATGATCTCGTCGATCAGCGCCCTGGACGCGACCGCCGGCTTTGCGCGCGGGACAAGCGCGGCCATCTGAACCGGCTCGGCTTCCGACACGAGATCATCCGGTTCCGGTCCAGCGAGGGCGGCCATCGGCAGATCGGGCCTGGAGACGACTGGCATTGGCGAAGAGGCCGTCTCGACGGGCGCATCGGGGCGGACCGGGCGGGTGATGGAACTGGTCACCTCATGAGAGGGACGCGGCATCATGTCTTCGAGACCGGAGCTCGACGTGCAGCCGGCGCCGGTCAGGCCAAGACAAACGAGAAGGATGGCGGTAACGCCTGACGAACGCATCTGAACCCTGTACGCACTACAAAACAGGCCGGCGACAGACTGCGCCGGAGACGAACGTCATTTATGAACGGGAAATTACCAACAAAGTTTGAATCAAATGCGATTCATGACGCCGGCTTGGTGAATGCCGGGTTAACGGGCAATTATTGCGTTGTTATCGCAAAACAATTTTCTGAAAATCCGACAAGAAAAGATCGCCGAGCCCAAAAGACCGGCGATCCGTTTACAAACCAAGGACCGGAGAGACGCCCCGGCCGCTGGCAAAGAACGCCCGGCAATCAAAGCCCCTTGCAGCGCCCGCGGCAGGTTTCGGCGAGCATATAGGCGGGCGGAAGCGAGGGATCCTGCTCGCGGTCGCGCACACGCTTGAGCAGCCAGCGCACCTCTTCCGGCCGGACACTGTCGCGCGCCATGACCATCTGGATCATCGGATCGCTCAACAACTCGTCCAGGGTCTGTGTGCCCTCGTTCATGTTCGCCTCCTCGATGGCTTGCCCGCCGCCCCTTTAGATAGGGTTGCAATCATGGCTCGCCAATGATCGTTCGGCGGCTATCGTGTGGCATTTGCAGGAAAAATTATGCTGCGTCGCAGCAATATTTGACCGAAACGCAAGGCACTCTGCCCGCACCCAAATGGGATTTCGCGGCGCGGTGGCCGCGAACAATTCGCGGCGCCCCCAGAGCGAACCGGAGAAGAAAGCGGGCAGCGTAACGATCAGGCCGGCCATTGCCGGACGGCGAAGCCGGCATCCAGGAGATCGGCGTAGTGACGGCGCGCCACGTCGGGATGCGAGCGCAGGCGGCTTTTCAGCACGTTCAGACCCACGTCGTTAAAGAGAGGGTTGGCAGGATCGCTCGCGGGGCCTCGCGCCTCGGCCGCCAGTTCGAACGGCAGGTCGAGAAGCGGAACGGTGGCGTCGAGACCCGCACCGAAGAAGAACGGTATGGAAAGCCGCTCACCGCCGACAGGCGGACTGACGACCCGATGCACCGTCGCCCGCAGATAACCGTTCGACGCCAGTTCGAGCAGTTCGCCGATGTTGACCACCAATGTGCCAGGCATCGGATCGACGGGAACCCAGGAGCCGTCATATTCGACCTGCAGCCCACGTTCCGCATCCTGCAGCAGAAGGGTCAGAAAGCCACCGTCCTTGTGCGCGCCCACGCCCTGCTCGCCATCGGCATGGTCGTGGCCCGGATAGCGCACGATTTTCATCCGGTGATTGGGCTGATCCGCATGAAGGGCGTCGAAAATATCCTCGGGCTGTTGCAACGCCAGCGCGAAAGCCCTGAGCAGACGAATCGCGACTTCTGTAACAGTGGCCTGCCATGAAAGCAGGGTTGGTTTCAGGCTCGGAAGCGAGGACGGCCATTGATTTGGGCCTGGCAGCCTTGTCCATGCCTGCGCTCCCGGCTGCGGCGGGATAGGCTGCCTCTCGATGCCGATATCGAGTTGCTCGCGCCAGTCCGCCCTGCCCTTCGTCAGTTCGCCTCCGGCTCGGGTATAGCCGCGGAAATGCGGCGAGTTTGCCATTTCGATGGCAAGTTTTTCCGGCTCCGGCAGGTCGAAAAACCTCCGTGCCGCCGACAAGACGTCGTCGACTTGCGTATCGGGGATGCCGTGACCGGAAAGATAGAAGAAGCCGACATCGCGTGCCGCCGATCTCAGGTCGGCGAGGAAGGTTCGGCGCTCGGAACTGCCCTGTTCGAACCGAGCCAGATCGAGCATCGGGATCAACCTGTCCATGCGTATGCGTCCTCCTTCGCTGCCGACGAACCGTATCCTCCTTCGAGACGGTTCTTCCTTCTGGAACCGTCCGAAATCCAACGATGGCATGGGCGAACCGTCCATCAAAGAAACGGACCGGCCAATCGACGCCTCGCTGAGGAACGGCAACGTTCCGACAACCTGAAGATGTGAAAGAAAATACTAAGCGGGCGCAAAGTTCGGGCGGGCGCAAAATCAGGCGGGCGGCGCGCCTTCATATTGCGGCAGGCCGTCGTCGATCGTCACCCAGGGCTGCTTGAAGGCGGTGTAGATGTGCATCTGCGGCCTGAACACGCCCGGGTCGTCGAGAGAGCCGGTGGTGATGCCGATGATGCCGGCGCTGTCGCGGCGGGAGAACATCGTCGTTCCGCATTTCGGACAAAAGCCGCGCTTGAGGTCGGGCGAGGAATTCACCATCGCGACCTCGCCTTGAACGGCCACATCCTTGATCGCAAACAGGACGCGGGCGTTGAACGCAGCGCCGATGGCCTTCTGGCACAGTTGGCAGTGGCAGACGCGCTGGTTGATCGGCTCGCCCTCCGCCTTGTAGCGCACCGCGCCGCACAGGCATCCGCCTTGATATCGTCCAGTCATGTCGTCACACCCTGCTATTGGCTGCACCAAAACTAGCTGGGGCGAGGTAAGCGTCAATTCAAATGCGCTGACGTCGAGATCAGGCAAAGCGATGGATCACAAGAAGCGGCCGCGCGCTTTCAGCCCGGCCGTTTCAGCAAGGTGAAAAGCTCAGAGGCTTTTGGCCAGTTCCTCGAGCTGCTCGGTACATTGGCCCCAGCCTTCATGGAAGCCCATCTTCTCGTGTTGCTCGCGGCCTTCCGCCGTCCAGTGCTTGACGCGGGCGATGTAGCGGGTCTTGCCGCTGCCTTCATCTTCCATCGTCAGGACGACGGTCATGAAGGGCCGCTCGGAAGGCTCCCATGCCTTGGTGAAGGCGTCGGTGAAGACGAGCTTCTCGCCGGGAACGACTTCCAGGTAGAGCCCGGGATTCTCGAACTCGGCGCCGTCCGGTCCGGCCATCACGACCATGCTCGAACCGCCCGCGCGAACGTCCATCTCGGCGCGCGGCGTCGTCCACGGCTTGGGCGCAAACCACCGGGTCACGAGCTTCGGCTCGGTCCAGCAGCGATAGACGTTCTGCCGCGGCGCATCGATGATGCGGGCCAGAACCAGTTCGCGGTCGGAACTGGGCGCGATGTCGAGCTTGGTGGTCATTTGCGTCTCCTCGGGTTGAATTGCTTTCGCGCCTAGGACGCTGGGGCTCTGGCCAGCCCGACAACCCACTGCAAATTTTTCTGCACCGCCCGGAAAGCCGTTACTGCAAAGGAGCGGTTAGTGCCGCTTCGCCTGGACCAGATAGGCGTCAATTGCGGTCTCGCCGAGCCACTTCGCCGCCTCCAGCCGGTGCAAGCCCTCGACAAGTACGTAGCGCTTGCCGTCATGGCGCACCTGGATCGGCGTTTTCATGCCGTTCTCGAGGATATCCTCGGCGAGATGACGGACGGTTTCCGGATGCAGCGTCTTGCGCCGCGCGGTCGGCACATAGATGTCGTTGACGTTGATCCTGTTCACACGCAGCATGGCTCGACCTTGTCCTTTTTTCCGCATCGCGGCGCTGATCGCGCATAATTCATGATGGACGGACCGAGGCGCAAGCCCCGACATCCTGTCAGGGGCAAGGATTGCCGACGCGTTGGTGAATAGCATCCACCGCGGTCTGCATCTCTTCGGTCCACGTTACATCGACAGCGGACAGCGCCAGTTGGAGCTGCGAAAGGTTGGTAGCGCCAACGATAGAAGCCGTGACGAACGGCCGGCTCGCGACATAGGCGCCGGCGAAAAGCGCCGGTTCCATGCCGAAGGAGCGCGCCAGCGTGCTGTATTCGAGCTGTACCTCGGCTGCGTTCGGCGTCTCGTAGCGCTGGCCACGGTTGAACAACCGCGTCCGCGATCCCTCCGGCCGCGCACCGTTGTCGTATTTGCCGGTCAGATAGCCCTGCGCCACCGGGGAATAGGCGAGCAACGAAATCCCCTCCCTGTCGCAGACTTCGGCCAGATTGACCTCGAACGTGCGATTGAGAAGATTGTAGGCGTTCTGAAGCGACACCGGACGCGGGCCAATGCCTTTGTCCGCCTCGGCGACGAAACGCATCACGCCCCAACTGCTGTCATTCGACAGGCCGTAGTGGCGAATCTTGCCGATTTTCACCAGTTCGTCGAAAACCGCCAGCGTCTCGGCAATCGGCACTTCGTCGTCGGGGCCTCCGAAAGCGTCGGCGCGAGGCTTGGTCGAGCCGATGCGGGTCGGGTTGGCACCCCACGGCACCGGCCGGTCGGGCCAGTGGATCTGGTAAATGTCGAGGTAGTCGGTCTGCAACTTGGCCAAGGATTTGTCGACGGCGTCGAAAATGTCGGCGCGGTTGAGCGTCGAAGGCCTGCCGCCGCGAAAATACTCGTTCGCAGTGCGGCCGACGACCTTGGAAGCCAGAACCACCTTGTCGCGGTTGCCCCTGGCCTTCATCCAGCTGCCGATGATGCGTTCCGTTTGCCCTTGCGTGTCGGCTTTGGGCGGGATCGGGTAAAGCTCGGCGGTATCGATGAAATTGACGCCGCGCGAGAAGGCGAGGTCCATCTGCGCGTGGCCTTCTTGTTCGGTGTTCTGCTGGCCCCACGTCATCGAACCGAGGCAGATGCGCGAGACAAGAAGGTCGGTCCGGCCGAGGCGGCTCATTTTCATGGTGTGGCTCCGAGGAAGATGGGCGCGGAAGCGCGGGAGGGAGCCGCATCCTAGCCCAGACGCCGGCCAATCTCCAAGCCGACAAGCCACGCATAGCGGATAGTTTTACCGGCCCTTGGCCGATTCGGCGCGCCGGCGGGCATCATCGATCAGCATGTTGGCGATCTGCATGCGGATGGCGGCGCGCTGGCGCAGGTGCGGCGCGACGCGGTCGGGATGATTGTCGAAAGCGAAGCCGCGACGCAGCCGGTTGAAATCCATATCCGCGACATCGCGATCCAGACCGAGCTCCGCGGCGATGGAATCGGGATCGACCGGCGGCAACCTGTCCTCGGCCGATGCAGGGGCCTCCTCCGCCAGAGCGACCTTCACCTGGTCGAGCAAAGCGGCAAATTCGGCGGAAAGATCCGCGCCGGCCTCGCGGTACTCGGCCGCAGCGGCTTCGCCTGAAACCTTGATGCGACCCGAATGCAGTTCATCGACGACGGAAAGGTAGTCGAACGGGATGGACGGCGCGGCGGCGGTATCCTCGGCCTCCTGCGGGGCAACGAAGAGATCATCAAGGAGGGAGGCAAAATCCCGTTTGGCTTTCGCGCTGATGTCTCTCTCCCCGCAAGGCGCGTCCGTTCAAGCTGAAACATAGGAAAGGCTCGTTAAAAATACATGCGCAGGTTCGGAAAGAGTTTATCGGAACTCCGCACCTGCGAGGCTTGGGCAGATGGCTCACGCATGGCTGCCATGCGAATGGTGCACTGCACAATTGTCATGAATCACCTATATTGACGGTTCGGGAGGAACAACCGGGAGCCTGACTATGGGTTTCTTTACTGAGATGTTCGCCCGCCCGCGTCCGCAGGAGCATGTGCGCTACCGCGCGGCTCTGGCGCTGCTTCATTCAATGAGCAATTCCGACCGGGCAGATATCGGCGTCAAGCCGGCAGATTTTCCCCGCATTGCCCGCGAAATGGCGGTTCGCTAGCCTGTACCAAGGCGTTCGGCTTCGGCTGAGCGCCCGAGGCGGCCTGTCATCGACCGGCCGTATTCCGTGCTAACATCCTCCGGCCGACCGGAGATTCGCGATGAAATGCATGGCTTTCGCCTCAGTAGTGGCAATCACCTTCACCATCGCGCCAGCGGTGTTCGCCGCTGAAACGCCTTATGTCGACAACCGCTCGGATCCCGAGGCGGTTATCCAGTCGTTCTACAATGCCATCAACCGCCGGGAATATGCGCGCGCCTGGGATTATTTCGGCGAGACCAAGCCGGCCAAGGACTTCGACGCCTTCGCAAAAGGCTATGAGGGCACCGCGAGTGTCGAGGTCCAGACCGGCGGGATTGGGGAAGAAGGCGCTGCCGGCAGCATCTATTTCAACGTGCCCGTCGCGATCCGCGCCACCGACAAGGATGGCGGCGAGAAGATATTTGCCGGTTGCTATACGCTGCGCCAGGTCAACGCGACCATCCAGGCGCCGCCGTTCAACCCCATCCATATCGAGAAGGGCGGGCTGAAACCTTCCACCGCCACCACGCTCGACGACGCCCTGCCGGAAAGCTGCGGCGACGGTCCGCAGCCGGTGAAGAAGGATTCGGAGCTCGAACAAGCCAAGAAAGCCTTCGCCGCGAGCTATGGCGAAGGCTGCAATCCCGACGGACCCGGTGGCGAGCCTAGAGGCAACCCGGACCAGTATTCGATCCGCTACAAGGATCCGAATGCATCCGAATCCGATCCGGAGCGCGAAGTGCGCCTGTTCCGCTTCTTCTGCTTCATGGCGGCCTACAATGAGAGCGCTGTCTATTACATGGCCAACGACGTCGAAGGCGTCCGGCAGTTGCAATTCGCCGAGCCGGAACTCGACATCCGCTACGAGAACGGCGACAGCGAAGGCAAGGTCGAGGCCGTGAATGTCACCGGTTTCAAGACCGAGGACGAACTGCTCAATTCCGATTACGACGAGAAGACGCGAACGATCATGTCCTACGCCAAATGGCGCGGCGTCGGCGACGCGTCATCTTCGGCCAGCTACCTGTTTCGCAATGGCGACTTCTCGCTGGT
Organism: Mesorhizobium sp. Root554; assembly: GCF_001427025.1. GTDB lineage: Bacteria > Pseudomonadota > Alphaproteobacteria > Rhizobiales > Rhizobiaceae > Mesorhizobium. The sequence continues at coordinate 621,059 of NZ_LMGA01000001.1, read as the reverse complement.
CCAGTACGATGTCGACGCCTCCTACGACGGCGAGATCAACCCGCAGACGGTTGTCGACTACAACACGCCCCCATGAGGATTGCGGCCTAACCTGAAACGGACAGCATCCAGTTCAGCGTTTCACGCCAGTCGACCATGCGGATCGGCGTGCCGTGCGTTCCGGTCTCGAAGCGGACGAATCGCGCGGGGTAGCTGGAAGACTTTGCGAGGATGGAGCGGAAGAACGCTTCCTGGTTCTGCACCGGAAAGACCGGATCCTTGCTGCCCTGCCCAAAGAACACCGGAATGCGCCGCTTGAAGGCTGGGCTGGCGAGGAAGCTTTCGTCCCACAGCGAACCCAATAACAATAACCCGTCCACACGCGCGCCGGTGTCCTGCCGGCCTGCCAGCTTCCAGCACAGCGCGCCGCCCATCGAGCCGCAGGCAACGAAGATTTTCGCTCCAGGCGACGCTTCGGCATAATGGCCGATCAGCGAGGCGATCTGGGCCGCGCCCTTGTCGCTGAAGTCGGAAAAGTCCGGCGATAGATAAAGCCCGCCATTGGCGGCCATCAAATTCTTGATGCGGTTGAAGTTGCCGCCGAAGGTGAAGTCGTCGGCGCCCTGCTTGCGGCTACCGCCCTGCCCGTGCAGGTAGAGCACGATGATGCCCGCTCCGGCTGTGCTGCCCACCGCGACATGGCGGATGTCGCCAGCGTCCGTCTTCAGCATGAGATCCTGCTGCACCTTGCGCACAGCCGTCGAGACGTACTCGCCCTTCACACGGCGCTCGGGCACCTGATCGCGCTCGTTGATGTCACGCAGTTCGCGATAATCGACGACCCGGTAGCGGTCACCCTTTTCGGAAGACAGAACCGCCGGATATGCAAACAGTTCGTCCTTGAACGGCTTCAGCGCATCCGTTGCTTCGGCTGGTGGCGCCAAAGCGACTGTGACGACAATCGACAGAAAACCGGCCAAGAGGGAACGGGATGCGCGCACGCGGAACCTCGACGTTTCGAGCCTCTGTGCTTGGCTTCCCAAAACCTGCCCGTCAAGGGCGGCGTTCAATCCTGCAGCACGCCGCCGGCTTCTTCGAGGACCTCGCGCGTGTCAACATCAAGCCATGCGCCAGCGCCGATCTCGACGTCAATGACGTCGATGCCGGCGTTTTCCACGAGATAGCGGGCGCCGGTATCGCCCTCGAGATGCGCCACGGCCGAGAACAGGCTTCGCGGCAAAAGCACCGGATTTCCGCGCTTGCCGTTGTGCGAAGCACGGACAATGGCAGAACCGCCCGATTTGCGGAACGCTTCGATCAGCCGGTCAAGGTCCCGGGCGGAAATGCCCGGCATGTCGCCCAATACGACAAGCGCGCCGCCCGCATCGGGTGGCAAGGCCGCTATTCCCACCCTGAGCGAAGATGAGAGGCCGTCGGCAAAGTCGGGATTTTCCACGGTTTTCAGGCTCAGGCCGCTCAACGCCGAACCGACACGCTCGTGCTGGTGCCCGACAACTGCCACGGCGCCGGCCACGCCCGCGTCCAACACGCGCTCGGCCGTGCGCGTCACCAGTGGCTTGCCATCGAACAAGGCAAGAAGCTTGTTCGGACCACCCANGTCCCGCGGCCAGCAGCACGGCGTGAACCTTGCGGCCCGCCTGGGCGGGCCGCGGCTCGCGCGGCTGCGGCCGGGTCGGTATCTCCATCAGCAGGCCGCCGACGCCCATGCCGGCGATATCCTTCGACGTGACGTCCAGCCCGGCCACAAGCCGGTCAAGCACCCAGTCGAAACCGTTCTCCTTCGGGCTGCGGGCGCAGCCCGGCGCGCCGATGACATGTTTGCCGCCAAGCGTCCCAACGACAAGAAGGTTGCCGGGATCGACCGGCATACCCGCATGAACGACTGTGCCTCCGGCGCGGTCGATGGCTGCCGGCACGACGTCCTCGAAATCGCTCATGGCCGACGCGCCGAAAATGACGATCATGTCGGTGTCGCGCGCGAGTTCGGTAATCGCTTCGGCCAGGGGAACGGCTTCGTGCGGCGTGCGGCGTTCAGCGGCAACACTGCCGCCCGAACGCGCCAGCCGTGCCTCGGTCACGCGGATCGTCTTGTCCAAAACACTTGGCTTTACGCTGGGCAGCACTGTCTGGACGACGCCGATGCGCATGGGACGATATGCGTTGACCCCAAATATCTCGCCGCCGATACACAGCGCGCGCACCTTGTCGACAAGAGCCAATGGGACAGCGAACGGAATGATCTTGACAGTCGCCACCATCTGCCCGGCGATCACCGGCGCATAGCGCGGCAAGGTGGCGATGGTGATGGCGGGATCGACAGCGTTGATCGCATCGATCTTGGCTGTATCGACGGTAGAGATGCCGGCTTCAAGCGCATGAAGGTTGACCCGGCCCGTTGCTGCGGGCCTGGCGACCACATTGCGGAACGACATGGCGGCGGCAATGGCCGTCGCGGCAGCATCTTCGTCGAGGTCGCCGGGATCGAGAACAGCGACGACGATCTCGGCTATGCCCGCTGCCTTGAGATCAGCAATGTCGACGTCGCTCAGCCGATGCGCCTTGCGCAAGCGTCTCTCGCCCGCCGTGGTCGCGTGCGCCAGAATGGCGCCGGCGGCCTGGTCGATCGGGACAGGCCCGAACTTCACGCCGCCGAGCCCTTCGCTTCAAGACCGCGCGAGCGGAAAGCATGGATGATCTGCGCCAGCACCGCGACGGCGATCTCGGACGGGCTGGCGGCGCCGATATCCAGTCCGATCGGGGCATGGATGCGGGCAACCTGTTCGGCGCTCGCGCCAAGAGCCAGCAGCCGTTCAACCCGTTTGGCGTGCGTCTTTCTGCTGCCCAGCGCACCGATGTAGAAACAACCGGCATCCAGTGCCGACTTCAGCGCGAAATCGTCGATCTTCGGATCGTGGGTGACAGCGGCAATGGCGGTGTAACTGTCGAGTGGCTTGCGGGCGAGCACGTCCTGCGGCCATTCGGCTTCCAGCGAGACATCGGGAAAGCGTTCCGGCGTGGCGAAGGCGGTGCGCGGGTCGATGATCTCGACCGGATAGCCCGCGACCTTGGCCATGGGCGCCAGCGCCTGGCTGATATGGACCGCGCCGATCACCACAAGGCGCGGCTGCGGCAGATGTACGTTGAGGAAGAAGGTTTGTCCGTCTGCCTCGACCGTACCGGAATTGCCGGTGCGGAAGGCCCTTGAAACTGCGGTGCCGAGATCTCCCGTCACAGGCTCTCCCTCGCCGACGAGCCGGCCCGCTCCGCTTGCCAGATCGGTCACGAGCATTGCCGCGCGCCGCTCACGGCGGGCAGCGTTCAAACGTTCGAGCAGGTGTCGTTCCATGTCAATGCACTCGCTGAAAACGCGTCATGTCTCAGCCCAGCGGCTCGACATAAACCTTGATGCGGCCGCCGCAGGACAGCCCGACCTGCCAGGCCGTTTCATCGGCGACACCGAATTCCAGCATCCGAGGCTTGCCTGTTCCGATCACGTCGGCGGCTTCGGTCACCACAGCGCCTTCGACGCAGCCGCCGGAAACGGAGCCGTGGAAATTACCCTCGGCGTCGATGACGAGATGGCTGCCGACCGGGCGCGGGGCCGAGCCCCAGGTCTCGACTACGGTGGCCAGGGCGACCTCGCGGCCGTCCTTCAGCCAGTTTTCAGCGATGGTCAGCGGATCGCGGGCTTCGTCCAGGGGAACGGGGTTGTCCATGTCGGAACCTCCAATTCAAACAGAATATATGGTCATGCGGCGCGCCTGCCGCCAGCCTCGAGCCAGCGGCGCGGATCGATTGTCGCCGGCGCTTTGCTGCCGAGGGAAGCGCACAGATCGCCAAGCGCCTCGAGATTGTGAACCGAGCGGAATTCGTCGACATAGGGCAGCATGGCCCGCACGCCACGGGCGCGGGCCTCGAAACCGTCGAAGCGCAGCAGCGGGTTGAGCCAGATCAGCCGCCGGCAGGATTTCTGCAACCGTTCCATCTCCTGCGAGAGGCCAGCGGTATCGTCCCGCTCCAGTCCGTCAGTGATCAAAAGCACAATGGCGCCCTGCCCCAGCACGCGGCGCGACCACAGGCGGTTGAACTCGGCCAGCGTATCGCCGATGCGGGTGCCGCCGGACCAATCCTTCACCGCGGCAGCAGCGTCCGCCAGCGCCTGATCCGGATCGCGATGGCGCAATTGCCGGCTGAGATTGGTCAGACGCGTGCCGAAAACGAAGGCGTGAACACGCCGGCGCTTCTCACTCAAAGCGTGGAGAAAATGCAGGAAGATGCGGGAATACTGGCTCATCGAACCGGAAATATCCGCCAGCACCACCAGCGGCGGGTGAATTTCGCGCTGCGAGCGAAATTTTGGCAGTATCAGTTCGCCGCCGCTGCGCGCGGCCGCCTGCATCATGGCGCGGGGGTCGATACGACGGCCCTGTCTGTCCGGACGGAAGCGGCGCGTCAGCACCGTGTCGAACGGCAGGCGCAGTTCGGCAATGGCCTTGCGCGCCTGGACGAGTTCGGCCGCGGTCATCTGGGCGAAATCCTTTTCGCGAAGGACTTCGTTGCCCGACACGGTGAGGCGTGCATCGACCTCGACCTCGGGCGTTTCCTGGACTTGCTGATGCTTCTGGTGGCCCTCGAACATCGCCTGGCTGACGCGGTTTTCGGCAGCGCGGAGCTTCTGCTTCTCGCGGTTGTCGGGCGCGACGGGCGAGAACATGGCCAGCATCTTCTCGATCAACTCGCGCGAGCGCCAGAACAGCCGGAACGCCTCATCGAAAGTTGCGTGGTCCTCATGGCGGGTAATCAGCACGGCATGCAGGGTCCAGTAGAAATCGTCGCGCGAGCCGATGCCGGCGGCAAGCACGGCCTCGATGGCGTCCTTCACCGCAGCCGGGCCGACACGCACGCCGGCTTTGCGCAGCGCGCGGGCGAAATAGACGATATTGTCGGCGATGCGGCCGTCTGCTTTAGCGTCAGGAACCGTTGCGACGCTACCCATCGGACTACTCCGCCGCCGCCGACAGCTCGGCCTTCACCTCGTTGAGGATGCGCCGGCCCTCGCCCTCGCCGATGCGGGCGATGTCGTCCTGGTATTTCAGCAGCACGCCGATCGTGTCGGACACGGTTTCGGGATCGAGCGCGACCTTGTCGAGCTCGGTCAGGGCGCCGGCCCAGTCTATGGTCTCAGCCACGCCGGGCGCCTTGAACAGCTCGATCTGGCGCAGCTTCTGGATGAAGGACACAACTTCAGCCGAGAGCCGGCGGTTGGCTTGCGGCACCCTGCGCCGCACGATCTCCAGCTCACGCGCCGCATCGGGATAATCGACCCAGTGGTAGAGACACCGGCGCTTCAGCGCGTCGTGGATCTCCCGCGTGCGGTTGGTGGTGATGATGACGATGGGCGGCTCCTCCGCCTTGATCGTCCCCAGTTCCGGCACAGTCACCTGGAAATCGGAGAGGATTTCCAACAGGAACGCCTCGAAAGCCTCGTCGGTACGGTCGAGTTCATCGATGAGGAACACCGGCGCTGCGCCCGCCGTTCCCGTCAGCGCATCCAGCACCGGGCGGCGGATCAAATATTTCTCGGAAAAGACATTGCGCTCCATGTCGGTGCGGTCGACCTTGCCAGCCGCCTCCTCCATCCGGATCTCGATCATCTGCGCGGCATAGTTCCACTCATAGACCGCCGAGGAGACGTCGAGCCCCTCATAGCACTGCAATCGGATCAGACGGCGGCCAAGCGCCGAGGCGAGCACCTTGGCGATCTCGGTCTTGCCGACGCCGGCCTCGCCTTCCAGGAAAAGCGGACGGCGCATCCGCAGGCTGAGGAACAGGACCGTCGCCAGCGACCTGTCCGCGACATAGTCCGCGCCAGTGAGCAGATCGAGCGTTTCATCAATCGTCTGCGGCACGGCGCGCGGTTTCAATCCGGTCATACCTTCTCCGTGAAAGCTGCCGTCCGTTTCACAGAACGTGGTAGCCGCGGTCGTGATAGATAAGGGGTTTCAAATTAGACCCGATGCGCAGACCTGTCACCTTGCCAAAAAGCACACGATGCGTGGCGAGGTCCTTGGTATCGACCAGTTCGCAATCGAACACAGCGAGCGCATCGGTGAGCGTTGGCGACCCGGTCGAGATCGTGTCCCATTGGGCGAGAGCAAAGCGCTCTTCAGCCGGAAGTCCGGTCAGCCCGGAAAACCCGACCGCCAGGGGTTCGTGATGGGAGGAAAGCGTATTCAGCGCGAAACTGCCGTTCTGGAGGAAAGGCTCGTTCTTCAGATTCTGGCGATTGAGGCACACAAGAATCATCGGCGGCGTGTCGGACACCGAGCAGGCGGCGATGACGGTGGCGCCGCGCCGGCCTGCCGAGCCATCCGTGGTCACCACATGCACATGGCCGGCAAAATGGCTCATCGCATCGCGATAGGCCTGGGGCTCGACATCGTTCTTCTTCAGCACTGCTTCGCCCATTTGTTTGAAACTGCTCGTTATATAAGACCTCATGGTGGACCGGTACAAGTTAACGGTTGGGTGTATCGCAACGAAAATGGCGAGTTGCGCGCGCGCAGACCAGCCTTTAGGTCTGGAAAGCCGGACCACCTTCCGGCATGGAGAGTTTTCCTGTATGCGGCCCCGCACCATCCTTTCTGCAGCATTGACATGGCTGGCGCTTGCCGGCCAGGCGCAGGCGTTGACGGTCGGCGTGGCGGCGCCGCTGTCCGGCTCCTCGGCCCTGCTCGGCACGCAGGTTAAGGATGGCGCGGCGCTTTCGGCCAAATCCGCCGGGGTAGAAATCCGGACGGTTGACGATAGCTGCACGGCGGCGGGCGGCGAGAAGGCCGCGAGGGACCTCATTGGGGCCAAGGTCGATATCGTTATCGGCTTTCTCTGCACGGACGCCATCGAAGCGGCGCTGCCCCTATTTAAGGACGCGCGCATCCCAGTCATCACGGTTGGCGTGCGCGCCGACAGCCTGACCGACCGCCGCGCCAAGACAGGCTGGCCGGTTTTCCGTCTTGGACCGCGCGGCGACGACGAACGAACCGCCGCCGCGTCGATCCTGACCCGTCAATGGCGGGAGAGGCTGTTCGCCATTGTCGACGACGGCACGATCTATGGCCGCGAGATGGCGGAAAGTTTCAGGGCGGCGGCCGAGCAGGCGGCGCTCAAGCCGGTTTTCGTCGATACGTTCCGTCCGGGAATGGACAATCAGGTCGGGCTGGTCGGCCGGCTCAAGAAAGCGGGCGCGACCCATGTCTTCGTTGGTGGCGACCGCGACGATTTGGCGATCATGAGCCGCGATGCCGAAACACTGGAAGCCGGCATGACTTTCGCGGGAGGTGAAACGCTGCGCGCGCCCGAAGGCGAGGTGCCACTCGCCACCGGCACGCTGATGGTCGCCGAACCGGAATGGGCCGATAGTGCCGACAAGACCGCGCTCGACGCCTTTTCCGCCGCGCAGATCATTCCGGAAGGCTATGCGCTGCCTGCCTATGCCGCGGTTGAAATCGCCCGGCAGGCCAACGAAGCCGCCAAGGCGTCCGGCAGGCCGCTCGCGGAAGAGCTGGCGTTGCAGGCCTTCCGCACGGCCATCGGACCGGTGAAATTCGATGAAAAAGGAGATCTCGCGAAAAGCCCTTATCGGCTGTTCCGGTTCGACGGGACGCGGTTCGCGCCGGCGGAGGACGAGTGATGCTCCGTACCGGCCCACGAAACCTCATTACCGACGTGGCTGGCCTTCGAGTGGGCAACGCCGCGGACGCGGCGATCAAATCTGGCGTCACCGCGATCCTATGCGACGAACCGGCGGTCGCCAGTTTCCAGGTGCTGGGCGGCGCGCCCGGCACGCGCGAGACCGACCTTCTGGAACCGCACAATTCGGTCGAGGCAATAAACGCGGTGGTGCTTTCCGGCGGTTCGGCCTTTGGCCTCGACGCCGCTTCCGGGGTACAAGCATTCCTGCGCGAGCAAGGCGTCGGTTTCGAGGTCGGTGGCTTTCGGGTGCCGATCGTGCCGGCAGCGATCCTGTTCGACCTGAAGAATGGCGGCGACAAGAACTGGGGACGTTATCCGCCCTATCGCGAGCTGGGCTATTCGGCAGTGCAATCGGCGGCGTTGGATTTTGAAATCGGCACGGCGGGCGCTGGAACCGGCGCGCTCAGCGCCGGCCTGAAAGGCGGGCTTGGCTCGGCCTCGACCGCGCTGGAAAGCGGCGTCACCATCGGCGCGCTGGCCGCAGTGAACCCGGTGGGCTCGGTGACCGTCGGGCGCAGCCGGCATTTCTGGGCGGCGCCGTTCGAGATCGGCGATGAGTTCGGCGGCCTTGATTATCCCTCGCCAATGCCGCGGGACGCGAGCGACATCCGGTTGAAATTCCGCGACGCAGGGACCGGCGGCAACACCACCATCGCCGTGATCGCCACAGACGCCGTGCTCCCCAAGGCGGCGGCGAAGCGGCTGGCGATTGCCGCGCACGACGGCTTTGCCCGCGCCATCTGGCCCAGCCATACGCCGGCGGACGGCGATCTGGTGTTCGCGCTGGCAACGGGGAAAAGCGGCATCGCGCTTTCGCCCAATGATGCCATCGACCTCTATGCGGCAGCCGGCGCAACCATGGCCCGCGCCATTAGCCGGGGCGTGTTCGCGGCCTCACCGGCTGACGGTGACCTGTTTCCGGCCTGGTCTACCCGCAAGGACTAGCCGGAGCTTCATCATTCAGGTGGGATCGGATTCTTCTTCGATGAATTCATCGACGACGACGTCTGAATTCGCCGAAAGCCGCACCGTATCACCCTCGACTCCGGCGATGAGGCTGGCCGGGATGAAATGGTGGTGCCCCTCATGCGAGCCCTCGCCACTATCCTTTTTCATCAGCTTGATGCGGTCGCCGACGACCCGGTCGACGGTGCCGACATGGAGGCCATCGGCGCCGATCAATTCCATATGTTCGCGAATGCCCGCGGTGTTGCTCATGACGGTTCTCCTTTTGCCAGTCAGAAACGGACGATTCGCCAAATGGATGCATGGCGCAGACAATTCTCGTGCAGTGCCGCGCAGGCTTTGCCATGATATGTGGGTGTCTGCACGCCCGGGGGAAACCATGCGATTCCTATGTCAGTTTGTTGTGACGCTATTGGTGCTGGCCGTGGCCCCAGCGGCGCAAGCAGGCGACGCGGCCAATCTCGAAATCCTCGGCTTCGGCAAGGACGGCAAGGTTTTCGCTTTCGAGGAATACGGCCTGCAGGACGGGTCCGGTTTTCCCTACGCCAACCGCTACTACATTGATGTGGACAGCGATGCGTTCCTTCCCGGAACTCCGGTGCGGGTACGGCTGGACCAGGACGGCGTTTCAGTCGATGGCGCGCGCCAGAGAGCGCGTGAACAGGGCGAGAAAATCGTTCCGGCCAGTGAGCTCGCGGCCAACCGTGGCTTTACCGCTGGCCTGAACCCTGTCACCGAGCTTTCCGCCGATCCGTTTCGGATGTCGGTGAACCCGCGCCCGGTGTTTCCGGCCATCGACCCTCCGCTGGAATTCCGGCTTGAGGAAATCCCGATGGCGGGTGCGGAAGTCTGCAACAGTCTCGGTGACACGAAGGGTTTCCGGCTGCTGCGGGTGGACGACAAGGACGGTGGCAAGACCACGGTGTTGCACGAGGACAAATCGATTCCGAAAAGCCGTGGATGCCCTATGGGCTATGCCCTTGGCGGCGTGCAGACATTGTCGGCCGACTCGCTGACTGCCTATGCGGTGCTGATTTCGGTACGCCAATACGGCTTCGAAGGACCGGACCACCGCTGGATCGCCGTGACCGGGCGACCGTGACAGCAGAAGCCCCGTCGCGACGGCTCAAAAAGGTGCCCCCATCGGGTATCATTTCTTATATGAAGCGCGCGCTGCCGTCGCTGCGGACCGCAGTTTCTGGCGCCATCGTCTGGGCTCTGACGATGGGCGCCAGTGCGCTGGCGCATCTCGTCACAGGTGAGTGGGAAACGGTGGAAAGGATACGCTATCTCGCGCTGCTCTACGCCGCCGGCGGGGCCATCGCCTTTCCCATCGCCCTGTTCGCGGCGCGGCTGCTTTCGCTCGGAAGGCGCGACGAGGTCGCCTTCGCCGCCGCCTTCGTCTGTCTCAGCCTGGGGACGATCGCTGCGACCAGCGCGCTCTTTGCCTTGCAGTACCGGGTCTACTACGCCGAATGGCACGCGCCTGCTTTCTCCGTCATCTGGATTTATCAGCTCGTTTTCACGACGTTGGCGGCGCTTTATCAATTCGCCGTGCTCGGCCTGCGGTTCTTTTTTCCTGTGGCTTTCATCGCGCTGTTCCTGGCCGGCGCCTGGTTTGTCCGCCAGCCGCGTTGAGCATCTTGCCGGCGTCTGGTACGAGGTTTTTTTGAATTTCCCCAAGACGATCAGGACCGACACATGATCCCTCGCTATTCCCGGCCGGAAATGGCCGCACTATGGTCTCCGGAAGCTCGTTTCCGCATCTGGTTCGAGATCGAGGCGCATGCCTGCGACGCGCTTGCCGAACTTGGCGTCATTCCAAAGGAAGCTGCCAGGACGATCTGGGAAAAAGGCGGCGCTGCGACCTTCTCCGTCGATCGCATCGACGAAATCGAAAAGGTGACGAAGCACGACGTCATCGCGTTCCTGACTCACCTTGCCGAGATCGTCGGTCCCGATGCGCGGTTCGTGCATCAGGGCATGACGTCATCCGACGTCGTCGATACCTGCTTTTCCGTGCAGCTCACCCGCGCCAGCGACATTCTGCTCGCCGACCTGGACGGGCTGCTGGCCGCGCTCAAGCGCCGCGCCTTCGAGCACAAGGACACCATCACCATCGGCCGCAGCCACGGCATCCATGGCGAGCCGACGACGTTCGGCGTCAAGCTGGCTGAGGCCTATGCCGAGTTCTCCCGCGCCCGCGAACGGCTGGTGCATGCGCGCGAGGACATCGCCACCTGCGCCATTTCCGGCGCGGTCGGTACCTTCGCCAACATCGACCCTTATGTGGAAGAGCATGTCGCCGAGAAACTCGGCCTGAAGCCGGAGCCGGTTTCCACGCAGGTCATCCCGCGCGACCGCCATGCCATGTTCTTTGCGACGCTGGGCGTCATCGCCTCGTCCATCGAGCGCGTGTCGGTGGAAATCCGGCACCTGCAACGCACGGAAGTGCTGGAAGCGGAGGAGTATTTCTCGCCGGGCCAGAAGGGCTCATCAGCGATGCCGCACAAGCGCAACCCGATCCTGACCGAGAACATGACCGGCCTCGCCCGCATGGTGCGCGCCTACGCCCTGCCCGCGATGGAGAACGTGGCGCTCTGGCATGAGCGCGACATCTCGCACTCATCTGTTGAGCGCATGATCGGCCCTGACGCGACCGTGACGCTCGATTTCGCGCTGGTGCGGCTGACCGGCGTCATCGACAAGCTTCTGGTCTATCCCGACAACATGATGGCGAATCTGAACAAGTTCCGCGGGCTGGTGCATTCGCAGCGCGTGCTGCTCGGCCTCACCCAGGCCGGCGTCAGCCGCGAGGACGCCTACCGGCTGGTGCAGCGCAATGCCATGAAGGTCTGGGAGCAAGGCGCCGATTTCCTTGAGGAATTGCTCGCCGACAAGGAAGTCACGGCAGCGCTGCCCGAGGCTGAAATTCGCGAGAAATTCGATCTCGGCTATCATACCAAGCATGTCGATACGATCTTCAAGCGGGTGTTCGGAGAAGCCTGATGGTTCCAGAAGCCGGAGATTTCGACTTCCTCGCCCTGCCCGGGCGCGGAAACTCCGGACCGGACCATTGGATGTCGCACTGGTGCCGGGCCTTCCCGAATTCCAGCCGCGTGCTGCAGGCGGAATGGGACAGGCCCGACCCGCGCCACTGGATCGCCAGGGTGGACGCGGCGATTGCCGCCGCACCGCGCCGCGTGGTCATCCTGGCGCATTCGCTGTCCGTCGCCACGACGGTGAAGTGGGCGGCAGAAGCGGATGAGGACCGCGTGGACAAGGTGGCGGCCGCCTTTCTGGTCGCGCCGACCAATATCGAAGACCCCGACCCTTCCTTCGACCTGGTGCGGCCATTCGCGCCGATGCCGCTGGCGCCGCTGCCGTTTCCGGCGCTCGTCGTCGCCAGCCGAACCGATCCGCGCGTGACCTTTTCCAAGGCGCATGAATTTGCTTCGGCCTGGGAATGCGCCGTCGCCGACGCAGGCGAACTCGGCCATATGGGCAATGAAGCGAAGCTGGGCGTATGGCCGGAAGGCCTGCTCATGCTTGGCCGGCTGCTGGAACAGGCCAGGCTTTAGGCCGCCCGGTCCGGTACCAGCCGTATCACGGTGCCCCACGGGTCCTGCTTTTCCACTGCCGCCCCGGCCTTATCCGACCGCATCTCCACCCACGACAACCCCGTCCGTGCCGGGTCGCGCCGGCCCGCTCCGGCGCTCTGCCAGGTGTTGGCGCCAATGTGGTGATGATATCCGCCCGAGGACAAAAAGACCGCCTGCGCGCCATATTTCGCAACCGTGTCGAAGCCGAATTCCTTGTGCCAGAAATCCTCCGCCTCGCGCGGATCGCCGACGCGCAGATGGACATGGCCGACGACGGTATTTTCCGGCGCACCGTTCCATGTCGTGCCGGCCGCCTCTGCGATGACGCCGCGCACATCCATGCGCTCGGTCGACATGGCGACTTGCGCGCCGTTCCACAGCCAGTTTTCACGCGGCCGGTCGGCGTAAATCTCGATGCCGTTGCCTTCCGGGTCGGTGAGGTAGAAGGCCTCGCTGACGCGGTGGTCCGACGCGCCTTCTATCGCCAGCTTGTTCGCCATGGCATGGCTCGCCCAGCGGCCGAGATCGGAGCGGCCCGGCAGAAGAAAAGCCGTGTGAAACAGGCCGGCGCCGCGCGGATCGTCGGGCGTTGCGGCGCGGTCCTGCTCCAGCACCAGCAAGGGCCTGCCGGCGGCGCCCAGCGTGATGGTCTCTCCATCGCGGCCAAGTTCCTGCAACCCGACAACGTCGCGGTAATAGGCTGCCAGCGCGTCGGCATCGCGCGCCTTCAGCCCGACGCGTGACACGCTGACCGGGGTGGTCGCGGCAAAGGGCAGTTCGGTCATGGCTATCTCCATCGGTCGGCAAGTGCGCGAACATGGTCCGTTCGCAGAAAACATTTCCGCTTTGACGACATTCCTCCATAAATCGTCGATCGTTATCGTTCACACAAGTCGGGCAAAAGCGAACATCGTGTTCACCGAATGCGACACACGCATCGTTGCCGCGATGTTGCATCGAGCCTTTTGGCTCGCTACATGCGCGCCATGAAAGTCAAGGACACAGATATTCTCATCGTTCCGGGATACACCAATTCCGGCCCCGACCACTGGCAGACGCGCTGGCAGTCGAGGCTGTCGACCGCCCGCAGGGTCGAGCAGGCCGAGTGGTCGAAGCCGGTGCGTGAAGACTGGACGCAGAACGTCGTCAGGGCGGTCAACGAGGCCGAGCGGCCGGTGGTGTTCATCGCGCATTCGCTCGGCATTCCGTCCGTGGTGCAGGCAATCCCGCAATTCACCAAGCCTATCGCCGGCGCGTTTTTCGTGGCGCCGCCAGATGTCGCCAACCCGGACATCCGGCCAAGGCACCTGATGACATTCGGGCCGTATCCGCGCGAGCCGCTGCCGTTTCCGTCGATCACCGTCGCCAGCCGCAATGATCCATACTGCTCGTTCGACGTCGCGGAAGATATCGCCTCAGCCTGGGGTTCGTTGTTTATCGACGCCGGCGAGGCCGGGCATCTCAACGCCGAATCCGGCCATGGACCCTGGCCCGAAGGCTCGATGACCTTCGCGCAGTTCATGACGCGGCTTTAGTATAGCCGCGACGTCATCCCGGAAGTTGGCCGCAGCGTAGCGGAGACCGGCTATCCGGGATCCATTCCGTGACCTGCCAATTCCGGCATGGATCCCGACTCTTGCCTCGCGACCTTGATCTCTTGGCTGCGGCCGGGATGACGAAGAGGTATTAAGCNGCC
>NZ_LMGA01000001.1:454347-607009 GCF_001427025.1 Mesorhizobium sp. Root554 | reverse complement strand
CTGCCTACTGCCTACTGCCTACTGCCTACTGCCTACTGCCTACTGCCTACTGCCTACTGCCTATCGACTTCTTCACATTCGCCAGCAACGTCTTCGCGCCTAGTGCCATCAGCGTGTGTTCTGAACCCATGGCAAGCAGCCGGTAGCCCATTTCAACCAGGCGGCCAGCGACGCCCGGGTCGACGACATATATCCCGGCATGTTTGTCCGCGGCTCGGGCGCGGGCGACGACCGAAGCGATGGTCCCCATCATGTCTTCGAGCGTCGAATTGATCGTCCCGCCATTCGTCCAGGCGATGGAAAAATCCGACGGCCCGAGGAAGATGCCGTCGATACCGGGCGTCGCCATGATGCCGTCGAGGACGTCCAGCGCGGCGCGCGTTTCGACCATGGCGAAGGCCAGCGTGCGCTGGTTGCTTTCATGCAGCCATTCGACGGACGTGCCCTTGCCGTGCCTCGGCATGGCGTATGTAGGCCCCCAGGAGCGTTCGCCAAGCGGCGGATACTTCATCGCCGCGGCAAAGCGCTCGGCGTCGGCCACCGAGTTCACCATCGGCGCGATGACCGCCTCGGCGCCGAAATCGAGAGCCCGGCTGGCCATGTCGAAGCGCCCGACGGGAATGCGCACGAGGGCCGGCTTGCCTGCCGCCTGGATGGCGGGGATGGAACGCAGAACGCTGTCCTCGTGATGTCCGCCATGCTGCATGTCCAGCGTCACCGCATCGAACCCCTGCGCGGCGACGATTTCGACGGTCAGCGCGTCGGGAACACCGGACCATGCGGTGCAAAGCGTTTCTCCGGCCGCGAGGCGGGATTTCAGGGACATGCGATCCTCCGGTTTTGATTCCAGTTTCAGACGGAAATACCGGAAACGCAAAGAAAAACCGCCCGGCAAGCCGGGCGGTTTGCTGGTCCAGAGAAATGGATCAGGTGTTCTTGATCTGCTCGATGGCCTGCGCCATCAATTCGTCCATGGTGCGGCGAATCTGATGGTCGGACTGGTCGATGCCAGCCGCATCAAAATCCTTGCGGACCTTGCGGAAAACGTCGTGATCGCCGGCTTCCTCGATGTCGGCCACTACCACTTCCCTGGCATAGGCGTCGGCATCGGCGCCGGACTTGCCGAGCTTTTCGGCCGCCCACAGGCCAAGCGCCTTGTTGCGGCGCGCCGTCGCCTTGAAGCGCAGTTCCTCGTCGAAGGCGAATTTGCGTTCGAAACCTTCTTCGCGGTCCTTCATGCTGCTCATGGCATTCCTCCGGATGGATGGCGATTCGTTGGTGGTGAATATGTGGTCGGGAAGCACAAATCAAAAGGCCGCATCGCGGTCAATATCACACATGGCCCGCGGTGCTGCGGCATTTCGGTCCGCAACCGGCCGCCGAAACTGTGATTGGACCGATTTGCCAATTGAGCAAACGGCACGATTGCGCTAGAGACCGCGTGAGACCCACAGCCGCCGCTCAGGCGAGAGAAAGGGACCGGGTGCCGCCACCTGCCCTTCCAACCAGAGAACAAATCCGATGAAGTCACGCCGCCGCATCTACGAAGGCAAGGCCAAAATCCTCTATGAAGGACCAGAGCCGGGAACGCTGATCCAGTTCTTCAAGGACGATGCCACCGCGTTCAACAAGAAAAAGCACGAAGTGGTGGACGGCAAGGGCGTGCTCAACAACCGCATTTCCGAGCACATCTTCAACCATCTCAACCGCATGGGCATTCCGACGCACTTCATCAAGCGGCTCAACATGCGCGAGCAGCTGATCAAGGAAGTCGAGATCATCCCGCTGGAAGTGGTCGTGCGCAATGTCGCGGCCGGTTCGCTGGCCAAGCGCCTCGGCATCGAGGAAGGCACGGTGCTGCCGCGCTCCATCATCGAATTCTACTACAAAGCCGATGCGCTGGACGATCCGATGGTCTCGGAAGAGCACATCACCGCCTTTGGCTGGGCCAGTCCCCAGGAAATCGACGACGTCATGGCGCTGGCCATCCGCGTCAACGACTTCCTCTCCGGCCTGTTCATGGGCGTCGGCATCCAGCTCGTCGATTTCAAGATCGAATGCGGCCGACTGTTCGAGGGCGACATGATGCGCATCGTCGTCGCCGACGAGATTTCGCCGGATTCATGCAGGCTGTGGGATGTCGCTACCCAGGACAAGCTCGACAAGGACCGCTTCCGCCGTGACATGGGCGGGCTGGTCGAGGCCTATCAGGAAGTGGCGCGGCGCCTCGGCATCATGAACGAGAACGAGCCGCCTCGCCCGACCGGGCCGGTGCTGGTTGCCACCAGCGAGCCGCCGAAGGGCACAAAGCCGCATTGACCCATGTGCCGGCGTCCACAGCGCCAGCCCTCCACACTCCAAGGATCGCATCGTGATAAAAGCCCGCGTCACCGTAACCCTCAAGAACGGCGTGCTCGACCCGCAGGGCAAGGCGATCGAACATGCGCTGTCCGGCCTGGGTTTCGGCGGCGTCGGCGCCGTACGCCAGGGCAAGGTGTTCGACATCGAAATCGACAGCGCCGACAAGGCGCAAGCCGAAACCGACCTCAAGGCCATGTGCGACAAGCTCCTGGCGAATACCGTGATCGAGAATTACGCGGTGGAGGTGGGTTAAGTGAAATCCGCAGTCGTTCTCCTCCCCGGCCTCAACCGCGACCGCGACATGATCGCGGCGCTGACCAAGATTTCGGGCCAAGCGCCTGCCACCGTCTGGCAGACAGACACGGAAATCCCGGATGTCGACCTGATCGCCATTCCCGGCGGCTTTTCCTTCGGCGATTACCTGCGCTGCGGCGCCATCGCCGCCCGCTCGCCGGTGATGCGCGCCGTTGCTGAAAAGGCAGCGCAGGGCGTCATGGTCGTCGGCGTCTGCAACGGCTTCCAGATCCTGGTCGAAGCGGGCCTTTTGCCCGGTGCGCTGATGCGCAACGCCTCGCTCAAATTCGTCTGCCGCGAGGTGAAGCTCTCGGTGGCGAACGCCAACACCGCCTTTACCCGCGGTTACCAGCCGAACCAGGTTATCCGCTGCCCGGTTGCGCATCACGACGGCAACTATTTCGCCGACGACGAGACGTTGAAACGCATGGAAGGCGAAGGCCAAGTGGTGTTCCGCTACGCCGAAGGCACCAATCCGAACGGCTCGATCAACGACATTGCCGGCATCGTTTCGGCCAAGGGCAACGTGCTTGGCCTGATGCCGCATCCGGAAAACCTGATCGAGGCCGCGCATGGCGGCATTGACGGCCGCGCGCTGTTCGAGGGCGCGCTCAGGATCGCCGCTTGACCTTTTCGCCGGCAACCGCGAAGACTCGGCGATGAAGCTCTATTCGCGCCCCCTCTCCACATACTCCTCCATCATCCGCGGCATCGCCTATTTGAAAGACGTGCCGCTGAAGATCATTGCGCCGCCGCCGGGCATACCGATTCCGGAGGAATTCCGCGCCATCTCGCCGCTCAACCGCATTCCGGTGCTGATCACCGGCTCGGGCGAGACGATCGTGGAATCGGTGGTGATCGCCGAATATCTCGAAGAGCGATTCCCGGAGCCGGTGCTTCTGCCGCAGGACCCGCGCGAACGGGCGCTGGTGCGCATGTTCTGCCGCATTGCCGACCTCGACGTGCTGACGCCGACCATACGCCTGTTCGAGCTGATCAGCGCCGCAGCACGCGACGAGGCGGCGATCACCTATTATTCCAAACGCCAGCAAAACGGTCTCGCGGCGGTCGAGGCGCGGCTGGCGCGAGGCCCCTATGCGCTGGGCGAGCAATTGACCTTCGCCGATGCCTGGTTGACGCCGATCCGCTTCATCTTCAACAATTACCGCGTCATGTCGGGCGAGACCGATCTGCTCGACCCCTATCCGAAATTCGAGGCCTACGAGCAGATTGCGCGGCAGCAGCCGGCGCTGTCGCTCGTCTGGAACGAGATGGATGACGGGCTGACGGTGTTCATGAAGGAATTCAAGGCGGACGCATGACACGCATCTCGTTCGTTGCACCGGCCATCGCTCTTCTGACCGTCGCCGGGCTTTCCCTGGCCGGCTGCCAGTCCGGGGCCAAGAGCACACCGTCCGTTCCCAGCGGCAAGAGCGCCTCGCTGCGAGCGATGGAACAGGTGGCGATCGCTGCCCACAAATGCTGGATCGCCAGCAAGGACCCTGCCTTCCGGCAGTACCAGATGGCGAACGAGCTGAACAATTTCGGCGGCACGCCGCGGTTCCTTCTGGTTCCGGCCAAGCATTACGGCGGCAAACCGCTGCTCGTGGTGCAGGCGCGCGGCAGCTCCAGCAGCGTCGAAGTATTCGGGCCGCTGACCACCGAATCCATTGGGCCGCGAATCAGCGCCGACGTCGCGCGCTGGCAGACCGGCGACAGCGACTGCGGCGCGAAGGCATAGCCAATGGGGCGGGCGCTGCAGATTGCGGGCCTTGCCGTTGGACTGGTCGGGCTCATCCTGCAATTCTGCCTGACCATTCCGGCAGCGCTGGCGGCCGGGCGCGGCGTGGCCGGTTCGCTTGTCTTCTACTTTTCCTTCTTCACCATCCTGACCAACATTGCCGCCGTTTTCGTCCATGCCTCATTGCTCTCGCCGGGCGGCTACGCATGGTTTCCGGCCTTTGCCGGCCGGCGGATGCGCGCCTGCGTCGCCGTGTCGATCACACTTGTCTCGATCGTCTATGCCACCGTGCTGGCGCAGCTATGGCAACCCCAGGGCCTCTTTCTCGTGGCCGACTTGCTCCTGCACTACGTCGCGCCCATCCTGTTCGTTCTGTGGTGGCTGGGCGCCGGCGCAGACGGCTCGACGCGCTGGAGCGATATTCCGATCTGGATGATCTACCCCGTCGCCTACCTCGTCTACGCGCTGGCCCGAGCGCCGCTCGCCGGTGAAGTGCCCTATCCTTTCCTCGATGTCGCGAAAAATGGCGTGGGGGGCGTTGCACTGTCGGCGGCAGGCGTCGCCGGGCTTTTTCTTGTGCTGAGCGTGGTGGCCGTGCTTGCGGACCACGCCGTTTCAAGGTTTAGGAAGCCCTGATCTTTCAACAAGGCCGGACCGACCGGAAGATTTGATGACCATTTCGAACAGCGTGCCGATCACACCGGACCTCATCGCCGCGCACGGACTGAAGCCGGACGAATACCAGCGCATCCTCGACCTCGTCGGACGCGAGCCGAGCTTCACCGAACTCGGCATCTTTTCCGCCATGTGGAACGAGCACTGCTCGTACAAATCCTCCAAGAAATGGCTGCGGACGCTGCCGACCAAAGGCGATGTCGTCATCCAGGGTCCGGGCGAGAATGCCGGCGTCGTCGATATCGGCGACGGCGACTGCGTGGTCTTCAAGATGGAGAGCCACAACCACCCCTCCTATATCGAGCCCTACCAGGGCGCGGCGACCGGCGTCGGCGGCATCTTGCGCGATGTCTTCACCATGGGCGCGCGGCCGGTCGCGGCGATGAATGCGCTGCGCTTCGGCGCGCCGGACCATCCCAAGACCAAGCATCTGGTCGCCGGCGTGGTGTCCGGCGTCGGCGGCTACGGCAATTCCTTCGGCGTGCCGACGGTGGGCGGCGAAGTGAATTTCGACGCACGCTACAACGGCAACATCCTGGTCAATGCCTTCGCGGCCGGGCTGGC
Source organism: Mesorhizobium sp. Root554 (assembly GCF_001427025.1). GTDB lineage: Bacteria > Pseudomonadota > Alphaproteobacteria > Rhizobiales > Rhizobiaceae > Mesorhizobium. The sequence goes on along the minus strand of NZ_LMGA01000001.1, from coordinate 601,374 downwards.
GAAAACCGATGCTATCTTCCTCTCCGAGGCGAAGGGCGTCGGCCTGCCCGTCGTCTATCTCGGCGCCAAGACCGGACGCGACGGCGTCGGCGGCGCGACGATGGCCTCGGCGGAATTCGACGACAAGATCGACGAAAAGCGTCCCACCGTGCAGGTCGGCGATCCCTTCACCGAGAAATGCCTGCTGGAAGCCTGCCTGGAGCTGATGGCGTCGGGCGCGGTCATCGCCATCCAGGACATGGGCGCCGCCGGCCTTACCTGCTCGGCGGTGGAAATGGGCGCCAAGGGCGACCTCGGCATCGAGCTCGACCTCGACAAGGTGCCGGTGCGCGAGGAGCGCATGAGCGCCTACGAGATGATGCTTTCCGAAAGCCAGGAACGCATGCTGATGGTGCTGCGGCCCGAGAAAGAGAAGGAAGCCGAAGCGATCTTCCACAAATGGGGGCTGGATTTCGCCATCGTCGGCAAGACCACCGACGATCTGCGTTTCCGCATCCTCCATCAGGGCGACGAGGTGGCGAACCTGCCGATCAAGGAACTGGGCGACCAGGCGCCCGAATATGACCGCCCGTGGGTGGAACCGGCCAAGCCTGCCGCGCTCGCGGCTAGCGATGTACCGCAGGCTGATGTGGCGGACGCGCTGCTCAAGCTGCTGGGCGGCCCGGACCTGTCGTCGCGCCGCTGGGTGTGGGAGCAGTATGACACGCTGATCCAGGGCAACTCGCTGCAACTGCCGGGCGGTGACGCCGGCGTGGTGCGCGTCGAAGGCCACGCGACCAAGGCGCTCGCCTTTTCCTCAGACGTCACCCCGCGTTACTGCGAGGCCGACCCGTTCGAGGGCGGCAAGCAGGCCGTGGCAGAGTGCTGGCGCAACCTGACCGCGACAGGCGCGCTGCCGCTCGCGGCCACCGACAATCTGAATTTCGGCAATCCCGAGCGCCCGGAAATCATGGGCCAGCTCGTCGGCGCCATCAAGGGCATCGGCGAGGCCTGCCGTACGCTCGGCTTTCCCATCGTTTCCGGCAACGTCTCGCTCTACAACGAGACCAACGGCCGGGGCATCCTGCCGACGCCGACCATCGGTGGTGTCGGGTTGCTGTCCGACTGGTCGAAAATGGCCCGCATCGGCTTCGCGCGCGAGAACGAGGTGATCCTGCTTGTCGGCGGTCCGGAGCGCTGGGGCACGCATCTTGGCCAGTCCGTCTACCTGCGCGATCTGCATGACCGGACGGACGGCCCACCTCCGCCGGTCGATCTGGGGCATGAGAAAAAGGTCGGCGACTTCGTCCGCAAGCTGATCGCGTCGGGCGTCGTGACCGCCTGCCATGACGTGTCGGACGGCGGCCTTGCCGTGGCGCTGGCCGAAATGGCGATGGCTTCAGGCATCGGCGCGACCGTGCCCGGCTTGGCCGACATCGATCCGGTTCCCGTCTGGTTCGGCGAGGACCAGGGACGCTATGTGCTGACCGTCAATCTGGACCCACAGCAGGACGGCCTTCTCGAGCTTTGGAACCAAGCCAAGGAGCAGGGCATTTTCGCGCCGTGGATCGGCACGACAGGCGGCAGCGATTTGAAACTGGGCAGCGCGCGTGCGATAGCTGTCAGCGAACTCAAGGCCGCGCACGAGGCCTGGTTCCCCCGCTTCATGGAAAACTGAGCAGGACTTTCCAATGGCAATGGACGCGCATGACATCGAACGGTTGATCAAGGAGGGCATTCCGGATGCCACCGTGACGATCCGCGACCTTGCCGGAGATGGCGACCACTACGCGGCTGAGGTCGTGGCCGAAAGCTTTCGCGGCAAGAGCAGGGTGCAGCAGCACCAGATGGTCTACAACGCGCTCAAGGGCAATATGGGCGGCGTGCTGCACGCGCTGGCCCTGCAGACCAGCGCGCCGGACTGATTGGAACAAGCCTAGGGGCTACTCTTTCTCGCTGATGGCCAGGATCGGCCCGACCGGGCGCTTGCCGCCGACGATCATGCGGCGGCCATCCGAGAGCGCGGAAATATCGCCATCGAGGAACAGGGCGTTGGGACAGGCCAGCGTATCCTTGAACAACCGCCCGAAGCTACCGAGACTGACCGGCCCGCGCGAGATCGCCAGCACGACCATGCCGTCACCGCGCACGCCGACGCCGTTGCGGGTGTAGCGCGACAGGCCGTCGGCTTCGAACCTTGGATGCAGTTGCCCGTCGATGACAAGCATCGGGCCGGACTGGGTTGCAAATGCGACATCGAGCTTCGCGGTGGCGTAGGCGCTGGTTTCCAGAACGCCTGCGCGGCCATCCTTGCCGACGAAAAAGACACCGTTGGGTTTCAGGAAGAAATTCCCCTTCGCGTCGGCCGTGTTAAGCGGCGCCTCCTCCTGGGCGTTGTCGACGAACAGGCCGACAGGACCCAGGCCTTCATGATACATGCCGGCGTTCATGGCGAGCAGAACGGGCTTTCCAGTCGCCGCCATCGCCTTTCCGAACGCTTCCAGCGATCCGTAGGGTTTTCCATCTGCATCGGTTCTGGCAACGGTAATCCGGTGCGTGCGAGGGTCTATTTCGCACACGACATAGGCGACGCCTTCGAAGCTCTTGTCCCGGCAAAGCGCCGGCAGTTCCCCGGCCACCAGCGATGGTTTCGCCGGCGGGCGCTTCCCCAGAAACGCGGCTGCCGCCACCGCCACAAGGCCAAGGCCTATCGCGGCCAGATATCGCTTTTTCAGCATTGAGATGAATTCGTCCTCGAATCTTGGTTCAAATCCACGCCTTTCAATGCCCCATGCGTACAGTCGGGCGGCAAATGTCTTGTTTCGGGTCGCGTGCGGGTTTATCTGGTGTCAATGCCTGACTCCCAACAGGCGGAAGGATGATCCATGAGCGGAATCAACGACTATATCGACAGCGAAGTGAAGAGCCAGGACGTGGTTCTTTTCATGAAGGGAACGCCGGGTTTCCCGCAGTGCGGGTTCTCGGGCCAGGTCACGCAGATTCTCGATTATCTGGGCGTCGACTACAAGGGCGTCAACGTTCTCACCTCCAATGAACTGCGCCAGGGCATCAAGGACTTTTCGAACTGGCCGACCATCCCGCAGCTTTACGTCAAAGGCGAATTCGTCGGCGGCTGCGACATCATCCGGGAAATGTTCCAGGCAGGCGAACTGCAGACATTCCTGGAAGAAAAAGGCGTCAGCGTCAAAGGCGCGGCCTGACCGATTTCCGCCGGGGTTTCTGCCGGCTGCATTCGATCCCGGCCCGCCCCGGCAACGAGACGAGCAAATGCGCCGAAACCCGGCGCATTTTCTTTTGAACGGAATTTGCAATGGATACTCCCAGCCAAGTGACCGAGCCGCAGGGCGCGCTGTCCATTCCGCGCTGGGAGTTCATCACGCTGTGCGCGGCGCTGATGGCGCTCAACGCACTTGCCATCGACATCCTGCTGCCGGCGTTGCAGCACATTGGCGAAAGTCTCGGCGTCGAGAACGAGAATCACCGTCAATACGTCATCCCAGCCTATATCTTCGGCTTCAGCATTGCCCAGATCGTCTTCGGTCCGCTGTCCGACAGGTTCGGAAGGCGCGGACCGCTGCTGATCGGCCTCGCCATCTACATTCTGGCGGCAGCCGCCGCCACCGTCGCGCCGACATTCGAGACGCTGCTGATCTGCCGGGTCATTCAGGGCGTGGGAGCTGCCGGCACCCGCGTCATCTCGGTTTCGATCGTGCGCGACGTGTTTGCCGGACGTCGCATGGCCGAAGTCATGTCGCTGATCTTCATGGTCTTCATGGCCGTTCCCGTCATTGCGCCCAGCATCGGCCAGGTCATCATGCTGTTCGCCTCCTGGCACTTCATCTTCCTGGTGATGGCGGCGGGAGCGCTAGCCAGCGCTCTGTGGGTTATGTTTCGTTTGCCTGAAACTCTCCATGCCGAATATAAGCGCCCATTGACCGCCAAATCTGTCCTCGGCGGCTTCCGCATCGTCATCACCAACCGGGTGACGTTTTGCTACACGATTGCCAGCACGCTGGCCTTCGGCGCCATGTTCGGCTTCATCACCAGCGTTCAGCAGATCTATGTCGGGCTCTATGGCCTCGGCCAGCTGTTTCCGGTGGTGTTCGCAGTGATGGCCGGCATGCTCTCGCTCACCAACCTGGCCAACTCACAGCTGGTCGGCCGCTACGGCATGCGCCTCCTTTCGCAAGGCGCATTGTGCGTCATGCTCGTCATCAGCCTGATCTGGGTGCTGCTTTCGCTCTGGGGACCTATCCCCCTGCCGATATTCCTCACCATCGTCGGCGGGATCATGGTTCCGTTCGCGCTGCTCGGCACGAACTTCAACGCGCTGGCGATGGAGCCGCTGGGACGGCTGGCAGGCACCGCTTCATCCTTCCTCGGTTCGATGCAGACCTTCGGCGGCGGTCTTTTCGGAACGATTGTCGGGCAGTCCTACAACGGCACGGTAACGCCGCTGGCGCTGGGTTTCCTGGTGATGGCGATCGGCGGGCTGGCAATGGTCGCCATCGCTGAAAAGGGGCGGATGTTCACGCCGCATAATCACCCGGTCTGATCGTCCACGGGCAAGCCGAGCGCGGCGAAATCGAACAGTTTGCGGTCGAGCAGATGTGACGGTCTGATATTCGCCAGCGCCCGGATCATCGTCTCCTTGCGGCCAGGCATCCGCTTTTCCATCTCGTCGAGCATGGCCTTCGTGGCATTGCGCTGCAATCCATCCTGACTGCCGCATAAATCGCAGGGGATGATGGGAAAGCGCATGGCGCCGGCGAATTTCTCGAGATCCATTTCGGCGCAATAGGATAGCGGCCGCAGCACCATGACATCGCCGTCGTCGTTGAGCAGCTTGGCCGGCATGGCCGCCAGCCTGCCGCCGTGGAACAGGTTCATGAAGAAGGTTTCGAGGATGTCCTCGCGGTGGTGGCCGAGCACCAGCGCCGAGCAGCCTTCCTCGCGCGCGATACGGTAGAGATGGCCACGCCTCAGCCGGGAACAAAGCGAGCAGTAGGTGCTGCCCTCCGGCAGCTTGTCTGTCACCACCGAATAGGTGTCCCGGTATTCGATGCGGTGCGCAATGCCATGTGCGGAGAGATAGTCCGGCAGGATGTGCTTGGGAAAATTCGGCTGCCCCTGATCCAGATTGCAGGCCAACAGGTCGACCGGCAGCAGGCCGCGCCATTTGAGGTCAAGAAGCAGAGCGAGCAGGCCGTAGGAATCCTTGCCGCCGGAAAGCGCCACCAGCCAGCGCTCGCCCGGCTTCACCATGGCGAAATCTTCCAGCGCCTGCCGGGTCTGGCGCAGCAGGCGCTTGCGCAGCTTGTTGAATTCAACTGACGACGGTGCATTCGCGAACAGCGGATGACAGCCGCCTTCGGTTTCGCCGGGATCGGCTATGGCGTCGGCGTGGATGTTCATGATCTTGATTCCTGCTGGATCGGTCTTGCCTTCCAGTGACTCCAGTGACGCACCATAGACGCACCCGCTTCAACGAAAAAGGCCGCCCTTGCGGGGCGGCCTTTGAAGCGAATGTGCGCCAGGATCAGCGCGAATAGAATTCGACGACCAGGTTCGGCTCCATCTGGACGGCGAAGGGCACGTCCGACAGGCCCGGGATGCGGGCGAAGGTGGCGGTCATCTTGTTGTGATCGGCTTCGATGTAGTCCGGCACGTCACGTTCTGCCAGGCCGACGGCCTCGAGCACGATGACGAGCTGCTTCGACTTCTCGCGGACTTCGATCACGTCGCCCGGCTTGCAGCGATAGGAGCTGATGTTGGTGCGCCGGCCGTTGACGTTCACGTGGCCGTGGTTGACGAACTGGCGCGCCGCGAAAATGGTCGGCACGAACTTGGCGCGGTAGACGACAGCGTCCAGGCGCGACTCGAGCAGGCCGATCAGGTTCTCGGAGGTATCGCCCTTGCGGCGGTTCGCCTCTTCGTAGGTCTTGCGGAACTGCTTTTCCGAAACGTCGCCGTAGTGGCCCTTCAGCTTCTGCTTGGCGCGCAGCTGCAGACCGAAGTCGGACAGCTTGCCCTTGCGGCGCTGGCCGTGCTGGCCGGGACCGTATTCACGCTTGTTGACCGGGGACTTAGGACGGCCCCAGATGTTTTCGCCAAGACGGCGGTCGAGCTTGTATTTTGCGGATTCGCGTTTGCTCATCGCATTCCCTTTCGAACAAAACGCCTACGGCCTCGCGGCCGGGGCAAAGGAAACGCGCCCTCCTCTGGCCTCCGTTTTCGAAGCCTGACAGGATTTTCCGCACGCTGCGGACGATCCACGGGACACGTCAAATGAAACACCGGCCCTTTTCGGACCAGCGTTGGCGGCTCAATAGGCGGAAACATCAGGGAAGTCAACGCCGCACCGGCAAGGCAGCTCGATGCTTCAGGCGGCCTGCCGCTGGAATTCGCCGCGCGCGGTACGGATCGCCGCGTGGTGCGTTTCGGCCCAGCGGATCAGATGCGACAGCGGCTCCAGCAGCGACTGGCCGAGCGGCGTCAGCCTGTATTCGACCGAAGGGGGCACGGTCGGATAAACATGCCGGCTCACCAGCCCGTCACGCTGCAGGTCGCGCAACGTCTGTGTCAGCATCCGCTGGGAAATGTCGGGCACGGCGCGCCTCAGCTCGCCGAAGCGGTGCGGCTTCTCGCCAAGCAGCGAGATGAACAACGTGCTCCACTTGTCACCGATCTGATCGAGCACATTGCGGACCGGGCAGTTGGCCAGCCCCTGGGGCACCGCCGCGCTGGCCTTGAACCTCGATGCGATGCGTGACTGCTCGGTCATGGTGGTTCCCTCGAAGTAACCTGGTTCTGGAAAACTGCCTTCTTTCGGCAGCGCCTTTGCATCCATATAGTTACCCTGCTCTCATTTTGAGACCATAGTCAACAGGATCACCATATGACCGACTTTCTCGTCACCGGCGCCTCCGGCAAGTTTGGACAAAGCGTCCTGCGCCACCTGCTCGATACTTTGAAGATCGCGCCGGGGCGTATCGCGGCCGCCAGCCGCAATCCGGACGCGCTTTCCCAATGGGCCGCGCGCGGCATCGCAACGCGCGCTGTCGATTTCGACGACGCTGCGTCGATGGCCACGGCGTTTGCCGGCGCCGGGCGCGTGCTGATCATCAGCACCAATGCGCTCGACGCGGAAGGCACCCGGCTGCGCCAGCATAGCGCCGCGATAGCCGCCGCCGCCAAGGCCGGCGTCGAGCATATCGTCTATACGTCGCTCCCGTATGCCGACACGTCGCCGGTGACCTTTGCGCCCGACCATGCCGGCACCGAAGCGGCCATCGCCGCAAGCGGCGTCGCCGGCTGGAGCATTTTGCGCAATCACTGGTATTTCGAGAATTTGTACCTGTCGATGCCGTCCGCGCTTGCCTCGGGACAATGGTACAGCGCTTCGGGCGACGGCAGGCTGGCGCACATTGCGCGCGACGATCTGGCCCTGGCGGCGGCGGTGGCGCTGACGGACGGCTTTGCCGGCCGCCGCACACTGACGCTCGGCGGCGGCAAGGCCCGCTCCACCGAGGAAGTCGCAGCAATGGTCAGGAACGCCACCGGCAAGCCGCTCACAGTGGTCCACGTACCGCTCGACGGACTTGTTCAAGGTATGATCGGCGCCGGCCTGCCCGCGGGCGTCGCCACGGTGCTCGGATCCTTCGACGCCGCACAGAAGGGCGGTTTCCTCGATGGCAATTCGAACGAGTTTGAGACCCTCACCGGCCGCAAGCCACGTCCGTTCGAGGATTGGCTGGCGGAAAACGCCGGAGCGCTTGCAACGCCTGCCGCGCATTGACGTCACAGCTTGTCCCGCCGGCCTTGCTGGCGGAGGGACATGCGCAGGACGGGCTCAGTCGCCCTTTTTCTCGGGCAGGCCTTTGCGCTTCGTTTCGGCGAACTCCTCGAGCTGCTTTTCGCTCATCGAACTGTACATGCTCTTGGAAGCGCCCTTGAGTTCGCTTTTCCTCGTTTCGCCGCGCTTGGCCGAAAGGGCTGCGCCTGCGGCTTTCTGCTGCGCTTTGGATGTGGCGGGCATGGCCGTATCTCCTGTCAAAGCAGGAGAACGCATCGTTCCCGCCGATGTTCCTGCATTCAGGGAACCGTGAGGCCGAAACCCTGCATGAGGCGCGTGACGGCGAAATCAGGCTTGCCGGAGGTGAACACGGCGATGTCCCTGATTTCGTCGGACGGCCTGCCTTGGTCCGCACCGGCCACGGCCAAGGAAAGCGCCCGCCGGGCGATAGCCTCGGCCGGATCGAGCCAGTCCACCGGCCATGGCGCGGTCTTGCGCATACGGTTGACGAGGAAGGGATAGTGCGTGCAGGCAAGCACCACGATGTCGGTGCGGGCGCCATCCTGCTCGATGAAGCACGGTGCGATCTCGGCGCGCACCGCTTCCTCGTCGACGAAGCCGTCGCGCATATAGGTTTCCGCCAGACCCGCCAGCCTGTCGCTGCCGACGAGGCGGACATGGCATTTCGAGGCCCATTGGCGGATGAGGTCGCGGGTATATTGCCGCTTCACGGTTCCCGGCGTCGCCAGCACCGAGACGAGGCCCGACCGCGTCCGCTCGGCCGCGGGCTTGATCGCCGGCACGGTGCCGACGAAGAGATGGCCGGGGAACGCCTCGCGCAAAGAGTCGATCGCCAGCGTCGAGGCAGTGTTGCAGGCGATGACCGAAAGCGCCGGGCGGTAGCGTTCCAGCAGACTCGCAAAGAGGGTGAGCAGATGCGCCCGCAGCGCCTCCTCTTCCCATGCGCCATAGGGGAAAGCGGCGTCATCGGCGATGTAGATGAAACGACGATCCGGCATCAGCACGCGTGCTTCGCGCAGGACCGTCAAGCCGCCGACGCCGGAATCGAACATCAGGATGGGACCGCTGGCGTTGCTGGCGACGGCCATCACTCGAGGTCCTTCGCTCCGGCGGGCCGACGCCGGGGATCGTCGCCGGGCGACCCCTCACCCTTGCGCAGCAGGGGCGAAAACCTGTCCAGCGAGGAAATCACGCCCTGCAGCACCCTGAGCTCAGGTCCGGTGAAGGAAGCGCGCGTCAGCACGGCGCGGAGGTTGTCGATCATTTTCGGCTTCTTGGGCAAGGGCCGGAAATAGCCCCGCGCATCGAGCGCCTGCTCCAGATTGGAGAACAGGCTGTGCAACTGCTCCTTGGTCGCCGGCGCCATTTCACGCCCCGAAAAATTCGTCTGCGTTTCCTCCTCGAGGCCGGACTTCATCCACTCATAAGACATCAACAGCACGGCCTGCGCGATGTTGAGCGAGGCAAACGCCGGATCGACCGGAAAGGTGACGATCTCGTCCGCCAGGCCGACTTCGTCATTGTAGAGGCCGAAGCGTTCGCGGCCGAACAATATGCCCGTCTGCTGACCGGCCAGCGCGCGTCCGCGCAGCACCCTGCCCGCCTCGACCGGGCCGCGCACCGGCTTGAAGCCGTCGCGTTCGCGCGCCGTGGTGGCGAAGATGAAATTCAGGTCGGCGATCGCCGAGGGAAGATCGTCAAACACACGCGTCGCGTCGATAACGTGATCGGCATTGCTGGCGGCCGCCCGGGCCTTCTCGCTCGGCCAGCCGTCGCGCGGATTGACCAGCCGCAGTTCCGACAGACCGAAATTGGCCATCGCGCGCGCCACCATGCCGATGTTTTCGCCGAGCTGCGGCTCGACGAGGATGATGGCGGGGCCGCTGCCGGGATTTCGATCGCTTGAAGACATGAATGGCAATGAACCGTGTTTGCAGCATCCCCTGCCATATCCCTACAGGAAAATGAAGCATCGGCATGGCGGATATGAGAGGCTCGACCGCCATTGTCGCCGTTTGCACCCCAACGCGCGCTTTGATATAGGGGCCGCATCTTACTTGGCCGCGCCTTTGCGCGCGGCTTTTCCGACATCAGCAGCGAGGCTTTCATTCCATGGCGAAGATCAAGGTGGCGAACCCGGTTGTCGAACTCGACGGCGACGAGATGACCCGCATCATCTGGCAGTTCATCAAGGACAAGCTGATCCACCCTTATCTCGACATCGACCTGGAATATTACGACCTCAGCGTCGAAAACCGTGACGCCACCAACGACCAGGTGACCATCGATTCCGCCAACGCCATCAAGAAGCACGGCGTCGGCGTGAAATGCGCCACCATCACTCCCGACGAACAGCGCGTCGAAGAGTTCAAGCTCAAGAAGATGTGGAAGTCGCCGAATGGCACGATCCGCAACATCCTCGGCGGCACCATCTTCCGCGAGCCGATCATCATGAAGAACGTGCCGCGGCTGGTGCCGGGCTGGACCAAGCCGATCATCGTCGGCCGCCATGCCTTCGGCGACCAGTACCGCGCCACCGACTTCAGGTTCCCCGGCAAGGGCAAGCTGACGATCAAGTTCGTCGGCGAGGACGGGAAGGTCATCGAGCACGAGGTGTTCGACGCGCCCGGCTCCGGCGTCGCCATGGCCATGTACAACCTCGACGAGTCGATCCGCGAATTCGCCCGCGCCTCGCTGAACTACGGCCTGCTGCGCAACTATCCGGTCTATCTGTCGACCAAGAACACCATCCTCAAGGCCTATGACGGCCGCTTCAAGGACATCTTCCAGGAAGTCTACGAGGCCGAGTTCGAGACCGAGTTCAAGGCACGCAAGCTGACCTACGAGCATCGGCTGATCGACGACATGGTCGCATCCAGCCTGAAATGGTCGGGCGGCTATGTCTGGGCCTGCAAGAACTACGACGGCGACGTGCAGTCCGATACAGTCGCGCAGGGCTTCGGTTCGCTCGGCCTGATGACCTCGGTGCTGATGACGCCGGACGGCAAGACCGTCGAAGCCGAAGCAGCCCACGGCACGGTGACGCGCCACTACCGCCAGCACCAGAAGGGCGAGGAAACCTCGACCAATTCCATCGCCTCCATCTTCGCCTGGACGCGCGGGCTTTCGCACCGCGCCAAGCTGGACGACAATGCCGCCCTGGCGCGCTTTGCCGAGACGCTGGAGAAGGTCTGCATCCAGACCGTGGAAGCCGGCTTCATGACCAAGGACCTGTCGCTGCTGATCGGGCCTGACCAGCCCTGGCTTTCCACCACCGGCTTCCTCGACAAGATCGACGAGAATTTGCAGAAGGCGATGGGCTGATCGAAACCGCCCGCTGACAATCAAAGCCCTGGTCTTCGGGGCTTTTTTGTGCCCGGCCCGCTCGCACATCTTTTTGATGCGGCTCGACCTGCCTGTTCCCATCCATTGACCAAGGGGCTGCATGAGCGCGGTGGAAAGCTCAGCGCTCGCATGGCGGGAGGATTTGCATCCTGCCTGGCTTCAGATATCGATTGTTTGCCGACGGAAATGCGAGAGGCCGCATGAAAGCGTTGTTCGCCAAGCTGGTCTCGATCATCGTCCTTCTTTTCGCCCGCGCCGTCACGGCCGTAAGGCCGATCTGGGACGAGAGCGGATTGCCGTCGCAACAATGCGTCTATTTCGCCAATCACAGCAGCCATGGCGACTTCATCCTGATCTGGACCGTTTTGCCTCCCCGGGTCCGGGAAAATGTGCGACCTGTCGCCGGGGCGGATTACTGGCTCAAGTCCAAAATCAACGCTTTCATCGGACGGGATGTCTTCAACGCCGTGCTGATCCAGCGCGTCCGGGAAGAGCGCGATGCCGACCCGGTCACCGTCATGGCCAACGCGCTCGACGAGGGCTCCTCGCTCATCTTCTTTCCCGAAGGAACGCGCAACCTCACCGACACGCCGCTGCAACCCTTCAAGAGCGGCCTGTTCCACCTCGCTTCCGCCCGCCCCCGGATCGATCTCATTCCCGTGTGGATCGCCAATCTCAACCGGGTGATGCCGAAAGGCGAGTTCGTACCGATCCCGCTGATTTGCACGGTCACGTTCGGTGCGCCGCTACGAATCGGCGAGGGTGAGACCAAGGACGCCTTCATCGAGCGGGCAAGGAACGCGCTGCTGGCCCTGGCCCCGATCAACGGGGAGACAGGGCGATGACCGATGCGCGCGCAGACATGCTCCTCCTCATCTCCGGGATTGGCGGGATCCTGATTCTCGCATCGCTCGTTGGGTATTTTCTGCAGCGCTGGCTGTCGCCAAATGGCTCCAACGCAGCAATCGAGAACCTGAACGCCCGCATCAACGCGTGGTGGATCATGGCGATCCTCATCGCCATTGCCTTCGTCGCCGGCCGTATCGGCGTGATCGTGCTTTTCGCCTTCTGCTCATTTGCGGCGCTGCGCGAATTCGTAACCCTCATCAACACGCGGCGCGCCGACCACTGGGCGCTGGCGACCGCGTTCTTCGTCGTCCTGCCGCTGCAATATTTCCTTTTGTGGAGTGAGGACTACGGCATCTTTGCCGTCTTCATCCCTGTCTATACCTTCCTTTTGATGCCCATCATCACCGTTCTGCGCGGCGACACGCAACGCTTCCTGATCCGGGTTGCTGAAGTCCAATGGGCGCTGATGATCTGCGTCTACTGCGCCTCGCACGTTCCCGCCCTGCTGACGCTGCGCATACCCGGCTATGAAGGCCGCAACGTCCTGCTGATCGCCTTCCTCATCATCGTCGTCCAACTGAGCGACGTGTTGCAATATGTCTGGGGCAAGCTGTTCGGGCGGACCAAGATCGCGCCGAATCTTTCACCCTCCAAGACCGTGGAAGGCTTTGTCGGCGGCGTCGCCAGCGCAACGCTGATCGGCGCCAGCTTGTGGTGGATCACCCCCTTCACGCCTCTCCAGGCCGGCGCGATGGCGCTGATCATCACGCTGATGGGCTTTTTCGGCGGCCTCGTCATGTCTGCGATCAAGCGCGATCGCGGCGTCAAGGACTGGGGTCACCTGATCGAAGGTCATGGCGGACTGATCGACAGGCTTGATTCCGTCGTGTTCTCAGCGCCGGTCTTCTTCCACCTCACCCGTTATTGGTGGACGCTCTGATGCCAGCCTGGCTGCGCAGCTTTGCCGGAAGCGGTGTCGTCCATGTCGCCTTCGCCTTCCTGGCGATGGGCGGATGGGCCGTCTTCGCCAACCGCGCCCATGCCATGCCCCGCCCGGTGCTGGCCGGGCTGGTGCAAGGCACGATGTCCGCCATTCTGACGCTTTGCCTCAAGACGACGATCGATGCCCTGTCGCACCGGTTTTCAGGCGTCAGCAGTTTCTGGGCGCCGCCCGCAATTGCCTGCATCCTGTCAACTGGCCTGCTCGTCGCGGTTCACACCATCAGCGGCACGCCCGAGATCCTGCGCACGATCCTGGTGCCGGTAATTGTTTCTGCGACCTACAGCGCGCTCTACAGCTATTCGATCTACCGCCGGGGGAAGCCATGACCACAGACAGCCGCCGCCCGCTCGCCAGCCGCGATACGAGGCTGGCGCAGACGATTGCCGGCCGCCTGGCGACGATGTCGGTGACGCCGAACATGATCTCGCAGGCGAGCATGGCGATGGCGGCGCTCGCAGGAACTTGCTTCTGGTTGGCAGGAGACAGCGAACCTCTCGTGAAAGGCATACTGCTTGTCGCGGCGGCTGTCTTTTGCCAGTTGCGCCTCCTGTGCAATCTGTTCGACGGCATGGTCGCGGTCGAAGGCGGCAAGGCAGCCGCGGACGGTCCATTCTGGAACGAGTTTCCAGACCGCATCGCCGATATGCTGATCTTCGTCGGCATCGGATACGCCGTCGCCTCCCCCGGCCTTGGCTGGGCAGCGGCCGCCATGGCTGTCATGACCGCCTATGTGCGTGAACTCGGCCGGGCGAACGGCGCCGGAAGCGATTTTTCCGGCCCGATGGCGAAGCAACACCGCATGGCCGTCGTCACTCTTGCCGCGCTCGTCTCGGTGCTGGAATTCCTCTGGGACGGCGACAACGAAATCCTGAGACTTGCCCTTTGGGTGGTGGCCGTGGGGGCCGCCTTCACGGCGCTCCGGCGCGGTCTTGCGCAAATCCGCCGGCTGAAAGGACCCTCATAGGCAGAGGCTATCTGCCACCCGGCATCCATCCGAGGCGGGATTCGATGCGCCGGGCGCTCTCCTTCACCAGCGCGACGAGGTCGGGGTCCTTCTGCTTCAGCTTGACATCCGGAACGACGATCGAAATCGTGGCGCGGCAAGCGCCGTGGCTGTCGCAGACGGGGGCGGCGATGCAGGCGACCGAGAAATCCGACTCACCCGCCTGGATCGACAGTCCGGCGGCCAGCGCCGAGGCAGCCGATTGCGACAGCGCCTCCTCGTCGGTTTCCGCGCGGCCGGTCGGCGATGGCCTCGCCGAGCGCGCGAACAAGGCCCGCCGCTCGTCGTCGGGCAGATGGCCGACCAGCAGCCGGCCGGACGCCGTCCAGTTCAACGGGCTGCGGGTGCCGATGCGCGAGGTGACCTGGAAATGATCCTTGCCCTCCTCCATGGCGAGCACGACCATATGGTCGCCATCCCGGCCGCAGACCTGGATGGTCTCGCGTGAACTTTCCGCCAGTTCGTGCATCACCTGCGTGGCAACCGTGAGCAGGTCGAGAGAACGCGCATAGGTCAGCCCGTAATGATAGAGCCGCGGACCGAGCCACAGCAGCCCGCCATCCTGACGGTCGAGCATTTCCTTTTCCACGAGATCGTCGACGATGACGTAAATGGTCGACAGCGGCGCGCCGATGTCGCGGGCGATCTCATAGGCGGTCGCAGGACGCTCATGCCTTTGCAGAGAGTCGAGGATTTGCAGCGCCCGATCGATACCGCTGGTCCGCGACCGGCGCGATGCCGACGCGCTGGCCGCCGGGGCGTCGGGTTCGGTTGCGATGATCGGCATTACGGTACCCGATTGTTGTTCGTGCATCATTGTAGCGGCGCCACCAATTCGCGACAGTCTCAATCCGGCCAATGAAGGATTGCCGCTTCGCGCGCAAGCAGCCGTTCGTCGAAAGCGGTGGCGATTGTTTCGTTCGAGGCACGGACGCGGTCGAGTTCCTCGGCGAGCCTTTCGGCGACGATGAATTCCTCATCCGGATGCAGATTGCAGGGATCGAGGAAGAAATGGCCGTGCTCGACTTCATGGTCACGCACGATCACCGGCCGTTCGCCGCTTGCCAGCCGATCGGCGAGATCCCACGCGGTGATCCGCGCTGCTTCCGGATCGATGCTGACCTTCATCCGGTCCAGCGGATTGTCGGTCGGGTCCGGTACGATCTCGGCGCGGATGCCAGGCCTGCCATCGAGCGCCTGCGCCCAGCACTCCAGCGCGCTGCGTTCGCGCGCGCGGATGCCGTCATGGTCGCGTGTCTTCCAGGCCTGCAAGGCGGCGAGAGCCCCGACGATGCTCTCCTTGCCCACCTTCATGCCGCGGCCTATGCCACGGTTCTGCAGGTAGACGTCTCGCACGAGCGCCTTTTGGCCTGCGACGATGCCTGAGGTCGGACCACCAAGGAACTTGTGGCCGGAGTAAAGCACGATGTCGGCGCCATCGGCCAGGAACCCCTGGAGATCGTATTCGGACGCCGCATCGACGATCACCGGCACGCCACGCGCGTGTACGACATCGGCGAATCTCTTCAGCGGGATCTGGGCATAATCGACGACGTGATGCGACACCACGTAAAGCGCCGCAGCGGTGCGCTCGGTGATGGCGCCGGCCAACTGATAGGCGTAGGCGCTGGTTGCCTGGCCGACCGGCACGACCCTGGCGCCGGCAAGCCGGATCGCCTGTTCGACCGGCGCGCCGTAGCTGACCATGTGGCCGGACTGGATCAGCACTTCGTTCTTCAGTCCGGTCGTGTCGGGCAGCCGCTCGATGGCGGCGAGGTCCGGGCCTGTCATGGCGGCGGCAATCGCCAGTGTGATGCCGGCGGAACAGGAGGCGGTGATGAACCCGGCTTCGGCGCCGGTCAGGTCCGCGATCATGGCGCTGGCGCGGCGGTGCAGATCACTCATCTCGACGAATTCGGTGAGGATGGCCGAGACCGCCGCCACCGCCTCCGGCACGACGATCGAGGCGCCGAGTGATGTCATCGTGCCCGACACATTGATGACCGGCCTCAGATTCAACTGCTTGCGGATGTCGGCGGGCTTTGTTGCGCCCTGGTCTTTCATTGTCATGTCGGTCCTCAGTCTATGGCGACGATCGCTTCGATCTCGACGGTGATGCGGTTCGGCAGCGAGCCGTGGCCCACCGCCGAGCGGGCATGGATTCCGGCGCCGCCGAATACCTCGATGAACAGGTCCGAGCAGCCGTTGATGACGGTAGGATGATCGCCGAAATCGGCTGTCGCGTTGACCATGCCGAGCAGTTTCACGATGCGCCGCACTCGACCGAGATCGCCGAGCGCATCATGCATGACGGCGATCAGGTTGATACCGGTCAAGCGGGCGTGGGCATAGGCCTGCTCGATGCTTATGTCATCGCCGACCTTGCCCTGGTGTGCGGTTCCGTCGCTCTCCGTCGGCCCCTGCCCCGAGAGGAAGAGCAGCTTGCCCTCCTGCACATGGGTGACGAAATTGGCAACCGGCGGCGGCGCAGCCGGCAAGGTGATGCCAAGCGCCGCCAATCGGTCGTAAGGTGTGGTTTCCGGACGCCGGTTGGGCTCGGAAAGGGTCATGCAAAACTCCAGTCAGGCAAATGGTTGATTGTGGCGGATGCAGGCCACGTGATGCCCGCCGCCGACAGGGTCGACCGTGGGGATGATTTTGGCGCAGTCTTCTATCGCCTCCGGGCAGCGCGTGCGGAAGACGCATCCTGAAGGCGGATTGATCGGGCTGGGAATATCGCCCTGCAAGGGCACATGGGTGCGAACTCGGGTCGGGTCCGGAATCGGGGCCGTCGCCAGCAAGGCCTTGGTGTAAGGGTGGCGCGGCGCGGCGTAGACCAGACGGCTGGGTCCGCGCTCCATCACGCGGCCGAGATACATGACGACGACCTCGTCGCACAGATATTCCACGACCGAGAGATCGTGCGCGATGAACAGGAGCGTCAGGCCGAGCCGTTTCTGAAGGTCTCCCAGCAGGTTGAGGATTTGCGCCTGGACGGAAACGTCCAGCGCCGAGACCGGCTCGTCGGCGACGATGAACTGCGGTTCGACAGCGAGCGCGCGGGCGATGCCGATACGTTGCCGCTGGCCGCCGGAAAACTCGTGCGGATAGCGCGAGGCGTGGTCCGGCGAAAGCCCCACGAGCGTCAGCAGTTCGGCGACCCGGTCGCGGCGCGCCTGCCCGCGCGGAAAGCCGCGCGCATCGAGCGCCTCATTGAGGATGGCAGCGACGCGCATGCGCGGATTGAGGCTGGAGAACGGATCCTGGAAGACAATCTGCAGCTGCCGCCGATAGGCGCGCATGTCACTTGCGGACAGCGAAAACAAATCGACGCCGTCAAAGATGGCCTTGCCGCCGGTCGGTTCGATCAGCCGCAGGATGGCGCGGCCGGCAGTCGTCTTGCCGGAACCGGATTCGCCGACGAGGCCGACGGTCGATCCGCGCTTCACATCGAAGCTGACATCTTCGACGGCATGGACGATGCGGTCGTTGCGGGCCGGAAAATGCTTGGTCAGCCCCTGGATACTGAGCAGCGGTGCGACGGCGTTGGCGGCCTCGACCGGCAGGGGCGCGGCGGCTGTGGAAAGGACGCTCATAGCTCGGCGCTCCGGATGCAGCGCGAGAAACCGGCGACGCCGGCCGGCATGAGCGGCGGCGGCGCGGCGCGGCAGGGCGGGATGGCGAAGTCGCAGCGCGGTTCGAAGGCGCAGCCAGGCGGTAGCGCGGTGATGGGCGGCACGCTGCCGGGAATGGAATAGAGCGAATGCCGCTCGCCGTCGCCGCCGATATCGCGCTCGGCGTTGGGCGTGCAGGCCAAAAGGCCACGCGTATAGGGATGACGCTGATGCGCGAACAAATCGTTCACCGGCGCCTGCTCGGCGACGCGGCCCGCATACATGACGACGACGTCATGCGCGATCTCGGCGACCACGCCGAGATTGTGGGTGATGAACAGGATCGACATGCCGAACTCGGCCTGCAGCCTGCGCAAAAGATCGAGAATCTGCGCCTGGATCGTAACGTCGAGCGCGGTCGTCGGCTCGTCCGCGATCAGCAGCGACGGGTTGCAGGCCAGCGCCATGGCGATCATGACGCGCTGTCGCATGCCGCCCGACATCTGGTGCGGGTAATCGTCGAGGCGCGACGCCGCGTCGGGAATTTCGACATGCTTCAGCATGGCGAGCGCGCGTTTGCGAATAGCGTCTCGCCCGAGCGGTTCATGCAGGGCGATCATCTCGCCGATCTGGTCGCCCACGGTGTAGAGCGGATTGAGCGACGTCATCGGCTCCTGGAAGATCATCGCCATTTCGCGGCCGCGGATCTTGCGGAAATCCCTCGGCGCGAACTTCGCCAGATCATGCACCGTACCGGCGCGGTCGCGAAACAGGATCGATCCGCCCGCTATTTTACCGGGGCGTGACAGCAGCCCCATGATGGAGAGGCTGGTAACCGATTTGCCGGAACCGGATTCACCGACGACCGCCAGTGTCCTGCCGCGCTTCAGGTCAAAGGTGACGCCATCGACGGCCTTGGCCGTAACCCGGCGTCCGGCGAACCAGGTCCGCAGGTCTCGGACAGAGAGGATTGTGTCGGACGCCAGCGTATCGGTCATGTTTTCCATCCGCAATGCGGGCAGACATGGCCTTCACTTGCAGCCCCTTCGGCTGGAACGTGGCGGTGTGCCTTCACCGCTTCAGCGCCGAGGATCGCATGGCGCGGCTCGAAGATGCGATGCAGCGTGCTGGTCGCGCCTTGCGAATCCCGCACGGTTATGTCGGCATCGACCAGATCGAACAGTGTGAACTCCGCCGGCTTGCCCTTCTCCAGCAGGCCTGTGGCAGCCAGTCCGATGGCGCGACGCGGCGCGGTCGTGGATGCTGCCACCACATCCTCGAACTTCATGCCGAGAGACAATAGTTTCGACATCGTCGTGGCCATGTCCCAGACCGAACCATCCAGCGAGCGGTTGTGCAGGTCCGTCGAGATGGTCTTCGGCGGCAGGCCGCGTTCCAGCGCGGCCTTCGCCACGTCGAACGAGAACGACGCGCCGCCATGGCCGACATCGAGCACGATGCCACGCGCCGCAGCGTCCTCGGCCAGCCTGTAAAGGTCTTCGTCCTCCAGGATCGACCCGCCGGCCTTGCCGTTGAAACAATGGGTGACGATGTCGCCTTCGGAAAGCAGCGGCAGGATGTCGTCATAGAGCGGCGGCGGCTCGCCGACATGCACCATGATCGGCAGCTTGAGGATACGGCTGAACTTTTTCGCCAGCCGCACCGGGGTCAGGTCCCAGCCGCCGGTGATGACATGGCTGGCGCGCACCTTCAGCCCGACGATGACGTCGCGGTTGGCCTCGACTGTGGCGATGGTGCGGTCGATGTCGATCGAACGCATGTCGATCAGTTCGCTGACGCGATTGCAGGCGACGAGCCCGATCGAGCCGATGTTCAGGAAAGCATAGATGTTTTCCTGCGCGGGTTCGATGATGAACTCGCGGAAGCCGTGAAAATTGGCTTCGCCCGCCGAACCGGCATCGACCATGGTGGTGACCCCGCGCGCCGCGCCGCATTGCTGCGGCCGCAGGGAAATATCGGTGCCGCCGTACCAGACATGCACATGCAGGTCGGTCCAGCCGGGCGACAGGAAGGCGCCATTCGCCTCGACGATCTGCGTGTCTTCGCCAGCAGCGATCATCGAGCCGATCTCGGCGATGCGGCCGTGTTTCTCCACCATCACGTCCAGCGCATCGCCATTGCCGGCGCCGAAGCCGACAGGCCTGGCGCCGCGGATCAGCAGTGGGCGTTTCGAGAGCGGGAAGCGGTTTGCAAACATCAGATGTCTTTCGCAAGTCTGGGGTCGAGAAGGTCGCGCAGCCCATCGCCGACGAGTTGCAGCGCGAGCACGGTGATGACGATGGCGGCGCCCGGAAACATCATCATCCAGCCGGCCTGGTCCATGTACTGGCGTCCGACTGCGATCATCGTGCCCCAGGTCGGAATGGAAGGTGAGATGCCGACGCCGAGGAAAGACAGCCCCGCCTCCGCCAGGATCGCATTGGCGAAGATGAAGGTGCCTTGCACAAGGATGGGCGATGTGACGTTGCGCAGGACATGACGCACGAGAATGATCGGCGTCGGAATTCCCAAAGCCCGCGCGGCCTCGACATACGGCAACTCCCTTATGACCAGCGTCGATGCCCTGACCACGCGCGCCAGCCGGGGCGCATAGACGATGCCGAGCGCGATGATGACGTTTACCGCCGTGGCGCCCAATGCCGCGACAAGCGCGATAGCAAGCAGAATGTCGGGAAACGCCATCATGGCGTCGATCAGCCGTGAAACCGGCGCGTCGAGCTTGCGGAAGAAGCCTGCCATCAGCCCAAGTACGATGCCGATGATCGAGGCGAACACGACAACGGCGAGACCTACGGCCAGCGAAGTCCGCGCCGCGTAGAGCATACGGGTGAAGACGTCGCGGCCAAGATCGTCGGTGCCGAACAGATGCGCCATGCTCGGCGGATCGAGTCGGCTGGCAATGGAAAGCTTGGCCGGCGCATAAGGCGCGATCACCGGTGCGAGGATGGCCGCCAGCGCGATCAGAACGAGGATCGCCAGGCCTATGGCCGAGGTTGGACGCCCGAGCAGCCGGGAGAGGATGTTCGGTTCCTGGTGGACGGGGACGGAGATCGCAGCCATCAGTAGCGGACCCTCGGATCGACGGCGAGATAAAGCATGTCGATGGCGAAATTCACCAGCACGTAGAGCCCGGCGATGACGAGCAGCGCACCCTGGATGACCGGATAATCGCGCCGCAGCACCGCCGAGACGACGAGACTGCCGACCCCGGGCAGGCCGAACACGGTTTCCGTGACCACAGCGCCGGAAATCAGCAAAGCTGCGGTCAGGCCGATGACGGTGAGGATGGGAATCAGCGCATTCTTGAACGCGTGCTTCATGACGACCCGCCGCTCGCTCATGCCTTTGGAGCGCGCGGTGCGCACATAGTCATCGTTGAGCACATCGAGCATCGAGGCGCGGGTAAAGCGCGTAATCAGCGCCGACGAAACCAGCCCCAGAGCCAGCGCCGGAAGCACAAGATGGTTCAGCCGTTCGGCGAACGATGCACCGGGACCGCCATATCCCGAGGTGTCGAACCAGCCCAGTCTGACGGCGAAGAACCGGATGAAAAGCAGCCCGAGCCAGAAGCTCGGGACGCTTGCCGCGAACATGGCGAGCGTGGTGGCTGCCTGATCGAACAGCGAGCCGCGCCAATAGGCGGAGAGAATGCCGACCGGCAGCGCAATGACGGTTGCGATGAGCAGCGAGAAGACGGTCAGGAAGAAGGTCGGTTCGGCGCGCTGGGCAAGCGCGGTGGTGACCGGCTGATTCAGAAAGATGGACTGGCCGAAATCGCCCTGCACGACGCCGAGTATGTAGCGGCCGAATTGCACCGGCATCGGCGCGTCGAGGCCGAGCCGCGTCCGCAGCGAGGCGATGTCGGCGGCCGTGGCGTCGGGGCCGAGCATGACCGCCGCCGGATCGCCCGGCGTAACGCGCACGATGACGAAGACGATGGTGACGACCAGCGCCATCACCACGATCATGCCGAGCAGTCTGTTCAGGATCGAGCGCAGCATCGGTCCTCACGGTCCCCTTGCATCGTCGACAGGCGGATGCCTTTGTCGACCTGGACGGCGCGTCCGCCGCCCTTCCCATCCGAGGACGGAAAGGGCGAAACGAGCGAAAGGCTTACTTCTCCAGATAGGCGTTCCAGAAGTATGGCCACGGCGCGGGTGTCACGCCCTTCAGCTCCGGCGACTGAGCGGCGAGCGCATTGAAGTCGCCGATCTTGAAGATCGGGGCCTCGTCATAGATCGCCTGCTGCACCGCTTCATAGAGCTTGGCACGCTTGGCGGGATCGGACTCCTTGTTGAAGGCCTCGACCGCCTTGTGCTTGGCATCGGTCGCCCACCAGCCCGGCGTCGTGTCCGACATGAAGCCGTTGAGCGAGGGCTCGGGCAGGAAGGGGCTGTGGGTGATGTAGATGTCCCACAGTTTCGGATCGGTGCGATTCTTCGTCAGCGTCGCCCATTCGACCACGTCGAGCTGGACCTTGAAGCCGGCCTGCTCGAGATAGGCCTGGGCCACCTGCGCCATCTTGTAGTGGAACTCGTACTGGCGGCTGGTGAGGATGCGCAGCGGCTTCGAGCCGTCATAGCCAGCCTCCTTCAACAGCGCCGCCGCTGCCTCGGTGTCGCCATCCGGCTTGTAGGCGTCGGTGCCGGCGGCATTATGCCAGGCGAAGCCCTCCGGATACATGGAAGCGTCCACCGCGAAGAAGTCCTGCGAGCCGAACGCGGCGGTCAGCATGTCGCTTGGCGCCAGAGCCGCCTGGATGGCCTTGCGGATGCGGATATCCGAATTCAGGCCTTCCTTGGTATTCATGACGAACACCGGCCAGCCGAACGGCTTCAGGATAACCGGCTTTGTCTTGCCGCCGGAAATCTTGTCGTAGGATTCGACCGGCAGCGCATCGGCATAGGCGAACTGGCCGGCGACCGCGCCTTCGACGCGGGTGTTGGGATCCGGCACAGGCACGAAGCGGATCTCGTCGAGATACTGCTTCCGTGCGCCGCCATAGAAGTTCGATTCGCCTTCAAGCGGCTTGTAGCCGTCGAAGCGGACGAGCTGGATGAACTGGTCCGGCTTGCGATCCTTCAGCATATACGGGCCGGTCCCGATGAACTTGGTCATCGGGTCCTCGCCGGCGTTCTCCGAAGGGATGATGATCGCGGCCGCGTTGTTGAATGCCAGCAGCGATTGCAGCGGCGCATAGGGCGTCTTCAGTGTGATCTTGACGGAGTTGGCGTCCGGCGCCTCGATGCTGGCGACCACCTCGGCGGCCTGCTTGCCGCGGGTCGCCACCTTCATCCAGCGCTGCAGCGAAGCGACGACGTCGGCGGAATCCATATCGGAACCATCGTGGAACTTGATGCCGGTCCGGAGGGGGATCGTGTAGGTCAACCCGTCGTCCGAAATCTGCGGCAGGTCGGCGGCGAGAAGCGGCGTGATCGCCCAGTCCTTGCCGAACGTATAGAGCGTCTCGAATATGTGCTGGGTGACGATGCCGACCAGATCGGCGGTAGAGGCCATCGGATCGAGTGTCGGCGGTTCGCCCACCGTGGCCACGTCGATCACGCCGCCCTTCTGGGGTTCAGCGGATGCAAAAGCCGGCAGCAGCGCCGCAACCACAGCGGCCATTTGAAGTAAACGCCTCATTCCGGTTCCCTCCCGTTTAATCCATAATTATGTAACTTATATTCTAGTTACGGATTAGACTTGCACCAAGATGACGGAGCGTCAAGCGGCTATTTCATTCCCCGTCCCAAGCTAATCGTCGACAAGCACGGATATGGTCGCAGATGCGTCGCGATAGCGCCGTTCGCGGCTGCGGAAGACAGCGACGACGTGTGAAGGGAACTCGAGCTGCAAGGGTTCCAATCGCGCGCATTTGACCGTTGCGATCAGCCGATTTCCGGCGGTTTGAGCTGCTTTCTGAACGCACCGACTCGGCGTAAGTTGCGTGCGTAACTTTTCGGTACGGAGGGACCCATGTATAGAAAGCTTGCAGCAGAATTCTTCGGAACATTCTGGCTGGTGTTTTGCGGCTGCGGCAGCGCGGTGCTCGCAGCTGCCTTCCCCGATGTAGGCATCGGCCTGCTCGGCGTTTCCCTGGCCTTTGGCCTGACCGTGGTCACCATGGCCTATGCGGTCGGCGGAATTTCCGGCGGCCATTTCAACCCTGCTGTCTCGGTAGGCATGGTTGTCGGTGGGCGCATGCCAGCCAGTGACCTGGCCGGCTACGTCATCGCCCAGATCATCGGCGGCGTCGTCGCGGCCGCGGTGTTGTATCTGATCGCATCCGGCAAGCCGGATTTCGTCGCCGGCGGCTTCGCCAGCAACGGCTATGGCGAGCTTTCGCCCGGGAAGTACTCGCTGCTCGCCGGCCTTCTGATCGAAGTCGTGCTGACAGGCTTCTTCATCTTCATCATCCTGGCGACCACCAGTCCGCGCGCTGCTCCCGGCTTCGCACCGCTGGCCATAGGGCTGACGCTGACGCTGATCCACCTCGTGTCGATCCCCGTCACCAACACTTCGGTGAACCCGGCACGCTCCACCGGCGCAGCGCTGTTCGCGGAAACCGGGGCAATCGGCCAGCTCTGGCTGTTCTGGCTGGCGCCGATCGTCGGCGCCATCGTCGGCGCGGTGATATGGAAAGCGCTGTTCGAGGACAGGATCCAGACTGCCGGCACAGTACCGGCGGAATAGTTCCAGTTCCAAACAAAAGGGGCGGCCCGAGCCGCCCCTTTCTCACCTGGCTTTATAAAGATCAGGCTGCTTCCAGCGCCGCCTTCACAGCGGCGATGGCGTCATCTGCCTTCGAGGCGTCCGGGCCACCGGCCTGCGCCATGTCGGGCCGGCCGCCGCCGCCCTGCCCGCCGAGCGCGGCCGAGGCCACTCGCACAAGATCGACGGCGCTGAAGCGACCGGTCAGGTCGTCGGTTACCGCGACGACGACGCTTGCCTTGTTGTCTTCGCCGGCGCCGACGAACACGACGACACCGGAGCCCAGCGACTTCTTGCCTTCGTCGGCGAGCGGCTTCAAATCCTTGGGCGATACGCCGGAGACTGCCTTGCCGAGGAAGCCAACGCCGGCGATCGTTTCATTGCCGCCCGGCGTGCCTGCGGCCGAACCACCGCCGAGAGCGAGTTTCTTGCGTGCGTCGGCCAGTTCCTTTTCGAGTTTCTTGCGCTCGTCCAGCAAGGCTTCGACACGCGACGGGACATCAGCCGGCGAAACCTTCAGGACCGCCGCCGTAGCCTTCAGCCGACGCTCCTGCTCGTCGAGATGCTTTCTCGCCGCTTCGCCCGTCAGGGCCTCGATGCGGCGCACGCCGGCGGCGACCGCGCTGTCGGAAAGGATACGCACCAGCCCGATGTCCCCGGTTGCGGCGACATGGGTGCCGCCGCAAAGTTCGACCGAGTATGGCCGGTTCGCCTTGGCGCCGTGAAGCCCGGTTCCCATCGAAACCACGCGCACCTCATCGCCGTATTTTTCGCCGAACAGCGCCATCGCACCCTCGGCAATGGCGTCGTCCACGCTCATCAGCCGCGTGGTGACCGGGCTGTTCTGGACCACGATTTCATTGGCCATCGCCTCGGCCGTCTCCAGTTCGTCGGCCGAAATCGGCTTCGGATGGGAGATGTCGAAACGCAGCCGTTCGGGCGCGACCAGCGAGCCTTTCTGCGCGACATGCGTGCCCAGCACCTCGCGCAACGCCTCGTGGATGAGGTGAGTCGCCGAGTGGTTGGAGCGCAGTCGCGTGCGGCGCGCATGATCGACCTTGAGTTCGACCGCCGCCCCGGTTTTCACCTTGCCGCTGGCGACCTTGCCGAGATGCACGAAGAGGCCGTCGCCCTTTTTCTGCGTATCGGTGACGTCGATGGAAAACCCTTCTCCCGAAATGACTCCAGCATCGCCCATCTGGCCGCCGGACTCACCATAGAACGGCGTCTGGTTGACGACCACGGCGACGGCTTCACCGGCGGAAGCGCTGTCCACTGCCTGCCCGTCCCGGACGAGAGCCTGGACGATGCCTTCCGCCTGTTCGGTTTCGTAGCCGAGAAATTCGGTGGCGCCGGACTTTTCGCGCACGCCGAACCAGACAGCCTCGGTCGCTGCCTCGCCGGAACCGGACCAGTTCGCCCGCGCCTCGGCCTTCTGGCGCGCCATCGCGGCGTCGAAGGATTCGAGATCGACGCCGATACCGCGCTGGCGCAAGGCATCCTGCGTCAGGTCGAGCGGAAATCCATAAGTGTCGTAGAGCTTGAAGGCGGTCTCGCCGTCGAGGCGATCGCCGCTGGCGAGGTTTTCCGTCGCGTCGTTGAGCAGGCCAAGGCCGCGCGCCAACGTCTTGCGGAAGCGCGTCTCCTCCAGCTTCAGCGTCTCGGCAATCAATGCCTGCCCGCGCACCAGTTCCGGATAGGCCTGGCCCATCTCGCGCACCAGCGCCGGCACCAGCCGCCACATCAGGGGATCGGCGGCGCCCAGAAGCTGGGCATGGCGCATGGCGCGGCGCATGATGCGGCGCAGGACATAGCCGCGGCCTTCGTTGGACGGCAGAACGCCATCCGCGATCAGGAAGGACGAGGCGCGCAGATGGTCTGCGATGACCCGGTGGCTCGCCCTGTTCTTGCCTTCCGCCTTCACGCCTGTCGCCTCTTCCGAAGCGCGGATAAGAGCGCGGAACAGGTCGATGTCGTAGTTGTCATGCACGCCCTGCATGACAGCGGCGACACGCTCCAGCCCCATGCCGGTGTCAATGGACGGACGCGGCAGGTCGACGCGCTCCTCCTTCGTCAACTGCTCGAACTGCATGAAGACGAGGTTCCATATCTCGATGAAACGGTCGCCATCCTCATCCGGGCTGCCGGGAGGACCACCGGGAATGCTCTCGCCATGGTCGTAGAAGATTTCGGAACACGGGCCACATGGACCGGTATCGCCCATCGCCCAGAAATTGTCGCTGGTGGCGATGCGGATGATGCGGTCCTCGGACAGGCCGGCGATCTTCTTCCAGAAGCCGGCGGCGGCGGCGTCCGTGTGGTAGACCGTGACCAGAAGGCGGTCTTTCGACAGCCCGAACTCCTTGGTGATCAGGTTCCAGGCGAGCTCGATGGCGCGCTCCTTGAAATAGTCGCCGAAGGAGAAGTTGCCGAGCATCTCGAAGAAGGTGTGATGGCGGGCGGTGTAGCCGACATTGTCGAGATCGTTGTGCTTGCCGCCGGCGCGCACGCATTTCTGGGATGTCGTGGCGCGCGAATAGGGCCGTGTCTCCAAACCGGTGAAGACATTCTTGAACTGCACCATGCCGGCATTGGTGAACATCAATGTCGGATCGTTGCGCGGCACGAGCGGGCTGGAGGCTACGACCTCGTGCCCCTCCTTGCGGAAATAGCCGAGAAATGCCGACCGTATCTCGTTGACGCCACTCATAATCATGCCTTTTCGCGGAAACCGCCGGCAGCCGGCGGAAATGAACATGGCCTTTTAGCGGGCGTCCGGTGGACTGTCCAGAAACACGGAAACGGCATCGCCGATCATGGTGGCCGCATGCCCTTAAAGCGGTCAAAACAAAACCGCCGGCGCGAGGCCGGCGGCTTGAAAACGCATGAACGCGTACTCGCCCCGGCGAACGGCCGGGAATGACGATCACATCGCGCCGGCTTCGTCTTCGGCGTCGTCGCCGTTCTCACTGCCGCCGTTCTCAAGAAATTTTTCGGCGATCAGACCGGCATTCTGTCGCAGCAACTGCTCGACTTCGCGCGCGGTGTCAGGATTGTCGCGCAGGAACAGCTTGGCGTTCTCGCGCCCCTGGCCCAATCGCTGCGAATTGTAGGAGAACCAGGCGCCTGACTTCTCGATGACGCCGGCCTTGACGCCGAGATCGACCAGTTCGCCAGTCTTCGACACGCCCTCGCCATACATGATGTCGAACTCGACGACCTTGAAGGGCGGCGCCAGCTTGTTCTTGACCACCTTGACGCGCGTCTGGTTGCCGACGACCTCGTCGCGGTCCTTGACCGAGCCGATGCGGCGGATGTCCAGCCGAACCGACGCATAGAACTTCAGCGCGTTGCCACCGGTGGTGGTTTCGGGCGAACCAAACATAACGCCGATCTTCATGCGGATCTGGTTGATGAAGATGACCATGGTGTTGGAGCGCGAGATCGAGGCGGTCAGCTTGCGCAGCGCCTGGCTCATCAGGCGGGCCTGCAGGCCCGGCAGAGAATCGCCCATCTCGCCCTCGATTTCGGCGCGCGGCGTCAGCGCCGCGACCGAATCCACCACCAACACGTCGATGGCGCCGGACCGAACCAGCGTGTCGCAGATCTCCAGCGCCTGCTCGCCGGTGTCCGGCTGCGAGATCAGGAGATTCTCCAGATCGACGCCGAGCTTGCGGGCATAGACGGGATCGAGCGCGTGCTCGGCATCGACGAAGGCGCAGATGCCGCCCTTCTTCTGCGCCTCGGCAACCGTGTGCAGCGCCAGCGTCGTCTTGCCCGAGCTTTCCGGCCCGTAGATCTCGACGATGCGGCCGCGCGGCAGGCCGCCGACGCCAAGCGCAATATCCAGACCGAGCGAACCGGTCGGCACCGTTTCGATCTCGACGACCTGCTCATTGGCGCCCAGCCGCATGATGGAGCCCTTGCCGAAAGCGCGCTCAATCTGCGAAAGCGCGGCGTCGAGAGCCTTTGTTTTGTCCACGGATTTATCCTCTACAAGCCGCAAGCTATTCTGAGCCATGATACATCACCCCTTGGTCGTCAATGAAGGCCGGATAATCCGGTGATCCCTGTGAATATGTACCGCTTTTGTTCCATTTTGGCAAGAGTACTCAACTCTATGAAAAACAAGGAATATTCCAGTTTGTTCTTTTTTTGTCCGCCGATTTTGGTCTGGAGCCTGTCCGCGTGTTTCGGCGGGGATGGAGGACGGGAACGAACGGTCCGATTCGGATCGAGGGTGAGCATAAGCCTCCTGGGGCTGTTCGCGCCAACAGAATCGCGGAGTTGGTGAGGCGATGAGCAGCCCTGTCATCCTCGGCGTCGGCGGCGCGCATATCGACCGGCGCGGCCACGTCATCGGCGACTATGTCCCGGCGGCATCGAACCCCGGCATGATGCGCGAGGAAGTGGGCGGCGGCGCTTTCAACGCACTAAGGATCGCCCAGTTGCGCGGCGCATCGGTTTCACTCCTTTCGCTGCGCGGCGGCGACGCGGCTGCGGAAGCGGTATCGCGGGCCATCAGCGAAGCAGGAATGGAGGATCATTCGGCCGTCTTCCTCGACCGCGCCAGCCCAAGCTATCTGGCGCTGCTCGACCGTCATGGCGACCTGATCGTCGGTTTCGCCGACATGACGCTCTATGATCTGGCCTTCACCAAGCAGTTGCGGCGTTCGAAGGCGCGCGAGATCGTGGCGATGGCCGACGCGGTAATCTGCGACGCCAACCTGCCCGCTACAGGCCTGGAAAAGCTGGCGGCCCTTGTCGGCGGGAAGCCGTTTTTCGCCATCGGCATTTCGCCGGCCAAGGCGCAGCGCCTGCGCGGCATATTCGGCGCGCTCACCCTCGCCTTCCTTAATCACAATGAAGCGAAGGCGCTGAGCGGGCTGGGAAATGATGCGCCGCCCCGAGAGCTTGTCGCTGCCTTGCGAACGCTGGGACTCCAGGGCGCTGTCATGACCTCGGGACCCAACCCGGCCATCGGTTTCGACGCTAAAGGCGCTTTCACCATCGCACCGCCCGCTCCGGATCGTGTCTCCGACGTCACCGGGGCCGGCGACGCGCTGGCGGGCGCGACGGTGACGGCGTTGCTTGGCGGCGTCGAATTGCGGCAGGCGGTGCGCCATGGCGTGGCGGCCGCGAAGCTGGCGGTGGAAAGCCCGCATGTCTTTCCCGGCTTCACCACCGAATCCTTCGCGGCTGCCCTGGCCCTTGTGCCGGAACCGGAGGAAGTGGCATGACAGCCCTCGACAGCCGCGATCGTCCATGCGCGGACCGGAGATGCCCGTGACATTCGAAACCGCCCGCCCGTTCATCGACCTGCACGAGCCTGTGGCGGAGGCCTTGGCGGCTCATCGGCCGGTGGTGGCTTTGGAAAGCACCATCATCACTCACGGCATGCCCTACCCCGACAACACCGCCATGGCGGCCAATGTCGAAAAGATCGTCGCCGAGGAAGGCGCGGTGCCGGCGACGATCGCCGTGATCGATGGCCGCATCAAGATCGGCCTCTCCGACGGCGAGCGCGAATCGCTCGCCCTGCGCGACGACGCCATGAAGCTGTCGCGCGCCGATCTCGGCTTCGCGGTGGCGCAAGGGCGCACGGGCGGCACGACGGTCGCCGCCACGATGATCGCGGCGCAGCTCGCCGGCATCAAGGTTTTCGCCACCGGCGGCATCGGCGGCGTACACAAGGGCGCGGAAAAAAGCTTCGACATCTCGGCCGATCTCGACGAATTGTCGCGGACCTCCGTGATCGTCGTCTCGGCAGGCGCCAAGGCTATACTCGACATCGAAAAGACGCTGGAAGTGCTGGAAACGCGCGGCGTGCCGGTGATCGGCCTCGGCTGCGCGGTGATGCCGGCCTTCTGGTCGCGGCAGTCGCCGTTCCAGGCGCCGCTGACGCTGCCGGATCCCGCTTCGGTCGCGCACCTTTACAAGACGCGGCAGGCTCTGGGGCTGATCGGTGGGGTGCTGGTGGCGAACCCGGTTCCCGAGGACCATGAAATCCCGGCAGCCGAAATGGCCGGCTATATCGCGGCGGCGCAAAAGGCGGCAGAAGCGCAGAAAGTGACCGGCAAGGCGGTGACGCCGTTCCTGCTGTCGAAGATCCTCGAACTGACCGACGGCCGCAGCCTCAAGACCAACATCGCGCTGGTCGAGAACAATGCGCGGGTCGCAGCGCGGATTGCCAGGGCGCTTTGACGTTCGGCGCCTTACCTTCCCCCTTGTGGGGAGGGTCGCGGAGAAAACCGAGCCCACGAGGTTTTTGACGCGGGGTCGGGGTGACCGGGGCGGTGCATTACGGGAAATACCCCCACCCCGTCTCGCACTTTCCGCTTTGCTTCAGTACTCGCCGACCCTCCCCACAAGGGGGAGGGTAAAGTTTGGCGTCACTTCCCGCTTCGCAACCCCGCCTCATAGGCCTTGCGCGCCCATCCCGCCATCTCGTCGGGGTCGTCAAGCGCGCTTTCAGGCGCGGTCCAGTAAGGCATGGCGACCTCCTTGCCGTGGCGGGAGCCGATATAGACCCAGCGTTTCGCACCGGCTTCCTCATATTCCGCGGCGATTTCGGCATCGCCCTTCAGCATCAGCTCGTCGCGCAGGATCACCGCAATGATGACGCCGTTGTGGTAGATGCCCTTGCCGCCGAACATGCGGCGGATCGAGACCGAACCGAGGCCTTCGAACAGTTCACGGATGCGTTCATCGTCCATGCCGCGATGATGTCATGGCCGGGCGCTGCTGTCATGACGGGAGACGCTGAAACCGAACGCCTGCTGACATGTTTAAACAGGACCGGGTGCTAAGTTCGTTGCTTACCAAGGAGATGACCATGCCGCTTCTGCTCAAGGGTTCCTGCCGATGTGGCGTCGTCCGCTTCGAAGTCGAAAGCCACACGCCGGCGCCCTACCAACTCTGCTACTGCTCGATCTGCCGCAAGCAGCAGGGCGGCGGCGGATATGCCATTAATCTCGCAGCCGAGATGGCGACGCTCAAGATCGAAGGCAAAAGCCATATCGGCATCTACCGGGCCAAGATCGAGGACGACGAGCATCCGACCTGCGAGGTCTCGACCGGAGAACGCAATTTCTGCACAAAATGCGGCTCGGCGCTGTGGCTTTACGATCCGAACTGGCCGGACCTGGTGCATCCCTTCGCCTCAGCCATAGACAGCGACCTGCCGACGCCGAAGGAGCGGACGCATCTGATGCTGAAATACAAGGCGAACTGGGTGGAGCCGGAGATTGCCGAAGGCGACAAGGTGTTCGAGGTGTATCCGGAGGAGTCGATTGCCGAGTGGCACAAGCGGACGGGAATGTGGATAGATTGAATTATCGCGGAGACGCCGGCAAATGGGGAGCCGTTTGATGAATCAGATCGACCACACAGCAATTCATCGACGTATCGAGGAGATAGAGACACTCGATGATTACATCGGCTGGATCAGGAGACTTGTCTGAATTCGCCGGAAAGGACGTAACGATCGAGAACCCATCGACGGCAGATTATCTGGAAAGCCTGTCGGCGCTTATAGCTGACACGAAACACATGACTCCAACGGAAGTCAGCGATCCATCCATATCCTTCAAATCCATGGCAAAGGCGCTCTACAGCGCACTCTATTACGAGTAAACCTAAGCCGCGCTGGCCCGCGCCTCGGCCAGCGCCTTCAAATCGGCGGGCTTCAACTCAACCGATTCGCCGCAGCCGCAAGCCGAAGACTGGTTCGGATTGCTGAACGTGAAACCGGTGCGCAGCGTTGTCTGCTCGAAATCCATCTGGGTGCCGAGCAGGAAAAGGGCGGCTTCCGGTGCGACCCAGACATTTGCGCCATCGCGCTCGATGTGGTCGTCGCCGGGCTTCGGCTCGGTCACCAGATCGACCGTGTATTCCATGCCGGCGCAGCCGCCCTTCTTGATGCCGAGGCGGACGCCCTGGGCATTGTCGCGGGTGGCGACGATCTCACGGACGCGCTCGGCGGCCCGTTCGGTCATGGTGATGACGGCAAAGCGTCCCATTGTTCATGCTCCATTCCGCGCAGGTTCAAGGCCTGCAGGATGATTCATACCTAAAATGGTGAAGTTTTCAGCCCGACGCAAGGCTATAGGCCGAATTCAATACCACCCCACTGCGACCTGCGCCTCTTCCGACATGCGGTCGGGCGTCCAGGGCGGATCGAACACCATCTTGACGTCGACGCCGGAAACGCCTTCCACCGCGCCCACGGCATTCTCGACCCAGCCGGGCATCTCGCCGGCCACCGGGCAACCCGGCGCCGTCAGCGTCATGTCGATCTTGACCTGGCGGTCGTCCTCGACGTCGATCTTGTAGATGAGGCCAAGCTCGTAGATATCGGCTGGAATTTCCGGGTCGTAGACCGTCTTCAGCGCCGAGACGATATCGTCGGTCAGCCGCGCCAGTTCTTCCTGCGGAATGGCCGAAGCCGACACCACCGGATTGCCCGCGGGCGTGCTCCCGGCAGCAGTGCCAACGGCATCGCTTCCGGTCGCGTCGCTGGCGGGACCGGCCGCTGCTTCGTTTTCTGTAGCCTTGGTTTCTTCCATCATCGTCATCCGAAGAACTTTCGCGCCTTTTCCAGCGCATCTGCAAGCGCATCGACCTCTGCGTGGGTATTATACATGCCGAACGATGCCCTGCATGTGGAGGTGACGCCGAAGCGTTTCAACAGCGGCTGGGCGCAATGGGTGCCGGCGCGGACCGCGACACCCTGGCGGTCGATCACCATCGACACGTCATGGGCGTGGATGCCCTGAAGCTCGAACGAAACGATGGCGCCCTTGCCCGGTGCATCGCCGAAAATGCGAAGCGAGTTGATCGACCGCAGCCGCTCATGCGCATAGTTCTTCAGATCGGCCTCATGCGCGGCAATGCGGTCGCGGCCGATCTTTTCCATGTACTCCAGTGCCGCGCCGAGGCCGATCGCCTGGACGATGGGCGGCGTGCCGGCCTCGAAGCGGTGCGGCGGTTCATTGTAGGTGACGATGTCCTCGGTCACCTCCTCGATCATCTCGCCGCCGCCCATGAAGGGCCGCATGGCTTCCAGCCGCTCCTTCTTGCCGTACAGCACGCCAATGCCGGACGGCCCATAAACCTTGTGGCCCGTGAAGACGAACCAGTCGCAGTCGAGGTCCTGCACGTCGATGGGCATATGGACGGCGCTCTGGCTGCCATCGACCAGAACAGGAATGCCGCGCGCATGGGCGATCCGGCAGATTTCCTTGATCGGCGTGACGGTGCCCAGCGCATTCGACATCTGCGTGATGGCGACCAGCCTGGTGCGGTCGGTCAGGCATTTCTCGAATTCCTCGATGTGGAACACGCCCTGATCGTCCACCGGCGCCCAGACAAGCCTGGCGCCCTGCCGCTCGCGGATGAAATGCCACGGCACGATGTTGGAATGGTGCTCCATGATCGACAGCACGATCTCGTCGCCCTCGCCGATGTTGGGCATGCCCCAGCCATAGGCGACCGTGTTGATGGCGGCGGTGGTGTTGGAGGTGAAGACGACGGTATCGATGCTTGGTGCGTTCAGGAAACGCCGCACCGTCTCGCGCGCCTTCTCATAGGCGTCGGTCGCTGCATTGGACAGGAAATGCAGGCCGCGATGGACGTTGGCGTATTCCTGGCTGTAGGCGTGCTGGATGGCGTCCAGCACCGCCTGCGGCTTCTGCGCCGACGCGCCATTATCGAGATAGACGAGCGGCTTGCCGTGGACCTGCCGCGACAGGATCGGGAAATCGCGGCGAATGGCCTCGATGTCATAGGGAGTGGTGTGTGCGGATCGATCCATCTATGCAATGCGGCAGTTGGCAGTCGACAGTTGGCAATCGATAAACCCGACTGCCGACTGCCGATTGACGATTGCCGTCCTCTTACCCATGTTCCGCGAACCACGCGTCGAGCTTGGCTTCCAGCGCCTCGACAATGGCCTCGTCCTGCAGTTCTTCGATCACCTCGGCGACGAAAGCCTTGACCAGCAAGCCACGCGCGGTTTTCTCATCGATGCCGCGCGCCATCAGGTAGAACAGATGGCCATGGTCGATTTCGGTGACGGTGGCGCCGTGGCCGCACTGCACGTCGTCGGCGAAGATTTCCAGCTCCGGCTTGGTCGAAAACTCGCCGTCATCCGACAGAAGCAGCGTGTTGCAGGCCATCTTGGCGTCGGTTTTCTGGGCATACTGGTGCACGTTGATGCGGCCCTGGAAGACGCCATGCGCCTTGCCGGTCACGACATTGCGGATCACTTCAGTCGAAGTCGTATGCGGCACCGCATGGTCCAGCACCATGGTGACATCGGTGTGCGTGTCACCGGCCAGCAGATTGACCCCGCGCAGGGTGAAATCCGCGCCCTCGCCCTTGGCGGCGACGACGATCTCCTGGCGCACCAGCTTGCCGCCGGCGTTCATGAAGAACAGGGTCAGCCTGGAATCCTTGCCGAGATGCGCCTTGAACTGGGCAAGATGCGTCGCCGTTTCCGGCTGCTCCTGGACAATCAGCCAGGTGACCTCGGCGCCGTCGCCCAGCAGAAGCTGGCTGACGGAACTCGCAAGCACCGCGCCTTCGCCGGTCTGGCGCTCGACGATGACCGCCTTGGCATTGTTGCCGACACGAACCGGGAGGCGCACATGCGTCTGGCCGCCGGCATGCAGGTTCTGCAGTTCCAGCGGCTTTTCCAGCGCGACGCCATCGGCAATGTCCACGAACCAGCCGTCGGCGACAAAGGCGGTGTTGAGCGCGCCGATGGCATCATCGCTGCCGTAGCGCTCCAGTCCGGGCGCGAAGCTGCCGTCCGTGAGCTTGTCCGACAGGCGCTGGATGGTCACGCCCTCGATCGTCGGGGCCTTGGCGTTTGCGACGCCGTTGAGCAGCGGCAATACGGCCGAACCCTCGATGATCGGCGCAATGGCCTTGGCATCGGCGCTCGGATCGAAGGCGGGCACGGTCGCAAGCAGCCGGCGCAGATCGGTGTAATGCCAGGATTCGATGCGCCGCGTCGGCAAGCCGGCCTTCAGCACCTCGATGGCGTCGTCGCGCCGGATCATGACGTCGCCGTCGCCCGGCAGCAGCGAAAGCCGTTCGCCGAAAGCGTCGATCAAGGTCGCTTC
Organism: Mesorhizobium sp. Root554; assembly: GCF_001427025.1. GTDB lineage: Bacteria > Pseudomonadota > Alphaproteobacteria > Rhizobiales > Rhizobiaceae > Mesorhizobium. The sequence continues at coordinate 565,883 of NZ_LMGA01000001.1, read as the reverse complement.
GGCCGGCGTATGCTGGAATGTCGTCTGCATATTCATGACCTGCCTCAGGCTGCCTCGCCGATCACGCCGGCATAGCCGTTCGCCTCAAGGTCGAGCGCCAGCGACTTGTCGCCGGACTTGATGACCTGGCCCTTGTAGAGCACATGCACCGAATCCGGCACGATATGCTCGAGCAGCCGCTGGTAGTGAGTAATGACGACGATGGAGCGGTCGGGCGAACGCAGCGCGTTGACGCCATCGGACACGATCTTCAGCGCGTCGATATCGAGGCCGGAGTCGGTCTCGTCCAGCACGCAGAGCTTCGGCTCCAACAGCTTCATCTGCAGGATTTCGGCCCGCTTCTTCTCACCCCCCGAAAAGCCGACATTGAGCGGACGCTTCAGCATCGCCATGTCCATGTTGAGCAGGCCCGCCGCTTCCTTCACCTTCTTCAGGAAGTCGGGAATTTTCAGCGGTTCTTCGCCGCGCGCCTTGCGCTGCGCGTTCATCGCGACCTTGAGGAACTCCATCGTCGCCACGCCCGGTATCTCCATCGGATACTGGAAGGCGAGGAAGATGCCGGCGGCGGCTCGCTCGGCCGGGTCCATCTCGAGGATGGACTCACCGTTGTAGAGAATCTCCCCTTCGGTGACCTCGTAGTCCTCACGGCCGGCGAGGATGTAGGAGAGCGTCGACTTGCCGGAACCGTTCGGCCCCATGATGGCGGCGACCTCGCCGTCCTGCACTGTCAGGTTGAGCCCACGAATGATTTCGGTGCCGTCTTCGACGATGCGGGCGTGGAGGTTTCTGATCTCAAGCATTTTTATTCTTTCACGTAGTCGATGGAGCTTTCGCGGTCAGCGGGACAATTCCATTCAGGCCAGCAGGCTGCGGATGTAAGGCAGGATCACCGAGGCGATAACGCCGGTTACGGCTCCGGCGACGATGCGCCCGATCCGCGATTGGATAGTCGGCACCGAAGCGGCGACACCACCACAGACCAGCGCGTAGAAAACAGCGGCAACCGTATCCATCAGCCTACACTCCCCTCAAGCGATATGCCGATCAGCTTCTGTGCCTCGACGGCGAATTCCATCGGCAGTTCCTGGATGACGTCCTTGACGAAGCCGTTGACGATCAGCGCGATGGCTTCCTCCTCGGGAATGCCGCGCTGCATGACGTAGAACTTCTGGTCCTCGGAAATCTTCGAGGTGGTCGCCTCGTGCTCGAACTTGGCGGTCGAATTCTTGGCTTCCATGTAGGGCACGGTGTGCGCGCCGCACTGGTCGCCGATCAGCAGCGAGTCGCAATTGGTGAAGTTGCGCGCGCCCGTCGCCTTGCGGTGCGCCGAGACCTGGCCGCGATAGGTGTTCTGCGAATAGCCGGCGGCGATACCCTTGGAAATGATCCGGCTGCGCGTGTTCTTGCCGAGATGGATCATCTTGGTGCCAGAGTCGACCTGCTGATAGCCGTTAGACACGGCGATCGAATAGAACTCACCTTGGCTGTCGTCGCCGCGCAGGATGCAGGACGGGTATTTCCAGGTGATCGCCGAGCCGGTCTCGACCTGCGTCCACGAAATTTTCGAGCGGTCGCCGCGGCAGTCGCCGCGCTTGGTGACGAAATTGTAGATGCCGCCCTTGCCGTTGGCATCGCCGGGATACCAGTTCTGCACCGTAGAATATTTGATCTCGGCGTCGTCCAGCGCCACCAGTTCGACCACGGCGGCGTGAAGCTGGTTTTCATCGCGCTGGGGGGCGGTGCAGCCTTCGAGATAGGAGACGTAGGCCCCCTCCTCCGCGATGATCAGCGTGCGCTCGAACTGGCCGGTATTCTTCTCGTTGATGCGGAAATAGGTCGAAAGCTCCATCGGGCAGCGCACGCCCTTCGGCACGAACACGAAGGAGCCGTCGGTGAAGACTGCCGAGTTCAGCGTGGCGTAATAGTTGTCGGTGGTTGGAACGACGGAGCCGAGATATTTCTTCACCAGTTCCGGATGCTCGCGGATGGCCTCCGAGATCGAGCAGAAGATGACGCCGGCCTGCGCCAGCTCCTTCTTGAAGGTGGTGACCACGGAAACCGAATCGAACACGGCATCGACGGCGACCCGGCCGGATTTGTAGACGTTGTCGTTGGCCTCCTCGAGACCTTCCGAATCCTCGGCAACAGGTTTCTGCACGCCGGCCAGGATTTCCTGCTCCTTCAGGGGAATGCCGAGCTTCTCGTAAACCTTGAGCAATTCCGGATCGACATCGGCCAGCGAGGTGGGACCCGAGGTGCTCTTCGGCGCCGAATAGTAATAAATATCCTGGAAATCGATCTTCGGATAATTGACGCGCGCCCAGGTCGGCTCGTCCAGCGTCAGCCAGCGCCGATAGGCTTCCAGACGCCATTCAAGCATCCAGGCAGGCTCATCCTTCTTGGCCGAGATGAAACGGATGATATCCTCAGACAGGCCTTTTGGAGCCTTGTCGACGGCAATCTCGGTCTCGAATCCGTATTTATACTGATCGACATCGATCTTTTTGACCCGATCGATCGTCTCCTGCACAGCAGGCATGTCGCGTTCTCCATCCATGCCGGGTTCAAGGCCCGACCGTTTTCAAACTATGGCACCGCAAGGCGGCCCGAAGGCGCTGAACGGCGTAAGTTCAATATAGTGCGCCACCACCGGAAATTCACCGGCCAACGATGACGCACGGCTCAAGCGGGCCGAAACCCTGTTGCCGCTAGGCGGCCTTTTCCCGATCCGACCGGCGTGCGGCAATCGCCGCAAGAGCCTTTCGGAACAATTCCAAATCTTTCGCGGTCGTCGCGTGGCCGACGGACACACGCAACGCACCCAGCGCCTCTCCCCGACCCATTGCCTTCAGCACATGGCTCGGACCCACCTTGCCAGAGGAACATGCCGATCCGGCCGAAAGCGCAACGCCGGCGAGATCGAAGGCGATCTGGGCCGTTTCGGCCTTGAGGCCCGGAATAGCGAAGAATGTCGTATTGGCAAGACGCTCGGCGCCCGCTCCAAAGATTTCTGCATCCGGAACGATCGCCTTCACCGTCGCATCGACTTCGTCGCGCAATGCGCGGATGCGGGCCATGTCTTCGATAGCCAAACGCGCTTCCCGCGCGGCCGCGCCAAAACCTGCAATGGCCGCCAGATTCTCGGTGCCGGCACGATGGCCTTTCTCCTGCCCGCCGCCGGTAACAAGTGGCTTCGGCATCATCAGGTCAGATGCCGCTATGATCGCGCCGGCGCCCTTCGGGCCGCCCATCTTGTGTGACGAGAGAATCAGGTAATCGGCGTAACCTGCTGACAAATCGAGCTGAATACGCCCCGCAGCCTGAACGGCATCGAGCGCCAGCACGCCACCGGCCGCCTTGACCACCTGGCCAAGCCGTTCCAGCGGCTGGATGACGCCGGTTTCGTTGTTGGCGGCGTGGATAGCGACCAGAGGCAGGCCCTCAGCCTTGTCGTGTGCCGCCAGCGCCTTTTCCAGTTCAGCGAGATCGACAATACCTTCGCGGTCGACGCCGATGCGCGTCACGCGGTCGGCGGCAAAGCGGCCACCATTCAACAGGCAGGGATGATCGGCCTGGCAGACATACAACCTGCCCATGCGCAGGGGGCCGCGTCCCATCTGCCAGTCAGGCGTCAGCAGCATCGCGGCCGCTTCCGTCGCCCCGGACGTGAAGACCACATGGTCCGGCTTGGCGTTCACCAGCGCCGCGACGGCACGGCGCGCGTCCTCGATCAGGCGGCGCGCGGCGCGTCCCTCCGAATGCACGGAGGACGGATTGGCCGCGATTTCGAATGCCGCCAACATCGCTTCGCGCGCGGCCGCGGTCAGCGGCGCACTTGCGTTATAGTCGAGATAGGCGCGCTCTGGGGCCATCGCCCGGGCATTCCTTCCAAAAACCATTCCGTCAGGACGACGCGTTATTTCCTTGAAATTCCAACGCAAGCCGTCCTATTTACGCGGCTTGCGGCTCGGGTGGCCAAAACCACCAGTTTTGAACAATTCTAAACTAGCTTCTATGAAGACGGCTGCCCTGCGTCAAGGCCAGAGCCGGAACTTGTTCAGGCCGAGGCTGCGTGTGGTACCGAAGTGGAGTCATTGATGCCAGAGGTCATTTTCACCGGTCCTGCCGGACGTCTCGAGGGGCGCTATCAGCCGTCCAAGGAAAAGAGCGCGCCGATCGCCATCGTGCTGCATCCGCATCCGCAATTTGGCGGCACGATGAACAACAAGATCGTCTATGACCTCTTCTACATGTTCCAGAAGCGGAACTTCACCACGCTGCGCTTCAATTTCCGCGGCATCGGCCGCAGCCAGGGCGAATTCGACCACGGCACCGGCGAGCTTTCCGACGCCGCGGCGGCCCTCGACTGGGTGCAGTCGCTGCATCCGGATTCGAAGAGCTGCTGGGTTGCCGGCTATTCGTTCGGATCGTGGATTGGCATGCAGCTTCTGATGCGCAGGCCGGAAATCGAAGGCTTCATCTCGATCTCGCCGCAGCCCAACACCTATGATTTCTCATTCCTGGCGCCCTGCCCGTCGTCCGGCCTCATCATTCATGGCGATGCCGACAAGGTGGCGCCCGCCAAGGATGTGCAGGGTCTTGTGGACAAGCTTCACGCCCAGAAGGGCATCACCATCACGCAGAAGACGATTCCCGGCGCAAACCACTTCTTCGCCAACGACGCCGAGCTGTTGCTCGAGGAATGCGCCGACTATCTCGACCGCCGTCTGGCCGGCGAATTGTCCGATCCACGCCCCAAGCGGCTGCGATAACCCGGCAGCGCCGCGGCGCTACGGCGTTGCGCGGTAGAGGCTCAGGGAAAGCGTGTCGCCCGACGAGAAGTTGTAGCCGTCGATGGTTGCAATGCGCGTGACGCCCACGCCGCGCCGGGTCATTTGACCGGCGAACTCGTCGCCTTGCGGGGCCGGAACCAACGCCAGGGCGCAGGCCGGATCGGCAGCCATATGATCTTCGGCACCTCGCAGATTGGTCAGCAAAGTCCTTGTACCCAGAAGGAAGACAAGACTGGGCTCGTGATATTCCGACGACGCCAGCACCGTACCCGTGCACGGCTTTGCCGCACGAACCGCGTCCACGATCCGCGGCGTCATCCAGATCGGCGTCAGCGATGGGATGACGATGCCGAAAAGGAGCGCTGCGGCAATACCGGCGGAAACGGTGGTTATCGCAATACGGCGTAGCGAGATCTGGTCATTGCGTGCAAAGGCGAAATAGCCGGCGGCGAGTACGGCAAGGGCCGCGATAATACCCCATGGCGACAGGCGCCCGTCGAGATAGATCGGCGCGCCAACGGCGACGACGGCAATGGCCAGCGTCACGACGCCGAGCCCGAACGCTCCTGCCCGCCAGCACCATGCCTGCCAGGCTTTCATCGGTGTGGCGCGTTCTTCCGGTGATAAGGTCAAAAGCCAGCCGATCAGCAGGATCAGCCCGGGATATGCCGGCATTACGTAGTGCGGCAGCTTGGTCGGAATGAGCTCGAACAGCAGCCAGAAGGGAACGTACCAGGCGAGGCAGAACCTAAGCCGGTAGTCTTGCCTTGCTCGGCCGATCGCGAGCAATTCGGCGCCCAGCGCAATCAGGCCGAACGGCCACATGAACAGCGAATAGGTGAGCGCATAATAACCCGGCGGGCCCCAATGCGGTGCGCCACCGGGGACGGCCTTCTCCAGAAGATCGTTCGTGACCGAACCATGCCAAAAGGAGGCGCCCGATTTGAGCGTGATCAGCACCAGCCAGGGCGCGACAATGAGAACGAGAAGAGCCAAGCCACGCAGAGGCTTGAGCCGCGCCAGCCATCGCGCCTCACGCTCGAAAGCGAGTAGGGAAAGGATCGTCAGTGCGGACAGCAACAAAGCTATCGGTCCTTTGATCAGAATGCCGAAACCCTGTGCGATCCAGAAAATCCAAGGCAAATGCCCCGGAACCGCCTGATTTCGCCGTGACGCCAGATAAATCTGGGCCAAAGCGCCCTGTGCGGCGACGCAACAGGCCAGCAGCGCAGCATCGGTCTTCGCATCCCGCCCTTCGAAGGCGGTGGCGAAGATGGCCGCCAGGACCAGCCCCGCTGCGATGCCCGCATTGGCGCCGAACAGGTTCGTTCCGGTCCAGGCTATGGCGACGACGGCAATCGCGACCGCCAGCGCCGAGACCAGCCGGTAGATCCAGATCGGCGCTTCTTGTCCCTGCCCGCTCAGCGTGACAGCGGCTGCCTGCAGCCAGTAAATGCCAATCGGTTTTTGATAGCGCGGCGTTTCCTGGAAACGGATATCGACATAATCGCCGCTTTCGACCATTTGCTTGGTCGCTTGGGTGAAGCGCGGTTCGTCACGGTCCAGCGGCGGCAACGTTGCAAGGCCCGATGCCGTCATCAGCAGACTGAACAGGAAAAGCAACGCGTAGCGGAGCTTCATTGCCGGGGTTCAACTTTCAAGCGCGGCATGGACGGTGGCTTAGTCCACCTTGGTCATGGACGATTTCCGCTCATTGGCGATCAGCCACAGATTGCGGATATAGATGACGAGGCCGAGGCCCTGCCCTGCAATGAAGACGGGATCCTCGCGCTGGATGGCGTAAACAAAGAGCAGGCCGCCGCCGAAAAGCGAGAAGAACCAGAAGGCGATCGGCACGACGCTGCGCTTAGCCCTTTCCGATGCGATCCACTGAACAAGGAAACGCATGGTGAAGAAGGCCTGTGCAATAAAGCCGAGCAGGATCCAGCCGTCGAACTGAAGCACGAATACCTGGTGGAACCAGGTGGAAAGTTCCTGAAAAACATTAGCCATGGCTTATTTCCCTTGCCTTCGGCATCCGTCGGCGGCGACGCCGCAGCCACCAGACGCCGGCCAGGTCGAGCGCGCCCTGCAAGCCCCGGTCGAAGATGCCGTAGTTCGACTTTCCATGCCGTCGTGAACGATCGACCACGTCGCAATGCACGACGCCGAAGCCTTCCTGGATGACCAGCGCCGGCACGAAGCGGTGCGTGCCGTCGAAGAAGGGCAGCTTACGCAATATGTCGGTGTGGACGGCCTTGAGGCCGCAGCCGGTGTCGCGCGTCTCGTCGTGCAGGATCGCATTGCGCAACCAGTTGGCGAAACGCGACGCGAGTTGCTTCACCCTGCTGTCGCGGCGCTTCAGGCGCTGGCCTTGCGCGGCGCCTGCCTGCGGGCCGGCGGCGAGCAGGGCATCGATCAGGACCGGAATATAATGCGGGTCGTTCTGGCCGTCGCCGTCGATGGTGGCGACGACGCTGCCGCGCGCGGCCCAAGCGCCGGTGCGCACGGCAAGGCTCTGGCCGGACGATTTCTCATGCCTCAGATGGCGCACCGCAAAAGGCCGCAGCGCCGCCTGTGCCGCCAGCGTCTGTGGCGTCTCGTCGGTCGATCCGTCATCGACGACGATCACCTCGAAGTCGCGGCCGGCCATGGCGGCCTGAATCTCGTCCAGCAGAAGCGGCACGTTCTGCGCCTCGTTCCGGCACGGGATAACGATCGATATCAACTTGTCAGCCATACAGGGCCAGGCTCGTTTTCTCGCGGCATCCGTATTGCAATCAGGCGGGCATGGAACCGCGGGGCCGGGTGGCGCGCTCCTTACGCCAGCCGCAACCGCTAGGCAAGGGCCACGCCTGCGCGGCGCATCACGGCTGCGCGATCACGCCGCCGCCGACCGCCTTGCGGCAGCCGGTCGTGGTCGGGAAGGTCAGCGGCAATCCTTTTTGCGCGCGGACTGCGAGATAAGCCCAGGCTTCCGCCTCCGTGGCGTCGCCGTCCAGCCCGGCATCCTCCGCGAGGATCACCTCTGCGTCCTGCGCCTGAGCGCCGCGGCGCAGATCGCCAACGATATGCGGGTTCTTCCTGCCCCCGCCGCACACGACCCACAGCTTCGGCGGTTCGGAGAGATGCGGCACGCATGCAAGGATCGCCTCTGCCGAAACCGCGGCGAGCGTGCGGGCGCCGTCCGCCAATTCGAGCCCTTCCGCCTCTGCGAGGGTGAAATCGTTGCGGTCCAGCGACTTCGGGCCGGGCTTGGCGAAGAACGGCTTGTCCAGATAGGCCTCAATCACGGCGCGGACCGCGCCGCCTTCGCTGGCAACCGCACCGCCGGCATCGAACGGAATGCCACCTTCCCGCGCCACCCACTGGTCGATCAGCGCATTGCCGGGGCCGGTATCGAAGGCCACCGGATCGCCCGCTCCCGGCACATAAGTGATGTTGGAAATTCCGCCTATGTTGACGAAGACGACGGGAAATGCCGTCGCGAACGGCTGCGACAACGAGCGGGCCAGCGCCGCGTGGTAGATGGGCACCAGTGGAGCGCCCTGCCCGCCATGGATCATGTCGTTGGCGCGCATGTCGTAAACGACTGGCAACCCAATCCGCCCGGCGAGCAATCCGCCATCGCCCAGCTGGATGGTCAATCCGATATCGGGCTTGTGCAGGACGGTCTGGCCGTGAAATCCGATCATTTCGGGCCGGCCCCATCGACTGGCGTCCGTCTTCAGGAATTTCTCGATTGCTTCGGCATGGCGCAGGGTGATGTCGCGCTCCAAAGCTGCCAGGTCGCCGGGCCTGTCCTCGCGGCGGACGATCTGTTTGGCCGCATCCAGCGACGCCTCGATGCGGCGCCGGAATTCGGCGTCGTAGGCGACGAAGAACGCCGGTCCCCGCTCGACGCCGTTTTCGCCATCGGTGCGCAGCATGGCGAGGTCGATGCCGTCCATCGACGTGCCGCTCATCAGTCCGATCGCGCAGATTGCAGTCATTTGCCAGCCGTTCTTGTGATTCCCACGGGGAGGATGCTAAACGCGCGCCATGACAGACGCCACGGTCGCCTTGCGATCAGGCGGTTTCCGGAAAGAGAAAAAATGTCCGCCTTCAAATCCGATTTCCTGCGCACCATGAGCGAGCGCGGCTTCATCCACCAGACCTCGGACGATGCCGCCCTCGACCAGCTCTTCGCCAAGGAAACGGTGACCGCCTATATCGGCTTCGACGCCACGGCGAAAAGCCTTCACGCCGGCTCGCTGATCCAGATCATGATGCTGCACTGGCTGCAGCAGACCGGGCATCGCCCGATCGCGCTGATGGGCGGCGGCACGTCGATGATCGGCGACCCATCCTTCAAGGACGAGGCGCGCAAGCTGCTGACGCCGCAGGACATCGAGGCGAACCTCGTCGGCATCAGGCGCAATTTCGCGCCCTATCTCGATTTCGGCGACGGCGCCGGCGACGCGCTGATGGTCAACAATGCCGACTGGCTGATGGGCATCAACTACGTCAACTTCCTGCGCGATGTCGGCCGGCACTTTTCCGTCAACCGGATGCTGGCATTCGATTCGGTGAAGTTGAGGCTCGACCGCGAGCAGTCGCTGTCCTTCCTCGAATTCAACTACATGATCCTGCAGGCATACGATTTCGTCGAACTCTACAAGCGTTTCGGCTGCCGCCTGCAGATGGGCGGCTCCGACCAGTGGGGCAACATCGTCAACGGCATCGATCTCGGCCACCGGATGGAGAATGCGCAACTCTATGCGCTGACGACGCCGCTGCTGACCACCTCGTCGGGCGCCAAGATGGGCAAGACGGCCTCCGGGGCGGTGTGGCTCGATCCGGAGCTGCTGTCGCCCTACGATTTCTGGCAATACTGGCGCAACACCGAGGACGCCGATGTCGGCCGCTTCCTGAAGCTCTACACGACGCTGCCGATGGCGGAGATCGCACGGCTGGAAGCGCTCGGCGGCGCCGAAATCAACGACGCCAAGAAGGTCCTGGCCACCGAGATCACCACCCTGCTGCATGGCCGCGAAGCGGCTGACCAGGCCGGCGAGACTGCGCGCAAGACCTTCGAGGAAGGCGTGACGGCGGAGACCCTGCCCTCGATCGAGGTGCCCCGGGCGCAGCTCGAGTCAGGCATCGGCATTCTGGCGCTGTTCGTGTCGGCCGGCCTGGCGGCATCGAACGGCGAAGCTCGCCGGCACATTCAGGGTGGCGCGGTGCGGCTCAACGACCAGCCGGTCAGCGACGACAAGCGGGTCGTCACGCTTCAGGATCTGAGTCCGGAACAGGCGGTAAAGCTTTCACTCGGCAAGAAAAAACACATTCTGGTGCGGCCGGTTTAAACGTCTTCCCTTCTCCCCTTGTGGGAGAAGGGAGGGTCAGGCTACCGAAACTCGAATATCGAGCGGAAGATACCCGGCGCGATCACCGAGAGCGGGTTGATCGTCAGTTCCGGCTTGCTGACCTTGCCCCTCAGCCTGAAGGTGACGCCGATCAGACCGCCGTCGCGCCCATTGCCGAGCAGCATCCCAACGATCGGGATTTCGCCGAAGATGCGGTTGAGGCCATAGGCGGGCATGAAGGTGCCCGTCATGTCCATATTGTTATCCTGATCGTAGAAAAGACCCTGATACGTGGCACCGATGGATGTTCCGCGCAGGATGCCGTTCGCAAGTTTCAGATAGCCATTGCCTTTCTCGATTTCGGCATAGCCACGGTCGAATGCCACCCTGGACGTATCGATGTCGGCTTTGACGGCCTGATTGAGGCTTCTGTTGTCGCCCGGAGGCGTCGTGGACACGATGGATGCCAGCTTCGGCTCGTTGACGATGAGGAAATCGCGCGCGTCGATCGTACCGCGCAAGGGTCCTCCCGCCGCTCCTGAAAGCGACAGTGCGATAGCCCCGCCCTGCATATGATCGTAGGTGTCGAGAAATCGCAGGATGGCGCCTGCATCACCGGATTTCAGCACGAGATTACGGTTGCCGCCCCCGCCGCCGCCGTCGCTGATCGTTATGGCAGCGCCGGAGGTGGTCTGCGCGCTCGCCTTGAGCGTATTCACGCTCGAACCTGTAGCGCCGTAGTCGAGCTTGAAGCCGGACAGTTTCTCGTCATTGAAACCGGACAGGGAGTTGATATCGGCCTGCACCGAAACCGATTGTGATCCCGTGCCCTTGGTCGCCGTGCCGGCATCGGCGGTGAGCTGCTTGATGAGAGAGCGCGCATCCAGCGCATCGCCGCGCACGCTGATCGAATAGCCTTTCGAAGTCCGCTTCAGGGACAGCGAGACGTCGTCGCCGCGGTTCAGCCTGACACGATTGAAATCGGCTGCGGAAAGGCTGCCACCGGCAAGGACCAGCGAGCCCTGGACGGCGAAGGTCGTTCCGCTGAGGTCGAAATCCGACAGCCTGGTCGAACCGCCGGACGACTGCATGGTGAACTTCACCTTGGCCGGCACCCCGGCGCCCTTGCTCCATCCGGCCCAGGGCAAATTCAGCTTCACCGCCGCCAGATCGGCGGAGACCGCCTGGCTGCCATCGCCATTCTTGTCGAGCGCCACCCTCACCGTTCCGGAAAGGATGGACGACAGGCCGGGCATGAACGCCGCGCGCGTCTTCTCATCGAGAACCATCGTCACATTGCGGCTGCGTGGCGGCCCCTCCGGCAGCAAAGGCTCGACGATGTCGATTTCCGCCGGAATGCCACTGAGCAGCGCCTTGGCGCCAATCACGGCCTTGTTTGGATCGACGACTATGGTCCCCTCCGCCTCGGTGACCATCTGGCCATCGACGGGCTTCGCCAGAGCCAGGTTCTTGTAGTCGAGCGCCACCAGCCAGTTGAGCTTGCTTGCATCAATGCCGGCCTGGAGGGGAATGTCCGCCTTGACGTTGCCGGTCACGGTCCCGGAGAGTTCTGCAGGCAGGATGCCGACATGGCGCATGGCGTTGATGGGTTCGTACGAGGCGAGTTCAACGATCGCAGGAGCTTCGCCTGCAACATCGATGTCGAGTGCGCCGATGACGGGTGGATGGTTGGCGTTCTTGACCTTCAGCGTGCCGCCGCTCGCCGCCACGGTCCGCCCGCTCGGAAGATAGACCGTGCCGGACGATAGCGAGATGTCCACATCGTTACCCCGGAAGGCCACCTCGCCAACCGCATCGCGAATGGGAGGAATGCGTCCCGCCGTATCGAAGCGCGATCCTTCGATGCGAAAGCGGCCGAAGACCTCGTTGCCGTTCAAAGGCACGCCATCGCCGATGCGGCCGGGAGGCACCTGATATTGCAGGTTGGCATCGACGATGCGGCCGCCAAAGAGATTTCGCAGTACCCACCGGCGCGCGCCGCTTGCCGAGAACCATGGCCACAACTGTTTGGCATGGGATACCGGCATATCGTGCACGTTGAGGCCAAGCGACATTCCCGGCGTCTTGCCCCGCGCGAACTGCATCGATGCCGTTCCCAGCACCTCGCCCTCCGCGTCCGACTTGAGCGCGATCGTGTCGGCGATGAGCGTGGCGCTGCGGACACGGTAGACGCCAGCGGCGCGGGCAATGAACCGCAGCACCGGCTCGGGTGACTCCAGCGGTCCGAGACTGGAGCCGTCGCTCACCAGGTCGTAGCGGTAGGACGGCTCTTCATTCGGGACGGCTTTCGGCTTCGGCCCGAACGAACCCTGAAAACTGAGCAGCGAACGCCCGGTTGAGATTTGCAGCCTGCCGAGGTCCAGCTTGTTGCTTCCCCGCAGCAAGGTGGCATCGGCATTGATGTTTGCCACCAGCCGGCCCTTACGGTCGAGGTCCATGGCTGCGCCTGTCAACGACAGCTGCGCTTTCAGGACGGGCGCGGTTTCCGCCGAGCCTTCGCTGCCTGTCAGCCGTAGACCGATAGCCCCCAATGTGCTGCCCTCACCATCTTCGGCCGGCGGTCCTTCCTCGCTCGCTGCGACGGCGATGTCGGCTTCCAGCGAAGTTATCAAGTGTGAGGTGAGATCACGGACCGCGGAACCGGCGACGGTCATCGCCTTGCCATCTATCTCGTTGGTGGAGGAAAACTGCATCTGACCGGGTCCGGTCTGGCGCACAGTGGCTTCCGCAACCTTGACGAGCCTGACGGTTCCCTGCTGGGGAAGGACAATCTCCACATTGTCCAGTTCGATTTCACGCACGGAATTCAGCCGCACGGCGTCGAGCGTCTTATTGGCCAGGCCGAACACCGCATCACTGACCTTGTCCGGGTTGAGAAGACCGTCCGGGCTTCGCAGGGCGCCCGTCCAGTCATTGCCGCCTGAGGGTAGCGCGGAGGCGATCAGCCGGGCATTCGACACGCTGGCGCTGGTCAGCCTCACTTCGCCCGACAGCAGCGGCATCAGCCGCAGCCCGAAGCGCATACGGCCGACCGTTGCCATCGGCTGGCCAGTAGCCGTCCTGAGGCTTACATCGCGCACCTGGAGCGCAAGGAACGCCGAACCGTCCAGGGTGATGCTTGCCGGGCCCGTCGTGACCTCGACATCGACGCCTGCCATGTTTTCGATGGCCTTCTCAGCCGCCTCGCGCAGTCGCGACGCGCCGATGCCCGAGGCGTCGATCAGCTGGAGCGCGACCGCCGCCACGGCGACCAGGGCCACGACAGTCAGAAAGGTACGGGCGAGGATACGGGCGCTACGGCCAATGGCCGCCTGCCCCAGCGGAGGTTCGCCGCATGCCGACGGCATCTTGCCCAGGTCGGTGATTTCCTCCCGCCTGAACTTGATCTTTTCGTGCCGCGGCAGCTCCTGATCCACGTAATCTTCCGTATCGCCAATTGCGCATGGACGAATCCTCGCAAGACCTTATATGCCTGCGGCGGCGCGCGTAACCTCAAACAAGGGCAACGATATGGCTGATCTCGAGGTGGGAGACCCGGCACCGCTTTTCGACCTTCCCCGCGACGGCGGCGGGTCGTTGCGGCTTGCAGACTTTGCGGGCCGCCCGGTCGTCCTCTACTTCTATCCGCAGGACGACACGTCGAGCTGCACCAACGAGGCCATCAGCTTTTCGCAGCTCAAGCCGGACTTCGAGAAGGCCGGAGCTACGGTCATCGGCCTGTCGACGGACAGTGCCAAAAAGCACGACAAGTTCAAGGCCAAGCACGGACTGGCCGTCGCTCTCGCCGCCGACGAGGACCGCAAGGTCGTCGAGGCGTATCGCCTGTGGGTCGAGAAACAGATGTACGGCCGCAAATATATGGGTGTGGAGCGCGCGACCTTCCTCATCGGCGCCGATGGCCGGATCGTTCAGATATGGCGCAAGGTGCGGGTCAAGGGGCACGCCGAGGCCGTGCTGGAAGCCGTCCGCGCACTTTCCTAGCCAAGTATCGCGCCTGAACCGGAAATCGCGCGTCTATCGTTAACGGGACGTCCGATCCGCAAAGCTTTGTTAACCCTAACGATGTGTAATCGAACATGTCTTGGGTGTGGCAACGAAAGCTTGGTGCTGTGAACGTAACCGGTCAGTCCGCTGTTTTCGGCAAACGCAGGGAACCTCATACCGTCATCATCGCCCGCGGCGACGAGATCCGGCACTTCACCGTCAGGCCATGGCTTGCGGCATTTGCCGGCTCCGCGCTGGCGGCGGTCGCAGTGGGCTACTTGCTGGCAACCTCCTATCTGGTTTTGCGCGATGACCTGATCGGCGCCAGCACGGCGCGCCAGGCACGCATACAACAAGCCTACGAGGACAGGATTTCGGCGCTGCGCGCCCAGGTGGACCGTATCACCAGCCGGCAGTTGCTCGACCAGCAGTTGATGGAAACGAAGGTCGGCGAGCTTCTTGACCGACAGACGCTGCTCAGCCAACGGCACGGCCGCCTCGGACTTATGGAAAGCGCCGGAAACGATGTTGGCGCGCCGCTTCCCGCCAACGGCCCGGTGCCCGCGCAGAAGCCCGACAACCGTGCGGATGCCGGCGACGCTCAACCTGTAGCCGCCAAGACCGTTGCGCTTGCGAGCGCGGACAGCCAGAAATCATTGCCCTTCTCATTTTGGGCGACCCGCAAGGGCGAGCAGAACGAATCCTCCGCAGACCGCGCCGACAAGCTTTTCGTGGCCATCAACCAGTCGCTTCGCAACATAGAAAGCGAGCAGCTGTCGCGTATCACCAATCTTGCCGATACGGCCTATCAAAATGCCGATGGCATTTCCGAAGCGCTGCGCGCGGCGGGCCTGCCCGTGGACAGCGACTTCGGCAAGGACGAAACCGATGTCGGCGGCCCGCTTGTACCACTCGACAGCACCACCATGTTCGAAACCAAGGTCAAGGAACTGGACGAGGCGCTGAATACGCTCGACCAGCTCAAGACCGAGGCGCGCCGGCTGCCGCTCTCCAACCCGGCTCCCGGCCACGCCGTCACCAGTCCGTTCGGCGTGCGGACCGACCCATTGCTCGGCTCGGCGGCCCTGCATTCCGGCATGGATTTCCGCGCACCGCTGGGCATGCCGGCGAAAGTCACCGCGGCCGGCGTCGTCGTTCGCGCCGGTTGGGCCGGCGGCTATGGACGCATGATCGAGGTCGACCACGGCCAGGGCTTTTCGACCCGCTACGGTCACCTCAGCAAGATATCGGTCGTTGTCGGACAGAAGCTGAAGGCCGGCGACATCATCGGCCAGACCGGCAGCAGTGGCCGCTCGACCGGGCCGCATCTGCACTATGAAGTCCGCCACAATGGCGAAGCGCTGGATCCGCTGCGGTTCATCGCGGTGGGAAAAAAGGTCGCGCAGTACCTCTGACGGCTTATGCATACCGCTTGCGGGGCTCACCCAGCCGGCAGCGGATTTCCGTCCACCGGCGATTTGTAACGCCACAGCCTGGTCGGCACCAAGGCGGCGAAGACGAGAACGTTCAACAGCGCCGCAAACAGCAGGCAATAGACCACGCCATATCGGGTGGAGACGAGCCCTCCCAGGATGATGAGCGGCGGCATGCCAATCTTGAAGATAGCCCCTGAAATCCCCGCCACGCGACCGATATAGCGTCGCTCGACAGTCTCCTGCCGGAACGTCCATAGGGACACCACGAAGACCGTGGAGATGAGGCCTTCGAGAAAACCCAGGGCCGCGACCACGGCGACGTTCGGCGAGAATGCCGTGCCGACATAGACGCCGGCGACGAGGACGATGGGCATGGCGAACGTCTTGGCCACGCCAAAGGCTCGTCGTCCGTAGGGAGTCAGCCAGGCGCCGCAAACCGCGCCGACGCCCGTCAGACCGAGGACGACGCCCACTTCGAAGTCGCCGACGCCGAGGTTCGACTTGAGCAGCACGATGAGCATCGTCGCATAGATGCCTTCGGCACCGTTTACGATCATCACGACAAGCGACATGACGACCAGTTCACGGTTGCTGGCAAATGCCTTCAAACCGTCCGTTATGTCCTGAAGAAAATTGCCTTTCGGCTTTGGCGAATCTTCCAGCCGGATCAGGGCGGAAAAAAGCATCGCGGCAAAAAGCGCGATGGCGCAGGCGACGATAGTGCCCGAGCCACCGATGAGAACCAACAAGGCGCCCGCCGCCATGGGCGCGAACACCGAAATTGTGGAGTTGAACCCGCTCAACAGCGCGTTGGCAGTGACCAGGTCAGAAACCGGCACCGCCTGCTGAACCAATCCGGTCTGCACATTGCCCGAGGCGTAGAAGAACGCCATCAGGAAGAAGACCAGCGTCAGCACCAGCCCGAGGCCGCCAGCCACATCCTTCAGCGCCCAGGCCGTACACAGAAGGATTGCTGCCTGCGCGGCCAGATAGAAACGAAGCGCAAAAACTCTTCTGACCCGATCGTTGATCGTCCCGATGAAGATCGCCAGGACAATGTTGGGCAGGAAGACGACGCCTCGCAGCACCGACAATTCCATCTCGGAGCGCTGAATTTCATAGACGATCAGCGGCAACGCCAGCCGCGCCATCTCGACGCCCAGCACGCTGAGCATCGAAACCATGAACACCAGGGAAAACTGACGGTTTTGAAGAAGAATTCGCATAGCAACCCGTGACAGATCGGATGGACAGCATCGCGTCGGCGTGCGGTCAGCCAGTCAGTTTCAGCAATTCCCCGACGCCGCTTTGCGCCTCGTACATTTTCTGCTTCCAAGCCATATCCGGCACAAGCGGCAATTGTCGCTGACGACACGCCTCGGCAAATTCCGGGCTGATCTCTGCAAATCCATCCAGGACCGCGTAGACTTCCCGCTCCAATCCACTTTTCTCGGCAAGACGCAGCAGCAGGTCCGTTCGGAAGCCGGATTGCCCCGGACCCAAGACGTGCGCCATTTCCAGCAACGAGCGCATCCGCTGCTCCCCGTTCCATGTGGCCTTGTAGAACCGCACGGTGGCAAAGAGGATGTAGACCTCATCGTTCGACGTCGGAAGGCCGTCCAGAAGTATCCGGTTGTTCTTGTCCAGCAGGATTTCCAAATCATGCGGGCCGCCGAAGGACAGGGTCCGCTCGAAAATCACCAGCAGAGAGAAATCCTCTCCCATTTTCCGCAACGGGCCGAGGGCGTCGCCTATTTCCAAACTCCCCATATGCGGCAGTTGAAAGGGCAGATCGACGCTGTAGGGAATGTTCTTCGGATAGGCATAGCCGGACGAACTCTCGATATCGGCGATCTCGTCATCGCCGAGTGTAACCAGTTCGCCATCGACGAAGAAGGTCTGCCTCAATCCCAGCCCGCTGAAAATACGGAGGAGCTCGATATTCTCCTTGTCGGAGATCACGTAGTCGATGTCGCTTCGCTGGCTGGCCGGAAGCGCAGGACCAAAGCGCCTGTTCCGCGGAAATCCTTGAATGAACCTAAGCGTGTCGAGGTGGCTGAACCGGCTGTAATTGCTTTTGAGCCAATTCGTCTGGTCACGATATATGTGATCGTGGAGCGTTATGACGGGAGCGAGCTCCGGAACCACCGGGGCCAACGCAGTTTCCAGCTTGTGTTCCAGGGCCAGCATTACCAGCCCCACGAGATCGGGCTCCGGCGGCGGCTCGAAATCGATTTTTTGCCCCAGTACGGCAGCCTTGGCGCCAGATTGCAGGAACCGCTGCCAGATGCTCATTCCCGGCCGCGCCTTCGGGATATCACCCGGTACGAACCGGCTTTTTCCGAATTGCGCCGGTGGGCTGTTTCCTTGAGGCCATCCCAGAAGTCCGACGGAAAATCGGACAGGTCTTCCACGATATCGAGTTGCGGGCGGGGCCCGGCGCCATGGAGGGCGCGCGGTACTTCAAACACCTGGAACCATGGACGGGACTTCGAAAACTGGATGGGTTCGTCCGTCCGCAACAATTGGATGTTCGTGAACAGAAGCCCTGTCCACCAGTCCGTCTCGATTATGCCTTCCACGACCTTGTAGGCGGTGCTGTCCTGGCGATTGACCGGCGCACGCACCCAAGTGCTGACATTCTCGTCCGTCTTGACGAAAAAGCCGGTCCAGACCTGGAGGACGCCCCGTTCCGGAAACAACTCCAGAAACGGCGGCATCGCATCGACGAGGTCCTGATCCGTATTGTCGATCCAGAAATCGGCGAACCCCGGCAAAAATACACGGTCCAGCTTGACGACCTCTTCGATGGTGTCGAACTGGACGAACACGTCCACCCCGTTCCACTGAATGCTGAAATCAACCGGAGGATAGAGCAGCCACCCGACGCGATTGGCAGCCAGGAAAGGCTCACAATGCTGGTAGGCTCGTAACGGAATCTCTCCTGACAGGCGATCTTCGCCCGGCTGAGGATCGGGAACACCAGGGTATCCCTTAAAGAATCTCATTCGTTACGTATACCGTCGCCGAACCCATGTATAAAAAAGTGGCGCGCATGCCAGAAGCATGCGCGCCTGTCCTTATAAACCGGTATTACTTAGCGCCGCCGCCGCCGTGATTCTTCACGACAACGCCTTTGCTCGACACTTCGCGAAGCTTGCTTGCAAGAACGATTTTCATTTTCATTCTCCTCATTATAGCAACTGCCAGTGCGCAATATGCTTACTCAATCAGCGTAACACAAAGCCGGCTTCGGTCAACGGATCAAAAACTGCAGCGCCGTCTCAATTTTTATTCCTTGGGATTTGCCGATTTAAAAACACCTCTCGGCAGAAAACCCGCCTACTTTTCTCCGCTCTTTCGACCGAAAAGCTTGAACGGACTAGATGACCGTTCACATCGAAACATGAGACGCGGACACCGCTGTTGCAACGACTACAGAGGCTTCTCGGGACATGGGAAAAGTTTGAACCGCCGTTCCGGCGTTCAGACGTCATCATCTTTCAAGACGACCAAGTCTTTGAAAGATGGCGCGAGTGACGGGGCTCGAACCCGCGACCTCCGGCGTGACAGGCCGGCACTCTAACCAACTGAGCTACACCCGCGCATAGACGAACACGTGTAGGCGCGTACGTCGATGGGCGGTGGATTACGGGGTTCACCGCTGGGTGTCAAGCTTCTCCAGCCAGTATAAAACAAACCTTTGGCGGTTTTTCCGGGATAGCGATGAAGGGCCGCGAGTATGCCCTTCCTTGTCATCCGGCTGCGGCGCATTTGGCCTTGCGAAGCAAGGGCGAACTGCTTAAAGGTCCGCGCCTGAAGGGCGATTAGCTCAGTTGGTAGAGCGCTTCGTTTACACCGAAGATGTCGGCGGTTCGAGCCCGTCATCGCCCACCACGCCTTCCCGCATTGGCCTGAAGATCAAGCCGACAAAAGAAAAGCCGGGCTGAAAGCCCGGCTTTTCTATTTAGGTAGCAGGTGAAATCAGTTCACAGCGTCCTTGAGGCCCTTGCCGGCCGAGAACTTCGGCACGGTGCGGGCGGGGATCTTCACTTCCGCGCCAGTCTGCGGATTGCGGCCGGTCGAGGCCGCACGCTTCGAAACGGAGAAGTTGCCAAACCCGACAAGCCGAACGTCGCCGCCCTTCTTCAACTCGCTGGAAATGACAGAAAAAACGGCTTCAACGGCCGACTGGGCGTCGCCCTTCGAAATCTTCGCGGCGTCGGCTACAGCGGACACCAGTTCGTTCTTGTTCATGAAAATTCCCTTCCATAAGAAAACCGGAACACCGACTCATCCGGCAGGGATTGGACAATAGGGAGAAGCTTGGCCGCAACCAAGGCCAAAATCGCAGCCAAGCACAAAAAAAGCCCGGAATTCCGGGCTTTTTCAGAGAAAAGTCGGGCCAGAACCCCGGCTTTTCGATTGTGCAGTGCACGCTCGGCGCGACTCAGTGCGCGAGGGAGGCTCCAGCTTCGTCCGCGGCATCCGCCGGGGCCGGCGTCGAGACAGGCTCGACCCATTCGATGGGCTCCGGCATGCGCACCAGCGCATGACGCAGCACTTCGCCAATGCGAGCGACCGGGATGATCTCCATGCCGTTCTTCACATTGTCCGGAATCTCCGCCAGGTCCTTGGCGTTGTCTTCCGGGATCAGCACCTTCTTGATGCCGCCGCGAAGCGCGGCCAGCAGCTTTTCCTTCAGGCCGCCGATCGGCAGAACGCGTCCGCGCAGGGTTATCTCACCGGTCATCGCCACATCCGCCTTGACCGGAATACCGGTCAGGATCGAAACGATGGCGGTGGCCATCCCCACGCCGGCCGAAGGACCGTCCTTCGGGGTTGCACCTTCCGGCACGTGGACGTGGATGTCGCGCTTGTCGAAGAGCGGCGGCTCGACGCCGAAATCGAGAGCTCGCGAGCGGACATAGGACGCCGCCGCCGAGATCGATTCCTTCATCACGTCGCGCAGGTTTCCGGTGACCGTCATGCGGCCCTTGCCGGGCATCATGACGCCTTCGATCGTCAGCAGTTCGCCGCCGACCTCGGTCCATGCCAGTCCAGTGACGACACCGACCTGATCGTCCGCCTCGACCTGACCGAAGCGGAAGCGCTGTACGCCGAGATAATCGGACAGGTTCTCGGCGGTGATCTTCACCGACTTCTTCTTCGTCTTCAGGATCTCGGTCACCGCCTTGCGGCCGAGCTTCATCAGCTCGCGCTCAAGGCTACGCACACCGGCTTCCCGCGTGTAGGTCTGGATGATCTCGCGGATCGCGTCGTCGCCGACCGAAAACTCCTTCGGCTGCAACGCATGGTCGCGGACGACCTTCGGCATCAGGTGCTTCTTGGCAATCTCGACCTTCTCGTCCTCGGTGTAGCCGGCGATGCGGATGATCTCCATGCGGTCCATCAGCGGCGCAGGGATGTTCAACGTGTTCGCCGTGGTCACGAACATCACGCTCGAGAGGTCGTACTCGACCTCAAGATAGTGGTCCATGAACGTCGAGTTCTGTTCCGGATCGAGCACCTCGAGCAGGGCCGACGACGGATCACCACGGAAGTCCTGGCCCATCTTGTCGATCTCGTCGAGCAGGAACAGGGGATTGGACTTCTTCGCCTTCTTCATCGACTGGATGACCTTGCCGGGCATCGAGCCGATGTAGGTGCGCCGGTGCCCGCGGATTTCGGCTTCGTCGCGCACGCCGCCAAGCGCCATGCGGATGAACTCGCGGCCGGTCGCCTTGGCGATCGACTTGCCGAGCGAGGTCTTGCCGACGCCGGGAGGGCCTACGAGGCACAGGATCGGGCCTTTCAGCTTCTTTTGACGGCTCTGCACGGCCAGGTACTCGACAATGCGGTCCTTGACCTTGTCGAGGCCGTAGTGATCGGAATCAAGCACGTCCTGCGCAAAGTTCAGATCCTGCTTGACCTTTGAGTTCCTGCCCCACGGTATCGACAGCAGCCAGTCGAGATAGTTGCGCACGACCGTGGATTCGGCCGACATGGGGGACATCGTCCGCAGCTTCTTCAATTCGGCTTCCGCCTTCTCGCGGGCCTCCTTGGAGAGCTTGGTCTTCTTGATGCGCGCTTCCAGTTCGGCGGCCTCGTCGCGGCCGTCCTCGCCCTCGCCGAGCTCCTTCTGGATCGCCTTCATCTGCTCGTTGAGGTAGTATTCGCGCTGGGTCTTCTCCATCTGGCGCTTGACGCGCGAGCGGATGCGCTTCTCCACCTGCAGGACGGAGATTTCGGCTTCCATGAAGCCCATCGCCTTCTCAAGACGTTCCTTGACGGAAAGCGTACCAAGCATCTCCTGCTTCTCGGGAATCTTGATGGCGAGATGCGAGGCAACCGTATCGGCAAGCTTCGAGTAGTCGTCTATCTGGCTGGCGGCGCCAACCACCTCGGGCGAGATCTTCTTGTTCAGCTTGACGTAATTTTCGAAGTCGGCGTTGACCGAGCGCGCCAAAGCCTCGACCTCGACCTCTTCCTCGTCGGGCTCGACCAGAATGGCGGCGCGGGCTTCGTGGAAGTCGGCTCGCTCCGTGAACGAGCCGATTTTGGCGCGCGCCGAACCTTCGACGAGAACCTTGACGGTGCCGTCGGGCAGCTTGAGCAGTTGCAGAACATTGGCGAGCGTGCCGATGTCATAAATGGCATCCGGCTCCGGATCGTCGTCGGCGGCATTCATCTGGGTCGCGAGCAGGATCTGCTTTTCCTGACCCATCACCTCTTCCAGCGCCTTGATCGATTTCTCACGCCCGACAAAGAGCGGCACGATCATGTGCGGGAACACGACGATGTCGCGCAGCGGGAGGACCGCGAAAACACCGTCAGAGGGCGACCTTGCTATTTTGGCCATTGTCCAACCTTTCCTTCGCGGCCGCGTCTCAGCCAACCGCGATTCTCATATTAACGACCGGAAGTCGTTCCGCCTACAACCGATTATGACGGGAGTTTTACAGCACGGAATTCAGCCCCACGGCCTTCCGGTCTTAGGTGGAGTTACGAGGCGCAAAGATCAAGTAGCAATGTGCCGGCAAACCGGTGCCATTGAGCAAAACGGCCCCGCTTTTCCCGAGCGATTTGAATGGTGGAGCGGCCCAACAAGAACTGCAATACTTGACCACCGTGCTCGCATGCGAGGTTTGAACCGCTCGTCGAGGAGATGCCATATGAGACACACCCGTCATGGCTGGATGATCTGCTTCTTGCTGCTCCTTTCCGGAGTATCGCCGGCTTCAGCGCAATCCGTTACCGATAGGCTTGGCGTACCCGGCCCGGTGAGCTTTCAGGGCACCGAATTCGCGCTTGCCTGGACTTCCAACCCGTCTCCAAGCTATTTCAAGCAGGAATACGTGCCGGCCGGAGAACAAGTCGAGAACTTCAATCAGATGTTCATGATCGAAGCAGAGACTTCGGCCAGCCCGGAAGCCGCAGCGGCAGCGCAAGTCGACATGCTGCACAAGCGCAAGGGATCCGATCCGGTGGTCAACTACGACCTGATCCGCAACGACGCTACGGACGAGATCATTCTCGACTTCGTGCTCAGCGATTCCAGCAGCGGAACGACGATCGTCGAATGGAACGCCTACCGGTACGCGCCTTTGAACAAATCGGGCGGCGTGGCGCTCTACGCCATCAGCCGTCGTGGCTATGGCGACCAGGCACGGGATTTCCTTATCGGTCTCAAGGAGAAGAGGTCACCGGCCATCAATGCCCTGGCGTCGTTCAACACGCCCAAGCTTCAGCCAAATCCCTGATCCAGAAGACATAAACGACAAACGGCGCCCGAAGGCGCCGTCCAACCTGGAAGGGTAACGCGCTATGCGCTGACGTTGCCCTTCTTTTCCTTCTGGTCGGAGTAGATGTAGAGCGGCCGGGCATTGCCGGACACCACTTCCTCCGAGATCACGACCTCGCGAACGCCTTCCAGAGCCGGCAGTTCGAACATCGTGTCGAGCAGGATCGCTTCCATAATGGAGCGAAGGCCGCGCGCGCCGGTCTTGCGTTCGATGGCGCGCTTGGCGATAGCCGACAGGGCGTTCTCGTGGAACGTCAGGTCGACGTTCTCCATCTCGAACAGCCGCTGATATTGCTTGACCAGGGCGTTCTTCGGCTCGGTCAGGATCTGGATCAGCGCCGGCTCGTCGAGGTCTTCCAGCGTTGCAAGAACCGGCAAACGGCCGACGAATTCGGGAATGAGGCCGAACTTCAGCAAATCCTCTGGCTCAACCAGCCGAAAAACCTCACCGCTGCGCCGATCCTCGGGCGACGCAACCGTCGCAGAAAAGCCGATCGAGGTCTTGCGGCCGCGATCCGAGATAATCTTGTCGAGGCCGGCGAAAGCGCCGCCGCAGATGAACAATATGTTGGCGGTGTCGACCTGCAGGAATTCCTGCTGCGGATGCTTGCGGCCACCCTGTGGCGGCACGGACGCGACAGTCCCTTCCATGATCTTCAGAAGCGCCTGCTGCACGCCCTCGCCCGAAACGTCGCGGGTGATCGAAGGATTGTCGGACTTGCGCGAAATCTTGTCGATCTCGTCGATGTAGACAATGCCGCGCTGCGCCCGCTCGACATTGTAGTCGGCCGCCTGCAGCAGCTTGAGGATGATGTTTTCGACATCCTCGCCGACATAGCCGGCCTCGGTCAGCGTCGTGGCGTCGGCCATGGTGAAGGGCACGTCGATGATGCGGGCCAGCGTCTGGGCGAGCAGGGTCTTGCCGCAGCCGGTCGGGCCGATCAGCAGGATGTTCGACTTCGCCAGTTCAACGTCGTTGCTTTTGCCGGCGTGAGCGAGGCGCTTGTAGTGATTGTGGACGGCCACAGACAGCACGCGCTTGGCGTAAGGCTGGCCGATCACGTAATCGTCGAGAACCTTGAGGATTTCCTGCGGTGTCGGCACGCCTTCGCGCGACTTCACCATCGAGGTCTTGTTCTCCTCGCGGATGATGTCCATGCACAGTTCGACGCATTCGTCGCAGATGAAAACTGTCGGGCCAGCGATCAGCTTGCGCACTTCATGCTGGCTCTTGCCGCAAAACGAGCAATAAAGCGTATTCTTGGAATCACCGCCGCCGCTGCTGCCGACCTTGCTCATCTTCCAGTCCTTTCATGGGCGCCTGCCATATGGCTGGCCGGATGCGCCTACAAATCTATCGCGGGAATCCGCCGCCGCCAGTGCCCTGGCTCCCGCAACGTATTCCGTACGAAACACAATTCAGAAAACGTGGCAATGATTCGCGGCGCCCCACGAAAAGCTAAGCCGCCGAAAATCAACATAGCCTTAACGTAGGCGGTCCAACCACCGGATGGAACAGCCAAATGTGGCCGAAATGCCGCAAATCCCCGCAAAAGTGCGGCGAGACCGCGTTCCCGCTGACAAATTCCGTCAGTTTATCCGGACGACTAGGCAGTGGCAGCCTCGATCGCCTCGCGGGATGAGATGACCTTGTCGATGAGGCCGAAGTCCTTGGCCTCGTCAGCGGTCATGAAGTGATCGCGGTCGAGCGTGCGCTCGATCTCCTCATAGGATTTTCCGGTATGGGTCACATAGACCTCGTTGAGGCGCCGCTTCAGCTTGATGATGTCCTGAGCGTGACGCTCGATATCCGAGGCCTGACCCTGGAACCCGCCCGAGGGCTGATGCACCATGATACGGGCGTTCGGCGTCGCGAAGCGCATGTCCTTGTGGCCGGCTGTCAGGAGCAGCGAACCCATCGATGCGGCCTGGCCGATGCAAAGGGTCGAAACCGCCGGCTTGATGAACTGCATGGTGTCGTAGATCGCCATGCCGGAAGTGACCACGCCGCCGGGTGAATTGATGTAGAGATTGATTTCCTTCTTCGGATTTTCGGCTTCCAGGAACAGAAGCTGCGCGCACACCAGGGTCGCCATGCCGTCCTCGACCGGGCCGGTTATGAAGATGATGCGCTCCTTGAGCAGGCGCGAGAAAATGTCATAGGCCCGCTCGCCACGGTTCGTCTGCTCGACAACCATCGGCACGAGGTTCATGTAGGTTTCGACGGGGTTCTTCATCGACTATCCCTTTGTTCGGCTGGGATTCCGGCCCCGTTCGGTGCGAGTCGGGCAGAATCGTGCTGGATCGTTGCACCGTAAATAGGATGCCGCCTCACCCCAGCGCAAGGGTTCGTAGCCGAGAGCTTTGTTCGCCATTCAGTTAAGGTTGCCGGTTAACCGAGACCACATCTTAACGAAACCTGAGGAAACCGCTTTTTCGCCCTCCGATGTCCGCTAAAGTTGCGCCAGGCGACATTTTTCGCGTGAAAGGGGTGCAGCATGTTCAGGAAACATCTGGCCATGGCGGTCTCGGCGCTGGCGATGCTGGCAACGGCTTCGCAAAGCGTGGCGGGCGGCAGAGCCGTCGAGTGCTACGAACGGTATCACACCGCGCCGGTCTATGACCGCATCGACGGTATTGCTCAAGTCAATCCGGGTTACAGCCGGGTCGAGACCATTCCACCGATCATCGGCACGCGCACACGCGATGTTCTGGTTCGGCCCGGCCGGATCAAGCATCGCACCGTACCCGCCGTTTACAGCTACGAGACGGAACGCGTGCTGGTCGAGCCTGCGCGCACGGTGAAGCGCCTTGTGTCCGGTCGCGGAGAGATCCGCTACAAGACCGTCAAGGTATCGGATGGCGGCTATAGCTGGGAATGGCGCTGGATCGACGGCCGCAAGGTGCTGTGCAAAGTGAAGAACAAGGCGCGCTACGAACGCATCGCCTACACCGTGCAGGGTCCGTCGCACTATGTGCACGAAAGGGTTCCCGCCCAATATGAGTATCGCAAGCGCAAGGTGCTGGTCCAGGCAGAGAGCACGGAAAGCTATGTGCTGGCCCCCGAATACGAAACCATACGCGACCAGGTGGTCATCCAGCCAAAGCAGCATCGGGTCATCGACATACCGCCATCCTACCAGCGGGTTACGCGCAAGGTGCTGGTGAGCGAAGGTTCCGAAGGCTGGCAACGCGTACGCATCCCACGGCATTGCGCCTACTGACTGGTTTAGAACCGGGCCTCATCGCGCTCTGGCAGGGCGGCGGCAAACCGGGCTAGGAAAAGGCATGAACGCTGTTATGCCGTCCTATCTCGAATTCGATGCCGCCGCACGCCGGCTGCGGCTCGACCCGCATGAGCCGGCCTTCGTGCAGAACCCCTATGAGGCATACGCCTGGCTGCACGCAGCCGGCGGTGCCTTTTTCTGGGAGGATTTCGGCTTCTGGTGCGTGGGCGGCTTCGACGCCGTCAACCGGCTGCTGCGCGACCGGCGCTTCGGCCGGCAGAACCCCGCGGGCATTCCCGACAGCCGCGGCTTCGACCTGGACAGGACGCATCTTGCCGCATTCGACGCGGTTGAGGCGAATTCGCTGCTGGAACTGGAGCCGCCGGTGCATACGCGGCTGCGGACGCTGGTGAACCGCGCCTTCGTCTCGCGCCAGGTGGAGAGGCTGCGGCCGCGGGTCGAAATTCTGGCCAACGACCTGATCGACCGGTTCGAGCCGGATCGGCACGCCGACCTGTTGCCCGCCTATGCCGCGCCGCTGCCGATCACCATCATTGCCGAAATGCTCGGCGTTCCGGTCGAGATGGGGCCGCAACTGCTCGACTGGTCGCACCAGATGGTGGCCATGTACATGCACGGCCGCACACGCGAGACGGAAGAGACTGCGAACCGCGCAGCCAAAGATTTTTCCGATTTCCTGCGCGGCTACATCAAGGAACGCCGCAAGCAGCCGGGTGACGACCTTCTGTCTCTGCTCGTCGCAGCTCAGGAAGGCGACCGGAAGCTTTCCGAGGACGAATTGGTGTCGTCGGTCATTCTGCTGCTGAATGCCGGCCACGAAGCGACGGTGCGTCAGACCGGCAACGCAGTCCGTACTATCCTCGACCAGGGCGGCGATCCACGCCGGTTTTTCACCACGCCGGAGGTGACGGCATCGACGGTCGAGGAATGCCTGCGCTTCGACGCACCGCTGCATATGTTCACCCGCTATGCCTATGAGCGGATCGAAATCGCACCGAGAGTCACGGTCGCTCCTGGCGAGACGGTCGGTATGCTGCTCGGGATGGCCAACCGTGACCCCACGGCGTTTGCGCGACCGGACGGATTCCAGCCTCAACGGTCGGACCAGAAGAATGTGTCGTTCGGCGCCGGCATTCATTTCTGCATCGGCGCGCCGCTGGCGCGGCTCGAACTGCAGGTATCGCTGAAGGTGCTGTTCGAGCGCTTGCCGGCGCTTCGACTAGCCGATACGGCGCAGTTCCGCGACACCTACCATTTCCATGGACTGGAGCGGCTTGCCGTCAACTTCTGACCGATTGTCGGACCCTGAGTTCAGAGCTTGATGACGTATTCCTTGCGAGTCGTTTCAAGCACTTCCCAGCTTCCCTTGAAGCCGGGCCGCAAGACAAAGCTATCCCCTGTCCTGACGGTGCGGCTCTCGCCACCGTCTTCGGCGATGATCGAGATGCCGGACAGGATATGGCAGAATTCCCACTCGTCATATTCGATGCGCCATTTGCCCGACGTCGCCTCCCAGATGCCCGCGTAAAGGCCGTCGCGCTCTTCGGCATTCCAGGTGCGGAAGCGGGGATCGCCGGCAAGGACACGTTCGGGCGCCGGGGCGCCCTCTTCCGGCTCGATGCCGTCGGTATCAATGGGGACGAACAGGGCCAAAGTCATGATTTTCGGATCATCGTTCTAATGCCGGTCACTTCGGCAGCGATATGTTGCCGTCCGCATCTATAGGAAAGTCGGGATTGTGCGCGACTTCCCAGAGACTGCCTTCCGGATCGGCGAAATAACCATACCAGCCGCCCCAGAAGGCCTTGCCTGCGGGCTTGACGATGCGGCCACCGGCCTTCTCCGCCTGTGCCAGCACCTGATCGACTTCGGCGTCGGAACGGACATTGTAAGCAAGATAGACCCGCGATGGCTGCGCGCCGAACGAAATACCGGAATCTTCCTCGGCGCTGCTTCGTGGAAACAGGCCAAGGATCGCACCGCCCATCTGGAAGAAGGCGACTCCGTCCTTGATGTGGTGACGCTGCAAGCCCATCGCCTCATAGAAGGCCGAGGTTCCATCCAGATCATCGACGGCGATGGTGATGATGGAAATGCGGGGTTCCATCTTCACTCGCCTTTCCACTCCGGCTTGCGTTTGCCGAAGAACGCCGTGACGCCCTCCTGAGCATCGGCGTTGAGCATGTTCTCGACCATAATTTTCGAGGCATGATCGTAAGCTTCCGCCAGATTCATTCCCGCCTGTTCGTAGAAGGTCTTCTTGCCGAGCCTGACGGCCGAAGGCGATTTGGCGGCAATGACTTGCGCGTATTTCGTCACGATCTGATTCAGATACTCGCGCGGGACCACGCGATTGATGAGGCCGAACTCCCGGGCGCTGGACGCATCGATCATCTCGCCGGTCAGCAGCATTTCCATCGCATGCTTGGGCTTCAGGCCTCTGGCCAGCGCGACGCCGGGCGTCGAGCAAAACAGCCCGACATCGATGCCGTTGACGCCGAATGTCGATTGATCCGATGCGATGGCCAGATCGCAGGATGCGACGACTTGGCAACCGGCCGCCGTGGCGATGCCGTCGATCTCGGCGATTACCGGCTTGGGATGCCGCACAATCGACTGCATCAGCCGCGAACAGGCACCGAACGTTTCCTCGAAGAAGGCCTTGCCGCCGTCAGCATCGGTGCGACGGGCAGTCATCTCCTTGAGATCGTGGCCGGCGCAGAACACCTTGCCCGGTGCGGCCGCCAGGACGATGACGCGCACGGACGGATCGTGAAGGATACCGTCGAGTTGCGCCTGCAGCGCGGCCATCACAGACAGCGAGAGCGCGTTGGCCGGCGGGTTCGAAAGTGTCAGCCGCAGGATGCCGCCTTCCATCTCGACCTTTAAGGGCGATTGCGGGGCAATCGTCTTGATGGCAAGGATTTCGCCCATTGTCGTCTCCCGGAGCATCGGCATCGCGTCTCGATGGCACATGAAACCAAAGAACTAGCGTCCTGCCAGTTGAAGAACAGCTTCGTGCATGTTTTCTCGCAGAAGGCCGGTTTGAGCAACCCACGCCAGACACGGACATCTGCCAGGAAGGGCCGCGCCATGCCGCTGCAAAGCAATCTCACCCCGGTCCTCGACGCAGTCGACGTCAATGCGCTGATGCGCCAAGTCTATCCGCAACTCAACGGCGCTGACAGCGTCTACGAAACGCTCGATGTGTTTCCCGGTGGCTGCATTGTGCGGTTGAATGCCGATGAAAGGCACATCCGCCCCGGTGGCACGGTCTCCGGTCCATCGCTGTTCACGCTTGCCGACATTGGCGGCTATGCCTGCGTGCTCTCCCACGCCGGGCCTGATGCGCTTTCGGTGACGACGAACCTCAACATCAATTTCGTGCGCAAGGCAGAAGCCGGCCCCATCGACGGGCATTGCCGTATCCTGAAGCTGGGCAAAAGCCTGATGGTGTTCGACGTCGACATCGTTGCCGGGCCGGAAGGACAGACAATTGCCCACGCCACCGGCACCTATTCGATCCCGCCCAAACGATGACAAGATGAGGTAAAATAATACCTCATTACCAAACTATTGATTTAAAACAATTTTCTTCGCCGATGCCTGTTTTAATTCGATTGACGGGCGGTTTGCCGCCTCGTATAAGCGCTCTCGAAACAGCGGCCAGCAATGGTCGCCGTTTTGTTATTGGCGCTGGGCTTCGGCTCTCGTCAATTCAAGCAACAAGAAACGCCTTTGTCCGTAGGTTTTGCCATCGGACAGGGTCCGAAACGAAAGCAAACTCCATGACAACCTTTTCGCAGAAGCCTGCGGATGTGGTGAAGAAGTGGGTGCTGATCGACGCCGAAGGTCTCGTCGTCGGCCGTCTCGCCACCATCGTCGCCAACATCCTCCGCGGCAAGCACAAGCCGACCTTCACGCCCCATGTCGACGACGGTGACAATGTCGTCATCATCAATGCCGAGAAAGTCGTCTTCACCGGCAAGAAGTACACCGACAAGATCTACTACTGGCACACCGGCCACCCCGGCGGCATCAAGGAGCGCACCGCGCGCCAGCTGATCGAGGGCCGTTTCCCCGAGCGCGTCCTGGAAAAGGCCGTTGAGCGCATGGTTCCGCGCGGTCCGCTCGGTCGTCGCCAGATGAAGAACCTCCGCGTCTATGCAGGCGCCGAGCATCCCCACACGGCCCAGCAGCCCGAGACGCTCGACGTCGGCGCGCTGAACGCCAAGAACAAGAGGGCCTGATATGGCTGAGCTTTCCTCGCTCGCAGAACTCGGCACGGTCGCCCAGACCGCACAGCCGGCCGCGCCTGTCTACGTCCAGAAGCTCGACAAGTCGGGCCGCGCCTATGCCACCGGCAAGCGCAAGGACGCCATCGCCCGCGTCTGGGTGAAGCCTGGCTCCGGCAAGATCACTGTCAACAACAAGGAATTCGGCGCTTACTTCGCGCGTCCGGTCCTGCAGATGATCCTCAACCAGCCGATCGTCGCGGCCAACCGCGTCGGCCAGTACGACATCATCGCCACCGTCATCGGCGGCGGCCTGTCGGGCCAGGCGGGCGCCGTTCGTCACGGCATCTCCAAGGCGCTGACCTACTACGAGCCGACGCTGCGCGGCGTGCTCAAGAAGGGCGGCTTCCTGACCCGCGACAGCCGTACCGTCGAGCGCAAGAAGTACGGCAAGGCGAAGGCCCGCCGGTCCTTCCAGTTTTCCAAGCGCTAAGGCGCGCTTGGGGCCAAGTTCTCGAAGCGCTACCGCTTCATGCATACGAAAAGGCCGCCTCCGGGCGGCCTTTTTTATCGCGGGAGCGATTCTCCCTACGACGTCAAGTATCCGGGTGCCAAGCCGGCCGCATGAAAAGCATCGCAGCGCCCGCGCCCAGCAGCATCAGCACCGCCGATGCGGTGAACGCTATCCGCATACCCGGCACGATGCCAAACGTCATCAGTGCGCCGAAAAGCGCCACGCCGATGGCTCCCGATGTCTGGCGGATGGAATTGAGGACACCGGATGCCACGCCCTCCATACCAGGCGGCGCCGAGGCAAGCACGGCGGTCGTCATGGCAGGCACAGCCAGGCCTGACCCAACCGTCATCACGAAAAGCCTCCACATCAGCGAAGCGTAGCTGGTATCCGCATCAACAGAAAACAGCAGCGCGTAGCCGAGAGCGCCGATGCACAGACCGACGATCATCGGCAATTTCACACCTTTTCTTGCCACCACCGGACCGGCGGCCATGTTGGAAAGAATGACCATTGCGAGAAACGGCGTAAATGCGGCTCCGGCAACCGCCGGCGAATAACCCTTCGTTTGCTGGAAATAGAAGCTCACGAAAATCATGCCGTAGGTCGTCAGATTGATTGCCAGGCCAACGAAATTGGCGACCGCAAAGGCGGGATCGGCAAACAGACCGAGAGGCAGGAGCGGCGCGGTACTGCGGCGCTCCACGGCAATAAAGGCTGCCCCGGTGACAGCGGCGACAAGAAACGCAGCCATAACCAGCGGCGACGCGAAGCCGCGAACACCGCCTTCGATGAAGGCGACGGTCAAGGCCAGCGGCGCCAGAATGGCTAACACCTGACCGGGAAGATCAAGCGGCGCCCCCTCGGGCTTGCGCGGTGTCTCCTGCAGGAACCGCAGTCCCAAAAGGATGGCAAACACGCCTATCGGCAGATTGATCAGGAAGATGCTGCGCCAGCCCAGGCTGTCGATCATGAAGCCGCCCAACGCCGGTCCGGCGGCAAGCGCGGCGCCTCCGGCTGCGGTCCATATGGAAACGCCGGTTGCTCGCAACGATGCGTTGCCACCGCTCGCGTGATTGAGCAGGACAAGCGAGCATGGCATCAGCATCGCCGCGCCGACGCCCTGGCCGACACGGGCTGCGATGAGCGTTGCCATTCCCTGCGCCAACCCGCAAGCCAGCGAGGCAAGCGTGAAGAGCGCCATGCCGACAGCGAAAATGCGGCGTGCACCGATCCGGTCGCCAAGCGCCCCCGCGGACATCAGCAATGAGGCAAAGGCCAAAGCATAGCCATCGACAACCCATTGGAGGCCGGCAACACCCGCACCAAACGACAAGCCAATGCGCATCAAGGCGATGTTGACGACCGAAATGTCGAGCTGGACGACGACAAAGCCGAGGCTGGTTATTGCCACAGCGAGGGCAAAGGACCGGGGTTTTAAGGGGATGTCCATGACAGTGAGTGGACCAGACCATGCGAAACACCGCCGCACAAGGTCTGGTGGCCGGACTGCTGACATCACCCTTGTCCGAACGGCGCCACGTTGCGCGACGCCAGATATCAGGCGTCACGGTCCTGCCTGGCAACGCTCAGTTGATGCTGGCCGTGCTCGCGGGTTCCCGCGGGCGTTCGCCGTAGGGAACACGATAACCGTTCGCGTTCAGCCATTGAACGGCCGCATCGGGCTCGTCGGTCTGGATGATGGTGGCGCCGCGCTCGGCCCAGAAGCCCCAGCTTTCGGCGGGCAGGCTGGCGGAGACGGCCAGTTCGTCGCCCCGGCCGCCAGCCAGGAACCCGCCGGGCTTGTTCACGATGGCGTAGGTGTCGGCCCAGATGTGCCAATTGCCGCGCACGGCGGCGGCGCGCATGCGAGTGGAAAACAGCGGCCCGCCGGTTTCGGTCAGGTTTGCCGCGCCATTGCGCCAGTTGATCATCTCGATGGCATTTGGCGCGAAGGTCCGGCTCACCTCCTCGACGAAGACATGATCGCGCACGGCATCGTCGGCGATGATGGGCATGAACAGGAAACCCCTGCCCGCCGCGCCCAGCGCTTTACCGACCTCATCGATCCGCCGCTTGTTCCAGAGGTTTTCCTTCACCACGGTCTGATCAGCCATCCCCAAGGAACGCGCCACCTCGATCATGCCCGGCAGGCTCGCGACATCGAGCTTGTTGTCGATGTTGACGAGAATTCTGTCCCTGGCAGCTTCGAGAAATTCGCGCAGCGTGGACACAGGTTCTTGCGTCGCCGTGCCCGTCCCCTCGATTACAAGCCGGCACGTTCGAAGTTCCGCGAGCGTGCGTTCGATCACTTCACCGCGGCATGTCGTAGTCCGGTCGAGCCAGCTATCATGCATCACGACGAACTCGCCATCGCTTGAGCGGCGGACATCGACCTCGACCATTTCCGCCCCGGCGGCGATGGCGGCGTGCAGCGCGGCCAGCGAATTTTCCGCGTAACGCGTCTTGCCGGCCTGCAACCCGCCGGAGCGATGGGCAACGACCATGACATGGTCGCGCCATTGGTTGGCATTGCTGAACCGTTCGAGGATTTGCCCGGCACGCGTTTCGGCAGCATAGGCCGGAGAAAGAAAGCTCAGAAGGGCGCCCGCAACAGCACCCAGTCGCCTGCATCGCATGGGAATCGCTCCGCACCGAAACCTGTCGGCGCGGGAATAGGCGACGGCTGTGACGTGTGCGTGAACGAAGCCGGCTATGTGCGACCGGTGCGGGCAAGGCTAGACACGGGCGAAAAAGAAAAAGGCTCCGGTTCAACCGGAGCCTTCGTTTTACAGAGGGATTTCAGGGGACGTCAGTTGGCCGCCTTCGCCTTGTCCTGCTCTTCCTTGAGCTTCTTGGCGAAGTCCTCGTTGTTCTTGGTGACGAAATCCTGAAGCTTCTTCTGGCGGTCCTCGATGTCGGACTGCTTCAGCGGCGGCCCGTCAAATGCGCCGGAAAAGCCCTGCAGGGAAACCTTGATCGGGTTCGGCTGGTTCTGGAAATTGATCGAAGTGAGGGTCAGATCCGAACCCTTCTTGAAGGAGGCGACGAGCTGGTCGGTCATTGGAACCTCAGCCACGCAGCGATCCGGGAAGCAGATGACATAGTCAAGCTTCTGAGCCTTGCCGCCGTCGATCTGGAGACCGATGCCGGGAGGAACCAGGCGGCCGGTCGGCACGGTAACCTGGAACACCTTGCGGTTCACCTTGCCGCGCAGGTCGATCAGGCTGATGCCGGTGACGAGCTGGCCATTGCCGGCGGTGGTGATGTTCTGGACGTTGCAGATGTCCACGTCTTCCTGCTTGCTGCAGGCCTTGAACCACCCTTGTGGCAATTGCTGCTGCTGTTGCTGGGCATTTGCCGCTGGCAGCGCCGCGCCGAGGAAGCCGATAACGCTCGCGGTCATGACCGACAGGCGATAAGCGTTTGTTCTCAGGCTCGTCATGTGGTGCATTTCCTCTCGATTGATGCCCAGGCAAGGTCAGGCCGTGTCACGAGCTAACTCTTGCCCAAATGAGGCAACAGAATGACTTTGGCGGGCGTGTTACACTGCCGGGCGTTTCGAATCCAGCCTTTCGCCTGCATTTCTTCACTGGGAAGGCGGTGGCGGGCACTCTAGTCTGGCATCCGAATCACTTGTCCATGAACGGAGGACGGTCGTGGACCGCGTTCTTTTTCTGCTGGCTGCCGCAGCCGCGCTTTTGCCGATGTCGGCGCAACCTGCCGCGGCTGAACCGAAACATGCGATCGCCATGCAGGGCGAGCCGGCCCTACCGGCCGGCTACACGCATTTCGACTATGCCAATCCGGATGCACCGAAAGGCGGCGCGATCACCTATTGCGTCGTCGGCACGTTCGACAATCTCAATCCGTTCATCATCAAGAGCCTGCGCACCACGGCGCGCGGCGTGATCGATACGCTGCTCGGCAATTTCGTCTTCGAGCCGCTGATGCAGCGCAATTACAACGAGCCGTTCAGCCTCTACGGGTTGCTGGCGAAATCGGCGGACATGAGCGAGGACCGCCGCTCGATTGAATTCCAGCTCGATCCCGAGGCAAAATGGTCGGACGGCGAGCCGGTCACGCCCGAGGACGTGCTGTTCACCTACGACGTCTACACCGAAAAGGGACGCCCGCCCTACTCTGACCGGATGAAGAAAGTCGCCAAGCTGGAAAAGACCGGCGAGCACAGCGTGCGCTTCACCTTCAACGATCAGGCCGACCGGGAATTCCCGCTGATCATCGCCCAGACGCCGATCGTGCCGAAACACGCTTTCAGCATGGACACTTTTGACCAGACGACGCTGAAGCCGGTGATCGGCAGCGGCCCGTATATCATCGACAAGGTGGCGCCAGGCGACCGGATCGTGTTCAAGCGCAACCCGGATTACTGGGGCAAGGACATCCCGTCCAAGCGCGGCTTCGACAATTACGACGAAATCACCATCCAGTATTTCCTCAACGCCAACTCCCAGTTCGAGGCGTTCAAGAAAGGTCTCTGCTCGGCCTATGCGGGCGCCGCCTATGCCGGCATGGGGCCGCTGCAGGCGGAGCGCGATTTCGACTTCCCGGCCGCCAGGAACGGCGATGTGATCGTCAAGGCCTTTCCGCTCGGCGTGCCGCCGGTGGCGACCGGCTTCCTGTTCAACACGCGGCTGAAGAAATTCTCCGATCGGGCGGTGCGGCGGGCGCTCGGCATGCTTTACGACTTCGAATGGGCGAACAAGAACCTGTTCGGCGGCAAGTTCACGCGAACCATGAGCTACTGGCAGGATTCGGAACTCTCGGCTCTTGGCCATCCCGCCAGCGAGAAAGAAAAGGCGCTGCTGGCGCCGTTCCCCGGCCGCGTGCCAGCGGATGTCATGGATGGAAGCTGGCATCCGCCGGAAACCGATGGTTCGGGCCAGGACCGCAAGGCGCTGAAGGCGGCCTTCGATATGCTGAAGGGCGCCGGCTACATGATCCGGGACGGCGTCATGCAGGACAAGGATGGCGAACCTTTCGCATTCGAAATCCTGACCGCCAGCCAGGAAGAGGAGCGGCTGGCCAGCCTCTACCAGCGCACTCTGGCCAAGCTCGGCATTGACGTCACCATCCGCGCACTCGATGGCGACCAGATCCAGTCGCGCAAGCAGCGCTTCGATTTCGACGTTCTGATCGGCGCTACCGGCTTCACCAATTCGCTGTCGCCCGGCATCGAGCAGATCGGCCGCTGGGGCTCTTCCTCGGCGAAGGTCGAAGGGTCGTTCAACCTGGCCGGTGTCGCCGATCCGGCCATCGACGCGGCGATCCAGGCCATGCTGAATGCGCGCGGCAAGGAAGACTATGTCGCGGCCGTGCGGGTTCTGGACCGGCTGCTCATCTCCGGCGCCTATATGGTGCCCATGCAGCACAGCCCCGACCGATGGATGGCTTACTGGAACTACCTGGAACATCCGCAGAAGACGCCCATATTCAGCTATCAGCTGTCGGCGTGGTGGCGAAAGCCCAAGTAAGGAAAAGCCATGAGCGAAACGTCCTCCATCACCATTGATGTCGTCTCCGATGTCGTCTGCCCCTGGTGCTTCGTCGGCCACAAGCGGCTGGAGCGCGCGCTGAAACTGGCGCCCGATGTCGAGGCCGAAATCCGTTGGCGGCCTTTCCAGCTCGACCCGACAATCCCGCCCGAAGGAAAGGAACGGAAAGCCTATATGGCAGCAAAATTTCCGAACCAGGAACAGTTGCGGCAGTCGCACGCACAGCTCAGGTCGCTCGGCGAAGCGGAGGGAATATCCTTCGATTTCGATGCGATAGCAGTGTCGCCCAACACGCTCGACGCACACCGTGTTATCCGCTGGGCAGGCACGGCCGGCGAAGCGGTGCAGAGCCGGGTCGCCGATGAACTGTTCAGCCGCTACTTCGAGCGTGGCGAAAACACCGGCGACCGCGCGGTGCTGATCGACGCGGCGAAGGCCGCCGGAATGGACGCAGCCGTGGTCGAGACACTGTTGCCGACCGACGCCGACGTGGAGGCGGTGCGCGCTGAAATCACTACGGCATCCCGCATGGGCATTACCGGGGTGCCCTGTTTCGTTATCGAAAGCCGCTATGCGCTGATGGGCGCGCAGGATGCCGAGACGCTCGCCGATGCGATCCGGCAAATTGCCGGCGCGAAGGCGAGAGGGGAACTCGACGACGAGCCCGAGGCCCCGAAGCACTGACCTTCGGGGCTTTGGGACGCTGCGGGCTAACCCGCCAGCTTCGCCAGTTGCGTCATCACAACGGCAGAACCGGTCAACCGCTTTTCCGCGGTCGGCCAGTCGCGGGCGAACACGACGCTCTGGTCCGGCCTGATTTTGGCCAATGATCCCTGCTCGGCAATGAATTTGACCAGCGCCGCCGGATTGGCGAATTCTCGTCTGCGGAACTGGATGACGACGCCCTTCGGCCCGGCGTCCAGTTTCTCGACATTCGCCTTGCGGCAAAGAATCTTGATGAAGACGATCTTGAGCAGATGCTTCACCTCGTCTGGCAGCGGGCCGAAGCGGTCTATCATCTCGGCGCCGAAGGCGTCGATCTCCTCCGTCGATTCCAGATCGCCGAGGCGGCGGTACAGCGCCAGCCTCAGTTGCAGGTCGGCCACGTAGCTTTCGGGGATCATGACGGCGGTGCCGATGGCGATCTGCGGCGACCAGCCTGAATCCGCAGACTCGCCGGTATCGCGCACTTCGGCAACCGCCTCTTCCAGCATCTGCTGGTAAAGCTCGAAGCCGACTTCCTTGATGTGGCCCGACTGCTCTTCGCCGAGAAGGTTGCCGGCGCCGCGTATGTCGAGGTCATGGCTGGCAAGCTGGAAACCGGCGCCCAGCGTATCCAGCGACTGCAAGACCTTCAGCCTGCGATCGGCGGTGTCGGTGAGCTTCTTGTTGGCCGGCAGCGTGAACAGGGCGTAGGCGCGCACCTTGGAGCGGCCGACGCGACCGCGGAGCTGATAGAGCTGCGCCAAGCCGAACATGTCGGCGCGATGTACGATAAGCGTATTCGCGGTCGGGATATCGAGCCCGGATTCGACGATGGTCGTCGACAGCAGTACATCGTACTGGCCGTCATAGAAGGCGTTCATGATGTCGTCGAGCTCGCCGGGGGGCATCTGGCCATGCGCCACGGCGACTTTCAGCTCCGGCACGGATTCCTTCAGGAATTCATGGATATCCGCCAGATCGCTGATACGCGGCACGACATAGAACGAGTGGCCGCCGCGATAGCGCTCGCGCAGCAGCGTCTCGCGGATCACCAGCGGATCGAAGGGCGAGATGAAGGTGCGCACCGCCATGCGGTCCACCGGCGGCGTGGCGATCAGCGACAGCTCCCGCACGCCGGTCAGCGCCAGCTGCAGCGTGCGCGGGATTGGCGTGGCTGAAAGGGTCAGCACGTGGACGTCGCTCTTGAGTTCCTTCAGCCGCTCCTTGTGCTTGACGCCGAAATGCTGCTCCTCGTCGATGATCAACAGGCCAAGATTCTTGAAAGAGATCGAAGCGCCCAGAAGCGCGTGGGTGCCGACGACGATATCGACCGTGCCGTCGGCGATGCCCTTTTTGGTTTCCGCCAACTCCTTGGCGCCGACCAATCGCGAGGCTTGGCGCACCCGCACCGGCAGGCCGGAGAAGCGCTGCGAGAATGTCTTGAAATGCTGGCGCGACAGCAGCGTGGTCGGCACCACGACGGCGACCTGAAATCCTTCCATGGCGGCGATGAAGGCGGCGCGCAGCGCAACTTCGGTCTTGCCGAATCCGACATCGCCGCAGATCAAACGATCCATCGGGCGGCCTGCCGAAAGATCCTCGGCAACGGCATCGATGGCGTTCTGCTGGTCGTCCGTTTCCTCATAGGGGAACCGCGCGGAAAATTCCCCATACAGCCCGTCCTGCGGCACCAGTGTCGGCGCGGCGCGCATCTGCCGTTCGGCGGCGATGCGGATCAGCTGCCCCGCCATTTCGAGCAAGCGCTTTTTCAGCCGCGCCTTGCGTGACTGCCAGGCGCCGCCGCCCAGCTTGTCCAGCGTGGCCTCGGCCGAATCCGAGCCGTAACGCGACAACAATTCGATGTTCTCGACCGGCAGGAAGAGCCGGCCATCGTTGGCGTAGTGAATTTCGAGGCAATCATGCGGCGCACCCGCCGCCTCGATCGTCTTCAGCCCGATGAAACGGCCGATGCCATGATCGGCATGAACGACGATATCGCCGGCGGACAGCGACGACGCCTCGGCGATGAAATCGGCGGCGCGCTTCTTGCGCTTGGAACGCCGCACCAGGCGGTCGCCCAAAATATCCTGCTCGGCGACGACGACCAATTCGTCGGTCTCGAAGCCGGATTCCAGCGGCAGCACGGCCAGCGCCGCCTGACCGGCATCGAGCTTGGCGGCTTCGGCCAAAGTGCCGATCTGCCTGAAATTTCCGAGATTGTGCTCGGCCAGAATCTGGCTCAGCCGATCCAGCGAGCCCTCGGTCCAGCCGGCGACCATGACGCGCCTGCGGGCCGCGCGCTGATCGACGATATGCTTGACCGCCACGTCGAAGACGTTGGCCTTCGGATCGGCGCGTTCCTCTGCGAACGTCCTGCCGGCCCTTGAACCGGCGTGGAGCACCTTGCGGCCGCCGGCATCAGGCGCGGCAAACGGGGTGAACTCGACCGCAAGGCCGTCGGCAGCGGCCGCTTTCACCTCGTCCGGCGAAAGGTAGAGAAGCCGCGGCGGCACCGGCTTGTAGGGCACCGCTTCCTTCAGCGTACCCTCGGTCATCTTCCGGCGCGCATCGTAGTGATCGAGGATCAGGGTGTGGCGCTCGTCGAGCGCTTCGTGCGCGAGATGGTCGAACACCAGAGGCACGCCGGGCAGGTAGTCGAACACGGTTTCGAGCCGCTCGTAAAAGAAGGGCAGCCAGTGCTCCATGCCGGCGAAGCGGCGGCCTTCGCTGACCGCCGCGTACAGACCATCATCCCGCGACGGCGCGCCGAACGCTTCGATATAGGCGCGGCGGAAACGGCTGATGGTCTCCGGCGTCAGCGCAACCTCGCTCATGGCTTGCAGGATCATGGCGTTGCGCTGGCCGGTGGTGCGCTGGCTGGCGACATCGAAGGCGCGGATCGTTTCCAGCGTGTCGCCGAAGAAATCGAGCCGAAGCGCCTCTTCAGCGCCGGGCGCGTAGAGATCGAGGATGCCGCCGCGCACCGCGAATTCGCCGACTCCGCGCACGGTCGGCACCCGCTCGAAGCCGGACATCTCCAGCCTCGCGACCAACTGGTTCATGTCGATCTGGTTGCCGGGTTTGGCGCGAAACGTGTGCGCCTCGATCAGGTCGGCCGGCGGAATACGCTGCAGCAGCGCGTTGACGGTTGTCAGCACCACGGCGCGGTGCGGCTTCTTCGCCAGGGCGATGATGCCTGCCAGCGCATCGAGACGGCGCGACGCCGCGTCCGATCCGGGCGAAACCCGATCGTAAGGCAAGCAATCCCAGGCGGGCAGTTCAAGCACCGGCAGGTCGGGCGCGGCAAACGCGAGAGCCTCGACAATCGCCGGCAGACGCTGGCCATCGCGCGCAATGAAGATCAGCGGTGCGTCCGGCGCCATCTCCGCCGCGGCCCGCGCAAGCGCGAACGCCTCATAGCCGTCGGCCACGCC
The DNA here is from genome assembly GCF_001427025.1 of Mesorhizobium sp. Root554. GTDB lineage: Bacteria > Pseudomonadota > Alphaproteobacteria > Rhizobiales > Rhizobiaceae > Mesorhizobium. Next base: position 524,845 of record NZ_LMGA01000001.1, on the reverse strand, counting down.
ATCGACGATGAAGGAACCGGTGCCGCCTTTCGGCAGGCCGATGTCTGGAATGAGGCTCATGCGGGCTTTTCAGAACTTCATCGAATGGCGCGAGGCCAGTATCTTTCGCAGGACCGGACAATCCATGTCCGCCGGCGCCTGCTTTTCACCGGTGACGATGGGAAGGAACTCGGTGTCGGGAATGTCGAGAAGCCTTTCATATTGGTCGATCTCGTCATCGGTCAAGGATGGCATTTCCCGGTCCGCGAACTGGCCGAGAACGAGGTCCATCTCGCGCATGCCGCGATGCCAGGAGCGAAACAGAAGTTTCTTGCGGCGAGCGTCCAGCTTTTCGTCAGCCAGGTCCGCATCAGATCGCATCGTCTCGGTCATCGCCGCGTTCCTTTTTTCAAGGTCGCGCATATAGCGTGGATAGAGTGTGGTGTCAGCCTGACAAGGTGAGTCTTAACCCTTAATCTAGAGCGATGCTTATCTGTTCTGTGGCCCCCCTCACCCGGCCTGCGCTTCGCTCCGCCACCCTCTCCCTGTCGGGGAGAGGAAATTCGACGGCGCCGCGCTTCACCCTCACCCACCCCGACGCTGCGCGTCGATCCTCCCCGCAAGGGGGAGGGTGAAGCCATGCGCCCCTCCCTGCTCGATCCGCTGTTCGCGCCGATCACCTCACTGGCCGGGGTCGGCCCCAAGGTCGCGACGCTGATCGAGCGCGTGCTGCCGGCAGACCTCGGCGACCGAGATGCGCGCGCGGGCGACCTGCTTTTCGTGTTGCCCCATTCCGTCATCGACCGCCGCAACCGGCCCGGCATCGCCGGCGCGGCGGAGGGCGCCATCGTCACGCTGGAGGTGCGCATCGACCGGCATCAGCCGCCGCCGCGCGGCAACCGGTCGGTGCCCTACCGGGTCTATGCGCATGATGACACCGGCGAGATCGCGCTGACCTTCTTCCACGCCCATGCCGCCTATCTCGAAAAGGCGATGCCGGAGGGCGAGCACGTCGTGGTTTCCGGCCGCATGGAATGGTTCAACGGCCGGCCAAGCATGGTGCATCCCGACCATATCGTGTTGGCAAGCGAAGCCGATAGCCTGCCGCCGGTGGAACCGGTCTATCCGATGACGGCTGGCCTCTCCGCCAAAGTGCTGCGCCGCGCCATCGGCCAAGCGCTGGAACGCGCGCCGACCTTTCCCGAGTGGCTCGACGCCGCCTTCCTGCGCCGCAACACGCTGCCTTCTTTCGGTGACGCGCTCGGCCGCCTGCACAATCCGGAAACGCCCACCGACACGACGCCGGAAAACTCGGCATGGCGGCGGCTCGCCTATGACGAGTTCCTCGCCAGCCAGTTGTCGCTGGCGCTGGTCCGCGCCCGCGTGCGGCGGCTTGCGGGCCGTCCTCTGGCTGGGGACGGGCGGATCGTCGAGAAGCTGCGGGCCGCCCTGCCCTATTCGCTCACCGGTTCTCAGGAAATAGCGCTTGCCCAAATCCTTGCCGATCTCACGGAACCGGACCGGATGCTCAGGCTGTTGCAGGGCGACGTCGGTTCGGGAAAAACCGTCGTGGCCCTGCTTGCCATGGGCCGAGCGGTCGAAGCGGGCGGACAGGCCGCACTCATGGCGCCGACGGAAATCCTCGCCCGCCAGCACTTCGCGACCATTGCGCCGCTGGCCGAGCATGCCGGGCTGCGCATCGCCATCCTCACCGGCCGCGAAAAGGGACGCGAGCGCGGTGAAACGCTGGCACGCCTCGCTGACGGCACGATCGACATCGTCATCGGCACGCACGCATTGTTCCAGGAGGCCGTGACCTTTAAGCGGCTCGTCTTCGCCGTGGTCGATGAGCAGCATCGCTTCGGCGTGCACCAGCGGCTCGCCATCACCGCCAAGGGCGACGCGCCGGACATGCTGGTGATGACGGCGACGCCGATTCCGCGCACGCTGGTGCTGACGGCTTTCGGCGACATGGACGTTTCCAAGCTGACCGAGAAGCCGGCCGGGCGGCAGCCCATCCGCACCGTCACCCTGCCATTGGAACGGCTGGACGAATTGATCGGGCGGATGAACGACGCTGTCGCCGACGGGCAGAAGATCTACTGGATCTGTCCGCTGGTCGAGGAATCGGAAGAGGTCAAGCTGATGTCGGCCGAGGACCGCTTCGCTTCGCTGAAGCCGGTGTTCGGGCAGCGGATGGGGCTTGTCCACGGGCGCATGAAGGGCGCCGAGAAGGACGAGGCGATGCGCGCCTTCAAGGACGGCGAAACCAGCGTGCTGATCGCCACGACCGTCATCGAAGTGGGCGTCGACGTGCCTGACGCCACCATTATCGTCATCGAACATGCGGAGCGGTTCGGCCTCGCGCAGCTTCACCAGTTGCGCGGGCGCGTCGGGCGCGGCTCGAAGCCGTCATCCTGCGTGCTGCTCTACAAGGATCCGCTGGGTGAAACCGCCAAGCGCCGGCTGTCCGTGTTGCGCGAGACCGAGGACGGCTTTCTTATCGCCGAGGAGGATCTGAAGCTTCGCGGCGAAGGCGAGTTGCTGGGCACCCGCCAGTCCGGCACGCCTGGCTTCCAGGTGGCGCGCATCGAATTCCACGCTGATCTTCTGGAAACCGCGCGCGACGATGCAAGGCTCATCCTGTCGCGCGATCCGGACCTGCAGTCCGAACGCGGACAGGCGCTGCGGCTGCTGCTCTATTTGTTCGGCAAGGACGACGCGGTGCGCCTTTTGCGCGCTGGCTGAGATGCCGGTTTGGCCGCCGATTGGGGCAACGTTCCCATCGGCGGATTGCCGATTTCGACGGCGATACCGCTCGGCACGACGATCTTCTTCTTGATCTCGGGCGCGACCAGACCCGCCGACACGATTAGCCGGGCCGCCTCCTCGATCGACATGTCCAACGCGATGATTTCCGATTTGCGCACATACATCAGGAAGCCGGTCGTCGGATTGGGCGCGCAGGGCATGAACACGGCAATCAGGGGATCGCCTTGCTTGTCGAGCTTCTGGCCGATCTCGGTGTCCTTTTCGCCGGTCACGAAGACCAGCGACCAGACATCCTTGCGCGGATATTCGACCATGCCGACCTGGCGAAACATGTCGCCCTTGTTCGACAGCACGGTCTGAAATATCTGCTTCAGCGAGCCGTATATGCCGCGCACCAACGGCATGCGGCCCAGAAGCCGCTCACCGAAGGCGATCACGGCGCGGCCGGCGATGTTGGCGGTGAGGAAGCCGATCAGCGTGATCAGCACCAGCGCCACGATCAGGCCGAACCCCGGCAACTGGAACGAAAGGTAGGTTTCAGGGCTGTAGCGCGCTGGAATGTAAGGCTTCACCCAGGAATCCACCCAGCGGATGAACGACCAGGCGATATAGAGCGTGATGGCCAGCGGCGCGCAGACGATGAAGCCTGTCAGGAAATAGTTCCTGAGCCGGGTCATGCCGGAAATCCTGATCGTGTCTGACATGTCCCGCCGTCATTCATTGCAGCGCAGCATAGGCGAGCGCCTGACGGTTTGGAACCGGGAAGTTGCCACAGGTGACGCAGATGTGAGATGCGCGGCGGTGACGCGCTCCAAAACCTGACGGGTGTGTTCCGACGTGACGGCCCTACTCGACCGTCACCGATTTCGCCAGATTGCGCGGCTGATCGACGTCCGTGCCCATGAACACGGCGGTGAAGTAGGCCAGCATCTGGATCGGCAGCGCATAGATGATCGGCGCGATGATTTCCGGCACGTCGGGCAGCACGATGGTCTCCATCGTGTCGATGCTGGCGGCGGCCGCGCCCTTGCGGTCGGTGATCAGGATGATCTTGCCCCCGCGCGCCGCCACTTCCTGCATGTTGGAGACGGTCTTTTCGAAAATGCGGTCATGCGGCGCGATGACAATCACCGGCATATTTTCGTCGATAAGGGCGATCGGGCCATGCTTGAGTTCGCCGGCGGCATAGCCTTCGGCGTGGATATAGGAGATTTCCTTGAGCTTCAGCGCACCTTCCATGGCCAGCGGGTAATTGGTGTCGCGGCCAAGATAGAGAACATGCTTGTAGTGTGCGAGCTCGCGCGCGACCTTCTCGATCTGCTGGTCGAGCTTCAGCACCTGGGTGGCAAAGCGCGGCGCTTCGGCAAGCTGACGGACCAGCAGCTTTTCCTCTTCAGCCGAAATGGTGCCGCGAGCCTCCGCCGCGCGAATGGCGAGCGCCGCCAGCACAGAAAGCTGGCAGGTGAAGGCTTTTGTCGAGGCGACGCCGATCTCGGGACCGGCAAGCGTCGGGAGCGTGACGTCCGATTCCCGCGCGATGGTCGATTCGCGCACGTTGACGATTGCGCCGATCGGCAAGCCTTCCTTGCGACAGTACCGCAGCGAGGCGAGCGTGTCGGCCGTTTCGCCGGATTGCGAAATGAAGATCGCGGCGCTGTCCTTTGACAGCGGCATTTCGCGGTAGCGGAATTCGGAGGCGATATCGATGTCCACCGGCAGACGAGCGAAGCGCTCAAACCAGTATTTGCCGACAAGGCCGCTCAGATAGGCGGTGCCGCAGGCGGAAATCGCCAGGCGGTCGAGCTTGGCGAAGTCGAAAGGCAGGTCGAGCGGCTTGGAACGCCCATTGGCGAAGTCGAGATAATGCGCCAGCGTATGGGAGATCACTTCCGGCTGCTCATGGATTTCCTTTTCCATGAAGTGCCTGTGGTTGCCCTTGTCGACCATGAAGCTGGTGCCGAGCGATTGCTGGCGCTTGCGGTCGACCCTGTTGCCATCCATGTCGAAGATGGAAATCTCGTTGCGGCGGATGACCGCCCAGTCGCCGTCTTCCAGATAGGTGATGGAATTGGTGAACGGCGCCAGCGCTATGGCGTCGGAGCCAAGGAACATTTCGCCTTCGCCATGGCCGACCGCAAGTGGCGGTCCGTTGCGGGCGCCGACAATCAAGTCCTCGTCGCTCTTGAACATGATGGCGAGTGCGAAGGCGCCTTGCAGCCGCTTCAGCGCATTATGCGCCGCCGCCACCGGCTCGGCTCCAGCGGCCAGTTCCCGGGCGATGAGATGGGCGACGACTTCGGTGTCCGTCTGCGAGGAGAAGGTGTAGCCGTCGGCGATCAGTTCCTGGCGCAGTTCAGCGAAGTTCTCGATAATGCCGTTGTGGACAATGGCGACGCCGTTGGAGAAATGCGGATGCGCGTTGGTTTCGTTCGGCACGCCGTGGGTAGCCCAGCGGGTGTGACCGATGCCGATCAGGCCGTCGAGCGGCTCGTCCTTCAACCGGCGCTCGAGATTGACCAGCTTGCCCTCGGCGCGGCGGCGCGCCAGTTCGCCATGTTCGATGGTCGCGACCCCGGCGGAATCGTAGCCGCGGTACTCCAGCCGCTTGAGCGCATCGACGATGAGAGGCGCCACCGGCGTGTGCCCGACAATTCCAACTATGCCGCACATGATCGCTTGTCCGTTTCGTTCCCTGATGCCGGCTATGTAGAAAATAGCCGGCCACCGTAAAAATCACTTTGCGTTTCGCCTCATATCAGCGGGCGTCGGCGTGGCCGCACTATGGCAGGCGGCTCGCGAAGTCCAGCCCGACGCATTATTTCTTCGCCGCAGCGGCGCGGCGCTCGCGCAATTCCCTCGCCTTTCCCGGCAACGTCTTCTGCCGCGCACGGCCGAAGGCCAGCGCATCGTCGGGGACGTTCTCGGTGATGACGCTACCGGAGGCGACATAGCCGCCGTCACCGATAGAAACCGGTGCGACCAGCGAGGAATTGGAGCCGATGAATGCGCCCTTGCCGATGTCGGTGACGAATTTCGAATAGCCGTCATAGTTGCAGGTGATGGTGCCGGCGCCGATGTTGGCCCCCGCGCCGATGCGGGCGTCGCCGATATAGGTGAGATGGTTGACCTTGGCGCCTTCCTCGATTTTCGCGTTCTTGACTTCACAGAAATTCCCGACCTTGGCTTTGGTCGATAAATCGGCGCCCGGGCGCAGCCGGGCGAAAGGTCCGATGTCGCAGCCGCTGGCAACGGTCGCACCCTCCAGATGGCTGAAGGCATGGATTTTTGCTCCTTCCGCTATCGTCACGCCGGGTCCAAACCAGACATTCGGTTCGACCAGCGTATCGGCGCCGATCTGCGTGTCGTGCGAGAAATACACCGTCTCCGGCGCGATCAGGGTAACGCCGTCCAGCATCGCCTGGCGGCGCCGGCGCGCCTGCCATATCGCTTCCGCTTCGGCGAGTTCCGCCCGGTTGTTAATACCGAGCGCACTTTCGAAGGAGGTTTCGGTCGCCACGACCGACATGCCCTGCCCGCCGGCGATCTCGACGATATCGGTCAGGTAGTATTCGCCCTTGGCGTTCTTGTTGCCGACAGCATCCAGAAAGGCCAGCGCCTCCCGGCCGGCGACGGCCATCATGCCGCTGTTGCAGAAGGTGATCTTCTTCTCCTCGCCGCTGCAATCCTTGTCCTCGCGGATGGCCAGAAGCTTGCCGTCCTTTTCGATGAGGCGGCCATAGCCGGCAGGATTGTCGGTGCGGAAGCCGATGACCACGACTGCGGCGCCTTCGGCGAGCTTTAACCTTGCCACTGTCAACGCGGCGGGATCGATCAGCGGCGTGTCGCCGAAAATCACCAGAACGTCGTCATAGCCTTGGGAAATGGCATCGCGGGCAGCAAGCACGGCGTTGGCGGTGCCGAGGCGCTTTTCCTGCATGAAGATATTCGCGCCGGGCGCGAATTTTTCCGCTGCCTTGCGCATCTCTTCCGCGCCATGGCCGACCACCAGCGCCAGATCGCCGGCGCCCGCGGTTTCGGTGGCCTTCACGACATGACCGACAAGGGGCAACCCTGCCAGTTTGTGAAGCACTTTCGGCAGCGCACTCTTCATGCGCGTGCCTTCACCGGCGGCGAGGATGATGGAAAGGCAGGTGCGTTGGCTCATGGAAACAGACACCACAACAAATGAGGAATCGCGGACTTCAAGAACGGCCGCGTTCTAGCATTGCTTCGCAACGGCTCCAATGTTTCCATTCCGATGCGCGCAAAGTGTGGCTGACAGTCGCGCCTGGCGGAACTAGCCCAGCCGACCCAGCACCGGAAAGGTTTCGAGCAGCCAGTAGGACACGGTCTGCACGCCACCGGTAAGGAAAAAGACGCCGGCGACCACGAGCAGCGCGCCGATGGCCTTTTCGACGCGGCCAAGATGGACGCGGAATTTTCCGAGGAAGCGCATGAACGCTCCGGAGAAGAGAGCGGCGATCAGGAACGGAATGCCAAGGCCAAGTGAGTAGGCGGCCAACAGCAGCGCCCCCTCGCCCACGGTTTCGCGGCCGCCGGCAAGGGTCAGGATCGGCCCCAGCACCGGCCCGATGCAGGGTGTCCATCCGAAGGCGAAGGCAAGCCCCATGACATAGGCGGCGACCGTGCTGGCCGGCTTGCCCTCGGCCTGGAACCGCGCCTCCCGCGACAGAAGCGGGATACGCAGGATGCCGAGGAAATTCAGGCCCATGAGGATGATGAGCACGCCGGCGGCCATCGCCAGCGGTTCCTGCCATATGCGCAGCAGACGTCCGATCGTGGAAGCACCGGCGCCCAGAGCCACGAAGACGGTGGAGAAGCCGAGCACGAAAGCGAGCGAAGAATAAAGCAGCGCCCGGCGCGCGCCGGATTTGGCGGCAATCCCGGCGTCGCCGCGGAAGTCATCCACGGAAACGCCAGCCATGTAGCACAGATAGGGCGGGACAAGCGGCAGCACGCAAGGCGACAGGAACGAAAGCGCCCCGGCCCCGATGGCGCTGATGTAACCGACGTCCAATGCCATGCCTCAGAATGCCCCCGTCATCATGCGGCGTCGATATAGCCGCGGCATGGGGCGTTCTCCAATCACCATTTCGTGGCGACCTCATACAAGGGCATTGCGAAGAGGCAATGCCCGGGAAGAAATCCGTTCACCCCGTCGTTAATGCATCGAAGCGGCGCGTTGCCAGCCGCTTTTCATTCGAAAGGGAGAGTTTCCATGAAATCGATCGTTTTCGCCATCGCCGGACTGATGCTCGGCACCACGGCTTCGCTTGCTGCCGACGCCTGGAAAGAAGCCGAGGTGAACGGAGCAAAAATCTATACCGATGCCAGCGGCATGACACTTTATACATTCGACAACGACAAGGATGGCGTGTCGAACTGCTACGACAAATGCGCCACCAACTGGCCACCGCTCAAGGCTGAAGCCGACGCCAAGGCGGAAGGCGGATGGACCGTCGTCGAGCGCAAGGACGGCACCAAGATGTGGGCTTATGACGGCAAGCCGCTCTACACATTCATCAAGGACAAGAAGGCAGGCGACGTGACCGGCGACGGTGTCAACGGCGTCTGGCATATCGCCAAGCCGGAATAATACGGCCAGGCCAAAAATAACAAGCATTGACCCTGTGCCGGCGGCTGGCGACGCATCCAGCCGCCGGTCAACTGTTGCGTCGTACCGCCTTGATCTCGCTCCCCGGCGAAGAATTCTCCCGGATACGGGTCGGTCGTTCGCCACGGATAATGTCGCTGGCTTCGACGTAAGCCATCTCGATCAGGTAGGCGAGCATATCGCAGCGTTCGGCTTCCGCCATGGTGCGAAGCTGGCCAAGCATGGACTGCATATAGTCGAGGGTTTCCGTCCGTTTTTTTGTATAGACCTGCCTCATCTGAACACTTTCCCGCCTTTCCGGAACGCCTCAGCGCTGCCGGACCTTGCCGATATTTCCTCGAATCGACCTGCATTGTTTGGGTAGCTCGATGACAATAGCTACTATATCTTAAATTGCAAGTTTTTTACAGATACACCCTATGGTTGCATGGCTGGACGCTGACAGATTTGGGCCTGCCTCTTGACCGGATCGAAAAGCACGGCCATTTGACGGACCACTTGAACGTGATTTCGTTGCGGGCAGCGCAAGTTCTTCTGCGAATCACCAGCCAGATACGAGCAATCATGGAAGTCGTCGTCGTCGAATCGCCGGCAAAAGCGAAGACAATCAACAAATATCTCGGTCGGAACTATAAGGTTCTGGCTTCCTTCGGCCATGTAAGAGATCTGCCGGCCAAGGACGGCTCGGTGCGGCCGGACGACGATTTCTCCATGTCCTGGGCGGTCGACACTGCGTCGAGCAAGCGCCTGGCCGACATCGCCAAAGCGGTGAAGGACGCGGACGGGCTCATTCTCGCTACCGACCCGGACCGCGAGGGTGAAGCCATTTCCTGGCACGTGCTCGAGGTTTTGAAGCAGAAGCGCGTGCTCAAGGACAAACCGGTCAGCCGCGTCGTCTTCAACGCCATCACCAAGCAGTCGGTGCTGGACGCGATGGCCAATCCGCGCGAAATCGACGCGCCGCTGGTCGATGCCTATCTGGCGCGCCGGGCCCTCGACTACCTGGTCGGCTTCACCCTTTCACCGGTGCTTTGGCGCAAGCTGCCGGGCGCCCGGTCCGCCGGGCGCGTTCAATCGGTGGCGCTGCGGCTGGTCTGCGATCGGGAAGCGGAGATCGAACGCTTCATCCGCGAGGAATACTGGAACATCGCCGCCATTCTCGACACGCCGCGCAAGGACAATTTCGAAGCCCGGCTGACTGCCTATGAAGGCAAGAAGCTGCAGAAGCTCGACATCAAGAACAAGGCGCAGGCCGACGACATCAAGGCGATGCTGGAAGGCGCAAGTTTCCGCGCGCTTTCGGTCGAGGCCAAGCCGACCAAACGCAATCCCGGCCCTCCCTTCACCACCTCCACCCTGCAGCAGGCCGCATCCTCGCGAATGGGCTTCTCGGCCAGCCGCACCATGCAGGTGGCGCAGAGACTGTATGAAGGCCTCGATATCGGCGGCGAGACTGCTGGCCTCATCACCTACATGCGTACCGACGGCGTGCAGATGGCGCCCGAGGCCATTTCGGCGGCCCGTGACGCGATCAAGAAGGAATTCGGCCCAAATTATTTGCCGGAAAAGCCCCGCTATTATACCGCCAAGGCCAAGAACGCACAGGAAGCGCACGAGGCGATCCGCCCAACGGACTTCTTCCGCACCCCGGCATCGGTCAGGCAATATCTGGATGCCGACCAGGCGCGGCTCTACGAGCTGGTCTGGAAGCGCGCCATCGCCAGCCAGATGAACGCGGCTGAGATCGAGCGCACCACCGTCGAGATCGAAGCCGTCAATGGCGGGCGTTCGGCCGCGCTGAGGGCGGTTGGCTCCGTGACGCGCTTCGACGGCTTCATCGCCGCCTACACCGACCAGCGCGAGGACGATAGCGAAGACGAGGAGAACCGCCGCCTGCCGGAAATCCGTTCGGGCGAAACGCTGGCGCGCGAAGCGATCAACGCCACGCAGCATACCACCGAGCCGCCGCCGCGCTATTCCGAAGCCTCGCTCATCAAGAAACTGGAAGAGCTCGGCATCGGCCGGCCTTCGACCTATGCGGCGACACTGAAGACGCTGGAAGACCGCGAATATGTCGTGATCGACAAACGCCGGCTGTTGCCCGAGGCCAAGGGCCGGCTTGTGATCGCCTTCCTCGAGAGCTTCTTCGAAAAATATGTCGAGTACGACTTCACCGCCTCGCTGGAAGAAAAGCTGGACGAGATTTCCGACGGCAAGCTCGCCTGGAAGGATGTGCTGCGCGACTTCTGGAAGGATTTTTCGGCTTCGGTCGACGACATCAAGGAACTGCGCGTTACCGATGTGCTCGACGCGCTGAACGAAGAACTGGCGCCACTGGTATTCCCGACACGGGAAGACGGTTCGGACCCGCGCATCTGCCCCAAATGCGGCACCGGCAATTTGTCGCTGAAACTCGGAAAGTATGGCGCGTTCGTCGGCTGCTCGAACTATCCCGAATGCGGCTACACACGCCAGCTCGGCGGCGATGCCAACGGCAATGGTGAAAACGCCGGCGCCGAGGACGGCACGAAGGTTCTGGGCAAGGACCCGTACACGAGCGAGGAGATCACCCTGCGCTCCGGCCGGTTCGGTCCCTACGTCCAGCGTGGCGATGGCAAGGAAGCCAAGAGGTCGAGCCTGCCGAAGGGGTGGACGCCGGCCAGCATAGACCACGAGAAAGCGCTGGCTCTGCTGGCCCTGCCCCGCGATGTCGGCAAACACCCGGAGTCGGCCAAGATGATCTCCGCCGGACTCGGGCGCTATGGGCCGTTCGTGCTGCATGATGGCACCTACGCCAATCTGGAATCCATCGAGGACGTGTTCTCGATCGGCCTCAATCGCGCCGTCTCGGTGATCGCCGAGAAGCAGGCCAAGGGTCGGGGTGGACGCAATGGCGGAACGCCGGCAGCCCTGAAGGATCTCGGCGAGCATCCGGATGGCGGCGGCAAGATTACCGTGCGGGATGGCAAATACGGTCCCTATGTCAACTGGGGCAAGGTCAACGCCACACTGCCCAAGGGCAAGGAACCACAGTCGGTGTCGCTCGATGAGGCCATAGCCCTCATCGCCGAGCGGGAAGCCAAGGGTGGCGGCAAGAAGCCGGCTCGCAAAGCCTCCGCTGCCAAGAAGCCAGCCGCGAAGAAGCCTGCGGCCAAGAAGGCCGCTGCAAAGAAAAAGGGCTAGGTCCTTGGCGCGCAGGATTTCCGGAAAAAGCAACCGCGATCCGCGCGCCGCCGATACCCGCCGCGGCGCTCAGGACACTTACCGCCCGTCGCGTGACGAAATCCTCCGCTACATTGCGGAGAACCCCGACAGGTCCGGCAAGCGCGACATCGCCAAGGCGTTTTCCCTGCGCGGCGACGACCGCATCTGGCTCAAAGACCTGTTGCGCGACCTTGCTGACGAAGGCCTGCTGGAGAAAAGCCGTAAACGCCATGTCCGCGTCGGCGCCCTGCCCCATGTCACGGTGCTGGACGTTTTCGGCCGCGATCCGGACGGCGGACTGCTGGCACGGCCGGCAGAATACAAGGGCGACAATCCACCGATCGTGGCGATCCGCGTTTCGCGCAGCGGTCCCGCCCCCGGCATCGGCGCCCGCGTGCTGGCGAAGACCTTTCCCACCGATGATCCGGACGGCCCCGCCTATACCGCCCGGATCGTGAAAATATTCGAGAAGCGCGACGAGGCGGTTCTCGGTGTTTTCCGCGTGCTTCAGGACGGCAGCTTTCGCATCGAGCCGGTCGAGCGGCGACAGCCCGAGCTGATCGTCGACAAGGAATTCCAGAACGGCGCGAAAAACGGCGACCTCGTCGAGGTCGAGCCGGCACGCGCCGGCAAATACGGCCTGCCCCGCGCCAGGGTCCTGTCGGTTCTGGGATCGCTGACCAGCGAGAAGGCGGTCTCCATGATCGCCATTCATGCGCACGACATCCCTCACATCTTTCCGCCCGAGGTGCTGGCCGAGTCGGAAGCGCTGAAACCCGTCACACTGGACGGCCGCGAGGACTGGCGCGAGCTGCCGCTCGTCACCATTGATCCCGCCGACGCCAAGGACCATGACGACGCCGTCTTCGCCCTGCCCGACGCGGACGAGAAGAACCGCGGCGGTGTCATTGTCACCGTCGCGATCGCCGATGTTTCCGCCTATGTGCGGCCAAACTCCGCGCTGGACCGCGAAGCGCTCAAGCGCGGCAATTCGGTCTATTTCCCCGATCGCGTCGTGCCGATGCTGCCGGAGCGCATCTCGAACAACCTCTGCTCGCTGCGCGAGGGTGAGGACCGGCCGGCCATGGCCGTGCGCATGACGTTCTCTGCGGAGGGCCGCAAGCTGCGCCACACATTCCACCGGGTGATGATGAAGTCCGCAGCCCGGCTGGTCTATCCGCAGGCGCAGGCGGCCATTGACGGCGCGCCCGACGACAAGACCGGACCGATCCTCGACACGGTTCTACGGCCTCTCTGGGATGCGTACGCCATCCTCAAGCGCGGCCGCGATGCGCGCCAGCCGCTGGAGCTCGACCTGCCGGAGCGGAAGATCCTGCTCAAGGAGGATGGCACGGTCGACTGCGTCATCGTGCCGGAACGACTCGATGCGCACAAGCTGATCGAAGAGTTCATGATCCAGGCCAATGTCGCCGCCGCGGAGACACTGGAAAACAAAAAGCAGGCGCTGGTCTACCGCATCCATGATGCGCCTTCGCTGGCCAAGCAGGAATCGCTGCGCGAATTCCTGCAGACGCTGTCCCTGTCGCTGGCGCGCGGGGCGCAGATGCGTCCGTCTCAGTTCAACGGCATACTGGAGCGGGTGCGCGGCGCCGACAATGAGCAGCTGGTCAACGAGGTCGTGCTGCGTTCGCAGAGCCAGGCCGAGTATTCGCCAGCGAATATCGGCCATTTCGGCCTGAACCTTCTCCGCTACGCGCATTTCACCTCGCCGATCCGCCGTTATGCCGACCTGATCGTGCATCGGGCGCTGGTCGCCGCGCTGGGGCTTGGGCCGGGAGGGCTGACGCGCGACGAGGAAGCACGGCTGGAAGAAACCGCGGTGCTGATCTCGGCTTCGGAACGAAGGGCCATGGCAGCCGAGCGCGATACCATCGACCGGCTGATCGCAGCCTATTTGGCCGAACGCATCGATGAGCGTTTCGACGCCCGGATTTCCGGGGTCACCAAGGCCGGCCTGTTTGTCAAATTGCCGCAGTACGGCGCCGACGGCTTCATACCGGTGTCAACGCTCGGAGATGACTACTATATCTATGACGAAGCGGCGCGGTCGCTTTTCGGAGAACGCAGCGGCAAGGGTTATCAGCTCGCGGATCATGTCGAGGTTCGCCTGGTCGAAGTGGCGCCAATGGCTGGCGCGATGCGCTTCGAGATGCTGAGCGACCCGAAGCCTCTGCCCGGATCGAAGCGTTCGTTCCACAAGGCGAAGGGCCGGGCCCGCGCCTCGCAGCCGCGCTCACGCGGCAGGAGACGATGATGGAGACACAGGTTTTCGGTGGCGAGCACCATTCCGGCCGTCCGGCACGGGCGCTGTGGACGGCGATGAAGCGCGGATTTCTCGGCCGCTGCCCACATTGCGGCGAAGGCAAGCTGTTTCGCGCCTACGTGAAGACCGTGGACAAGTGCGCAGTCTGCGGCGAGGAAATCCACCATCACCGCGCCGACGACCTGCCCGCCTATCTGGTGGTGGTGATCGTCGGCCACGTCGTGTTGGGCGCCTTCATGGGCGTCGAGGCGACCTCAAACTGGTCGATGTGGCTGCATATGGCTGTGTGGGCGCCGCTCACCATCGTCATGTCGCTGGCGCTGCTGCAACCGGTCAAGGGCGCTGTCATCGGACTGCAATGGACGTACTACATGCATGGCTTCGGCGGCGAAACCGAGCAGGTGGAAAGCCATCCTGAATTGTAAGCTGTTCGAGCCCGGGGGATTTCCATTCTCTCTTTCGCAAGACAGAACTTTCGGCTAGGTCGAACGCATGCATGGGATGACCAAGGCTGAAATCGACAAGGCCGAGAGCAAGGATATCGCGCTGGGAAGCGGCCCGAAGCGGCCGCGTGATGCGGCGACCCTAATCCTGCTGGAACGCAAGGGCGACAATCATTTCGTCCTGATGGGCCGCCGGCATTCGAGCCACGCTTTCATGCCAGGCAAATTCGTCTTTCCCGGCGGACGCACCGACCCTGCCGACAGCCGTATCCCGGTCACCACCGGTCTCCATCCGGAAGAAGAACGAAAATTGACAGCTGGGGCGGGACGCACCAGCGCCGCGCGGGCCCGCGCCATCGCGCTTTCGGCGATCCGCGAAACCTATGAGGAAGCAGGTCTGCTGATCGGCCGGAAAGGGCCTTTCGCCACTGGCAAGCGCGACTGGCAAGGCTTTGTCCAGTATGGCGTCCAGCCGTCGCTCGATTGTGTGCGCTACATCGCACGCGCCATCACCCCGCCCGGACGGGTGCGCCGCTTCGATACCCGTTTTCTGGCGGCCTGGCGCAACGACGTGGCCGTGGAATTACCCGGCGGCGGTCCCACCAACGAGTTGGAAGAACTGGTCTGGCTCCCGCTGACTGATGCCAAGCAGGCGGACGTCCCCGGGATCACGCGCACGATCCTGGAAGAACTTGAAAAGCGTCTCTCCTACGACCCACTGCTGGCTCCCGGCGGCGAAGTCCCCTTCTATCGGCTGCTGCGGAACCAGTTCACCCGTGTTCTTCTGTAGATCCCTCAACCAGCCAGGCATTGCATGACGGTCGAAACCCAGACGCAAGACGAGGAGCGCGTGCACTGGCTGCCGATGATCGCAGCCATCTCCTCGATCAGCGTCGTCGGCATCGCTATCGGGCTCGGCATGCCCTTGCTCAGCGTCATCCTGGAATCGCGGGGCCATTCGGCTTCGATGATCGGCCTCAATACCGCCGTGGCGGGTCTCGCTTCCATCGCCGGCGCACCGCTGGCGACACCTCTGGCATCAAGGCTGGGCGTCGCCCATGCGATGCTCTTGATGATCGCGGCCGGTGCGCTGGCCTTCGTCGGTTTTCATTTCGCGCCCGCCTTCTGGATGTGGTTTCCGCTTCGCGTCGTGCTGCATATCGCGCTCACGGTCCTGTTCATCCTGTCGGAATTCTGGATCAGCACCTCGGCGCCACCGCACAGGCGCGGCCTGGTGCTCGGCATCTATGCGACCGTTCTGTCGCTCGGCTTCGCGGCCGGGCCATGGCTGTTCGCGCATCTTGGCAGCACCGGCTTCATGCCCTTCGGGGTCGCTGTCGGCCTGGTGACGATTGCCGCCATACCAGTCTTTGCCGCGCGCAAGGAAAGTCCGCCCATCCGGCCGGAAGGCGAGGAAACGAGCGGCTTCCTGCGCTATATCTGGCTGGTTCCGACCGCCACGGCGGCCGTCCTGGTGTTCGGCGCGGTGGAAACCGGCGGCTTCGCGCTGTTTCCGGTCTATGGCGGTCGGATCGGCTACTCCGAATCGGATGCCGCGCTGCTCCTGACCATGATCGGCCTCGGCAATGTTCTGCTGCAGATACCCATCGGCATGATCAGCGACCGGGTCAGCGACCGCCGCTACATCCTGCTCGTTTGCGCCACCGTTGGCCTTGTCGGCACGATCGTCATGCCGATGTTCGCGCAGAACTGGCACTTGATGGCGGGGCTGCTGTTCGTGTGGGGCGGCGTGGTCGCGGCGCTTTACACGGTCGGGCTCGCGCATCTCGGCTCGCAGCTTTCCGGCCATGAGCTGGCATCCGCCAACGCCGCCTTCGTTCTCTGCTATGGCGTGGGCATGGTGCTCGGCCCGCAGGCCATCGGCATCGGCATGGATATTTTCGGCCCGTCCGGGTTCGGCTGGTCCCTCGCCCTGTTCTTCGCAGCCTATATGCTGGTGGCCTTCTGGCGTCTGGCGTTCAGGAACAAGGGCCTCTAACGCTCCAAAAGACCGCAAACCGCGTCGGGCCGGACTTGCATTCGACGGGCATTGCTGTATACGCACCCGCAATCTGCCGGTCCTAGCTGGGGGCTGTACGGAGGGCCGAAGGTCGTTTTCCCTGAAAACAAAGCTTTCGTTGTGGAGCTATAGGGCTTCCGCCTCCCGTGTCTCCGCTCTCGACCGTCTCGTCAGTGCTCCTTTCTTCTCCGGAGACGGCCTCAGGCCTTCTAAGGATCAGAGAAGTTGCAGAGGCTTTAGCCGCCGGGACCGGGAGAGAAACGAAGAAAGGCAAAAGAACTATGGCTCTTTACGAACATGTGTTCCTTGCCCGGCAGGATCTGTCGCAGCAGCAGGTCGATGAGCTCGTTGAACGTTTCAAGGGTGTCATCTCCGCTGGCGGCGGCTCGGTTGGCCGGGTCGAGAACTGGGGACTGAAGTCCCTCACCTACCGGGTCAAGAAGAACCGGAAGGCCTACTATACGCTTATGGACCTCACCTGCCCGCCGGCCGCGCTCAATGAGATGGAGCGCCAGATGGGTCTGTCGGAAGACGTCCTGCGCTTCCTGACCATCAAGGTCGACAAGCACGAGGAAGGCGTTTCGGCCATGATGCAGAAGCGCGAAGAGCGCTCCGATCGTGGCGGCTTCGGCGACCGTGACCGCGGCCCGCGCTCGTTCGGCGACCGTGATCGCGGCGATCGCGGCGACCGGCCGGCCCGCTCGTTCGGCGACCGCGATGGCGGCGGCGACCGTGGTCCGCGCGCGCCGCGCAGCTTTGAAGGGGGTGCAGAATAATGGTCGACATCAATCAGATCCCGACCCGGCGTCCGTTCCATCGCCGCCGCAAGACCTGCCCGTTCTCCGGCGCCAATGCGCCGCGGATCGACTACAAGGACGTGCGTCTTCTGCAGCGCTACATTTCCGAGCGCGGCAAGATCGTCCCTTCGCGCATCACCGCCGTCAGCCAGAAGAAGCAGCGCGAGCTCGCCCAGGCGATCAAGCGCGCCCGTTTCCTCGGCCTGCTGCCCTACGTGGTTCGCTGACAAGATTAGAAGCGGGCGGTTTTGCCGCCCGCTTCTTCCCTTCCGCGATCGGCGCGGTCGGGTGACACCCACAACCGAGTTGGAGCCGGCAATGGCTCCTAACTGCCCATGGCAGGACAGCGACCCCCGGCGATACCGCCGCTTTGCTTCCTGTCCTGACAATCTGATTCAACCGCTTGCGGTTCTGAAAGGACGAAACAATGGAAGTCATTCTTCTCGAACGCGTTTCCCGGCTCGGCCAGATGGGCGAGACCGTCAAGGTCAAGGACGGATTCGCCCGCAATTTCCTGCTGCCGCAGGGCAAGGCGCTGCGCGCCAACGAAGCCAACAAGAAGAAGTTCGAAGGCCAGCGCTCGCAGCTCGAAGCCCGCAACCTCGAGCGCAAGTCGGAAGCACAGAGCATCGCCGACAACCTTGATGGCAAGAGCTTCATGGTCGTCCGCTCAGCTGGCGAAACCGGCCAGCTCTACGGTTCGGTTTCCACCCGTGACATCGCCGACATCCTGACCGCGGAAGGCTTCACTGTCGGCCGCAACCAGGTTGAGCTGAACCATCCGATCAAGACCATCGGTCTCACCAATGTGGCGATCGCGCTGCATCCGGAAGTCGAGGTCACGGTGACGCTGAACATCGCGCGTTCCACCGAAGAGGCCGAGCGTCAGGCCCAGGGCGAGACGCTCACCACCGCCGAGGCCATCTACGGCGACGACATCAACGACAACGCCCGCCCCGACAATTTCTTCGATCCGAACGCCGAATTCGAAGGCGGCGAAGAAGAAGGGCAATAACAGCAACCGGCATCAGGCATCTGCCGACTGCCGTCCTTCACTGGACCAAGAACCCGGGCCTCGTGCCCGGGTTTTTTGTGCCACAGGGAACTTTTCAAGCCCCTCTCTTTTTAGCAAGATTAGGCAATATTCTGTGCTTTCGAGGGCATCGCCATGAATTTGTTTCTGCAACGCATTGTCGAGCGGGTCATTCATACAGGCAATTTCGCGATCACCGGTCCGAACGGACGGACAAGCACTTTTGGCGACGGCAGCGGTCCGCGCGTCCACATGGTGATCCACACCCGGCACGCCGAACGGGCAATCACCGTTCATCCGTCGCTCGCCATCCCTGAAATGTTCATGGAACAGGAACTCGACTTCGTCGAAGGCGACGTGCTGGGCTTTCTGGAACTGGTCTACCGCAATATCGGCCTGACCTGGACCGATTCGACATGGGGCAAGCTGGTCAATTCGGTGCGGCTGACCGCCCGGCCGTTCCAGCAGTTCAACAATGCGCGCCGTTCGCGCAAGAACGTCGCGCATCACTACGACCTGTCAGGAGAGCTCTACAAGCTCTTCCTGGACGAGGACATGCAGTATTCCTGCGCCTATTTCGAGCGTCCGGACATGACGCTGGAGGAGGCGCAGCTCGCCAAGAAGCGGCATATCGCGTCCAAGCTGAAGATAAAGCCCGGCCAGACGGTGCTGGACATCGGCTCCGGCTGGGGCGGGCTCGGTCTCTACATCGCCCGTACCTTCGAGGCCGATGTGCTCGGCGTTACGCTGTCGACCGAACAGCACCAGGTTTCGACCGACCGGGCGCATGCCGAAGGTCTCGACCGCCATGTGCATTTCGAGCTGCAGGATTACCGCAACCTTTCCGAACGCTTCGACCGCATCGTTTCGGTCGGCATGTTCGAGCATGTCGGCGTCAACCACTATCGAACCTTCTTCGATAAATGCGCGACGCTGCTGAAGCCGGACGGCGTGATGGTGCTGCACACGATCGGTCGCGTTACCCCGCCAACGACCACCAACGCTTTCATTCGCAAGCATATTTTCCCGGGCGGTTACATTCCGGCGCTGTCGGAAATCATGCCGCATGTGGAACGCTCGGGGCTGATGATCGCCGACGTCGAGGTGCTGCGGCTGCACTATGCCGATACGCTGAAGGCCTGGCGGGAGCGGTTCCTCGCCAACCGCGACAAGATCAAGGAAATCTACGACGAGCGCTTCTGCCGCATGTGGGAGTTCTATCTCTCAGGCTCGGAAGCCTCGTTCCGCTGGCAGGACCTTGTCGTCTTCCAGCTCCAGCTGACCCGCCAGAACGATGTGCTGCCCATGACGCGCGATTATATCGGCAAGTGCGAAAAGGCGCTGGAAATGCACGAGATGGGCCACAGCAGGAATGAACCTGTCGCCAAGGCCGTGGAAAAGGCGATCGCCAAGCCCACGGCCAGAACGACCCGGCGCAAGCGAGTCACCGGAAAAGACTAGGCTTCCTTTCCCGTTGCGCACTCCGATCCCCGTATTAATCCCGGATGTCGCAGCCTTGCCATAACCCGCCGGTCGGATCAAAAGAGCTCGAGGATCCGGCGGGACGCGTCATGACCTATCTTCTCTATATCGCCGCGGCGATTGCCGAAATCGCCGGCTGCTTCTCCTTCTGGGCTTGGTGGCGGCTGGAAAAATCCCCGCTGTGGCTCGCGCCCGGCATTCTTTCGCTCATCCTGTTCGCGTGGCTGCTGGCGCTGACGCCAGCCGATGCAGCCGGGCGGGCCTACGCTGCTTATGGCGGGATCTACATTGCCGCCTCGCTCGGCTGGCTGTGGCTGGCCGAAGGCATCCGCCCCGACCGCTGGGATTTCGTCGGCGCGCTGGTCTGCGTAGCCGGCGCGTCGATCATCCTGTTTGCTCCGCGCGGCGCCTAGGACATGGAATTGCCCGCCGCCCTGCGCGCCCAGATCGACGCCCTACTGGCGGACGTGCCGCTTGCAACGCTGAAATCGGCCGGAAAGACCCTATCCGACCGCTACCGGGCCGAAGTGCGCGACGGGCGGCTGCATATGGGCGGCGATATCGCCGTGAAGGCCTATCTGGCGACACGCCTGCCCGCCACCTACGCGGCCGTCCGCACCAGCCTGGAAGAAACGGCGGCATCCCTGCCCGATTTCTCGCCTGCCAGTCTTCTCGATATCGGCGCTGGCCCTGGTACAGTCCTTTGGGCCACAGCAGATTGCTGGCCGGCGCTCCGACGCGCCACCATGCTGGAAGCCAGCGCCCCGGCACGTGCGGTCGGTCAGCGGTTGGCCATTGCAACCGGCATCGATACGGACTGGCAGGCTGGCGACGCCACGATCGATCTGGGCGACCTGAAACCTGCCGATCTCGTCACCGCTGCCTATGTTCTGGACGAGGTTGCCCCCGCCTCGCTGGCCAGGCTGATCGACAGGCTGTGGCGTCTGACAACCGGCGTGCTGCTGATCATTGAGCCGGGCACCCCGGCCGGCTGGCGCCGCATTCTCGACGCACGGGCACAATTGATCACCGCCGGCGCGCATGTGGCAGCCCCTTGCCCGCACGAACATCCCTGCCCGTTGATCGAACCGGATTGGTGCCATTTCTCGCGCCGGGTCGCGCGCTCGCGGCTGCACCGGCTGGCCAAGGACGCCGAGGTGCCCTGGGAGGACGAGAAATTCATCTATGTGGCAGCCTCGCGCCTGCCTTTGACGCAGCGCAGCCCGCGTGTGCTAGCGCCGCCAAAGGCAGGTTCCGGCAAGGTCGCGCTGAAGCTCTGCCAGCCGAACGGCACCGCCGCCGAGGTGCTTTTCACCAAGCGCGATGGCGAGACCTTCAAGGCTGCGCGCCGGGCTGATTGGGGCGATGCGGTCGATATTCTCGGCTAAATCATGCGCCGTAGTCGTGGAAGAGCCCCGCCAGAACGAGGAAAACAGGGATTGCGGAACCGATTCCCCATATCCATGGCTTCGCCAATTCCAGATCCCTTCCCTCAAGCCTTGTCAGATAGAAAACAGGGATTGCGCTAACCAGGGCGAGCAAACCAAAAAACATCGACATGCCACCCACTCCCGCATATCATTTTCCTGTTTTGTTCTCATTCAGTAACAGTTAGACTCTTGCTTTCGATTCGCGTCAATGTGGATTCTTTCCACGGAAAAATCTTGCCTGTGAATCGCGGTAAGCAATTCGGATTCCGACCGCCTCGGTGCAGATAAGTCATCGCCGACTCGCCCCGTTCTGATATCGAAAGCTGGGATAAAAATCGGGGACGAAATGGCAGAAGCAGCACGCAAATTCGCTACGGCGGAAACACCGCTCTATCGCGAAGCCCCGAACAATATCGAGGCCGAGCAGGCTTTGCTGGGCGCCATGCTGGTCAACAACGACGCCTTTTACCGGGTGTCCGATTTCCTCAAATCCTCGCATTTCTACGAACCGCTGCACCGCAAGATCTTCGAGGTTTCGGCCGAACTGATCCGCATGGGCAAGATGGCCAATCCGGTGACGATCAAGACTTTTCTGCCGGCTGACGACAAGGTCGGCGAGATGACGGTTTCGCAGTATCTGGCGCGGCTGGCGGCGGAAGCCGTCACCATCATCAACGCCGCCGATTACGGCCGCGCCATCTACGATCTGGCGACGCGCAGGGCGCTGATCACCGTCGGCGAGGACATGGTCAACATCGCCTACGATGCGCCGGTCGACATGTCGCCCTCGGAGCAGATCGAGGATGCCGAGCGGCGGCTGTTCGAACTGGCCGAGACCGGTCGCTACGACGGCGGCTTTGAAAGTTTCACCGACGCGGTCAAGACCGCCGTCGACATGGCCAATGCCGCCTATATGCGCGACGGCCATCTGTCCGGCGTCGCCACCGGCCTGCGCGACCTCGACCGCCGCATGGGCGGCCTGCAGTCATCCGATCTTGTCGTGCTTGCCGGACGCCCGGGCATGGGCAAGACGTCGCTCGCCACCAACATCGCCTTCAATATCGCTGAATCCTACGTACCGGCGCAGCAGGCAGACGGCTCCTTCAAGGCAGCCAATGGCGGCGTCGTTGGCTTCTTCTCACTGGAAATGTCGTCCGAACAGCTTGCCACCCGTATCATTTCCGAGCAGACGGAAATCCCCTCCTCGAAAATCCGCCGAGGCGAAATCTCCGAGATGGATTTCGAGAAGCTGGTCGCCTGCTCGCAGACCATGCAGAAGCTGCCGCTGTTCATCGACCAGACGGGCGGCATTTCGATCGCGCAGCTTGCGGCGCGGGCGCGGCGCTTGAAGCGGCAGCGCGGCCTCGACGTCATCGTCATCGACTATATCCAGCTCATGACGGGGTCCTCCAAGGCTTCCAGCCAGAACCGCGTGCAGGAGATCACCGAGATCACCACCGGCTTGAAAGCGCTGGCCAAGGAACTCAGCGTGCCGATCATCGCGCTGTCGCAGCTGTCACGCCAGGTCGAAAGCCGCGACGACAAGCGCCCCCAGCTTTCGGACTTGCGCGAATCGGGCTCCATCGAGCAGGACGCCGACGTGGTGCTGTTTGTGTTCCGCGAGGAATATTACCTCAAGAACAGGGAGCCCAAGCCCGGCACTGATGAATACATCAAGTGGGAAACCGAGATGAACGAGATGCGCGGCAAGGCCGAGGTCATCGTCGCCAAGCAGCGCCACGGGCCAACCGGGACCGTCAGCCTCGCCTTCCAGGGCGAGTTCACCCGGTTCTCCGATCTGGCGGAAGACCAGCATCTGCCGGAGAGGTTCGAGTAGGCGCTTGGCCAAGTCCCGTGTCCAGTTCATCTGCCAGAGTTGCGGCGCCGTTCACCAGCGCTGGGCCGGCAAATGCGATGCGTGCGGCGAGTGGAACACGCTTGTCGAGGAAGGAACAGCGGGCGGCATCGGCTCGGGGCCGGCCTCGACGCGCAATGCCCGCAAAGGTCGCGCCGTGGCGCTCACCACGCTTTCCGGCGACATCGAGGATGCGCCGCGCATTGTGTCGGGCATCGGCGAACTCGACCGGGCGACGGGCGGCGGCTTCGTGCGCGGGTCGGCGCTGCTCGTCGGCGGCGATCCCGGCATCGGCAAGTCGACGCTTCTGACACAAGCGGCAGCCGCCCTGGCGATGAAGGGCCACCGTGTCGTCTATGTTTCCGGCGAGGAGGCCGTGGCGCAGATCCGGCTGCGGGCGCAGAGACTTGGCGCTGCCGCATCTCCAGTCGAACTGGCTGCCGAAACCAATGTCGAGGACATACTGGCGACGATCGCCGACGGTCGGCGCCCGGACCTCGTCATCCTCGATTCGATCCAGACGCTATGGACGGACATGGCCGATTCGGCGCCCGGTACGGTCACGCAGGTGCGCGCCGCCGCGCAGGCGATGATCCGATACGCCAAATCGACGGGTGCTGCGATCGTGCTCGTGGGCCATGTGACCAAAGAAGGCCAGATCGCGGGGCCGCGCGTGGTCGAGCACATGGTCGATGCCGTGCTCTATTTCGAAGGCGAAGGCGGACACCACTACCGCATCCTGCGCACGGTCAAGAACCGCTTTGGCCCAACCGACGAGATCGGCGTCTTCGAGATGTCGGACAAGGGCCTGCGCGAGGTGGCGAATCCCTCCGAGCTCTTCCTCGGCGAACGCCACGCCAAGGCGCCCGGCGCCGCCGTGTTCGCCGGCATGGAAGGCACGCGGCCGGTGCTGGTGGAAATCCAGGCCCTGGTCGCGCCCTCCTCGCTCGGCACGCCGCGCCGCGCGGTCGTCGGCTGGGATGGGGCACGCCTGTCGATGATCCTCGCCGTTCTCGAATCGCATTGCGGCGTTCGATTTGGCCAGCATGACGTCTATCTCAATGTCGCGGGTGGTTATCGGATTACCGAGCCGGCTGCCGACCTGGCGGTGGCGGCTGCCCTTGTTTCCTCGCTTACCGGACTTGCCCTTCCCGCCGATTGCGTCTATTTCGGCGAAATCAGCCTGTCGGGCGCCGTGAGGCCGGTTGCGCATGCGCAGCAGCGTCTCAAGGAGGCCGAAAAACTTGGTTTCGGAAGCGCGGTCCTGCCTTTGGGCAATCCAAAAGGCGGCGAGGAAAATGCCGGGGGTATCGGGGCCGGCGCTTTTCAACCCACCGAGCTGTCCGATCTCGTGGCGCGCATTGCCGGCTCCCGCCGCAGCCGCGCCGTTGAGGAAAATTGATGCGGCTCATGGAGTGGGGACATGCCGATTACGCTGCTTGACGGAATTCTGGTCGGCTTCACCCTGGTGTCGGCAATGCTGGCCATGGTGCGCGGCTTCTCCCGCGAAGTGCTTTCCATCGCCTCGTGGGCGGCGGCGGCGGTGGCGGCCTTCTTCTTCTACAAGCCGGTGCTGCCGTTCGTGCAGCCCTATATCGACAACGAAAAGCTCGCCATGGCGGCGGCGGCGGCGATCGTCTTCGTCATCGCGCTGATCGTCGTCACCGTCATCACCATGAAGATTGCCGACTGGATCATCGACAGCCGCGTCGGCGCGCTCGACCGGACGCTGGGCTTCCTCTACGGCGCCGCGCGCGGCATTCTGGTCGTGGCCGTGGGCCTTTTGTTCTTCAACTGGCTTGCCGGCGAACGGGCGCCCGGCTGGGTGGCGAACGCCAAGTCCAAGCCGTTGCTCGAGTCGGTCGGCACCTGGCTGGAAAGCATCCTGCCGGAAGACCCGGAAAACGCCATCCTGAACAGGCTCAATCCGGAACAGCCCGCGACCGGGACAGACGCCACGCCGCCGGCTGCTGACGAAGGTACGGCCCCCGATGCGGGAACCGCGCCGGCCGGACAGCCCCCGGCAGGCACAGCCCCGGCCGAAACGCCGCCGGCAAATAACTGACGATCATGTGAACTGACCGTCGTCGCGCGTTGCTTTCGGCAAGCTCTCGCCTTATATGGCCTTTTTAGCGGACGAGAGGCTTCAGGCCATGGCAGACGCAGGCGACGTGCTTTCCGCGGAAGCAGACGACCATTTCCATGACGAGTGCGGTGTGTTCGGCATCTTCGGACGCCAGGACGCGGCGGCTATCGTCACACTCGGGCTGCACGCGCTGCAGCATCGAGGCCAGGAGGCGGCGGGTATCGTCTCCTATGACGGGACCCAGTTCCATGTCGAGCGGCATGTCGGGCTGATCGGCGATACCTTTACCAAGCAGGCGGTGCTGGACCGCCTGCCGGGCACACGCTCCATCGGCCACACACGCTACGCCACCACCGGCGGCGCAGGCTTGCGCAACATCCAGCCCTTCTTCGCCGAACTGGCGGATGGCGGCTTTGCCGTCGCCCACAACGGCAATCTCACCAACGCCATGACGGTGCAGCGCACCCTGCAGAAGCAGGGCGCGATCTTCTCGTCCACTTCGGACACGGAAACGCTTCTTCACCTCGTCGCCACCAGCAAGGAACGCGACCTCAACGCGCGTTTCATCGACGCCGTTCGCCAGGTGGAAGGTGCGTTCTCGCTGGTGGCGCTGTCGTCAAAGAAGATGATCGGCTGCCGCGATCCGCTCGGCATCCGGCCATTGGTGCTGGGCGATCTCGACGGCGCCTGGATCCTCGCATCCGAGACCTGCGCGCTCGACATCATCGGCGCGCGCTTCGTGCGTGACGTGAAGCCCGGCGAGATGGTCGTCGTCACGGCCAAGGGTATCGAAAGCTATTTTCCTTTCGAGCCCCAGAAAACCCGATTCTGCATTTTCGAATATGTCTATTTCGCCCGGCCCGATTCTTCGGTCGAAGGACGCAATGTCTATGACGTGCGCAAGCGCATCGGCGCTGAACTTTCCCGCGAGAGTCCCTGCGACGCCGACATTGTCGTGCCCGTGCCCGATTCCGGCACCCCGGCGGCAATCGGCTTTTCGCAGGAAGCCGGCATTCCTTTCGAGCTTGGCATCATCCGCAACCACTATGTCGGCCGCACCTTCATCCAGCCCGGTGATTCGATCCGCCACATGGGCGTCAAGCTGAAGCACAACGCCAACCGCCGGATGATCGAAGGCAAGCGCGTCGTGCTGGTGGACGACAGCATCGTGCGCGGCACCACCAGCCAGAAGATCGTGCAGATGGTGCGCGACGCCGGCGCCAGGGAAGTGCACATGCGCATCGCCTCGCCGCCGACGCGGGCCTCGTGCTTCTACGGCGTCGATACTCCGGAAAAATCCAAGCTGCTCGCCTCGCGCATGTCGATCGAGGAGATGGCGGAATTCATCCGGGTCGATTCGCTCGGTTTCCTGTCGATCGAAGGCCTTTATCGCGCCGTCGGGGAAGAAACCCGCGACGATCAGCAGCCGCAGTTCTGCGATGCCTGCTTTACCGGCCAGTATCCCACCCGGCTTGCCGATTTCGACGGCGCCGACAATGTCCGCACCCTGTCCCTGTTGGCGGCCGGCGGATCGTAATTCAATTGACTTCATCAAGGCTCCGGGCTGCATGCCACCCGGAGTGACTTCCCGAGACGAGAAACCAATGACCGCTGCTCCCGATCTTACCGGCCGCATCGCCATCGTGACCGGGGCGTCACGCGGCATCGGCTATTTCATCGCCAAGCAGATGGCGGCGGCGGGCGCGCATGTGGTGGCGGTGGCCCGCACGGTCGGCGGGCTCGAGGAACTGGACGACGAGATCAAGGCCGAGCGTGCAAGGACCGGCAAGGGCGACGCCACGCTGGTGCCGCTCGACCTCACGGACATGAGCGGCATCGACCGGCTGGGCGGCGCCATCCATGAGCGCTGGG
This sequence comes from Mesorhizobium sp. Root554, assembly GCF_001427025.1. GTDB lineage: Bacteria > Pseudomonadota > Alphaproteobacteria > Rhizobiales > Rhizobiaceae > Mesorhizobium. The sequence continues at coordinate 497,953 of NZ_LMGA01000001.1, read as the reverse complement.
GCCGGCTCGACATTCTTGTCGCCAATGCCGGCGTACTCGGCACCATCTCGCCCATCGGGCACGTCGAAGCCAAGGTATTTGACAAGGTGATGGCCGTGAACGTCACCTCGACATGGCGGCTGATCCGTTCGGTCGATCCGCTGCTGCGCCTGTCGGACGCCGGCCGCGCCATCATCATTTCATCCGGCGCCGCTCATTCGGCGCGCGCCTTCTGGGGGCCTTACGCAGCCTCGAAGGCGGCGGTGGAGGCCTTGATGCGGTCCTGGGCGCACGAAACGGAGAGCCTGCCGCTGCGGGTGAACGCGGTCGACCCCGGTGCCACGCGCACCGCCATGCGGGCGCAGGCGATGCCCGGGGAAAATCCGGAAACGCTGCCGCATCCTACCGAGGTCGTCGAGCGCATCCTGCCGCTGGCAAGCTCCGGGCTGACGCAGACCGGCATGATCTTCCAGGCCAAGCACAATCGTTGGGTTTCCTACCAGCAACCGGCATGACCGGTCCGCGACAATGTGAATGTGGCATGGCGATCGCACCAGCAGTGCCGCTTCCGTACAGCGGGAAGGCTTGGTAGTTTCATCCGATTCTCCCCTCTTTCATATGCGAGGAATTTTCCATGTCATCGACCATCACACTGGTCTGGTATCTGATCGTCGCCAGCCCGCAGGGCGGCATGGTGGTGCTGCCCAGCACCTTCGACACGCGCGAGCAGTGCGATTCGGCAATCGTGGAATATCAGAAGAAGCCAGCACCCTCCGGCTGGCAGGTTCAGTGCGTTCCCAGCGCATCGCCCTATGTGGACGATCTCGGCGCCGAGGACCAACCTGAACAGCCGGCCCAGTAAAACCGATCTGGCTGGGTGGCCGAAAAAAGATTTGATAAAATTCGGTCTGTCACGGAACCTTCGCGGGGCCGGCGCATTATGGCAGCGACGGGCTATCCCCAAGTCCCCCCAAACCCCTCAGCCCGTCCCCCTCCAAGCCGACCGTAAGGTCGGCTTTTTCTTTGCCGCCAGGAAACTTCCGGCAACGGCCACCCGTGGCAGGAGGGGTGGCAAACATCACCGACGTCCGCATTGACCTTGACCGAACATCGTCTAGGTTCTTGCGGACCGGCATCGGGAGCCGAGAGCAGCTGGGAGGAAGCCGCATTGATCCTGACACTGGCACTGCTTGCGGGTCTCGCCGGCGCCTGGATAGCCATCGGTCTGTTCGAGAAATTCCGCCTCGGGCTCGGCCTCGCCCAGGCAATGCTCTACGTGCCGTTCAAGCTCGCCTACCGGATTTCAGACAACCGCATGAAGGTGGCGCGATCGGCCGACGCGCCGGTCATCTACGTCATCACGCATCGTTCCCGGCTCGACCCGGCGCTGATGCTGTCGCTGCTGCCCGAGGATACGCTGCACATACTCGACGAGCGTTCCGCCCGTTCCATGATGCTGGAGCCGTGGCGCGAACTGGCGCGGACCATAGCCTTCAATGCCGAGCACGTCTTCGTCAGCCGCCGGCTGGTGCGCACGTTGAGGGGCAAGGGCCGGCTTGCCGTCTACATTCCGGAAGCGGTGGAGCCGGATGTGAAATCCTTCCGTCTCTACCGTGCCGTCGCCCGCATCGCCCTGCAGGCGGAAGCGCGGGTCGTTCCGATCTTCATCGGTGGCGCGGACGCCCTGCCCCGTGCGCTCGCCCCTGCCGGCCGGATGCCAAGCCGATGGTTTCCGCAGCTTACGATCAGCGTGCTGGAGCCGATGACGGTTCCTGAACTGCTTGCCCTCGGCGGCGAACAGGCAAGCACCCGCAGCAACGCGCTATTCGACCGCATGGCTGAGGTTCGTCTCGCCGCGACCAGTCCGAAGCTAAGCCTCTTCGAGGCGGTGCTCGCAGCCGCCAACCGGGTCGGCGCATCGCATCCGATCGTCGAGGATGTGGTGACCGGCTCGCTCAGCTACCGCAAGCTCTTCATCGGCGCCCGCATCTTCGGCAAGCGGTTCGAAAAACTGACAGCGCCCGGCGAGGCCGTCGGCGTGCTTTTGCCGAACACCAACGGCGCGGTGGTTTCGCTGCTTGGCCTGAGCTCCGCCGGCCGCGTGGCCGCGATGATCAACTACACCGCCGGTCCCGGCAGCGTGACGTCGGCCATACGGACGGCGCTTATCCGCACGGTGGTTTCGTCGCGGGCGTTCATCGAGAAGGCCGATCTCGCCGACATCGTCCAGGCGGTGGAGGCCACCGGCGCCAAGTTCCTGTGGCTGGAGGATCTGCGTCCCTCGGTGACAGCCGTCGAGAAGCTGGCGGCCGCGGTCTTGTGGCGCTTGCCGCTGGCCGGGCAGGACGCCGCGAAGCCTGCTGTCATCCTGTTCACGTCGGGCTCCGAAGGCACGCCCAAGGCCGTGGTGCTGTCGCACCGCAACCTCGTCGCCAACGCCATGCAGGCGGAAGCACGCATCACCATATCGCCGGCGGACACGCTGCTGAACGTGCTGCCGATGTTCCACTCCTTCGGCCTGACCGGCGGCACCATCCTGCCGCTGGTAACGGGCGTCAAGTTGTTCCTCTATCCCTCGCCGCTGCACTACAAGATCATCCCCGAGATCGCGCGGAAGATCCGGCCCACGATCATGTTCGGCACCGATACGTTCCTTGCCAACTACGCACGCACGGCCAAGGATGGCGACTTTTCCAGCCTGCGCTTCGTGGTGGCCGGCGCGGAAGCCGTAAAGCCCGAAACGCGGCGGGTCTGGCGGGACCGCTTCCAGGCCGAGATCATCGAGGGTTTCGGCCTCACCGAGGCCGCGCCGGTCGTTTCCGTCAACACCGCCATCCACAACAGGGACGGCACGGTCGGGCGGCCGCTGCCCGGCATCCGCACCAGGCTTGAACCGGTCGAAGGCATAGAAGGCGCAGGACAGCTCTGGCTTTCAGGTCCCAACATGATGATCGGCTACATGACCGCGGACCGGCCCGGCGAACTGCAGCCCCTGGCCGAGAAATGGCATGACACGGGCGACATCGTCGCCATCGACAAGGACGGTTTCATCACCATCCGCGGCCGCGCCAAGCGCTTCGCCAAGATCGCCGGCGAAATGGTGTCGCTCGGCGCCGTCGAAATGCTGGTGCAGTCGCTGTGGCCCGAGCAACATCATGCCGCCGTCGCCGTTCCGGACAAGCGGCGCGGCGAACGCATCGTGCTCGTTACCACGGCGGACGACGCGAACCCGGAACAGTTGCGCAAGTTCGGCAAGACGCACGGCGCTGCCGAACTCATGGTGCCGAACGACATCGTCAAGGTGAAGCAGATTCCGCTGCTGGGATCGGGCAAGACCGACTATGTGTCGGCCCGCAAACTGGCGCTCGATCATCTGGGGCTGGGTGCAGCCGCCTGACGTCAGAGCCTAAGCCGCGCTGTCGACATCCGGCGGTAAAGCCGCCTCGCCTTCCTTCTTGGCCCGCTTCGAGTAGGCCCTGACGCTGAACGGCAGGAACAGCAGATAGGCCGCCACGGATGCCGTCAGCGTGTGCCATGGATAGCTGACCAGCAGCAGGAAATAGAGCACGACGGCCAGGATGACGAGCAGGACGCGATCGCCCGGAATCTTCAGGCTCTTGCCCGAGTACACAGGCAGCCGGCTGACCAGCAGGAATGCCACCAGAATGGTGAAGGCGACGGCGATAAACGCAAGCGGCCGGGAAGGCTCGACGCCGAGGAACGCCAGATAGAGCGGCAGCATGACCAGCACCGCGCCTGCGGGAGCCGGCACGCCGACAAAATAATCGACCTGCCAGGCGGGCCTGTCGACCTGTTCGTCGAGGACGTTGAAGCGGGCGAGCCGCATACCGCACGCGATGGCGAAGAGGAGCGCTGCGATCCAGCCCGGCGAACCGGCGCGATCGAGCAGGTAGGCATAAAGGACGAGCGCCGGCGCGACACCGAAATTGACGATATCGGCCAGCGAATCCATCTGCGCCCCGAACTTCGAGGTCGCCTTGAGCAACCGCGCAAGACGTCCGTCGATGCCATCAAGGAATGCGGCAAGCAGAACCATGACGACGGCAGTCTCGAACCGGCCTTCAAAGCCGAAGCGGATGCCGGACAGGCCGGCGCAGATCGCCAGCACTGTGATCAGGTTCGGGAACATCATGCGCAGCGGGATTTCACGAATGCGTGGCCCGCCTTGGCCATGAGGTTCGAACTTCTTGAACGGGGCGCCTGCCATCGGCTTACGACACGCGCACCAGCGGCGCTGTCGCGACACCGCCGAATTCGGCGATCACCGTTTCGCCCGCTATCGCTGTCTGGCCGATTGCGACACGCGGCACGGCGCCTGTCGGCAGGTAGACATCGACGCGCGAACCGAAACGGATCAGCCCGAAGCGTTCGCCGATGGAGAGCGTGCCGCCCATGTCGGCCCAGCAAACGATGCGGCGGGCGACCAGACCGGCGATCTGCACGGCGGCGACGGTTCCGTTGGGGCTGTCGATGACGATGCCGTTGCGTTCGTTTTCGGCGCTGGCCTTGTCCAGTTCCGCGTTGAGGAACTTGCCGGGACGATGCTCGATGCGGCTGACGCGGCCACGCACCGGCGCGCGGTTCACATGGCAGGCGAAGACGTTCATGAACACCGAGATGCGCGTCATCTCCGCGGCACCCAGCCCGAGTTCGCGCGGCGGCACCGCCGGCCCGACCGCCGAGACAACGCCATCGGCGGGGCTCACGACCAGCCGGTCGTCAACAGGCGTCACGCGTTCCGGATCGCGAAAGAAATAGACGCACCAGACCGTCAGGATTAGGCAGATCCAGAACAGCGTCGATGAAAAATAACCGAGCACAAGCGTCACCGCCGCGAACGCGGCAATGAACGGATACCCCTCGCGGTGGATCGGAACGAACGTATTCTTGACCGTATCGACGAGGTTCATAGGGCTGATTTGCAGCTCCGTTTCGGCTCGGGCCTCTCTATCGGAAACTCGGGCCAGCCGCAACGCACCATTGTGCCAGCTGGCGGCCTCTTTGCCGCACTACCCAGCGCCTAGCTTGGCGAAAGCGGCGCTCCCGGAAGATAGAGCGTGACCGGGCGGATTTCATAGACCGCCGTCGGGTTGACGCGGCGCAGGTCGCGGGCGATCTGAACCGCCTCCTCGGGCGATGCGCAATCGACCACGTAAAAGCCGAGAAGCTGTTCCTTGGTTTCGGCAAACGGGCCGTCGGTGACCGTGCCGGTTCCCGGTCCGCGCAAGGTCAAGGCGTGGCCGGTCAAATCCAGTCGGCCGGACGGACCAAGACGGCCCTCCTCGGTCAGGCGGTTGTTGATTTCGAGCAGGTCGGCCATGACCTCGGCATCTTCCTGCGAAGACCAGGAGGCGACCGTATCTTCTTCATGATAGGCGAGAATAGCAAAATACATGCGGCAGGTCCCTCCGGATTACGCATCCCCAGCCTGACGATCATGCCAGCCAAGGCATGGTGGCTGCCTCTGCATGGCAGCCGGTCCGGCAACTTACAGCAAGTTCGGCATAAATCGAGACCAGGCCGGTTTAGTCCACCTCCGCCGTGCGCCGGCGCACCACGACGCCAAGCTCGTCGGATTCGCGCGCGATGCGCAGGCGCTCTTCCGCCTCCGTCGCTTCGCGCTGGCGATCCCACATGGATGCGTAGAGCCCGCGCTTTGTCATCAGCGCGGCGTGCGTGCCGCGTTCGGCGATCTGGCCGTCCTGCAGCACGATGATCTCGTCGGCGGAAATGACCGTCGACAGCCGGTGGGCGATGACGATAGTGGTGCGGCCCTTGCTGACGAGATCGAGCGCCGCCTGGATTTCCTGCTCGGTGTGGCTGTCGAGCGCCGAAGTCGCCTCATCGAGGATCAGGATCGGCGGCGCCTTCAGGATGGTGCGGGCAATCGCCACACGCTGCTTCTCGCCGCCCGACAGCTTCAACCCGCGCTCGCCGACCATGGTCTTGTAGCCATCCGGCAGGCGCTCGATGAAGGTGCCGATCTGGGCGAGCTCGGCCGCCTTCTGCACCTCGTCCTCGCCCGCGCCGGTGCGGCCGTAGCTTATGTTGTAGCGGATCGTGTCGTTGAACAGCACGGTGTCCTGCGGCACCATGCCGATGGCCGCGCGCAGGCTTTCCTGCGTTACATCGCGGATATCCTGCCCGTCGATCAGCACCTCGCCGCTCTGGATGTCGTAGAAGCGGAACAGCAGCCGCGAGATGGTGGACTTGCCGGCGCCGGAAGGGCCGACGATAGCCACGGTCTTGCCGGCCGGAACCTCGAAGGAAATGCCTTTCAGGATCTGCCGGTTCGGGTCGTAGGCGAAATGCACGTCGCGGAACTCGACCTTGCCCGAGGCGACGGCGAGCGGCCTGGCGTCCGGCTTGTCCAGAACTTCCTGCTGGACATCCAGCAGGTCGAACATCTGCTCGATATCGGTCAGGCCCTGGCGGATTTCCCGGTAAACGAAGCCGATGAAGTTCAGCGGCACCGAAAGCTGCACCATCAACGCATTGACGAAGACGAAGTCGCCGACGGTCTGCGTTCCGGCCTGCACTTCCAGCGCCGACATGACCATGATGATGGTGGTGCCGAGGCCGAAAATAACGCCCTGGCCGAAGTTCAGCCAGCCGAGCGAGGTCCAGATGCGCGTGGCCGCGGTCTCGTAGCGGGCCATGGAGCGGTCGAACCGCGCAGCTTCCATTGCCTCGTTGCCGAAATATTTCACCGTTTCGTAGTTGAGCAGCGAATCGATCGCCTTGGTGTTGGCGTCGGTATCGCTGTCGTTCATGTCGCGGCGGATGATAATGCGCCAGTCGCTGGCCCGAATGGTGAACCAGATGTAGAGCCAGACGGTGATCGCCACCACCGCCACGTATTTCCAGCCATAGGTGAAAGCGAAGATGCCCGCCGTCAGCGCGAACTCGAGCACCGTCGGCAATGTATTGAGTACGGTGAAACGGACGATCGTCTCGATGCCCTTGGTGCCGCGCTCGATGACGCGCGACAGGCCGCCGGTGCGACGTTCCAGATGAAAGCGCAGCGAAAGCTGGTGCATATGCACGAAGCTGCGGTGCGCCAGCTGGCGAACGGCATATTGGCCGACGCGGGCGAACAGGGCATCGCGAAGCTGGTTGAAGCCGAGTTGCACAAGGCGCACGACATTGTAGGCCACGACCAGCATGACCGGCGCCAAAAGAATCGCCGGCAGCGGCGGCGTGTATTTGGCGTCACCCGCCAGCGCATCGGTCGACCATTTGAAGAAGTACGGCGCGATGACCAGCGTGAGCTTGGCGACGACCAGCAGAACTGTGGCCCAGATGACGCGGGCGCGCAGATCGGCGCGGTCCGCCGGCCACATGTAGGGCCAGAGGTTGCGCAGGGTTTGCAGGGTCGAGCCGGATTCGGCGGAAACGGTCTTGTCAGCCAATTTGAAATGCCTTGCGAAGTGTCAGCAGCAGGAGCGGCAGGACGCCGCGAGGTCGGCAACGGCGCGGGAAACGTTATCGAGCGCTTCATGGTCCACGGAATAGAGCGAGCGCTGGCCGTCCGCCGAATACCGCACCAGCCCGGCCGCGACCAGCATCTTCAGATGCTGCGAGACGGTGGACTGCGCCAGATCGAGATGCGCCACCACATCGCGGCAGCAGCAGGAATTGCTGGCGGCAAGCCGTTTGAGGATTTCCAGACGTGCCGGGTGCGCCAGCGCAGCCAGCTTCGAGGCCATCGCCTGGTCGGCCCGGCGCGGCGACGAAACCTCGTTGAGTAGAGCAATATTCATCGTTTATCGGCGATAAACGATGAAGGCGCCTTTTGCAAGCAGTGACGGCAATATTGCCGCGATCGACTTACCGGATCGTCGCCTGTTCGCCCATCGCCTTCATGTCGGCCGCCTCGCCCTCGCTCGACTTTTCCGGAACTTTGAAAATCTGGCCCGGCCAAATGCGGTCGGGATCGCTGATCTGCTCCTGATTGGCGAGATAGATGGTCGAGTAGCGAATGCCATGGCCGTAGATCCGCCGCGAAATGCGCCACAGATTGTCGCCGCGCCGGATGATGACGGCGCCGTCGGCATGCTGGAGCTTTGGCGCGGTGGTCTCCGCCGGTTGCGTTGGCGTTGCTGACGCAATGTCCGCAGGTTTTTCAGCTGCCGTCCCGGCCGATTGACCAGTTGGCGCAGTTGCGGGCTGGTTCGCGGCGGGTGGGGTCGCCGCGGCCACATCGCCGGCCGGCTGCGCCGGCTTGGCTTCGGCACCGGCAGCGTTCCCGGACTGGCTCGTTCCGGCGTCGGCGGCTTGCGGTTCGGTCACCTGTTGGCCCGGCTGCGGCTGAGCAGGCGCGACAGCGGCGATGGATTCGCCCGGCTCGCGCTCGAACGGAACCGCCGCGCGGGCAATGACCTTGCCGCTGCCGTCCAGCGCATCGACGCGGACCGTGTAGTTGCCGACCGGCAGGTCACGCAAAGCTTCGACGAGGAAATGCCCATCCGGCGAAGTCAGCGCATCGCCCAGAAGAATGTCGCTGGCATAGGCGCGCACCTTGCTGCCCGGCGCGGCGGTGCCGGCGACGAACACCTTGCCGCCGTCGATTTCAACGGCTTCGACTGCAATCTTCGCCGCATCGACAACGGGCTTGGCGGGATCGGCGCTCGCCATGGCAGGCGCGGCGGGCTGTGCGGAGGGAGTGGACGGCGTTGCGGGCGCGGCTGCGGTGCCTGCGGGCTGCGCGGGCTTTTCCGAGTCCGGCTTGGCAGCCTCCGGCACAGTGAGCAGCTCGGAAGGCTTGCCGGCTTCCTCGACCATGGCCAGAACCTGGCCGTCGGCCTTGTCCGGGATGGAAACAACCGCCGTCTGCGCGGAGTTCGCCGTCTCATTGGCCGCGCTGGTCGACCGCAGCGTCAGTTGATAGTCGCCAGGCTTGAGCGGGTCATCGAGCACCACCGTGAAGGCGCCCTCGGGGCCGGCGGTGGCCGTGCCGATGACGGCCGAGCCGTTCAGGATTTCCACCTTGGCATTGGGCGCTGCCTTGCCGGCAACGACCAGCGAGCCGTCGCCTTCCGCGCGCACCACATCGAAGCTCGGCGCGGCTGAAGCGGCGGCGGCCGGTGGGGCTGCCGGGGTTTCAGGTGTTACCGGAGCCTTGGTATCCGCTGCGGGCGCTTGCCCCTCAGGCAGGTTTGGCGGCGGCGTAGGCGTTGCGGTAGAGCCCGGCGACGGAAGCGCGGCGACCTGCGCGGGCGGTGCAGGTTTCAGCAGCGGATCGAGCGCGCCGGAAACATACGCCACACCGGCGACGGCGACCACGCCTGCGCCAGCAAACAACAATGTCTGTACTGGTTTGATTGCCATTTTTATCGTTCCCCTTGCCCCAATGCGGGTCTAGCTTGTTTTGCCGAAAGCGACAAGAAAAAGCCCTTTCAGGCTTGACCGCCGCCGCCTGCCCCATCACCAATCATGCCCATGAACACGATTCGATCCGTCTGCGTTTACTGCGGCTCGTCTCCCGGCCACGACGACGTCTATATCGAAGCCGCTCACATACTGGGCCGATCGCTTGCCCGTAATGGTCTTCGTCTGGTCTACGGCGCCGGCACCAAGGGCATCATGGGCGCGGTTGCCGATGGCGCGTTGCGGGCGGGCGGCAAGGTCATGGGCATCATTCCCGGCTTCCTGATCAACCGCGAAGCCAGCGGCTCGGCGCTCGACCGGCTTGACGAACTCGTCATCACCAAGAACATGCACGAGCGCAAACACAGGATGTTCGAAGAATCCGACGCCTTTGTGGCGCTGCCGGGCGGCATCGGCACCGTGGAAGAGGTCATAGAGATCCTGACCTGGGCGCAACTGGGCCATCACCGCAAGCCGGTGGTGTTCGGCAATGTCCGTGGATTCTGGAATCCGATGATCGCGCTGATGGATCATATGGCGGCGGAAGGGTTCATCCACACCGCCAATCGCGTCAAGCCGCTGGTCGTCGACAATCCGGACGCGATCGTCGCCGCCATCCTGACGGCAGGCGCCGCCGCCGATGCGCCGACGGAAGGCGAAGCCTCGGTTATCGAGAAACTGTAGCCGCCGCGCTGCGGCCGCCCGACAGCATCGACCACGAATAGACCGCCAGCGCTGCCCAGATCAGCGCAAAGGCGATGCCCTTCTCGGTCGAGAACGGCTCGTGGAAGACGAACACCGCGACCAGGAAGATCATCGTCGGCGCCAGGTACTGCATGATGGCGATGGTCGACAGCCTGAGCAGCTTCGCGCCGTTGGCATAGAGGATGAGCGGGATGGCGGTGACCAGGCCGGAACTCATCAGCAGCCAGATGTCCGACACGCTCTGATCGCCGAAATGACCGGCGCCGGTTGCCTCGAGCCAAACGATGTAACCCAGCGCCGGAACAGCGAGGATCAGCACTTCAAGGAAAAAACCCTGCGACGGCCCAACCGGCACGGTCTTCTTGAGCAGGGCGTAGAAGCCCCAGGTAAAGGTCAGCGCCACCGCCACCCAAGGCAGCCCGCCGTTCTCCCAGGTCAGGACCGCTACGGCCAGCGCCGCAAGCGCAATGGCCACAAGCTGCGCCCGGGTCGGGCGCTCACCGAGCAGAACCGCGCCGAGAAAAACACTGAACAGCGGGTTGATGTAGTAGCCGAGCGCGGTTTCCAGCGCGCGGTCGGCCGCGATAGCCCACACATAGACACACCAGTTCGCGGTGATCATGGCCGCCGTCAGCGCGACCATGGCCAAGGTGCGAGGCGTACGCAGCGCCACCTTGATGTCGCCGGTGCGCCCCAGCCACAGGAGCACGACCCCAGCGACCGGAAGCGACCAGATGACCCGGTGCGCCACCACTTCGAGCGACGGGATATGCGCGACAGCTTTCATGTAGAAGGGCAGGAATCCCCACAAGAAATAGGCCGACACCGCAAACACGAAGCCGCGCCGGGCAGATTTGTCGTTTTCTGGAGCTGGTTCGGCGGACATCGCAGCGGTATGAGCCGTTCGAAGGCCGAAAGCCACGTCAAACATCGCATGGTTCAACGGAGTTTTGCCAATGGCCCAAGCCGACATGCCGGCGCAGCCGGCTATTCGGCCGCTACCAATCCGGCCATTTCGCGGTTCTTCATCAGCTTGTAGACGATGGAGTCCATCAAGGCCTGGAAAGAGGCGTCGATGATGTTGTCGGAGACGCCGACCGTCCACCAGCGCGCGCCGGTCGCATCGTGCGATTCGATCAGCACCCGTGTTATCGCCTCGGTGCCGCCATTGAGGATACGCACCTTGTAGTCGGCCAGTTCGAGATCCGCGATCTCGCTTTGGTATTTGCCCAGATCCTTGCGCAGCGCGATGTCGAGCGCGTTCACCGGGCCATGGCCCTCGGCGACCGACATTTTCTCCTCGCCATCGACCAGCACCTTGACGATCGCCTCGGATACGGTCCGCAACTGGCCGTTGGCGTCGAAGCGACGCTCAATCATGCAGCGGAACGAGGTGACGCTGAAGAATTCCGGAACGCCTGTCAGCATCCGGCGCGCCAGCAGTTCGAAGCTCGCGTCGGCGCCTTCATAGGCATAGCCCTCCGCCTCGCGCTCCTTGACCACGGAAATCAGCGCATCCAGCCGGTGATCGTCACGCGGCACGTCGATGCCGCGTCGCTTTAGCTCGGCGACGAAATTGGCCTTGCCGCCCTGATCCGAGACCATGACGCGGCGGCGGTTGCCCACCGATTCCGGCGGCACATGCTCATAGGTGGCCGGATCCTTGGCCAGAGCGGAAGCATGGATGCCGGCCTTCGTAGCGAAGGCAGATGCCCCGACATAGGGCGACTGGATTTCCGGCGCCCGGTTGAGAAGCTCGTCGAAGGCACGCGACAGGCGCGAAATACCGGCAAGCTGTTCCGCTGAAATGCCGGTTTCGAAGCGATCGGCGAAAGCAGGCTTGAGCATCAGCGTCGGGATGAGCGTGATCAGGTTTGCATTGCCGCAGCGCTCGCCGATGCCGTTCAGCGTGCCCTGGATCTGCCGCACGCCAGCCTCCACCGCTGCCAGCGAATTGGCGACGGCCTGCCCGGTATCGTCATGGGCGTGAATGCCCAAACGGTCGCCGGGAATGCCGCTGGCAACGACCTTGCCGATAATGGCGCGTACTTCCGAGGGCTGGGTGCCGCCATTGGTGTCGCACAGGACGACCCAGCGGGCGCCGGCTTCATAGGCAGCCCTGGCGCAGGCAAGCGCATAATCGGGATTGGCCTTGAACCCGTCGAAGAAATGCTCGCAGTCGACCATCGCCTCCTTGGAAGCGCCCCGCGCCGCCTCCACCGAAGCCTGGATCGCCTCGAGGTTTTCCTCATTGGTGCAGCCCAGCGCGACGCGGACATGGTAGTCCCAGCTTTTGGCGACATAGCAGATCGCATCCGATGCCGACCGCAGCAGCGCCGCGAGGCCGGGATCGTTGGACGCTGAAACGCCAGCACGCTTGGTCATGCCGAAGGCGACAAACTTCGAGCGCTGCGTGCGCTTTTCGGCAAAGAAAGCAGTGTCCGTCGGATTCGCACCCGGATACCCGCCCTCGACATAGTCGATGCCGAATTCATCGAGCATCTTGGCGATAGCGATCTTGTCCTCGACGGAAAAATCGATGCCCGGCGTCTGCTGGCCGTCCCGCAGAGTGGTGTCGAAAAGATAGAGGCGTTCCCGGACCATCATGATTTGCCTGCAAACTTGTCCGTCGCGCGGATCAGCCGGTCGAGTATGCCCGGTTCCGAATAAGCATGGCCGGCGCCTTCGATGAGGTGGAACTCGGCCCTCGGCCAGGCTTTGTGCAGCGCCCACGCATATCTGGCCGGACACGGCATGTCGTAACGGCCGTGGACGATGACGCCGGGAATGTCCTTCAGCTTGAAGGCATCGCGCAGCAACTGCCCCTCTTCCAGCCAGCCGGCATGGACGAAAAAGTGGTTCTCGATGCGAGCGAAGGCGAGCGCGTAGTCTTCCTCTTCAAACGCATCGCTGGTGGCCGGATCGGGCAGCAGCGTGATGGTCTCGCCTTCCCAGCGGCTCCATGCGCGCGCCGCCTCGATCTGCGCTTTGCGGTCGTCGCCGACGAGGCGCTTGCGATAGGCGGCCATCATTTCGCCCCGCTCGCCTTCCGGGATCGGCGCGATGAAACGCTCCCATTTGTCGGGAAACATCTCGGACACGCCGAACTGATAATACCATTCGAGCTCGGCGCGGGTCAGCGTGTAGATGCCGCGCACCACGAGTTCGCTGACGCGATCAGGGTGGATTTCCGAATAGGCGAGCGCCAGCGTCGATCCCCAGGAGCCGCCGAAAACAAGCCATCTGTCGAAACCGGCCATCTCCCTCAGCTTTTCGATGTCGGCGACGAGGTGCCAGGTGGTGTTGGCGTTGAGCGAGGCATTGGGCGTGGACTTGCCGCAGCCGCGCTGGTCGAAGAGGATGACATCGTAGAGCTTCGGATCGAAGAGCCGCCGGTGCTTCGGCGAGATCGTGCCGCCCGGACCGCCATGCAGGAACACCGCCGGCTTGGCGCCTTTGGTGCCGCAGCGCTCCCAATAGATGCTGTGTCCGTCGCCGACATCCAGCATGCCGCTGTCGAACGGTTCGGTTTCTGGATAGAGGGTTCTTAACTGATCTGTCATTTCGATCTGGCCTTGTGCGAACGGTCCGCTGGCGGCCATTCGTCCGTGTCGTGGTCGGGGTGCTGATAGGAGACGAGATCAGCCAGGAACGGCGCGGTTTCGATGTCTGCCATCGTTTCTTCAGCAGGGAGCGATGGTACACCGTCCACATAGGGAAGTTTCGCCTCGACGCCCCACTGGATGACGGGAGCGATTTCTTCCGGCTTGTCGAAGCTGGCGATGGTCAGCGCCATGCCATCCGGCGCCTCATAGGTCAGCGGCGTACCGCAATCGCCGCAGAATCCGCGATCGACATGGTTCGAGGAGTGGAAGCGCCGGCGTTCGCCGCGCGTCCATTCCACCTTGGCCTCGCGCACGGAAACCAGCGGCATGTAAAAACTGCCGGACGCCTTCTGGCACATGCGGCAATGACAGACTGAGCCCTCGCCAAGCGTGCCTTCGACACGGAATCGAACGGCACCGCACTGGCACCCCCCTGTATAGACCGGCCTGTTGTCGAGGCTCATCGTGCTTTCCGTCCGTCTTATTCGGGCTTGTGGCAAACGGCTTCGATGTTGTTGCCGTCAGGGTCGAGGACGAATGCTCCATAGTAATCGGGATGGTAGTGCGCGCGGATGCCGGGCTTGCCGTTGTCACGGCCTCCGGCAGCGATCGCCGCGGCGTGAAAGGCATCGACATCGGCCCGGCTGTTGGCGGTGAACGCGTAGTGGCGTCCGCTTTTCCCGGCCTGGCCCGTTTCGCGCAGCCAGAAAACCGGCCGCTCACGGCCATAGCCGCCGACCTTCATGCCGCCTGTATGTTCCGGCGGAACCATAAAAAGGAGCGAACCCCCGAGCGGCGCCGTAGCACGGTCGTAGAACGCCTTTGCCCTGTCGAAATCCGCGACTGGTATGCCTGTGTGGTCAATCATGGACATCACTCCATCTGGTTGAGCCGCTTCTCACCGCTTTACTTCCCAAGTGGTGACACGCTCGCCGGTGGCTGGGTCTTTCCCGTCCTTCAACTGGATTCCCTGCGCCAACAATTCGTCGCGGATCCTGTCGGCTTCGCCCCAGTTCTTGGCGGCGATCAATTCCAGCCGGCGGGCTATGGCGCGATCGACCTCGTTTTGGTTCACCTGCGCGGAGGAGACGTCGAAACCGAGGAATTCAAGCGCCCTTTTCAGCGACGCCGCCGCTCCGCTGCCTTCACCCGCCTCGCCGGCGAGCTGCGTCAGCACCTGAAATGCGGCATGCGTGGAGAAATCGTCCGAAAGTGCATCGACGATCGCTTGCGGAAGGTCAGGCGCCGACGCGGCGGCTGTGTCGGCGGCGCGCTTCCACTTTCGCAGCGTGTTTTCCGCCTCCTCCAGCTTGCGCACGCTGAAGTCGATCGGTTCGCGGTAGTGCGTCATCAGCATGGCGAGGCGCAGCACTTCGCCGGGCCATTTGCGGCCGCCGAAAGTCTCCGTCTCGAGCAGTTCGTGGATCGAGTAGAAATTGCCGAGGCTCTTGGACATCTTCTGGCCTTCCACCTGCAGGAAGCCATTGTGCATCCAGACATTGGCCATGGCGTGCGAGCCGTGGGCACAGCGCGACTGAGCGATCTCGTTTTCGTGGTGCGGGAAGATCAGATCGAGCCCGCCGCCATGGATGTCGAAGGTCTCGCCGAGGTAGGCCGCGGACATGGCCGAGCACTCGATGTGCCAACCGGGCCGGCCCCTGCCCCACGGCGACTCCCATCCCGGCTCCTCCGGCGACGACAGCTTCCACAGGACGAAATCGTGCGGGTTCTTCTTGTGCTCGTCCACGGTGATGCGCGCGCCGGCCTGCTGCTCGTCCAGATGCCGTTTCGACAACTGGCCGTATTCCGGCATCGAGCCGGTATCGAAGAGGACTTCGCCCGCGGTTTCATAGGCATGGCCGCGTTCGATGAGGGTTTGAATCATGCCGATCATATCGGCCTTGCCGTCGGCGCGCGGCTGCACGAATTCGGTGGCGCGCGGCTCTACTGTCGGCGGCAGGCAGCCGAGTTCGGCCACATCGCCGCGGAACTGCTGCGCGGTCTTTTCCGTCACGTGGCGGATCGCCTCGTTCAGCGACAATTGCCCGCCAGAAATCTCAGCACCGAAATCGCGAAGCGCACGGGCGTTGATCTTGTCGTCCACGTCGGTGATGTTGCGGACATAGGTCACATGGTCTTCGCCGTAGAGGTGCCGCAGCAGCCGGAACAGGACATCGAAAACGATGACCGGACGCGCATTGCCGATATGGGCGAAGTCATAGACCGTCGGGCCGCACACATACATCCTGACATTGTCCGGATCGATCGGAAAAAACGTCTCCTTCGTCCGCGTCAGCGTGTTGTAGAGACGCAACCCATTGGTGCTTTCAGACATGCGTGCCTTCCCGGTCCGTTCCTGCTGTCGGGAGCACGCCGCGCCAAGACGCGAGACAGCTCCAGCCTGCTGGCCGGGGCGTTTGTCCTGCTGAAAAAATGAGGCGAAAACGTCCGGACCAGCGCGAGCGCTAGTCAATAATCCAAATGGAGCAAATGGCGAAAGACGTTCTCATGGGGCGGCTTTATCGCCCTGCCCAGTGTTGCCGTCAAGACGCAACTTTCGGCAAAAGCCTGCTACGCATGGCCGAGGGAACGATCAGTAAGATTCTATTAAACATGTCGGCACAGTGATGAACGTTCGCCGGCTTCTTGCCGACACCGTCACGATTTGGTCCGAATCGGCGAGACAATGAAGCACTTCGAAACGGAATGTCTTGGGGAAGACGAACATGGCCCGCAGCAAGGTTAAGACCAGCCCCGCCCAACCGGCGGCTCTCGACAGTCAATACAGGGCAATCGGCCCGGCAGCTATCGCCGCGGCTCTGCTTCATACGGCCAAGAAGAAAAAGCCTGTCCAGAAGTTCATCGCGCCACGCGCCGCCTGAACCCGGCTCGGGCACCCGGCGTTTGATTTACAAACGTCGCGGCGTTCTAAAATAGCGTCAACTGCGTATCGCCAGCGTCGCCATTGGTGCGGCGCTTTGCTTTTTCGGGCTCACGAACGGCTGCGATTTCGGCCCGTTCCTGTATTTCGGGGCCGGTATTCGCCACCTTGTTGACGAGGTCCGAGACCGGCAGGGCCTCGAAAAACCCCGGCTCGACAGGTTTCATGAGATCGACGACATCGCGCGGTTCCTGGCTGCGGCAGTCGAGCCAGCGAGCGAAATCCTGTGGCTGCACGACGACAGGCATGCGTTCATGGATATGGCGGATGTTGTCATTGGCGCTCGTGGTGACGATGGCGCCGGTGTCCATCTCCGAACCTCCCGGCTCGGCGTAAGTCTCAAGGACAGCGGCGAACGCAATCAATCCGCCCTGCTTCGGGCGCACCCAATAGGCCTGTCCCTTGCCGCTACCGCCGGACTGCTTGTGCCATTCATAGAAGCCGGAGGCAGGGATCAGCGCCCGGCGGTGACGCATGGCGGCGCGGAACGACGCCTTTTCGGCAATGCCTTCCGAACGTGCGTTGAACAGCAGCGGGAAATCGCGGGTATCCTTCACCCAGGCAGGGATCAGTCCCCAGCGCACCAGCATGGCCAAGCGGTCGGGACGGTTGGAAAACGGCTCGCGCGGGCCGGCGGACAGCACCGCGAGCACCGGCTGCGTCGGCGCGATGTTGTAGCGCGCCGGAAACTCCTCCAGTTCGGCGAGCCCCAGGAAGGCCGCCGTCTGGTCGGTCGTGGCGGTGAGGGCGAAACGTCCGCACATGGCGAGTTCAATCTTTCGATATATTCAGCCTGAAAGTGGCGGTGGCAGCGGAAGGCCGCAACCTTTAAAGCTGCAGAAAGCCTATCGATCCACAGAAGGCACATCCAAGGCAACCTCATGGCCAAGAGAAAAGAAATGCCTGCCGTCTCGGTTGCCGTGGTGCGCGGCAACACGGTTTTGCTGGTCAAGCGCGCGCTGCCGCCATCGCAAGGGCTGTATGCCTTTCCCGGCGGCAAGGTAGAGTCGGAAGAAACGCTCGAGCAGGCGGCGCGGCGGGAACTGATGGAAGAGACCGGGCTGGAGGCCAACGATTTCCGACCGGTAGAGACCATTTTCATCGAAGGTTCCAGTGAAGGCCATCCGGTCGACTATCGCCTCACCGTGTTCGGCGCGCGGTATGTGAGCGGCGAAGCGATGGCCGCGGACGATGCCGAAAGCGCCGCCTTCTACACGCTGGCCGAAATGTCGGATCTGCCCCTGGCCGGCTCGGTCTTTACCATCGCGAGCGAATTGCTGGGCAAGGACTGAAAACGCAGCCCCCTGTCAGCATGGCGGTCTTGCGGCTGACAAATTGTTTCGTCACAAGGGTTTATGCGCCGCGCTTCGCATTTGCTTTCGACCTGCCTTGCCACCGGCATCGCCGCCGGAATCGCCTTGTCGCCTGCCCGCGCCGTGGAAGCGCCATTCGAACCCGGGCTGATGCGCCTCGCCGAAATACTCGGCTCCCTCCACTTCCTGCGCAGCCTGTGCGGAGAGACCGGTGGAAACTGGCGGACGGAGATGGAGAAACTGCTCGAATCGGAAAGTCCGGATCCGGAGCGCAAGGCGCGTTTCATCGCCTCCTTCAATCGTGGCTATCGCTCGTTCGGGACCGCGTACAGCCAGTGTACGCCATCGGCGACCGAGGCAATCAGCCGCTATGTCAAGGAAGGGGAAGCCCTTTCGCGCGACATCGCTTCGCGCTACGGCAATTAACAGGCCGTTAACTTTTCCGGCAAAGGCGAGCGTACAGCGGCGGAAGCCTGTGCTAGAGTCTTAACGGGACATTAAAGGGACAAGTCGAGTTTGATCCGTATTTGAAGGATCGACACTTGAAAGGGTGGAAGTCGCCTATGGAACATAGCTTCAGCGATATCGATGCGCTGGTCCGGGAAGAAAAACGCCTGACCGCTGTCGAAAGCCATAACGAAGCCTGGGCCGAAGGGCTTTCGGCAGGTATCGAGCCGGAAATCATCGCAGAGGCGGCGCTTGAAACGGCGTTCGCGGAAATGCTGCGCGCCAATGGCGAAACGGCGGCTCTTGCCCTGCTGGACAGGATGCGTGAAAAGGTGATCGCTGGCGCTTTCGACCCCGACCAATTGCGGCACTGAGTCGGCGCCCGGCCAGGTGGCGTTCCGCCTTGGGCTTACTTTTCGGGCGCGGCGTCCGACATGGAGAAGCGGGTGTTCAGACAAGAAAAATCCGGCGTTCGGCGGCATGTATCGGCTCTGAGCCTTTGGCTCGCCCTCCTGTCGGCAAGCCTTACGCCGCTCCTGGTACTACATGCCCAGCCGGCTCATGCCTTGAGCGAAATCAAGCGTGAGGATTTGGCGAAGCCGGCCGAACAGCCTGACGCCGGCGAAGACAGCGGGCCGGATACCGGCGTTCCCCTGCCGGACCCGATCCAGCCTTCGCCGCCCGCCGACGACAAGCCGACCGCGCCCGATCAGGACGAACCGGAACAGGTCGAGCCGGCCACCCCTCCGCAAAGCGGCGGCCCATCCAGCCCGCATGTCGATCCCGCGGCGCCGCTGCCCGAAGTCGTCTACGATCTGTCGAAACTGCCCGAACCGGTGCGGCGCATGCACGACCTGATCGTCGAAGCAGCCAAGAGCGGCGACATTGAAAAGCTGCGGCCGCTGATCGGCACAAGGGATTCGATGACCCAGCTTTCCCTCACCGATATCGATGGCGACCCCATCGACTTCCTCAAGGGCCTCTCCGGCGACACCGAGGGGCAGGAAATACTGGCGATCATGGAAGAGGTGATGAACGCCGGTTATTCCCATATCGACGTCGGCACCGACCAGGAGCTTTATGTCTGGCCTTATTTCTTCGCACTGCCGCTGGACAAGCTCGATGCCCGGCAGCGGGTGGAACTGTTCAAGATCGTCACCGCCGGCGACTACGAGGACATGAAGCAGTTCGGCGCTTACATCTTCTACCGTGTCGGAATCACGCCCGAGGGCCGTTGGAAGTTCTTCGTCGCGGGCGACTGAGCCGATTGAGGTTCACGCTTCCGGCTCTCTTGCGGGGAAAGTTGCGGAGGCTTACCTAAGCCTGACCGTTTTGCAGAATTCAGGCCGCCCGACACATGCCATCCGCCCTGCTCAAAGACCGTGCGCTCGTTTCCGTATCCGGGGCCGAGGCCGAGCACTTCCTGCAGAACATCGTGACAACCGATCTGGACCAGCTTGGCGCGGGTGAGGCAAAGCCCGGAGCGCTGCTGGCGCCGCAGGGCAAAATCCTGTTCGATTTCCTGATTTCGCGCGCCGGCGAAAATGGCTTCCTGCTGGAGTGCCGCGCCGACATTGCCGACGATTTCATGCGCAGGCTAGTGCTTTACCGGCTGCGGGCCAAGGTGGGCATTTCCAAACAGGAACAGTCGCTTGTCTCCGTGGAATGGCAGATCGATTCAATTGCCTCAGACTTTGATTCAGGCAAGGCCGAGCCGGCAGTATCCGACCGACGCTTTGCGGACCGCGATGTCGTGCGCGTCTATGGCGTACGATCCGATGAGGGAGACCTTGCCGCCTGGCATACCTTCCGCATCGCGCATGGGGTGGCGGAGAGCGGGGTCGACTATCAACTCGGCGATGCCTTCCCGCACGACGTTCTCCTCGACCAGAACGGCGGTGTCGGCTTCAAGAAGGGATGCTATGTCGGCCAGGAAGTGGTGTCGCGGATGCAGCATCGCGGCACGGCGCGGCGACGGGTGCTGATCGTGTCCGCGGATGCGCCCTTGCCTGCAGCCGGAACCGAACTGACCGTGGATGGCCGGCCGGTTGGCGCGTTGGGCTCGACGTCCGGCAGCGCCGGTCTGGCGGTTGCGCGCATCGACCGGGTGAAGGCCGCGGTTGATGACGGCAAGGCGATCCTGGCGGGTGTCGTACCTGTTCATCTCTCTATTCCGGACTGGGCGAGATTCACCTTTCCGGAAAACACGGAGGAAGCCTGATGGCAGCCGACCGCGCCGGCGCGCCGGTCCGCGCCTGGCAGCGCATGCTTTCGGGACGGCGGCTGGACCTGCTCGACCCCTCGCCCTTCGACATCGAGATTTCCGACATCGCCCACGGCCTTGCCCGCGTGGCGCGCTGGAACGGCCAGACCCGGGGCGACCATGCCTTTTCCGTTGCCCAGCATTCGCTTCTGGTCGAAACGATCTTCGCCCGGATCGCACCGGTTGCGTCGTCGGCCCAGCGGCTGGCCGCCCTGCTCCACGACGCCCCGGAATATGTCATCGGCGACATGATCTCACCGTTCAAATCGGTCATGGGCGGCGGCTACAAGGATTGCGAACTGCGGCTGCAGCGCGCCATCCATCTCCGCTTTTCGCTGCCGGCCGAACCCGGCGTCGGATTGGTCAAAGACATCAAGCGCGCCGACCAGATCGCCGCCTATTTCGAGGCGACGGAGCTGGCCGGCTTCGCTGTGGCCGAGGCAACGGAATTCTTCGGGCGTCCGCGCGGCTTTTCCGCCGACCGGCTGGACCTTGCGCCGCGTTCGACCATCTGGGCGCAGAAAGCATTCCTGGCGCGGTTCGCGGAACTCGACGCGATACGGCAAGGAGGAGATTGATCATGGACCTTGGCCTGAAGGGAAAGGTCGTCGTCGTGACCGGCGGCAGCAAGGGCATTGGGCTGGCCTGTGCGCAGGCTTTCGCCGGCGAAGGCGCGCGGGTCTCGATCGTTTCGCGCTCGAAGGAGAACGTCGAAAATGCCTGCGCGCAATTGCCGGGTTCGTACGGGCTGGCCGCGGACCTGTCCGATGAGGCAGAGGCGGCGCGCGTCGTCGAAACGATCGAACGCGAACTGGGGCCGGTCGATGTCCTGGTCAACAGCGCCGGCGCCGCCCAGCGCACGCCGCCGGATCAGCTGTCGCCGGTCGCCTACCGCAAGGCGTTCGACGCCAAGTTCTTCTCCTATGTGAATATCATCGACCCGGTGGTGAAGCTGATGGCGGCGCGTGGCAGCGGCGTGATCGTCAATGTCATCGGCAATGGCGGCAAGATCGCCTCACCCACCCACATTGCCGGCGGCGCGGCCAATGCCGGCCTGATGCTGGTCACGGCGGGACTGGCGACCGCCTATGCCGGACGCGGCATCCGCGTGGTTGCCGTCAATCCGGGACTGACCGAAACGGGCCGTGTCACCGAGGGTCTTCGCGCGGAAGCCTCCCTGCACGGGATATCCGAAGACGAGGCGCGGCAACGTGCCTTGTCGCGCATTCCGATGGGCCGGGCGGCGACGCCGCAGGAGATCGCCGACACCGTCCTGTTCCTGGCGTCCGACAGAGCGAGCTACATCACCGGCGTATCGGTGAGCATGGACGGAGCGACGGCGCCCATCGTCGTCTGACTGCGAACGGCTACCGGCCCTGCCGTTCCAGCCGGTCGAGAAACCACTGGGTGAGCCGGGTCCACACTTCGTCCTTCTCGCCCGTATCCTCGCAACCATGGTCCAGGTTGGGGTTGTCGTTCACCTCGATGACGAAAATCCCGTCCTTGGTTTCCTTCAGATCGACGCCGTAGAGCCCGTCGCCGATGCAGCGGGCAGCCTTGACCGCCGTCTCGACGACATGCGCCGGCGCCTGTTTCAGCGTGAAGGTCCTGATGCCGCCCTGATCCGGCTTGCCGTTGGCCTTGTGGTTGACGATCTGCCAGTGCTTCTTGGCCATCAGATAGTGGACGGCGAAAAGCGGTTGACCGCCGAGTACGCCGACGCGCCAGTCATATTCGGTCGGGATGAATTTCTGTGCGATCAGAAGATCTGAATCCTCCAGCCATTCGGTCGCCAGCGCCTTCAGCTCGGCAAAGTTCGACGCCTTCTTGACGCCGCGTGAAAAGGCGCTGTCCGGGATCTTGAGCACAAGCGGGAAGCCGAGCGTCTGGGCCGCCGTTTCAAGATCCGACAGCCCGGCGATCATAACCGTCGGCGGCACCGGCACCTTGTTGTAGGTCATCAGCTCGTTGAGATAGACCTTGTTGGTGCACCGGATCATCGACAGAGGATCGTCGATCACCGGCATGCCTTCCTGCTGGGCCCGGCGGGCAAAGCGATAGGTATGGTTGGAGATCGACGTCGTCTCGCGGATGAACAGGGCGTCGTAGTTGGCCAGCTTGGCCAGGTCGCGCCTGGTGATCGGCTCCACTTCAACGCCCATCTTTTCGGCGATCCGCGCCCAATGACGCAGCGAGGAGATTTCCGAAGGCGGCAATTCCTCCTGCGGATCGATCAGCGTGGCGAATGTATAGCGCGCCGGGGTCCGCGCCTTGGTGTCGCGCCATTCGCGGCCCGTATAGGTGTCCATGCAGGTCAGGAAGCGCTCTTCCTCGTCGTCGTCCATGCGCGCCAGCGGATGAAAGCCGATCTTGCGGATCGAAGCCCATTCGGTAGCGTCCTTGATGGTGACTTCGAGAGCCGGGGCGCGAAACCAGTCGAAAAGAAGCCGGGCGAAGCGATCCCATGCCTTCGACGGGCCTATGCCGAAGAAGATGTGTACCTTTGCCGGATATGAGCCGCCGAGATCCTTGCGGCACTTGTTGAGCGCCAGCTCGAGCTCCGGCAGTGAATTCTCGTAGAGCTTGCGCTCCGACAGGTCGATCATCGTCTCCACCGTCGGGATCACCTTGTGGCCCCGCGACGAGGCGAGAAGCGAGGCATAGTAACCCCGGCTCTGGTAGGCATAATTGTTCGACAGGTTGATAACCTTGGGCCGCTGGCCACGGAACAGCGCAGGATGGGCGAGATAGTCGCGGCTGGTGATGATCTTGTGCGGCGTCGCCACCGGATCGATATCGTTCTGCCTTCCCGTCAAAATCACCCAGGTCATGCTTCACGCACCTTTGGCTGGTCGGGATGAGTGGGGGCCGCACCGGACGGGACTTTTCCGCCAGATAAGAGCTTCTCGAAACGCAGCGCCGTCATGCCGTCAGCGTAGTAGCCTTCGACCCGGCCGGTGCGGCGGTAGCCGGCGGCTTCATAGAGCGCGATGGCGCGTGCATTGTCCTGCCGCACTTCCAGCCGAAGGTATTTGCATCCCCGTCCGGCAGCCGTTTCCTCGGCGGCCTCGAGCAGCAGCCGGCCGACGCCACTGACTCCGGGTGCCGCCGCAATTGAATAGAGGCGAGCGCGAGGGCTGTCAGCCCGGAAAAGAACGGCGCAGTAGCCGGCCAGCATCCGGTCTTGCAACGAGACCAGAATGGCGGCGGTGTCTTTGCCGACAAGCCGGCGGAACGAGCGGCGGGAAATGCGATCGGCCTGAAAAGCAGAGGCCTCGATGGCGGCGAGGTCATCGACATCAGACGCGCGGGCCATGCGGATTTCAGCAGGCATGCAGGCTGAAAAACCTCGGTCGAGGGACGGGGAATAACGGTCCGGATGTCTCGCACAACCAGCCGGATCGACGGCGCACAAATAGCGCTATCGCGCTTCGATTTAGGCTGAATTGTGACGGATTCCATGACTGGCGCAAAGCCTCGCCGCAGGAGGCATCAGCTGTATCGAAAGCCCAATCGGCGGAGCGCACGAGCCGTGTCGATTGGGTGATTTCTCAGGTCGTCATGCCGGCCAGCAACTGCCTGTAGGCGCTTTTTGCCACCTCGTTCAGGCGCTCGCGCGGCAGCGAGCCGACGATGGCGCAGCCATAGCCCTCATCCAGCCAGTAAACCGCGCGCGGCCCGTCATCGGATTGCGCATAGCTGCCCCTGCTTTTCTTGACAGCCTCGGCCGTGACGAAAACGGAGATGCGATTGCCCTTCTGATCCTCATAAAGAAGCATGGCGGCGCTGTTGGCGCCTGCCGGAAGGAGGCGGCCACCGACGAGTTCGAAGCCATCGGTTGCAAGGTCTGGCGCCACCAGCTTGATGCCGACCCGCTTCGACAGCCAGCTCTGCATGTGATCCTTGTCGCTGGCCGGCACCTCGACCGCATGACGCTGCTCGGCAGCATAGATGACATGCGCGGCGATGGCTTCCTCCGCCAGTTGATCCTCCGGAGCTTCGAGGCCGGTGCCGCGCGCACCAGCCAGATAGCCGCCGGCACCGCCAACCATGAACAGCACCGCCGCCGCGGCTGCCAACCACCAGCGCGAGCGCAAACCTGCCTGCCGCTTCGGCATTTCGCCGAGTACCATCCTTGTCAGGCGCGCCGGCACCGGCTCATCCGCAACATGCGCGACGGCTTGGCGGAGCGCGTCGCGGTCGGCGGCGTAGCGCTGGCTGCGCGCCTTCATCTCCGGATTGAGTTCCAGCCATGCCTCATAGGCGGCGCGTTCCTCGGCCGGCAATTCGCCATCGAGGGCCATGTGGATATCGTGTTCGGAAAAATCGCGTCCGGTCATTTCTCGACGATCCTTATCGCCCTGCGGCGCGCGCTACCCTCCAGAAGCGCACGCAAATCCTCACGGCCCCGGGCGATGCGCGACATCAGCGTGCCGGCCGGGACGCCAAGAATTGTCGCCGCCTCGGCATAGGAAAACCCTTCGATGGCGACCATCACCAGCGCCGCGCGGCGATCTGGTCCGATCGCCTGCAATGCATCGATGATCTCGCGCGAAGCCATGTTCTCCGCCTGCTCGGCGGGCACAGATGACACTTCGCCGGCGTCGAGCGGCAGCATCGCGGCCTCGCCGCGCCGGCTCGTCCTGCGTAGCCCGTCGATGAACAGATGATGCATGATCGTAAACAGCCATTTCCTTGGCGTTTCGCCCGTCTGCCAATTGTCCAGGCGCAGCAGCGCGCGCTCGAGACAGTCCTGCACGAGGTCGTCGGCCGCGTCGCGATCGCGCAGCAGCGAGCGTGCGTAGCGGCGCAAACGCGGTATTTCGTTGAGGATCGCTGCCTTCTTCGCTTCCATTGCCCGCCGGTTCGATGCCGTGCCTGGCCGAATGTCGATTGAACCCGGCCCGCCCCGCCTGCGCAAGCAGATCGCGGAATCGACCCAGCCGAAAAGACAACGATGTGCGCGACGCTTTTATTCCCGCCAGCTCACATTATCCGGGCTGCGGGCGTTCCCTTGCACTGCGGGTCAGCAGCCGCTGGTAGAACAGGCCGATGCCGATCAGCACGACGCCGAGGCCGATGAAGGACAGCGCGCGCAGAACACCTTCCAGCTCCGACATGTCGAAAAGGAAGACCTTCAGCACCGCGATCGAAATCAGCGCCGCGGAAGCGATGCGCAGCACCTGCGAACCCAGCCACACGCCAAGCGTCAGCAGCGCGACGCCGAGCACCAGCCACAACGCCGAATAAGAATAGGTTTCCAGCGGTTCCATGCCGCTCCACAGGCCGATGAACTCGCCTTTGAAGACACGGCGCACGGACAGTGTCGCGTAGGCAAAGGCCAGCAGCGACGCGACCAGCGCCAGCATGGCCGAGTACCATTTGGGGCGCTTGCCGCGCGCATAGAACGCCAATCCGCCCGCAGCGACCGCCGGCAGCAGATAGGCCAGGAACAGGAGATTGAACGCCGGGATGCTGCCCGTCGCTTCATCTGTGAACAGCGGGTTGAGCCAGAAAAAATGCTGGATCACGATGCTGGCAACGGACATCACGCCTACTACCAATGAACCGTAGCGCATCACGGAACTCGGCGACCGCATGTCGATGGCGATGAGGATGCCGCCCGCACCCAGAGCAATCAGCGTATAGATTGCCTGTTCGGCCAGCGTCAGCGCGCCATCGTCGATGACGCCGCCATGCATGGCATGGCGCACCAGCATGGCCACGATGAGCAACGCAAACAGCGCAGCGCCCGCTTCCATGGCCAGGCGGGGCCGGCCGCCGGTCGTCCGGGCAAGCTGCCAGGCCGAGAAACCGAAGGCCAGCGCGGGAATGCCGTAGCCGGCGAGCAGCCAGTTGAACACCGGCGTCGTCGACAGGAATGCCGCGCCGACGATGGTCGGATCGAACGCGACACGGCAGATCGTCGCGATGAGGGAGCCGACCGACAGCCATCCAAGCACCGGATAGGAGCGCCAGCGCGTCGCGAGCGCAGGAACGACGGCAAGCAACCCGGCAAAGACAGTCGTCAGTCCGGAACCGAATGCCATGTGGATGAACAGGAGACTGGTCAGTCCCGCTCCCGCCAACGCAGCGGAAACCGCAAGGCCGCCCGAGAGCGGCGGCTGTTCGGCACGGGCGATCCATTCGGCTCCCGCCACAAAGACCGCCGTCAGCAGCAAGGCGATGGCGGCATAGAAGAAATCCCGGTCGATATTGCCGAACGCGATCCAGAGCGTTGTCAGGATGACCAGTGGAACCGCCACGCCCCAGCCGGTCCAGGAGACGGAAGCGAGAGGCCGGGCTATGTCGCGGCGAGCCGTCCAGAAGCCGGCGGCGACAAAGACCAGGCCGAGAACCAAGCCTGCATACTTCATCGCCGGGTCGGAACCGACGGTCGCCACGCCGCCCATTTCAAGATATCCGCCGGAGAGTCCCAGCGACACCGAAACGACTGGAAGAATGTGCAGGAACGCCAGCGTCGCAGCAATACCGGCGCCATAGAGGAGTGGCATCGCCATCGGACGGTAGAACGCCACGGCAAGCATCGCCACGATCAGAACAACGCCCGATAGAACGCCACCGGTAGCGGCGAAAGGCGGGTAGATGAAAAGCGCCAACGCCGACAGAGCAATGAAGACCGCGACCGCCACGGAAGGGACATCGAAGGCGCCGACCGGCTGCGAGCCAAAATCATGCCGTCCGAGCCAGACGAACGCCAGCACCACCAACGTCACGGCGGCGATGAACACGATCACCGTGAAGTCCGGAAGCGGCGCCTGCATCAGGTAAGCAAGCATCCACAGACCGCTGCCGACGAATGCCGCCGCCATCAGGAAATTCCAGGACCGGATGCGCGCGACTGCTCCCGTCGCCGCGAGGACGATGGCGATGTAGCCGAACAGCGCCCATGCATTGGGCGATTGCGACGAAACCAGCATAGGCGTCGCCAGCGAACCCAACAGACCTATCCCGGCGAGCGCCTGTCCATGCACAAGCGCCGCGGCCAGCGTTGCGATGCCGATCAGGCCCAGCAGCGCAAAGGCCGCCGTCGGGCCTACAAAACCGTAGACGCCATGCGCGGCATAGACCGCCCCGAACAGGGTAAACGCGCCGGCGGCGGTCAGGATCGCGGGAATGTACGCGCCAGCAACGCCCTGAACCGGAACCTTGAAGCCGGTGCGGCGGATGAACTCGCCGACCCCGGCGAGCAGCAGGCCGAACAGGCCCGCCAGCGTGAGCCGGACGCCCGGGCCGAAAATGCCGGCCTCGATGGTGTATTTGACGAGGAACAGGCCGCCGAGGGCCAGCGCGATGCCGCCAACCCAGACCGCCCAGCGGGTGCCGAGCGCGGTCTCGATGTCAGGCCGGCCCGTGGGGCGAGCGGGCTGGGCGGGCGGCGTTTCATCCGGCTCTGTCTTATGGGATCCGGCAGCCACCGCCCAGGGTCCGGATACCGTTTCCTCGTCCGCGGAGGTCGCGGCAGGCTGCGATACCTCCGCATCTGGTACTTCGGCCTCCGGCGAAGGTGTCTCCGCTTGCCGCGTCATCTGGTTCTCAGCCGCCATGGCTTTTGGCAGCGCGACGCCCGCAAGCACCATGTTGCGGAGCGCGCCGAGTTCTCGCTCGACCAGATTGAGCCGCTTCTGCTGGCGTACCGCCATGAAAAGCAGCGCGACGATGACGGCCAGGCCGATCAGACTTTCAAACATGGCGGCTCCCTCAAACCAGACCAGTCTTCATTGGACTGTTCTTCCGCTCATGCGGCAGTGTCCCCGGCCAGCAACCGCTGGGCGGCATGGTGCTTGCGCAACGCGGCAAGAAAGCCGTTCCGCGCATCCGGTTCATTGATACCGCGCGGCTCGTAGACATGGCGAGCGAAGAAAAAACCAGTCAGCCTGAACGCGTCGTCTATCCCCACCACGTCGGCGCGCAAGCCCGAACCCCGCTGTAAAAATGCCGGCAAGACCAACATCTTGTCATGCCAGGGCTGGCCTGCCGCGCGCGATACCGCCCTGCCCGACTTCGGCGAGACATAGGCAAGATCAGTGCGAGCGCCAGTCGCGGCGCAGTGGGAAAGATCGAGCCCGAACCCCAGTTCGTCCAGAATGAGCAGTTCGAAACGGGCCACGAGTTCGCCCGCGGCATCGCCGTCATCGAGATGCGGCATCATGATCGTCAGCGTTTCGTAGAGCGCCGCGTGGGAATCGCGCTCCGGCAGCAGGCGCAGATGCGCTGCCAGCACCTGCAGGCCGTAGACCGCGACGGCGCTGTCCATCAAACGCGCGGCATTCATCTCCAGCGCCTCAGCCTGGAACACGCCAAGGTGCTCATCGAGCCGCGCGCGCCACAGAAGATCGACGCGGTTTCCGGGCTGAAGCACGGGCTGCAATTTGCGCGACCGGCCGCCGCGCACAAGGCCGAGATGGCGGCCGTGGGCACGCGTCATCACCTCCAGAATGGCGCTCGTCTCGCCATGCTTTCGGGTGCCCAGGATGATTCCCTCGTCACGCCATTCCATGCGTGAAAGCTTTGACGGGTTCAGTGGCGAAATCAAGGAGTTCGCAAACGCTCCCGCCACGATTTGCCGGACCGTACAAACGGACTTGAAACCGGCGGGTCACGGTGCTCGGCGCGATGGACGCCGTCGGTTCATCTTTCTCGCCATCGGCTTCGGCAGGCTGGCGGTCCTCCTGACCACGGGCCGGTTCTACTGGTGGTTCGAGGCGCCGGGGCTGGGCTGGCTCGCCGCTTCATGCAGGCGGACCCGGGGCAGAAACTGTGAGCCGCTAACAGCGCTCCAGCCAGGGCCCAATCCACCTACGGGCGGTTTGCAGCCGTCGCGACAGTCACCGGAAAGCCTCTGGCCAGTGAATTGGACACCGTACTGTCGGCTTTGGCTCTTTCGATCAGCATTTGCGGATCAGAGCCGTCCAGCGTTTCGCACGAGACCGTCATTGTCGCTGATGTCGCCAGCAGCGGCTCGCCGTCGAGTTCCAGCGTGACGCTGACGGCAATGCGGCCGAGCGCTACACCCATACCGTGTGCGACGTAACGCAGATCGTTGCAGAAGCAGCCGCCGATCGCCAGCGCCAGCATCTGGCCGCCGTTGAAGCCCAAGCCTTTGCCGCCGGCCTTCCCTACGGGCCGATCAATGACGACCGTGTGGGCGCCAGCCCAGCCGACGGCAGCCTCGGTTCCTTCAAGGTTTCGAAGCTCGACCGTCATGGAAACCATGGTGCCTCTCCAGCAGGAGCGTCAGTGAGGAAATTCCAGCCCCATCTCGCGATAGCGCTCGGGATCGTCGCCCCAGTTCTCGCGCACCTTCACGAACAGGAAGAGATGCACCTTCTGTTCGAGAATGGCGCCGATCTCCTTGCGCGACGACTCGCCGATGGCGCGAATGGTCTCGCCCTTGTGGCCAAGCACGATTTTCTTCTGGCTGTCGCGCTCGACATAGATGACCTGTTCGATGCGGACCGAACCGTCCTTCTTCTCCTCCCACTTTTCTGTTTCGACATGGGAGGAATATGGCAGTTCCTGATGCAGCCTGAGATAGAGCTTTTCGCGTGTGATCTCGGCTGCGAGTTGGCGCATCGGCAGATCGGAAATCTGGTCCTCTGGATAATACCAGGGCCCTGCCGGCAGGCTTTCTGCCAGATAATCAAGCAAATCCTTGCAGCCGGAACCGGTCAGCGCGGAGACCATGAAGGTGCGTTTGAATGGCACACGCTCGTTGGCCGTCGCCGTCAGCGCCAGGAGCGCCTCGGGCTTGACCCTGTCGACCTTGTTGAGGATCAGCACCATCGGCTGGCGGACATCCTTCAAACGCTCCAGGATGGCATCCGCGTCACCCTTGATGCCACGCTCGGCGTCGATCAGCACCAGCACGATGTCGGCATCCTTCGCCCCGCCCCAGGCGGTGGTGACCATGGCGGTGTCGAGCCGACGCTTCGGCTTGAAGATACCGGGTGTGTCGACAAAGACGATCTGGGCATTCTCATGCGTTGCGATACCGCGCACCAGCGCACGCGTCGTCTGCACCTTGTGAGTGACGATCGAAACCTTGGAGCCGACAAGCCGGTTCACCAATGTCGATTTGCCGGCGTTTGGAGCGCCGATCAGGGCGACGAAGCCCGAATGTGTCGCGGGCGTCTCGGCCATGGTCATGGGGTGGCTCCTTCGCTGGTCCATATGCCTTCGCGCACCAGCAAGGCTGCCGCCGCGGCCTGCTCGGCCTCGCGCTTCGAACGGCCGCTGCCAACCGCAGGCTCAAACGCACCGACCTCCACGCGGACGGTGAACAGGGGATCGTGATCCGGTCCCTCCCTCGCCTCGACCAGGTAGTCGGGAACAGCGCCGGCTGCCTGATGCGCCCATTCCTGCAACTCGGTCTTGGGGTCGCGCCGCGCCACGCCCATGGCCTGCGAACGCGGCTGCCAGTAACGGTGGATGAAGGATTGGGCCGCTTCCAGCCCGCCGTCGAGATAAAGCACCGCGATCAGCGATTCCAGCGCATCGGCGCGCAGGTTGGTCCGCTTGCGTTCGGCCAGATTGCGCACGTCGCTGCCGGCGCGAACCAATTCCGGCAAGCCGATCTCCTCGGCGATGCGCGACAGTGTCTCGGCGTTGACCAATGCGTTGAGGCGCAGCGACAGCTCGCCTTCCAGCGCCTCAGGAAATGCCGCCAGCAGCATATCGGCGACGACGAGGCCGAGCACCCGGTCGCCGAGGAACTCGAAACGCTCGTAATCGACGCCGGCATGAGCGCTGCGCGCGCTGGCGTGTGTCAGCGCCCGCTGCAGGCGCTGCGGGTCGCGAAAGCTGTGACCTGTACGTTCGCGAAGCGCTTCGGCAAGCTCGTCCGCTGTCAGCCGCTTCGTCGCCATACTTAATTGACGAAATGGAACAGGCGCGAGGCGCGCATGTAGGACGGCCAGTTCCATATCTCGAGCGGGCTCGAGCCGCCGCCAATGGAGAAGAAGATCATGTTGGCGCGGCCGACGAGGTTCTCAGCCGGCACATAACCGACGCTGAAGCGGCTGTCGCTGGAGTTGTCGCGGTTGTCGCCCATCATGAAGTAATGGCCTTCCGGCACGACGAACTCCTTGGTGTCGTCGCCTATGGTATTCGGCGACAGGTCGAGGGTGTTGTAGCTGACGCCGTTGGGAAGCGTTTCCTTGTAGACATCGACCGGTCCGTTGACCTCGGTGATGTCGCGGTCATCGATCTGGCCGACCTTCTCGCGCGGCACGCCCGTGCCGTTGATGAAGAGCTGGCCCTGCTTCATCTGGATATGATCGCCCGGCAGTCCGACCACGCGTTTGATGTAATCCAGCGAAGGATTCGGCGGGAACTTGAATACCGCGACATCGCCGCGCTTGGGATCGGAACCCCAGATGCGGCCGGAAAATAGATTGGGGCCGAACGGCAGCGAATAGCGCGAGTAGCCATAAGCCCATTTGGTGACGAACAAATAGTCGCCCTCAAGCAGGGTCGGACGCATAGAACCCGACGGGATGGAGAACGGCTGGAAGAAAAGCGTGCGGATGACCAGCGCAAGAAGCAGCGCCTGAACGATGACGCTGACGGTTTCGCCAAGCCCGCCGGACTTCTTGTCGGATTTGTCAGCCACGCTCATGTCGTCCTCGTTTATCGATGGTTCTATAAGGTTTCAGCGCCAAGGGGGCAACGCCAATAAGACGTGCAAAGGCCCATTACTATGGCGCTTGTGAGACCGGCAGCGCCTCGATGATCACGAACGCCTGAGCGAGCGGGAAATCGTCGGTGATGGTCAGGTGGATGACAGGTCGGTGGCCATGCGGGATCATACCGGCCAGCCGCGCAGCCGCGCCGCCAGTCAATTCCATGGTGGGTTTGCCGTCCGGCAAATTGACCACGCCCATGTCGCGCCAGTAGACCCCATAGGCGATGCCGGAACCCAGGGCCTTGGAACACGCTTCCTTGGCAGCGAAGCGCTTGGCGTATGAGGCCGCACGGCCACGGCGGCTTTCGGAACGCTGGCGTTCGATATCGGTGTAGATGCGCCGGATAAAGCGCTCGCCATGGGCTTCCAGTGACTTTTCGATGCGACGGATATCGATCAGGTCGCTGCCGATGCCGATGATCATCGAGCAGTGGAGCCAATGCTGCCGTGGGGAGGGACGGACGCATGGTTGCGTGCCGCCCTGGCGGCCAGACGCTTGCGGCGCTGTTCGCGGAAAACGCCCATGCCCCAACGGGTGAGTCCGTAGAAGAGCAGGCCGAACACCAGACCCAGCGGCAAAGCGCCGATGGTGATCGGCTTCAGCACCGGCCCCCACAATTGCGCAAAGGAGAGATGGTGCATCAGGTCGCCGAGATCGGCGGGCGGGCCATGCGGCGGCATGTGATGATGCAGGATCAGCTTGCCGGTCTCATAGGAGGCGCCCCACAGGATAGGAAAGGTGAGCGGATTGCCGAGCGCCGTGCCGATAGCCGCCGCGACCAGATTGCCGGCGAAAAGCCAGGCGACCACGACGGCGATGATGAAATGAAAGCCGAGCGGGAAGAATGACGCGAAGACGCCTGCCGCGACGCCCGCTGCAACCGCGTGAGGCGTGGCGTTGAGCCTCAGCACACGCTTGGAGAAATAGCGCAGTGAGCGCGAGAACGACCGGCGGGGCCAAAGCCACACGCGCAATCGTTCACCAAGCGTTTCTGTTTTCCGGCGTTTGAACAGCATTTCAATCAGCAGTGCCTTAAGACCGACCTCATATGGACCCGCCAGCGCTCAAGCGCAATCAGGTTCAAGCAGCAACAGCATTCACAAAGTCCAATCAGCCATTGACGCGGCGGGCGTCGCTGACGCTGGAGTTCTCCTTGAGCTGCGACAGCAGCCGATTGAGGTGCTTCAAATCCCAGACTTCGAGATCAAGCAGCATCTCGGTGAAATCGGGTGCGGTGCGGACCATCGAAAGCGTATGAATGTTGGCGTCGTTCGAAGCGACAACCTGCGTGATCTCCGCAAGTGAGCCCGGTGCGTTAATGGCGGTGACCGAAACGCGGGCGGGGAACCGCTCCTTGTTGTTTTCGTCGATGTCCCAGCGCACATCGATCCAGCGTTCGGGCTGGTCGTCGAAGGCGGTCAGGGACGGCGACTGGATCGGGTAGATGGTGATGCCGGAGCCAGGCTGGACGATGCCGACGATGCGGTCCCCCGGCACGGCGCCCTCGGGCGCAAACCGCACCGGCAGGTCGCCGCGAACGCCACGGATCGGCACCGCATCGTCCTTCGGCTGGCTTTCCCGGCGCGCCGCGCGTCCTGGCATCTTGAACAGCATGCCGGCTGCGTTGCGGATGCGCGACCAGCCTTCCTCGCGCGGCTTGACCTGCTGCGTGGTGACCCGCTCGTCCTTGTAGTCGGGGAACACCGCCTTGAGGACGTCGGAGGAGGCAAGCTCACCCCGACCGACCGACGCCAGCACATCCTCGATGTCCTTGCGGGCCAGACGATGAAGGACGGGCTTCAGGCTTTCCTTGGCGAAGGACTTGCCATTGCGCTCGAAGGCGCGCTCCAGAATGCGAATACCGAGCCCGGAATACTGCTTGCGTATGGCGTTCTTGGTGGCCCGGCGGATCGCCGACCGCGCCTTGCCGGTGACGACGACCGACTCCCACGCCGCTGGCGGAATTTGCGCCTTGGAGCGGATGATCTCGACCTCGTCGCCATTCTTCAGTTCCGTCATCAGCGGCATGATGCGGCCATTGACCTTGGCGCCCACGCAGGTGTCGCCGACATCGGTGTGAACCGCATAAGCGAAATCGATCGGCGTCGCCCCGCGCGGCAAGGCGATCAGCATGCCCTTCGGCGTGAAGCAGAAGACCTGGTCCTGGAACAGTTCCAACTTGGTGTTTTCGAGGAAGTCCTCCGGATTGTCACCCTCGGCAAGCTGCTCGATGGTGCGGCGCAGCCAGGCATAGGCGTTCGTATCCTTGGAGATGGTGTTGGCGGCGCCATTGGCCTTGCCGCCCGTATCCTTGTAGATCGAATGCGCGGCGACGCCGTACTCGGCGATCTTGTTCATTTCGAGCGTGCGTATCTGCAGTTCGACGCGCTGGCGCGAAGGGCCGACAATGGTGGTGTGGATGGAACGGTAGTCGTTCTGCTTGGGCGTGGAGATGTAGTCCTTGAACCGGCCGGGGACCATCGACCAGCTGGTGTGGATGGCGCCCAGCGCCCGGTAACAATCCTCGACCGTATCGACGACGACGCGGAAGCCGAAAATATCCGACAACTGCTCGAACGACAGCGCCTTGGTTTCCATCTTGCGGAAGACCGACCATGGCTTCTTCTGCCGGCTCTTCACGCTCGCCTTGATCTGATATTTTTCGAACAGGGCTGACAGCGCCTTCTCGATCTCCTGCAGCACGCCCTTGTTGCGCTCGAAAATCTCCGCCAGCCTAGCCGTCACCGCGCGATAGGCTTCCGGATTGATGTACCGGAAGGCGATTTCCTCCAGCTCCTCGCGCATGCCCTGCATGCCCATGCGCCCGGCCAGCGGCGCGTAGATCTCCATCGTCTCCTCGGCGATGCGCAGGCGCTTGGCCTCCGGCATATGGTCGAGCGTGCGCATGTTGTGCAGCCGGTCGGCAAGCTTGACGAGCAGGACCCGCACATCCTCGGAAATGGCCAGCAGCAGCTTGCGCAGGTTCTCCGCCTGCTCGGCCTTCTTGGAAACGAGATCGAGTTTCTTGAGCTTGGTAAGTCCCTCGACGAGCTTGCCCATCTCGGGACCGAACAATTCATCGATTTCGGCCCGGGTGGCGGTCGTGTCCTCGATCGTATCGTGCAGAAGTGCGACGGCGATCGTTGCCTCATCCATATGCATATCGGTGAGGATGGCTGCGACTTCGAGCGGATGCGAGAAATAGGGATCGCCGGAGGCCCGCTTCTGATGACCGTGCTTCTGCATGGCATAGACGTAGGCCTTGTTGAGCAATGCCTCGTTTACGTCTGGCTTGTAGCGCTGGACGCGCTCGACAAGCTCATACTGCCGCATCATGTGCCGGTTCTCGCGGGACAGAAATAAATCATGCGCCGGACGCTACATCCGGCGCATGACATAGATAACCATGAAAACGCCGCCACGAAAGTGCGGCAGGCTTTAAGGCTTAGTAATCGTCGCTTTTTTCCGGCGCCACCAGGCCTTCGATGCCAGCCAGCAGATCCTCTTCCGTCATCCGGTCGAAAGTGATGCTATCTTCCGGCTCGTCGGCGTCGGACGCGACGGCAGCAGTGCTCTGGTCGGTGATAGAATCGCCATCGGCTTCAGGCTCGTCTACCTCGACATGCTTCTGCAGCGAATGGATCAGATCCTCCTTGAGATCGCCTGGCGAAAGCGTCTCGTCGGCGATCTCGCGCAGGGCGACGACCGGGTTCTTGTCGTTGTCGCGCGGAATGGTGATCTGGGCGCCCTGGCTGATGAGGCGGGCGCGGTGACCGGCCAACAGCACCAGCTCGAAGCGGTTGTCGACCTTGTCGATGCAATCTTCAACGGTTACGCGGGCCATTCAATGCCCCTTTCGTGCTCTGGATTTGCGGAAATCTGGCGCGGTGCATAACCCGAACGACAAAAAAACACAAGCGTGGCGGGGTGGCGCCAGTCCACCTGGCATAAGCACCGAACCCGATCACAATTCCTTGCAATGGGGACCCGCCACTTTCCACGCGCTGGGTCCGGCGCTATCTCCATAAGCATAAAGTTCTGCCGGTCATCCGAAACCAACAAGCGTGACCTGCGTTTTTGATTATTGCCTATTTCACGACGGGATATTGTCCATGTTTGATCCACGCGAAAAGATCGCTCTTTTTATCGACGGCGCCAATCTCTACGCCACATCCCGATCTTTGGGCTTCGATATCGACTACCGCAAGCTGCTGTCCAGCTTCCAGAAAAAGGGCTATCTGCTGCGCGCCTATTATTACACCGCGCTGGTCGAGGATCAGGAATATTCCTCGATCCGGCCGCTGATCGACTGGCTGGACTATAACGGCTTCAAGGTGGTGACCAAGCCGGCCAAGGAATTCACCGACTCGACCGGCCGCCGCAAGATCAAGGGCAATATGGACATTGAATTGACGGTGGACGCCCTCGAACTGGCCGATTCCGTCGATCACTACGTCATTTTCTCGGGCGACGGTGACTTCCGCACGCTGGTTGAAGCCTTGCAGAGGCGCGGCCGCAAAGTATCGGTCGTTTCGACGATGGCGTCGCAGCCGCCGATGATCTCCGATGATTTGCGCCGGCAGGCGGACCATTTCATCGATCTCATGACCTTGAAGAACGAGGTCGGCCGCGATCCTTCGGAAAGGCCAATCCGCCGGCCTGAACCCGCCTCCGCCAGCGACGAGGATGACGACTACTGACGGCGACCGACATGGCCATCCTCTCGGAACCCGGTCGCGACTGTCCGCTATGCCCTCGCCTTGTGTCCTTTCGGGAGACGTGGCGGGTAAACGAGCCCGGCTGGTTCAACGCGCCGGTGCCAACATTCCTGCCACCCGAAGGCGAGGACAGCGTGCGCCTGCTCATTGTGGGACTGGCTCCGGGACTGCGCGGCGCAAACCGCACCGGCCGACCTTTCACCGGGGACTATGCCGGGAACCTGCTCTACTCGACGCTTACCGCCCTTGGGTTCGCCCGAGGACAATTCGAAGCGCGGCCGGATGACAGCCTTGAATTGATCGGCACTGCGATCACCAACGGCGTGCGTTGCGTGCCGCCGGAAAACAAGCCGACCGGGCCGGAGATCGCCACCTGCCGGACGTTTCTGACACCCACCATTGCCCGGTTTGCTAACCTCAGGGCGATCCTTGCGCTCGGCTCTATCGCGCACCAATCGACCGTTCGGGCGCTCGGCGCGCGTGTGGCGGCGCACCCCTTCAAGCATGGCGGGCGGCACGAGATCGGCCCGACCACCCTGTTCTCCAGCTATCATTGCTCGCGCTACAACACGAATACAGGGGTGTTGACCGAAGCGATGTTTGTTAGCGTTTTCAAAGATATACGGGATTTCCTGGAAACATAGATTCAAGCTGTCGCCCGATCGGCAACTCAGCCCGCGTTCTTCAGCAGGCGTCCCTTCTCGCGGTTCCAGTCGCGTTCCTTTTCGGTCGCCCGCTTGTCGTGCAGTTTCTTGCCACGCGCCACGGCGAGCAGAAGCTTCGCCCTGCCCCGGTCGTTGAAGTAGATTTTCAACGGCACCAGCGTCATGCCTTCGCGCTCGACGCTCTGCGCCAGCCGGGCCATCTCCCGCTTCGAGACGAGCAGCTTGCGGCGGCGGCGCGGCTCATGATTGAACCTATTTGCCTGCAGATATTCGGGCAGATAGGAGTTGATCAGCCAGACCTCCCCGCCTTCGAAAGACGCGTAGGACTCCTGGATGTTGGCATGACCGCCACGCAGCGACTTGACCTCCGTGCCCGACAGGACAAGGCCGGTCTCGAGCGTATCCAGCACCTCATAGTTGAAGCGCGCCCTGCGGTTTTCCGCGGCGATCTTGCTGTTCGGATCGGCTTTTCTGATCTGGTTCATGGCATCGAGTTCATGGAAAATATATGCCGCGCTGCAAGCGCAGCGCGGACGCGTCAAAGGAACCCACACATGGAGACAGCCGCCCCGCTTGGCAAGGGCGGACCGGCTTCAGTTGATCAGTCCCGCGAACTTCATGGCGGCATCGATCTTGCCCGCCGTCTGCTCCTCGACCGTCACCAGCGGCGAACGCGTGACGTTTTCAATCTTGCCCAGCCGCCAGAGGGCGTATTTGGCGCCTGAAACGCCGGGCTCGATGAAAATGGCCTTGTGCAGCGGCAGCAGCCGATCCTGCAGATCCAGCGCACGCTCCTTATCATTGGCCAATGTGGCTTCCTGGAACTCCGCGCAAAGCCTGGGCGCGACATTGGATGTCACGGAGATGCATCCGACACCGCCATGGGCGTTGAAACCCAGGGCCGAGGCATCCTCGCCGGAAAGCTGGATGAAATCCTTGCCGCACGTAGCGCGCTGCTCGGAAACGCGTTCGACCTTGCCGGTGGCGTCCTTGACGCCGACGATATTCTTGAAGTCATGCGCCAGCCGGCCCATCGTTTCCGGGCTCATGTCGATCACTGAGCGGGGCGGTATATTGTAGATGATGATCGGCAGGCTGGTAGCCCTGGCCACCGCGGCGAAATGCTCGTAGAGGCCGCGCTGGGTCGGCTTGTTGTAATACGGCGTAACCACGAGAGCAGCGTCGGCGCCTGCCTGTTCGGCATACCGGATAAGCCCGACCGCCTCTTCGGTGTTGTTCGAACCGGCGCCGGCGACCACCGGCACGCGCCCCTTCGACATCTCCACGCAGACCTTGACCACCTGACGATGCTCATCATGCGTAAGCGTAGGCGATTCACCCGTGGTTCCGACAGGCACAAGTCCGGTGGTGCCTTCGGATATCTGCCAGTCGACAAATGCCCGGAAAGCTTTCTCGTCGAAACGCCCGCTCTGCTCGAACGGCGTTACGAGCGCGGTAAGCGATCCTCTCAGCATTTGTTCAACTCCATGGAATCCCGGAGATTCCGACCTATGTTTATTCCCGGTGTTTACTCCCGGCTTCTAGCCGAGAGCGAGGCCGGGCACCATAGTCTGGACACCGTTGCGGAACAAGAACAGTGATGATGCCAGAGGAAGCAAATCCGAACGACCACGACAATTTTTCGTTTACGCACCTTTCATGCGGCGTCGCTAGGTTTGCTAGCACCTGCCCCAGCGGATAGCGTCAAGACAGGAATGACCGACACAATTTTCGCCCGGCTAGTACATCGGACGGTGCTTGTGGCGGCGGCCATGGCGCTGCTGCCCGGCCTTGCGGCTGGCGCGAGTGTGGATTCCCAGGCAACCGCGACCATTCCGCTCCCGATGATGGGAACTGTACAACCGTCCCTCGCAGTCGATAGGCTGAAGAGTGGCCTCGATGCCCTTTCCTCTGGTGACATCGACGGCGCGCGCAGGGTGCGCGACAGTCTGGCCGATGCTTCGCTCGACCGCCATGTCCTGGCCTGGGCGATCGCGCTTTACGGGGGCAATGCGGTCCCTAGCGGAGAAATTGCCGCCGCGGCCAGAACGCTGGCCGGCTGGCCCGGCATGACGACACTGCGACGGAACAGCGAACGCGCCCTCTACCGTGAGAACCCGGCGCCGAAGCTCGTGCTTCAGGCATTCGGCGGGAGCCAGCCGCAGACAACCGAAGGCGTGATCCTGCTTACCAGGGCCTATGTCGCGACGGACAATATAAAAGCCGCCCGCAGCGTCCTCTCGCCTTTCTGGCGCACCGAAAAGCTGGAGGCGGCGGACGAAGCCGCGATCCTCAACGAATTTGGCGCGATCCTGTCCGCTGCGGATCAGCGGGCCCGCATGGAGCGCATGTTCTATGCCGATCGCGTGACCTCCGCCCTGCGGGTCGCCGAGCTGACGGACGTGAAAGAACTTGCCACGGCGTGGGCGGCGGTGATTCGCGGCAATAAGGATGCCGAAGCGCTTCTCACCGCCGTACCGGCAACGCAGCGGGCAGCCGGCTATGCCTTCGCCCAGGCCGAATTTCTGCGCAAGCAGAAGAAGTATGCCGAAGCGGCCGCAGTCGTGCTCAAGGCGCCGACCGACAAGGCGGCGCTTGTCGATCCGGATGCATGGTGGGTGGAACGGCGGGTTCTGTCGCGCGAGCTTGTCGATGAAGGCGACGTCAAATCCGCTTACCGGATCGTTTCCGCCCATGCAGCGGAAAGCACAGCCAATGCCGCCGACGCGGAATTCCATGCCGGCTGGTATGCGTTGCGCGGCCTGAACGACCCGGCAATCGCAGCCAAACATTTCAGCCGCATTGCCGATCTCGGACAGGGACCGGTTACCCTGTCACGCGCTTATTACTGGCTTGGCCGCGCCGCCGAAGCTGGCGGCCCGGGGAATGCCAAGGACTATTTTGGCAAGGCCGCGGCCTTTGGGACCACCTTTTACGGGCAGCTTGCCGGCGAACGCATCGGACGCCAGACGCTGAACGTCGTCTATCCTGACGCAACCGCGGCCGACCGGAAGACTTTCGAAGGCCGGGAAGCTGTCACCGCCATCAGGCGTCTCGAAGCGGCCGGGTATAATCGCTATGCCGACGCGCTCTATCTCGATCTGGCCGGTCAACTGACGAGCCCGGGAGAACTGGCGTTGCTTAGCGCAATGGCCGAAAAGCGGGGCAATCATTTTCTCGCTTTGAAGGTTGGCAAGGTCGCCAGCGCCAACGGCATCGATGTCGGCGCGCTCTCCCATCCGATCGGAGTCATCCCGGCCTCCGCCGATATATCGGGCTCCGGCAAGGCGCTGGCTTACGCCATCGCGCGGCAGGAGAGCGAGTTCAACATCGGAGCGGTGTCGAAAGCCGGCGCGCGCGGCTTGCTGCAGCTGATGCCCGGCACGGCGCAACAATTGGCGAAGAAAGCGGGGATGACGTTCTCGCAGGCGAAGCTGACCACCGATGCCGGTTACAACGCCACGCTGGGCGCCGCCTTTCTCGGCGAACAGCTCGACCGTTTCAATGGCTCCTACGTGCTGACATTCGCAGGCTACAATGCCGGACCGCGCCGCGCCTCCGAATGGGTCGAAAAATATGGCGACCCGCGCGGCAGGGATCTCGATGCCGTAATCGACTGGATCGAGCGGATTCCGTACACGGAAACAAGAAGTTACGTGCAGCGCGTGATAGAAAACTACGAGGTCTACAAGATGCGGCTGTCGGGAAGATTCGACATTGCAGGCGATCTGGTGAATGGCCGAAAGTGAGCCGGCAGCACAGCGTGGGAGCCGAAGCCCGGGCTGTAGTCCTCCCGCAACCCCATAGTCGCCGATTGGCCGTTCGTCCGTAGGCACGGTGGCATCCGCCAGGAGAACTTCCATGCCCGACAATCAGGGTTTTTCCGATTTCTTCTACGACGCACCGGATGGGTTGCGGCTGCACGCACGGGTCTACGGCGAATCGAATGCGGACCATTGGCCCGTGGTCTGCTTGCCCGGCCTGACCCGCAACGCGCGCGATTTCCATGAACTGGCGCTGTATCTGTCCGGACAGGCAAAGACGCGCCGGCGCGTGATCGCATTCGATTACAGGGGACGCGGCGAATCGGCCTACGACCCCGACGTCGCCAATTATAATGTCGGCACCGAGGCCAACGACATCCTCTGTGGTCTTTCGGCGCTTGGCATCGACCAGGCAGCGTTTATTGGCACATCGCGCGGCGGACTGATCATCCATGTCCTTGGCGTGACCAAGCCGTCGGTGCTGAAAGCGATCGTCTTCAACGATATCGGCCCGGAGATCGAAGCCGGAGGGCTGGCTCATATCCGCGACTATCTGCAGAAGTCACCGCATGTCGATACAGTCGCCGAAGCGCTGGCAGCGCAACGCGCCGCGCATGGTCAGGACTTTCCGGCGCTGCAGATGGGCGACTGGGAACGGATGGTTTCGGCTATATATAAGGAACGGGACAGACGTCTGGTGCCAGATTTCGACCCGAGATTGCCCGAGACACTGAAAGACATGGATCTGTCCCAGCCGCTGCCGACGCTATGGCCGCAGTTCAAAATGCTCAAGGAAATTCCGATGATGACGATTCGCGGGGAAAACTCCCGGCTCTTGTCCATCGCGACGGTCAAGGAAATGACACGGCTGCATCCGGGCATGAAAAGCGTGAGCGTCGAAGGGCAAGGCCACGCACCCTTCCTCGAAACCGGCGCCCTGCCTGGCCAAATCGCGGAATTTTTCGATTCGGCGCAAGCGCAGCGCTAGGCGGCAGACAGTGCTTCCAAACGGCCGCATTTTGTACATTGACCTCTGGAAGAGGCCTGGTCTCGTCCTGACGTAACCGAGCCATCACGTACCAGGCTCAATCCACCGAGAACCCAACAAAAAACCCGGCGGTTGCCCGCCGGGTTCTTTTGATCGTGAAGTCAGCTTGACTTAGAAGTCGCGCTGGAAACGAACGAGACCGCTGAAGAAGCCGTCGTTGAAGTTATCGTTGCCGACCGCGAAGTCAGCATCGTCACCAGTGAACTTGTTGTAGTTCAGGCTGGTCTTGATCAGGAAGCCGGGAACCGGCTTGTAGTCGATCGTGGTGCCAACGCGCCAGAAGTTGAAATCGGCGTCAGCGACGATGT
Source organism: Mesorhizobium sp. Root554 (assembly GCF_001427025.1). Classification (GTDB taxonomy): domain Bacteria; phylum Pseudomonadota; class Alphaproteobacteria; order Rhizobiales; family Rhizobiaceae; genus Mesorhizobium. The sequence goes on along the minus strand of NZ_LMGA01000001.1, from coordinate 455,099 downwards.
CGTCAGCAAAGCCGACGTTGTTGATGTAGACAACGCCGAGCGAAGCAGCCAGCTTCTCGTTGAAGGTGTGCTTGTATTCACCCTGCAACGACCAGCTGCCCTGCAGCGCAAGGCTGCTACGGAAGCCCGTGTAGCCGGAGAAGTCGGTGCGGCTCATGACGTAAGTCGCGCCCGAAGCCCAGTAACCGCCGAGCGACAGCTTGTCGGCATCGGAGAAGGCATAGCTGCCCAGAACCTTGATGATGCCTTCTTCGGTGTCGTTGTCATAAGCGCCGTAAACGCCGAGAGCGATCGGGCCAGAGGCGTACTGGACGTTGGCCGAAACGTTCGGAATGAAATCAGCGCCGGAGATGGCGTTGTCGATGCCGTCGTCATAAGCGCCAGCGCCAGAGATCACGTCGCCATCGTCGTCGAGCGAGATGGTGGCGGAGAAGCCGTTGCCACCCTTGAAGGTGTACTGCACAACGTTCTGCGTGCCGTTGATCTTCAGGACGTCCTGCTCGCCGCCGAAGTCATAATCGAAAGCGGTGGAAGCGCGACCGATGGTCAGGCCGCCGAGCGACAGATAGGCCTTGTCGAGGCTGACCAGCGAGCCATGAACCAGACGGGCGTCGAGGAAGGCGCGCAGGGTGCCGAGTTCGGTTTCGGTGCGGGCATCGAGCTGAACCGAGAACATGGCCGTCTTCTGCCATCCGTAATCGGACGCACCAAGCGGAACAAAGGTCTCGAACTCGTTGCCGATGTTGATGTCG
>NZ_LMGA01000001.1:453375-454307 GCF_001427025.1 Mesorhizobium sp. Root554 | reverse complement strand
CGAGAGCCGCAGCGGAGCCGATGAGAAGGCTCTTGATGTTCATTTTCTGACCTCCAGTCAAAAGTTTAAAAAAGGGTCTGGGTTGTTTGTAACTGGAAGGACAGCTCCCTGCCCCCATCCCCACTCCGGAAAGAGACCCAACGACCCTTTCCGGCGCCCACATTACGCAACGGGACTTTCATCACAAGAAACAAATCGCTTTTTTGCGACGGGCCTTGTCTCGCCACCGCCGCCTGTTGCAGAAAAGCCACGTTTTTTGCGCAGGCTTTACCCGTTGTTAGTAATCCGCACGCTCCAGGGCCCTCGAAGCGCGCATTTTCAAAGCATTGAACCGACTCGCAATGCAGTTCGGGCACCCCTTGTAACTGTGCCCGACTTGCGAGGAGCGCGCTTCCGAACATTCAAATCGAGGGAATTGAGACAAGTCTGAGCGAATGGCGGAGAGGATGGGATTCGAACCCACGAGACCCTTTTGAGGTCTACTCCCTTAGCAGGGGAGCGCCTTCGACCACTCGGCCACCTCTCCGGCGCGACCCGCTGGATAAAGAAAAGCCCGCATACAATCAACAAGCGACTTTCAAGCGACGAAAAAAACACGAGATTCGTTGAGCAGCTTTTTTGGACGGCTGGTGAAACTGGAAATCGGCATGATTCTTTGCCGGCATCGTCGCTCACTCGCATTTACGAGTTGCTGGAAGGCTGTCAGTGGTTAACGAATCCCTGTCCCGAAGGTGAAATCGTGGCTTTTGGGCAACAACGCCCAGGCGAAGCGTGCTGAGCCGCGTCCCGAATGTTCGTTCCTTGTTGAAGCCCGCAAAACCGTAGGTCTATGGTCGGCCATGAAGAAGCGGCGTGAGCTCTTTTTCGCTGTGGGGATGGGCAGAGAAATTTGTCCTTAGCAAGAATACCCAGCCCTTAGAACATTTGAGAAA
>NZ_LMGA01000001.1:220588-453316 GCF_001427025.1 Mesorhizobium sp. Root554 | reverse complement strand
CGCGGGCTTCTACTACATCCCCGGCACCGAGACCTGCCTGCGCGTCGGCGGCTTCATGCGTTATCAGGTCAACATGGGCAACGAGTTTGAAATCGATACCCTTGCCGGTGTCGCCCGCGGCGAGTCCGACTACGGCTGGCAGAAGCAGGCCATCTTCTCGGTGCAGCTCGACGCCCGCACCGAAACCGAGCTCGGCACCCTGCGCGCCTTCCTCGACGCCCGTCTGTCGCACGGCTCGACGGTTCAGCTCGACAAGGCCTATCTGTCGCTCGGCGGCCTGACCATCGGTCGCGCCTCCAATGCCTTCGACTTCGACTTCGGCGGCGAGCAGGACCTTCTGGGCGACGGCACCTTCAACGTCGTGCAGTACACCTTCAACGGCGGCAACGGCTTCTCGGCCACCATCTCGCTCGATGACGATGGCGACGTGATCTCCGGCGCTGGCGCCTTTGACACTCCCGGCCTCGATAATGGCGCGGACTTCGTTCCGAACGTCTCGGCCAACATCCAGTATGCCGCTGGCCCGCTGGCCCTCGGCCTCTACGGCGCTTACGACAACGACACCGAAGAAGGCGTGATCAAGGTTCTGGCCGCTTATTCCTTCTCCGATGCCGACAAGCTGTCGGTTGGCGGCTATTGGGCTTCCGGCGGAACATACGTTCTTGGTGGCGACTTTGGTGGCTACCTGGCAGCAGCCACTGCTGCCGGCGCAGCTTACCGCAACAGCATCCCGGCCTCGGGTGAGTGGTCGTTGCAGGCTGAGTACAAGCACACCTTCAACGAGAAGCTGGCTGCTTCGCTCGGCGTCGTCTACATCAACAATGTCGCGTTCCTCGAAGACTTTGCTCCTGGTGCGGACCTGAACTTCTGGCGCGTCGGTACCACGATCGACTACACCGTCGTTCCCGGCTTCCTGGTCAAGACCAGCCTGAACTATAACAAGTTCGATGGTGACGGTGCTGACTTCCTCAGCGCCTTCAACGGCCCCGGCGACAACTTCGGCGACGGCTTCTTCAGCGGCTTCGTTCGCTTCCAGCGCGACTTCTAAGTCAAGCTGACTTGCCAAAAAAAACCCGGCGGGCAACCGCCGGGTTTTTTGTTGCCCTGAGATATTCGACGGCAAGCGCGGCAATCTTGCCGTAGGCGTACGGGAAGGATAGCTAGGACGCTTCATCTCGAGAGCCCGCCATGCCGAATCGCCCCTCGCTGACGCCCTTGATCGCCGCGCTGCCGTCCACCGTGCCTTTCGTCGGACCGGAGGCGCAGGAACGGACGCGGGGCAAGCCGTTCCGGGCACGCATCGGCGCGAATGAGAGCAGTTTCGGGCCATCGCCCAGCGTGATTGCGCGCATGGCCGCCGTGGCGCGCGACATGTGGATGTATTGTGACCCGGACAATCACGATCTCAAGGCGGCCGCAGCCATCCATCTCGGCGTCAGGCCTGACAACATCGTGGTCGGCGAAGGGATAGACGGCCTGCTCGGCCTTCTGGTGCGCATGTATGTGTCGCCGGGCGATGCGGTCGTCACCTCGCTGGGGGCATATCCGACCTTCAATTTCCACGTCGCGGGCGCGGGCGGGCGTTTAGTGGCGGTTCCCTACGACAACGACCGCGAGAACCTGAGCGGTCTTCTAGACGCGGTGCGGCGGGAAAACGCCCGGCTGGTCTATCTCTCGAACCCTGACAATCCGATGGGAAGCTGGTGGGAGGCGGACGAGATCGAGCACTTCATCGCTGCGCTGCCGGAAACCACGATGCTGGTGCTGGATGAGGCGTATGGGGAACTCGGCCCGGCTTCGGCTTTGCCGGCAATCGACGCCAACCGCGCCAATGTTGTGCACATGCGCACCTTTTCAAAGGCTTACGGACTTGCCGGCCTTCGCTGCGGCTATGCCGTCGGCGCGGCCGAAGTGATCCGCGGTTTCGAAAAGATCCGCAATCATTATGGCGTCAGCCGCATGGCGCAGATCGCGGGCCTTGAGGCTCTGGCAGATCAGGCCTATCTCGGACAGGTCGTGGCCAAGGTTGACGCCGGGCGGCAGCGCATCGCGTCGATCGCCATGGCGAATGGACTGAAACCCCTCCCCTCGGCCACCAATTTCGTCGCCATGGATTGTGGTGCGGACGGCGCCTTCGCGCTGAAAGTGCTGCAGGGCCTGCTCGCGCGCGATGTCTTCATCCGCAAGCCGATGGCGCCGGGCCTCGACCGCTGCATACGCATCAGCGTCGGCCTGGATCATGAACTCGACACCTTTGCCGAGGAACTGCCGGGCGCGCTTGCGGCCGCGCGTGACGGCTAGGTTTTCCGCCTTAAGCGGAAGTGGCTGAACATTCTGCGGCGGCGTTGATCCCGTCGCGAATCAACCGTTATCGCCAACGGGCCGCTGTTTCGGAACGGTGATGCCGCAACCGCGCAACATCCAACGTTGGCCATCGCTGCGGAAGTCGGCCATGCTGAGCGGTTCGACGTCGATGCTGGAAAAGACCGATAGCGGCGCGCCGAGCACATGAACGATGGCCGCACGGACAATGGCGGCATGCGTGACGGCAACCGTATGGCCGCGCAGAGCAATCAACTCGTCCATCAAAGGGGAAATGCGGCGATTGACATCGGCGAATGATTCGCCGCCCTGAGGCGACATATGAGGGTCGGAACGCCATGCAGTCATGAGTCTGGGCTGTGCCTCCTGAATCACAGCGGCACTTTGGCCCGACCATTCGCCAAAATCCTGATCCCGTAGTTCTTCCTTTATGATGGCATCGGCGGCAAGCGCACGAGCCGTCTGGCGGGCGCGCAACGAAGGGCCGACCCACAATCGATCGATTCGATCCACCGTATGTGCCAGCCCGGCAGTTCTGGCGATCGCCGCTGCTTCCAGCGGCTCGTCAATCGGAAAGCGTGTGCGCCTGGTCGCTTCGGTCGCGCCGCTGCAGATCATCGTCAACCGAACGATCATGGAATCAGCTCTCGTAAACTGGGTGGCCATCATGCAGATGAGCAAACAGCGGCGTTGGACAACAGTGCCTGATCCCCGATTTCTACACCAGAAAACCGAAACCGACATCGTCCGTATTTCTTCCCTTGAATTAATTGAACGTTCGTTTTATTAAATCTCGAGGAGGCGACATGGCACGAACGACAGGCTCCGATGGCGGAAAGACCGAGGCGGCAATCCGCGATGCCGCGACCGGCCTGATTGCGCGCTTCGGCTATGAGGCGATGTCGATGCGCCAGCTGGCGGCTGAGGTCGGCGTTCAGGCGGCGGCGTTGTACCGCTATTTTCCCACCAAGGAAGATTTGTTGTTTGCGCTGATGCGCGGACATATGGAGGCGCTGGCCGACGCATGGCAGGAGGCGCGGCCATCATCTCGCGACCCCGTCATCAGACTCGCAGCCTATGTCGAGAACCACATCGCATTTCATGTCCGCCGCCGCCATTCCACCCATGTCTCCAACATGGAACTGCGCAGCCTGTCGCCCGAGCGGCTGACACATATTCTCAAGATGCGCGCGGCTTACGAAAAGGAGTTGCGCGCCATTCTGCGTGACGGCGCCGAGCAGGGTCTTTTTGCAATAGAAGATACTGGGCTGACCGCCATGGCGCTGATCCAGATGATCACAGGCGTCATTGTCTGGTTTCGGCCGGGAGACCGCCTCTCGATCGCGGGCGTGAGCGCGACATATCTTAAGATGACGATGCGCCTTGTCGGCGCGAAAACTGCGACGGAGGAGCGACATGTATACGCGCACGCTTAACTTCGGTCTGGGCGAAGAGATAGAAGCGCTTCGCGACACCGTCCGGCGCTTTTCGCAGGAGAGGATCGCCCCCCAGGCCGCCGATATCGACAAATCCAACGAATTTCCGCCCTCGCTTTGGCGCGAAATGGGAGACCTCGGGCTGCTGGGCATCACGGCCGATCCGGATTTCGGTGGTTCCGGCATGGGCTATCTCGCGCATGTGGTGGCGATGGAGGAGATTTCGCGAGCCTCCGCCTCGGTCGGCCTTTCCTACGGAGCGCATTCGAACCTGTGCGTGAACCAGATCAACCGATGGGGAACGCCGGCGCAGAAGGAAAAATACCTGCCGGCGCTGTGTTCGGGTGAACATGTGGGGGCGCTTGCCATGTCGGAGCCGGGCGCGGGTTCGGACGTGGTCTCGATGCGGTTGCGGGCCGAGAAGCACAATGACCGCTATGTGCTGAACGGCACAAAGATGTGGATCACCAATGGGCCGGACGCACAGACGCTGGTGGTCTATGCCAAGTCCGACGTGACCATGGGTTCGCGCGGCATCACCGCCTTCATCGTCGAGAAATCGATGCCGGGTTTTTCAGTTGCGCAGAAACTCGACAAGCTCGGCATGCGCGGCTCGAACACCGGGGAACTGGTGTTCGAGAATGTAGAAGTCCCGTTCGAAAACGTGCTGTTCGAGGAAAGCCGCGGCGTCGAAGTGCTGATGTCCGGCCTGGACTACGAACGCACCGTGCTTGCCGGCGGGCCGCTCGGCATTATGGCCGCCTGCCTCGACGTTGCGGTGCCCTATGTTGGCGAGCGCCGACAGTTCGGCCGGCCGATCGGCGAATTCCAGCTTGTGCAGGGCAAGCTCGCCGACATGTACACGACGATGAACGCCGCCTGCGCCTATGTCTATGCGGTGGCCGCGGCCTGCGACCGGGGCGACACCACGCGCAAGGACGCCGCCGGCTGCATCCTGTTCGCCGCCGAGAAAGCGACGCTGATGGCGCTCGACGCTATCCAGCTGCTGGGCGGCAACGGCTATATCAACGACTATCCCACCGGCAGACTGCTGCGCGACGCCAAGCTCTACGAAATCGGCGCTGGGACCAGCGAGATCCGGCGCTGGCTGATCGGCCGCGAGATCATGGCGGAAGGTTGAGGCTACCCGTTTGTGACGTTACATTCGACGGTGGTTCAAGCTTGGTTTTCTACCGTCACGATACCTTCTGCGAACTCAACTGCATCGAGGACCGCATGCCCGCCCTCACCTCCCAGATTTCCCCCGCCTCCGATGCCTTCCGCGCCAATGCGGAGCGGATGCGCGATCTCGTCGCCGACATAACCGAGAAGGCGACGGTCGCGCAGCAGGGGGGATCGGACGAGGCGCGCGAGCGGCATGTGTCACGCGGCAAGCTGCTGCCGCGTGAGCGGCTGGCGCAACTGCTCGACCCCGGCTCGCCTTTTCTTGAAATCGGCCAGTTCGCCGCGCACGGCATGTATGGCGAGGATATCGCCTCCGCCGGCATGATCGCCGGCGTCGGGCGCGTCGAGGGTCGTGAAGTCATGGTCGTCGTCAACGATGCGACGGTAAAGGGCGGCACCTACTATCCGATCACGGTGAAGAAGCATCTGCGGGCGCAGGAGATCGCCGCGCAGAACAACCTGCCCTGCGTCTATCTGGTCGATTCCGGCGGCGCCAACCTGCCCAACCAGGACGAGGTTTTTCCGGACCGGGATCATTTCGGCCGCATCTTCTACAATCAGGCCAACATGAGCGCCGCCGGCATTCCGCAGATCGCCTGCGTCATGGGCTCCTGCACGGCGGGCGGCGCCTATGTGCCGGCGATGGCCGATGAATCCATCATGGTGCGCAAGCAGGCGACGATCTTTCTCGGCGGACCGCCGCTGGTGAAGGCGGCAACCGGCGAGGACGTGACCGCGGAAGAGCTTGGCGGGGCTGATCTGCACACGCGCGAGTCCGGCGTGGCTGACCACTACGCTCTGGACGATATGCACGCACTGGCGATCTGCCGCCGCATCGTGCGCAATTTGAATCGTACAAAGCCCATAGCGCTGGATATGCGCGCGCCTACTCCACCACTCTATGATCCGCAGGAGCTTTACGGCATCGTTCCGACCGATCTGCGCCAGCCCTACGATGTGCGTGAACTGATCGCTCGTGTGGTCGATGGCTCCGAGTTCGATGAGTTCAAGCAGAATTACGGCACCACGCTGGTAACCGGATTTGCGCATCTGATGGGCATGCCGGTCGGCATTATCGCCAACAATGGCGTGCTGTTTTCAGAAAGCGCCCAGAAGGGTGCGCATTTCATCGAGCTGTGCTGCCAGCGCAAGATCCCGCTCGTGTTCCTGCAGAACATCACCGGTTTCATGGTCGGCAAGAAATACGAGGCAGGCGGCATCGCCAAGGACGGCGCCAAGCTGGTGACGGCGGTGGCGACGGCGCAGGTGCCGAAGGTCACGATGATCGTCGGCGGATCGTTCGGCGCCGGCAACTACGGCATGTGCGGCCGCGCCTATTCACCCCGCTTCCTGTGGATGTGGCCGAATGCGCGCATCTCGGTCATGGGCGGCGAACAGGCGGCGATGGTGCTCGCCATGGTCCGGCGCGAGAACATCGAGCGCAAAGGCGGCGAGTGGAGCGCCGAGGACGAGGCGAAATTCAAGAAGCCGATCCTGATGAAGTACGAGCACGAGGGTCATCCGCTCTATTCCTCGGCGCGGCTCTGGGACGACGGCATCATCGACCCGGCGAGGACGCGCGAAGTACTGGCTTTATCGTTGAGCGCAGCATTAAATGCGCCGGTGCCCGAGACGAAGTTCGGCGTGTTCCGGATGTAGACCGGGCACACCCCGTCGCCCAACCAAATCGATTGACCATCCAACTTTGAACGGATCAGGAGTAAAATGTCTCTTTCTCTCTACGACATCACCATTCCCGTTTTCATCCATGGCCTGAAGACCCTTTCGGTCAATCTGGAAAAGGGCCGTTCGTTCGCCATCGCCAATGGCATGGCGCACGGGGAAATCATTTCGGCGCGGCTTTTCCCGGACATGGCGCCGCTTTCCGCGCAAATCCAACGCGCTTCCGACACGGTGCGCTTCGTTGCGGTGCGGGTGGCGCAGGCCGAACCGAAGAAAATGCCAGACTATGAAGAGACGTTCGACGAGCTCAAGGGCCGCATCAAGGCGACGATCGACTATCTGAACCTGGTGAAACCTGACAGCATGAACGGCAAGGAGAACGAGCCGGTGGTGCTGAAATTCGGCGACCGTCAGCTGGACCTGACCGCGGCCAGCTACATCCAGAAATTCGCTCTCCCCAATTTCTATTTTCATCTCACCACCGCCTACGGGATCATGCGCCACAAGGGCGTTCCGCTTGGGAAGTTGGATTTCATCGGCGCTATCGCATAGCGACCGTTACCCCACGGCACGTTGCCGTGGCTCGAAACGACAGGAAGCCGATGTTCGAGAAAATCCTCATCGCCAATCGCGGCGAGATCGCGTGCCGGGTCATTCGGACCGCGCGACGCATGGGCGTCAGGACGGTCGCTGTCTATTCGGACGCCGACCGCAACGCGCTGCATGTCGAGATGGCGGACGAGGCCGTGCATATCGGCCCGTCACCCGTCGGCGAGAGCTACCTGGTCGGGGACAGGATCATCGAAGCGGCGCGGATACGCGGTGCGGAAGCCATCCATCCGGGCTACGGCTTCCTGTCCGAGAACCCGAAATTCGTCGATCAGGTCGTCGCGGCCGGGCTGACCTTCATCGGTCCGTCCGCTGCGTCGATCCGGGCGATGGGGCTGAAGGACGCCGCCAAGCGGCTGATGGAAAAGGCCGGGGTGCCGGTGGTGCCCGGCTATCATGGCGAAGCGCAGGAGATCGTGCTGCTCGCCACCAAGGCGCGCGAAATCGGCTATCCGGTGTTGATCAAGGCGCGCGCCGGCGGCGGCGGCAAGGGCATGCGCCGCGTCGATGATCCCGACGACTTCGCCGAGGCGCTGTCGGGCGCCCGGCGCGAGGCCAAGGCGGCGTTCAGCGACGACAGCGTGCTGGTCGAGAAATATGTCGACAAGCCGCGCCACATCGAAGTGCAGGTGTTCGGCGATAATTTCGGCAATGCCGTACATCTGTTCGAACGGGACTGCTCGGCGCAGCGCCGCCACCAGAAGGTGATCGAGGAAGCCCCCGCCCCAGGCATGAACGCCGAGATGCGGGCTGCCATGACCAACGCGGCGGTGAAGGCCGCCAAGGCGATCGCCTATTCCGGCGCCGGCACGATCGAGTTCATCGTCGATGCCTCGGAGGGGCTGCGGCCCGACCGCTTCTGGTTCATGGAAATGAACACACGCCTGCAGGTGGAACATCCGGTGACGGAAATGATCACCGGCATCGATCTGGTCGAATGGCAGTTGCGGGTTGCCGCCGGCGAGAGGCTGCCGAAAAGCCAGGATGAAATCGAATTGGAAGGCCACGCTTTCGAAGCGCGGCTTTACGCCGAGGATGCCAGCCGTGGCTTCCTGCCGGCAACGGGCACGCTGCATCACCTTAAATTTCCCGCCAACGCTCCGCCCGGGTGCGGCCTGCGCGTCGAAACCGGCGTCCGTCAGGGCGACGCCATCTCTCCCTTCTACGATCCGATGATCGCCAAGCTGGTCGTTCATGGCCCGGATCGCGCGGCGGCGCTTGCAGGACTGCAAAGGGCGCTGGCGCAAACGGAAGTTGCGGGTTCGACTGTCAACACGGCCTTTCTCGCAGCGCTTGCTTCCGATCCTGAATTTGCGACGGGCGATGTCGATACCGGCCTGATCGGCCGCAAGCAGGATGCGCTGACGGCGGCCCCGTCACCAGGCGAAAGCATTGTCGCGACCGCAGCGCTGGCCGCGTCCGGCTTCGAACCGCAGACTGCTTCGAACGATCCGTGGTCGTCGCTTGCCGGCTACGCGCATTTCCACGCCACGCCGCGGCGTATCGCGCTGAAATTCGGCGAGCAGGAGATCGCAGCCTCACTGTCCTTCGAAAAGGGCCTCAGTTCCGTCGATATCGGCGATGGCACGACGCACCGTCCGTCGCAGAATGCCCGCCTCGCCCGCTGGCCGGGACACGTCACCGTATTCGCGGGCGCGACCAGCTATACGTTCACCGTGCCAGATCCGCTGGCAAAGGCCGACGAAGCTGGCGGAGCCGGCGATTTCCTGCGGGCGCCGATGCCCGGCCTCGTCAAGATCGTGCGGGCCGCCAGCGGCGACGACGTTATCAAGGGCCAGCCGCTTCTCGTCCTCGAGGCGATGAAGATGGAACACACAATCACCGCGCCGCATGACGGCATCATTGCCGAGATCGTCACAGAGGGCGCCCAGGTGATGGACGGAACCGTTCTGGTGCGCATGGCCGAACAGCCGTGACCGCGACGAAGCCCTCGAACATCGAAAAGCACAGCTGGCTCGAGGACGCGCTGGCAATCTTCTGGGGCACGGTGTTCGTTTCTCTCGGCCTCGTGCTCTACCAACACGCCATGCTTCTGACCGGCAGTTCGGCAGGCATCGCGCTGCTTATCCAGTATGCGACCGGCTACGCCTTCGGGCCGATCTTCTTCATCATAAACCTGCCGTTCTGGTATCTGGCAGTGAAGCGCATGGGCTGGCCCTTCACCATCCGAACCTTCCTCGCCGTCGCCTTCTTTTCGCTGCTGTCGCGGATCGTGCCGGGCCTGGTTGATTTTTCCAGCCTCAATCCTGTCTATGCCGCCATTGTCGGCGGCGGGCTGATGGGCACCGGCCTGCTGATCCTTTTCCGGCACCGGGCCGGTCTCGGCGGCTTCAACGTGCTGGCGCTCTACCTGCAGGACAATCACGGCATCCGCGCCGGCTATTTCTCGCTCGCGGTGGATCTGGCCATACTGGCGGTGTCGTTTTTCGTCGTGGACTGGCGGCAGGTGCTGCTTTCGGTGATCGGCGCCGCCGCGCTCAACATGACGGTGGCGATCAATCATCGGCCGGGCCGCTATGTCGGCATGAGCTGATTATCCGGCCCGAGCCGCGCTTCGAATGGCAGTCGCCGCCAAACGCGGAAGCCGCGCCGGTCTTGTCTCGACCGGTCGCGGCTTTCACTGCAAGGTCACTCCGGGCGCCCCCGTGCCCAGTCTGCCTGCTTCCCTGTTCCATGCGCGGCTAGCCCGCCAGCGGGCCGCCGCGTTCTGGTCTTGGGGCGGGCCTTATAAAGCCCTGCCCTGATTGCGCCTGAGACGCGCAACTGGTGTCAGTGCATGGTCATCCATTCGCGGGCTTCGCGCAGCGCCTGCGCCACTTCCGCCTTGGACATCGTCGCCGAAAGCTCCGAGCGCAGCTCGGCGGCGCGCGTCGAGCCCTTGATGGCGGCGATGTTGAACCATTTGTGGGCGGCGACGAGATCGGTGTCGCAGTCGCGGCCGGTGGCGTACATCATGCCGAGTTCGAAGAGAATGTCTGCCTGGGCGTTCGCACCGATGACGCCGACGCCGGCTTCGAGCATTTCAAAACGTGCCATTTTCTTATCCCCTGTCTGGCTCCCGAGAGCCGCCTTCCCGTGTCCCGTGGGGCTGCTCTTTCGATGCTTCCGAGAATGCCGGCGAGGCTTGAATCCGTCGTTAAATGGCTTGCTTAATTGGAAGAAAACAAAGCTAAAACAAGAAGTAAACGTGAGAAACCGTTAAGGATAGAAAGCCCGGCGAACCGGGGATTTGCGAAAAAATCGATGAAAATGCACGCCTGCGAATTCAAGACTTCGCTAACCACGGAAACGCTTGGCAAAAAGACGAGCGCTTTAAAACCTGTCTCGCGAGAGGCGGAAACCCGATGCGGAACGACCGCAAAATTGTGCGCATCTTCCCTAGCGGCACCGCTTTCGTTTCCCGGAAAGCTGAATTAGCTTACGTTTGCGTAAGGGGTGAGGCTGGCTGAAGCAGCCAAACCGGCATCCCGCAGGGAGGACCTAGATGTTTCGTAAAGTGAGCATGGCCCTGGCGGCCACCCTAATCATGGCGGGATCGGCCATGGCTGACCCGATCGACGGTAATTGGAAGACCCAGTCCGGCGAGACGGCTGCGATTACCGGCGGCGGCTCGATCACGCTGAAGACCGGCAAGCACGCAGGCAAGAACATCGGCAGGCTGAAAGCGGCCGGCGGCAACAAATACACCGGCAGCATCACCGATCCGGCAACCGACAAAACCTATTCGGGCAAGGCGACGCTGACCGGCAGCACGCTCAAGATGAGCGGCTGCGTGCTCGGCGGCCTGATCTGCAAGAGCCAGACCTGGAACAAGCTCTGAGGCCAGGCGGATAGATAAAACAAGGGACGGGGCCGCGAGGCCCCGTTTTTTTGTGCCTGCCGGCACGAACCGCCCGGCGTCAAGACGGCGTCAATCATCTTGAACCGCAGATGAACGGCGACCTCAGAGAGGGTTCAGCCGCATCCGGGCATAGTCGCCAGCATCGAGGGAGAGACCCCAATGCTTGCGCGCCGCTTTACCATCGTTTGCCTGCTGACAACGCTGTTCGGCATGGGATTCGCCATCATTGTGGCTGAAGCGAGCCGCCCGACCCGCGACTGGGAAACGGCAAGCCCGCGAAACTGCACCTTCTGCATGAACCAAAACCAACGCTGAGCGACAAAGATAAAAGAGAAAGCACCAAAGCCATGAACCGCCTCGCCGCCAATCTCCGGATTATCCTGCGCCTGCTGCCGCGCACGGCCCTGATCCTCATGGTGCTGGCGGCGCCGGTGCTTGCCGTGCCGATGATGCGGGCCGACACAGGTGCGACGATCGACGCTCCGGCCATGAAGAAGAAGGGCGCCGGCTTCGTGCTGCTGGTCAGCCTGCAGAGGGATTGACCGCCCTTTCCGCCGGCTGAAAGGTTTCGACGCCGCCCCCCTCCCAAGCGTCGCTGCCGCAGCCTATATTGAGCCATGGAAAAACGAATCTACCCGCAGGCTATCGAAACGGTCGCAATGCCGGAGCCGTTCAAGCGGCAAAGCTTCGACGATGCCGCCGAGGCGGTCGCCGCGTTGCAGACGCTCTACGAACGCAATACCGGATTCCTGCGCGACTCCTTCGATGGGCTGGCCTCCGGCGGCGACATCAACCGGCGCTATCGGGCGTTTTATCCGGCGCTCGGCGTGACAACCAATTCGTTCACGCAGATCGATTCACGCCAGGCCTATGGCCACATGCCAACGCCAGGTCATTTCTCCACCACCATCACGCGTCCGGATCTGTTCGAGAACTACCTGCTTGAGCAGTTGCGGCTGATCATGCGCAACCATGGCGTCCCGGTTACCGTGTCGGAATCCGAAACGCCGATCCCGCTGCATTTCGCTTTTCTCGAAGGCACGCATGTCGACGGCGCGGCGGCCGAGCGCATCCAGCGGCCGATCCGCGACCTGTTCGACGTGCCGGACCTCGACGGCACCGACGACCAGATCGCCAACGGCACGTTCGAGGTGGCCTTGGGCGAGGCCCGCCCGCTGGCGCCTTTCACCGCGCAGCGCATCGACTATTCCCTCCACCGCCTGTCGCACTACACGGCAACCAGCCCGCGGCATTTTCAGAACTTCGTCCTGTTCACCAACTACCAGTTCTATATCGACGAGTTCTGCGCGCTGGCGCGCGAGCAGATGGCCAATGGCGGCGAAGGCTATATGGAGTTCGTCGAACCGGGCAATGTCGTCACCAAGGCGGGCGAGCGGCATGCCAGCGAGGGGGCGACGCCGCCGCGCCTGCCACAGATGCCCGCCTATCATTTGAAGAAGCCGGACAATGGCGGCATCACCATGGTCAATATCGGCGTCGGGCCCTCCAACGCCAAGACGATCACCGATCACGTCGCGGTGTTGCGCCCCCATGCCTGGCTGATGCTCGGGCACTGCGCCGGGCTGCGCAACACGCAGGCACTGGGCGACTATGTGCTGGCGCACGCCTATGTGCGTGAGGACCATGTCCTCGACGACGATCTGCCGGTGTGGGTGCCGATTCCGCCGCTGGCCGAAATCCAGGTGGCGTTGCAGGAAGCGGTCGCGGAAGTCACCGGGCTATCCGGCTATGATCTCAAGCGCATCATGCGCACCGGCACCGTCGCCACCATCGACAACCGCAACTGGGAACTGCGCGACCAGCGCGGGCCGGTGCAGCGGCTGTCGCAATCGCGCGCCATCGCGCTCGACATGGAATCGGCCACCATCGCAGCCAACGGTTTCCGCTTCCGCGTCCCCTACGGCACGCTGCTCTGCGTCTCCGACAAGCCGCTGCATGGCGAGCTGAAACTGCCGGGCATGGCCAGCGAGTTCTACAAGCGGCAGGTGGCGCAGCATCTGACCATCGGCATCAGGACGATGGAGAAGTTGGCGGAAATGCCGATGGAGCGGCTGCATTCGCGCAAGCTGCGCAGTTTTTCGGAGACGGCATTCCAGTAAGCGAGCGAAGCAACCGATCGCCCGTTCGTCTTCCTTGCTCGCCCAACGGCGCGGCTACCCGCCGTTCACAAGGCCCAGGATAAGGCGTTGCATGTTGCCGCCTTCGGCGAACTCGTCGCGATCGAAATCGCGGCCCTGCTTGCGTTGCGCCTGTGAGATAGCGGAGAGGCGCTCAGTCAGCTGCTGGCGGAACTTGCTGCATTTCGGATCGTCCGCAACCCGCATTTCGAGCGAAAACCTCTCAATCTCCGCCACCATGTCCTTGATCGTCTGGCCATGAACCTTTTCGTGACGGAGCACGCCGTCGGCAAAGGTCTTCCATCGATCCTGTACCGAGGCAGGCAAATTCTCCGCCTTCGGCACCGTATAGGTGATGACAAGATGCGGGCGTTGGACGGCGAGACGGCAGGCGCCGCCGCTGCCATCGTAGCGGCGCGTCCATTTCAGGTCGAAGGTGGTGTGGGCGATGGCGCGGGTCGGTCCGAGCTTGGGTCCGCGCTCGCCGATCGACCGGTAGAGCTCGATGCCGGTGGCTCCCGAAACTGCGTAGGTCGCAACCTTCTCCACCGTCTCGGCCCACGCACCGTGAAACGGGAAAACGATTGCCGCAATCAAGGTACCCAGTCGGATCATTCGCATCATCCATTTTCCGCAGGCTGGAGCAGTTTCGCGTGAACCATAGGTCTGGCAAGGTCCACCATCAATGAGCCGCATTTTTCCGGCGAAAGGGGCCGATGAAGCGATCTCTCTTTCTTTTGCAGATATTGGGCATGATCGGCCTCGCCATTGCATCCGTGCTGCTGATGATCGGCTTCTTCGGCGATGTCCACCCGGCGTTCGATTCCTTTGCGCATTTCCGCGCCCATCTGGCGGTGGCGAGCGCGGTTCTGGCCGTGTTGCTCCTGTTCGGACGCTTTCGCCTTTATGCCCTGGCCGGCGTCGTCTTCGCTATCGCCTGCTTCACAACGACATCGACCATGCTGGCCGATCTCGGTCTGGGACCAGTGCAGGCCCGCTTCGAGGTTCGGTCCGACGAACAACCCGTCTACCGCCTGTTGCAGATGAATTTGCGCTTCAACAACCCGACACCGGAGAAGGTCCTGTCGCTTGTCGGCCGCATACAGCCGGACGTCATCACGCTCGACGAAGTCTCGGACATGTGGAAGGGCAAACTGCAACTGCTTTCGCACGCTTACCCGTATCAGCTCATCTGCCCCTATCCGAACCTGGTGTTCGGCGTCGCCATCCTGTCGCGGCGTCCGTTCAAGGAAGGCACGGAGCCCGCATGTTTCGCACGCGGCGCGCTTGCCGTCGCAGCTGTCGATCTCGGCGGCACGACGGCCGACGTGGCCGCAATCCATCTGAGCTGGCCATGGCCGTTCGAACAACCCTGGCAACTGAGCCATCTTGCCGAACCACTGTCGCGGCTTGGCGAAACGGCGATCATGGCGGGAGATTGCAACGCCACGCCGTGGAGCGCCGCGGTCCGGCGCGTCGCCCGGGCCGGCGGGCTCAAAATCATGGCCTCGGCCGGCCCGACGTGGCAATATATGAAGCTGCCGGAAATGCTGCGTTTCGCCGGCCTGCCGATCGATCAGGTCTTCTCCAAAGGCGACATCTTCGTGAATTCCATCCGGACCCTGGCCAGCACTGGGTCCGATCACCTGCCGGTGCTGGTGGAGTTTTCGATCAAGCAACAGGCGCCGAAGCCTGACGAACCGGAGACGGCAACCGCCGATGCGAACGCAGTTCGGCGGGGTGCCGCCGCTTAGGGCGAGCTTCCAAGGATTTAGCAGGCGCGGTTCTATATGCCGCTGCTGACCAGCCGCACCACCAGGGCCTCGACATGCCCGCCCTTGCGGTGTTCCCGCTGGTCGAAGGCGATCTGCCTGGCTTCATAGGCGGCATAGATCGCGTCGATGCGCCGTTTGGCTTCGCGTTTGACCCTGGTGCAGAGCGGATCGTTGGCAATTTTGACCGCCGATGCGGCGCGCGCCGCCTTGTTCACCATTTCCTTGGCCATGCGCCCATGATCCTGCTCATGAGCGCGCACGCCGGCGAAAAACCGGCTCCATCTCTTGCGCAGGGCCGGGGCCAAAGGCGAAACGACGCGCGGATAGGTGTAGGTGAGGTTGAGCTTGCCGGAGACGCCCTTCATGCGGCAGCCGCCGTCATTCTGCGCGGTGGTGAACTGCCAGTCGACCGTATAGCTGGTCTGGGCGATGGCGCGCGCGGTGAAGCCGTGCTTGGGACCCTTGCGGTCCATCGCCTCCAGCAAGGCGCGGCCAGTCTCGCCGGAAATGTCGTAGCTTTGGGTCCGTACTTCGACCCGCGTGCCCGCCGCTGCCGGATTTGTCAGCGTCGCGCTTGTACAGAATGCAGAGATACAGGCCAGAACGGTTCGGCGCATCCAATGTCTCCACAAGGACAGAGCCTAAGGAAACACAGGCGCGCGCCGGTTTCAACAGTTACGTTAACAAATGCTTGCGGGCCGTGCCGGGCCGACCCGCTACATGTTCTGGTAGACGGGGCCCTCGCCGCCCTGCGGCGGCACCCAGTTGATGTTCTGGTTCGGATCCTTGATGTCGCAGGTTTTGCAGTGGACGCAGTTCTGCGCGTTGATGACGAAGCGAACATCCCTGGCCTGCGGGTCGGCGGCGGCGTTGCCGTCCTTGTCGACCCATTCATAGACGCCAGCCGGGCAATAGCGTGTGGACGGCCCGGCAAAGACGTCATGCTCCGATCGCTTCTGCAGGTCCATGTCCTTGACCTGGAGATGGACCGGCTGGTCCTCCTCGTGATTGGTGCCCGAGATGAAGACGGAGGACAGCCGGTCGAAAGTGAGCACGCCGTCCGGCTTCGGATAGGCGATCTTCTGGTGCTGCGACGCCGGCTCCAGCGACTGCGCGTCGGTCTTGCCATGCTTGAGCGTGCCGAGGGGCGAGAAGCCCAGCAATGTGTTCAGCCACATGTCGAGGCCGCCGATGGCAACGCCGGCGATGGTGCCGAAGCGCGACCACAGGGGCTTGACGTTGCGGACGCGTTTCAAGTCCTTGCCGATCTCGGTCGAGCGCCAGTTTTCCTCATAGCCCGTCAGTTCGTCATTGGCGCGACCAGCCGCGACCGCCTCGGCGACGTGCTCGGCAGCCTGCATGCCGGACAGCACCGCATTGTGCGACCCCTTGATGCGCGGCACGTTGACGAAGCCGGCGGCGCAGCCCATCAGGACACCGCCCGGGAAGGACAGCTTCGGCACCGACTGCCAACCACCCTCCGTGATTGCGCGCGCGCCGTAGCCGATGCGCTTGGCGCCAGCGAAGGTGCCGGCGATCGCCGGATGCGTCTTGAAGCGCTGGAATTCCTCAAAGGGCGAAAGATACGGGTTCTTGTAGTTCAGATGGACAACGAAGCCGACAGCCACCTGATTGTTCTCGAGGTGGTAAAGGAAGGAACCGCCACCGGTCTTCATGTCGAGCGGCCAGCCGAACGAATGCTGGACCAGGCCCGGCTTGTGGTTCTCCGGCTTGACCTCCCACAGCTCCTTCAGGCCGATGCCGTATTTGCCCGGCTCGCGGCCGTCGGACAGGTTGAACCTGGCGATGAGTTGCTTGGCGAGAGAGCCCCGCGCGCCCTCCCCGATCAGCACATACTTGCCCATCAGCGCCATGCCCGGCGCGAAGTTCGGCCCGTGGCTGCCGCCCTTTTCGACGCCCATATCACCGGTCACGACGCCGGTGACGGCGCCCGCCTCATTGTAGAGAAGCTCCACAGCGGCGAAGCCCGGATAAATCTCGACGCCCAGCGCCTCGGCCTTGCCAGCCAGCCATTTGCAGACATTGCCGAGCGAGACGATGTAGTTGCCGTGATTGTTCATCAGCGGCGGCATCATGAAATTGGGCAGCCGCACCGAACCCGCAGGGCCAAGAACCAGGAAATGATCGGCCGTAACCGGTGTTTTGAAGGGATGATCGCTTTCCTCGCGCCAGCCGGGCAAAAGACGGTCGATGCCGACCGGATCGACCACCGCGCCGGAGAGGATATGCGCGCCGACTTCGCCGCCCTTTTCCAGCACCACGACGGAAAGATCTGGATTCAGCTGTTTCAAACGGATGGAAGCTGCCAGGCCCGCCGGGCCGGCGCCAACGATCACAACGTCGAATTCCATGCTCTCGCGTTCGATCTCGCTCATCTTTCCTCCCGTCGCTGGCCGTCCGCTGGCTGCCGCGCTCATAGCGCATCCAAGCGCTATGGCAATCTCGATCCCTTGCCAACGGAAAATTCCTTAAGCCGTATGACAAGCAGGTATGCATGAAATCTAGTTTACGCTAACGTAAACGTCAATTTCAGAAAGCGGCAGCGAAGCCAATTTCAAGTTTTCGATGTTCGAACGCGAAACGATCCGCCATAGTCGGCCAATGCGCAACGCTGTGCCTGCCGGTTCCGCACTGACGCGCCTTTTCCGCACGCTCGGTCTGACGATCCGGGTACTGCCCTTCGTTTCAATAGCAAATCCTGCCGCCGAGAGTCGGGCCGAGCCAATCGTATGGAAGGCAGGCGCATACTCGATTTCAGACGAACTCGGCGGCTTTCGCATCACCGGCGTCTCGGGGACCGGCACATCGGCTGATCCGATCGTCATCGAGGAGGAGCTGAATTCGGCATCCCCCGTGACGCTGACCTTCCGCACGATCAGGCCGATCCAGCCATTTGCCGACGCGGGGTATTATGCCAACGGCATCCTTCATATGCGGATCGAAACGCTGAACAACAGCGGCCAGCCATGGGTCGAATTCGAGTTCGAATTGCAGGAAATCCTCAACCAGCCGAGCGTCTTCGGTGACGGCTTGTCCTTCGACCAGCGCAACAAGAACCCCACTGAAATCGTCTCCAGCGCCTTTGCGGAATTCAGCCGCGATTTCGAACCTTATGACCGGCTGCTTTTCGAGAACGGCAAGGTCGATCCTCTGGCGACGGTGACGTTCGCGTTCCTGATAACGGATTACACGCCGCGCTGGACGTTCTACCTGGTGCAAGACCCACGGATTCCCTCGAGCTAAGCTTGCAAATGACGCCGGGGCGAAAGATGGTGGCGCCATGACTGCCATCGCTAAAGAACCGCCGGCGGGGTTGCGCGAGCTGCTTGCCTTCTATGCTGATGCCGGCGTGGACGAGGCCCTGAACGAGACGCCTGTGAACCGGTTCACCGAGGCGCCTCCCCCTGCCCTGCCGAAGGGCGGAGATCGTGTGCCTGCGACGGCGAGAGAGCCGGAACGGACCGCCGCCCCTGCGTCAGACCGTGCCAGGCCGGCCCAGCCGCGCCGGCCTTCGACAGACAATGCGGCCGCCCGGCCGACGACGGTTCCTGACGAGGCGCAGGCAACGCTGGCGCGCGATCTGGCGCGGCAGGCGCAGACGCTGGACGAGCTGCGTGAGGCGATGGCCGGTTTCGATGGCTGCAATCTGAAGTTCACAGCCAAGAATCTGGTTTTCTCCGACGGCAACCCGGAAGCCGACGTCATGCTTGTCGGCGAAGCCCCGGGACGTGACGAGGACCTTGAAGGCCTGCCTTTCGTCGGCCGTTCCGGCCAGTTGCTGAACCGGATGCTGGCCGCCATCGGGCTCGACCGGACCAGTGTCTACATCGCCAATGTCATTCCATGGCGGCCGCCGGGCAACCGCACGCCGACGCCGCACGAAACGGAAATATGCCGGCCTTTCATCGAGCGGCAGATCGAGCTCGTCGGGCCGAAACTACTGGTCACGCTGGGCGGCCCCTCGGCCAAGACGCTGCTCGCCACGACCGAGGGGATTTTGCGGCTGCGCGGAAACTGGCGCTCCCACGCGACCGCATCCGGCGCCGTCATTCCAGCGATGCCGACCCTGCACCCCGCCTATCTGCTGCGCACGCCGGCGCACAAGAAGCTGGTCTGGCGCGACTTCCTCGAGGTCAAGATGAAGCTGCGGGAATTTTAGTTCCCGAAGCCTGAACCTGCATTCCGCGCCATTGCAGGCAGCCGAGCAGCGCGACCGTAATGGCCTGCGCGACCACAAAAGCAATTCCCAGCGCGTTCGGGGCGATCCAGCCGCCGATCAGCAGGCCGAAACAGATGGCTGCCCAAAGAAAATTGATGCCGATAATGTCAACCATGACGGTTTTCGAAACCTGTTCGCGGCGGGCGACGACCGCAAGGCCAATCACCCACGGAACCAAGGCCGCACCGGCGCCGAGAAGCAGGCCGGCAGGCAGATCGAGCAGCGGCGACAGGAAGGGCGAGCCCGCCGTCATCAGAACCGCTCCGACACTGCTGAAGAGAATGTCGGCGTAGAGAACGTTGCGCAGGAACTTGGTGATCGTGACGGACATCGTCGTCTCCTATCTGGTTTCGTGGTCCCGATTTCGCCGGAGCGGTCGGGATGTCGTGACGATGAAGCCATGGAGGAGAGATGGCGATTACGTGTGAGGTAATAGAAAAGCCGAATTCGATATCCTAGTTTTCGGCATCTCGATCAGACAGGATTGGCAATGTCCGAAACCGAAAACGCCGTGGGCGGCATCATACGCGAATGGCGGTCGCGCCGCCGCATGAGCCAACTGGATCTCGCCGGCGAGGCGGACATCTCGCAGCGCCACCTCAGCTTTCTCGAAAGCGGCCGCGCGGCGCCGTCGCGGGAGGTGGTGATCCGGCTGGCCGACAGCCTCGACGTGCCGCTGCGCCACCGCAACCGCATGCTTCTGGCCGCCGGGTTCGCGCCGCAATACGGTGAGCGGACACTGGCAGACCCCTCTCTTTCTCAGGCCCTGTCGGCGGTCAAGCTGGTGCTCAAGGGGCATGAGCCCTGCCCTGCCTTCGCGGTGGATTCGCGCTGGAACATGGTGGCGGCGAACGACACGGTCGCACCGTTCCTCGCCGCGGTCGAGGACAGCGCCTTGCTGGAACCGCCGGTCAACGTGCTGCGGCTGTGCCTTCATCCCAAGGGCCTCGCTTCGAAGATTGTCAATCTGGCGGAATGGCGGGCGCATATCCTGGCGCGGCTCAAGCGGCAGAACGAGACCTATGCAGACCCGCTGCTGGAACAACTGGAGGAGGAGCTGCGCGGCTATCCGGGCGGCGTTTCTCAAGGCAGAATCATTCACAATGAAAGTTCGGCCATCGCCCATATGCTGAAGCTTCGGATGGGCGACTCGATCCTATCGTTCATCAGCACGATCACCGTTTTCGGCACGGCGCTCGATGTCACGCTCTCCGAGCTCGCGATCGAATCGTTCTTTCCAGCCGATGACGCGACAAGGGCGGTGCTTACCCGGCTGGCGGCCGAGCGTCCGGCTCAACCCAATTATTCCTGATGGTGAGCTGCTAGCCCGGTGGAGAGCCAGCCTTGCGGGCCGCGGTAAGTTCCAGCCCAAGCCGGCGCTCGCGCCAGATGATGAAAAGTCCGGCGCCTATGACGATGAAACCGCCGATCAGCGTGTTGAGCGAGGGAATGTCGGCGAAGAGCAGGTAACCGAGACCGAGACCGAAAATCATCGAGGTGTATTCGAACGGCGCCACGACCGAGGCCTCTGCATGGCGATAGGCCTGCGTCATCAGGATTTGCGCGACGCCGCCGCTCAGGCCGGCCGCCACCAGCAGGACCGTCTGCAGTGGACTCAGCCAGTTCCAGCCGAACGGGATCGAAACGAATGAGGCAATGGTGGCCGTCAGCGAGAACCACAGCACGATCGTCGATGTCCGCTCGGTATGGACGAGCTTGCGCACCAGAAGCGCCGCTACCGCCGAAATCACGGCCGAAATCAGCATCGCGACCACGCCGGCCGCCTGCTGGTTATCGATCCCTTCGGCGCCTGTCAGCAGGGTGAGGTTGGGCCATGAAATGACCATGACGCCGAACAGACCGACCGCGACCGCCGTCCAGCGATAGGCGCGCACAATCTCACCAAGAAAGATCGCACTGAACATGACGATGAGCAGCGGCTGCGCATAGTTCAACGTGATGGTTTCCGGAAACGGCAGCCGGGTCAGGGCGAAAAAGCTGAACCCCATGGCGGCGACGCCGACGAGGCCCCGGACGACATGGCTCACCGGCCGGCTGGTGGCGAAGGCGAATCGAAGCTCACCCCTCCATGCGAGGAAAGCCAGGACGGGCACAATTGCGAAAAAGGACCGGAAGAACACGATCTGGCCTGGCGGCACGTCATCCGCCGCCTTGATGCAGGCCTGCATGCCGACGAAGATCGCCACCGAAGCGATCTTCATGCCGATGCCGGTCAGCGTGTTCTGCGCTGCGTCCCCCTCGCCGTCCGACAATTCAGGCCGTCGCCTCCTGAATGGCGGCCCAGACGCGCGACGGCGTCGCCGGCATTTCGATGTGGCCGATGCCGTAGCCCCGGTAGAGCGCGTCGACCACGGCGTTCAGCGCCGCGGGGGTCGAGCCGATCGTGCCGGCCTCGCCCGCGCCCTTGATGCCGAGCGCATTGGTGGTGGACGGTACGTTGCGGGTCTCGAAGTGGAACGACGGAACATCATCGGCGCGCGGCATGGCGTAGTCCATGAAGCTCGCCGTCAGGAGTTGCCCGTCTTCGCCATAGACGGTGTCCTCCGTGAGCGCCTGACCGATGCCCTGGACGACGCCGCCATGGACCTGCCCGGCAAGCAGGATCGGGTTCACCGTAACGCCGAAATCGTCGACGATGGTGTAGCGCACGATGTCGGTGTGGCCGGTGTCAGGATCGATCTCGACTTCGCAGATATGCGTCCCGTTGGGATAGGTCGCCTCGTGCTGCACGAATTCGCCGAAACCCTGCAGGTCTTCCTTCTTCTTGGCAGCCTTGGCGATGGTGGAGAAATCGAGCGAACGGTCGGTGCCGACGATGCGCGCCGTGCCATCGACCAGTTCGATGTCGCCCGCCGAGGCTTCCAATTCATCGGCTGCGACGCGCTTGATCTTTTCGGCCAAATCCTCGCCGGCGCGTGACGCGGAGACGCCGCCGAGCGGGATGGAGCGCGAGCCGCCGGTGCCGCCACCGGATTTCAGCTCATCCGTATCGCCCTGGCGGACATAAATTTTCTCAAGATCCAGGTTGAGCTTTTCGGCAACGAACTGCGCATAAGCCGTCGCATGGCCCTGTCCATTCGTCTGCGTGCCGATCTTCAGCGTGACGGTGCCGTCGCCGTTCAGTTCGACATGGGCCGGTTCGGATCCTGGAAAGGCGCAGGCCTCGATATAGGTCGCCATGCCGATGCCGCGGACTTTTCCGCGCGTTCTGGCTTCCTCGAAACGGCTGGAAAACTGATTCCATTCAGCCCTTTCCAGCGCCACGCTCATGTGGCCGTCGAATTCGCCGGTATCGTACAGACGGCCGGTCTGCGTCCGGTACGGCATCTGATCGGGCCGGATGAAATTGCGGCGGCGGATTTCTTCCGCTCCCAGCCCCAGGTCGCGGGCGCAGGCATCGACCAGCTTTTCCAGCAGGAAGGCTGCTTCCGGCCGCCCTGCCCCGCGATAGGCGTCGATGGGGCAGGTGTTGGTGTAGATGCCGGTCGTGGTCACATCCAGCGCCTGGATGTCATAGACGCCGGTCGACATGGTCACGCCGATATAGGGAATGAAACCGCCATATTGCGAGAGATAGGCGCCCATATTGGCGCGTAGATCGACCCGCAGGGCAAGGAACCGGCCGTTCTCGTCCATCGCCATCTCGGCGGTCACGACGTTGTCGCGCCCCTGCGCGTCGGTGAGGAAATGCTCGGTCCGGTCTCCGGTCCATTTGACCGGCCGGCCGACGCGTTTCGCGGCTTCCAGCACCAGCGCATATTCACGGTAGACGAAAGATTTCGGGCCGAAGCCGCCGCCGACATCGGGCGTGATGACCCGCAGCTTCTCCTTGCCGATGCCGAAGACACCGGAGAGAATCGTTTGCATGGAATGCACGCCCTGCGAACCGGTGGTGAGCTGGAACCGGTCTTCGTCGGTGCGCCATTCGCCGATGGCGGCGCGGGCTTCCATGTAGTTGCAGACCAGCCGGTTGTTGATGAAGTCGATGCGCGTCACCTTCGCGGCCTTGGCGAAGGCCGCATCGGCTTTCTTCTTGTCGCCGGCATGGTAGGTGAACGCCCTGTTCGAGCCGAGTTCCGGCCAGACCAGCGGCGCTTCCGGATCGAGCGCCGCGATCGTGCCGGAAACGGCCTCCTCGTCCTGATAGTCGACCTCGATGAGTTCGGCGGCGTCCTGCGCCAGCGCGCGGCTGTCGGCCACCACGAAGGCGACCGCATCGCCGACATACTGGACGCGGTCCTTGCACAGGATCGGAATGTCGCGGGTGGGCGCGCGGGTGCCGTCCGGCTGCTTTTGCATGGAACCCGACTGCAGGTCGCCAAGATGACCGAGATCAGCCCCGGTCAGGACAAGATGCACGCCGGGCGCGGCCCTTGCCGCCTCGACCGACGAGATGGAGAATTTTCCTTTTGCAACGGGCGAGCGCAGGACATAGCCATGCAGCGTGGCGGCTGGCTGGATGTCGTCCGTATAGCGACCCATGCCGGTGATGAAAGCCTGGTCTTCCAGGCGCAGCACGGATGCGCCCATCCCGAATTTCGGTGTTGCGACCGTCATGTCGTCCTCGCAGTATGGCTGGGGAATTCAGGCCCTGACATAAGCCTCGCCCTAGTTTTGTCGAGGGGTGCTTTCGTGTAAAGAGCCGTCAGCCTATTTTCATTTGAACCAGCCGGCGGTCGCGGGCCGGCGGCAATCAGGAATCCAACGGATGCGTACAGACGACGGCCAGGTCTTCAAACTCGAAGACTACCGACCGAGCGACTACCTCATCCCCGATATCAGCCTGACCTTCAACCTGTCGCCGAGCGCCACGCGGGTCTCGGCGCTGATGACCGTTGTGCGCAGCGAGGGCGCGCCGCTGGACAGCCCGCTGGTGCTCGACGGCGACGGGCTCACCCTTTTGCTGCAGGTCGAGATCGACGGCAGGATGCTGGCGCTTTCCGATTACCAGACAACGCCCGACAATCTCATCATCACCAGACTGCCGACCGCCAAGAGCTTCCAGCTTCTGGTCGAAACGGAAATCGCGCCGGCCGCCAACCAGGCGCTGATGGGCTTGTACCGCACCAACGACGTCTATTGTACGCAATGCGAAGCCGAGGGTTTCCGGCGCATCGTCTATTTCCTCGACCGGCCTGACATCCTTTCGGTCTACACGGTGCGGATAGAGGCCGAGCGCAAGGAAGCACCGCTGCTGCTTTCCAACGGCAATCCGGTGGAGGGCGGCGATCTCGGCAATGGGCGGCACTATGCGGTGTGGCACGATCCGTTTCCGAAACCGTCCTATCTGTTCGCGCTCGTCGCCGGCGATCTCGGCAAGGTTTCCGGCAGCTTCACCACCATGTCAGGTCGCAAGGTCGACCTCGGCATCTATGTCGAACACGGCAAGGAGCTGCTCGCCGACTACGCGATGGATGCGCTGAAGCGGTGCATGCGCTGGGACGAGGAGAAATTCGGCCGCGAATACGACCTTGATGTCTTCAACATCGTCGCCGTCTCGGAATTCAACATGGGGGCCATGGAGAACAAAGGTCTCAACATCTTCAACGACCGCTATGTCCTGGCTGACCGGGAGACCGCGACGGACGCCGATTTCGCCAATATAGAAGCGATCATCGCGCATGAATATTTCCACAATTGGACAGGCAACAGAATCACTTGCCGCGACAGGTTCCAGCTCTGTCTCAAGGAAGGGCTGACTGTTTTCCGCGACCATGAGTTCTCCGCCGACCAGCGGTCGCGTCCGGTCAAACGCATCACAGAGGTGCGCACGCTGCGCTCGCACCAGTTCCCGGAGGACCAGGGCCCGCTGGCGCATCCGGTGCGGCCCCGCCGCTATCGCGAGATCAACAATTTCTACACGGCCACCGTCTACGAGAAGGGTTCCGAGGTTGTGCGGATGATCCGCACCATCGTCGGCGCCGAGGCGTTCCGGCGCGGCATGGACCTCTATTTCGAGCGCCATGACGGCCAGGCCGTGACGATCGAGGCGTTCATCAAGGCGTTCGAGGACGCCTCCGGACGCGACCTGTCGCAGTTCTCGTTGTGGTATCACCAAGCCGGTACGCCCAACCTCACCGTCAGCTCGCGCTATGACGCGCCGGCCCGCGAACTGACGCTCGACATCGAGCAGTCGGTGCCGCCAACCCCGTCTGAAAGCCGCAAGCGGCTGATGCACATACCGCTGGCCTTCGGACTTGTTGGCGAGGATGGCAGGGACATGGCTTACGACGCTGCGGAGGGAGCCAGCGTGGAGGACGGCGTCATCCATGTCCGCAAGCGACGCCACAGCGTCCGCTTCAGCGGGGTTGGCCAAAAGCCCGCCATTTCGCTGAACCGCGGCTTCTCGGCGCCGGTGACGCTGTCGCTGCAGCAGAAGCCGGATGAGCAGCTTTTCCTCGCCAGTCACGACAGCGATGCCTTTTCGCGATGGCAGGCGTCGAACACCCTTTTCACGGAAGCGCTGATTGCCGCTTTCCGGGCGACGCTTGGCGGCAAGCCCCTGGCCTTCGACAAACGTCTGGCGGACATGGTTGACGCCATCGCCGGCGATGATGCGCTGGAGCACGCTTTCCGGGCGTTGGTGCTGACGCTGCCGGGCGAAGCCGACATTGCGCGCGACGTTGGCAAGAACATCGATCCCGACGCCATCCATGCGGCCCGCAGCGGGCTTGCGGGATTTATCGCCGCCGCCAATGAAACCGCGTTCCGCAATCTCTACGGCCGTTTGCGCGACAATGGCGATTTCAGCCCCGACGCCGCCAGCGCCGGCCGACGCGCGCTGCGCAACGTGCTGCTCGACTACCTCGCGTTTCTGCCGGGCGGCGCAGAGCTCGCAGCAGAGCACTTCGAAACAGCGACCAACATGACCGACCGGTCGGCGGCGCTGGCCGTTCTGGCGCATCGCCATGCCGGCTCGCCGCGGACCGTGGATGCGCTGGCCGCATTCGAAGCCAAATACGGCTCCGATCCGCTGGTGATGGACAAATGGTTCGCCATCCAGGCCAGCACGCCGGGCGACAAGGCGGTGGAGACAGTGCGGACCCTGATGAGCCATTCCGCCTTCTCGCTGTCGAACCCGAACCGTGTGCGCGCCCTCATCGGCACGTTCTCGAGCGCCAACCAGACCGGTTTCCATCGCGCCGATGGACTAGGCTACCAATTCTTCGCCGATGTCGTGCTGCAGGTCGAACGGCTGAACCCGCAGGTTTCGGCACGGCTGGCGACGGCGCTGCGGTCATGGCGCTCGCTGGAGCCGGGCAGGCAGAAGAAGGCGCGGGAGGCGCTGCTGTCCCTTGCCGCCGCCGACAATCTGTCCGCCGACCTGCGCGATATCGTCGAGCGGACTCTAGCCTAGAACGTTCGTGGCTAAATTGAATCGCTCCAGGCGGCAAAGCGTCCAAATCCGTCGATTTTTAATCTTTTTTTACTTAGCCACTGGACAAGGCGAATCACCTTTGATTCTTTACTGACGATTCGGAAGTACGGCGTTGCCGGATCATTTCAGCAGGTAAAAGATCGGGGAGTGCCATTTGATGGCAAAGGCGGACGCGTGGGGCGCGCCCGGCAGGATAGTTTTTGGCTGGCGAGCGACACCGCGCCGCAGCCTGTCAGGCAACGCGCGCCTTTTCGCGGAGCCGACCTATCGCAACCTGCTGGCTGCCGAACCTCTGCTTCGCAAACTGATCCCGGCGCTGATCATCATCTTTCTGATCGTGGTTGCCGGCTTGCGGATTCTCTCGCTGATGAACGCGCAGGATGAGACGGAGCGTAACGCCAAGGCGATGCTCACGCTCGCCGCCGGCCAGCTGATCGAAACGGATTATGCCGAGGGCGGCGCCCAGGACCTGCTCGAGCGCATCGCACGCGCCGGCGCCCTGGACAGCGGCTACGTGCTTACGATGACCGACGGCAACTTCAAGGTAGAGGCCGTCAGCCCGCGCTCGACCCAGTGGCAGGGCCGTCTGCTCGACAGGATGATCACGGGCGGACAGCCGCTGTTCCTGTTTGGCGAACGCGCCGGCGTGATGGATGTCAAGATCGGCGATAGCGACTGGTACGCGGCGCTGCAGCTCAGCCCGGACAGGAGCAAGGCGGCCGTCGCGCTGGCGCCGCAGGATGCCGTCTTCGCCGAATGGCGAAAGACCGTCTCGCTGAACGTGACGCTGTTCGTGCTGACGGCCGGTGTCCTGATCGTCGTTCTCTACGCCTATTTCAGTCAGGCATCCCGCGCCCAGGCGGCGGATCGCATCTATATCGATGCACATCAGCGCATCGATATGGCGCTGGTCCGGGGCCGTTGCGGCCTGTGGGACTGGGACATGGTGCGCGGCAAGATGTACTGGTCGCGTTCAATGTACGACATGCTGGGCTACGAGCCCTGCGAGACGATGCTGTCGTTCGGCGAGGTCGATGCCATCATCCATCCCGAGGATGGCAACCTTTTCGAACTCGCCAACCAGATCGTGGCGCGCGAGATCGATCATATCGACCAGGTCTTCCGCATGCGCCATGCCGACGGACAATGGGTGTGGATGCGCGCGAGGGCGCAGGTGATGGACCCCGAAGCGCCGGAAATCCAGCTGATCGGCATCGCCGTGGATGTCTCCGAGCAGCGGCATCTGGCGCTGCGGTCCGAGGCCGCCGACCTTCGGCTGCGCACGGCGATCGAAAACATCAACGAGTCCTTCGTGCTCTGGGATTCCGGACAGCGCCTGGTGATGTGCAACTCCAAGTACCAGCAGGACAATGGGTTGTCCGACCGCGATGTCATGCCTGGCGTATCGCGCGAGCAGCTGGAGAAAAGGATGCTGGCTTTCGCCGCCGAACGGCGGATCGCCAACGCCAACGGTCCGCGCGGCGGCCTGACCTTCGAAAGGCAGCTCGCCGATGGCCGCTGGCTCCAGGTCAACGAATTGCAGACGCGGGACGGCGGCACCGTGTCGGTCGGCTCCGACATCACGCAGATCAAGCAGCACCAGGAAAAGCTCGTGGACAGCGAGCGCCGGCTGATGGCAACCATCCACGACCTCAGCCTGGCCCGACGCGCCGAGGAAGAGCGCGCGCGGGAAATGGCCGATCTCAACCGCAAGTACATCAAGGAAAAGGACCGCGCCGAGGCCGCCAACCAGGCGAAATCGGAATTCCTCGCCAACATGTCGCATGAGCTGCGCACGCCGCTCAATGCGATCATCGGCTTTTCCGAGCTGATGGAGCAGGCGCTGTTCGGCCCGCTCGGCTCGCAGCGCTATGAAGAGTACGCCACCGACATCAACAGCAGCGGCAAATATCTGCTCGGCGTCATCAACGACATACTCGACATGTCGAAGATCGAGGCCGGCCAGTTCTCGATGGAGCGGGAAGAGATCGACCTCAGCCCGCTGATCAGCGAAACGGTGCGTGTCATTTCGCTCGCGGCGGCGGAGAAATCCATCACGGTGGACACCCGCATCGCCGGCCCGGTCAAGCTCTTTGCCGACCGGCGGGCGATCAAGCAGATCGTCATCAACCTTCTGTCCAACGCGGTGAAATTCACCGGCCAGGGCGGCCACATAACGGTGAAGGCGCGCAACACCTCCGGCGCCATGACGCTGACGATCGAGGACAATGGCTGCGGCATTCCGAAATCGGCGCTCGGCAAGCTCGGGCGACCGTTCGAGCAGGTGCAGAACCAGTTCTCCAAGAACCACGCCGGTTCAGGGCTTGGATTGGCGATCTCACGCTCGCTGGCCGAACTTCACGGCGGCGCGCTGAAAATCCGCTCCACCGAAGGGGCTGGAACGATCGTTTCGATCCGCATTCCGGTCAGGAAGCCGGTCCGCGCCATCAAGGCGGCGGCCTGAGCCGATAAACGAAAACGCCCGGCGGTTTATTCCGCCGGGCGTTTCCGTTTTCAGGCCTCAGACCAGAACTCAATTGTCGTTGTGGTGACCACGCTTGCCGTGCTTGCCGCGTCGCATTTCGCTCTTTTCGATCTTGCCGTCATCGTTGCGGTCCAAAAGCGCGAACCTCTTCTTCTGCTGCGCCTCGATCTCCGCCTTGGTGACGGCACCGTCGCCGTCGGTATCGAAACGGTCGACAAGGCGCTTGGCCATGCGTTCGGAGCGCATCTTCTCGATCTGCGCAGCCACCTCGGCCACGGTCATCTTGCCGTCCTTGTCGGCATCGGCGTCGCCGATACGCTTGTCCATGGCGGCCGTGAACTCCTCGAAGCTGACGTCGCCATTGGAGTCGGCGTCAAGCTTGTCGAAGCGCATCGCGCCATGACGGGGACCCTTCGCGTCACCGCGGTCGGCTGCGACCGCGACGGAACCGGCGGTGCCGGCGAGCGCCAGGAAGGCAATGGCGAGTTTGGTTGATTTCTTCATCGGTAACTCCTGTTTGCATCGTCACCCCCGATGCTGCGGAACCGTGGCTGCGGGCGCACCCTCATCCACGCTTCCTGCGAAGCAGAAGGTCGAAGTCCTTTCGAACCTTCCGCGACGTTTCCTTCAAATGTGCCTCCAGCACCTTCATGTCCGGCAGGTCAGTCGCCGCCAGCAGGAGGTCCGCAAGTCCTGGAGGCACGTCGTCCTTCTGGAACGAGCCGGTGAGGCACAGCCTGATGATCTGTGTCAGCGTCAAATAGAGCGAATATGCGGCGCTGAGCTCATCCCTGATGCCGGGATCGGCAAACTTCGGATCGAGGCGTGACAGGATCTCGCCGGTTCCCGTCGTACGCATATTGCCATCGACCTGCCCGGTCAGAACCGCGACCTGGGCGATGAACTCCAGGTCGATCAGCCCGCCGGGGACCAGCTTTATGTCCCAGGCGTCCTGCTCCGGCTTCTCCTTCTGGATCAGTGCGCGCATGTCGGCCGCCTCCGCCCTGATCTTGGCGGCGTCGCGCGGCTGAGAAAGGATCGCCGCCACTTCGGTCTCGATCTCGCCGCACAGGCTCTCATCGCCGGCGACCGCGCGCGCACGCGCCAGCGCCATCTGCTCCCAGGTCCACGCCTCGCTGCGCTGGTACTTGCGGAAGGCATCGAAATGCGTCGCCACCGGCCCCTTGTTGCCGGAGGGGCGCAAGCGCAGGTCCAGTTCATAGAGCACGCCCTCGGCAGTGGGCGCGGAAACGGCGGCGATGAGCCGTTGCGTCATGCGCATGAAATACTGCGATGGAGCCAAGGGCTTGGCGCCGTCGGATTCCTCGGCGTCGGCGGCGTGATCGTAGAGCAGGATCAGATCGACGTCGGAGCCGGCGGTCAGTTCGCGGCTGCCGAGCTTGCCCATGCCGAGCAGCGCCACGCGACTGCCCGGAACCCGGCCATGCCGCGATGCGAATTCCTCCATCACCGCGTTGAGCGCGGCGTCGATGGTCAAGTCGGCAAGATGCGAAAAGGCCCGGCCGGCGCGCGCCGGGTCGATGGAACCAGCCAGAAGGCGCACGCCGATCAGAAATTGCTGTTCGGAGGCGAAAATGCGCAGCCGGTCCAGCACTTCCTCGTAGGCGCGGTCGCCTTCGAGGAAAGCGGCGAGCCGCGCCGACAGGTATGCGCGATCCGGCAATTCCGTCAGCAGAGCCGGATCCAGCAGCCCGTCGAAGACATGCGGGCGGCGCGTGATGATGGCGGCCAGCCGCGGCGCCGAGCCCATGATCGTCGCCATCAGCCTCAGCAGCGCCGGATTGGACTGAAGCAGCGAAAAGAGCTGAAGCCCTGCCGGCAAGCCGGCGAGGAATTCGTCGAAACGCAGGAGCGCCTCGTCGGCCCGCCTTGTCTTGCCGAAGGCTTCCAGCAGAGCCGGGGTCAGCTCCGTCAGGCGTTCGCGCGCTTCGGCGGAACGGGTGACCTTGTAGCGGCCGAAATGCCAGGTACGGATGACCCGGCAGATGTCGCTCGGGCGCTCGAAGCCCAGCTTGCTCAACGTTTCCAGCGTGTCGGGATCGTCGACATCGCCGGTGAAGACCAGATTGCCGAGGCCGGCGGAAAGCTCCGGTGCGGTCTCGAACAGCGCGGCGTAGTGGCCTTCCACGTCACGCAGGGCCGTGCGGAATGCGGCGGAAAAGGCATCCGCGTCCTCAAAGGCCAGCATATGGGCAATGCGTTCGAGACCTTCGTCGTCGTCCGGCAGGACATGTGTCTGCTCGTCCGCCACCATTTGCACGGCATGCTCGACGCGGCGCAGGAACCAGTATTGGGCAGCAAGCGCATCGCGCGCTTCCGCCGTGATCCAGCCGCGTTCGGCAAGCTGCGCGAGCATCGGCACCGTCTGCTTGCCGCGCAGTTCGGGGAACCGGCCGCCGGCGATGAGCTGCTGGGTCTGGACGAAGAACTCGATCTCGCGGATGCCGCCCCGGCCGAGCTTGACGTTGTGGCCCTTGACGGCGATTTCGCTGTGGCCCTTGTGAGCGTGGATCTGGCGCTTGATCGAATGGACATCGGCGATCGCCGCATAGTCCATGTATTTGCGCCAGACATAGGGCTGAAGCTCCTTGAGAAAGGCATTGCCGGCCGCGATGTCGCCGGCGACAGGACGCGCCTTGATCATCGCCGCGCGCTCCCAGTTCTGGCCGCGGCCCTCGTAATAGTTCAGCGCCGCTTCCACGGGGATGGCGAGCGGCGTCGAGCCGGGGTCGGGGCGGAGCCGGAGGTCGGTGCGGAAGACATAGCCGTGCTCGGTCCGGTCCTGCAGGATGCGCACCAGCCGCCGGCTCAGGCGCGAGAACAGGTCGGTCGCGTCGAGCGGGTCAATGACGGCGGGAGCCTCGGGTTCGAAGAAAACCACGAGATCGATGTCGGACGAAAAGTTCAGCTCATGACCGCCGAGCTTGCCCATGCCGAGCACGATCCAGCCGGATTTCTCCGATGGCTTCTTCGGGTCCGCGAGCTTGAGCTTGCCCTGGCTGCCGGCGTCGCGCAGCAGGAAATCGATGGCAGCGGTGACGCAGGTCTCGGCGAGGTCGCTGAGACGGCGAACCGTCAGCGCCGTGTCGGCCTCGCCTCCCAATTCGGCCAGCGCGATGAGGAAATGCGCCTCGGTCTTCAGCAGCCGCAGCCGCATCATCAGCGCGGATTCGGTGACGTCCTCGGCATAGGCGCAGTCGCCAAGCTCTTCCAGAATTCCGGCCAGCCGCTGCTCGACCGTCATGTCGAGCAGCGTATCCAGCATTTGCGGGCGCCGCCGCGCCAGATCGCGCAGGAAAGGAGACAGGTTGAATGCGGCAGCCAGGAACGCCGGCACCGCGCCCTTGCCGGCCAGCGATTTTGCCAGGCGCGGCAGCTCTTCCTCAGTCGCGGCGGCGGCAACATCGGCAAGATCCTCGCCGGCATTCGCCGCATCCAGAGGCGCCAGCGTCAGCCGGGGCTGCAAAAGCCATTCGGGCCTGGCGCCTTTACGCACCGCGCTGGATTTCATCGGCTCTCTCCGGTCGACTGCTTTTCCCCTTCGGGAAAATCCATGACGACGGATAATCCGGGATCGCCGGGCAGAAGATCAAGCGTTCCGTGGTGGAATTTCATGATCGCCTTGGCGAGGCTGAGACCCAGTCCCGAGCCGGGCTGCGAGCGGCTGCGTTCCAGCCGCACGAACCGTTCGGTGGCGCGCGCGCGGTCGACATCGTCCGGAATCCCGGGGCCGTTGTCCGAAACGGTGAGCTTAACGCGGCCACCCGTGCGAGAGAGCGCAACACGCACGACCGGCTTGCTGCTCGAGTCCACCGAGTATTTGATCGCGTTGTCGACGATGTTGGACAGCGCCTGGCCGATCAGTTCCCGGTTGCCGTCGATGGACAAAGCCTGGCCGACATCCGTCTCGATCGCCACGCCGGCTTCCTCGGCCACCGGCTCATAGAGATCGACGACATCGCGGATCGCGGCCGCCAGATCGACCTTGACCGTACTCTCGGAGGAGTAGCCGGCCTCCAGCCGCGAGATCATCAATATGGCGTTGAACGTCTTGATGAGATGATCGGATTCGGTGATCGTGCCTTCCAGCGCCTCGCGGTAGTCGGCGGTCTTCTGCTTTCCGGCAAGGGTGGCTTCGGCACGGTTGCGCAGCCGTGTCAGCGGCGTCTTCAGATCGTGAGCGATATTGTCCGAAACCTGCTTCAGGCCCTCGTTCAATTCGGCGATGCGGGCCAGCATGGCGTTGAGGTTTTCCGACAACCGGTCGAACTCGTCGCCGGCGCCGGTCACCGGCAGCCTGCCGGACAGGTCGCCGCCCATGATGCGGCGGCTCGCTTCCGAAACGCCGTCGATGCGCTTCAGCGCCGCGCGGCCGACGAAGAACCAGATGAGCAGGCCGCCCAGGCCCATCATACCCAGCGCCAGCATCAGCGCGCGCCGCACGACGGCGCGGAACCGCTCCGGTTCGCCAAGGTCGCGGCCGACCAGAAGAATCATCTGGTTCGGCAGCCGCAGAACCAGCGCCATGGCGTTGTGCCCGGTTTCGCCGCCTTGCGCCTGGCTCGGATCGGAAACGTTGCCGCGCTGCCGCCCCTCCCCCTCGCCGAAGCGCTGGTAGTAGAAGGGCTTGCCGGTCCAGCCCTCGGTCTCGAGCACGCCGGGCTCGAGCGCCTGCACATTGCCGGCCAGGATCTGGCCGTTCGCATCGGCGATGAGATAGAGGTTGGCGCCCGGCTGGCGCGAGCGCTGCTCGACAGACCGGGCAAGCACCGGCAGGCCGCCGCGCTGATACGCGCGGGCGAGCCCCAGCACTTCCTCGTTGATGGTTTCCTGGGTCTGCGCCGCCAGCATGCGCGCCGATAGCGACGTCATGTAGAAAACCAGCAGGACGGCGCAGAGCGCGAAAAGAAGAAGAAAGAGCGCCGAGAGCCGCGCAGCCGTCGTCTTCATGATGGCGGGCACGGAAAGCGCCATCGTCGCTAGCTACCTCTAAGCATGTAGCCGGCGCCGCGGATCGTATGCAGGATCGGCGTGTCGAAGCCCTTTTCGATCTTGGCGCGCAGCCGCGAGACATGGACGTCGATGACATTTGTCTGCGGGTCGAAGTGGTAGTCCCAGACGTTTTCCAGCAGCATGGTGCGCGTCACCACCTGCCCGGCGTGGCGCATGAGATATTCGAGCAGGCGGAATTCGCGCGGCTGCAACGTGAGTTCGCGGCCGGCGCGCCGCACCGAATGGGACAGGCGGTCGAGTTCCAGGTCGCCGACGCGATAGACCGTATCGCTCTCCTTGGCGCTGGCGCGGCGGTTCAGAACCTCGACGCGGGCAAGCAGTTCGGAAAAGGCATAGGGTTTGGTCAGATAGTCGTCGCCGCCGGCACGCAGGCCGGTGACGCGGTCGTCCACTTCGCCGAGCGCGGAAAGGATCAGGACCGGAGTGGTGTTGCCGCGCGACCGAAGCCCGGCGATCACGGAAAGCCCGTCGCGGCGGGGCATCATGCGGTCGATGACCATGACGTCGTAGTCGCCCGAGTCGGCCAGCGCGAAACCGACCTCGCCATCACCGGCGACGTGCGCCGTATGGCCGGCTTCGGTGAAAGCCTTCTCCAGATAGTCCGCGGCCTCACGATCGTCTTCGATGACGAGAATCTTCATGGGCTCGTTATACGGCATTTCGGCTGGTCTTGTGGACGGCATGTTAGAGACCTCGCGCGTTTTGCGGCAGCGGGCGATGGGGGCCCGCTGCCGCCCCGAACCGGATACGATGACTGACTAACGCATCGCGGCGCGGTGCTTCCAGGACGGAGGCTCGGGGGTGTTGAAACCTCCGCCCGGAACGGTCAGGTCAACCCTTGTCGACCGGGAGCGCGACGAAGCGGTTGGCGTCGTCACGGCTGATCTGGACGAGAACCGACTTGCGTCCAGCCTTGGCCGCATCGGCCATGGCCTTGGAGATGTCGTTCGGGCCGCTCACTTCCTGCGAATTGACAGCGGTGATGACATCGCCGACCTGGATGCCGCGATCCGCCGCGTCGCTGTCGGGATCGACATCGGTCACGACGAGACCCTTGCCATCATCCGACTTGGTCACGGTCAGGCCGAGGTCGTCGAGCGAAGCCGTCGCGCTCGGCGCCGACTGCTGATCGTCCGCCGACGCCTGCTTGTCGGTGTTCGGCAGCTTGCCGAGATCGACGCTGATCGTTTCGGACTTGCCGTTGCGCCAGACCGTCACATCCACCGGCTTGCCGGGATTGTAGGCCCCGATCAAACGCGCAAGCTCCTTGGTGCCAGCAACATCCTTGCCCGCGACCTGAGTGATGATATCGCCGGGTACGATGCCAGCCTTCTTGGCCGGGCTGTCGTCTTGCGCGCTCGAAACCAGCGCGCCCTTTTCCGACTTCAGGCCGAGTGACTCGGCGATTTCGGGCGTCACCGGCTGGATTTCGACGCCGAGCCAGCCGCGCTGGACGCTGCCGTTCTTCATCAGGTCCTGAACGACCTGCTGGGCAGTCGAGGCGGGGATGGCGAAGGCGATGCCGACATTGCCGCCGGAGGGCGAGAATATGGCTGTGTTGATGCCGACGACCTGGCCGCTGAGGTTGAAGGCCGGACCGCCCGAATTGCCGCGGTTCACGGCGGCGTCGATCTGAATGAAATCGTCATAAGGACCGGCGCCGATGTCACGGCCACGAGCCGAAACGATGCCCGCCGTCACAGTGCCGCCCAGACCGAATGGATTGCCGACGGCAACGACCCAGTCGCCGACCCGAACCTTGGCGTCATCGGCAAAATCGACATAGGTGAATTTCTGGCTGCCGCCATCGACCTTCAGGACCGCCAGATCGGTGCGCGGGTCGGTGCCGATGAGTTTGGCGTCCAGTTCCTTGCCGTCGTCGGTAACGACGGTGAAGGCGCTGCCTTCTTCGACGACGTGATTGTTGGTGACGACATAGCCATCATCGGAGATGAAGAAGCCGGAACCCTGGGCGACCGGACGCGGCTTGTCGTTCCTGTGATCGCGACGGCTAAACCGCGGGCCGCGGTCCGGCCTGCCATCACCGCGGAACTGCTTGAAGAACTCGCGCAACTGCGGATTGTCCGGAAGACCGTCCGGACCCTGGAACATGTCGGAGCCGTCATCGGAAGCGGGCTGCATCTTGGCCTTCACGCGCACGCTGACGACGGCCGGCGAAACCTGCTGGACGACATCGGCGAAGCTGGGGACCTGCGCGGCTTCGACCTTGACGGCATCGGCCAGAACAGGTGTCGTGCCGGTGGTGACCGCGCCGACGCCAATGGCGCCAGCAATCGCGAGAGATGCCACGGCAGCCAGAAGGCGGGTGCGGGTACGGGATGATTGGGGGGCGGTGTTCATGGTCTCGTGTCCTTTTGAACGGGATGCAAAACGGCATCCGCTGACACGAGAGATAGAGCGGCTCACATTACGGGGTCATTTCCGGTAAATGAAATTTTGGTAATGTGGGACCGGCTTCTCAAAAGCTGTTTGCGCCAGTCACTCGCCGCGTCGCAAGAGTTGGTCGAGCGTGGCCTTTTCCTGTGCGGTCAACACGGCGGTTTCATCCATCCTCTTCGAACGCGAAGCACGCAGCATGACCAGGCCTCCGGCGAGCAGGAGCAGGACAGGCGTTCCCCATAAAAGCGCGTTCTTCAAATCGAACCGGGGTTTCAGCAGAACGAATTCGCCATAGCGGGAGACGATGTAGTCCATGACTTCGTCGTCGGTGTCGCCGGCCTTCAGGCGCTCGCGCACCAGAAGCCGCAGGTCGCGCGCCAGATCGGCATCCGACTCGTCGATGGACTGGTTCTGGCAGACCATGCAGCGAAGCTCTTCCGAGAGTGTACGCGCCCGCGTTTCCAGTACCGGGTCCGACAGGATTTCGTCAGGGCGAACCGCAAAGGCAGGCCCCGAAGTCAGCGCGCAGAGTGTAGCGGCTGCCAGAAGTGCCGAAATTCGAGAATTGTTCATGATGTGGCTATGGCGCGCTGAGGCTTGCGGCGCGACGGTGCGCCGACCCGTAGACGCCGGTCCATGAGCGACATCGTCCCGCCCGCCATCATCACCAGTGCGCCGATCCAGATCAGCGTCACCAGCGGCTTCCACCAGATGCGTACGGCGAGCGAACCGTCCTCCGCATCGTCGCCGATGGAGACGTAAAGCTGGCTGAGACCGATGGTCCGGATGCCGGCCTCGGTGGTCGTCGTCTGCCGCACGGGATAAAGCCGCTTGGCGGAAACGATCTCGCCAGCGGAAACGCCATTTGAACCGGTCAGGGCGAAGCGGGCACGCTCCTCGGCATAGTTCGGGCCCTGCACCGGGTACAGGCCCTCGAAGCGCAGCGTATAGCCAGAAACCGTGACAGTTTCTCCGGGGCGCATCGACAGGATGTTCTCGGTTCCGAAACAAACCGTGCCGACAATTCCCAATGTCGTCAGCCCCAGACCCATATGGGCGAGCGCGGTGCCGTACATGGAGCGTGGCAGGCCGGTGAAGCGACGGGCCATGGTAGGCAGGCTGGTGGAGCCGGCCCCCGACTTCACCGCAAGGTCGGTCAGCGCGCCGACAATCAGCCAGAACGCCAAACCGGCGCCCAATACGGCGAAAACCGAACTTCCGTCGATGAACAGCGCCGTCACCAGCATGGCGCCCAGCGCCACGGCAAAGGCCGTCATCAGCCTTTGAGCGGCGGCGAACACGTCACCCCGTTTCCAGGCGAGCAAGGGTCCGAACGGCACCAGAACAAGCAGCGGCACCATCAGAGGAATGAATGTCAGGTCGAAGAAGGGCGCGCCGACGGAAATCTTGTCGGCCGAAATCGCTTCCACCGCCAGCGGATAGAGCGTGCCCACCAATACGGTGGCGGTCGCGGTGGTAAGGAACAGGTTGTTCAGCACCAGCGCGCCCTCGCGCGAGATCGGCTGGAAGAGGCCGCCCGCAGTCAGCGACGACGCCCGCACGGCGAAAAGCGCCAGCGCGCCGCCGATGAACAACATCAGGATGCAAAGGATGAAGACGCCGCGTGTCGGGTCGGTGGCGAAGGCATGGACCGACGTCAGCACGCCGGAGCGCACCAGGAACGTGCCGAGCAGCGACAGCGAGAAGGTCAGGATGGCCAGCAGCAGGGTCCAGATTTTCAGCGCCGACCGCTTTTCCATGACGATGGCGGAATGGAGCAGCGCCGTGCCGGCGAGCCAGGGCATGAAGGAGGCGTTCTCGACCGGATCCCAGAACCAGAAGCCGCCCCAGCCGAGCTCATAATAGGCCCAGTAGGACCCCATGGCGATGCCGCCGGTCAAGAACACCCAGGCGACCAGCGTCCACGGCCGCACCCAGCGCGCCCAGGCGGCGTCGATGCGGCCTTCGATCAGCGCCGCCACGGAAAAGGAGAAGCAAACCGAAAAGCCGACATAGCCGAGATAGAGCAGCGGCGGATGGATGGCGAGGCCGAGGTCCTGCAGGACAGGATTGAGGTCGCGCCCTTCGATCGGCGCCGGCGATAGCCGGACAAACGGATTTGACGTCGTGATGATGAAAAGGAAGAAGGCGGCGCCGATGAAGCCCTGCACGGCCAGGACATTGGCGCGCAGCATTGGCGGCAGGTTGGCGCCGAAGAATGCGATCAGCGAGCCGAAGAACGTCAGGATGAGCACCCAGAGCAGCATCGAGCCTTCATGGTTGCCCCATGCGCCCGTGATCTTGAACAGGAGCGGCTGCAGCGAATGCGAGTTCTCCCACACATTCGCGACCGAGAAATCGGATTGCGCATAGGCGATCGCCAAGGCGGCAAAGGACAGCAAGGTCAGGAAAAAGCCGGAAATGGCGACCGGCGCCGCCACCGCCATCAGTCGGTCGTTCCTGGTCCGGGCGCCGACCAGCGGCACCGCCGTCTGGACAAGCGACAGCGCAAAGGCAAGTACGAGCGCGAAATGGCCGATTTCAACCATGTTACTGACTGCTCTCCTGCCAGACGCCCTTCGCCTTCAGGCCGTCGGCGACCTCCTTGGGCATGTAGCGCTCGTCGTGCTTGGCAAGCACGCTGTCGGCGATGAAGGTGCCGCCGGCATTGAAGCTGCCCTCGGTGATGACCCCCTGTTCCTCTCGGAAGAGATCCGGCAGGAGGCCGGTATAGGTCACCTTCACCGAACTGTGCTGGTCGGTTACCGAAAATGCGACCTTCGCGCCCTGCTCCCGCACGATGGTGCCCTTTTCGACCAAGCCGCCCAGCCGGATCCGCTGGCCCGGCTGCAAGGTGGCGGCGGCGAGATCGCTCGGCATGTAGAAATAGGACGCTTTCTGGCCAAGCGCATAAAAGGTCAGGCCGGTGGCGGCGGCCAGAAACGCCAGCCCGCCCAGGATCACCGACAATCTCTTCTGCTTGCGTGTCATCGCGTTTCCGAGAGTCCAAGCGAGGTAGCGAAGGCGGTCAGCTTGGTCGCCTCGTCGCTGGCGGCGCCGAAAGCGGCGACGCCCCGATCGAGAGCGTTGCGTGCCTGGTCGTGCCTGCCCAACACCATGTAGGAACGAATGAGGCGCATCCATCCTTCCTGGTCACGCGGATTTTGTTTCAACTTTTCGTCGAGACCGGCGACCATTCCTTCGATCATGGCGTCGCGGTCCTGCGCGTTCATGGCCGACGCCGCCGCAACATCGCTCGCGTCGGGTCCGGCGGAATCTGCAGGTTGCCCGCCAGCAGAAGCCAAAGCCTGTGTCACCGCGCCATGCCATGGCGAATCCGGCGGAAGATCAACGAGCATCGCCTGCCACGCAGATGCGGCTTCCTGCTTGCGGCCTTCCTGCATCAGCGCCATGGCGAGATAGAAGCGCGCCTTGGGATTGGTTGGCTCGATCTTCAGAGCAGCCTCGAACGCAGCTTGAGCCTCGGCTGAAACCACCCCGCCGGAAACGTTGGCTATGGCTTCACCGAGCCCGGCCTGCCTTGCGGCGGTCGATCCCTCGAGCCGGATGGCGTGGCGATAGGCGGATGCGGCATCGTCAAAGCGCTGCATGCGCAGATAGATTGGGGCCAGCACATCCCAACCCCGTCCGTCGGAAGGGTCGGCCGCCAGATGCGCCTCGGCGCGGGCGACGAGTTCATCGACGCTGCTCTCCGCGGGATTTTTGGCCAGACGGCTGCTCAAAGGCTGCGACGGCAAATCCGGCGAACCCAAGCCTGCATAGAGGCCCCAGCTCAGAACAGGAACGGCAAGTACGGCGGCCGCCGCCACGATACGCACGAACGTTGCCGGGCCTGACTTTGCGTTACTGGCAGGCTCGTTTCGGTCAAGCTGGAGAATGCGCCGCCCAATTTCGGCGCGTGCCTGCTCGGCTTCGGCTGGCTTGATGAGCCCGCGCACAAGGTCTCTGTCCAGTTCGGCCAGTTGGTCGCGGTAGACTTCGAGATCATGGCTGGTGTCGGCGGATACCGTGCCAGTGCGGGCGGTCAACGGCAGCAGGACAGCAAGGCTGGCGGCCAGCGTCATTGCAGCGGCTATGACCCAAAAAAGCATGACACACCCATAGCCGCGCCACTCGTTTCTGCCAACACAAGGCGCCTGCGACGCTTTGGCGGAACAGACCGGCCTGTCAGGTCAACGGCGTCCAGCTTCCATCGGCGTTCCGGCATGCCGTTCCACGTGCAGTGACAGCCGGACCACCGGCGGTGACCGTATGCCTGTACTGTCGGCAATCCTGCGAGCCAACCCGGTAGGGCTGCGCGGCAACCACTTCGCCGTAGTGGTTCGCCTGATCACCTTTCCAGGCGACCGGCTGCCCGCTCGCCGTGTATTCCAAGGCCTTGTACTCGGCCTCGAGGCCGCTGCGCTTTTCCTGGGCGGTGAGCCCCGACCCGATGTTGCCGCCTACCAGCCCGCCATTCATCGCCGCGATGAACCCGGTTCCGACCCGCCCGCCGCCGGAAGCACTCTGACTGGGCTGCGTGGTCTTGGGCGCAACATCCTGGCCGCGCTGCAAACTTGTGGTGCTGCAACCGGAAACAACCAGAAGCGCTGCAAAAATAGCCAGATGATTCTTCATGCTAAACCCGGTTCTAGCCGCATTCTAGCAGCTGGCATCGCGTTATAGTTGATCTTTGGCCGAAATTTGGCCTGTTGCGTGCTTCAGCCATCATGAAACGCCGCGAAGGCGAACCTTCGCCTTGAGCCCTCCAAGTGACGACCTCTCCAGTGCAAGGCCGCCTCCATACTCGTTGACAAGGTCCGCGACAATGGCCAGCCCCAAGCCTGTACCGGGTTTCGTTTCGTCCAGCCGCCTGCCGCGCTGCAGAACCTCCCGGGCTTTGTCTTCGGGTATGCCGGCTCCGTCATCCTCGATGACAATTTCAAATCTGTCATCGGCATCTTCCTCGCCTGCCGGCGGCACGACCGAGATTGCGACGGTGCTTTTTGCCCATTTCATCGCGTTTTCCAGCAGGTTGCCGAGCATTTCCTCAAGATCTTCCCGCTCGCCTGCGAAGACAACCTCGCCCTGCGGCAGCGAAAGCGAAAGTGAAATATCGGGATTGAGCTTCCGCATGACCCGCGTCATGCGCTGCGTCAGAGGTCCGACCGGCGTGCGGTAGACGACACTGTTGCGCTGGGCGGCGACGCGAGCGCGCTGGAGATA
The DNA here is from genome assembly GCF_001427025.1 of Mesorhizobium sp. Root554. Classification (GTDB taxonomy): domain Bacteria; phylum Pseudomonadota; class Alphaproteobacteria; order Rhizobiales; family Rhizobiaceae; genus Mesorhizobium. The sequence continues at coordinate 411,522 of NZ_LMGA01000001.1, read as the reverse complement.
ATGCTCGACCTGCTTTTGCATCGAGGATGCCTGCCCGACGATCAGCTTGCCCTTGGCGCCGCCCAGCGCATTGCCTTCGTTGATCAACACCGCCAGCGGCGTCTTGAGCGAATGGGCGAGGTTGCCGACCTGGGTCCGGGACCGCTCGACGATGCGCCGGTTGTTTTCGATCAGGGCGTTGGTTTCGTTGGCGAGCGGTTCAATCTCGCTGGGGAACTTGCCGTCGAGCCTTTGCGCGGTGCCTTCGCGCACCATGGCCAGCGCGTTCCTGACACGCCGCAGCGGCTGCAGGCCGAGAAGGATGGCCGCGGCATTGATGGCGATCATGCCGATGCCGAAAAGGGACAGATAGGTCAGCAGGCGACGCTGGAAGGCGCCGATCTCCCGGTCGAGCTCCGACTGGTTGCCCATGACGCGAAAGCGGGCGGCACGGTTCTTCGCGTCGAGGACAAACTCGCTTTCGAAAACCTGCAGCCGCTCGCCGTTTATTCCGTCGATGGTGTAGCTGCGCTGGAAGGCGATGTTGAACGGCACCTCCGTGACGCTCGGCGACGGGATCGATTTCGTCATGGATGATGAGCGCAATTCGCCCCTGACGCCCTCGGAGGCCGGCATCACCGACCAGTACCAGCCGGAATTCGGCTCGGAAAACCTCAGATCGCCAAGATCGGGTGAACCGGTCAACGCGCCACCTTCCGATACGCCTACCGAGCCGATGAGGTTGAACAGATGCGCCGAAAGCAGGCTCTCAAATCCGCGTTCGCTGGCTTGGCGATAAAGGGTCGTGATCAGCGTGAAGATGACGACAAGCGTCAGGATCGCCCAGACGGTGGAAAACGCGACGACCCGGAATGTCAACGAGCGGAACCAGAAGCGCATCGAAGGCGCTTTACCCGGCACGCGTCTGGTGGGAGCCTGTTCCGCCTCAGACCTCCGGTTCGCGGATACGGTAGCCCATGCCGCGGACTGTCTCGATCATGTCGACGCCCATCTTCTTGCGCAGCCGGCCGACGAAGACCTCGATCGTGTTGGAGTCGCGGTCGAAATCCTGATCGTAGAGGTGTTCAACAAGCTCCGTGCGCGAGACCACCTCGTCCTTGTGGTGCATGAGATAGGCCAGAAGCCGATACTCGTGCGAAGTCAGTTTCAGCGGCACGCCATCGACGTCGGCTTTCGACGCCTTGGTGTCCAGTCGCAACGGACCGCAGGTCAGCTCGGACGAGGCATGGCCCGCGGCGCGCCTGATGAGCGCGCGAACCCGGGCGAGAATTTCTTCGATGTGGAAAGGCTTGGTGACGTAGTCATCGGCGCCGGCATCGATGCCGGAAACCTTGTCGCTCCAGCGGTCGCGGGCGGTAAGGATGAGGACCGGCATCTTGCGACCGGCGCGGCGCCAGCGTTCCACGACACTGATGCCATCGATCTGCGGCAGGCCGATATCGAGAACCACGGCGTCATAAGGCTCGGTGTCGCCGAGGAAATGCCCCTCTTCGCCATCGAACGCCTTGTCGACCACGTAACCGGCATCCGACAGCGCATCGGAAATCTGCCGGTTCAGGTCCTTGTCATCCTCGACAACCAGTATGCGCATGCAACCCTATGCGGTTGGCTCCAAGACGGAGCAAGATATAGCCGATTCCCGTATTGCAAGAACGGGCAATTAATTCTGGGGCACGACAATCTCGGCGCGGCGTGGCCGCTGGCCATCCTTGCCAGGCACGAGGACAACGACAACGCAAACAGCCTGCCCGCCGCGTGTCGACTGCGACGCTTTGGCGAGCGTCCCGCCTTTCTGGGCCGCGACCTCCTGTCCGATCGCGTAGCAATCGGAGGCAACCGTGAGCAGAGTATCGGAACGGGAAGGCTGAGGCCGGGGAGCAGCCCCGGCCTGCGGCGCAAACAACGCGCCGGCGCAAAGCGCCAGCACCATTGATCCCACTGAGAAACGCGACTTGTTCATGCCGAATGCTCTACCGCATGGGTGCTGAACGTGAAATGAACGTCGCCCTCAATCGAAGTTCCCTTCTCCGTTTGCATCCCGCCACGCGGTGACGCGTTGAAACACTCTATCCGATCCTTTCCTTTGCGGACAACCGGCCAAAGACCGCAACAAGGCCGGAAATCGCGCTGACCGCCTGCAAAACCGTGTCGGTGAAGGCCGAACTGTCGATCCCGTCGACAGGTATGCCCGTCAGGCCGGCGGTGCCGGTGAGAATGGTGATGATCGATGCCCAGATCGTCCGGGACAGGTACCAGGGTTTGCTTGTCGCCATTTCCGTTTCCTTTTCTGATTGCGATACGTCATGGAAGCGTGAAGCGGCGGCGCGCCGGCACACCCCAGCCGACCGCCGCGCTGAATTGACGGACCGTCACATCAATCTCTCCGGCAGTGGCGAAATCCGCGGCGATGGACGCGGCTTCGTAAAGCCAAGACGGTTCGGAGGTTGTCGCGGTCCGGACAATTGCTCCGCCCGCCGGCGCGATTTCGATGCGGTATTGTTCGACATCCTCGCCAAGCGGAATGTCGCCGCCATCCCAGCGGTCGGCATCGATACGGCCGCGGCGCATCCACGAGACAGCCAGATCTCCATCAGCCGGATGGGCTTTCAGATGAACAGGCGACAGCGGTGTCAGTGCGCGCACGCCCCCAACCGCCTCGGTCGTGGCATTATCGATCAGGGAATCGATAAAGCTCCCATCGACGCGCCAGTTGAGTTGCAGTCCGATTTCGCCCGCGAGCAGCCCCGCCGGCACGACAGCATCGTCCAGCAAAACGAAGTCGGCTCCTGACGAAGCTCCAACCAGCATCGCGTCATCGGTTCCGAGTTGGCCGCGCAAAAGACCTGAAAGCTTCCAGATTTCCGCGCCGATCTGCTCAGCCGTCTCGAACTGCAGGATTTCCCACGCGCCGGATGCCGAGCGGACGGCAGCCGTATTGGCGCCATTGAGAAGCTGGAGCCGGCTGACGCTCGCAACCTCGGACTCGAACAATTCGACCGAGATGGACGTCGTTTTGGCGACCCGCCCTTCGAAGCCGGGAAGCAAGGGTTCGGTCAGTTTGCCGAGCCGCGCCGGCTGGCCGACTGTCGCGCGGACGGCAAAGCCCGTATCTTCGGGAGAGACAGACAACGTTCTGGCCACCCAAGGCGTTTGCCAAAGCGCCACGCGGAACTGGTTCTGCGCTTCGTTGCTTCCGATCCCCGCCGGTAGATCGAGAAACAGTGTGTGAGGCTTGCCTATGGCAACCGAAACAACCGGCAACGCCGCGGGAATCGAAGACCGCCAGGGCGACGGCGGGACAGCAAGGATCTGCCGGGCCGAAACCGTCCTCAGAATGCCGTCCTCGACATCGGTGACGAGAAACTCGGATCCGTTTCCGGACGCGGGGAGCCTGACCACCGTGCCGGGCGCGATGTCCGCCTGCGGCAGCGGCACGGCGAAACGCACCGTTTCGCGCGCATAGCGGGTGCGTTTCAGCCAATCGTCCAGGAGGGCGCGGGCCTGGTTCGCTTCCAATATGCCGGGAAACGCCATCGAATGCTGGCGGCTTCCGGACATACCTTGTTGCACGCTGCGGACGGAGGCGACCTGATACTGGGAAAACGGCTCGCAGAACGTCAGCAGCGCCTCGCTCGGCAACTCATGCTCAGGCTCGCGGACCGTTTCGATTATCGGTCCGGCTTCGTTCCATGCCAGTTCCGAGATGGTCTGGACCGAGGATACGGCGGTCCGGGACTGCCGAAAGGCGATCGTATCGCCGTCCTGCGAAACGATGACGTCAAAGAGATCCATCAGCGGCTCCAGCGCGGCGCGAGCCGATTGTGGATCGTCGAGAACATAACCGGTCAGCGTGCCCTCGACGCCGCTCACCTTGGCCGGCGCATGGCCGTGATCCATCAATATGGCGTTGATCAGAGCGCCGACATCGGGATTGGCCAGCCTGCCGTTGAGCCAGTGCCCCCGATCCCAGTTCGGGCCGTCCGACCACACGTCTCGCAAACTCGGAAAGGCAGGAAACGGCCTCGCGTCCCATGTCCAGGGATAGATGCGGGAGACATCGACCATGCGCCCGTCGTAGACGCCGGATTGCGGATTCCACTCTTCGTGGAAATCGCCGCTCGTTTCGTCCCAATGCGTCAGATGCGCTTCCAGGAATCGCCGCTGCGCCAGGTCCGAGCGGCCGCCATTGGAAAAATACGGGATTGCGCTTTCCGCCGATTTCGGATCGGGAAAGACATTCGGCTGGTTGGGGCCCTTGTCCATCGCCGGACAGCCGATTTCCGTGAACCAGATCGGCTTGCCCTGCGGCACCCATGCAGTCGGCACAGCCCCCTCTATACCGTCAGGCCGGTTGAAATGCTGGTTTGACCACCAGGCGGCAAGGTCCTTGTTGCGGAAGACCCATGGTTTCCCATAGCCGTCATCGGTGATGGGTGTACGGATGCGTGTCGCGCGTGCCTCGCTGTCAGCATAGTACCAGTCGAAACCCTCGCCACCGGTGATCGACGTTTGTAGGCCAGCGATATCGTAAGGACTTGCAAACCCGTCCGGATTGCCGCCCGCATTGTCCTGATCCCGCCAGTCCGCGAGCGGCATGTAGTTGTCGATGCCGACGGCGTCGATCGCCGGATGCGCCCAGAGCGGATCGAGGTGGAAATAGACATCGCCGCTGCCATCGGCGGGCTGATGGCCGAAATATTCGCTCCAGTCGGCCGCGTAGGTCAGGCGGGTCTGCGGGCCGAGCACGGAGCGGGCATCGGCGGCAAGCGTGCATTGCTGCTCGACGAACGGAAAGGCGTCGGCTTCGTCGCGCAGCGTCGTCAGGCCGCGCATTTCGCTGCCGATCAGGAACGCATCGACCCCGCCGGCCTTCACCGCCAGATGCGCGTAGTGAAGAACGAAGCGCCGGTAGCCCCAATCGCCCGTCGGGCCGGAATAGTCGATCGTGTTGCCGCCGTTGGAGAAATGGCTCGGAAGCGCCGCGCCGCAGAATGCCGCGATCTGCGCCCGCGCAGCGGCGGTCTTGTCGGCGGTTCCGGCCTGTCCGGGCGCGGGATCGGAGGTGATCCGGCCCCGCCACGGATAGCCTGGCTGGCTCGACCCGCCATAGGGATCGGGCAACGCGTTGTCTTCCGGTATGTCCATCATCATGAACGGATAAAGCGTCACCTTGAGGCCCCGCGCCTTAAGGTCGGCGATTGCATCGAGCACGCTGCGATCTGCGGGTGTGCCGCCGTAAGCAGCCGAGCCGTCATGCGTCGAAACCAGGGACGCCTCGGCACGGGAAAGGCCGGAAACCGTCCAGTCCGCCGAGAACGCCGTCATCGTCTGGTCCGTGACTTCAGGTCTCACCTGGCAATGGCCGGCGCGCAGGTCGTTGCCAAACCAGGTGACGATAAGCGCCACATGTTCGAGATTCGGGCACGTCGCCTGCAATTCGTCCAGGGATGCCGCCATGTCCGTCGCGGCGAAGAGGACATGGCGATTGGTCGCTTCCTCGCTGCCTGGCCGCTTCAACAACGAGATCAGGCTGAAGGACAGGCCGTATTCGGTCGCGCCGGGAATGAGGGAGATCGCCCGGATCGACTTTGCAAGGTCTCCAACAGGCCGGATCACTTCGAACTGCAATTGTGGAATGCGGTTGCCATACTGGCTGACCGGAAGCCGGTCGAGCACGACATAGGTCACGCCACGATAGGCTGGCGTGTTGCCGATGCCCTGCTTGGCTTCGATCAACGGATCCGGCAGTTGATCCTCACTGCCGGTGTAGACCCGCAGATCGATGGTCTCGCGGTCGAGCTCGACGCCGTCGGCCCATATCCGCCTTATGCCGGCGATCTCGCCATCGCACAGCAGGAAGGCCGCATTGGCGTAGTAGAAATACTGATTGACCTTTGGTCCGGTCTTGCCCTGCCGCGTCGAGGTGCGTTTTTCGCTGAAGCGTGTGGCCCAGATCATCGTCCCACCCAAACGCGCCGTGCCGTAAACGCGCGGGATCGGCACGCCCTCCTCGGCGCTGAACGGCCGCGGTCCACCGAGCCGCGGACCCTCGAGCGTGTTCGTGCCGTTGATGAGCATCCGGTCGACCGCGTAACCGGCCAGCGCGCCGGCGGCCGTGCCGACGACCGCGCCGAACGATCCGAGCATGCCGCCGAGATAGGCGCCCGCGGCCTGCAGCAGAATTGTCGCCATAAAGCGCTCCGGCGTTCAGAATTGGATGTCTGGGAAAGTGAAAACGGCGGCGATGCGGCGGCGCCATTGCGGCACGAGGGCCGAACGCACCACCGCGCCAGCGCCCTCATAAGCGTGGACGAAGCCGCCGTCGCCGACCAGGATGCCCGCATGTCTTGCCGGCAGATGCGGCCGCCAGCGGAACAGCACGAGATCGCCCGGTTGCGGGTCCGCAAAAGCTTTTTCGCGGCAATGCCGTCCCATGCCGTGCATCAACGCTTCCTCGCACCCGCCTTCCGCCCAGTCGGGCTGATACGGTCCGGGATGCTCGACGGCGAAACCGTAAATCGCCTGCCAGACACCGCGCACGAGGCCTATGCAATCGCATCCCAGCCCCTTGCGGTCGCCCTGGTGGCGATAGGGCGTGCCGACCCAGCTCAGCGCTTCCGCCTCGACGGCAAAAGCGATGGGCGTGGTGGCGCGGCCGGCGTCAGGGGACAATCGGCCCGCCATCGAACTTGCCGCCTTCAATGACGTAGGAATAGGCGGCATCGTTGCCGGGCAAGTGCGGAAAGCCGCGAAAATTCAGCGCGTTGGCGAACTTGGCCTTGCAGGTGGCGAATGCCTTGTCGCAGCCGGCGGTCAGCGAAAAGGCGTCGCCGGCGGCAATCGCCGGTCCAACGGACGGTTCCAGCACCAGCAGCGCCTGCCCGTCTTCCACGCGATGGTCGGCGAGGCGCTCGGAACGACCAGTCCTCGCGCCGCCCGTCCATGTCAGCAGCCCTTTGGCAAACCAGCCGGGATCGAACAGATCGAGGCCATGGGCATAGACGCCACCTGCCTGGCTCACCGATGCAACGGTGCCAACAGCCACGAATCCTGGCTGATCCAGCACAAAGCCGCACCGCGCATCGCCCACCTCCGCATCGCAAGTGCGCAGCACCGTGCGGCCGTTCGGACGGTCGAGCGCATGGACCAGGCTTTCGAGCTCCGCCACGAAGCGGCCATCGCTGCGGGTGATCTTGCCTATGGTCGCCACGCGGGTGCAGGCAAAATCGTCCGGAGTGCGCCAGTTCACGATGAAGGTTTCGATGCGCGCGCCGTCATAGAGGCCGGCGGCTATGTCTTCATCGCTGATACGGTCGGAGGACAAGGCCCCTTCGACATCGACGGTGTCGACGCCCAGGCCCAGGGCATCGCGCGCCTCGCTGGCGCTGAAGCCGGTTTCCGGCTCGAACACGGTGGCGTCGAAAGCGAGCGCCCGGTCGTGATCGGTGAAGCCGGCGATCGAGCCATCCTTTCTGGTCAGCCGCCAGCAATGGCATACGGTGGTCACGTCGCGGCCGAAATGGGCGGCGAGCGCTTCAGGGTAGATCGTCAAAACTGCACCTCGACCAGCGGTATCGATGGGATCTGGCCAGCCTTGAAGGCCTTCAGGCTGATCTCGATCCGCTCGACATCGAAACGGACCGGCACGTCGAATTCGTAGCCGGCCGTTACAGTCGCGCCCTCAGCCGGAACGGACGCCGCGGCAAACACGATTTCACCGGTGGCCGGATCGAATGTGAAATCCGCCGGAGACGCCTGCGCGACGCCGGCCACCGCTACCTGCAGGGTCGAGATATCCGGTTTCCAGATCAGACGCCTGTAAGCATCTTCACCGTCACCATAGGTCTTGGTGAGCGGAAAGCGCCGGTTTTCATCGTCCCCCTCCCCCAGATCCTGGTCGAGCGCCGACGGCGTTTCCGCCGGACGGCAGGATTTCATGTCGAACGGGTCGCGAAAGCGGAAGGCGTGCAGCGAACCACGCCGGGCTTCGAAGAAAGCCACGACCTCGTGCAGATCGTCGAGCGAGCGCAGGCCCGTCCCCGCATCATAGCGATGACGGGACTGGGAAAAGCGCGCGTTGCGCTTCTCCCGCCCCGAGGTCAGCGAGACGATGTCGTTGCGGCGCTCCGGCCCTCCGGTGGCGCCGAACGAGATGGCGACCGGAAAGCGCAGATCGTGGAAACTGGAAAATTCCGACATTTTTCCTCAGAACGTTCTGGTGCCGCGCGACACGGCACGCGCCAGCATGCCGGTGATCTGCGCTTCGGATTTACGAAAAGACGCCGCGTCCTGCGCCGAGACATTGAAGACGACGTTGACGGACGCCCCGCCGCCGGCAGCGGCAACGCCGAGGCTGCCGTCCGCGCCGCGGCGTAGCGGCAATATCGCTTCGCTTCCGGCCTCTCCCATCAGGCCGAGGCCGTTTCCAGTCGGGAAGTATGTCGGCGCGGAAACCACGCCACCGGAGGCGAACGGCGTGACTCGCCCCGGCACGCCGCCCTTGGCGAAGGGCAGAATGCCGGCCAGGCTTCCGAACAGGCTTGAAATCAGGCCTCCGGCCAGCGATTGCAAGGGCTTAAGCCCCTGCTCAAGGGCCAAGCCAGCGAGATTGAGGCCGATGCGCCGCAGCACGTCGTCAAGATCCTTGCCGCTGACGACTGCACCTTTCAGCGCGCCGGAAAGCTGGCCGCCGAAACTTTGCGACAGCCTTTCGAGGTTTTCCAGCGCAGCCTGGAACGGCGCGATGTCAGCCTTTATCGAAACGGTCACATCTTCAGCCAAGTCCTGCCTCCTGATTGTCCGGGAATGCATGCATGAGCGCCGTCAGGTCGCCGCGATCGGGCGGCGCCTGTCGGTTTTGCGCCAGCACGCTCATGGCGCGCTCGAATTCCAACGGCGTCATGGCCCAGAACGCCTTGGGAGAGAGCCGCAGCAGACCGAGGCCGATGGCCATGACCTCGTCCCACGGAAAGGGCTTGCCTGCTGCGGCGGTCAAGGGTTCGAGGCGGTGGCCTTCGCATCGCTGGAGCCGAATGTCGCCGCAAGCAGGTCGGACACCACTTGGGCGAAACCCGGCACGCCGCCCTCGCAATGCATTGCCGCGACGGTCTCGTCGCTGAGCGGTTCGCCGGCGCCGCGCAAGCCAGCGCCGACGATGCGGATCAGATCGACGGCCGAAAGACGGCCGCTGGAAAAGCGCTCGACCAGCGCGTTCAGGTCGCTCGCGGCATAGGTGGATTCCAGTTCGGCGAGGGCTCCCAGCGTGAGGCAGAGCCGGTGCTCCGCGCCATCAAGCGTCGCGGTGACCTCGCCGCGCCGGCGGTTCGCGCCCATCAGGCGGCCGAGAAGCTGATAGCGCCGGCGGATTCCAGCGCCATTTCGAACGTTACCTCGCCATCATGGGCGCCGGTATATTCCAGCGACGTGATCTGGAAAGGGCCGGAGACGGCGCCGAAGTCCGGCACCACCATCTGCCATGGCGAAACCTCGCCACCGAAGAAGCGCGAGCGGATCGCCGCGTCGGACTCGGCATCCTTGAAGATGCCGGATCCGCTGATCGAGGCGCGCTGCACGCCTGCGCCCGCCAACAACTCCCGCCAGCGCCCGGCCGAGTCTGCGTCGGTGATGTCCACCGTTTCGCTGTTGAAGGCGATGCGCCGCGAGCGCAGGCCGGCAACGGTCAGGAAAGTGCCCAATCCGTCGGAATCGAGCTTGAGAAGAAGGTCCTTGCCCTTCTGTGCAGCCATTTCGGTCTCCTGGTGGTGATTGTCGGCGCGGACGTCAGCCGGCTTCTTCGGTGATGGCGCGGAAACGCAGCAATCCGTGATGGACGGAAAGGTCCTCGTCATAGCGCGCTTCGGCGAACTCGAAACGCAGGTTGACGAGGCGGTGGCTATCCAGGGTCAACGGCTCCTGCTGGAGCGTGTTCTGGACGACATTCATGATTTCCAGCGTTTCCTTCTTACCCTTGGCTTTCGACCAGATGTGCAGGGTAAAAAGCTGTTCGGTGCCGCTGTCAGTGCCCGTGCTCCAGTCGAACACACTGGTGCGTCCAAAGGTCAGATAGGGAAACGCTATATCGGCGGGCGCATGGTCGAACACCTTGTTCTCGCCGATGAGCCCGGAAAGCGCGGCATCCTCGCTCAAGGCCGAGAACAGGGCCTTTTGCAGATCAGCCGCGGCTGAAGTCATCGCCGTCACCCTTCGCTTGCGCCACCGCCGTCCGGTACCGGGCCTGCCGGTTCATGGAGGGTGTGTCGCGGTCGTCAAAATACGCCTCCTCCAGCGCTTCCGCCAGATCGTGCGCTTTCCAGCGCAGAGCACGCACCAGGCCGTCCAGTGTCAGGGACATTGCCAGTTTCATCGTCCGGTCTCCCTCGTGCCGCAGATCATGTAGCGTCCGCTCTCGTCGGCATCGTGGACCGTCACGATTTCGAATATCCGGCCGCGTCGCACGAAACGCTGGCCGCTCGCCAGATCGTCGCGGAAACGCATAACAATGCGGTGCGTCGCCTGCTCCAGCGTCTGATCGGCGCCGAAACGGCTCGTGGCGGTCAAAGGTTCGATGCGGGCGAAAACCGTCGCGATCTCGGACCAGACCTCGCTGAATCCGCCCAGCCCGTCGGGCTGGCGCGCCAACGACTGCAACGAAAGCTCGGCCTTCAGCGCGCCGGGATCGAGGAACAGGGTCGGCATCAGAGCCTCCCGGGGCGGAAACCGGCAATCATCCGGTCATAGCCGGCCGGATAGGACACCGGCTGGTCTTCCGGTCCAAATCCACCGCGGAATTCATACCAGTGCGCGACCAGAAGCAGGATCGCCCGCTTGAGAAGATCGGGCACGTCGGTAGCCGCCTCGCCGAAACCGGCGACGAAATCGATCTCGATGCCGTTGAGGGCGCGAAGCGCCGGCGGCACCTTGGAGAAATGGATACGCGCCGGGCGCGAAACCAGATCCACCTGGTAATCGGCTGGGTTGATCAGCGACGCCTCGCCCTCTGTCCCGTAGGCGGTGACCGAGATGATCTCGCGCACAGGATGCAACGCGATCGCGATACAGCCACTACGGGGCCATCTGTCCAGCACCAGGCGCCAGCTTTGTTCGAGCAAGGCCAGGCCAGTGGCGCGCTCGACTTCCTGGCGGGCGGCGCGGATCAGTCCCTCAAGCAGGCTGTCCTCGCTGTCATGGTCGACGCGCAGATGCGCCTTCACCTCCGCAAGCGCGACCGGCTCGGCCGAGGGTTCGACCGTTCGAATGAGCGTCATCCGCAAACTTTCATATCTGAGGAAAGGGCATCGGTGAAAAAGAGCGGCTCCGGCGGGAGGGGCCGGAGCCGCATCGGCAGGCCATGGCGGCGGAGGAGTGGGCGCCGCCTGGAGGTCAAGCCGTGCCGAATTTCAGCAGCTTGATGGCGTCAAAATCCTGGACGCCGCCGCCGACCCGCTTGGTCGTGTAGAACAGCACGTAGGGCTTGGCGGAATAGGGATCGCGCAGCACCCGCACGCCGGTGCGGTCGACCACGAGATAGCCGCGGCCGAAATCGCCGAAGGCGATCGGCGTCGCATCGTCGTCGATGTCCGGCATGTCCTCGGCTTCGACCAGCGGAAAGCCCATCAGCAGGGCGCGCTGGCCCGGAGCCGAGGGCGGCTGCCACAGATAATTGCCGTCCGCGTCCTTCAGCTTGCGGATAGCGGCCTGGGTCTTGCGGTTCATTACCCAGTTGGCGTTCTGCCGGTAACCAGCCTTCAGCGCATAGACCGTATCGATCAGCACGTCGGAAGGGTCGCTCGCCGGAAGATCGCCGAGAACACCGGTGAGCGTATAACCGACGCTGCCCCATGCCCAGCTTGTCTCGGCCACCTTGGTGTAGTTCAAGAAACCCTTCGGCTTGTTGGTGCCGTCTCCCGAGACGAAGGCCGCGCCCTCCTGCTCGGCGAAGGCGGCTTCGACCTCGGTCGAAATCCACTGGTCGAGATCGACCACCGTGTCCTCCAGCAGCGAGGCGGTCGCGGCCGGCATGGCGTAAAGCTCCATGGTCGGGAACTGCAGCTCCGCCAGCGTCGCCGTGTTGGTCTGCGGGCGTGACGCCGTCTCGGCCACCCAGCCGACCGCCGGACCGCTCACCGAGAAGGGCTTTTTCAGCACCGCCGACGAAACCTGCCGCACCGAGGCGATCGAGCGGATCGGCGACAGCGCCGAAAGCCGCTTGCCGATTTCCGTCTCGGTTTCCGCCGGCACAAGATAGCCGCCGTCCTGGCCGGAACCATAGGACATCGCCTTGGTGTCGAGTGCGCGGATCTGCCGGTCGTCGCCGCTGCGCATATAGGCGTCGAAGGCGGCCTTGTGCTCGGGCGAACCAACGCGTTCCTCGCGGCGGAGGACCGGCCGGACGCGTTTCAGGGCGAGGTTGTCGAGCGCGCGCTTCTGCTCATCCAGCGCGCGTGAAATGCGCTCGACCTTTTCGGTGGTGACGACATCGCCGCCCAGCCGGCCTTCGAGCTGCGCCAGTTTTTCGTCGTTGCTTTCCCTGAACGCCTCGAAGGTGTTCATGAAGTCGCCGAAGGCGTCTTTGAGATCGAGGTCGCCCGCCGACTTGGTTTCAAGCCGTGCAGGCCCGGAGCTTGCATTCATATGGAATTTCCTTTCGGGTTGATCATGCGTGTGGCCGCGCGGATATGCTCCGCCAGGCTGGAAGGTCCCGGCGCCGCATCCCGCGCGCGGACGAGACTGGCGAAACCCTTGGCGATAACGGTGCGGGCGTCGCCTCGTGAAAGCCCCGCATCCCGCGTGAGCCAGAATTCGAATTCCCTGACCGTCGGCAGGCGGCCGCCCTTGACCGTCTCGATCCGGGCGTCGGGCAGCATCGGAAAGGTGACGATGGAAATCTCCCACAGATCGGCTTCGAGAATGCGCCGCACGCCGGTCGCCGCCTCGCGCCGCACACGAACGGCGCGGAAGCCGATGGAAAGCCCGTCCAGCGCACCGGTCCGCATCAGGCTCAGGACCTCGCGGGCGCGGCCGACCTCCCTGGTCAGCCGGCCACGCACGAACAGGCCGCGCGCATCCTCGCGGATTTCGGTCCACACGCCGATCGGCTCATGCGGGTCATGCTGGAACAGCATGCGAATGCCGGCCGCGCCGCGTGTCCGCAGCGAGCGGGCGAAGGCGCCGCGCTCGACTACATCCTTGCCGAGATCGATCTTGCCGAACAGGCTGGCGTAGCCGGAAAACGAGCCGTCAGCCTCAACCCGGTCAAGCGCCAGATCGACGAATTTACGCTCTCCCAACCGCGCATCAACTTCCACGGCCATCGGCATCCTCCTCGTTCTTTTTCGTGAACACCCGCGAAAGCCGGTTCCCTTCAAAGGCCCGCATGGCGAAGCCCAGCGCCCACCAGGCGCAGAGGCTGGCGGCAGCCGACCCCATCAGCATCAGTTCGAGCGGGCCGAGCATGGCTTCGACGGCAAGTTCGGAAGCGATCTTGACGCCGGCCGTTCCGCCGAAGACGAGGCCGCAAACGACGCCGACCGCGAAACGGCTCGCCGCCTCGCGTCGGCCATGCGGCAAAATATAGGCGAGCGAAATGGCGGACCCGGCGACAGCGCCGGCGCCCTTGGCGACCCATAGCCAGGCCGCCTCGGATATGTCTGTCATGGAGCATCACCTTCAAGGTTTTGGCTGCCAGTCGGCTCATACCCCACCGCTTCCCGCTTCTCGTCCTGGGTCAGGAAGCTCGCGGCATCGACGCGCGCCCACAGGGCGTCGCGCTCGCTGGCCAGTCCGTCGATGCGGTCGGCGTCGTACCAGAGGCGCAGGCTCTCGCCGAAGACGACGCCCAGCCAAGCCGACAGTTCCTTGGCGGTGCGCGCCACCAGCGGCAGGATGGTGAGACGATAGAAGGCGCGGTTGGCCTCCTGGTAATTCGCATAGGTGTTGTCGCCCGGAATGCCGAGCAGCATGGGCGGCACGCCGAAAGCCAGCGCGATGTCGCGGCTGGCGGAATGCTTGGCCTCGACGAAATCCATGTCCTTCGGCGTCAGCGCCATCGCCTTCCAGTCGAGGCCACCTTCCAGGAGCAGCGGCCGGCCGGCGCGCGTCGCGCCGGAATAGCCCTCTTCCAGCTCCGTCTTCAGCCGCGCGAACTGGTCCTCGGTGAGGTTGCCGCCTTCCTTCGGCGCATAGACCAGCGCGCCGGAGGGCCTTGCGGAATTGTCGAGCAGCGCCTTGTTCCAGCGGCCGGCCGCATTGTGCGTGTCCAGCGCCATCAGGGCTGCTTCCAGCGGCGGAAAACCGTAATGGTCGTCCAGCGGATGGAACAGCGTCAGGTGCGCCGCGCCGCCGCCGTCAGCCAGGCCGAGCGCTATCCTGCGCTTGCCGCTGCCCTCGCGATGATCGAGGGCCGCCGGCCAGCCGGACGCATCGGTCGCCACCGTCACCCGGTCGGGCCGCAGCAGATGCAGTTCCCGCGCGCCGGTGCCGGCGTCGATCATCTCGACATAGGCATTGCCGGACAGAAGCAGGTGGCCGTAGAGCGTTTCGAGGAATGTCGCGCCGGCCTGTTTCTGGTTCGGACGCTCCAGCAGATCGAGCAGCGGATGGTCTTCAAGTTCGACCGCGCCGTCATAGAGCAGCCACGGGATCGCCGACGCCGTCTCGGCGATCATCCGCACCGAACGATGCACGATCGGGTTGCGCATGAACCCCTCGCGCGCCAGCGTGGCGTAGTCGCGGCGCGTCCATTGCGCCTCGCCCTGCGCGTGGAAGGCGATGAAGCCGCCGGCGTGCGGCGCATCCTTGCGTTCCAGCCGAACGCCGGCATTCCCCGCGGCACGAGGCCAGGGCCATTTCAAAGCCATATCGGTTCCTGTTAAAAATCGCGGATGCGCGGATTGCCCGCCCGGTCCGGCATCAGTTCAGTAATCGCCCACACCAGCGCATCGACACGGTCCGGTGAACGGCCGTTCGACAGGCCGTTCGGGCCGAAGTCGCACATCTCGTCTTCCAGTTCGGCAAAGCGCGCCGCGTGGCGCACCTTGCGCTGCTGATAGAGCGCCGCGACCGGCTCGGCGCGCAGCCACTTGCCGCGCCTGGCCCGCACCGCCTTGACCGGCACGGCGGGATCGACGGTGCGGATCACCGCCGTCGCCATCTCGCCGCCCTGGTTCACTTCGACCAGCAGGCAGTCTGCCTCCAGCGCGTGATAAAGCGCCACCGCGCGCGCCGCCCACTCCTGCGGCTTTGCCGCGCGAAGGGTGGCGTCCGCCAGCACGGCCGCGCATCCCGTGTCGTCCAACCCCGCGGCGACGATGCCGCAGGCATCCGAGGTTCGCCGCGAGCTGGCCGGCGGATCGACCGCGACGACGATGCGCCGCAGCGGACCGTGCCCGGTAGAAACCGCTTCCTCGATCATCTGCCTGGACCACAAGGCGTCCTCGCGGTCCTCGATCATCTCGCCGTCCAGTTCCTGGCGGCCGAGCAGGCTGCCGGCATAGCGCTTCTCGACGGCGTTCAGGAAACCGGGCGCCAGATTGGCGCGGTTCTCCTCAGTCCGCATCCGCGTCACCGCGACATCGGCATCGGCGAGCAGCCGCTTCAGCAGTGGCGTCGGCCGGGGCGTCGTGGTGATGATCTGGCGCGGCCGCTCGCCCAGCCGCAGTCCGAATTGCAGCATGTCGAAGCAGGCCTCCGCGTGCCGCCATTTGGCCGCCTCGTCGCACCATGCCGCCTCGAACTGATGGCCGCGCAGGCTTTCGGGATCCTCCGACGAGAACATCAGCGCGACCGATCCGTCGTCCCAAACCAGACGCCGGCGGCTCGCCTCGAAGCGGGGCCGGTCATGCCGCGACAGCGTGACGATGCCGGACGGACCTTCGATCATCACGTCGCGCACGTCGGCCAGCGTCTCGCCGATCAGCGCGATGCGGCCGTATTTCCGCTCGGCCAGCGGCGGAAAGCCGCGCACATGGCTGTTGACCCATTCGGCGCCGAGCCGGGTCTTTCCAGCGCCGCGCCCGCCAAGCACCAGCCAGGTGTCCGCGGCATCGCGGCCATATTGCGACCAGCGCGCGTGGCTGACCCACTCATCGTAAAGAAGCTCGGCTTTCGCCCGCCCCAGAGCCTGCTGCGTCCAACTGCCGGGCGTAGTCCCGTGCGAGTTCGACGATCCGCTCATCGATGCGCCGGAGCGCGTCGGCCATGTCCGCATCTCGTTTTATCTGGTTCTCTTTCGCGCTGCTTTCGCCGCGCGTGATTTCGCCGATTTTTTCGAGTGTCCGCATGATGGCGGAAATAGCGTCGATCAAGGTCTTGTCGGAGCGCCCTTCCCGTTCCGCCGCTTCGGCGCGGGAAATGGCACCGTCGAGCAGCAGCCGCAGCCGCGCCTCCTGATCGGGCAGCTCGCCGGAAGCCAGACGCGCCGCGAAACCGGAGCGCCACCCCTGCTGGCGCGCGACCCGGCGCACGGTAGCCAGCTTGTAGCCGGAAGCTTCCGACAGATTTTCGGGCGTAAGCGCCGCGCCTTCGAAAAGCGCACGTATGGCGACCCACTGCGTTTCCACACCGGTTATCATGGCACCCAGATCTGTTTGCTGAGCCGGTCGGACAATCAGGACCGGCAACCCCGCCGGCGCACTTTTCCGACGATAGAGCGAGACTACCAAACCACCGTTACGGTGTCAAGAATATATTCCTATTTCAGCCAATCTTTTTTCCTGCCGAATTGGCAGCCCTCCCACCCTTGCCCCTCCCCGATAAATCATAGACAACTCCTCCCCGACTGCGGTGCCCTGAAATTGCCCGCATGCGCTGCCAGTTTGGCGTCGGGGAACGCCGGAAGTCGGGATGACTGAGCCTTTCGAGCCGAACAGAAAAAGAGGGCCTGTCGCCGCGTGGCTGCTGGCGCTCGACGCATGGCTGGATTCCTCGCTCTACGAGGTCGGCTTCGCGGCGCGTGAATTCTGGGAAGCGGCGACGATTTTCTTCCGGCGCTTCCGCGTCAAGGGATGGCGGCGCTGGCTCTTCGAACTGGCCGGCGAAGGGTTCACCATGGGCGCCGCGGGTCCGGTGGTGCTTCTGGCGCTGGCGCTGCCCGCCTTCCAGGAAACCGGCGGCGACTGGCGCGCGCAGGACGATTTCGCCGTCACCTTCCTCGACCGCTACGGCAACGAGATCGGCCAGCGCGGCATCATCCAGCGCGATTCCGTGCCGGTGGACGCCATGCCGGACCCCGTCATCAAGGCGGTGCTGGCGACCGAGGACCGGCGCTTCTTCGACCATTACGGCATCGACGTGCTCGGCCTGGCGCGCGCGCTGACTGAGAACGTGCGCGCCAATTCGGTCGTGCAGGGCGGCTCGAGCATCACCCAGCAGCTGGCCAAGAACCTGTTCCTCAGCAATGAGCGCACGCTGGAGCGCAAGGTCAAGGAAGCGTTCCTGTCGCTGTGGCTGGAAGCCAATCTGTCCAAGAAGGAAATCCTGCAGCTCTATCTCGACCGCTCCTACATGGGCGGCGGCACTTTCGGCATCGAGGCGGCGGCCGATTTCTATTTCGGCAAAAGCGTCAAGGACCTGAACCTCGCCGAGGCGGCCATGCTGGCGGGGCTGTTCAAGGCGCCGACGAAATACGCGCCGCATATCAACCTGCCGGCGGCGCGCGCCCGCGCCAATGTCGTGCTGACCAATCTGGTCGACAGCGGCTTCATGACCGAGGGCCAAGTGCTGCAGGCGCGGCTGCATCCTGCCGATGTCGTCGATCGCGGCGAGCAGAAGAGCCCGGACTATTTCCTCGACTGGGCGTTCGAGGAGGTGAAGCGCATCGCCGCCAAGTCGGGACAGCATTCGCTGGTGGCGCACACGACCTTCGACGCCAATCTGCAGAAGGCAGCCGAAGAGTCGGTCGAATTCCACCTGCGGCAGTACGGCAAGGAGTATAACGTCGCCGAAGGCGCGGTGGTGGTGATCGAGACGAACGGCGCGGTGCGGGCGATCGTCGGCGGCCGCGACTATGGCGCCAGCCAGTTCAACCGCGCCACCAAGGCGCTGCGGCAGGCCGGCTCATCCTTCAAGGCCTATGTCTACGCCACGGCGATGGAGCATGGCTTCAAGCCGGAATCGGCCATTTCGGACGGCCCGATCAACTGGGGCGGCTGGATGCCGAAGAATTACGGCCGCAGCTATTCCGGCAAGATCACGCTGCTGACCGCCTTCGTGAAATCCATCAACACCGTGCCGGTCCGGCTGGCCAAGGACTATCTGTCGATCCCCCCGATCGTCGCCATGGCGCATGCCATGGGCGTTGAATCGCCGCTGGAGAGCTTCAAAACCACAGTCCTCGGCACATCGGGCATGACGGTGATGGACCAGGCGACCGGCTACAGCGTCTTCGCCCAGAACGGCTTTGCCGGCAGCCGGCACGGCATCACCCAGCTTGTTACGCACACCGGCGAAGTGGTCTACGATTTCGGCAAGGATGCACCGCCGCCGCACCGGGTGCTCAGCGAGCAGGCGCTCAAATCCATGAACTCGATGCTGGTGCAGGTGCCGGAGATCGGCACGGCGCGGCGCGCGGCGCTGCCCAACATCCGCTCCGGCGGCAAGACCGGCACGACACAATCCTATCGCGACGCCTGGTATGTCGGTTTCACCGGCAACTACACCGCAGCCGTCTGGCTCGGCAACGACGATTTCAGCCCCAGCCGCAACATGACGGGCGGTTCGCTGCCCGCCATGATCTGGCAGCGGCTGATGGTCTATGCGCACCAGAACATCGACCTGAAGCCGATACCGGGCATCGACCATCCTTTCGTCGATCCCAAGATCGCGGCCAAGGCTGGAGAAGCGGAAAAGAAGCTGGCGGCGGAAGAAGCCGCGAAAGCAGAGGCCGATCGGCCTCCAGTCCTTTCAAGCCGGACCACCCGGCTGTTGCGTGAACTCAGCGGAATCTTCCGTTCGGCGCCGGCACTTCAACCCACGACCGGACCCGAGGCGCTGTCGGCATTGTGACGCATCGGCAGGAAGCCAGTTCGCCGGACCGGACCGAAATGGCGCCGTGCTTGCCAGCAACGGTCGCCGCGCGATATGCCGTGGTCCCCTGCCCTCCATTCCGCTGCGCATGATCAAGTCCGTCTTTCCCATCCTTGTCGCGCTTGCCATCGCCATCGGCGGCGGCGGCGCCAGCGTCTGGTACGCATTGAAGGCCCAGGGTGGCGTCGGCGCCATCACGATCGGGCAATGGACAGCGTTCCCGGACCTCGGCACGCCCGATGCCGATCCTTACTCGCAGGCACGGGTGGCGCGGGAAGGCGTTCTGGCCCTCGGCAGGGCGGAAGGGCTTTCCTTTGTCGCCGAGCGAGACAATGAAGGCCGGCCGCTGCGCCGCGAATGCAGCTACGCGATCGAGGGCAGTTACCCGACTGCCCGGTTCTGGACGCTTTACGGGGCCGACGAGGCCCGCGCCGTCATCGATACCGGCAAGCCGCGTCCGGCGGCGTTGCACTCGTATCAAATCCTGCGGCAGCCCGACAATTCGGCGACGATCTCCGTCGGCAAACGTCCCTCGCCCGGTAACTGGCTCCCGATCAACGGCGCCGGCGGCCTCAGTTTCGTCCTCACCTTCTACGATACACCCATCGCCAGCAGCACCGGCCTCTCGGACATCGATATGCCGCTGATACGCAAGGTGGCCTGCGATGCGTAGGCTGTTGCATGCCATCATGCTGGGCATTCTGGGCGCCGGCATCGTTCATATCATCGTCTTGTTTCTCGTGCCGGAATTCTCGGACCGCAACGCGTGGTCCCGCCTGTCGGAAGTTTCCGGGCTCTACACGATGGTGCGGCTCGATGCGGAACCGGCCGCCGCCCCTGTCGTAAAGGGGGTCGATCCGCTGTTCCAGGCGGCGGCATGCCGGTTCGATCTTGGGGATGGAATGTTACAGATCAAAGCGCCGGGCAAGGTGCCGTTCTGGTCTGTCGCCGTCTACGACCGCGGCGGGCACATCCTTTACAGCCTCAACGATCATAGCGTCATAAACGGCGTGCTGGACGCCGTCGTGCTGACTCCGGCCCAAATGCTCGAAGTGCGCAAGGAATTGCCGCCGGAGTTCGAAAGTTCGGTCTTCATCGAGGTGCCGGCCGACGAAGGCATCGCCGTGATCCGGGCCTTCACTCCCGACAGCAGTTGGGAGCCGGCCGTATCGCGCTTCCTTGAGGACAGCGCGTGCCAGGCAAGGCCGGCTGGTTAGTGCCGTGGCTCGGACTTGCTCTGCCCCGCCTGACCTGCGGCGACATTGCCGTCGCGTTCATCGTCCAGCCGCTTTTCGTAGCGGACACCGGGAAAGATGATGATGGCCGCGGCCGGGCCCAAGGTTTGTGACGTTTGGCCTGATGCCGCGTTACGCGGCGTGAAAGACAGTATCCTGCCCATGTTCGCGTATTCCTCTCGGTTACCCCGGAGCACAACGCAACGCCTCCATAAACGATAAGGCCACCAGAGGGTTAACGGAACGCTAACGGATCGCCGATAAGTTGATCTTTGTTTCTGCGACCGCGAAACCGTCACACAGGCCACCGAGGTTGCAGACCGTGTAAAGTGTAAGGCGTACCCAGTGTCATATCCCGACTTCCGGCACATCGCTGCCAGAACCGAATCCGGCAAGGCTGAACGGCTTTTCCGCGCCGTCGTCGCCGCCTTCTGCCAGCTGACCCGGCCCTCCAAGCGGGAAATCGCTCAACTGGAAGATCTCACCTTGCCGCTCTTCGACAGCGTCTCGGCGGAGTCCCGACGCTTCGTCGCCGCGGCCCTTTCAGAATGCGACCATCCGCCCATCGGGCTGGTGCTGCGTCTGTGCGACGAACCGGTGGACATCGCGGCGCCGCTGCTGGTCCGGTCCAAGGCGCTTGCCGACATCGACCTCATAGCGCTGATAGGGCGGCACGGACTTCCCCATGCGCGTGCCATCGCGCGACGCAAGGAGCTGAACCCGGCCATCACCGACCTCATCAAGGCGCTGGAGAAGCCGACGCTGGTCCATTCCCGCGAACCTGAAAGCGTGGCCCCCAAGCCTCAGGTCACCGAAACGGCGCCCGCGCCCCGCATCGCACAAACTCCGGGCAAGGCGGCCGAAGAGGCGCGCCGCCGCCTCCGCGCCATCATGGTTGCCGGACACAAGCCGGATCAGCGGGCCGAATTCCAGACCTATGACAAATTGCGGGAGACGGCGCTCACCGGCCACGCCGCATTTTTCCAGACGGCGCTTGCCGATTGCCTCGGCGTCGATCTGATGACAGCCCGGAGCCTCACCGCGTCGTCGGACTACTCACTCCTGCTGACGGCGCTCCGCTCCCTGGAACTGAGCGAAGACCAGGCCTTCCTCATCGCGGTTGCCGTATTCCCGGCATCGTTTCCGCATCCGGAGGCCATTAGGCGTTTCCTCGAACGCTATCGCGCACTGGGACACGATACGATCCGCGACCGTATCCGCGAATGGAAAGCGCAGGCGATTTCCCATGCGGTCGGGCCGCGGTCTCCGACCGCCAACACCGACAGCCCGGCGGCGGCGAAAGCCGGCGCCGGCCTCAGAGCCTGACGGAAATCAATTCCTCGAGGGCAAGCGGGCCGGGCTCGATCTCGACCACCCATATGTCGGAATCGAAGCGCTGCTCCTTTGCCAGGCGCGCTTCCGCCGCGTCCGGATCGCCACCGGTATCCAGACGGCTGAAAAAGCGCTCGTCGGGCTTGGCCGAATCGTAGGTCGTCTGCGGCGCCGGCCCAAACAGGTCCGTCTCCCCTAGCCTGCCCCGCACCAGGATAAACACGGCCCCGGCCTCGGTGGCGCCGCGCCGGACAACGGCGGCGAAACCACCAGCGCCAAAGATCCGCCGTATCAGGGCCGAAACCCAAAAGTCCGTTGTGACCCGCATTCATGACTCCTGTCTGGGAGCCAACATAGCGGGAATTGCTACTGTTCGCGATGCGATCAGTTTGTCAGGCCGATTTCGCGCATCTTGGTGTAGACCACCTCGTCCGGTTCGCCGGTTTCCGGCAGGCCGAACAGCGACTGGAATTCGCGGATCGCCGCCTTGGTCTGCCCGCCGACGACACCGTCGAGCTTGATGTCGTTGTTGCCGAACGCCTTGAGGCCGGCCTGGATCCTGACGATCCTGTCATTCGTGCTCGGCGGCTGGGTTTCGGTTTCGACCGAAGCTTTCAACACCAGGCTCGCGGCAGAGTCGGACCGCGCGGCGGGCTTCGGAACGGCGGCCGTCGTTGCGCCGAGCTGCTCGATCAGCGTGTCGTCGATCGACCCGGTGGCAGTCAGGCCGACCTTGCGCTGATAGGCTTCGACCGCGCTACGCGTATTGGGTCCGGTCAACCCGTCGACCGTGCCGCCGTAGAAACCCAAATCCCTCAGCACGCCCTGGACCCGCTTCACCGCCGGATCGCCGACCGCCGGAGCCGCGACGGCGGGGCGTTCTATGTTGATCGTCGTTTCAGGCTCCATCACCGGAGCGGGAAAATGCTCGATGCTTCGCGTCTCGAAGAAAGCGCCCGAATGTGGATATGGCTGATACCAAAGTGCATTGGCCGACACGTAGAAGAGCGTCACCAGAAAGGCCGTCGAGCCGCCGACCAGGATGGGGTTGCTGGAAATGAAGCCGCCCACGGCCACCGCGCCGTCCTGAAAGGCGCTGTGACGTCTGGCGGGAGCCTTCTTGCTAGGCCGTTTTGCGGAGCGAGCCATCGCGTTCCTCTTTCGTAGTCTTCGCGGTCATTGGCAGCACCACCTGTTTCGAAAGGCGCTCTTTCGGGCCATCGACGGGAAGGCTGACCGAAACCTTGGTGCCCATTCCAGGCGCGCTCTCAACCGACATCGTCCCATCGTGAAGTTCGACCAGCCCCTTCACCAGGGAAAGGCCGAGACCGGTGCCTTCGAACCGGCGCGTATAGTCGTTCTGGATCTGCATGAAGGGCTGGCCGAGCTTGGCGAGATCGTCGGCGGCGATGCCGATGCCGGTGTCGCTGACCCAGAAATGAAGCCGCGAGCCTACCCGGCTCGCGCCGATGACCACATTGCCGTAGTCGGGCGTGAATTTGACGGCGTTGGAAACCAGATTGATGAGAATCTGCTGCACCGCCCTGCGGTCGGCCGCGATTTCCCCGATATCCGGTCCGAGGCGGGTGTCGAGCGCGATGCCTTTCTTCTCGGCCTGCAATTGCATCATCGACTGGCACATGCCGACCGCATCGGAAAAACGGAAGGCCTCGGGCTGAACCGAATAGGCGCCCGACTCGATGCGCGAGACATCAAGTATGGACGTCACGACATCGAGAAGATGCTGGCCCGACTCCCTGACGAGGGCGACATATTCCTTCTGTCGCGGGTCCTTGAAGGAGCCGAACATTTCGTGCAGCAGCATGTCCGAGAAGCCGAGAATGGCGTTGAGCGGCGTGCGCAACTCATGGCTGACGGCGGCCAGAAAGCGCGACTTGGCGACATCGGCGCTTGCCGCCGTTTCCCCGGCAGCTGTCAGTGCCCGCCGCAACTCCACCACATCGTCATTCGTAGTCAGGATGCCGACCGTCGCGCCGGTCGCAGCCGGTTGCGCGAATTCGAGTGAGAAATCCCTGTGGTTGTTGCCACCTTCGCCTGCTTCTGACCGAGGCAGGCGGATGCGCAGGTCAACCTTGCGCCGGGTCGCCCCCTCACGCATGTCGGCCAGAGCGCTGAGATAAGCGACGCGGTCGGCCACATGGATGCGGTCGAACAGACCGGTGCCGGTCAGCAATTCCGGCGCGACGTTGAGCAGGTCGCGGGTCTTGCCGGTTCCGTCCAGGACATCGCCGTTACGCCCGAAGCGGAAGACTGCCGCATCGATTATGTCTTCGAGGACAAATTCCCGGTAGTGCTCCTGCCCGTCATGGAACGATGTCAAAAAGGCTTTGGCCCGCGGCAGGAACGTGATGGCCCATGCCAGCGGAATCAGCCAATGCCAGGCCGCCGGCACGGCAGAGCCTGCCGGAAAGACAGTACCAATGATGAACTGCAGCACGATTGCCGCGCACCCGGCCACCGCGCCTTCGATTGCGGCGCGCCGTGACGGTGTGACCCAAAAGGCCTCCAGCGGCAGGATCAGGACCAGAAGGGCAACAGGCGATGCGAGGCCGCCGGCCGAGGCAACCAGCCCGGCAATACCCAGGGCGGCGACGAACAAGGCAATATGCTTTGTCCAGCCAAGCCGCGCAGCGGTTGCGGCCGCCAGTGCAGTGAACCAGCCGAGACCGAAAACGGCAAATATCACGGCGACAGTGACGCCGGCGCCGATGCTGGAAGTGGCCAGCGTCACCGCGGCGCCCGCCAGAAGAAAGGGAGCGACAAGCGCCTGACCGATGAAGCGCCGATGACTCTGACGCTGAGACTCCTCCGTGACGCCCGGATTGACCAAGCGCTCGCAACCCGACGCGATGGCGTCGGACAAATCGGAGACTCTGTTTACAAACGAACTCAACGCAACGCACCCGTACCTGTCTGCTTGGCAGATCCTTGGTTGCTCCGACCCTCGCATCCAGCGTTTAAGGAAAGGATAAAACAGGGCCGCGGAAAGGACTTTCCCCGGCAAATGTCGGGCTCATCGGCGCGTCATCCCACCCGATCTGCCGCCATAGTAAACGGGCCGTTAGCCGGGCATTCGAAGGTGCGGACGACCGCAAAATCGACATGACTCCACCTGTCGATTTTATCTGATCATAATCAATGACTTGCATGGTTAATCCAACCTGAAGAAACCGATCCCGATTCGAGACAGGACCAAATGGAAAGGGAACCTTTCGAATTTGCATAAAATTTGCCGAAATTTTTCGCTTCGTTTGAAAGTCGTCCTTCGTCCGGCCATGTCATGATAGCCTCAATAAACGAGGCCAAGCCGACTGAGCGAGGCCCGTCACGAGAGAGGTCGATCTCATGGGCTTGCTGATAAGAGCCGCATTCTGGTTTTCGCTGGTGCTCCTGGCGCTGCCGCTTGGAACGGGCACGGACGAGACGGGCCGCGAGGCTGTTGGTCCCCTGCAGGCGTTGATGGCCGCGCGCGAGGCAGTCGGCGACATCGCCGGCATTTGCGAACGCAAGCCGGAAGTCTGCGAAACCGGCAAATCGGCCATGCACACGATCACCGTCCGCGCCAGGCACACCGCGGCGATTGCCGCCGAGATGCTGGACGACGACGCTGCTGCCCCGGCCGCCACAGCCAGACCGACCGAAACGGTCGAACTGCCGGACACCGTCAATCTGACCGGCAGCGTTCTGCCGAAGAACTGATTTCCGCTTCCAAGTCTACGCCTCTTCTTTTTCGCCCTCCAAGGCGACACCGCAGCCTCCGACCTCCGGCTGCGGTGCTTCTTTTTCCGTGACCTTGCGCGGCCGGGTGATTATATCCGGCGCATGGGCACGACGATCCAGACGATCCGCGACGACTTCTCCCTGCTGGAAGAGTGGGAGGACCGCTATCGCTATGTGATCGAACTGGGTGAGGCCTTGCCCGAGTTTCCCGATGCCCAGCGGATCGCGATGAACAAGGTGCC
Organism: Mesorhizobium sp. Root554; assembly: GCF_001427025.1. Lineage (GTDB taxonomy): Bacteria > Pseudomonadota > Alphaproteobacteria > Rhizobiales > Rhizobiaceae > Mesorhizobium. The sequence goes on along the minus strand of NZ_LMGA01000001.1, from coordinate 385,952 downwards.
CGGTTGCGTGAGCCAGGTCTGGCTGACGACCGAATACGGATCGGGCCGCGATCCCGTTCTGACATTCGAGGGCGATTCGGACGCGCACATCGTTCGGGGACTGGTTGCCATCATGCTGGCGCTGTTTTCCGGACAGAAGGCGAGCACCATCTTGAGCACAGACGCCGAGGAAACGTTGAAGACGCTGGGGCTCGACGAACATCTGTCGCCGCAGCGCGCCAACGGCCTTCGCTCGATGGTCAAGCGCATCAAGCGCGACGCCGAGGCCGCCCTTGCAAGCACTGCCTGAATAGATTCAGTCGATGCTTGGGCGGTAGTCTTCAGCACCCCAATGCAATGCCTGCCGGCGATGCGTTCCAGCCACTGCCGGTTGATAGTGCCGGGCCAACGCCGCCAAAGCCGTTTTCAGCACAATTTTAGCCGACCGCACGGGCCAGCCGCGTTCCATTTCGACCAGTTCCAATCCCTTCAGAAAGCAGCAGACGTCGATCAGCACGCCGGCAAGTTCCGGTCCGACTGCGGCGATTGCTCTGTCGACACGCTGTCTCGCGGCGAGCGCGGCGTCGGTCAGATCGACCATGCCGCCGCCCGACCCGCGTTTTCCGGACGACACGCTGGCGATCCAGTTGGCGCCGAGGCGCGGCATGATCTGGCCGCGCGTATAGTCGGCGCGCAATCGTTCGCCGGCGTCGAATTCTCGCCGGGTCAGAAACAACGCACCGTCCCTGCCCTTCCTGCGCGCCAGCTGGCCAAGAGGCGATTCAGCCATGTTTGCCAGCACCACGCCGGGGCCAGCCTCTGTTTCCACCGTAATCGTGTCGATATCCCGCTGGCTGGAAGATCTTTCCAGTCTCGACGCGAGAAGCCTTTGCGCCAGACGCGCTCCTTCGGCGGAAAGGGCTGCGGTGTGCGAGTTCGGCGCCACAAGGCCTTGTGTCGTCATGGCGTCCCACACGGTGCGGTCCACGGCAATGGTGCCGCGCGTTTCATGTTCAAGCAGCACCTTGCCAGTGGCGGTGGCCGGCCGCAGCGAAGCCGGTCCAGCGGCCAGGAAGCGCAGCACGCGGTGCCCGCCTTCGGGAAAAGCCTCCAGATTTTCCACGGTCAGATATCCAGGCGGTTCCGGAAAGCGGCGTGGGCGATGCGCTCCACCACTTGCACGACGCGGTCGAACTCCTGATCGTCGCGCATGTCCTCGATGACCTGGCAGGCGTGGAGCACGGTCGTCCTGTCACGGCCGAAACCCCTGCCCACTTCCGCCTGGGTCAGTTGCAGGACGACATGGGCGACATACATCGCGATCTGCCGCACGCGGGAAACCGGAACTGCCGTCCGTCCTGCCTTGCGCAGTTCCTTGCTGGAAACGGCGAAGAACGCGGCAACGATATCGATCAGGCATTCGCAGATCTCGACGCTGATTTCGTCACGGCGCTTGGCTGTCGGCTGCCAGCCGGCCTGCGAGACATCTTGTGTCGGGCCTTCAGCTTCTTCCGGCGCGGCTTGCGACATCAAATGCACGGAACTTCTCCCCCTTGATAGGAATAAGTTCCTTATATGCCGCGACCGAAGCCTTGTGAACAAAATAAGAACAAGTATCCAGGGTCCGCTCAGGCAAGTTCATGAAAAGCTTGCGGTTTTAATTTCCGGAGGAACAAACCTCCGCTGTTTCTTTCCCCGCGTCCGCGGCGCCCCCGATAGTCGGGTCATTGGCAGTATTGCGGGGTTTGGGAATGGAAGGTTTCGAACAGGGCGCACGGCAGTTTCGCGCGCGCAAGCAGGCGGAAATCGATCACGCCCGCCAGATGGCGGCAATGAGCCTTGCATGCGGATTGGATATGGCGGCTGTCCTGCGGGAGCCGGCGGAAAGCAGGATCAGGATCTTGCGTCGCCTTGAACGCGTCATCGAACGCGAGCGTCTGAAAGGGATGCGTCGCCACTGGAGCTACGATTTGAACCGCCATATCGCACTGAAACAGGTTTTGGACCGGTTGCGCGATCTTACCGGCGTCCCTGCGTCCCGGCAGGCGGTCAAACCGGAGTAAGCCGGAAAAACAAACGGCGCCCGAAGGCGCCGCTCAAAGCGTAGGGAGGGCCGTTTGGGCTTATCTGCTGACCTTGCGCTTGCGGCCGAGGCCCATCTTCTTGGCGAGCTGGGAACGGGCCGCCGCATAATTCGGCGCGACCATCGGATAGGTCGCATCGAGGCCCCACTTTTCGCGATACTGGTCCGGCGTCAGGCCATAGTGGGTCATCAGATGCCGCTTCAGCGACTTGAACTTCTTGCCGTCCTCAAGGCAGACGATGTATTCGTCATGGACCGAGCGCTTCGGGTTCACGGCAGGCTTCTGCTTGTCCACCGGCGCCTGCTCGGGCGCACCGCCGACACGGCCGAGGGCCGCGTGAACGTCTGCGATAAGGTTTGGCAATTCACCAACCGGCACAGGATTGTTGCTGACGTATGCCGCGACAACATCAGCGGTCAACTCGATCAGCATGTCGCTGTTGGTTGATGGCGTTTCGGAAATATCCATCGTCTTTCAGGCCCCAACGAGAGTTCTACTTTTCGCCCCATTTTTGTTTGAAAGGGCGTTATGCGATTCTCACAGGCAATAAAGCTGCGAGTCGCTCGACGATTTTCTTAATGGACTTGTTCAAAAAGTATGTCAATTCGATCAGCAAATATATTTGTTCTCTTTGCCGAGATACTAGCTGTAGCGTCCCAATAGCTACAAATCGTATAACTATTTGGACAGCTTTGAACGGGCAGCCAGTAGATACGCGCACAAAAATCTCCACCCCTACGTGGAAAATCTGCCTCGCCTGCCGCTGAGTAAGCTGAATAAATCACCCGATCGGAAACATCTTCCGGATAAAAGCTTCCATGCTGAAAAATTTTGAGGCAAGCCGGAGTGCGCCGACGTCAATTCCCCAACAATTTTCATATCGCCCTTGAACCGCATGGCATCGGCGTGCTCATTCGTCGCGCAACAGCGGATAGCGAGATGCAATGACCAGAAATGCAGTGTTTCCGAGCGCGGCGGCGCCGCGGCCTGAAAAAGTGGCGACCACCCATACCGTCCATGGCATAGCGCGTAGCGATGAATATTCGTGGATGCGCGCTGACAACTGGCAGGAAGTGTTTCGCGACCCCTCGCTGCTCGCGCCCGAAATCCGTACCCATCTCGAATCCGAGAATGCCTATCAGCGCGCCCTGATGGCCGACACGGCCGATCTGCAAAAGACGCTGTTCGCCGAGATGAAAGGCCGCATCAAGGAGGACGATTCTTCCGTCCCCATGCGGGATGGTCCTTTTGCCTACGGCTCGGCATTCAGGCTGGGCGGCCAGAGGCCGCGTTATTTCCGTACGCCCCGCGATGGCGGCGAGGAACATGTCCTTCTCGACGGCGACACCGAGGCGGGTGACCTTTCCTATTTCCGTCTCGGCGGCGTCGAGCATTCACCCGACCACAAGCAACTCCTGTGGTCTTTCGACGACAAGGGTTCCGAATTCTATACGCTGCGCGTGCGGGATCTTTCGGGTGGGCAGGATGCGGCCGACCTGGTCCCTGATACCGGGGGCTCGGGTGTGTGGGCCGCCGACAGCGGCGGCTTCCTCTACACCTATGTCGATCCCAACCACCGGCCCTGCAAGGTTTTCTTCCACGCTTTGGGGACGGACCCTAGGCAGGACAGGCTGATTTACGAGGAAACCGATCCGGGATTCTTCATGAGCGTCGGCGGCACGCGCAGCAACGAATGGATCCTGATCAGCATAAGCGACCATGAAACGTCGGAATATCGGCTGCTGAGCGCCACCGATCCACTTGCCGAACCTGTGATCGTCTCACCGCGCGAAGAGGGCCTGCAATACGATCTCGAGGAGGGCGGCGACATCTTTTTCGTGCTGACGAACGCCGACGGCGCCGAGGATTTCAAGATCATGACGGCACCGGCCAAGGACCCCCGGCGCGCCAACTGGAAAGAACTGGTGCGGCACGAGCCTGGCCGGCTGATCCTGTCGATCATCGGCTTCCAGGATCATCTGGTGCGGCTTGAGCGCAAGGACGGTCTGCCGCGCATTGTCGTCCGCGACCGCATAACCGGCGACGAGCATGTCATCTCCTTCGACGAGGAGGCGTATTCGCTCGGCCTTTCCGGCTCCTACGAATACGACACGGAGGTGATGCGCTTCTCCTATTCGTCGATGACCACGCCTTCGCAGCTCTTCGACTACAATATGCGCACGCGCGAACGGACCTTGCTGAAAACGCAGGAAGTGCCGTCCGGCCACGATCCGGACCACTATATCACCCGCCGGCTCATGGCCCCCGCGCAGGATGGCGAATTGGTGCCGGTTTCGCTGCTGCATCATCGCGACACGCCGCTCGACGGGTCGGCGCCCTGCCTGCTCTACGGCTATGGCTCCTACGGCATCGCCATGCCGGCGGGCTTTTCGACCGCCTGCCTCTCGCTGGTCAACCGCGGCTTCGTCTATGCCATCGCCCATACGCGCGGCGGCAAGGACAAGGGCTACCACTGGTACGAGGACGGCAAGCGCGACAAGAAAACCAACACCTTCAAAGATTTCATCGCGGTGGCGCAGCATCTCGTCAAGGAAGGCTACACGGCGCACGACCGTATCGTCGCGCAGGGCGGTTCGGCCGGCGGCATGCTGGTCGGCGCGGTTGCCAACATGGCGCCGGACGCCTTCGCCGGCTTGATCGCTGAAGTGCCCTTCGTCGACGTGCTTTCGACCATGCTTGACGCTTCGCTGCCGCTGACGCCGCCGGAATGGCCGGAATGGGGCAATCCGATCGCGTCCGAGAAAGACTACCGCACCATCGCCGCCTACTCGCCCTACGACAATGTCGGAGCGCTTGATTATCCGCCCATCCTGGCGGTGGCTGGCCTCACCGACCCGCGCGTGACCTATTGGGAGCCGGCGAAATGGGTCGCCCGGTTGCGCGACCGGAAATCGGGCAGCAACCCGGTGCTGTTCAAGATCAACATGGATTCCGGCCACGCCGGCGCTTCCGGGCGCTTCTCGCGGCTGGAGGAAGTCGCCTTCACCTACGCCTTCGCGCTCAAGGTCACGGGCCTCGAAGACAAGGCGCCATTGTCGTAAGCGCGGACGGACGACATCGTCTGCGCTTGCCAAGCCGATCGTTCTGTTACCGGAGACCACAATGCTTCTGGTGGATGTCTATCTCGACCGATCGCCCGTCCAGGGCATCGGGGTCTTCGCCAAGACGCATATCGCCAAGGGAACGCTGGTCTGGAAACTGCACCCGGACTACGACCGCCGCATTGCGGTCGAGCAGTACGAGCGGGAGACCGGGCCGGTGAAAGATTATCTCGACCGCTACTGCTATCCCGACCGCCGCGACCGCAACTTCATCGTCTTCGAGGCCGACGACGCGCGCTACATGAACCACGCCGACGACCCGAACTGCGACATCTCAAACCCGGAGGAAATGTATGCGTTGCGCGACATCGCGCCGGGCGAGGAACTGAGCTGCGACTACAATCACTTCTTCGAGGACGGTTTCGAGTTTCTCGGCGACCGGCACGTGTGAACGTCCGGGTCAGTTGGCCGGCGCGGGCTTGCGCGCCGGATAGCCGTTCGGATGCGGCGGTATCGCCTTCAGGTAGGCGGCGATGGCGTTACGATCCTCCGGCGTCAGCTCGGCCATGTTCTTCTGCACCTCGACCATCGAGCCGCCGGTGGAGTCGAAATCGGGCGTGAAGCCGGTCTCGAGGAAGCTGGCGATATCGCTCTGCGACCAATCGCCGATGCCGCCTTCCCCTTGCGTGATGTTGGGGACGATTCCCTCGCCCTCGGCCGCACTGGCGCCCGCCAGCCATTGGCTCTTGTCGGTTCCGCCGGTGAAGCTGCGCGGCGTGTGGCATTCGCCGCAATGGCCGGGACCTTCGACAAGATAACGGCCAGCGAGGATTTCAGCCGGAGCGCCTTCGGGGAACGCGACCACCGGCTGATCGTCCAGATAAAGCCGCTTCCACAGGCCGAGACCTCTGCGGACAGTGAAGGGAAAACTCAGCTGATGATCGGGCGCCTTGCCGGCGACGGCAGGCAGGGTCTTCAGGAAGGCGTATAGATCGGCGATATCGGCCGGCTTCATCCGGGCATACGAGGCATACGGGAACGCCGGATAGTAGTGCTCTCCCGACGGCGACACGCCCTTCATCATGGCGTTGGCCAGGTCTTCCGCGGACCATGAACCGATGCCGTCCGCCTTGTCCTGCGAGATGTTGGGCGCAACGAACGTGCCGAACGGCGTCTTCAACTGCACGCCGCCAGCAAGCTCGAATCGGGCATCGCCCTCGGCCTTCGGCTTTGCGTGACAGGATGTGCAGCCGCCGGCGAAGAAGATCCGCTTGCCTTTGACCGGGTCGCCCGGCCCAAGCTGGGCAACGGCCTGCGGGTCCAGGCGAACCGGCGCCGACAGATACCAGCCCGCAACGGCGCCGACGCCGATCAGGACAATGAGAGCGCCGGCGAGCTTTTTCAGCAAGGGCTGGCCTCGTCAGCTCTTCTTGACGCGGTAGGCCTGGTGGCAGCCGCCGCAGCTGGCGCCGATCGGGCCGAACTGGGCCTTGAGCGCGTCTGCATCGGCGGGCGCTGCCTGCACGGCGGCCTTCACCGCCTGCACATATTTGTCTTCAGCGGCGTTGAAGCCGGCCTTGTCTTCCCAGATTTTCGGGCTGGCCTCGGTGTCGCCCTGATCGCTGCCGGCCGGGAACAGGGCTTCGACGTCGAACTTTTCGCCATTGGCTTCCAGCGCCTTGAGCGCCGTCATGACGGCGGCGGCGTCGTAGGTTTCCTCGCCCTTCACGAATTTGGAAAGGCCGGCGACGATCTTGCCGCGTTCCTTCATCAGGGCCTGTCTGTCCGCGATCGGGTCTGCAAACGCCGCTGTTCCGGCTAGGGCGAGCATCGAGATGGCGATAACTAGCTTTCTCATTCCAGGCTCCGTGTTGGGATATATCGTATGGGAACGTATCGAAGAACAACGCTCGGCGTCGCGTAACAATTCCCCGTCCTCGCTCACGCTTTCGTTACCGCGCGCGAGCGGGCCAAAAAAAGCCCCGGACCAGCCGGGGCTTTTGCTCGATCAGGCTTTCGCCTTCTCATACATCTCCAGCACGTAATCCCAGTTGATCAGGCTGTCGACGAAGGCTTCCAGATATTTCGGCCGGGCATTGCGGTAATCGATGTAATAGGAGTGCTCCCACACATCGACACCGAGGATCGGCGAAGCCCCATGCACGAGCGGGTTCTCGCCGTTCGGCGTCTTGGAAATCGCCAGCTTGCCGTCCTTGACCGACAACCAGGCCCAACCGGAGCCGAACTGCGTCGTGCCGGCGGCGACGAAATCGGCCTTGAACTTGTCATAGCCGCCAAGATCGCTGTCGACTGCCTTCTGCAGCGCGCCGGGCAGTTTGTTGCCGCCGCCGCCCTTCTTCATCCACTTCCAGAAATGAATGTGGTTGTAGTGCTGGGCGGCATTGTTGAACAGGCCGGGGTTCTTGCCGAAAGACTGCTTCACAACCTCTTCGACCGACAGGCCATCCATGCCGGCTTCGGCCGCCAGCTTGTTGCCGTTATCGACATACGCCTTGTGGTGCTTGTCGTGGTGATATTCCAGCGTTTCCTTGGACATGTAAGGCTGAAGCGCCTCGTAGTCATACGGCAATGCGGGCAATTCAAAAGCCATGGATCGTACTCCCTTGTGCAAAAAACCAAGCGTCGCTACGGCACTAACATAGGTCTCGCCAGAATTGAAACAACTCCGGCGCGCACCGCCATTCTTTAAAAATTTGTAGTGAAATAACCGCCGGATATGGACCGGGTCGGTGGCAATCCCGCGCCCGTGTGGTGACCATGCGTTGCAAAGTCCTTGCACCCTCCGCCCCGGCGTTTCACAACTACCGCCATGCATCATGCCTATGTGTTCGACGCCTACGGGACGCTTTTCGACGTTCATGCCGCCGTGCGCCGGCACGCCGAGGCGATCGGCCCTGACGGACAGCTGCTTTCCGAGATATGGCGGGCCAAGCAGCTCGAATATTCCTGGGTCAGGACCCTGATGGGCGCCTATACCGACTTCTGGAAGCTCACCGAGCAGGCGCTCGACTATGCCCTGAAGAAGGTGCCATCCGCCGACCCCGGGTTACGCGCGACATTGCTGGAAGCCTATTGGCGGCTGGACTGCTATCCGGAAGTGCCCGCCGTGCTGCGGGCGCTGAAGAAATCCGGCGCGCGGCTGGCGATCCTGTCGAACGGCTCGCGCGAAATGCTGGAGGCAGCGGTCAAATCCGCCGCATTGGATGAAATCCTCGACGACATCTACTCGGTGGACATGGTGCGCCGGTTCAAGACCGACCCGGCGGTCTACGACATGGTGACGACGGCGTGGCGGCTTTACCCGGACGCGATCTCGTTCCAGTCGTCCAACCGCTGGGACATTGCCGGCGCCACGAAAGCCGGCTTCCGGACAGTCTGGATCAACCGCGCCGGCCTGCCGGACGAATACACCGACTTGGCGCCGAAGCTGATCCTGCCCTCGCTCGAAGGACTGCTGACGGGCGGGTAAACGCCGTTGCCGAATGGCAACAGTGTCGCCGCCATCGTCATGTCACCGTGATTTGTTCACCTTACCGCCAGATTTGGCGTCGCCTATCGCCACACATCGATAGCCTCGGGCGTTGAAGAACGCGCCTGCCCGGACACAAATTGAAAAGAAGAAGAATGTTGAAGAATTCGTCGTCTCAAACGATCACCCGTCGCCGCTTCCTCAATACGGCGGCGCTGGGTGCAGTATCCGTCGCCGCGGCGGCCTGCTCGACCGTAGGCCGGGAACCGCCGCCGATGGAACCCGTCGCTCCCGCCGGGCCGGCCTTGCCCGACTACGCGACCATGTACGGGCCGATGATCGACGAAGGCTTTGAAATCCCGGCAATACCCATCGACAAGATCGATCCGCAGTTCCTGCGCCAGGTCGTTGCCGACCCGACCGGCGAGAAGCCGGGGACCATCATCGTCGATACGACCGGCCACTTCCTCTATCTGGTCCAGCCCGGCGGGCAGGCGATCCGCTACGGCGTCGGTCTTGGCCGCGCCGGTTTCGAATGGGCCGGCAACGCCAATGTGCAGTGGAAGCAGAAATGGCCGAAGTGGACGCCGCCGGCCGAGATGATCGCGCGCCAGCCCGAGCTGCAGAAATACAGCGTCGACAACGGCGGCATGCCGGGCGGCCTGACCAACCCGCTCGGCGCCCGCGCGCTCTATCTGTTCCAGAACAACGAAGACACGCTCTATCGCCTGCACGGCTCGCCAGAATGGAACTCCATCGGCCGGTCGGTCTCCTCAGGCTGCGTGCGGCTGATGAACCAGGACATCATCGATCTCTACGACCGCGTCCCCGGCAAGGCTCCCGTGATCGTCACGAGCAATCTGGACCAGGCTGTTGCCGGTGGCTCGTCCTATCGCCGGGCGATCCCGATGGACGCCGGCGTTCCGGAGGAAGCCGAACTGCTCGGCCGCCTCTGGTAGCATCTGCGGCGCGGGTTAACGCCCGCGCGAGAGACTTCCCAAAATGCCGCGCACGATGGCGCGGCCCACCGATGAGCCCACCGAGCGGACGACGGATTTGATCGCCGCTTCCGCCACAGTCTGGCGGTTCGAGGCGCGCGGCGCCCGGCGCTGGGTCGTGCCGGCCGGCGCGTCATCGCCGTCGAACCCCGGCAGCGTCCAGCGGGATTTCCCGCTCTCCTGCGCCTGCTGTTCGGCATCCTGGGCCTCGGTGGCCTTTTTCTGCAGCATCTCGAAAGCCGATTCGCGATCAACCGTCTCGTCATATTGTCCGGCGACGGGGCTTTCGAGGATGATCTTGCGCCGTTCGTCGGGTGTGATCGGACCCAGCCGCGAGGACGGCGGACGAATCAGTGTCCGCTGCACCATCGAAGGTATGCCTTTATTTTCCAGAGTAGAGACCAGCGCCTCGCCGGTGCCGAGCTGGGTGATGACGGTGGCGCAATCGAAATCCGGGTTTGGCCGGAATGTCTCCGCCGCCACCCGCACCGCCTTCTGCTCGCGCGGCGTATAGGCGCGCAGGGCATGCTGGATGCGGTTGCCGAGCTGGGCCAGCACGGTCTCCGGCACGTCGAGCGGGTTCTGGGTGACGAAATAGACGCCGACGCCCTTGGAGCGGATGAGCCGCACCACCTGCTCGACCCGGTCGACCAGCGCCTTGGGTGCCTCGTTGAACAGGAGATGCGCCTCGTCGAAGAAGAATACCAGCCGCGGCTTGTCCGGGTCGCCGACCTCGGGCAATTCCTCGAACAATTCGGACATCAGCCACAGAAGGAAGGTTGCGTAGAGACGCGGGTTCATCATCAGCTTGTCGGCGGCCAGAACGCTGATCGCGCCACGCCCGTCGCGGGTCGTGCGCATCAGATCGGCGATCTTGAGCGCCGGCTCGCCGAAGAAGTTCTTGCCACCCTGCTGTTCAAGGATGAGAAGCGAGCGCTGGATGGCGCCGATGGAGAGCTTGCTGACATTGCCGTAGCGGGCGGCGATTTCATCGGCGCGCTGGGCGAGATTCGCCAGCAGCGATTGAAGATCCTTCATGTCGAGAAGAAGGAGGCCATCCTCGTCGGCGATGCGGAAGGCGATGTTCATGACGCCTTCCTGCGCTTCCGTCAGGTTCATCAGCCGCGACAGAAGCAGCGGCCCCATTTCGGAAACGGTCGCGCGGATCGGGTGCCCCTGCTCGCCGAACAGGTCCCAGAAGATGACAGGAAACTCCTGGAACTCATAGGGATCGAGCTTGATCTGCTCGGCCCGCTTGGCGAGGAAATCCTGCGCGGTTCCCATCACCGCAATGCCTGAAAGATCACCCTTGATGTCGGCGCAGAACACCGGCACGCCAGCATTCGAGAACCCCTCAGCCAGGATCTGCAGCGTCACGGTCTTGCCCGTGCCTGTCGCGCCGGTGACGAGACCGTGGCGGTTTCCGTAGCGCAGCAGCAGTTCCTCGGGCCGTTGGTAGCTGTCGTCCGGCTTGCGGCTGGCGCCAAGGAAGATGCCCGTGTCTTCAGCCATTCTATGGTCTCCGCAACGCTTTCCTGTGGCTCCGCACCGCCAGAGCCCTATGGCAGGTATAGTGACGCCGCCCTGAAAATCAAAGATACAAGTTCCAAGCTGCCCTTTGTGTGCATTGCGATGCAGAGCAAGGGACCCTAGACTGTCCCGGCCCGGCTAGCGGCAATGACAGATCAAGAAGGATGGGAGCCGGAGCGGCGATGGAAACCCTTGAAACGGAAAAAGCTGGACGGCGGCGGTGGCTGGAATTGGCCGACAAGGCGCTGGACGGCGCATCGTTCGAGGACAGACTGGTTTCGCACACCGAGGACGGCGTCCGCATCGAGCCGCTGTACGAACGGGCTGCCGAAGGAGAGCCTAGCCTGCGCGTCAACCCGGAAGCTGCATGGGCTATCGTCCAGCGTGTGGACGATCCCGACCTCGACCGTGCGAAGGCGCAGGTCGAAGACGATCTGTCTCAGGGTGCGACAGGCCTGGCGCTGGTTTTCGAAGGCGCACCCAATGCCTTCGGCTACGGATTGCCTGCCGGCGCCGAGACGCTGGAGCGTATCCTGGAGGGCGTTTCCCTCAATCAGGTGCATCTGCGCGTCGATGTCCATCCCTCCAGCCGAGCCATGGCCGACTGGCTGGTCGAGCTGTTGACCCGCAGACGCGTCGATCCGGCGAAATTGAGCCTGTCTTTCGGCATCGATCCCGCCGCGATCTTTGCCGGCACCGGCCGGCTGCGCATGTCCATCGAAGCGCTGCAGGCTTCGATGCCGCAATCGCTGGCGCATTTTTTCGCCATGGGGGTTCCCGGCATCCTGCTCGAAGCAGATGGACGCGTCTTTCATAATGCCGGCGCAACCGAGGCGCAGGAGCTTGGCATCATGCTGGCGTCGGCGGTCGCCCACCTGCGGCTGTTCGAGGAGGCGCGCCAGGCGCTGATCTATGCCGCGCCGCATATCGGCTTCGCAGTGAGCGTCGATCAGGATCAGTTCGTGTCAATGGCGAAGATCAGAGCGCTGCGCCAACTGTGGAAGCGTGCGCAGGAACTGTGCTCGATCCCCCCCTCGGTCGCCCACATCCATGCCGAGACGTCCTACCGAATGATGACGCGGCAAGATCCGGAAACGAACATCCTGCGCAGCACAATCGCCTGTTTCGCGGCGGCCACGGGTGGCGCGGACACCATATCGATCCTGCCGCATACGATCGCGCATGGCCTGCCCGCGCCCTTCGCGCGGCGCATTGCCCGCAACACGCAGCTCATCATGGCGAACGAAAGCCATCTCGATCATGTCGGCGATCCCGCTTCGGGCTCGGGCGGCATCGAAGCGCTGACCAACGGCCTGTGCGAGACCGCATGGTCGGTCTTCCAGCAAATCGAAGCGGAAGGCGGCATACTGGCAAGCCTGCAATCGGGCCGCATCCAGCAACGCATCAACGCCGCGCGCACCGAACGCGCCGTTGCTTTCGACAGTGGCCATCGGACGATTGTCGGCACGACACTTCATCCAGCCGCGACCGAACGGCAGGCGGAAACGCTGCCGGCGGACCATCGCGCAGTGCCAGCGGACGGAGTGGTCTTTTGCGAAGCCCTGCTCCCAGGACGCATAGACGAATCTCTCGGAGCGGCCGAATGATCCCCGATTTTGGCCGCATCGGCTGGACGGCGTCACGCGAAGCGGCCGCCGGGCCGAAAGGCATCTGGCATACGCCGGAAGGCATCAAGGTAAAGCGCCTCTATACGCAGGACGATCTCAAGCGCCTGCCGGCGCTCGACACATATCCGGGCCTGCCACCCTTCGTGCGCGGCCCCTACCCTACCATGTATGTCCAGCAACCGTGGACGATCCGCCAATATGCCGGCTTCTCGACGGCCGAGGAATCCAACGCCTTCTACCGGCGCAACCTGGCGGCGGGGCAGAAGGGGCTTTCCATCGCCTTCGATCTGGCCACCCATCGCGGCTATGACAGCGACCATCCGCGCGTCGCCGGCGATGTCGGCATGGCCGGCGTGGCCATCGACTCGATCCTCGACATGCGCCAGCTCTTCGACGGCATCCCTCTCGACCAGATGACGGTGTCGATGACCATGAACGGCGCCGTGCTGCCGATCCTGGCGCTCTACATTGTGGCCGCCGAAGAACAGGGCGTCGCCCAGAAGGATCTCGCCGGCACCATCCAGAATGACATTCTCAAGGAGTTCATGGTCCGCAACACCTACATCTATCCGCCGAAGCCTTCGATGCGGATCGTGTCGGACATCTTCTCCTATACCTCGCGGCACATGCCGAAGTTCAACTCCATCTCGATCTCCGGCTATCACATGCAGGAAGCCGGGGCGACGGCGGACCTGGAACTCGCCTACACCATCGCCGACGGCATCGAATATGCGCGCGCCGGGGTCGCCGCCGGGCTGGACATCGACAAGTTCGCGCCGCGCCTGTCCTTCTTCTGGGCCATCGGCATGAACTTCTTCATGGAGGTCGCCAAGCTTCGCGCCGCACGCCTCCTGTGGTCGCAACTGATGGACAAGAACTTCTCGCCGAAGGACCAGCGCTCGCTGTCATTGCGCACGCATTGCCAGACGTCGGGCTGGTCGCTGACGGCGCAGGACCCTTATAACAACATCGTTCGCACCATGATCGAGGCGATGGCGGCGACGCAGGGCCACACGCAGTCGCTGCACACCAATTCCTTCGACGAGGCGCTGGCTCTGCCGACCGACCATTCCGCGCGGATCGCCCGCAACACGCAGCTCATCCTGCAGAAGGAATCCGGCACCACCCGCATCATCGATCCGTGGGGCGGTTCGGCCTATGTGGAGCGGCTGACGCATGATCTCGCCGCCCGCGCCATGAGCCATATCGAAGAGGTCGAGGCGCTGGGCGGCATGGCCGCGGCGACCGAGAAGGGCATTCCCAAGCTTCGCATCGAGGAAGCGGCGGCGCGCACCCAGGCCCGCATCGATTCCGGCGAGCAGAGTGTGATCGGCGTCAACGCCTATCGGCCGGAGCAGGACATGGAGGTCGATGTCCTCAAGATCGACAATGCCGAGGTGCGGGCGCGTCAGCTTTCCAAGCTGCAGCAATTGAAAGGCACTCGGGACGTCGCCGATGTCGAGAATGCACTGAGCGCGCTGACCCGTGCGGCAGAAAGCCAGGACAATCTGCTGGAATTCGCCATCCGCGCGGCGCGGGCGAAAGCGACGGTGGGCGAGATTTCGCTGGCGCTGGAAAAGGTTTTCGGCCGGCACGTCGCCACGGTGCAGACCATATCGGGCGTCTACCGCAAGGAACTCGGCGACAATGCGGCCGTCACCCGGTTGGAAGAAAAGCTTGCGGCCTTCGAGAAGAAGACTGGCGGCAAGCCGCGCATCCTGGTTGCCAAAATGGGACAGGACGGTCACGACCGCGGCCAGAAGGTGATCGCCACAGCGTTCGCCGATCTTGGTTTCGACGTCACCGTCGGCGCGATGTTCCAGACGCCGGAGGAAATCGCCAGACTGGCCGACGAGCACAATGTCGATATCGTCGGCGCATCGTCACTGGCGGCAGGCCATCTCACCCTGATCCCGGAACTGAAGACTGCGCTGAAGAAGATTGGACGCGATGGCGTTCTGGTGGTCGCCGGCGGTGTCATCCCGCCGCAGGACTACGACGCCGTTCTGGCGGCAGGCGCGGCGGAAATCTTTCCGCCGGGAACGGTTATTCCGGAAGCGGCGGAACGGCTGATGGAGCGGCTGCTGGCCGAAGACTAAGCGTTATAATCCCTGTTGTAACTTCGCTCGCTTGTGTTATAATTCTCGTTACAACACAGGAGCATCCCATGAACACGGTCATCCGCAAGATCGGCAATTCCGAAGGTGTGATCCTGCCGAAGGAGATACTCGAGCGCCTGAACATTAAAGCCGGAGATCAGCTTTCAATCACTGAAACGGCGAAGGGCGTCACGCTTGAAGCGGTTGACGACAGCTTCGAACGCCAGATGAAGGCCGCGCGCGAGGTCATGGACAAATACAAGGTCGCGCTCCAGAAGCTCGCGGAATGAACTGGGAGTTTCTGAGCCGGCGATCCGTGGAGGCCATGCATGCTGAACAGTTGCGCAGGCACGGCGGCGCGCAAGGCCTAAGGGATGAAAATTCGCTCGAGTCCGCTTGGGCGCGTGCTGAAAACAAAGCTAATTATGGCGAGCCCGCCATTCACGATTTAGCGGCCGCCTACGTTTTCGGAATTGCCCGAAACCACGCCTTCGTCGATGGCAACAAGCGAACGGCCATCGTCGCCGCCGGTACGTTCCTGATCGTAAACGGGTACGCGCTAACCGCCGACAACGGCACGATTTATGAATTCACGATGGGAATCGCAGCTGGCGAAATAGATGAGGAAGGCGCCACCGCCTTTTTCAGAGACCATACCGTCAAGCTGGACCCATAAGCCTTCACCCCTTCGCGCTCAGCTTGACGATCTCCCATTCCCTGCCGTTGACCGTCACCAGGTCGCCCGCCTTTTTACCGAACAACGCCTGCGCCATCGGCGACACATGCGAGATGGTGCCCTTGGCCGGATCGGCTTCGTCCTCGCCGACGATTTTCCAGTGGACCTTGCCGCCGTCCTCATCTTCCAGGGTGACGCCCATGCCGAAGCGGGCAACGTCGCTATCGGCATCCGGAACGGAGACTTCCGCGTTCTCGCGCCGCGCCGTCCAGTAGCGAAGATCGCGCGACGCCATGGCGAGGCGTTCGCGGTCCTCTTGCCGCTCCGCCTTGCCAAGCTCCTCGCGCAACCTCGCCAATTCGGCTTCGATCTGCGCCAGTCCGTGTTCAGTCACCAGATTGCGGTGCGCGCTCACCGGTTTTTCGCCGATGTCGGCGATGGATTCGTTGTCTTCTTCGCGGGTGAAGGCTCTGCTCATCGCCCGAATCTAGGCCCGCAAGCCCGGCTTCACAACCGCAAAAGCGGTATCTGCGCTCTGGCATGCTTGTTGCGCCGTACAGCTTGAGAGCCGGAAAGCTGTGCCAATGTTGAACAGAAGACGTTTCTTGACCGGCACCGCGGGCTTCGCGGTGCTTGGCCTTGCGATTGGCAAAGCCGGCGCAACCAACCTCTCCACCATCCAGACGGCATCCCTGCGCGGCTCGATCAACGCGACCGATTTCGGTGTGCGGTCCGACGCGACGGACGACCAGAGCAAAGCTTTTGCAAAGATGCTGCGCGAGGCAAGCGACCGCAATGCGCCTGTCATGCTGCCGCCGGGCATCTATATCGTTTCGAACCTCACCCTGCCCGACCGGGTGCGGCTTTCGGGCGTTCCAGGGGCGACGCGCATCGTCTATGGCGGCGGCGGCCATCTGATGATGAGCGAAGGCGCCGAGGTGGTCGATCTCGCGGGCCTCGTTTTCGACGGCGTCAATCAGTGGATCGGCGACCAGGCCGAAGGGCTGCTCGACCTGCGCCGCGTCGGCCATCTCGCCATCGACAGCTGCGTCGTCGCCGGCAGCGCGAGAAATGGCATCGTGCTTGAAGCAGCCGCCGGCCGCATCGAACGATCCACCGTCACGGGCGCGGCCGACGCCGGCATATGGTCCATCCAGGGCGCCGGAATGCGGATCGCCGGCAACAGCGTGGCGGACTGCGCCAATGGCGGCATCCTCGTCCACCGCTGGCAGGCGGGCGAGGACAGCACCATGGTCTCCGGCAACCGGGTGCAGCGGATCGGCGCGGCCGCCGGCGGCACCGGACAGAACGGCAACGGCATCAATGTCTTCCGCGCCGCCAATGTCATGGTCACCGACAACATGGTCTCGGACTGCGCCTTCTCCGCCGTGCGGGCGAACAGCGCCAGCAACGTCCAGATCGGTTCCAACACCTGCCTGCGCTCCGGCGAAACGGCGATTTATTCGGAGTTCGCCTTCGAAGGCGCGGTGATCAACGCCAACATCGTCGATGGCGCCGCCAACGGCATCTCGATCGTCAACTTTAACGAAGGGGGCCGCATGGCCACCTGCACGGGCAATGTCGTACGCAACCTGTCGGCGGTCGGGCCCTATACGCCGGACTCGCCCGGCTTCGGCACCGGCATCTGCTTCGAGGCCGACACGACTGCGACAGGCAATGTCATCGAGAACGCGCCGCTCTATGGTCTGCAGATCGGCTGGGGACCATACCTGCGCAACGTTGTGGCCAGCAGCAACATCATCCGAAACGCCGGCACCGGCATCGCCGTTTCGGTGGTCGAAGGGTCCGGATCTGCGATCCTGACCGACAATGTCATCGACGGCGCCTTGAAGGGTGCGATCGTCGGCCAGCGCTGGGCGGAACCGGTAACAGGCGACCTCGCTTCAAGCGGCAATGCGGGCTATGCGCATTTGACGGTGGAGAGAAACCACGTCAGCTAAGCAGGGCTCCGCCCGGCTGCAGCAGGCCGACCTTTGCGCCGACACGGCTTTCGATGCCCGGCCGTGCGAGTTCGTCCAATCTGGCGGCAAGTGTTGCGTCGGCGCGCAGCAGGCGTGACAAAACTGCCGTGATCATCACCTCGGCGGCGCGTCCCGCGCCGTCGTCGCATTTCAGCGCGATGCCAAACCCAAGCTCCGGAATCGCGGCGCAATAGACGCCTTCGGCGCCGGTCTTGACGAAAATCCGTCCCGGCGCCGCCTGCATCAGCGGGACATCGGCCCTGCCCGTACCCGCCACAAGGAAAGGCTCGGCCATGCAGGCGGACATAAGCCGCTTCGCCGCCGCCGCCCGTTTCGGCTCGAATCCAATACCTGTCGCCATTTTGGCAAAACCATGCGCGAAACTGCGCAGCGGCACGGCATAGGTTGGGATCGAGCAACCATCGGTGCCGCAAAGCTCTGTGCGTTGCGCCGCGCCGGTGACGGATTGCATCGCGTCTCGCACCAGCTTCTGCGATTCATGCCCGGCCTTCACGTAGCCGGATGGCGCTACGCCAAGATGAACGCAGGTGCAGAGAAAGCCGGCGTGCTTGCCGGAGCAGTTGTTGTGTAAGGCATTCGGCCAGCCGCCCGAACGCGCCAGTTCGATGGTCGCATCATGGCTGGAAGGCCAGTGCGCGCCGCATTCCAGCGCCTCCTTGTCGAGCCCGGCTTTCGCCAGCATCGATGCCGCCAGATCGACATGCTCCGGTTCGCCGGAATGAGAAGCGCAGGCCAACGCCAGTTCGCGGTCGCCGAAACCATAAGCATCGGCGGCACCGCTTTCCACAAGCGGCAGCGCCTGGATGGCCTTGACTGCCGAGCGCGGAAAGACCGGTCGGCCGGTATCGCCGATCTCCCATACGGTCCTGCCATCGGCATCGACGACGGAGATGGCACCGCGATGGGCGCTTTCGACCACCTCGCCGCGCAGAACCTCAACCAGAACCGGATTCGTCATGCTGTCACCGCACGGCCATCATCGACTGACGACTATTGCGGCGCAAGGCGACATGCAAGCGGCGTTCTTACCCTCCCCTTGTGGGGAGGGTCGGCAAGATCGCGTGCGGAGCAAAGCGACCGAGACAGGGCGGGGGTAAAAGGACTTTGAGCACCCCACCCCGAGACGCAACTACTTCACCCGCTCCAGGATCGACACGTAGTTGGCGACCGCGGCGCCGCCCATGTTGAAGATACCGGCCAGCTTGGCGTCGGGCACCTGGATGCCGCCGGCTTCGCCGGTCAATTGCATCGAGCTCAGCACATGCATGGACAGGCCGGTCGCGCCGATCGGGTGGCCCTTGGATTTCAGGCCGCCGGACGGATTGACCGGCAGCGGGCCTTCCTTGCCCGTATAGCCGTTCAGCGCCAGCTTGCCGCCTTCGCCCGGCGCGGCAAGCCCCATGGCCTCATATTCGATCAGTTCGGCGATGGTGAAGCAGTCATGCGTCTCGACGAAGGAGAGGTCGTCGACGGTGACGCCGGCATTCTTGTACGCCCGCGCCCAGGCTTCCGAAGCGCCTTCGAACTGGAGGATATCGCGCTTCGACATGGGCAGGAAATCCTGCACATGCTCGTTGGCGCGGAAGCCGATCGCCCGACGCATGGTCTGCGCCGTCTCCGCATCCGTCAGCACCAGCGCGGCCGCGCCGTCCGAAACCAGCGAGCAATCCGTGCGCTTCAGCGGGCCGGCGACGAACGGGTTCTTCTCGCTTTCGTGGCGGCAGAACTGGTAGCCGAAATCCTTGCGCATCTGCGCATAGGGATTGTCGACACCATTCCTGTGATTCTTGGCGGCGATCATGGCCAGCGCGTCCGACTGGTCGCCATAGCGCTGGAAATAAGCCTGCGCGATCTTGCCGAACACGCCGGCAAAGCCCGCAGGCGTATCGCCCTCCTCCGGCAGGTAAGAAGCCTTGAGCAGGTTCTTGCCGATTTCCGGGCCGGGCGTCGTGGTCATCTGCTCGGCGCCGACAACCAGCACGACGCGGCCGGCGCCGGAATCGATGGCGCGGATGCCCTGCCGCACCGCCGCCGAACCGGTGGCGCAGGCGTTCTCGACCCGCGTCGCCGGCTTGAAGCGCAGCCGGTCGTCAGCCTGAAGCACAAGGCTTGCGGTAAAATCCTGCGGGGAGAAACCGGCGTTGAAGTGCCCGAGCACGATCTCGTCGACGTCTTCCGGCCCGATGCCGGCGTGTTCGAGCGCTTCCAAGGCCACCTTGGTGATCAGGCCTTCGAGCGTTTCGCCCTCCAGCTTGCCGAAGCGCGAATGCGCCCAGCCAACGATACATGCGGTCATCGGTGCCTCCAGCATTTGTCTTGAAGAGATGTAATCCAGCCTGCTCCCATCGCCAAGATGGTTCAAGGCTGAACCGACTGCGCCAGAGCGCAATACGACGCACAACGGATGCGCATTTTTTATTGATTGATGAGTCAATAAAAAATAAAATCGGTGAAAGGAGTAGAACGATGCCGAAAATCGGAATGGAACCCCTGCGCCGCCGCGCGCTCATCGACGCCACGATCTCGGCCGTGGGAGAGCGCGGCTCGCTCAACGTCACCGTTTCGGAAATCGCCGGACGGGCGGGCGTCTCATCGGCGTTGGCGCATCACTATTTCGGTCCCAAGGAAGAACTGCTGCAGGCGACGATGCGGCAACTCCTCGCCGATCTCGGCACCGATCTCGGCAAGGCTCTGGCCAAGGCTTCGACACCACGCCGGCGCATCAGCGCGGTGATCGCGGTCAACTTCAACGCTGCCCAGTTCCGCGAGGAGACGGTGCATGCCTGGCTCGCCTTTTATGTCGAGGCGCAGAATTCGCTGATGCTGCGGCGGCTGCTGAGGGTCTATGCGCGCCGCCTGCATTCCAATCTGATGAGCGGGCTTATGCCGCTGGTGGGCCGGCCGGAAGCCACGCGCATGGCGGAGGCGATCGCCGCCCTGATTGACGGGCTCTACATCCGCCGCGCATTGCGGGACGGCCTGCCCAACCCTGCGAGCGCCGCCGCGCTTGTCGAGGACTATGTCGACGCCAAGCTGGCGAACCGGTCGGGCACATGACCCCTGTTCGGATTTCGCACGACCCTCGCCCTGGTGCGCGGTGTGGCAGCCATGCTTGAGGCGGACTTCGTCATCGTCGGTTCCGGTTCCGCCGGTTCCGCGCTGGCCTACCGGCTGTCGGAGGACGGCCGGCATTCGGTGATCGTCATCGAATATGGCGGCTCGGATGCCGGGCCGCTGATCCAGATGCCGTCGGCGCTGTCGATCCCGCTCAACATGCCACTCTACGACTGGGGCTTTTCCAGCGAACCGGAGCCGCATCTCGGCGGCCGGATTCTGGCGACGCCGCGCGGCAAGGTGCTGGGCGGATCTTCC
Source organism: Mesorhizobium sp. Root554 (assembly GCF_001427025.1). GTDB lineage: Bacteria > Pseudomonadota > Alphaproteobacteria > Rhizobiales > Rhizobiaceae > Mesorhizobium. Next base: position 365,031 of record NZ_LMGA01000001.1, on the reverse strand, counting down.
TCGATCAACGGCATGGTCTATGTGCGCGGCCATGCCCGTGACTTCGACCACTGGGCCGAGGAAGGCGCGGCCGGCTGGAGCTTCGCCGACGTGCTGCCCTACTTCAAGCGCATGGAAGACAGCGTGGATGGCGAGGACGGCTGGCGCGGCATCGGCGGACCGCTGCATGTGCAGCGCGGCCCGAGGCTCAACCCGCTCTACAGCGCCTTCCTCGAAGCCGGCCGGCAAGCGGGCTTCGAGACCACCGACGACTATAATGGATCGAAGCAGGAAGGCTTCGGGCCGATGGAACAGACAATCAAGAATGGCCGGCGCTGGTCCGCCGCGAACGCCTATCTGCGGCCGGCGCTGAAGCGGCAAAATGTGAGTCTCGTCAAAGCCTTCGCACGGCGGGTGGTCATCGAGAATCAACGCGCCGTCGGGGTCGAGATCGAAGCTCGCAAACAGATTCAAGTCGTTAAGGCACGACGTGAAGTGGTCGTCGCCGCGTCGTCGATCAATTCGCCCAAGCTCTTGATGCTGTCCGGCATCGGCCCGGCGCGGCATCTGGCCGAGAGCGGCATCGATGTCGTGGCGGATCGGCCGGGCGTCGGGCAGAACCTGCAGGATCACATGGAGCTCTACATCCAGCAGGAATCGACAAAACCCATCACGCTCTATTCGGTGCTCAATCCTCTCTCGAAGGCGCTGATCGGTGCGCAATGGCTGTTCTTCAAAACGGGGCTCGGCACCACCAACCATTTCGAGGCGGCGGCCTTCGTGCGCTCGGCGCCGGGCATCGATTATCCGGATATCCAGTACCATTTCATTCCGGCCGCCGTGCGCTATGACGGCAAGGCGGCGGCGAAGTCGCACGGCTTCCAGGCGCATGTCGGGCCGATGCGCTCGAAGTCGCGCGGCTCGGTATCGCTCCGGTCGTCAGACCCTTGGGCAAAGCCGGCGATCCGCTTCAACTACATGTCGCATCCCGACGACTGGTCCGACTTCCGCCATTGCATAAGGCTGACCCGCGAGATTTTCGCGCAAGCCGCGTTCGACGACTATCGCGGCAAGGAGATTTCGCCCGGCAGCGCGCTAAAGTCCGACGAGGAACTGGACGCCTTTATCCGCGACCATGCCGAGAGCGCCTACCACCCGTGTGGCACCTGCCGCATGGGTGGCGCCGACGATCCGCGCAGCGTCGTCGATCCCGAGTGCCGGGTGATCGGGGTCGAAGGTCTGCGGGTCGCGGACTCCTCGATCTTTCCACGCGTGACCAACGGCAATCTCAACGCGCCGTCGATCATGACCGGCGAGAAAGCCGCCGACCACATATTGGGACGAACGCCGCTGCCGCCGTCCAACCAGGAACCATGGATCAATCCGCGCTGGCAGGTGTCGGACAGATAGGACATGATCTGCCGGCTCTATTGCCGGCAGAGAATACGGAGACAGAATGCGCGCCCAACCCAAGGCCTCCCACTACATCAACGGCCGTTTCGTCGAAGACGACCAGGGGGCCGCCCTGCCCGTCATCTATCCGGCGACCGGGGAGACCATCGCGACGCTGCATGCGGCGACGCCGAACATCGTCGAACTGGCGGTCGAGGCGGCGCGCGCCGCGCAGCCGGCCTGGGCGAGGCTGAAGCCGGCCGAACGCGGCCGCGTGCTGCGCCGCGCCGCCGATCTGCTGCGCGAGCGCAACGAGCATCTGGCGCGGCTGGAAACGCTCGACACCGGCAAGCCGCTGCAGGAGACGCTGGTGGCGGACGCGCCTTCCGCCGCCGACTGCCTGGAATATCTCGGCGGCGCGGTCGCTTCCTTCAATGGCGAATTCATCGATCTTGGCGGGCCGTTTGCCTACACGCGCCGCGAGGCGCTCGGCGTCTGCGTCGGCATCGGCGCCTGGAATTACCCGATCCAGATCGCCGGCTGGAAATCGGCCCCGGCGCTGGCCATGGGCAACGCCATGGTTTTCAAGCCATCGGAACAGACGCCGCTTTCGGCGCTGGCGCTGGCCGAAATCTACACGGAAGCCGGGCTGCCCGACGGGCTGTTCAACGTCGTGCAGGGCTACGGCGACGTTGGCGCGGCACTCGTCGAGCATGAGGTCGTCGCCAAGGTCTCCGTCACCGGCTCGGTTCCCACCGGCCGCAAGGTGCTGGCGCTGGCCGGCTCGAAGATGAAGCACGCGACGATGGAACTGGGCGGCAAGTCGCCGCTGATCGTGTTCGACGACGCGGACCTCGAAAGCGCCATCGGCGGCGCGATGCTCGGCAATTTCTATTCGAGCGGCCAGGTCTGCTCCAACGGAACCCGCGTCTTCGTCCAGAAGGGGCTGCACGACCGCTTTGTCGAACGCCTGCTGGAGCGGACGAAGAAAATCCGCATCGGCGACCCCCTCGACCCCGAAACGCAGATGGGACCTCTGGTCAACCGGACGCAGCACGAGAAAGTGCTGTCCTATATCGAGGCCGGAAAGCAGGAAGGCGCGACGCTGGCTTGCGGTGGCGGCGTGCCGTCGCTGCAAGGTTTCGATGGCGGCTTCTTCATTGAGCCGACCGTGTTCACCGGCGTGGCGGACACGATGCGTATTGCGCAGGAGGAAATTTTCGGCCCGGTGATGAGCGTGCTCGCCTTCGAGGCCGAGGAGGAGGTGATCGACCGCGCCAACGACACCGAATTCGGCCTCGCCGCCGGTGTCTTCACCGCCGATCTTGCCCGCGCCCATCGCGTCATCGGCGAGTTGCAGGCTGGAACCTGCTGGATCAACGCCTACAATCTGACACCGGTCGAGATACCGTTCGGCGGCTTCAAGCAATCCGGTATCGGCCGCGAGAACTCGCTGGCAGCGCTCGAGTATTATTCGCAGGTGAAGTCGGTTTACGTGGAGACCGGCAAGGTCGACAGCCCGTACTGATCCCGAAGCCAGATTGCGCGGCGATCAGTCCCGCCCCGCGGTGCTGTCCAGATACTGCGTCAGGGCACACACCAGGTGATAAAAAATGCTGGCCGGCACGTCCTGCGCCAGCGAACGTCCGCGCTCATCGATGCGATCGATCCACAGCCCTGTCGGCGCCGGATCGACGTGCCACCGGAACAGCCGTCCGACGCGCGCCTCGACTTCCGGCTTCATGTCCGGACCGCCGGCGGAATCCAGCGCGATGGCAGCCTTGATCGCCTCCGATTGCGGCCAGCTGCGCGAGACCTGGTCGAGCGGCATGCCTTGACGAGACACGGCAGCGTAGGCCAGGCCGGTGGCGCGATTGAGCCCATTGGCGATGGCGGAAGCGTAGAGCTTGCGGGCGAACACCATCAGGTCGTTCTGGCCGCTGCGCGTCGCGAAATCGACCAGCAGCGACGCCCATTCGAAATGGTGGCCCGGCTCCGTCCACAACCCTTTCTCACCTGTAACCGGACGCCATTCGGCGTCGAAATATTCGCCCAGCGTCCAGCTTTCCGGATCGAAGAAATGGCTGCGGAACAGGTCGATGATGCGCGCCGCGCGGCGCAGGTAGGTGCGGTCGCCGGTCGCCTGATGCCATGCGAGGAACGCTTCCAGCAGATGCATGTGCGGGTTGGAGCGCCGTTCCTCCTCGCCGTCCGAGGTTTCGAGAAAACCCGTCAGCCGCCTGTCTTCCAGGTGCGCGTCGAGAAAGGCGAAGGTTTCGCCGGCAAGGGCTATGGCGTCCGGATTGCCGCACATATGCGCATAGGCCAGCGCCAGCAGCACGCAGGAATGATCGTAGGCGTCCTCGGCGGCATCGGCGACCGTGCCATCGACGTTCAAGGTTCGCACCCACCCGCCCCGGTCCGTGCGCCCGTGGCGCGTCATGAATTCGATGCCATGTGCGATCAGCTTGTCGGAAGGACCGTCCCAGCCGCGCGCCTTGGCCACGGCGAAGGCGTAAACCTGGCGCGCCATGGTGCGCATGCGCTTCGGCTTCATCAGCGGCCTGGCGTCGAATCCGAGCGCTTCGTGAAAACCGCCATGATGCTCATCGACACCGGCGGTCGACCAGAGCGGCAATGTCTCCTCGAAGAGCCAATGCCGGACCCGTCGACGCCACGCGCCGCTTTCCATGACGCGGTCATGCGCCGGCGTGAACCTGGTTTCGAGACGGCCGCCTTTTTCGAGCTGCTCGACGATCTTGCGCACATTCTGGCTGTGGCTAACCGGGGCGACGAATGTCGCGTCGGCTGTCGCCACGATGGCGACGTCCCTCATGCCCACGGCCGAGAGCAGGCGGCCCTCGCTGCGGATATACGAGTTCTGGCAGTCTATCGCGACGACATCGCCGAGGATGACATTGCCGTTGCCGTCCAGCGGCCCGACATCGAGCAGGGATTGCCAGGAGCCCAGGTCATTCCAGCGGAACGTCGCCGGAACCATGGCGATGTCCTTCGCCTGCTCCATGATCGCGTAATCGACCGAGATGGACGGGATTGCACCATATAGCTCGGCAGACATGTAGAGGCCCGAAACATCGGCGGACGCCTGGCTGAAAGCCGCTTCCGTGGCGTTCCAGATTTCGGGCTGGAATTTCAGGAAAGCATCGCGCATGGCGCTGGCGCGAAACAGGAAGATGCCGGTATTCCAGTAGAAATTGCCAGCCCGCAGATATTCTTCCGCCTTGGCCAGATCCGGTTTCTCGACGAAGCGCGACACGTCGAACACACCGCCCTTCTCGTCCGCGACTTCGATATAGCCATAGCCGGTTTCGGGATGGCCGGGCTTGATGCCGAACACCACCAGCCGGCCTTGGCGGGCGGCTTCGACGCCGGCTTCCACGGTCTGCCAGAATCGCGCGGTGGTCGAAATCTCGTGGTCGGAAGGAACCACCAGCACCAGGCTGTCGCCGAATTGCCCAAGCGTCCGCAAAGTGGCCAGCGCCACCGCCGCCGCCGTGTTGCGGCCGAGCGGTTCGTAAAGCGCGCCGCCGCCAGCCAGATCGAGGCCGGCGAGGTCGGCATTGATGCGGGCCGCGTGCCGTTCGGCGGCGATCAGGAACACCGGCGTTTCGCCGGCACCCTTGTCGCGGGCCGTGAGACGCAGCAGCGTCTTGATCAGCATCGAGCCGCCGCCGGACAGGTCGTGGAACTGCTTCGGATTGTCCTCACGCGACAGCGGCCACAGGCGCGAGCCGACGCCGCCACTCATGACGAAACTGACGATGCGTTGGCTCATGCGGGTACCGTGGTCAGAACGTCTGGTTGTACGGGCCGACCTCGGGATTGCGCCGCAGCACGGCATCGACCCCCTCGAACATCTGCCGCCGGCGTTCGGACGATACAGGGCTTTCGACCACGACGACAAGCTCCGGCTTGTTGGAGGAGGCGCGCACCAGACCCCAAGTACCATCCTCGGCCACGACGCGCACGCCGTTGACCGTGATCAGATCGACGATGCGCTGGCCGGCGAAGATCGCGCCTTCCGCTTTCATCGCCTCGAAAGCCGCGACGACCCTGTCCACCACGCCATATTTCACCTCGTCGGCGCAGTGCGGCGACATGGTTGGCGTGCCATACGTAAGCGGCAAGTCGCGGTAGAGATCGGCCATGGACTTTGCCGGGCTGCGGTCGAGCATCTGGCAGACGGCGATCGCGGTGACGAGGCCATCGTCGTAGCCGCGCCCGATGGGCGGATTGAAGAAGAAGTGCCCCGATTTCTCGAAGCCGGCGATGGCGTTCAGTTCGGCAACCCGCCTCTTGATGTAGGAATGCCCGGTCTTCCAGTAATCGGTCACAGCACCACTGGCTTTGAGGTCCGGATCGGTCATGAACAGGCCGGTCGATTTGACGTCAACCACGAATCGAGAGCCCGGATGCAGCCGCGAAATATCGCGCGCGAGCATGACGCCGACCTTGTCGGCGAAGATCTCGTTGCCCTCATTGTCGACCACGCCGCAGCGGTCGCCGTCGCCGTCGAAGCCGAGGCCGATGTCGGCGCCTGTCTCCAGCACCTTGTCACGGATGGCGTGCAGCATCTGCATGTCTTCCGGGTTCGGATTGTAACGCGGGAATGTATGATCGAGTTCGGTGTCCAGCGGGATCACCTCGCAGCCGATGCGCTCCAGCGCTTCAGGCGCGAAGGCGCCCGCCGTGCCGTTGCCGCAGGCCGCGACAACCTTCAGCCGGCGCGAGATGCTTTTGCCAGCGGTGACGTCGTCCAGATAGGCGGCGCGGAAATCGGCAACGAAGTCGTAGCTGCCGCCGCCGGTCAGATCGAAATCGCCGGCCAGCACAATTTGCTTCAGCGCAGTCATCTCGTCCGGGCCAAAGGTCAGGGGCCGCGCCGCGCCCATCTTGACGCCGGTCCAGCCGTTCTCGTTATGCGAGGCTGTCACCATGGCGACCGAGGGCGTGTCGAGCGCGAACTGCGCGAAATAGGCCATCGGCGACAGCGCCAGGCCAATATCCTTGACCCGTGCGCCGGCGGCCATCAGGCCCGATACCAACGCCAGCTTGATGCCCAGCGAATAGGCGCGGAAGTCGTGGCCGGTGACGATGTCCGGTCCGACGCCGAGGCGGCGGATCAGGGTGCCCAGACCCATGCCCAGCGCCTGGACGCCGACGAGATTGAGTTCCGGCGGCACGTCGCTGGCGTCGCGGCCGAACCACCAGCGCGCGTCATATTCGCGGAACCCGGACGGCTTGATGAGCGCCGAGGTTTCAAAGGCGAACGTGTTCGGCAGGGCCTCGGAAACGATCTTCAAGGACAATCGGCGGCACTCCAGACACAAGTTGTCGTCGCACCTCGCAGGCACGAGCGCGTCGTTTGCAGTCTTTTAGACCGGCTTGCCTAACGGGAAATTGAAAACATCCGGCGATCTGCGGATAAAGCTAACGATTTGCCTCGCCGGCCACGGCTTTGGCGCTTGCAGGAAGCGGACGCGGCGGCTATAAGCCCGCCGTCTGGCAGCGGAGTGTAGCGCAGCCTGGTAGCGCACCTCGTTCGGGACGAGGGGGTCGCAGGTTCAAATCCTGCCACTCCGACCAGCCAGATTTTTCCCGCTTCCACCTCACCTCAGCACGATCGCTATCGGCGTCGGCCGATCCCAATAGGCAAAGTCCGTGCCGCGCTGATCGCGATTTTGGAACAAGGCGCCGTTTCCGATAAACGCACAGGCGCTGCCGCCGGAATCGGCCAGTATGGCGTCCGTCATCCCCGATTCGAGCGCGATTTCCGATAGTTCGCGGGCGCTGCAACTGGCCCCGATCAGATAGTGCAGATTACCGACGTGATCGAAGCCGACTATGGATTTCGCCCGCTCTTCGGATTCCACGAATTTATGGAATGTCGCCGGCACGCAGCGGGTGTCCTCGTCGCTCCGGCAGAAACTGTCCATCCCCTCGCCTGACGGAACTACCGTTCCGTCGCTGACCAGCCTCGGCCCGCCCTGGAATGCTTCCTGTATATCGCCGTCCAGCGTCCACTTTACGGACCCCGTATCTATCAGCGAATCGATAGCCTCGGCGTTGAAACCGGCCGTCTTCCTTATGACGACAACGCAACCGCTGGCGGGGATGGCGAGTTGGCCTTCCGTAGCCCAGGCAATCACCTTGTCACGTATGATGACGAACCCGTAGCAGTCCTCGCCCAGTTCCGCATAAGGCTGCGCCTTTGGATGACGAATATGAAACCGGATATCCGCACGGGAACCAGGCGACAGCCGCTTTCCGCTTTCGGTCTCCAGCACCATATCATCCATGGACATCTTGCGGATGCTTATGGCTCCGGACACCGACTGAACCAGTGTGTTCCTCGGCAACAAGGCGGGCGCGTAAACCTTCCCTGCCCTGACGCAGAGCCCGTAGACGTCGCCGATCGCGCAGAAGTCCGAATTCACTTCATCGGGATCCATCGAGAAGAAGGGCCCGACCGTCAGCACCTGGTTGTGATAGTCGATGCCGGTCCTGCGGATTGTGCCCAGCCGATCGAAAAACAGCCGCCGCTCGAAGGTCGAGTCCCGCCAGCCGGCATAATCCCTCAGATGGCGGCTGGAATGGATGAAGCCATTGTCGAAAAGGGCGCGGACCTGGCCGCTGTCGGAACCGTTCGCGGCATGGGCGGCCAGATAACGCTTCGCCAATGTCCTGAATTCCAGCATGTTGGCGTTGCCGATCCTGCGATCGTTCCGGAACATTGACGGAATCTCCGAGCCAAGCTCCGGCAGCAACATGCATTCGACATTGCCGTGAAAGGCCGCGTATGCGTGGCCGAAATCCTTCATCAGCACAGCGCCGTCCTCGTTCTTCGTATCAATTATACTGAACGATTTGGCAGAAATCTTGATTAAATCTCTGTGAGAATGGCTCACGCTATCCGGCAAATAGCTTTTTTGAATATTTATGCCATTCATTCTTCAATTTAACCTATGGTTTATTTTCCCGCTTCGAGAATATGTGACGTTCCGGGTGGTTGCAACGCTTTATGCTAGCGTTTTCGCGGCAATCGGGGTCGTCACAGATTTCGGCCCAGAAGCTACCGGTCCAAAGCCTCCACACGTCTATGCAATCTTTAGTTGCATTGCCAGTTGTCGGATTGGCGAAGAAGCAATGGCATCCTCTTTGCCATGGAAACCGTTGGCAGGCATCCCCCGTATTTCAAGGATTTCGGCTCCTGCCGCCGCGCCACTTCGGCCGTGGAGTTCGCCCTGCTGGCGCCGCTCTTCATCTTTCTTTTGCTCGGAATGGTTGCATATGGCATTTATTTCGGCGCCAGCCATTCGCTGCAGCAGATCAGCGCCGATGCCGCGCGCACCGCGGTTGCAGGCCTCGACGCGACGGAACGGCAGACCCTGGTCAACCAGTTCATCGCCGCCAACGCCGCCGGCTACCCGTTCATCGATGCGCTGAAGCTGACGGTCGCAGCCGATGACAGCACGGCTGACGCCAACCAGTTCGTCGTTTCGGTGACCTACGATGCACGCGACCTGCCGATCTGGAATCTTTTCAGAACCCTGCCACTGCCGGACACGACCATTTCGCGCCGTTCGACGATCCGTATCGGAGGATTGTGATGGAGCTGGGACCCTGGACTTCCATTCTTCGAAGGGCAGCCGGCGACCGCAGGGGAAATTTCGCGGTCATGACCGCTGTCAGCATGCCGTTTGCGATCGCGTTGAGCGCCTTCGCGGTGGACCTCGGCTCGCTCTACACCGAGCGCAGGGAAGCGCAATCGATCACCGACCTCGCGGCGATCAACGCGGCCGCGAATATGTCCAATGTCGAGGCGGCTGTGCTGGCGACGCTCGGCGACAATGGCTTCCCGCCAGCCACCGTCCAGCAGCCCGACCAGGCGCTGAAGCCGACGAAGGGGAAGCCGGTCGTCGAAATCATCAAGGGCCGCTACGTCGCTGACGCCACCGCGGCGATCGGCAAGAGGTTCGAAGCCGGCGCCGAACCGGCCAACGCCGTCAGGGTTTCGCTGCGCAAGACCGGCAATCTGTATTTCGGCGCTTCCCTGATGGACGAACCGGTTATTGGCACCTCCGCCATCGCCAGCACATCGTCGCAGGCGGCCTTTTCGGTCGGCTCCCGGCTGCTGAAAGTGGATGGCGGCATCCTCAATGCCCTTCTCCAGGGGTTGGTCGGCGGCAACATCTCGCTCAGCGTCATGGACTATAATGCGCTGATCGCCGCCGATGTGAACGTGCTCTCATTCCTCGATGCGCTGGCTGTGGACCTCAATCTCACCGGGGGCACCTATTCGCAGGTGCTGGCGTCGAAGGCGACCGTCGGCCAGATCGCCAAGGCGATGGCAAACACCGCCGGCATGGGCCAGTCCGGCAAGCTGGCGCTGCAGGCCATTGCGGCGGGAGCGGCGAGCACGGTCAAAATTCCGCTCAATCATCTGGTCGATCTCGGTCCTGTCGGCAGGCTGGGGCTTGGCCAGCAACCTGCCGGGCTTTCCGTGGACGCCAGCGCCATGAGCATGCTGACGGCGGCGGCGGCGCTCGCCAACGGGTCGCACCAGGTCGAACTCGCGCTTGGCGCAACAATTCCCGGACTTGCCGGCGCGACATTGGCGGTCGCCATCGGCGAACCCGAGCAGTTTTCGCCATGGCTGGCGGTCGGCGAAAAGGGAACTGTCGTCAGGACCGCGCAGACGCGCATCAAGCTCGTCGCCACCGTCGGCGTCGGCAACAGCAATCTTGGCGGCGGCATCAAGCTCTTGTCGGTCAAGCTGCCGCTTCATGTCGAAGTGGCGCACGCAGAGGCAAAACTGACCGACATCACCTGCTCGACAGGTCGGCCGGACAGCCGCAAGGTCACCATTTCCGCCCGTCCCGGCATCGCCTCGCTACGAATTGCTGATGCCGACGCCATCGGCTTTGCCGATTTCAGCAAGCCGCAGAGCTTCCGCGACGCCGCGATCGCCGAGGTGAGTGTGAAACTGCTGCTGCTTACGCTCGACCTGCTGGGGGTCAATGGGTCTGCCTCGGTGGCGGTGACCAACAACAACCCGACCACGCTTGTCTTCGACAATGCTGATATCGTCGCCAAAAAGATCAAAACCGTCTCGACGCGGAACGTGACCCAATCGCTGACGACATCGCTCGTCAACGACCTTTCCCTGAAGGTGAGCGCGCTTGGCCTCGGCCTCGACGTTACGGCGCTGCTCGGCACGGTGAAGCCGGCCGTCATCACGCTTTTGAACGGCGTCACCGCGCCGGTCGATACGCTGCTCTACAATGTGCTGGCGGCGCTCGGCATCAAGGTCGGCGAAGCGGATGTGCGCGTGACCGGCACAAGCTGCGGACGCTCCGTGCTGGTTCAGTAGCCGCGCCGTCAGCCCAGCTGGCCGATGAACGCCCGCAATCCGGGCAGATGCAGCGTGCCGCCCTGCAAGGCGGCGCCATAGCCGGCGAAATCGATGGCCTCGATCGATCCCAGGTCGGCCGGCAAAGTCCAGGACGCATCGCCTTCGGCGAAATTGAAGGCGCAGAGCAGCCGCTCCCCGCCGCCCTCGCGGACGAAGGCCAGCATATCGCCCTCGGTCTCCAGGAACCGGATCGACCCCGCCACCAGCGCCGGATGCGCCTTGCGGATCGCCAGCACGGCGCGATAGTGGCTCAGGACCGAGTTGATGGCGGCCGCCTGCACGTCGACGGCGCGGGCGCGCTGCGCGTCCGGCACCGGCAGCCATGGCTTGCCGGTCGAGAAGCCTGCATTGGCGGCGTCCGCCTCCCAGACCATCGGCGTGCGGCAGCCGTCGCGGCCCTTGTTGCCCGGCCAGAAGCGGATGCCGACCGGATCGCGCAGATCCTCGTAGCGCAGTTCCGCCTCCTGCAAGCCAAGTTCCTCGCCTTCGTAGAGGCAGATCGAACCGCGCAGGCACGCCAGCAGTTCGATCGAGAATTTCGCCACCGCATCGGCATCGCCGCCCGGCCGTGTCCAGCGGCTGACGTGGCGCACGACATCGTGGTTGGAGAATGCCCAGCACACCCAGCCATCCGGCGCCTGTGCCTCGAAGGCTTCGACGCAGCCGCGCACATGCGCGGCGGAGAACTGCTGGCCTAGCAAGTCGAAGGTATAGGACATGTGCAACTTGTCCCCGCCCGACGTGTAGGCTGCCAGCGTCTGCAAGGACCGGCCCTCGTCGCCGATTTCGCCGACGCTGGTGCGCGCGCCGTACCCATTCAGCACCGATCGAAAGCGCTTCAGGAAATCGAGGTTCTCCGGCTGCGTCTTGTCGAACAGATGCTCCTGGAACAGGTAGGTGCTGTTTTGGCCATTGGTGCCCTCGATGCTGGACGGCAGCGGCGGGTTGTCGCGCAACCATCGGTCCTGGACATAGTAATTCACCGTGTCCAGCCGGAAGCCATCGACGCCGCAGTCCAGCCAGAAGCGCACGGTCGAGAGCAGCGCGTCCTGCAGGTCGGGATTGTGGAAGTTTAGCGCCGGCTGCGCGGCGAGGAAATTGTGCAGGTAGTATTGCCGGCGCGTGGCGTCCCATTCCCAGGCCGGGCCGCCGAAGACCGACAGCCAGTTGTTGGGCGCGGTGCCGTCCGGCTTTGGGTCCGCCCAGACATACCAGCCGGTCTTGCCGTTATCGCGGCTTGCACGGCTTTCGACGAACCACGGATGTTTGTCGGAGGTGTGAGCGAGAACCTGGTCAATGATGACTTTCAGGCCGAGCCGATGCGCCTCGGCGACCAGCGCGTCGAAATCCTCCAGCGTGCCGAACATCGGATCGACCGCCTCGTAGTCGGATACATCATAGCCCATATCGGCCATCGGCGACTTGAAGAAGGGCGAAAGCCAGATCGCGTCAACGCCGAGCGAGGCGACATGGCCGAGGCGGCTGGTGACGCCGCGCAAATCGCCGCTGCCATCGCCGCTCGTGTCCTGGAATGAACGCGGATAGATCTGGTAGATAGCGCAGCCGCGCCACCAATCGGCAATATCCGGGTTCGACACTATCCGCTCCACACCTTGTTGCGTGGCCATGCCAAGACCTTTCCTAGCCTGCATAACATGACGAGGTTCTAGCCGACCTCGACCCGGCTTTCTAAAAGGAAACGCACCGCGCGTCCCGGCATCGGGCGTGACATATCCACATCGTTATGTTCGGGCTGCGCCGGTCGCCACTGGAAGCCCTCGCGCGCGGGCAGCGTGAAGGCGCAGGCGCGGCGGTCGCCATTGACCAGCACAGCGAGCCGACCGCCCTCGTTCATCGACAGAACCATGATGAGACGGCGGCGTTGCGTGTCCTCCCACTCGATCGTCCGCATCGCCACGCCGGTTTCAGTCAGCCACGACACCTTGTCATCGCTCAGCCATGCGGTTTCGGACAGTGTCGGCGCGGAACGGCGCATCGCCGAAAGCGCGGCGACGAAATCCTCCAGCGCCGCGTCGCGGTGCCGCCAATCCAGCCATGTGACGGCGTTGTCCTGCGCATAGGCGTTGTTGTTGCCGCGCTGGCTGCGGCCGAACTCGTCGCCCGCCGTCAGCATGATCGCGCCGCGCGAAGCGAACAGGGTGGCGAGCAGCGCGCGGACATCGCTGCTGCGGGCGGCCGTGACCTTGGCGTCTCCGGAATCCCCCTCGACGCCATTGTTCCATGACAGGTTCTCGTCGTGGCCGTCGCGGTTGTCCTCGCCATTGGCTTCGTTGTGCTTGTGCGCATAGCCTGCGATGTCGGCCAGCGTCATGCCGTCATGCGCGGCGATGAAGTTCACGCTGCGGGTGGCCCTTGCGCCCTCGGACGCGAACACGTCCGACGAACCGGCCAGCCGCGTCGCCAGCGCGCCGACCGTGCCGCCGTCGCCGCGCCAGAAGCGGCGCACATCGTCGCGATATTTGTCGTTCCATTCCAGAAAGGACGGCGGGAAATTGCCGAGCTGGTAACCGCCCGTCCCGATGTCCCACGGCTCGGCGATCAGTATACGGTCTGAAAGCAACGGATCGGCGCGCATGGCGGTGAGCAGCGGCGCGTCCGCCCGGAAGCCGTCATCCGTGCGGCCCAGCACCGGCGCAAGGTCGAAGCGGAAGCCGTCGACACCGGCGTACCGAACGAAATGGCGCAGGCTGTCCATCACCAGTTCGCGCGCGACGGGATGATCGCAGGCCAACGTATTGCCAGTGCCGGTGTCGTTGACCAGCCTGCCGTCGCGATGCCGGTAGTTGGCCCGCGCATCCAGCCCGCGCAGCGACAGCGTCGGCCCGTGGGCATCGCTTTCGCCGGTGTGGTTGAAGACCAGATCGAGGATCACGCCGATGCCAGCGCGACGCAACGCTGCAACGGCATCACGCAGATCCGTCAGTCCGCCCGGGGCCAGCCGTGGATCGAGCGCCATGAAGGTCACGGGGTTATAGCCCCAGGCATTGGTGAGCCCGAGCGGCCCCAGATGCCGTTCATCGATCCACGCCGTCACCGGCATCAGTTCGACCGCCGAGACGCCGAGTTTTGCCAGGTGCTCGATCACCGCCGGATGCGCCAGCGCGCGGATCGTGCCGCGATCACGTTCAGGAATATCCGGATGGAGCATCGAAAAGGACCGCACCGAAAGCTCGTAGATCAGACCGCCGGGCTGAAAGAGCGGCGGCGTCGGCTTGACCGGCTCGGGGGCGATAGTCACCGCCTTCGGCATCAAGGGTGCCGTATCGCCGCCCTCTCCCCGCCGCGCGGCCAATCGCGGATCGTAGATGTAAGGGCGATCAATCTCGATGGCATACGGATCGACCAACAGCTTGTCAGGGTCGAACCACAGGCCGTTGTCCGGGTCATAAGGCCCCTCGGCACGAAAACCATATTTCGCCCCGGCCTTCAGGCCCGGCACGACACGCGCGTGGACGCCCTCGCCTTCGGGTTTCAGCTCGAGGCGTTCGACTTCACGCGTGCCGCTTTTGTCGAACAGGCAGACCCACAAGCGTTCGGCGCCGCCGGACCAGACGGCAAAGCGGACGCCGTCCTTGTGGACAAGGCTACCAAATCGCGGATGGACTTCGGATGCTGATTTCGACGGGCTCAGGTAATCACGCTCGGCTTGTCGCGGCCGGTATGGCTGCGAATCCCGGCAATATCATCGGCGGCGGCGATCAGGTCGGCAAGCGCTTCCTGCGTATCGATGCCGTGCTTGCTGGCATCGGGCTCGTAGCGCTCGACATAGAGCCGTAGCGTCGCGCCTGACGTGCCTGTGCCGGACAGCCGCAGCACGATACGTGACCCGCCTTCGAACAGGATGCGGATGCCCTGATGCTCGCTGACCGACCCGTCCACCGGGTCGTGGTAGGCGAAGTCGTCGGCCTTCTCGACCGTCAGGCCGCGCACCTTCTTACCCGGCAGCGATCCGAGCCTGGCGCGCAGTTCATCGACCAGCGCATTGGCCTTGTCGCTCTCCACCTCCTCGTAGTCGTGGCGGGAGTAATAGTTGCGGCCATAGGTCGCCCAATGCTTCGTCATGATGTCCTTGGCGCTCTCGCCTCGCGCGGCCAGGATGTTGAGCCAGAACAGCACCGCCCACAGACCGTCCTTCTCACGCACGTGGTCCGAGCCGGTGCCAAAACTTTCCTCGCCGCACAGCGTCACCTTGCCGGCGTCGAGCAGATTGCCGAAGAACTTCCAGCCTGTCGGCGTCTCATACATGCCGACGCCGAGCTTCTCCGCCACGCGGTCGGCGGCGGCGCTTGTCGGCATCGAGCGCGCGATGCCGGCGATGCCCCTGGCGTAGCCGGGCGCAAGCCTGGCGTTGGCGGCGATGATCGCCAGCGAATCCGACGGCGTGACAAAGATGCCCTTGCCGACGACCATGTTGCGGTCGCCGTCGCCATCGGACGCAGCGCCAAAATCCGGGCCGGAAGCGCTGATCACGTCGTCGTAAAGCGCCTTGGCATGGACGAGGTTCGGATCGGGGTGGTGACCGCCGAAGTCCGGCAGCGGATGAAAATTGCGGCAGGTGCCGTCGGCAGCGCCAAGCCGGTTTTCGAGGATTTCCTTGCCATAGGGGCCAGTGACCGCGCTCATGGAATCGAAGGCCATGCGGAAACCGGACTTGAACAGCTTGCGCAGCGCGTTGAAGTCGAACAGCTCCTCCATCAACTCGGCGTAGTCGGTGACGGGGTCGATCACCTCCACCGTCATGCCGGCGGCGTCCACCGTGCCGATCGTGTCGATGTCGATCTTGGCTATGTCGGCGATGCGGTATTGCGAGATCGCCTTGGATTTGGCGAAGATGGCGTCGGTCAGCTTTTCCGGCGCGGGGCCGCCATTCTCGGCATTGTACTTGATGCCGAAATCCTCATGTGGCCCGCCCGGATTGTGGCTGGCCGACAGGATGATGCCGCCGAACGCCTTGTATTTGCGGATGATGTGGGACGCTGCCGGCGTCGACAATATGCCGCCCTGCCCGACCATCACCTTGCCGAAGCCGTTGGCGGCGGCGATGGCGATGGCCTTCTGGATGACTTCTCGGTTGTAGTAGCGGCCGTCGCCGCCGATCACCAGAAGCTTGCCCTTGAACCCATCCAGCGCGTCGAAGATCGACTGGATAAAGTTCTCGGCGTAGTTTTCCTGCTGGAAAACCGGCACCTTCTTGCGCAACCCGGAGGTGCCCGGCTTCTGGTCGTCGTAGGGCTTTGTCGCGACGGTGCGTATCATGTTTCAGGCAATCCTTTTCGAGAGAAGCCGGCGGTAGATCTCAACGTATTTTTCGGCGCTTCGATCCCAGGAAACATCCGCCTTCATGCCCTGCTGCTGGATCGAGGTCCACACAGCCTTGTCGCGATGCGCCGCAACCATACGGCTGACGGCATGGAGCAGCGCGTCGCCATCGTCGGGCGCGAACTGGAAGCCGGTGGCGACGCCGGCGGCCATCGCCGCTTCATTGGCGTCGATGATGGTGTCGGCAAGGCCGCCGGTGCGGGCGACCAGCGGCACGCAGCCGTAGCGCAGGCCGTACAGTTGCGTCAGGCCGCAGGGTTCGAAACGCGAGGGGATGACGATGGCCTCGCAACCGCCCTGCAGAAGATGCGACAGGCCCTCGTCATAACCCACCACCACGCCGACGCGGCCGCGATGCCGTGCGGCAGCTGCCAGCAACGCACCTTCCAGCCCGGCGTCGCCGGAACCCAGAATGGCAAGGCGCGCACCCGCTGCGACGATGCCGGCGGCGGCCGACGCGAGTATGTCCATGCCCTTCTGCCAGGTCAGGCGGCTGACGATACAGATGATCGGACTGTCGTCGCTATCCAGGCCGAAGCGTTCCTCGACCGCTCTCTTGTTGGCAGCGCGCGCCTTCAGCGTCTTTGCCGTGTAGTTGGAAACGAGGTGCTTGTCGGTCGCCGGGTTCCAGATATCGGTGTCGATGCCGTTGACGATGCCATGGAGATCGACCGAGCGCATCTTGATGAGGCCATCCAGCCCCATGCCGAATTCCGGCGAGCGGATTTCCTGCGCATAGGTGGGGCTGACGGTGGTGATCGCCCAGGCGGCCTGCAAGCCGGCCTTCAGATAACCGACGCCGCCATAATATTCGACGCCGTCCAAGGCCATTGCCTGCCCCGGCAGTCCAAGCTGACCGAAGATCGCCGCCGGATACCGGCCCTGAAAAGCGAGATTGTGGATCGTCATCACCGTCGGCGTTGTCACGGCCTTGCCGTAGCGCGCGTAGGCGAGCGTCATCGCCGCCTGCCAGTCATGGGCGTGGACGATATCCGGCAGGTAACCCGGGATAGCGCCGCCGGCAATATCGCCGCCAACCTGGCTGAGCGCTGCAAATCGCCGCCAGTTGTCGGGCCAATCATGGCCGGTCTGGTCGCCATAGGGACCGCCGGCACGGTCGAAGAGGTGCGGCGCATCGAGAACAAGCAGGTCGAGCCCGGTAATATTGATCGCGTGGACCGACGCCTTGCCGCCCTGCAACTGGGCGTATTGCAGCACGGCCTTCTTTTTCTTGAAGGCGCTCATCACCGAGGGGTAACCGGGAATGAGCGAGCGCATCCCTATCCCTTTGCCCGCCATCGCAACCGGCAGGGCGCCGGCGACGTCGGCCAGCCCGCCGGTCTTGATCAGCGGGAAGATTTCAGAGGCGACGGAAAGCACTTCCATGCGTCTACATACCCAATTT
This sequence comes from Mesorhizobium sp. Root554, assembly GCF_001427025.1. Taxonomy (GTDB): domain Bacteria; phylum Pseudomonadota; class Alphaproteobacteria; order Rhizobiales; family Rhizobiaceae; genus Mesorhizobium. Next base: position 347,479 of record NZ_LMGA01000001.1, on the reverse strand, counting down.
GTCGATCATATCCTGCGTGATCAGGCATATGCCCTTTTCCGAAACGCGGAAGCGCTTGGCGTCCAGAACCGGGTCCTCGCCCACCACCAGTCCCTCTGGAATATGGACCCCGTGGTCGATCACAACTCGGCTGAGGCGTGCGTTGCGCCCGACGTGGCAGTCGGGCAGCATTACCACCTCTTCCAGCTTGGAGTAGGAATTGATGCGCGCGCCGGTGAAGATCAGGCTGCGCCGCAGCGACGCTCCGGACACGATGCAGTCGCCGGACACAAGCGACGAGATCGCCTCGCCACGGCGGCCATCCTCGTCGTGGACGAACTTCGCCGGCGGCTTCAATTCGGCATAGGTCCAGATCGGCCAGTCGCGGTCATAGAGGTCGAGTTCCGGAATGATGTCGGTCAGGTCGATATTGGCTTCCCAATAGGCATCGACCGTTCCGACATCGCGCCAGTAGGGTTCCGCCTCCTGGGTGGAGCGCACGCAGGATTTGGCGAACCGGTGAGCGATGGCTTTGCCGCCCTTGACGATCTGCGGAATGATGTCCTTGCCGAAATCGCGGCTGGAATTCGGGTCGGCGGCATCCTTGCGCAGCATGTCCATCAGGAATTTGGTGCGGAAGACATAGATGCCCATCGAAGCGAGCGCGAAATCCGGCTTGTCGGGAATGCCGGGCGGGTCGGCCGGCTTCTCGACGAAGTCGATGATGGTGTCCTTCTTGTCGACATGCATGACGCCGAAGCCGACGGCTTCCATGCGCGGCACCTCGAGGCAGCCGACGGTCACGTCCGCGCCCGCATCGACATGCTGGCGCAGCATCAGCTCGTAATCCATCTTGTAGATGTGGTCGCCGGCGAGGATGACCATGAACTCCGGGCCATAACTCTCGATGATATCGATGTTCTGATACACCGCGTCCGCCGTGCCTTCATACCATTGCGTTTCCGAAACGCGCTGGCTGGCGGGCAGGATGTCGAAGCTTTCATTGCGTTCCGGCCGCAGGAAGTTCCAGCCGCGCTGCAGATGGCGGATCAGCGAATGCGCCTTGTATTGCGTCGCCACGCCCAGGCGGCGGATGCCGGAGTTCAGCGCGTTGGACAAAGCGAAATCGATGATGCGGGTCTTGCCGCCGAAATAGACCGCCGGCTTGGCGCGCCGGTCGGTCAGTTCCTTCAGGCGGCTTCCGCGCCCGCCGGCAAGCACATAGGCCATGGCGTCGCGGGCCAGCGGCTGGGTGCGTTTCATATCGGCCATTCAGTCCTCCCCAAAACCCTTATTGCGGAACGAATTCAAGCATGATCGTGGCCAGCGGCGGCAGCATGAGCGTGGCCGCGGCCGACGCGCCATTGGCGTGAGCCTGCACCGCCCCCGCATTGCCCTTGCCCGAACCACCGTAGTCGGCTGCATCGGTGTTCATGATCTCGCGCCATTCACCCGCATGCGGCAGCGGCACGCGATAATTGTCGCGCGGCACCGGGGTGAAATTCGAGATGACGGCCACCGGGTTCTCCCCCGGCGCCTTGCGCAGCCAGGCGAACACCGAGTTCTCCTTGTCGTCGACGATCAGCCATTCGAAGCCTTCCGGCTCGCAATCCCGGGCGTGCAGGGCCGGACGCGAGCGGTAGAGGTAGTTCAGGTCGCGCACCGCCTTGCGCACGCCCTGGTGCGGGGCGTGGTCGAGCAGGTTCCAGTCGAGCGCGCGTTCCTCGCTCCATTCTCGGCGTTGCGCGAATTCCTGCCCCATGAAGAGCAGTTTCTTGCCGGGATATCCCCACATGAAGGCATAGAAAGCGCGCAGCGTGGCGAATTTCTGCCAGTCGTCCCCGGCCATCTTGGCGAGCAGGGTGCCTTTGCCGTGCACCACCTCGTCATGCGAGAGCGGCAGAACAAAGTTCTCGCTGAAGGCGTACACCAGTCCGAAGGTAAGCTGGTCGTGATGATGATTGCGGTGGACAGGCTCCTTGGCGAAATACTCCAGCGTGTCGTGCATGAAGCCCATGTTCCACTTGAAGCCGAAGCCGAGCCCGCCTTCATGGACGGGCGCCGAGACCTTCGGCCAGGACGTCGATTCTTCGGCGATGGTCATGACGCCGCTCTGGTGGCCGTAAAACTCGGTGTTCATTTTCTGCAGGAAGCTGACCGCTTCCAGGTTCTCGCGCCCACCTTTCTCGTTAGGGATCCACTCGCCCGCCTTGCGCGAATAGTCGAGGTAGAGCATCGAGGCCACCGCATCCACCCGCAGCCCGTCGACGTGATATTTTTCCGCCCAGTAAAGCGCATTGTTGACCAGGAAAGACCGCACCTCGCTGCGGCCGAAATTGTAGATCAGCGTGTTCCAGTCGGGATGGAAACCCTTGCGCGGATCCTCATGTTCGTAAAGCGCGGTGCCGTCGAACCGCACCAGTCCGAACGCGTCGACGGGGAAATGCGCCGGCACCCAATCCAGCAGGACGCCGATTCCGGCGCGATGCGCGCCATCGACGAAGCGGGCGAACCCCTCCGGCTCACCGAAACGGGCGGTCGGCGCATAGAGACCAGTGGTCTGGTAGCCCCAGGATGGATCGTAGGGATGCTCCGAGATCGGCAGGAACTCGATATGGGTGAAGCCGGCATCGACCACATAAGGGATCAGCCGCTCGGCAAGCTCGTCCCAGGAGAGGAAGGTGCCGTCGTCGCGGCACTGCCAGGAGCCGGCGTGAACCTCGTAAATGGAGATCGCCTCGCGGCGGCTGTCGGCGGCGCCCCAGAATTTGCGATGCGCCTCGTCACCCCATTCGTGCGCGTAGGGCGCTGCGATGATAGAGGCCGTATCCGGTCGCAGTTGCGAGCGGAAGGCGAAGGGGTCCGCCTTCAGCGGCAGGCGCACACCATCGCCGGCCAGGATTTCGAACTTGTAGCAGCGGCCGGCATCAATGCCGGGAATGAAGATTTCCCAGATGCCGGTGTCCTGCCGGTTGCGCATGGCATGGCGGCGGCCATCCCATTCGTTGAAATCGCCGACGACCGAGACCCGGCTGGCGTTGGGCGCCCAGACGGCGAAATGCACACCGATCGCCGCCTCGTGCTCGATGACATGCGCGCCGAGCTTGTCGAACAGCCTGAGATGCGAGCCTTCAGCGATATAGTAGTCATCCATCGGTCCCAGCACGGGGCCGAAGGAATACGGGTCACTCACCCACCAGTCGCCGCCTGCGTTGCGGGCATGATATTTGAGCGGCTGGCGCTTGCGGATCGACAGCTTGCCTTCGAAAAAGCCCGCGTCGTCGCGACGCGTCAGTTCCCCGGCATCTTTGCCGTCCAGCGTGTAGGCGGTCACCTCGTCGGCATGCGGCAAGAAGCAGCGCGCTACCAGACTTTTGCCCGCCTGTTGAATGCCGAGAACGCCGAACGGATCGCCATGTGTGCCGGCGACGACAGCCTCGACATCGCCGGCCGCGGCCTGCTCGTCGGGCCCGCTTATCGCAGCGGTCGCGCGCGGCTTCCTCATAAACGGTACCCCTCCCTGGGCATCCGAGCCACTATCTATGCCTCATGCAATCACATCAGGCCGGCACGTTCCAGATGTCTTTCGCATATTGACGAATGGTCCGGTCGGATGAGAACCAGCCCATGCGGGCAACGTTGCGGATGGCCTTGGCGTTCCATTCGGGGCTGTTGCCCCAGACGCCATCGACCGTCCGCTGCATGGCCGCATAGGAGTCGAAATCGGCGGCGACCATGAACCAGTCGCTGTCATAGAGACCGTTCATCAGTTCACGGTAGCGGTCCGGATCATCCGGCGAGAACACGCCGGATGAAATGGCCGAAATCGCCTGGGCGAGTTCCGGTGAACCTTCGATGATCGCCCTCGGCTCATAGCCGTTGGCGCGGCGGTCCGCCACCTCGTCAGCCTTCAGCCCGAAGATGAAGATGTTGTCGTCGCCGACGCATTCCTTGATCTCGACATTGGCGCCATCCAGCGTGCCGATGGTGAGCGCGCCGTTGAGTGCGAATTTCATGTTACCGGTGCCGGAGGCTTCCATGCCGGCGGTCGATATCTGCTCGGAAAGATCGGCCGCCGGCATCATGATTTCAGCCAGGCTGACATTGTAGTTCGGCACGAACACCAGCTTCAGCAGGCCACGGACAGCAGGATCGTTATTAATCACCTTGGCTACATCATTGGCGAGTTTGATGATGAGCTTGGCGTTGTGATAGCTCGGCGCCGCCTTGCCGCCGAAGAACTTCACACGCGGCATCCAGTCCCGATCCGGATGGGAGCGTATCTGATCGTAAAGCGCCACGGCCTCGAGAATGTTGAGCAACTGGCGCTTGTATTCGTGGATGCGCTTGATCTGGATGTCGAAAAGCGCCGAGGGATCGACCTTGATGCCCAGCCGCTCGGCGACGAGATTGGCGAGCCGCACCTTGTTCGCCCGCTTCACGCCGGCGAATTTCTCGCGGAAGGCGGCATCCTCGGCGAATGTCTCCAGCCCCTTTATGGCGTCGATATCGTCAAGGAACCTGTCGCCGATGGTCTCGCGCGCCAACGCCGTCAGGCCGGGATTGCACTGGATCAGCCAGCGCCGCGGCGTGATGCCGTTGGTCTTGTTGTTGATGCGTTCCGGATAGAGATTGTGGAGATCCGCGAAGACCGTCTCCTTCATCAGTTCCGTGTGCAGCGCCGAGACGCCGTTGATGGAATGCGAGCCGACGAAAGCCAGATTGCCCATGCGCACGCGCCGGTCGCCGTTTTCCTGAATCAGCGAAATGCGGGCGATCTGCTCGTCGGAGAAACGTCTTGTCGCCCGCGCCTCCAGAAGGATCTGGGCGTTGATCGCATAGACGATCTGCATATGCCGCGGCAACAGCCGCTCGAACAGCGGCACTGGCCAGCTTTCGAGCGCCTCCGGCAGCAGCGTGTGATTGGTGTAGGCAAAGGTACGCTTGGTGACGTCCCAGGCTTGATCGAAGTCCATGCCGTGGACATCCAGGAGCAGCCGCAGCAACTCCGTCACCGCGACCGCCGGATGGGTGTCGTTCAGATGGATGGCGGCCTTGTCCGGGAGCGAAGCCAGATCGCCATACTGGCTGAGATGCCGCTGTACGATGTCCTGAAGCGATGCTGAGGAGAAGAAATATTCCTGGCGCAGCCGCAATTCCTGCCCGGCCATATGGGAATCGGCGGGATAGAGGACACGGGAAAGTGCATCCGCCTTGTTGCTTTCGGCCAACGCGCCGATGTGGTCGCCGGCATTGAATTTGTCGAGCAGGATGGGATCGACAGGCATCCCGGACCACAACCGCAGCGTGTTGACGCGGTTGGCGCGCCAGCCGACCACCGGGGTGTCATAAGCCACCGCCAGCACATGCTCTGTCGGCCTCCAGACATGCCTTTCGAGGCGGCCATCTTTAGTGGTTTTCGATTCTACCGAACCGCCAAAGCCGATCTCGAAAGAGCGCTCGCGGCGCTCGAACTCCCACGGATTGCCGTGGTCCAACCAGGTTTCCGGAAGTTCGACCTGCCAGCCGTCATGGATTTCCTGCCGGAACATGCCGTTGGCATAGCGGATGCCGTAACCATGGGCTGGAATGTCGACCGTGGCCATCGATTCCATGAAACAGGCAGCGAGCCGGCCCAGGCCGCCATTGCCCAGCGCCGCATCCGGCTCCAGCGCGGCGACCGTGTCCAGATCGACGCCAAGCGTGCCCAACGCCTCGCGCATCGTTTCCATCAGGCCGAGATTGGAAAAGGCGTCGCGCATCAGGCGGCCAATGAGGAATTCCAGCGACAGATAATAGACCCGCTTTTCCTGCTGGGCGTAGGTTTCCTTGGTCGCCTCGATCCAGTGATCGATGATGCGGTCGCGGATCACCACGATGGACGCAGCCAGCCAGTCGTGCTGCGTGGCGACGGTCGTATCCTTGCCAAGACGATACTTCAGCGCCTTGAGGATTTCAGCCGCAAGCGTCTGCGGATCGGGATTGTCCGGAAGAGAGACAGGGGAGCCGGATTTCTCTGCGCGCGTCATTTCGTATCCCGTGCTGCTCAACTCGGACTCCAGTGCCGTCGTATCATTCCTCCGTCTTCATGCTAGACAAGCGGAAAAAAAATTCAAACGATTTAGTCATTTCCCGTCAGCCGACCCTGCGGCAATTCGACTATGCGGCGACAACGGCCTCAGGAGCCGGCTTGGCGCCGGTCATGAAGGCGACCGCGTCGGACATCGAATACTCCTTCGGATCGATGACGCACAGACGACGGCCGAGCCGATGGATGTGGATGCGGTCGGCGACTTCGAAGACATGCGGCATGTTGTGTGAAATCAGAACGATCGGCAGGCCGCGACGCTTGACGTCGAGGATCAGCTCCAGCACGCGCCGGCTTTCCTTGACGCCGAGCGCCGCCGTCGGCTCATCCATGATCACCATCTTGGAGCCGAAGGCCGCAGCCCGCGCCACCGCCACGCCCTGGCGCTGACCGCCGGAAAGCGTCTCGACCGCCTGGCTGATGTTCTGGATGGTCATGAGCCCCAGTTCGGTCAGCTTGTCGCGAGCGCGTTTTTCCATTGCCGGACGGTCCAGCATCCGCAGCCACTGGCCAAGGATGCCGGGCTTGCGGATTTCGCGGCCGAGGAACATGTTGTCGGCAATCGAAAGGGCCGGCGACAAGGCAAGGTTCTGGTAGACCGTCTCGATGCCGGCGGCACGCGCCTCCATCGGCGACTTGAAGCTTACCGTCTTGCCTTCCAGTTCGATTACACCTTCGTCGGGAACGACCGCCCCGGAAATCGCCTTGATCAGCGACGACTTGCCGGCGCCGTTGTCGCCGATGACGGCGAGGATTTCGCCGGGGTAGAGGTCGAAATCGGCGTTGTCGAGCGCCGTCACCCGGCCATAGCGCTTGACCAGGCCCTTCGCGGTCAGGATTGGCTGCGTGCTCATACCGAAACCTTTCTGATCCACTGGTCGACTCCGACCGCGCCGATGATGAGGACGCCCGTCAGCAGCACCTTCCATTGCGGATCGGCGCCAAGCATGTTCAGGCCCATGGAGACAACGCCGACGATCATGGCGCCGAACAGCGTGCCGAGGATCGAACCACGGCCGCCAAAGAGGGAAATGCCGCCGATCACCGTCGCGGTAATCGCCTGCAGATTGTAGTCGGTGACCGCCCAGGACGGCGAAATGGAGCCATTGCGGCCAATCGCGACCCAGGCAGCGAACGCGGCGATCAGCCCCGCCAGTCCGTAGACGGCCATCAGCACCTTCTTGGTCTGGATACCGGACAGCTTTGCCGCCTCGGGATCGTCGCCGACCGCGTAGACGTGCCGCCCCCAGGCGGTGTGGTTCAGGACGTACCAGAGCACCAGGACCAGAAGCACCATAGCGATGACGCCGGCAGTCAGCACAGCGCTGCCGATCTTGAAGCTGGAGCCGAAAACATGAAGCAGCGGCGCCTGCGCATCGACATCGGTGTCGCGAATGGTCTCGTTCGCCGAATAGATGAAATTCGTCGCCATGACGATGTTCCACGTGCCCAGCGTGACGATGAAGGGCGGCAGCCGCATGTAGGCCACCAGCACCCCGTTGAGCAGACCGCAGAGCGTGCCTACGACCAGGCCCGCTAGGACGGCGATCGGTGTGGGCAAGCCGTAGATGACCGCGACATTGCCCATGACCACCGCCGAAATGACCATGATGACGCCGATCGACAGGTCGATGCCGGCGGTGAGGATCACCAGCGTCTGCGCCGCGCCGAGGATGCCGACGACGGCGATCTGCTGCAGGATAAGCGTCAATGTATAGGACGAGAAGAAGCGTCCGCCGATGGTGAGGCCGAAGACGACGATCGACAGCAACAGAACGATCAACGGCACGGCCGCCGGGTTCGAGTGCAGGAAATGCTGCACGCGCTTGAGCAGGGACATGCCGCTTTCCTCGAAGGAGGCGACGCTGCTCTCGCTTCCCGAAAGCACCTTCTCGAATTCCTGAGCCTGGGACATTTTTCCTCCCGTTTGGCGCACGTGGTGCGCAACGTTCCCTATCGCCTGTGCCGCCGGTCCGGCGCCGGCGCTTTCGAGAGGCGGCGCGTTCATCGTCGATCCAAACCGGCTGGGGATCAAGCCCGGTCGGTTTGTTCGAACGGCAGCCCAGGATTGGGCAAAAGCCGGATGGGAATTCGCCGCGGCGAGACCGTCAAATGGCCGCCGCGGAATTCATGCCGACACCCGGCCAGGGACCCGTTGCCTATGGCAACTCCCCGGCCAAAGCGAACCGTCACCCTGCCCCTCGCCAGGGCTCGGGGCGTTCGATGACTTCGGGAGGTCCACCGGACCTCCCGATTCGCCTTGGCGAACCGTCACCTCACCCCCAGCACTTGGCCGTGCCTTCCTTGGTGTCGATCGACTTTACGCCGGTCGCAGGCTTGTCGGTGACGAGGTTCACGCCGGTGTCGAAGAAGTTCTTGCCTTCCGTCGGCTTCGGCTTGGTGCCGTCCTTGGCGAAGGCGGCGATGGCTTCGATGCCGAGCGATGCCATCATCAGCGGGTATTGCTGCGAGGTCGCGCCGATGACGCCGTCGGCAACCGACTTGACACCGGGGCAACCGCCGTCGACCGAAACGATCAGCACCTGGCTTTCCATGCCGACAGCCTTGAGCGCCTGATAAGCGCCGACCGCTGCCGGTTCGTTGATCGTGTGGATGACGTTGATGGTGTTGTCCTTCTGCAGAAGGTTCTCCATCGCCTTGCGGCCGCCCTCTTCATTGCCGTTGGTGACATCATGGCCGACGATGCGCGCATCATCCTCGTCGCCGATCTTGTTGGCGTCCTTGGGGTCGATGCCGAAGCCGATCATGAAGCCCTGGTCGCGCAGCACATCGACGGTCGGCTGGTCGGGAGTGAGATCCAGGAAGCCGATCTTCGCGTCCTTGGCCTTGTCGCCCAGCGTCGCGGCGGCCCAGGCGCCGATCAGCTTGCCGGCCTCGAGATTGTCGGTGGCGAAAGTGGCGTCAGCCGAATCCAGCGGATCGAGCGGCGTGTCGAGCGCGATCACGAGAATGCCTGCGTCGCGCGCCTTCTTCACCGTCGGTACGATGCCCTTGGTGTCGGATGCCGTTATCAGAATGCCCTTGGCGCCGTCGGCGATGCAGCTTTCGATCGCCGCGACCTGGCTTTCGGAATCGCCATCGACCTTGCCGGCATAGGATTTGAGGTTGACGCCGAGTTCCTTGGCCTTGGCGGTCGCGCCTTCCTTCATCTTGACGAAGAAGGGGTTGGTGTCGGTCTTGGTGATCAGGCAGGCGCTGACATCAGCAGCGGAAGCCGGCGCTGCCAGAGATGCGAGACCCGCGGCCGTTGCAGCGAGCAACGCCGACTTCATCAGACGGTTCATGAAATATCCTCCCGGAACAATACCAATGCCGGACCAGCCCGGCATCGAAGGCAAAGCGTACTCCCAGGTTCCGCTTGCCATCGACGCGACGAAACACCAACCGCTCCCATCTGTCAATAATTAAATCACTCTTATTTATTATTGACACAGTTGCGGTGCGGCACCATTCTGATGCAAAAGAATTTCCAATAAAAATCAGGGAGGAAGCGGTGGAAACCGGCACTTCGAGAGACGGCTCTCCCGAGCCGGCAGAGAGCCGTTTTCACCGCGGCACCAACCAGAGCGGCATGCGCGACCACAATGAGCGGCTGGTGCTGTCGCTGGTGCGCGAGAGGGGTAGCCTGGCCAAATCCGACATCGCCCGGATGACCGGCCTGTCGGCGCAGACGGTGTCAGTCATCATGCGTGAGCTGGAAGAGGAAGGCCTGCTGCTGCGGCAGGCGCCGTTGCGCGGGCGCATCGGCCAGCCATCCATTCCTATGTCTCTCAACCCGAACGGCGCCTATTTCATAGGCCTCAAGATCGGACGCCGCAGCGCCGAGTTGGTGCTCATCGATTTTCTCGGCAATCTCCGCGCGATGCAGCGGCAATCCTATCGTTATCCGACAGCGCGCGAGACGGTGAGGTTCGTCGCCAGCGGCATAGGGGAACTGCAGCAAAGTCTGAGCGAGAGCGAGCGCCGGCGTATCGCCGGACTGGGCATCGCCATGCCGTTCGAGCTGTGGAACTGGGCGGACGCCGCCGGCGCGCCGCGCGAAGTGATGGACGAATGGCGGCATCGCGACATCCGCGCGGAAGTTCAGGCGCTGTGCGCCTTCCCGGTCTACCTTCAGAACGACGCGACGTCGGCATGTGGGGCCGAACTGGTTTTCGGCACCGGCGGCAGCGGGCGCGATTTCGTCTATTTCTATATCGGCGCGTTCGCAGGCGGCGGCATCGTGCTCAACGGCCGCATCTACAGCGGCACGACCGGCAATGCAGGTGCTCTCGGCTCCATGCCGGTGCCGGGGGCCAACGGGCGGCCAGCGCAGCTGATCGACGTCGCCTCGGTGGCCGCGCTGGAGAAGGCGCTCAACGCGAAAGGCGTCGAGGCATCGCACCTTTGGACCTCACCGGAAGACTGGGGCGACATCGGCGTCGAGCTGGATGAATGGATCGGCAGCGCCGCTTCGGCGCTCGCCTACGCCATCGTGTCGGCCAGCTCGGTCATCGATTTCGAGGCCGCGGTGATCGACGGATGGATGCCAACCGCCGTGCGTGCGCGGCTTGTCAACGAAGTCGCCAGGGCGCTGGGCAAGGTCGATGCGGAGGGCTTGAAACTGCCAACCGTGCGTGAAGGCACCGTCGGCATCCATGCGCGCGCGCTCGGCGGGGCAAGCCTGCCGCTTTCGGAGCGATTTCTCGTCGGTCCGGCGAACTCCGTGGTCAGGACGCCTTGACCGTGTCTTCCTGTACCCCTGCCCTGCCCGCGACTGTGCAATCCGGCGGGCCAACAATCGTCCAGATCCATCTTCGGGAATACTGACCATCATGATCCTTTGCTGCGGCGAAGCCCTCATCGACATGCTGCCGCGCCATACGACGGCGCAGGAAGGGGCATTTGCGCCCTATGCCGGCGGCGCTGTCTTCAACACCGCGATTGCGCTGGGAAGGCTCGGCGCGCCGGCCAGTTTCTTTTCCGGCCTGTCGCTGGATTTCTTCGGCAAGCAGCTGCGCGAGGCGCTGGCGGCGAGCCATGTCGACACGCGCTATGCGCCACTCTCGGACCGGCCGACGACTTTGGCCTTCGTCCAGTTGAACGACGGCCACGCCAGCTACGTCTTCTACGACGAGAACACCGCGGGACGGATGCTGACGCCAGCGGACCTGCCTCAACTCGACGATAGCGTGGACGCCATGCTGTTCGGGGCCATCAGCCTTATCTCTGAACCGGCAGGCGGCACCTACGAGGACTTCATGCGGCGCGAGCAGGCCGATCGCGTGATGATGCTCGACCCCAACATCCGCCCCAATTTCATCCCCGACAAGGCCAGGCATCTGGCGCGTATCCGCAACATGATGGCCATGGCCGACATCGTGAAATTGTCCGACGAGGATCTCGCCTGGTTCGGCGAGGACGGTTCACCCGAAGCGGTAATCCAGCGCTGGCTGGAACGTGGCCCGAAACTGGTCGTCGTCACCCATGGTTCGAAGGGCGCGATGGGCTACACAAAGCATCACACGGTCACCGTCATGCCGCAGAAAGTCGATGTGGTGGATACGGTCGGGGCCGGCGACACTTTCAATGGCGGCGTGCTCGCCTCCCTGCACGAACAGAAGCTTCTCTCCAAGATCGCAATCGCCCATCTCACCGAGGACGCGATCCGCAGCGCGCTCACTCTCGGCGCCAAGGCCGCCGCCGTTACTGTCTCGCGCGCCGGCGCCAATCCGCCCTGGCGGCATGAGATCGCCTGATCGCCCGAAGCTCCATTGGCTGGCTGGATGACAAGGTGATCTTGCGCCTTTTCCGGCCTATGTAAGTCTGATACCAGCGGGCAAATTCGGTAACGGAAGCGAAAAGACATGCAGTTCATCGATCTGGCGGCGCAAAGGAAACGGTTGGGCGAGCGGCTGAAGACGGCGATCGAAAACGTCGTCGAGGAAGGCCGCTACATCCTCGGGCCGCAGGTTGCAGAATTCGAACAGAAGCTGGCGGCCTATGCCGGGGTGAAGCATGTCGTCGCCTGCGCCAACGGCACCGACGCGCTTCTTCTACCGCTCTATGCCTCGGGCATCGGACCCGGCGACGCCGTGTTCGTGCCGAGCTTCACCTTTGCCGCGACGGCGGAAGTGGTGGCGCTGGCCAAGGCCGAGCCGGTGTTCGTCGATGTCGATCCCGAAACCTACAATATCGATATCGCCAGTCTCGCGGCGGCGATCGAAATGGTCAAAGCCGAAGGTCGACTGCGGCCCCGCGCCATCATTCCGGTCGATCTTTTCGGCCTTACTGCAGACTACGATGCAATCATGGAAATCGCCAAACGCGAACAACTCCTGGTGATCGAAGACGCCGCCCAGTCCATCGGCGGCTCCAAGGATGGGCGCATGTGCGGCGCCTTCGGCCATGTCGCGGGCACCAGCTTCTATCCGGCCAAGCCGCTGGGCTGCTACGGCGATGGCGGCGCGATGTTCACCAATGATGGCGACCTAGCCGAAAGGCTCCGCTCCTTCGCCTTCCACGGCAAGGGCGAGACGCAATACGACAACGTCCATGTCGGCCTGAATTCGCGGCTGGATACGTTGCAGGCGGCTATCCTGATCGAGAAGCTGGCCATTCTGGACGAGGAAATGGAAGCCCGCCGGCTGGTGGCGGACCGCTACGCGCAGGGGCTCGGCGACGTGGTGACGGCGGCGCGCAACCCGTTGAGCGGCCGCTCGGCTTGGGCGCAATACGCCATCGAAACGCCGAAGCGCGACGGGCTGAAGGCTCATCTGCAGGAAAAGGGCATTCCTTCGGTCATCTATTACGTCAAGCCGCTGCATGAGCAGGTGGCGTATCGCGATTATCCGCGCACGCCGACCGGCCTTGGCGTTTCGGAAGGGCTGCCGGACCGTATCCTCTGCCTGCCGATGCATCCCTATCTGGAAGCCGCCGACCAGGATCGCATCATCGAGACGATCCGCAACTATATCGGCTCGAACTCGGCGGATGCGGCGGCTGAGTAGGCTCGGATTCCTCCCTCAAGGCGCAGGGAGCGCGCCGCTGGCGATGAAATTCGGGTTGGCGAAATCGACATCGGCGGCCTGGTTGCGCTTGCCGTAGGCCAAGGGCAGTCCGTCCAGCGTGCGGGTCATGCCGCCAGCTGCGCGCAGGACGGCGTCGCCCGCCGCCGTATCCCATTCCATCGTCCGGCCGAAGCGCGGATAGACGTCGGCTTCCGCGCCGGCAAGCAGGCAGAATTTCAGCGACGATCCGACCGAGACGATCTCGGCCGCACCGATGGTCCGGATGTAGCTCTCGGTTTCGGGCGTGTTGTGCGACCGGCTGGCGACGATTGTCAGCGGCTCGATGGCCACGCGCGCCGCGATCCGCCGACGACCCGCGATGGCAAAATCCTCATCGATCTCCAATGCTTCGGCAAACCCCGGCCGGCCCGAGAAGAACCGGCCGCTGCACGGCGCGTAGACGACGCCGATCTCCGGCGCTCCATGCCGTATCAGGGCGATGTTGACGGTAAAGTCCGTGCGCCTGCTGACGAATTCCTTGGTGCCGTCCAGCGGGTCCACCAAAAAGAAAACGTCGCCCGGATCCGATGGGGCTTCGCCGGCGGCAGCCTCCTCCTCGGCAACACAGGGGATATGCGGGAACTGGCTGCGCAGTCCGGCAAGGATGATCTTTTCGCTTGTCCGGTCGGCTTCGGTGACGGGCGATTGGTCGGCCTTTTGTTCGACCGCGCAGCCGGCCTTGAAAACGCGCATGACCTCGCGGCCCGCGGCGAGCGCGAGATGCTCAAACGCCGCGAGCATTGCCGCGTCGTCAGATGCCGCCGCCGTAGTCGTACTGGTTTTCGGCATTGTCACGCTCGGTAAGCCACTGTTCGACCGCTTCTACCATTTCTTCGGCCGATCTGCCGAGCGTCTTCAGATGAATCTCCGGGCTTTCCGGGGCTTCGTAGGGAGAGTCCACGCCGGTGAAGTTCTTGATCTCGCCCTTGAGAGCGCGAGCGTAGAGGCCTTTCGGGTCGCGCCGGGCGCATTCCTCGAAGGGGGTATCGACGAACACCTCGACAAACTCCTTCCCTTCCATGAGCTCGCGCGCCATGCGGCGCTCGGCCCGGAAAGGCGAGATGAACGACACGATGACGATCAGGCCGGCATCGGCCATCAGCTTGGCGACCTCGGCCACCCGGCGAATGTTCTCGACGCGGTCGGCGTCGGTGAAGCCGAGATCGCGATTGAGGCCATGGCGCACATTGTCGCCATCCAGAATGTAGGTGTGGCGGCCGTTGGCGTAGAGCTTCCGTTCCAGCAGATTGGCGATGGTCGATTTGCCGGAGCCCGACAGGCCCGTGAACCAGAACACAGCCGGCCGCTGGTTCTTCATGTCGGACCGCGCCCGCTTGCCGACATCAAGCGACTGCCAATGGATGTTCGCCGCGCGCCGCAAAGTGTGCGTGATCATGCCGGCGCCGACGGTCGTGTTGGTGATGCGGTCGATGAGGATGAACGCGCCGGTCGAGCGGTTCTCGGCGAACGGGTCGAAGGCGATCGGTGCGCGCAGCGAGATGTTGCAGACACCAACCTCGTTCATCGCCAGGGACTTGGCCGCTTCCTGCGAGAAATCGTTGACGTCGAGACGGTACTTCAAATCGGTGACGACGGCGCTGACCTGATCGGTCTCCGTCTTTAATATGTAGGAGCGGCCGGGCAGCAGCGCCTGTTCATCGAACCAGACGATGTTGGCGGCAAGCTGGTCGGCAACCTCCGGACGGGCGGTGGGCGCGACCAGCATGTTGCCGCGCGACACCTCGACTTCCTCATCCAGGACGAGGGTGACAGCCTGCCCCGCAACCGCGCTTTCAAGATCGCCGCCATGCGCGACGATGCGCCTGACGCGCGCCGCCTTGCCGGATTTGGCGACGACGATCTCCTCGCCCCGCGTGACCGAACCCGACGCCACGGTTCCGGCAAAACCACGGAAATCCAGGTTCGGCCGGTTCACATACTGGACGGGGAAACGAAAGGGCAGATCGTTGACGGCATCGTCGACCACCACGTCTTCGAGGTGCTCGATGAGCGTCGGTCCGGAATACCATTCCATGCGCGACGACGGGCTGGTGACATTGTCGCCGAAACGGGCCGACATCGGGATCGGGGTGATGGTCTTGAAGCCGAGACTGGCGGCAAAGGCCTTGTAGTCCTCGGCGATGCGCTCGAACGCCTGCCGGTCGAAGCCAACCAGATCGATCTTGTTGATCGCAACCACAACGTGGCGGATGCCGAGCAGCGATGCGATGATCGAATGGCGCCGGGTCTGGCGCAACACGCCCTGGCGAGCATCGACCAGCACGATGGCGAGGTCGGCGGTCGATGCGCCGGTGGCCATGTTGCGGGTGTATTGCTCGTGGCCGGGCGTGTCGGCAACGATGAACTTGCGCTTGGAGGTGGCGAAGAAGCGGTAGGCGACATCGATGGTGATGCCCTGCTCCCGCTCGGCCTCCAGCCCATCCACCAGCAGCGCGAAATCGATGTCCTCGCCCGTCGTCCCGTGCTTGCGGGAATCGCGTTCCAGCGCCGCCAGCTGATCCTCGAATATCTGCTTGGTGTCGGACAGGAGACGCCCGATGAGCGTCGACTTGCCGTCATCGACCGAACCGCAGGTCAAAAAACGCAGGAACGACTTATGCTCCTGGGCGAGCAGGTAGTCGCGGATCTTGTCGGAGGGGACGAGGCTTTCGGCCGGAATGTGACGCATACTCAGAAGTAACCCTCGCGCTTCTTCTTTTCCATGGAACCGGACTCGTCCCGGTCGATGAGCCGTCCCTGGCGCTCGGACGTGCGCGCGGTCAGCATCTCGCCGACGATGGCTTCAAGCGTATCGGCATCGGATTCGATGGCTCCCGTCAGCGGGTAGCAACCGAGGGTGCGGAACCGCACCATGCGGTTCTCCACCTTTTCGCCCGGCCGCAACTGCATGCGGTCGTCATCCTTGAGGATCAGCATGCCGTCGCGTTCGACGACCGGGCGCTCCTTGGCGAAATAGAGCGGCACGATCGGGATGCTTTCCTGCAGGATGTACTGCCAGATATCGAGTTCGGTCCAGTTCGACAGCGGAAACACCCGGATCGACTCTCCGGCGGAAATGCGGGTGTTGAAGATGTTCCACATTTCCGGGCGCTGGTTCTTCGGGTCCCAGGCGTGCTGCGCGTTGCGGAAAGAGAAGATGCGCTCCTTGGCGCGGGACTTCTCCTCGTCGCGGCGGGCGCCGCCGAAAGCGGCGTCGAAACCGTATTTGTCGAGCGCCTGCCGCAGCGCCACCGTCTTCATGATGTGGGTGTGGGTGTTGGAGCCGTGGTCGAACGGGTTGATATTATCGCGCACGCCGTCCTCGTTCACATGGACGAGCAGGTCGATACCGAGCTTCTCCGCCATGGCGTCGCGGAAGGCGATCATCTCGCGGAACTTCCAGGTCGTATCGACATGCAGGAACGGAAAAGGTGGCTTGGCTGGATAGAAAGCCTTCATCGCCAGGTGCATGAGCACCGCCGAGTCCTTGCCAACGGAGTAGAGCATCACCGGCTTGGAGAAATTCGCCACGACTTCCCGAAAAATATGGATGGACTCGGCCTCGAGCCGTTGAAGGTGCGTGAGCGCGATGTTCATGGGGCCAAGTATTCTTTCATGCCAAAAAAGGCTCCCGGCCGTCTTGGGACCAAGAACCAGCCGGCCCGGGAGCCAGCCATTTCAATGGGCTTTTTAGCAGCCAGCCAACTTGAGAACACGCAATATCAAGCTGGCAAACACCCCTTTGAGAGACATGGTTTTCCGCTCATCGGCGAAATGCGACAAACTTCTTCCCCGGTTCCGCAGCCATGCATCCGCCGAACCCCTAGCAGCGGCGCAGGCCGAAAAAACTGCCGTTTGCAGCCGATGGGCTGCGGCGGCCATTGTCACAATTCCATTTCAGTTCCGTGTCAGTGGTGGTAGACCGGCGCGCGACTTCTGGACAAGGCGAAGCGAAATTGAAAATCACTATTTTTGGCGTAGGCTATGTGGGTCTGGTCACCGGCGCGTGCTTTGCGGAAGTCGGCCATGAGGTTCATTGCGTCGATGTCGACCAGAACAAGATCGACGGGCTGAAGAACGGCATCGTTCCGATCTACGAAGCCGGGCTTCCGGAGCTTGTCGCCAAGAATCAGGAAGCCGGACGCCTCGTCTTCACCAACGATGCCGCCGGAGCCGTGGCGTTCGGCCAGATCGTCTTCATCGCCGTGGGAACTCCCCCGAACGAGGATGGTTCGGCCGACCTCACCCACGTCCTGTCGGTGGCCGAGACGATCGGCACGCATATGTCCGAGTTCAAGGTCGTCGTCGGCAAGTCGACGGTGCCCGTCGGCACCATCGACCGAATCCACAACAAGATTCTGGAAACCCAGAAGCGGCTCGGAAAGGCGCATGATTTCGAGGTCTGCTCCAATCCGGAGTTCCTCAAGGAAGGCTCCGCGATAGAAGATTTCACCAAGGCGGCGCGCATCATTGTCGGCACCAACTCCGAGCGGGCGCGCAAGGTCATGCGCGAGTGCTATGCGCCGTACAGCCGCAACCACGACAAGGTGATGTTCATGGACCCGCGCTCGGCGGAACTGACGAAATATGCCGCCAACGTCATGCTGGCGACGAAGATCAGCTTCATGAACGAGATCGCCAATCTGGCCGAACGGCTGGGGGCCGATGTCGAACAGGTGCGTCTCGGGATCGGCTCGGACCCCCGCATCGGCTATCATTTCATCTATCCCGGATGCGGCTATGGCGGCTCTTGTTTCCCGAAGGACGTACAGGCGCTCGGGCGTACGGCGGATCAGGTGGGCTATGACGCTCCGCTCATCAAGGCGGTCGAGGAAACCAACAATGCGCAGAAGAACGTGCTCTTTCGCAAGCTGGAGCAGATTTTCGACGGCGATCTCAAGGGACGCCGCATCGCGGTATGGGGGCTGGCCTTCAAGCCGAACACCGACGATATGCGCAGCGCGCCGAGCCAGGCCCTGATCGACGCCCTGCTGGCCAATGGCGCGCATGTGCGGGCTTTTGATCCGGCGGCCATGGACAAGGCGCGCAGTGTTTACGGAGACCGGCAGGATCTGGTGTTCTGCGCCAGGCAGGAAGACGCCGTGACGGGAGCCGATGCGCTTGTCATCTGCACGGAATGGAAACAATTCCGCATTGTTGACTTCAAAAAGCTCAAATCCGAGCTGAAAAATCCCATCATCGTCGATGGACGCAACCTTTATGAGCCGACGGAACTGCGGGACTACGGCTTTCTGTATTACGCGATCGGCCGAGGCGACTCCGCGAGCCTGTTTGCCGGCAAAGCGGCATAGGTCTTACCTGGTTGCGACCTGCAGGTTCTATTTCGGATGGAAATTTTAGTTTTCTTGGAGAACCGATGGGAGGAGACTACAGTGACTGACGACAGTGCCCGGGGAATACACAGAACGTGAATCAGCATCGTATCTTGAGGTATGCGGGTTCTGTTCTTGACGTCCTCACGGCGGCGGGCGCGTTTATCTGCTCCTACCTGACAATTTTCGGCGTCGATCTCTATCGCAACGTTCCCGGAATCCAGGAAAAGACGCTGGCTTTTGCCGGCGTTTTTACCCTGTTCTTCTGGCTATTGTCCATGCATCGCGGATCGTGGCGATACGTTTCCATTCCCGACCTCACGACCATCATCAAGGTCAGCTTCGCCACCGTCATCACCTATACGGTCTTCGCTTTCCTGTTGACGCGCGGCAGCAATGTGCCGCGCTCGGTGCCGGTCCTGACTCTGTTGTTCATGATCGCCGGACTGTCGACTTCGCGGCTGGTGTATCGGCTGTTCATGGAACGGGCGTTTCTGCTGCCCGCCGACAGCGAGCGATCGCCATCACGCAAATCCATCAACGTCCTGCTCTACGGGCTTACGGATAATGCCGAAAGCTTCATCCGGGCCAATCGCCGCGGCGCAAGAAGCGACTTCCATGTCGCCGGCATACTTGACGACAACGTTCTCAACCAGACGCGAATTGTCCAGGGCGTGAAGGTGCTGGGCGATTTCGCTTCGCTCGGCCAGATCGTCAGCCGGCTGGAAAAATCCCGGACCAAGATTTCCGAGATCATCATCACCGAAATCGGTCCGAACCGCCAGCATCTCGCTGAAATCGTCGAGAAGGCGGCGCGGCTTGGCATCAAGGCTTCGAGAATTCCGGACTTCACGGAAACGTCGCTGATCACCAGCCAGACGATGCTTCAGCCCAAGGCCATCGAACTCGGCGACCTTTTGGGACGGCCCGAAGTGGTGGCCGATCTGCAAGGGGTCGCGCGGCTGATCAACAACAAGGTCATTCTGGTCACCGGCGCCGGCGGTTCGATCGGATCGGAGCTTTGCCGCCAGATAGCGAGCTTTGGACCGAGCCTGCTGATCCTGACCGATTTTTCCGAATACCACCTCTACATGCTCGACATGGAGATCCAGGAAAACTTTCCCAACCTCAATGTCGTGACGCGGATCGTGAACGTGCGCGACAAGGGCCGGGTGACCAGTCTTTTCGCCGAATTCCATCCGGACTCGGTGTTCCACGCGGCGGCGCTCAAGCATGTGCCGCTGGTCGAGGCCAACCCCATCGAGGCGGTCAAGACCAATCTGCTCGGGACCCGAAACGTGGCCGACGCCGCCCTGCAATACGGCGCGACCAATTTCGTCATGATCTCGACCGACAAGGCCGTAAATCCCACCAATGTGATGGGAGCGACCAAAAGGGCGGCCGAGGCCTATTGCCAGTCCGTCGATATCAGTTCGCAAAAGACGCGCTTCAAGACGGTCCGCTTCGGCAATGTGCTCGGGTCGAACGGGTCGGTGGTGCCGCGTTTCCAGGAGCAGATCGCCAATGGCGGTCCGGTTACAGTCACCCATCCGAACATCGTGCGTTTCTTCATGACCATACCGGAAGCGGTGCGGCTGGTGCTGAACGCGTCCTCGCACGAGCACGGCAAGCAGGATGAGCGCGGCAAGATCATGGTGCTCGACATGGGCAAGCCCGTCCGCATCGTCGACCTCGCCGAGCGCATGATCCAGCTTGCCGGCTTCAGGCCGCGCGTCGATATCGACATCGTCTTCACCGGACTGCGTCCCGGCGAGAAGCTCTACGAAGAGCTTTTCGACCCCTCCGAGATGCAGGAGCACTCGCCCGAGGACACTTATTTCGTCGCCTCGCCGCGCGTCATCGACAAGGGCGTCCTGCACAAGACGCTTGTCACCTTGCAGGAGGCCGTGTTGCGCGAAGACCGCGCGAGGACGATCGAGCTGCTCAACCATATCGTCCCCGAATACAAGCCCGGCAATACGAGCGTGCCCGAGCCGTCCTTTCCGAAGGACGACGTCACCGACAGCAATCCGCTCAACTGATCGGCAGTCGGCAAAATCTGAGCCTGCGGGCTAATCGGCAAATCTCCGTCAAGTTCCTCCATCCATGAAAAAGGCCGCCGCCCTTGCGGGGCAGCGGCCTGAACGATACCCCTTGTGAGGGCTGTTTTTTACTTTGCGGGTTTGGACGGGATCAGCGACCAGACCGCCGGCGCGATAGCGGCGGCGAGACCGGCCTTGATCAGATCCGGGACCAGGAAGGGCATGACGCCGAAGGCCCATGATTTTTCGGCGCCGATCAGCCAGGCGAGCCAGGCGAAGCCCATCGCCAGCATGACGATGTCGGCAACGACCACGGCGCCGAACAGCTTGAAGGGGTTACGGTCCCAGCCACGGTCGGCGGCCCAGCCGACAATGGCGGCCATGACGACGAAGCCGGCAAGATAACCGCCGGTCGGGCCCACCATATAGGCAAGGCCGATGCCCTTTTCCGGCGTGCTCTGGAAGACCGGCAGACCTGCGGCGCCTTCAGCCATGTAAAGCAGCAGCGTGGCGACGCCGAGACGCATGCCGAACGCGGCGGCGATCAGCATGACGACCAGCGTCTGCAAGGACAGGTCTACCGGGCCGAGAACAACTTTCGTCTTCGCCGAAAGCGTCAGGAGCAGCGTTCCGGCGACAGCCAGAAGGATCTGCATGCCGAGGCGATTGACGCCTTTTTCCGGCAGCGCGAAGGAAACCAGCGGACGTAATGTAGTTGCAAGTGCCATGATCTTTCCCATCCGTTCGACGCGAGCAGGATGGCCGCGCCGCGGTTTTCCTATATTGGCTTCCATGTTAAGCGGCAATCGGTTTTGCCGTTCAACGGGAGCATCATAGGCCGATGGAGATCAAATTCGATAGCCATTTCGACCCCGCCTATGGCGCAGCGGTGCCCGTTGCGCCCGGCGTTTTGCGCATAACCGCGCGAAATCCCAGCCCCTTCACCTTTCATGGGACCAACAGCTATGTGATTGGCTCCGACACGCTGGCGCTGCTCGACCCCGGACCGGATGATTCGGAGCATTTCCACACGCTGATGGAAACGATCGCTGGCCGGCCGGTCAGCCATATTTTCGTCAGCCATACGCACCGGGACCATTCGCCGCTCGCCGCGCGGCTGAAGGCTGAGACCGGCGCGGTGACGGTCGCGGAAGGGCCGCACCGTCCGGCGCGTCCGCTGCGCATCGGCGAGACAAATCTGCTCGACGCCAGCGCCGATGCCGACTTCGTTCCCGATCTTCGCGTGAAGGACGACGATACCGTCCGCGGCGACGGCTGGGCGATGAAGGCCGTGCTGACACCCGGTCACACGGCCAACCATGCCGCGTTCGCGCTTGAGGGGACCGGCATCCTGTTTTCGGCCGATCACGTGATGGCATGGGCGACGACAATCGTCGCGCCGCCGGACGGCGCGATGAGCGACTATATGGCTTCGCTGGACAAGCTGCTGGCGCGGGACGATCGGCTGTTCCTGCCAGGGCACGGTGGTCCTGTCACCGCGCCGCGAACCTTCCTGCGGGGGCTGAAAGCGCACCGCAAGATGCGCGAGCGCGCCATACTGGAGCGGCTGCACAAGGGCGACCGCACGATCAAGGACATGGTGGCGGCGATCTATCGCGACACTGATCCCCGGCTGCACGGCGCCGCCGGACTTTCGGTTCTGGCCCATCTCGAAGACATGTCGGCACGCGGAATTGTCAGGACTGACGGATCGCCGTCAATCGACGGTCTTTTCCTTCCTGCCGGCTAGGATCAGGACCTGTTTCATATCTATTCGGCCAGAGCCGGCCCGATCCGCCCCGCCACTTCCTGATCCAGTTCGGACAGGAAACGTTCGATGCGCGCGGCATTGTCGCCCAGATCGTGGCGGCCATAGCGGGATGCCGAGCGCATATCGACGAGCGCCGCCTCACCCTCGTCGCTGACCCTTATGGCGACATCGGCAGGAAGCTCCAGCACGAAGCTCGACGCGACGGCGTTCACGGTGATCTGCGCCTGACCGACGGAGGCGGGCATTGGTTCGACCCGCCAGCCTTGCCGCGCCACCACGGCTTCAACAGCGGCGAGCACATCCTCGAATGGCAGATCGTAGCGGTGCGTGGTCACCAGCGGATAGTTTTGCGCCTGCAGCCGCTTTTCGCCTGGCGTTGCGGGCACGGGTGCATTCATCTCAGCCGTCCGGCCGGCGGCATCCAACTGCGGCGGATCGTCGAGATCGGTGGAGACGTCCCTCAAGGAGGGATAGGCGGTCAGCCAGTAGGCGGCAACGCCGAACGGCGCGAGCGTCAGCAGCGCCAGCAGCGCGCCGAGCGTGAGGTCAAGGCCGCCGCGGTCGCCATGGCTCCAAAGCCGCGCAAAGGCGAAGACGGCAAACAGCAGCGCGCTGGCCGCGAGCAGGACCACCAGGCCCAACACCCACAGATAGCCGATCGTCTCGACCATGCCGAAATGATGGCCGATCCATACGGTCGCGAGCAGCACGATGCTGAAGGCGCCGGAGCGCCGCGCCCAGCCAGCCGCTTTCGAGGTCCGCCGTTGGAAATTATCCCGCATCTTTACCCAGCACCCGAGCCCGCACGAGGCTTAGAGCGTTTCCCACGGAGATTGAAGCGGAAAAGGGGGCTTCATTCGGTCGGCAGCTTATAATCCTCGAACTGCTTGCGCAGCGTGGTCTTCTGGATCTTGCCCGTCGCCGTGTGCGGTATCTCGTCGACGAAGGCGACATCGTCGGGCATCCACCATCTGGCGACCTTGCCCTGCATGAAGGCGAGCAAGTCCTCCTTCGTCAGTTGCTTGCCGGGCTTGCGGACAATGACCAGGAGCGGCCGCTCGTCCCATTTGGGATGATGCACACCGATTACCGCCGCTTCGGCCACGTCCTGATGACCGACGGCGAGGTTTTCCAGCTCGATCGTCGAGATCCACTCGCCGCCCGACTTGATGACATCCTTGGCGCGGTCGGTGATCCGCATATAGCCGTCGGCATTGATATGCGCGACGTCGCCGGTATCAAACCAGCCTTCAGCGTCGAACTGTTCGGTGCCGGCATTGCCGTAGTAGGCGGAGGAGACGGCCGGGCCGCGCACCTTCAGGCGGCCGAACGTAACGCCGTCCCATGGCTGGGCCACATTGTCGTCGTCGGTGATCCGCATCTCAATTCCGAAAGGCGTGTAGCCCTGCGTCTGCTTGAGATCGAGCAGCGCATCGTCGTCCAGCGCCGCCTGTTCCGGTTTCATCGTGCAGAGCGTGCCGAGCGGCGACATTTCCGTCATGCCCCAGGCATGGATCACCTCGACGCCATAGTCCCGCTGGAATTTCTGGATTATTGCGCGCGGCGCAGCCGAGCCGCCGATGACCACCCGGTTCAAATAGGGAAGCTTCTTGCCGGTTTCCTCCAGATACTGCAGCAACATGAGCCAGATGGTCGGAACGGCCGCCGTGAAAGTCACCTTCTCGCCGTCCAGCAGTTCATAGATCGATGCGCCGTCCATCTTGCTGCCGGGCATGATGATCTTGGCGCCGGTCATCGGCCCGCTCTGCCCCAGGCCCCATGCATTGGCGTGGAACATCGGCACGACCGGCATCACCACATCGCGCGAGGAAATACCCATCGCATCCGGCATCGATGCGATCATCGCGTGAAGCACGTTGGAGCGATGGCTGTAGAGCACGCCCTTCGGCTCGCCGGTGGTGCCGGAGGTGTAGCACATGCCGGCGGCAGTGTTTTCGTCGAAGGTTTTCCAACGGAAATCGCCATCCGCGCCCGCCAGCCAGTCCTCATAACAGACCACATTGGGCAAGGCGGTTTGCGGCATGTGGGCGCTGTCGGTCAGTACGATCACCTGTTTCAGCGACTTGACCGAGCCGGCGATCTTTTCCAGCAGCGGCATGAAGGTCAGGTCGACGAAGATCGCCTTGTCCTCGGCATGGTTCATGATCCAGACGAGCTGTTCGGGGAAAAGGCGCGGGTTCAGCGTATGGTAGATGGCGCCGACACCCATGATGCCGTACCACGCTTCCAGATGGCGGGCGGTGTTCCAGGCCAGCGTCGCGATGCGGTCGCCAAGGCCGTAGCCTTCCCTCTCCAGCCGCTGCGACACCTTGCGCGCGCGGGCGTGCACCTCGGCATAAGTGGTGCGGACTATCGGTCCTTCGATGGAACGCGAGACGATTTCGCGGTTGCCATGCTGCAACGCGGCATGGTCGATGAGCTTGTGGCAAAGCAGCGGCCATTCCTGCATCAGTCCAAGCATCTGATCTCCTCCCTTCGAGCTCCCTGTTTTGGACATTGTGGAAGGAATGGCCGCAATGTCCAGATGCCGTGTTCCGCTTTGACGTGGCCGGGCCCAATGGCCGATGCCACAATGCGGCCATTGTCGCGGTGGAGGCTATTTCGTGGCGGGGTGCGAATGGCGGATGGAGTGGTTCGCAATGACCCAGCGCGATGAAAAAGCCCTCGAAGACACACTTGCCGAAAGTCTGGCCGATCTCGTTCCGGACGCTGAAAGCGTGTCGGAGCAAGAGTTCGCCGAGGTGGTCGGCGGCGCGCTGGAGGCTGTCGGCGGCAGATTGCTTTTCAAGATGTGCGTGGGTGGCGAAGGCGCTCAGGAACATGTGGCCGCCGCGGCGGTGGGCGATGGCAAAAGCCAGCAGATCCTGATGATGACGCTGCCGAAGAGCGGCGGAACGCTCAAGGTGGAGCCGGCTGCCAAAAGCGGGAGCCCGGCCGCGCGCATCGCGGACGCCTATGCGGGCCTGATGGACGTTTTCCAGGCCGCTGCCTGATAGGCCAGCAGCCGAACCGTTCTTGAACCAGGACCGAAAGGATTTTGCGGCTCGCGGTCCAGCAGCTACACCATTGGGAGCGATCCATGCGATCCCAGAGCCTTCACGGTCAGGTGACCTGAGGGACTTGCCGCTGCCGGAGTGAGCCATGACCGAACAGTTGCCGTTGAGCAACCTGCAGACGCGGGATATCGAATCCGTCATCCATCCCTATACGCCGCTTCACAAGCTGAAGACGACGGGAACCCTGGTCGTCAGCCACGGCAAGGGCGTGCATGTCTACGACACGCAGGGACGTGAATATATCGAGGGCATGTCGGGTCTCTGGTGCGCCGGCCTCGGTTTCGGCGACGAGGAAATGGTGGACGCGGCGACCGAACAGATGCGCGCCCTGCCCTTCTACCATCTGTTCGGCGCCAAGAGCTTCGAACCGGCCATCGAACTGGCCGAGAAGCTCAAGGAGATCGCGCCGGTGCCGATCTCCAAGGTGTTCTTCACCTCGTCAGGGTCGGAGGCCAACGATACGCAGGTCAAGCTCGCCTGGTTTTTGAACAATGCGCGCGGCAAGCCGCAGAAGAAGAAGATCATCTCGCGCATCAGGGCTTATCATGGCGTGACTGTCATGGCGGCTTCGCTGACCGGCCTGCCCGGCAACCACAATGGCTGGGACCTGCCGGTCGACCGCGTGCTGCATACCGACTGCCCGCACTTCTACCGCTTCGGCAAGGAGGGCGAGAGCGAGGCGGATTTCGTCGACCGCATCGTCCAGTCGCTGCGCGACCTGATCGAGCGCGAGGGCGCCGACACCATCGCCGCCATGATCGCCGAGCCGGTGATGGGCGCCGGCGGCGTCGTCGTGCCGCCGAAAGGCTATTTCGAGGCGATCCAGGCGGTGCTCGACGAACACGACATCATGCTGATCGCCGACGAAGTCATCACCGGCTTCGGGCGCACCGGCAACTGGTGGGGAACCGAGACCTTCAACATGCGGCCGAAAACCCTTTCCGCCGCCAAGCAACTGACTTCCGCCTATGCCCCGCTTGGCGCGGTGATGGTGCCGGAGGATATCTACCAGGCCTATGTCGACTACACCGCCCAGCTCGGCACCTTCGGCCATGGCTTCACCTATGGCGGTCATCCGCTCGGCTGCGCGCTCGGCGTGAAGGCGATCGAGATCTACCAGAGGCGCGACATTGTCGGCCATGTGCGGCGGCTTGCACCGGTGTTCGAGGCGCGGATGAAACGGCTGGCCGAATTCGAACTCGTCGGCGAGGTCCGCTATTGCGGCCTTGTCGGCGGCGTCGAGCTCGTCGCCGACAAGACAACGCGGCGCGCCTTCAAGCCGGCTCAAGGCGTCGGGCCATTGACGGCAAAGCTGCTTGAGGAAAACGGCCTGATCCTGCGCGCCATGGGCGACACGATCGGCCTATGCCCGCCCATGGTCATCAGCGAAGGCGAGCTGAACGAATTGTTCGACCGCCTGGAAAAGGGACTTCGGCAGGCGGAAGAACATGTGACCAAGGAGAAGCTACGCGCCGCGTGACCTGAGCGACGCGCCGTACAGCATAAATCCAGACACTTCATGCGGTTCAGAAACCGATTCGTTTCCTGTCCGCATGTCGTTGTTTTGTTTGACTATCTGCCCTTGATCGCCGCCTGCGCCGCTGCCAGCCGCGCGATCGGTACGCGGTAAGGCGAGCAGGACACGTAATCCAGGCCGACCTCTTCGCAGAAATGGATCGAGGCCGGATCGCCGCCATGCTCGCCGCAGATGCCGAGCTTGATGTCCGGCCTTGTCGCCCTGCCCTTTTCGGCCGCCATGCGGACGAGTTCGCCAACCCCCTCGATGTCGAGCGAGACGAACGGGTCCTGTTCGATGATGCCCTTCTGCCGGTAGACTTCGAGGAAGGAACTGGCGTCGTCGCGCGATATGCCGAAGGTCGTCTGGGTCAGGTCGTTGGTGCCGAAGGAGAAGAATTCCGCCGATTCGGCGATGACGTTTGCCCGAATGGCCGCGCGCGGCAGTTCGATCATCGTGCCCGAGAGATACTCGATCGTGACGCCGGTCTCCTTCATGACGCTGGCGGCCACGGCGTCGATGCGCGCCTTGACGAATTCCAGCTCCTTCACGATGCCGACCAGCGGCACCATGATTTCCGGCACCACCAGCTTGCCGCTCTTGCGGCCGGCCTCGACCGCCGCCTCGAAGATGGCGCGCGCCTGCATCTCGGCGATTTCGGGATAGGATACGGCCAGCCGGCAGCCGCGATGGCCGAGCATCGGGTTGAACTCGTGCAGCGCCTCGGTGCGCTGGCGAAGTTTATCGGCCGACACGTTCATCGCCGCTGCGACCTCCGCGATCTCCTCCTCGGTCTTCGGCAGGAACTCATGAAGCGGGGGGTCGAGCAGCCGGATCGTCACCGGCAGCCCGGCCATGATCTCGAACAGTTCGAGGAAGTCCGAGCGCTGCATCGGCAGAAGCTTGTCCAGCGCTATGCGCCGGTCCGCCTCGGTGTCGGCGAGGATCATCTCGCGCATGGCGACGATGCGGGCGCCGTCGAAGAACATATGCTCGGTGCGGCAAAGCCCGATGCCTTCGGCGCCGAAGGAGCGCGCCATGCGTGCATCGGCCGGCGTTTCGGCATTGGTGCGGACCTTCATGCGGCGCACGGCATCGGCCCATTCCATGATGGAAGCGAAATCGCCGGAAAGCTCCGGCCGCAGCATCGGCACCGCGCCTTTCAGCACCTGGCCGTTGCCGCCGTCGATGGTGATGACGTCGCCCTTGCGGAAGGTAGCGCCCATGGCGATCAGCGTGCCGGTCCGGTGATCGACGCGCAGCGAGCCGGCGCCGGAAACGCAGGGCTTGCCCATGCCGCGCGCCACAACGGCCGCATGGCTGGTCATGCCGCCGCGCGTGGTCAGGATGCCTTCGGCGGCGTGCATGCCGTGGATGTCCTCGGGGCTGGTCTCGACGCGCACGAGGATCGCCTTGCGGCCCTGCCCTTTCAAATCCTCGGCATCCTCAGAGGAAAAGACAATCTCGCCTGTGGCGGCACCCGGCGATGCCGGCAGGCCGATGCCGATGACGTTGCGCTCGGCCTTGGGATCGATGGTCGGATGCAGCAACTGGTCGAGCGAGGCCGGATCGATGCGGGCGACGGCTTCTTCCTTCGTAATAAGGCCCTCCGCGGCCATCTCCACGGCCATCTTGAGCGCCGCCTTGGCGGTGCGCTTGCCGGAGCGCGTCTGCAGCATCCACAGCTTGCCGCGCTCGATGGTGAATTCCAGGTCCTGCATGTCCCGGTAATGCTTTTCCAGCTTGTCCGAGATCGTGACGAAGGAAGCGAAGGCATCCGGCATCAGCTTCTGCATCGACGGCTTGTCGGAGCCGGCGGCGATGCGGGCCTTTTCGGTGATGTTCTGCGGCGTGCGGATGCCGGCGACGACGTCCTCGCCCTGCGCGTTGACGAGGAACTCGCCGTAGAGCGCCTTCTCGCCGGTCGAGGGATTGCGGGTAAAGGCGACGCCGGTGGCCGAGGTGTCGCCCATATTGCCGAACACCATCGCCTGGACGTTGACGGCGGTGCCCCAGGCCTCCGGAATGTCGTGCAGGCGGCGGTAGGTGATGGCACGGGCATTCATCCAGCTTGAGAACACCGCGCCGATGGCGCCCCAGAGCTGTTCGCGAGGGTCCTGCGGAAACGGCTTGCCGAGTTCCTCCTCGACTTTCGCCTTGTAGAGCGCGATGACCGCCTGCCATTCGGCTGCGCTGAGTTCGGTGTCGAGTTCGTAGCCAAGCGTTGCCTTGCGGTCTTCGAGGATTTCCTCGAAGACCTCGTGATCCAGCCCCATGACGACATCGGAATACATCTGGATGAACCGACGGTAGCTGTCATAGGCGAAGCGGGGATCGCCCGAATCCTTGGCCAGCGCTTCGACCGTCTCGTCATTCAGGCCGAGATTGAGAACCGTGTCCATCATGCCGGGCATCGAGGCGCGGGCTCCGGAGCGTACGGAAACCAGGAGCAGTTTTTCCGGATCACCGAAGCTGCGGCCGGTCAAATTACCGATATGGCCGAGCGCGGCATCGACATCGGCGGCCAGGGAGTCCGGATAGGCATTGCCATTGGCATAGTACCAGTTGCAGGCCTCCGTGGTGATGGTGAAGCCGGGAGGGACCGGCAAGCCGAGGCTGCACATCTCGGCGAGGTTGGCGCCCTTGCCGCCGAGCAGGTTCTTGTCGCCGGCACGTCCCTCTGCCGCGCCATCTCCGAAGGTATAAACCCACTTGGTCATGTTCGCTCCATTGCCAAAGGGCGGGCTTCGGTCCGCCGGGCCGAGCGATAGAATGCTGCGCTGCGAAAGGCAAGGCGTGGACCGGATGGCCGAAGCGTACAATCGATTAGAGCGCCAAGAGGTCTCAGGCAGACACATCGAGGCGGAAGAAATTGTTGCGCCGAGTCGTGCATCGATATAGAACAAATGCGGAACAAAAAGGTGTGACATGAAACAGACGGGCAAGCTCGATTTCTTCGAAATGCCGGCCACCCACGGCAGGCTGGATAGCGTGAAGGCGTTCTACAGCGCCGCCTTCGCCTGGTCCTTCACCGATTACGGGCCGACCTATTCCGGCTTTGACGAAGGATTGGAGGGCGGCTTCCAGGCCGATGCGGCGGAAGCCAGCGACAAGCCGCTGCCGGTCCTCTATTCGGAAGATCTGGAAGCCACCCTTGCAGCGGTGGAAGGCGCCGGCGGAAAAATCGCCAAGCCGATCTTCTCGTTTCCAGGCGGCAGGCGGTTCCATTTCCTCGATCCGGCCGGCAATGAATTGGCGGTTTGGGGAGAGTGAGCGATAAATTCCTGTAACAACCTGAAAAACAACTATTTTCAGATTCGTGCATATCGCACTAAGTCGTTGATATCACCGCATATCAGTGATCCTTCCCGCGGCCGAAACCGGGTTGCTGATCTGGTTTGACGAGGTTTACAACCCTCCGTTTTCGAGCTAGGTCCCCTGTGAAATCGACCAGCGTTCTCCTGCACTCCTTCTGAGTGAGCTCGGAAAGGGCATGCCCATTCAAGATTTGCCGAACCGTGCCTGGGCCACCAGTGAGCAGCTTGCTGCCTATGTCCGGCTTCATGCCTTGCAGATGACGCATCTCGGTAGAAGCTCGCATGTAGGATCCGCGTTCTCCATCGCGGACATCCTGGCGGTGCTCTATGCGGATGTACTCGATGTCTCTTCAGATGACCCGAAACGGCAGAATCGCGACCGTTTCATTCTGAGCAAGGGTCATAGTGGCGCGGCGCTCTATGCGACCTTGGCCGAATGCGGTTTCATGGCCGTCGATTATCTCAAGAACCACTACCAGAACGGTTCGGTTCTCTCCGGGCACATATCTCACAAGGGTGTTCCCGGCGTCGAACTGTCAACCGGTTCGCTCGGACACGGATTGTCCGTAGGGGCGGGCATGGCGCTGTCCGCCAAGCTTAAAGGCGAAAAGCACAGGGTTTTCGTGTTGATGAGCGATGGCGAATGCGACGAGGGTTCCGTGTGGGAGGCGCTGCTTCTCGCAAGCCACCGCCGGCTCGACAACCTCGTGGCGGTCATCGACTACAACAAGCTTCAGTCACTCGCCAGCGTCCAGGACACGCTGGCGCTTGAGCCCTTCAACGCCAAGCTTACCGCCTTCGGCTGGACCGTCCACGAAGTCGATGGCCACGATCATTCTTCGCTGCGGGAAGCGTTCAGTCCGGAGAGTAAAGTGGCAGGCAAACCAACCGTTGTCCTGGCCCACACCACGAAGGGCAAGGGTGTGAGCTTCATGGAAAACAAGGTTCTTTGGCATTATCGCACAGCGCAAGGCGAAGAATATGAAAATGCCGTTGCGGAATTGAAGGCGAAGATCCCAGCCTCATGAGAGACAGTTTCGTCAACACGGTCATCGATCTGATGCGGCACGACGACAAGGTCGCGCTGATCACGGCGGATTTGGGCTTCGGCATTTTCAACAAGATCGTCGAAGAGTTTCCCGGCCGGTTCATCAATGTCGGCGTCGCCGAACAGAGCATGATCGGCACGGCCACCGGCATGGGCCTCGAAGGCTGGACAGTGTTCGCCTACTCGATCGGCAATTTCTCCACGCTGCGCTGCCTCGAACAGATTAGAAACGACGCCGCCTATCACGAGGTCAACGTGAACGTGGTCGCCTCGGGCGGCGGGTTCACCTATGGCGCGCTCGGCATGTCGCATCATGCGACTGAAGATTTATCGATCCTGCGTGCGCTTCCCGGTGTTACGGTGGTCGCGCCCTGCGATGCCTACGAGTCAGCTGAAGCGACGCGGGCGTTGGCGGCAAGACCAGGCGTTGGTTACCTGCGCATCGAAAAGGATGTGCCTATCGCGACGAAAGACGCCGGCGCCTTCACCATCGGTAGTGCCAGACGCCTGCGCCAGGGCCGCGACGTTTGTCTTATCGGATCGGGCGGAATCGTTTCAGAGGCCATGAAGGCTGCGGATCGGCTGGCCGATGAGGGCGTCTCATGCTCGGTCGTCAGCATGCATACGCTGAGCCCGCTTGACGAGGCGCTTGTCCTTCAGGTTGCCGGAGAGCACCGCGCGATTGTCACCGTGGAAGAAAACACCATCCACGGCGGCCTCGGTGGCGCGGTGGCTGAAATCCTCGCGGAATCGTCCGCCAGGGTATCGTTCAAACGCGTGGGTCTGCCCGGTGTGTATTCCTCGATCGTCGGGGATCAGGATTATCTTCGACAAAAATACGGCGTCGATTCCGAGGCAATATATGCGGCCGCGAAGCTCCTGCTGAGCTAAGACGCCTGCAAACCCACCCGTTCAAGGCACGGATGCTGATTCGACGACCGCAGACGCGTCAGTGCGTGGGGCATCCTTACCCTTGAACTGGCGCGTCAGCCGCGACGCAAATTCCATCATCGGCCTTTCCACGTAACGGAAAGTGAATTGAGAAAAGAGGAGGGTCAGCGGGAGCCCGACAGCGCCTGCCGCCAGCCATATCCATAGGTTCGTCGTGCCCACATAGCTGCCAAAGATATAGAACCAGCACCAAAGCAGGGGGTAATGCCACAAAAACGTTCCGTAGCTGATATCGCCCAGCCAGCGCAGCGCGGGCGAGTTGATGAAGCGATGGAACGGACCCCGGTCGAGTATGGCCCAGACGACAAGGCAGGCGCAGCAGGTCGATACCAGGAAGGTCAGGTCATATTGAGCGGTTTGCACCCTGGTCAGAATTCCTATCCCGACAATTCCAATTATCAAGAAAGGGAGCGCGTTCGAATTTTTGAAATCCGGCGTATTTACAATAAAACCTAAGAATATTCCCGGGATAAACATTGGCATGAGCTGACGAAAGGAGGACCACCGAATCCACCATCCCGTTTTAACGACCAGTATAGACAAAACCACAAATAGAGACCCATAAATAATTGATTTAGCAATCGACTTTGACAAAGTGAAAACTATAAATGGAATAATTATATATCCGACAATTTCAATTCTTAAAGTCCATCCTGGAGGATTGAAACTTGTTGTCAACAAAACGATATTTTTAAGCCATTCCATAAATGTAAATTCACTATATCTTATCCACTTTATATCAATCTGCATAGTTGATCTCAGTGCGTACATTTCAACGAATGCAAATGACACGACTACGATCAGAAGCGGAAATATTCTGAATATCCGCCGGACGAAATACGATAGAATTATAATTCCGTCCCCTCCGCCTTTTGCGTTGCGGATAGACAGGGTCAGGACCATTCCCGAGAGAACGAAGAAAATCGTGACCGCCAGTTCCGAGCCGGTGGAAAGAGCAGCGTGCGCCGACTTGAAGGATGGATATGGCAAATTCGCCATGGATATCCAATGCCACAACGCGACGGTCGCGGCAGCGATTCCGCGTACCGCATCCAGTTCAGGTATCCCGCGCCGCCGGTCAGGTGAAATCATCTTTTCTCAGTACAGATGCCAATTGAAGAGGGAACTATGAACCGAGGCTTTGGGAAAGGTCCGCGACTTCTTCGTCGGTAAGTGTCCAGTTGAGAACGCCGGCGTTTTCGATCATCTGTTCCGGCGACTTAGCCCCAACCACCGCGATGTCGACCAACCCACTATCGAGAACCCAACGAACGGCCACTTCAGCGATCTTTTTCTCACGCTGGCGGGCGACCTCTTCCAATCTCGCCAGAATCCGAGCATTGGCTTCCCATTGGCCGGGATCGAATTGCGCCAGTCTATTGCGGCGATCGTTGCTCTCGAACCTGGAGCTTTTGGCGTATTTTCCGGTCAACAGCCCTTGAGCGAGCGGACCATAGGCAACACAGGCAAGACCGGCTTCCCTGGCTGCCTTGAAAGCTGTTTCTGCGCCATCCTGACGAAGCAGGCTGTACGGTCCTTCAAGCGCGGAAATATTGCGGCTACTTGCAGCGCTCACGGTATTCGCATCGAAATTGGATAGACCGAAGTTCAGGATTTTGCCTGATTGCCGCGCGTCTTCAAGAGCAGCGAGCGTGTCGTCAATTGGAGTGGCCTGGTCGGGCCAATGGACCAGATAGAGTGGAATGGCGTCAATTCGCAGACGCTTAAGGCTGCCTTCCAGCGCCTTCGCCAGGTATGAAGGCGATGAGTCTTTGAACGTTCTTGCCCTTCCCCCTGCCGATTCGTTCTCCCACCTGACGCCGAATTTGGTGATTATGAAGGCATCCTTTCGACGCACGCCCAAGGCGGCTGAGAGCTCTTCTTCGCTCCGACCCAAGCCATAGACATCAGCGGTGTCAAATACGGTCACGCCAACATCAAGCGCTGCCGCTACAGCTCGCCTGACCAGCGAGAGGTCGACAACGCCCCAGTCCGTTCCCCCCAAGGGTTCACAGCCCATAGCGATGCGGCTTATCGGTAAACCGTTCCAGTTGAACGGCTTCATTTCAACGTAGTCTCGCAACGCGCAGGAGGGTTTGGGCAATCAGCTGCAAATCGAGCAGAAAACCTCTCTCCCTTACATATTTGATCCGCAGCTTATTTTTGGCCGCCAGCACCTTCGTCTCAAATTCCCGGTCCGGATCTTCGTCCCCTATAAGCTCATTCAGGTTCGAAAACTGGATGGAAGAAAAATCCGTAATTCCTGGCCTCACCGCCAATATGAGCTTCTCGTCGCCGGTGTATTGCTCGGTATATCTGAGCAGTTCCGGTCTTGGGCCAACGACACTCATGTCGCCGAGCAGCACATTGAAAAGTTGGGGTAATTCATCAAGCTTGAACTTGCGCAAGATTTTCCCGACTGGTGTCACTCGCGGGTCATCCCGACTGGTGGTGCCAGCGCCACGATCCGATCCGACATACATCGATCGAAATTTCATAATCTGGAACGGAACGCCCAAGCGACCCGCTCGTGTGCCTCGGTAAAGGATCGGACCAGGGGAAGACAGTTTGACCGCGACCGCCATTGTCAAAAGTACGGGCGAGAGCAACACGATCCCAAGGACCGCGGCGCTGATATCGAACAGCCGCTTTATTATCTCGTATCCTCTGTTTGGATGAAATTCCGTCACTTCGGCAAGCGCGGTCAAAGCGAGGGCTTTTCGAACCAAACGCCGCCTCGACCATCTTCAAACAGCTGCGCCTTTATGTTTCGTTCGGCAAAGAATTCGTCAACGGCTTTGCGTGAGCCAAAGCACGTCGCGTAATCATCAATGATCACATAGCCACCGGGAGAAACGTTGTCGTAGAAATTCTCCAGAGGCACCTTCGTGGATTCATACCAGTCACCATCCAGCCGCAGTACGGCGATCTGGCCCACGGCATCGCGCTTGACCGGGACGGTATCCTGGAACCAGCCTTTGACCAGCGTCACTTCGTCCTTCGGGAACTTAAGAGTATCGAACATAAGCTCGCCCACCTGTTCGATCGTGCCCAGGCAGGCCCCCTTAGGAAGCGGCCTGATGAAATTCCCAACCTTTCCGCCCTCATAATCTTCGGCTGTTGGTTCGGGCAGGCCCTCATACGAATCAAAAAACCATTTCGGACGAACAGTCTTTCCCAGTTCGCGGCTGGTCAGCGCGATCATCGCCGCAGTTCCGCCCTCGGCAACACCACATTCGACCAGACTTCCAGGAATATTGTTCCGTTCTGCTTTCGCAGTCAGTTCGAAAGCATTTTCGAGAGCCTTTTTTCCCCCCATGCTGTACGGCAACAGCCTGCGGGTCAGCGACGTTCTTAGCTTGTCTTCACGGCTCCCCACGACATGCGCTGCCGCATAGCGCAACAGATAGCTCTGGCGCAGGGTCCATTTGTAACCATTGTAAAGCGCATCATATGTGACGCGGTAGAGGCCGCTTGGCAAAGTTCGCTGCAGGAACGGGATCAAGATCCGGGCAAATCGCCCAACCAGCCCTGGGCGGTATTCAATCCTGTTGACGCCATCCAAAGTATGCTGTTCCGACATTGGTTTGTCCTCCAGGAGGTGGCGCTCGAGGCGCACTGAATCGGCATGAGCTCGAAGAGCTCGTCTCGGTTCGTTGTTGGATCAGCCGGTCCATTAGCAGAAGCTGGATAGCGTTTCCAGCGCTGCCAAGGTGGATCGCCTCATCGCGGATATCCGCTATCCCGCAAGTGTGTCTTTTTTTTCGACGGCGGCAGAACCGGCGCGGACTCTTTCTTCTATGTGGTCGCAAAACGCCTCATAGACGATATCGGCATCGAAGTCTTTTTGAAACACGGCCCGCGCTCGGGCTCGTATTGGTTCACCCGGCTTCAGGTCAGCCAATCGGGTAAGCGCTTCGGCGATACCGTGGGGGGTCGAGGCGACTGTGTCGATAAAGCCCTGGTCACCGTACTCTTGCTGCATCACGCCATTGATCGTCGTAACGACCGAGAGGCCGCTCATGAGATATTCCCCAAACTTGTTGGGAAAACTGGCTTGGAAATCCGGAGTGTTATCGTAACAGAGTAGTCCATAGTGACTGTTGTCATACAAGAATTGCACCTCATCGCGAGGCACGAAACCAGCATAGATCATGTGCTCGCATGCTTGTTTGACGGAAAGAATTTGGTTTTGCAGATCGCCCCGTCCACAAATGACAACCTGAATCCGGTCGCGGACTTCTTTGGACAGCAGGGTCTGGGCTTGAACCAGTGCGCGTGTCGCCTGCTGATTGGTCAACGACCCCGCCCACGCGAATATTGTCTTGCCGGAATTCGGGTCGAATCCCCTGACCTTCCAAGCCGTCTCGATCTCCTGCCAGCGCGTCTGGTTACGGGAAATCGCCCTGGATGCGAGACGAAAGACCCTATCGTGGTCCGCTTGAGCATCCGTTCGACTACCCTTCGATTGCGCCCATTCGAGGCAGCCCTGCGTAATCGCAGTCACGCTGTCGGCATGTGAAAGAGAATGTTTCACATCCCGCTCATAAGGATAAAGCAGCCACTTGGGTGCAAACCCGAACTTCTTCTCCAACCGGTCTGCGATCACGTCCGGCCAAAGATCGCGAACGTCGACCATCAGCGGGACGCCGTGCCGATCAGCATAGTCACTTGAGGCCCTCACCAATTCCGGCGTGGGCATACTGGCGACAATTATATCCGGCACCGGCTCCTTGACCGCCGCTTCCCGAAAGCTGCGGCCAATCCGCCAATGATCGTAGAAGCGCATCAGGGAAATGTTGGACGAATAGCCCGGCGAATAGAGCAGAACGACTTTGGAATTTTCCGAGCCGGGTATCGGCACCTCATTTCCTGGAATGCGGTGGTACAGCTTGGTCGGGTGTTCGAACTGGCCCGTCCACCAGACGACTTCATGCCCACGCTCTACGAGGCGGCGCGCCAATTCACCCGAACGGAAAAGATGACTGCCGACTGAATCCGGCAAAAACGGAACGCTTTCGCCATACTTGACGATCCAGATACGCAAATCGATTTCCTATCAGCGAACAGGTGGGTGAGAAACGCCGAGCGCGGCGGATGACTTAATAGGCCACCTTGCCCCAATTGTGACCGCCAAGAGGATCGCAGCCGAACGCGACTGGCGACAGGTTTTGCAGGAACTGCATTCTGATCCCTAGATTCGAACGGCCGGACGGATAGCATCATCTGTCCGGCGAAGCCAGCTTGATCGGGTCGCACCCGTCGAAGGCTGCTGCGGTGCCGGAAACACAGCATCCATCCTTAATCTAGGCCGCTCTTTGTCCACACCATCGGGCGCGAGCCTATCCTTGCCGGTTAACCGCCGCAAAAGGACAGCTCATGGAAAACACGCCCAACCTCTCCCTCCCCTACCTGATGCCGAGCCAGGCGCAGAAGCACGTGACGCACAATGAAGCGCTGGACCTCCTCGACGCGCTGGTGCAGATCGCCGTGCTGGACAAGGATATCGCAACCCCGCCAGCCACCCCCGGCGATGGCGACCGCTATATCGTGGCGGCGACACCGACCGGCGACTGGGTAGGTCAGGCTGGCAACATTGCGGTTTTTCGCGACGGCGGCTGGAGCTTTCTGCAACCCCGTGCCGGCTGGCATTGTTTCCTCGCCGACGAAGTCGCTTTCGTGTGTTGGACCGGTTCGGCTTGGAAACCAGTCTCCGAGACGATCGAAACACTGCAGAACCTGAGTTTGTTCGGGGTGGGAACAACCGCAGACTCCACCAATCCGTTCTCGGCAAAAATCAACAAGGCCCTGTGGACCGCATTGAGCGCCGCCGAGGGCGGCACGGGCGACCTCCGCTACACGCTCAACAAGGAGGGCTCCGGGAACATCCTGTCGATTCTGCTGCAATCCGGCTTCGGCGGCAGGGCGGAGTTGGGCCTCCTCGGCAATGACGATCTGACATTGAAGGTTTCGGCCGACGGATCGACGTGGAATTCAGCCATGGTGGTGGACAGGTCGACCGGCCACGTGCAGGCCTCCGGTCTGGCGGCGACCGTTGATATCCAGACCTTCGCCGCGGCCGGCACCTGGACCAAACCCGCCAACGCCAAGCTCGTTCAGGTCACCTGCATCGGCGGCGGCGGCGGTGGCGGCGGCGGACCCAAGGTTGCGGCCTCCAGCGCCGCATCCGGCGGCGGCGGCGGTGGCGGCGGTACGCGGATCATCTCCATGTTCAATGCCAGCGCACTGCCTGCAACCGTCTCGGTGATCATAGGAGCCGGCGGCGCGGGGGGCGCAGGCGCCACTTCGACTGGCGACGGCGGCAACGGGTCGGGACCCGGCGGCGACACCATCTTCGGCGCCTCGCTCGCGAGCGCCTATGTGGCGGCGCACGGCGGCGGCGGCGGCGGCGGCGGCGGCGGCGGCCGCGCCAGCGGCGGGGGCGGCGGCGCGGGACGCAACCAGGCAGGAGGCAACGCCAATGGCGCAACCGCCGGCGCGGCCGGCATTGGCGGCGGCATGGCCGGCGCCACCAGCGGCAGCAACGGCCTCTACCAGGTGAACGATTTCGGCGGCGGCGGCGGCGCGTCCTCGCATCAGGTGACCGGCGCGGGCGGCGGTGGCGGTGCCGGGCTGGCCGGCCCGGGCGGTGGCGCCGGAGGCGGATTCTCGACGGCCAACACGGCCCTCGCCGGTGCCGGCGTGCTGACGCCATTCACGACGGGAGTTGCTGGCTCCACCGGTATCGGCGGCGCGGCGCCCGGCGGCGCGGGAAGCAATGGCGGCGGCGGCGCATCCTCAACTTCCGGCGACGGCGGGAATGGCGGCAACGGCATTCTGCCCGGTCAGGGCGGCGGCGGCGGCGGCGCTTCGCAGGCGGGCAATGGCGGCGATGGCGGCACCGGGGCGTCAGGCCAGGTGA
Source organism: Mesorhizobium sp. Root554 (assembly GCF_001427025.1). Taxonomy (GTDB): domain Bacteria; phylum Pseudomonadota; class Alphaproteobacteria; order Rhizobiales; family Rhizobiaceae; genus Mesorhizobium. The sequence goes on along the minus strand of NZ_LMGA01000001.1, from coordinate 308,365 downwards.
CGGTCGTCACCTATTTCTGAACAGGCACCCCGAAGCCATCCAAACGATGCCGAACGGTTTCCCGGCCGGCCGCATCAGCCAGCGACGAGACGCAGCGCCTCGCCGCTGCGCTCATAGCGTTCCCCGCTGCGCGGGCAGACCAGCGTTTCGTCGAGGATTTCGCCGGCCTTCGATACCCAGCCGATGCGCCGCGCCGGAACGCCGGCCATCAGGGCAAAGGCAGGCACGGTCCTGGTGACGACCGCGCCAGCGGCGATCAGGCAGTATTCGCCGAGCTCATTGCCGCAGACGATCGTCGCATTGGCGCCGATCGTCGCGCCGCGGCGCACGCGCGTCGGGCGAAACTCATCCTTGCGTTCCACTTCGGCGCGGGGATTGAGCACGTTGGTGAAAACGCAGGATGGGCCGCAGAACACGCCATCCTCAAGCTCCACGCCTTTGTAGAGCGCGACGTTGTTCTGGATCTTGCAATTGTTGCCGACCGTGACATCGGGTCCGATCATGACGTTCTGGCCGATCGAGCAATTCTCGCCGACCCTGGTGCCGGGAAGAATGTGCGCGAAATGCCAGACCTTGGTGCCATCGCCCAGCACCGCGCCGTCATCGACATAGGAGCTTTCGTGGACAAATGCTTTCTTGCTCATAGGCGTGCTCCTAGCGTGCCGGTTGCTGCAATTCCAGATTGGCGCGCAGCGCCTTTTCCGCCTTGTCCAGCACCCGCAGCACGGCGAGGCCTTCCTTGCCGTCGGTGCGCGGCGTGTTGCCGGTTTCGACGCATTCGGCGAAATGCCTGCACTCGTCCTTCAAAGGTTCGGATTTCTCGACCGCGATGCGCTCGGCATCGGCCTTTGCCGGATTCGGGACCGCACCGGACTGGTCGATCGTGTGGCGGTAAAGCAGCAGCTTGTCTTCCCAGGCCGGGGCGCTGTCCTCGAACACGGCCATGGCCTTTTCGCCGATGACGACCAGACGCTGCTCCTTGAACGGGTGCATCCAGGAGGCCTGGACATGGCCGCTGCCACCGCCGGGGAAATGCATCTGCACCGTCACCATGTCGGCAATTCCGGGCAGGAAAGAGACGTTGCCCTGTGCGGAAACGCTGGCCGGCTCGGCGCCGTAGAGACCGAGGATCATGGAAATATCGTGCGGCGCGAACGACCACAGGACGTTTTCCTCGTTGCGGAATTTGCCCAGCGACAGCCGGTTCGAATAAACGTAGAGCAGCCTGCCGAGATCGCCAGCTTCCACCATCCGCCGCAGCTTCACATAGCCGGGGTGGTATTGCAGCAGGTGGCCGACCATCAGCACCCTGCCCGTGCGTTCGGCCAGCGCGCAGAGCGCCTCCGCCTCGGTTACATCCAGTGCCACCGGCTTTTCCACATAGACGTGCTTTCCGGCCTCCATGGCCGCCTTCGCCTGGGCGAAATGCAGGCCGGCCGGCGATGCGATGGACACGGCATCGATGGATGGATCGGCCAGAACGTCCCCGAAGGAGGCGGCGCGCACGCCATATGCTTTGGCCGCCGCCTCGGCAACGGCCGGGACCGGATCGACGATGGCGCCCAGATAGCCGAGCTCATGGAAATTGCGGGCAAGGTTCTTGCCCCAGTAGCCGTGCCCGACATGCGCAATGGAAACCATGAAACGTTCGCTCTTCAATTTTGATCGTAAATCGGAAACCCCATTTTACCTGGAGTTTCCTCGCGTTTGTCGAATTATTTCGGAATAGAGATCAAAGGCTTTTCTTTCGCCGATCGCCCTGCAATTTCTAATAATTCATCCCCATGCTCAGTGTCTTCTTTAGCATCATGTGATACCGGTCGCTTATTCGATCTATATTTCGATTTCAATTTAAGAATCGGCTGTTCAAAACCGTGCCATGATAAGGGTGCGAAGGCCGCTAGCAAGACAAGCCCTGTCAATTGGTCCGGAGGCCAAGTTTGTCCTTCGAATCGATAAGAGCCGGTACCGATAAAAAACACGTGCCATAGGTAGAGGCCATAGGAAATCTTACCTATGTACCTTAAGGGAGAAATCTCGAGGGCACTAACCACGAGTTTTTGCTGATTAAGTAATATCCATGCCAATAAGAGTCCGATCCCGACAGCACGCAACTCTACGCTGCCAAAAGGGATGGGATACGTGGCAGAAATGATATAAAAAAAGGTGCCTACGACGACCGAATACCAGCTGCGAAAAATTTCGATGAACCAGCCACTTCTCAGCCTTAAGACAATAGCGATTATACAACCGATCGCGATGGGCGACGCGGCAGGCAATGTCCAGGCGAAGTAGTTGTAAGCACCATTTCTGGGTGCAATATACCTGTAGACTACGGATGCCAAAACAAATAAAACTGCTATATATATTAGAGAAAAACCTCTCTTGTAAAAAAATATAAATATCAATGGCCAGAATATATAAAAGTGCTGCTCTACGGCCAGCGACCAAACATGCCCCACAACGGTCGTTCTGAAATAATTTGGAGTGAAATTAAAAATCATAGTAAGTAGATATGGAACTGCACCGATTTTTAACCCAGCATTTCCTACTGCGTCTAAAAATATGACTAAGGCACAGAACAGAAAATAAACAGGAAGAATCCGCAGCGCACGCCGGGCTGCAAACCGCTTGAGCGATATTGAGCCGGTGTTATCATGTTCCGCGATCAGCAGACCAGTGATGAGGAATCCGGATAGGACAAAAAAGATTTCGACCCCGCGCGTTGGTGCGACGAGATTTTGCAGATAGACGCCCCATTCTGGAATCTTGCCAAGCTGGGCGGTGATACCGAGATGACCCAGTATTACGATAATGACGGATATAGCTCGCACGCCGTCGAAGCCGCGAATATAGCCCATTTAATCACTTCCATTGATCGGTGTGTGGCTTAACGCGGCCTCTCGGCCACGGTCAACCCATTGGTCGCGACTTGCCAGCACCATCTGGCCGCACATCGAAGCCCTTCGCGCTTACCGCCTGCAAAATGGTCGCCCGCCCGTGATAGCAGGCCAGGGTCAACCGATTCCTCCAGGTGCATGACACACGGCACCTTGTAGAAAAACGCCTGCAGGATACCTCTGGAATGGGTCGCGATCACGGCAGGTTGCGATTCCCGGAGCGCAGACGTCATCCCCCGGATCTGGCCGGTTTAGCAAGGGCTCGGCTGGCCGGGGCAACCTTGATGAATTGCGGCCTTCTGCCGACCACAGTGGCGATTGTGTTCATGTGAGATCCCTCTGATTGCGTCTACTCGATCAATCGTCTCGACGTCGGGCATCGGGCATGCCTCACCTGGAAGTTAGACGCTCATAAATATTGATCATGCTGCGTACATTATCTTGCCAATCATATTGTGATACAATCCGCTGGCGGCCGGCAAATCCCATGTGGCGGCGCAAGTCGGCGTCCAATACGAGACGATGCAGCGCGGCAGCGGCAGCCGTCGGATTTTCGCGCGGAACGACGAAGCCGCTCTCACCATCCGCCACCACCTCCGGCAGGCCGCCGGCGTCCGAGACGACAACGGGCAGACCACATGCGCCGGCCTCAATAACCGCAACACCGAAACTTTCCTGTCGGCTCAGAGCGACATAGACGTCCAGCTTCGACAATTCTTCCGGTACACTCCCGTGCGGAACACGACCGTGAAACTCTGTGATCGCGCCAATACCGCGCGTCAGAGCCCGCCTTTGCAGCGCTTCCCGCTGCGAACCTTCGCCGACAATCCGCAGTCGGATGCGAGCCGCAACCTCGGGCTGGTCCTGCAGGCGTGCGTTGACGAGAATTGCAACGCTGTCGATCAATACATCAATGCCATAGTGAGGTTCGAGCGTCTTTACCGTGCCAATCACTATCGGCGCATCCGGCGAGCGGCGATCCGAAGAAACGGAATTGAACCGATGAGTTTCCACGCCAAACGGCGTGATGCTGACATCGCGCAATTCCGGTGCGATTTTTCGAAGTTCCGCAGCCATCGCATGACTTGTGCTGGCGACATGCGTGGCGGCCAGAACATTGCCCCGCAGCCACCAGCGATGCAAAGGCGAACGCGTGGGAAACTCGTAGACGTCACTGCCCCAGACCGACAGAAGTGTGGGGTTGAATCGACTGAGACGCGCAGTCGTGCCATATCCAGACGCGTAGTGGGCATGCAGCAGATCCGGGCTCTCGGCGTGCAGCAGTTGCCGGACGGCGGACGCATTTCGAAAATAGCCCATATTTCCAGAAAACGGCAGCTTCAGCACCCTGATTTGCGGTTTCAACTCTGCTAGTTGGTCGTGCTGCGTAATGAGCACGATCTCGACCCCTTCCGCCGAAAGGGCGTTGGCCCATCGGACAGAATGGATGCTGGACGCGCTTGCAAGAAGCATGACTTTCATTTCAGAATTTTCGCGAGAGTTCGGTTGCCAAAGCTATGGCTAAAAACGGCGCCATGGCGAAAAAAAATCCTATGGGCCAAAAGAATGAGTAGACTGTACTAGCCAGATAAGGATTGGAGAAGAAGAGCGCGTAGAGCGGAGCCCAGAAGACACCTGAGTCACGCGCCCCCTTGGTCGCCTCCAAAGAGCCGAAATAAAAGGCTGTAACGATGGGCGCAACTATCACTCCGCCAAAGCCGAACAAGGCATAGGCCTCTCCGGCCGCGAATGAAGACATTGCGCCAGATATATCGGTGTTTTCCGGCACCATATAGTCGATTATGTCAGCGTAAGGAGATGAAAAGCGTTCGCCGACAATTGCGGCCAAAGAGTTCGATATTCCTGCAAGGCCCTTAAACGGGAGCGTGTGAGGATATAGGTCGAACGCCAGAATCGATCCAACCGACTGCGACATGATCCTGTGCTCCAAGATATCAAACAAGTAGCTTGAGTCACCGATCCGATCGCCGTATGTAAGTATATAAGCCACCGATATCAAAAACAAAGAAATTCCAATAAATATTATCCAATAAATAACCTTTATTGGTCTTCCTGAATATATCCAAACTCCTATTAACCCCAGAATATAAAATACCATTTTTGATTTTTCAAGCGCCCACATAGAGGCAAATAAAGCTAAAATTATCGATAGTATAGCTATTAATCTGTATATACCAGAAACACTTTCCTTTCTATTTAGAAAAAGCCAGAACCACGAGAAGCTTAGCATTGGAACCCAGACAGTGGCCAGTATCTTAGTTGCCTGGAAAAATCTATTGCCTTGATTTAGGCTAGCGCGAATTTGATTGCCGTCATCGGCAACAAAACCAGAGAATATAGCGACAACGCCTGAACCTAGATAAAACATATAATAAACCATCGCTGCGCAGGAAATTACAGTCACCAACGCCAACAATTTCTTGAATCTCGTTAAATTTATACGCCACTCAACATTTCTAAATAAGGCCTTGTTGGCCATCAGAAAAATCTTGTAGAATATCATGAATATTATTATAAATATAAATGCTGCCATTGAGGCATTGTATAAACTATCTTCTGATATCAAATCCTTAAGAATGTTATGATCGAGACGCCTATTCATGTCGGAAAAATACATATAACCGAATGAACACAATAATATGTAATCTCTAAAAAATACAACTTGTAATAAATCGGGATTCTTTAAACTTATACTGCGTCGATGCATTAGCAGCAAAGACAACGAGGCAATAACAGGAAGGACATAGACAATCATGAAATCTTGCCAAATATTACTTTTGACTTTTTGGCAATAAACATTTCTCGTGAGAAATGTTGAATATCCTCAACTCGCAAATTTTCGGAGAAGAATCGGTTAAAGTATTTAGCATAACTCCCACCATCTTTCTCAATATAATCTAGTATTTTTAAACCACAGACAAGGTAATCAAATACCTTTGTACCAAATTCATAGTTCTGATCTCTAACTATAGATATACCGTAGTCTGATTTTACGATTTCTTCCAAAAGATCTAATCTTTCTATTGATCTATAGCTCTCAAAATTGATATTCTTTATATTTCTTTCTGAAATATATTCTCTTATCCAGTCGTTTCTCTTCGGATCGACGCTAAATATTTTTAGGACGCAATTATTATCGGAAAATTCCTGGCTAATTTTATCAATAACTTGTTTGCACCGCTCGATTCCATATTCACTGAACTTGCCTGCACAAATGAATACAAGCGGCCCCGGTGATGGAGGCATTGCTTCTTTGCGGGACCGTAGCTCCGCCACGCGCGCCAATTCTCGGCCGGGGAATCCGTTCTCGATCAGAACCAGCTTGCCCTTAGTCATAGTAGTCTCGTGATACGTCAGCAAACCCGGCGTACAGGTAATCGTCAGCGTGGATAGGCGGATTGCGACCTGCTCGACGATACGCGCGATGCGAGATTTTATCTTCTGTGGTTTGGTCGTCCCTCCATACCCCGAGCGCATGCCAATCGACCAGCCGTCCCGGATATCCAAGATGACATGAACGCCGGGAAGCATGCAAAGCGACCAATTGCGGAACGGTGGCATGGTCACGAAGACATTGCGCCACTTCTCGCGGTAAATGTGCTGGACCAGTTGAAGCAGCTCCCGCGGCGTTTGCGGCGTCGGGTAAAATTCGCACGCTATCTCGTGGCAGAGGAAGAACTCGGCGAAAGAGTCTACTCTTTCCGTCACCGGTTGGCCTGCCGAAGACGGAGGCGCAACAATCAGGATGGACTTGCGCATCTCGGAGGGCAAAGTATCTACAAACCTTTGATTGTTATTTTGTATACGCATAAGAGCCAGCCAACTCCAAACACGAACATGACACCGTAGGCCGCCATGTTCGAAATATAGGCCGCGCTGTAGAGGGCTGCGAGCGCACATGCTGCCGACAGTATCAAGGGCATCAACATTGCCTTCAACATCAGGCTGGATCGCGTCCCGGTTACTGCACCTATGACAAGCAGAAACAATCCATACCCCAGCGCACTCGCTAAAGAGAAACCGATGATGGCAAAATCCGCGGAAGGCAAAAAGGCGCCGGTCAGGATAGCCGCGACGCGAGCCGCAAAGAGTATGAACTGTACTAGAGTATGTAGCCTCAGCGCTTCCAATCCGACCATTACGATCGAAAGGGGAGATACAACAAATTGCCAGGCCGCGGCGATCGCTGTCCATGTGACGACGCTTGCCGCAGGAGCCCATTGAGCACCAAATGCATAGGGAATGAGGTCGCCAGAGGCCAGAGCAACCAGCGTAAAAGGTAAAAAGCTCAGCCAGGAAAGAATGCTGATAAGCCGCAGTACCAAAGGCCCGCCTTCACCTCTGCGGCCTGCGGCGATAATCTTGGGCAGCAACGCTTGGGATAGGGCTTTGCCCACCAACGTGTTGGGAGCAGACACAAGCCTGCTCGCCAAAGCGTAGTAGCCTGCCAGGCTCGGCGAGAAAAACGCCGCAAATAACAGCACGGGGGCTTGGCTGCCGGCCATGTTCAACAGCCCAGCCCAACTGTCATACAGAGGAAATCGACTGTAGCGTCTTATTGCCCAGGCAATTCCCCGCCGATGGATATGAAATCCCGTCTTTCGGTTGTCCGCGATCATATTTGTGGCAAGGCGCAAAACGCCTGCACATTGGCCGACTATAAGACCCAGGATAAGGCCAAGCGAACCAAAGCCGGCAAGGCCAAACCCTATTTGGAAGACGGGCGCGGCAATCCCCTGTTGGATGCGAGTCTGCGTGATCGCGCTGAATTTCGATTTCCGGATCGCCCAGTAGTTGGCGATTTGATACGCGCCGGTGACCAATGTCCCCGCCACGATCAGGACCGTGAAAGCCAGGTTTGAGAAACCGGCAACATTTCCGGTCCATTCATGCATCAAAGGAGACACTATTGAAGCCATGAGCGATATGGCGATCAACGTGACAAGTGCCACGACCGCGACGTGCAAGCCACCCCGGTCGGTGCGCGGCAGAGTTATCGCTATCTCGTAGCGCAACATCGCTATAACCGCGATCAGCCCCACCACACCGGAATAGACGGCAGCCGCGCCGAATTCCTGGGGTCCACAAATACGAGTCAGAATCGGGAGCGCCAAAAGACCGGTCAATTGACCGAACGCCGTCGCACCAGTCAACGTCGCTACATTTCGCGCGAACCCGCCACGCGGCAACATGCGTCGAATGACTCCGATCACTATATCTCCGATGTCTGCGCAGACTTAGGCAGTCCGGCGGTTGCGTCGGCCTACCACCTGTCAAGCCTTCACAACGTTCTCATGCGCTTCCCGGAACTTGCCCCTTGTATCCACGATCAGCTTGGAATGCTCCAGAATTGTGTCGTAAGGCAGGTTCGTGTGGTCGGTGAGCAGGACGACGCAGTCGTAGGACCGCAGCACCTCCGGCGTCGGCTCGACTGACTTCAGTTTGAAATTGTGCTCGCGCATCTTCGGGAACACGGGAACGTTGGGGTCGCAATATTCAACGTGCGCGCCCTGGTCCCGCAGGATTTCCATCACTTCGACCGAAGGCGATTCGCGCATGTCATCGACATCGCGCTTGTAGGCGATGCCCAACGCCAGGATGCGGCTGCCCTTCAGCGAACGCTCGCGGTCGTTGAGCGCGGCGGTGATCTTGCCGACCACCCATAACGGCATGTCGCGGTTCACCTCGCCGGCGAGCTCGATGAAATGCGTATTGAGGCCGTATTCGCGCGCCTTCCAGGTCAAATAGAACGGGTCGATCGGAATGCAGTGGCCGCCAATGCCGGGGCCGGGATAATAGGGCGTGAACCCGAACGGCTTGGTCGCGGCCGCGTCCAGCACCTCGAAAATGTCGATGCCCATCTTGTCGGCGATGATCTTCATCTCGTTGACGAGGCCGATGTTCACCGAACGCTGGATGTTTTCCAGCAGCTTGGTCAGTTCCGCCGCGCGGGTGGAACTGACGGGCACCAGCCGGTCGATCACCTGGCCGTAAAGGCCGAGGGCGACTTCCAGACAGGCGGGCGTATGGCCGCCGCACACTTTCGGGATCGTGCGGGTGGTGAAGTTGGGGTTGCCGGGATCTTCGCGCTCAGGCGAATAGACCAGGAAGAAATCCTTGCCCGCCTCGAAGCCACGCTTGGCGATGCGGGGCAGAAGCTCTTCCTCGGTGGTGCCGGGATAGGTGGTGCTTTCCAGCGACAGGACCTGCCCCGCTCTGAGATGCGGCAGCAGCGTGTCCACGGTATTGGTGACATAGCTCAGATCCGGCTCGCGGTGCTTGTTCAGCGGCGTCGGAACGCAGAGAATCAGCGCGTCGACATCGGATGCCTGGGCGAAATCGGTGGTGGCGGAGAAACCGTTGGCGTTCGCCTCGGCAATCCGCGCTGCGTCGATGTGCTCGATATAGCTGCGGCCCTGGGCGAGAGCCTCGATCTTCGAGTCGTCGATGTCGAAGCCGATAACCTTATAGCCAACCTCGCTGAAGCGCAGGACCAGCGGCAGGCCGACATAACCCAGCCCAACCACGCCAATCACGGCCTCCCTGGCGGCAAACCGGCCGAGGATACGCGTCTTCAAATCGATATCAGCATTCACGCTGCGGCCTCCAGAAGAGTTAGCATTCAATCAACAAGGTGCGGTCTGCTTAAAAGTCGAATATGTCTATCCGACGACTATAGAGCAGCGGCGGCGTGGCGGCGTGTGAACATGTGGATAAGGCCGGCCACACCACCCAGAAGCGCTCCGGCCGCCGCAGCCAGCAGGAGAAGCAGAATCTCGAAGCGCGTTATCCAGGCTCCGGCGATCTGCTGCGGCTCGGCCGCAGCCCTGAAAAGATTCATATAGGTCCCGAGCGTCGTGCTGCTGAGATCGGCATAGATTCGATTTGCCGATTCCGTATAGCTTTTCAATTGCGAGAGCAGGACGGGCATTGTCACCGTATTCGCAGATCCGACATCGCGAAGATAGAAGTCGACACCGACATTCGTGCTGCCGCCGGGGAAGTCGCCCACCGCGACACTGTGGATGTCCTGGGCCAGACGCAGTCGGAGAGCAATGCGCTCGGTGACAGCAGCATAGTTCTTAAGCTTGGCCATGATTCCGGGAATATCGGTGTCGATCTTCTTCACGAAAGTCTGGTACTGGCCGGCTTCTTCAGGCGCCGGACTCGCGTCGGATTTTGAAAAGACGTTGATATATTCGACAATCCTGCCGATCTCCTCATCAAGGTCCGCGCTTTCCTGCTGCAGATCCACCATCTGCTTCAGCAGTTCCTGCCGGAACTTGGCATCGCCGCCCTGCTGAGAAAGCGCAATGATGCGATCGAGGAAGGCATCGCCGAACTGCGGGATGACCGTCGAATTGCCGCCCGGAAATTCCGCCCCGCCACCCTGGGCCGACGGGGGGCCGTTGCGGCCCATACCCTGATAGCTCTGCCCGGCGTTCTGGAGCACTCGCGCCTTGTTTTCCAGGGTTTCCTTGGAACGCCGCAGTTCCTGCAAGCGCGAATTGTAATAAATCCGTACGAAATCGGGGTTTTTGGCGATGCCGAGCGACAGAATCGGCGCGGTCAACTGCTTCAGATCCCCTTCGGTGGTATCGAACAACAGACGGTCGACATCGCGCGCCGCCAACCCCGTCTCAGGGTCTACTGCGAGATTGCCGGACGGCGCCGCCACGATCTGCTGGATATTGTCACGAATGAGCTTTGCCCGATCGCGCAGCAGGTCGATCGCCACCAGATATTCCATATTGTCGACCTGCTTGGGGTCGAAAAGCGTTTCGGAATAGAGGTTGATCGGAAGGCCCAACGCTTGCGATTTCGCTTCCGACGTCGAATCCGCCCAGTCGGCCGGCAGCTGCGTCAATTGCGTTGCCGACCGGTCGACCATCCGTGCCAGGGATTCGATATTCTGTCCCGTTGTCTTGTCCTGGGCCAAATTTCCGCCAGGCAGCCTGGCCAACTGATTCAGGTAGCCGCGTAGCGCGACAAGATTCTTGCTGACGAAATCGAGCGTGCTCAAGCGCTCCAGCCCCTGGACATTGGCCGGATCGAATATCTTGGGGTCGATGGTGCGGATGTCCTGCTTCAGCACGCCGCGCGTTTCGATCGCGGTGCTTTCCCATGTCTTGGCTATGTCCGTCAGAATGGCGGAAACCTTGTCTGCTGGGAGCGCAAATCCTTCCTGCGAGAAGGTAATGACGGCATAGCGTTGCGAGGCGATGTCGAGATCGCGAGTCAGCGCATCCTGGGCTTCCCGCAGTTCTGCTACAGTCGCCCCTCGGGCATTCAACGCCTGGCTGTAGGAGGCTATGATGAAGGCTCGGGTCGGGACATAGGGCGAGATAGAGACGGCCGACTGGAAGTCGCGCAGGGAAAGGCCCTGCTCTGCCAGCTTCTGCCCTTCGAAGACCTGCGTCAGCACAGCGGGGGCAACGATGTCGCCCAGCGAGAATGGAACGCCATTCGGATAGCGATTTTCGGCTCGGCCTTCAAAACGGAACTGGATCACATACTGCGATCTGGTCTGATAGTCGCCCACCCGCAATGCGAGAACCGCCACCACAGCCAGCAACAGCGCCAGCAGGATCCCACCTACGATCCATACGCGGATGCCCCAGATTGCCTGGAGTAAACCAAGCAAGCTGACCTCGTTCTCTTCATCCACCGATTCATGAGATGACGACGTAGATTTAGGGTGCTGCATGATATCCTCGAAATCCGGCTGATAGCGGCTGAAAGCTCACAAAAGAACGCGTCGAGCGTGTGTTCTTTTCGGCATGCCAGAGGAGATAGCTACGATTTAGCCGCTGGTCTTTAGATGAGCGACCTGCGAATTGCAATCGGTTTGCCGTTTTCGCTGGCTCCAGTTGCAAGGGCTTGCCGCGTCAAAAAGGTGGCATAATCTGTTCCCGCTACGGGGGAGATCACGTCCGCTGGGCGTGTTTTAGGAATGCTATTAAGCAACACGACGAACGCACAATAATAGAAAACTTTGATGTCGTGATAGAAGCCGATATTCGTCATGTTGTAGACTGCCGTGTATCCGACCAACAAAATCGCCATCCCCCGCCATTGAGCAGACGTGTTTTGCGCGGCGATCAGAGGTGTCCAGAGTACGGCGATGAAGGCCAGAAGGCCCAAAACGCCTGAAGAGACCGCTTCGGTAATATAGGCATTGTGCAGATGCGTGTATGGAAAAGGCTGTTCATTGGCGAGTTGCTGACTTGCAACGCTCATGACGTTCTGCCGTCCATAGGCCAGTATCGGATGATCCCAAAAGGCCAAGAGTCCTGCCTTGTACATTTCGATCCGCTCGACAAAGGCTGGATCCCCCCCCGCAATCCCCGGCTCCAGAATGGTGTCCAGCAAGGTGGAGAACCGCGCCGCGATTGCGCTATAAGCAATCGTATCCGAAAAAAGCTCGTAAGCGCAGGTCAAGGCAAAAAGAAACACATATGCGACGAATGCAGCGCGCCACCAACTTTGCCGGGCCGAGGCAAAAAGCCAAAACAGCCCGACAGCCGCCGCGGTCACAACGAAGAACGCTATCGGCGCACGGCTGCCGGAGAGCAGGAGCGCAACTGCGCTTGAAAAGAACGCCGCTGTGAACAGGGCTTGCCGACGACCTCGGGTAACCACCGCCAGCCAACCGTTCATCAAGCCTGAAACGCCGGCCATATAAGCGTAGACCAACGCATTGCCTGTAAACACTTCGACTCGGGGCGATTTTGTTATCATCACGGCGACAACAGCTGCAATACCGGTGATAAGCCCAGCGCTACCTATACTATAGAGTATCCACCTTTGCCAATAACTCCGATTATAATTCCTCAAAACAGGAAGCAAAGATAAGACAAGCAAGAAACCAAGATTGTCAAATAAATCCTTCATTCCTTCTAATATATTTTTGTTTCCAATAGAGAATGCAAAATTTATTAATATATACATCAGAAATATCGTCGCAATCGTGCGATCTTGCGCACTCCAGCTAAGAGACTTCTCTTTATCAAAAACGAGATAGGCCCACGCCAACAAAGCTCCACCTCCAAAGATGAAGCAGGAAACCGATCCTATGACGGGCATCAATGCCACTGTTGATGCGATAAAGAGCAACCAGCGGAACGACGCACTTTCGTCGGACCGATGTATCTTCTTCCAAAAAAAATTCGACAAAGTTGACTTTTCTCTGCTTGAGATTGCTACTCGATTCTCCCGTCTGTCGAGTTTAGCCAAAACAACGGCTCATTTGTGAAGCAGGTTGGGCATCCCACCCCTGCGAGTAATTATCTGCCATGATCCCCTACGAAAATGACGCAGCCGAAAACAGCATTCGTGAGCCCCAGGTGGCTACGATCCAACGATTCTTGAAAATGGGCGATGCACAAAATCCCGAATTTCGGCAGTTGTGTTACGGCGCGGCCGCAGATTTGTTGGCCCGTTATATAGGCGACAATGTTGGGACGCTAAAAGCAGCCGACATTCGCGCCCTGAAGGAGAACCTCCTTGCCTCCCTGCAAGCTGTGGAAGCCGAGTTCCCCGAGCGGAAAAACAAGTCTGAAAGGCCTCCCCTCCATGCGCGAACATCGCTTTCTGTAGACGCAGCCGGTCTTATGGGCGAACTGCCCTCACCGAGAAGCGCCGAACATATCTCTCCGCCTCCTTCGAATACGAAACCCAGGATCTGGCAACCCGCGCTCACGGGCTTCTTCATGGGCGGTTCGCTGCTTTTTCTGTGCGGTATCCTTCTTCAGGAAACCGGCGTGATCTATGTGCATCGACAGGCGGAAGGTTTTGAGCAGCTCAAGGCGCTGAACGAGAGCATGTCGTCGGCTGAACCCAATATTGAAAATGCTTTAGAGGTCCTGACCCGAACCGAGACCAAACTCTATCAGGCGATCTCGTCGGGAGAGATCGAGAAGAATCAAGATGTGAAAACAAAGTACTTGCTCGTCCAGAATTTATTTCCGGATTTTTTTGCCGAAATCAAACCACTTGTTCCCCGAACCGGAAACCTGATGCTGCGCCTTTCTCCTGATGGCGGCGCTTACAAAATATTACTGCAGTCCGAAGTTTGCGGAGCGGTTGCCTTACGCTACCCGGACTTAGTCGATCCAGTCCGCAATGATCACAGCATCTTCTGCCGGTATCTTGGACGGTGGAACGAAGCAGGGCGGCGCTTGTAATATCAGAAGGGAGCTGTCATCCGACTTCAATCCCGCAAGGCAGCGATGATCTCGTCCTGCACCTTCGGCTCCAGATAAGGGTGCATCGGCAGGCTTATGACCCGCGAAGACAGATCTTCGCTCACCTTCAATCCTGCCGGGTCGCGGGGATAATCCTTATAGGCGTTCTGCTTGTGGAGCGGCACGGGGTAATAAACCACGGTCGGCACACCGGCAGCTTTCGCCTTCGCCTGCAGCGCATCGCGCTCTTCTGTCGAAGCCAGCTTCAGCGTGTACTGCGCCCAGACGCTCTTCAGCCCGTCCGGCACGTAAGGCGCTTCGAACCGGTTGGAAAGCCCTCGCTTGTAGCGATCCGCGACAAGCTGGCGAGCCTCGATCTCTTCGGCATAAACGGCGAGCTTCTCGATCAGGATAGCCGCCTGCAGCGTATCCAGCCGACTGTTCATGCCGATCCGCTCGTTGAAGTACTTGTGCGAGCCCTTGCCATGAACCCGGTAGGAATCGATCAGCGCCGCCAGTTCGTCATTGTCGGTAAACAGGGCGCCGCCGTCGCCATAGCAGCCAAGCGGCTTGGCCGGGAAGAACGAGGTCGTGGTGATATCGGCCAGCGAACCGGTGACCTTGCCCTTATAATGACCGCCGAACCCTTGCGCGCTGTCGCCGATGATCTTCAAACCGTTTTCCCGTGCTATCGCCGCGATCGCATCGTAGTCGGCGGGCAGCCCGAACAAATCGACCGGAATCACGCAGGCCGGCCGCAAGCCCTTGGCCTTCGCCTCTTCGATGGCGCGCTTGAGGCTTTCGGGATCGATGTTGAAGGTATCGGGAAGAACGTCAACGAAGACCGGGGTCGCATTCAGGAAAGGCACAACCTCGGCCGTGGCGGCGAAAGTGAATGAAGGCACAAAGACCGCGTCGCCATGTTTGATTCCCAGAGCCATCAATGCCAATTGCAGCGCATCGGTACCATTGGCACAGGTCAGGCAGTGCCTGGCGCCGCAGAATTCGGCGAGTTGCTTTTCCAGCCGGGCCACGTCCGGCCCCATAATGTACTGGCCTTCCGACAGGACCCGCGCGATCGCGCGGTCAAGCTCGGGGCGAAGGCGCGACTGCTGGGCTGCGAGATCGATGAACTGGATATTCATCTGCGATCCTCTCTTGAAACGATCCTTGGGGGGGACTGGATGAGTTTGCCGCTGTCTATACAAAACCGGATTCACAGGCAACTCTTCCAGCCTTGGTCCAACCCGATACGGTCGAGGAGGCATGTTGGCGGGTATTTCGACCACCGCTCAGGCGTTTGGGAGATAGGCGAATCAGACGATTGTTTTTTGACTTCGCCGTGCCTATAAGCCCAACCGTGTCGAAGACGCGGCTCGGACAATGGGGCGTCGCCAAGTGGTAAGGCATCGGTTTTTGGTACCGACATTCCCAGGTTCGAATCCTGGCGCCCCAGCCAAGCAATTCAGGCGTGCAGTGTAGACAGACGTCACCTGGCCCAAGCCTACCTGCTCAGGCTTGATGGAAAATATTGAGCTTTCAGGGTTCTTCGGTTACGACCCGCCCAGTGCAGGAGGTCCAGATGGATGACAAGTCGCCGGTTGAGAAACTTCGGCAACGGATCGAGGCGGAAATCGCAAGGCTCCCGCAGAATACGAGCGCGGCCCGGGAAGCGATTTATGACAAATTTCGCGCCGTTGTCACAGGAAACCCAAAGTTCACCCATCTTATAGGCGCGCTGGAAAGCACGATTACTCAAATAGAGCAGGTGGAAATGGTACATTCTCCGGAGCAGCCTTCGCAGACATCGACAACGAGACCGGGAGCTGCCGAACCCACCGTAAGGAGCAAATCCGTTCCCCTGATAGCGATAGCTCTCGCTGTCATCGTGTTGGCAGGCGCCGGCTGGTGGTATCTGGGAACGAAAAAGCCGAATCCCGAATTTGACCGGGGTGCTGCCGGATACGCCATCGATCCGGAAAATTTAAAGGCTGCATCCGGCAACCCGCAATATGTTGGCAAGCAGGACGGTCAGGACTACGTTCTTGAAGCGACCGGTCCATCCCCGATCTACGCAGCCAACGCAGTCGCGATCGATCCTGCGAAGACCTATCGTCTGACCGCAAAGATCAGGGTTTTGAGCGACGACCCCGCAATGCAAGGCGCGAGCACTTATGTCGGCCTTGCGACCTATGACAGCAATGGTGTGTTGCAGACATCGGCCCCCGGCGCCCACCGTTACGCGGCAACCGCCAACAGGATTATAAAATCCAGCGACGGATGGGTCGAAGTGCAGGGCGAGATAACCGGTGAAGGCAATGAAACCCACAATCAGTTCCGCCCCGGCACCAAGTCGGTGAGGCCTATGGCTTTGCTGAACTACAAAAGCCCCGGCGCGGTTTCGCAGATCAGCTATCTGCGGTTCGAGGAAGTGAAATAGCTCAAGCGCTGTTGGCGCCGCCCTTCCATTCCGAACGGTACCAGTCGACAAACCGCGCGAGGCCGTCTTCGATGGTCACGCGCGGTTTGAAGCCGAAATCCCGTTCCATCGCGGTCGTATCGGCGAAGGTCTTTTCGACGTCGCCAGCCTGCATCCCCTCATACTGACGTTCCGCTGGCAGGCCGAGCAGTTTTTCCAGCGTGTCGATGAAACGTCCGAGATGTTCGGGGCGGCTGTTGCCGATATTATAGACGCGATGCAGGACTGACGACGCCGGCGGTTTGTCGAGTGCTGCGACAATGCCGTCGACGATATCGTCGATATAGGTGAAATCGCGCCACATCTCGCCCTGGTTGAAGACGCGGATCGGCTTGCCTTTCAGGATTGCCTCGGTGAAGAGCCAGTAGGCCATATCCGGCCTGCCCCACGGCCCATAAACGGTAAAGAACCGCAGGCCCGTCTGCCGAATTCCATAAAGATGGGAATAGGTGTGGCTCATCAGTTCGTCCGCCTTCTTGGTGGCGGCGTAGAGCGATACCGGGTGGTCGACGCGGTCTTCCTCGCTGAACGGCACCTTCTTGTTGCCGCCATAGACCGAGCTTGAAGATGCGTAGACCAGATGCTCGAAATTCGGAAGGTTTCGGCACAGCTCCAGGATCTCGATGTGGCCCATCAGATTTGAGCGGACATAGGCGCGCGGATTTTCCAGCGAGTAGCGAACGCCGGCCTGCGCGGCCAGATGCACGACCTTGACGATCCCCTCGCCACGCAGGCCGTCCATGGCCTGCTCGTCGGCGATATCGATCTTGCGGAAGGTGAATCCCGGCGTGCCGGTCAGCCGCGCGAGGCGCGCATCCTTCAGCGCCGGATCGTAGTAATCATTCAGATTGTCTATGCCGACGACCTCGTCGCCCCTGTCCAGCAGGGCCTTGCAGACATGGCTGCCAATGAAGCCGGCGGCTCCGGTGACCAGAATAGGCAAGGGGAAACCTCTCTAAGCTACAGCGTGTCAGCTTGCTTCGCGCATGGATTCGGCGGCCTGCAAATCGACCGACACGAGCTGGCTGACGCCCTGCTCCGCCATCGTCACGCCGAACAGCCGGTCCATGCGCGCCATGGTGATGGGATTGTGGGTGATGACGACGAAGCGTGTCTCTGTCGAGGCGGACATCTCGTCCATCAGATTGCAGAAGCGCTCGACATTATGGTCATCCAGCGGCGCATCGACCTCGTCGAGCACGCAGATCGGCGCGGGGTTGGTCAGGAACACGGCGAAGATCAGCGACATTGCCGTCAGCGCCTGCTCGCCGCCGGACAGCAGCGTCATCGTCTGCGGCTTCTTGCCGGGCGGCCGCGCCAGAATTTCCAACCCGGCCTCCAGCGGGTCGTCTGATTCGATCAGTTGTAATTCCGCCGTGCCGCCGCCGAACAGATGCGAGAACAGCCGCTGGAAATGGCCGTTCACCACTTCGAACGCGGCCAGCAACCGCTCGCGGCCTTCGCGGTTGAGGCTCTGGATCGCCTGACGCAGCTTGCGGATGGCTTCAACGATGTCCTCGCGCTCGGAAACGATGGTTTCCAGCCGCTCCGACAATTCCTTCTGCTCTTCCTCAGCGCGCAGATTGACGGCGCCCAGCCGCTCGCGTTCGATCTTGAGCCGGTCGAGCTGACGCTCGATTTCGCCAACGTCCGGCATCGGGCTGTCCGCCTCGAGCCCAGTGTGGCGGATGACCAGGTGCGGCGGCGTGTTGAGCGCCTCCTGGATGCGCGCCTCGACCTCCTGCCGACGCTCGTCGGCGGCTGTCAGCCGCTCCTCGGCGCGAACGCGGCTTTCCCGCGCCTCCGACAGGGACTGGATGGCTGCCGTGGCCGCCTTGTCCAATGCGGACTGGCGGTTTTCGGCCTCCTGCAGACGGTCGCTGGCGGCCTGGCGCAGCGTTTCGGCTTCCGAAAGCTGCGACAGCAGCGCACGCCGCCGCGCATCCAGTTCGTCCGGCGCGTCCTCCAGCGTCGCACGTTCGGCGGCGGCTTCGGTCTTGCGCTCATTGAGGGCTGCGATCTGCGCCGATGCATTCTCGGCGCGGGACAGCCAGTTGCCGCGTTCCCCGCCGATAGCCTGCAAGCGGCGCGCCCGCGCCTCGGCTTCGCGCTTCAGCCCTTCATAGACGGCACGCGCATCGGCCAAGGCCGCCCGGTCGCGCGAAACATGGCCTGCGGCCTGATCCAAACGCATCTGCAGGTCGGCGAGATCCGGCGCCTTGGCCAGCAATGCTTCGGCCTGCGCAAACGCGGCGGCGGCTTCTTCCAACCCTTCCGCCACCCGCTTGCGGGCCTCGTCTGAGGCGGCGCGGCGGCTGGACAGTTCGCCCGACGCCTTCTCCGCCTGGAGAAGCGCATTGCGGGCCGCATCCAGCGCGTGCTGGGCGTCGCGGCCGGCCTGGCGGGCTGTCCGTTCCTCCTCGACCTTGAGCTTCAGCGCGACCTCAGCCTGGGTCAGTTTTTCCTCCGCCCCCCGGACGGCCAAGGTCGCAGCAACGGCCTCGGCGTCCAGTTCGGCCAACCGGTTCTTCTGGGCGAGACGCATGGCGGCCGGCGTCGGCGCATCGGCGCTGGCGGTGAAGCCGTCCCAACGCCACAGCGCGCCCTCGCGGCTGACCAGCCGCTGGCCGGGAGCCAGAAGCGATTGCAAACGACGCCCCTCGGCAGCATCGACGATACCGATCTGCGCTAGGCGACGTGCCAGCTGGCGCGGCGCCCGAACCACGCTGGCCAGCGTCCTGACACCCTCCGGCAGCGCCGGATCGCCGGACTGGACATCCATATCGCCCCAATGCGCCGGCGCGGCCGGATCGAGCGGCACGTCGAGGTCTTCGCCAAGCGCCGCACCCAGCGCGGTTTCGAAGCCACGGTCGACGCCGATCTTTTCCAGCACCGCCGGGAAGAGGTCGCCGCTGGCGGCATTCAGCATTTTCGCCAACGTGCGCGCCTCTGTTTCGATGCGTGCAAGCTCGGCCTTGGCTTCCTGAAGCGGCGAGCGCGCTCCCGTTTCGGCGGCGCGCGCCTCGAATACGGTCTGCTCGGCGCGGATGGCGTCGGCTTCGGCCTTCTCCAGCACGGCGGCGGCCTGATCGACCAGAACCCTTTTCTCCGCAGGATCCGGCAGGCCGCCGATGCGCGCGGCGAGTTCAGCGATCTCCCGGTCCACATCGGCCAGCTGCCGGGCAAAACGGTCGCGTCGCTCGGCGGTTTCGCGCAGCGTCCGTTCGACCTGGTTGCGCCCGGCGGCGGCTTCCGCCCGCTCCGCCGTCAGCTGGGCCAGAACGTCTTCGCTGGCCGCCAGCGCCGCTGTCGCCTGTTCGAAAGCCGAGCGCGTGTTGGCCTCGCGTTCGGCTGAGCCGGCATTGTCGGCGTTGAGCGCCGCCTCCTCGGCGGTCAACCGTTCCAGCACCTCGGCATTGTCGCGCACCATGCGCTCCTCGCGGGCGATGTCGGCGTCGAGCTGTTGAAGCCGGCGACCGAGCTCACCCTGGCGGGCGCGGATGCGCTCGGCCTCCTCCTCGATCTGGGATTTCGCGATCGACAGGCGCTGGAAAGCCGCGCCAGCCGCCGCCGAAGCATCGCGCAATTCCGGCAGCCGATGCGCACCGACGGCCTGTTCCTTCGCCGCGTTCATCTGCGAGGCGGCACGTTCGCCAACCAGCGAGGTCGCCACGGCGAGCGCCGAACGCGCCTCGCCTTCCTGCAGCTTGGCGGCAGTCCATCGCAGATGCAGCAGGATGGCCTCGGCCTTGCGGATATCCGCGGAAAGGTTCTTGAACCGCGAGGCCTGTCGGGCCTGACGCTTCAGGCTCTCGATCTGGCTTTCCAGTTCGCCGACGACATCGTCCAGCCGCTCGAGGTTCTGCTCGGCGCCCTTGAGCCGCAGCTCGGCCTCGTGGCGGCGGGTATGCAGGCCGGAAATGCCGGCGGCTTCTTCCAGCAGCGCGCGGCGCGCCTGCGGCTTTGCCTGGATCAATTCGCCGATACGGCCCTGCCCCACCATGGACGGAGACCGTGCGCCGGTCGACTGGTCGGCGAACAGAAGCTGCACGTCCTTGGCGCGCGCCTCCTTGCCGTTGATGCGGTAGACGGAACCGGCCTCGCGCTCGATGCGGCGCGACACCTGCAACTCGTCGGCATCGTTGAAGGCGGACGGCGCGGTGCGGTCGATGTTGTCGAGGAAGAGCGTGACTTCGGCGGTGTTGCGGGCGGGCCGCGTGCCCGAACCGGAGAAGATGACGTCATCCATGCCGGACGCACGCATGTTCTTGTAGGAGCTTTCGCCCATCACCCAGCGCAGCGCCTCAACCAGGTTCGACTTGCCGCAACCGTTCGGCCCGACGATGCCCGTCAGGCCGCGCTCGATGACGAATTCACCGGGCTCGACGAACGACTTGAAGCCGAGGAGGCGAAGGCGGGAAAATTTCATGCACGCGGCTCCGCGCGCCTGCGGCGCGCCGGCTCAGCCGCCTGCGAGGCGTCAAAGCATCGGGTCGATGATGGCCGACATTTCCGCAATCGACAACGCACCCTTGTAGGTTTTCCCGTTGATGAAGAAGGTGGGCGTGGAATCCACCTTGAATTCGTCCGCGCCGCGCTTTTGCACCGCCCTGACATCGTCCAGAAGCTTTTGGTCCGTCAAGCAGGCGTTGAAGGTCTCCTGTGTAAAACCGGCCAGCTTGGAAATCTGCAACAGCGAGTCCTTGACGTTTTCCACCGCGACCCAACTGTCCTGCTGCTTGAACAGCACGTCGACCATGGCGAAATAATTGTCGCCCGAGCAGCGCGCCAGCATGAAGCCTGCCTCGGCGCGCGGATCGAACGGGAATTCGCGCAGGATGTAGCGGACCTTGCCGGTGTCGATATATTTCGTCTTGAGCTCGGGATAGGTCGTCTCGGCGAAGTGCGCGCAGTGCGGGCAGGTCATCGAGGCGTATTCGACGATGGTGACCTTGGCGTCGTCCTTGCCGAGCGACTTCTCCGGCAGCGCGCCAGGCTTCAGCAGTTGCGCCATGTCGACATTGCCGGCCGATTCCGGCGCGGCGGCCGCAGGCGTCGCGGGCGCTGCCGTATCCGTTGCTGTGGACGCAGCAGGCTGCGCCGGCGCTGCCGGCTTGGCATCCGCGGCATTCGCCTCCTCGCCGGAATCGCTGCAGGCTGCAAGCGCAAGCGCCGCAGGCACGGCGGCCAGCGTGGACAGGACGGTTCTGCGGGACAAGGGTCGGATCATGCGAATCACCTGACAGGAAATTGATTTTGCAATGCTGAAGCACGAAAAGGCGAGAGTTGGCGGGAATTAAGGCATTGCCGTCCCCAATCCAATCGGCAATTTTTCTTACCGCGATCACGAATATGCGAGAATTACTTCTTCTCGCCGAGAATGGAGGCCCCAAGCCGCTCCAGCGAGGCGCGCAGATCGTCATCCTCGATCTTGCCAACTGTGCGGGACAATTTCGACTTTTCGCCATCTGAAAGCGGCCTCGGGCGCGGTCTCGGCTTTGCTACCGGCCCACTCAACGGTTTCTGCACGATCTTCAGACGGCCGACGGCGTTGAAGCCGAGAAAGGAATTGACGCGCCCGATGACCTCACCGGTCTGGTGCTGCAGATGCAGCGCCGCCATGCCCTCGCTGGCGACGACCAGCGTCGCCGGCTCGAACGGATCGTCATCATGCAGGCGGCGGGGCCAGTTGATCTTTTCCGGGCGCGAACTGGTCGCCAGCTTCGGGCCGACGATTTCCTCCCACGATTGCACCAGCGCCACCGAGATTCCGGCGCGCTTGCGCAACATCGGGTCGAGGATTTCAGTCGCCAGATCGCTGACGGGAACGGGGTTGCCGAAAGGCCTTTTCCCTGCCATGCGTTCTCCTGATGCCGGTCAAACGGCGAAGGCCGGTTGCCTCGATCAATGACACCGCAACGCCCCATCCGCAAGCCCGCAAAGGCCCGGGACGACGATCTCGCCGGCCGGCTGCTCGACTGGTACGACGCGCATCACCGCGAACTGCCGTGGCGTATTCCGCCGCGCGATCTCGCCGCCGGCGTGCTGCCGGACCCATACCGCGTCTGGCTTTCCGAGGTCATGCTGCAACAAACGACGGTCGAGGCGGTGAAGGCTTATTTCACCGCCTTTACCGCCAGATGGCCGACCGTTTCGGCGCTCGCGGCGGCAAGCAATGACGACGTGATGAAGGCCTGGGCCGGGCTCGGCTATTATTCGCGCGCCCGCAACCTGAAGGCCTGCGCCGATCTGGTCGCCGCGCAAGGCGGGACATTCCCGGACACCGAGGATGGCTTGCGCGCCCTGCCCGGCATTGGCGCCTATACGGCGGCGGCGATCGCGGCGATCGCCTTCGGCCGTCCGGCGGCGGTGGTCGATGGAAATGTCGAGCGGGTGGTGGCGCGGCTGCGTTCCATTGCGACGCCGCTGCCGGAGGCCAAGCGCGAAATCCGGCTGCATGTCGAAGAGATGGCGCCACGGGTTCGCCCGGGCGATTTCGCCCAGGCCATGATGGACCTCGGCGCGACGATCTGTACGCCGAAGCGGCCGAAATGCATGTTTTGCCCGGTGCGCGAGGATTGCAGCGCGCTCGCAAGCGGCGACCCGGAGTTTTACCCGGTGCGGCCTGCGAAATCCGAAAAGCCCCTGCGGCGCGGCGCGGCTTTCGTCGCGGTGCGCGGCGACGGCGCGATCCTGTTGCGCAAGCGTCCCGACAAGGGCCTGCTCGGCGGCATGACCGAGGTGCCAGGCACGGCCTGGACCGCTCGCCTCGACGGCGAGACTGGCGTAGAGGCTGCACCCTTCCCGGCGGACTGGCGGCACCGGGGCAGCATCTCGCATGTGTTCACGCATTTTTCGCTCGATCTCACAGTCTATGCGGCGGATGTCGGCGAGATGCCTGCTCCCGCCGGCCATTTCTGGTCGCGGCCAGGCTGGCTCAATGACGAAGCCTTGCCCACCGTCATGAAAAAAGCCATCGAAGCCGCGATCCCCGGCGCGACGAAACGAAGCCAGTAACGAGGAAGCATGACCGAAATCCGCCACATCGTCTTCGACATCGGCAAGGTGCTGATCCACTACGATCCGGATATTCCCTACAGCCGGCTGATCCCCGATGCGGAAGAGCGAAAGTGGTTCTTCGACACCGTCTGCACGCATGACTGGAACATCGAGCAGGATCGCGGCCGTACATGGGAAGACGCCGAGGCGCTGCTGATCGCCGAGCATCCGGCGCACGCGGACAATATCCGCGCCTTCCGCCGCCATTGGCACGAGATGGTGCCGCACGCCTATGACGGCAGCGTCGCGATCATGGAAGGGTTGATAGACGCCGGGCGCGACGTGACCATGCTGACCAATTTCGCCGCCGACACGTTCCGGGAGGCGCAGGAGCGGTTCCCGTTCCTGAAACGGCCGCGCGGCGTGACGGTCTCAGGCGAGGTCAGGGCGATCAAACCGGATCGCGAAATCTACGACCGTCATGTCCGCGCCTTCGGGCTCGAGCCGGCCGCGACCCTGTTCATCGACGACAGCCAGAAGAATGTCGACGGCGCCAAGGCGGCGGGCTGGCAGGCGGTGCTGTTCACCGACCCGGAGCGGCTCGCGCAGGACCTGAACCAGCTTGGAATCGCGGTTTGATTTGAATCGCTTCGGCTTGGCCGCTGACAAGGTGATTCAAGCGACCGCGCGGCTCACGGCGCGATTGCAACCGGTCCGGACAGGCGCTGTTAGGCCCCTGCCCGCTCCATCCCCAGCCGCGCGATGCGGCGCAGTTCGTCGATCGGCGTCAGCCCGCCGGCGCGTTCATAGTGCCAGAAGGTCCAGCCGTTGCAGGCGTCGAGGCCCTGCACCTCGGCGCCCATCCTGTGGATCGAGCCGGCGTTGTCGCCGACAGCGAGCGTGCCGTCGGCACGAACTTTGGCAGCCCAGCGCTTGCGTGTGTCGTAGAGCGTTGCGCCGGGGGTGATCAGACCGGTGTCGAGCAGGCTGACGAAAGCGACGCGCGGCTCGGCGCGCTTGCCGGACATCACGGTCAGGTCGGAAGCATTGAGCGGCTTGATCGCGGCGATGCGCTCATAGGCAGCGTCGATATACTCCTGCTCACGCTCGATGCCGACGAAATGGCGGCCGAGACGCTTGGCCACCGCGCCCGTGGTGCCGGAGCCGAAGAACGGGTCGAGCACGACGTCGCCCGGCTTGGTCGACGCCATCATGATGCGGGCGAGCAGCGCTTCCGGCTTCTGCGTCGGATGCAGCTTGTCGCCATTGTCGTTCTTGAGCCGTTCGCCGCCGGTGCAGATCGGAAACAGCCAGTCCGAGCGCATCTGCACATCGTCGTTCGATGCCTTCAGGGCATCGTAGTTGAACGTGTAGCCCTTGCCCTTCTGGTCGCGCGACGCCCAGATCATCGTCTCATGCGCGTTCTGGAAGCGGCGGCCACGGAAGTTCGGCATCGGGTTGGTCTTGCGCCAGACGATGTCGTTGAGGATCCAGAAGCCCAGGTCCTGCAGCTTCGAACCGACGCGGAAGATGTTGTGGTAGGAGCCGATGACCCAGATGGTGCCGTTCGGCTTCAGCACCCGGCGCGCCGCCAGCAGCCAGGCGCGGGTGAAGGCGTCGTAGGCCTCGAAGCTTTCGAACTGGTCCCAGTCGTCATCGACGGCGTCGACCCTTGATTGATCGGGCCGGTGCAGGTCGCCGGCAAGCTGAAGGTTGTAGGGCGGATCGGCGAAGATCACATCGACCGAATTTGCCGGCAGCCTTTCCAGCGCCGCGACGCAGTCGCCCTTGAGGATCGTATCCAGCCACTCGGCCTGGCCGGGGGCGTGGGAAAGCTCGTCGAGGAGGCGTGCGGCTGACATTGGGATACCCGGGAACGCGTTACTGTTTACTGCCCGTTATGGTTACCGTTCTGCGTAAATATTTAATGAAGCGACCGACGGAATTTGCCCGGCGCGTCCTGTTGGTGTAATGCCCGCCGCTTGCCTGCGAAGGCTACCCTCTCTTGAGATCGAACGCGGACCGCCATGCCCCAGCCAGACCTTGTCATTTTCGATTGCGACGGCGTGCTCGTCGATTCCGAAATCATCGCCGCGCGCGTCGAGGCCGACCTTCTGACGGAAGCCGGATACGAGATTTCCGCCGAGGAGATTGCCGAGACCTATGCCGGCCTCACCTTCAAGGACATCATGGTCGCGGTGGAGGAGAAGGCGCGCATCCCGTTCCAGATCTCGATGATCGACCGCGCCGAGGACCTGATCGACAAGCGGCTCAAGAAAGAAGTCCGCGCCATCGAGGGCGTCCATCAGGCGATAGCCGCGTTGACCGCGCCGCGCTGCATCTGCTCCAATTCCCGCGGCGAGCGCATCGAGTTCATGCTGGAGAGGACCCAGCTCCTGCCGCTCTTTGCCGGTCGAATCTTCTCGGCGCTGGAGACACCCACGGGCAAGACGAAGCCGGCGCCCGACGTTTTCCTGCACGCCGCCGATACACTGGGCGCGAACCCCGCGAACACCTTCGTCATCGAGGATTCGGTGCATGGCGTCACCGGCGGACGGTCTGCCGGTATGCGGGTGATCGGCTTCACCGGCGCCTCGCACAGCTATCCCGGTCATGCCGATGCGCTGACCGAAGCCGGTGCCGAAACCGTCATTCGCCGCTGGGCGGATTTGAAAAGCGTGCTGGACGCGCTCTCCGCTTGGTCCGACGCCTGAGGATGGTGAAGAGGCGGCGGCCGCCGCCTCTTGCCTGCAACCGCCGCGATTATCCGCGCGGGATATCCGACATGGTGCCTTGAGTGCCCTGTGGCTGTGCGGGCTGGGGAGCCTGCCGCGCCGGTTTTCTCACCCGGCGAACGGCGCGCTTCGGCTCGTCGCTCTTCTTGGCCTTGGGCGGACCTTCGTCGAAGCCGGCATATGCCTGATATTCCCTGCCGGTCGGGATCGGCACGCTGACATTGGCGTCGGTGAAGACAAACTGGGTGGCCGCGGAGGTGTCGGAAACCTGGACCTTGTACTGATGCAGCTGGCTGTAGAGAACCTCGCCACCGCGTGTCACCGCCACCCGGATCGGCATGGTCACGGTGCCCGCGGCCGCCTGCGGACCCGGCACCACCCTGCCGGCAACGGCGATCGTCATCGTCAGCGCGCCGGTGGCGCGGCTGCAGCTGCGGGTGACGTCGGAAATGGATGCCTGATAGGCGAGCTTGGCCGGATCGTCCTGGCCGCCCTTGGCATAGGTGCTGAAATAGGCGGTGCCTTCGCGCAGCGTCACTTTCGGGCAAAAGCCCTCCAGCTCGCTCGACCGGGTCTTGCCATCTGGCGCGGCCGCCGTCTGGGCGGCCGGCGCGGCGCCGGACTTGCCGTCGACGTTCAGAACACTGGCACTGTCACTGGATTGGCAACCGCTGGCGGCCAGAACAAAGCCGGATAAGGCCAGACCGGCAAAAAAGCGGCTGCTGAACGAACGAAACACCATGAACTGCACTTCCCTCTCGTAAAGCTGCTGTCCTATAGCAACGCGGCGGCAAAAATGCGACTGAGTGCGCCCAGAAAATTTACCTTGATCCGGCCAAGGATGCGGCCGGGCGGCAATGGACGGTCGGAAATGCGTTATGTAAGCACGCGCGGCGAAGCACCGGTGCTTGGTTTCTCGGATGCCATCCTGACGGGCCTGGCGCGCGACGGCGGGCTCTATGTTCCGCAGGAATGGCCGCATTTCTCGGCGGACGACATCCGGGCGATGCGCGGCCTGCCCTATGCCGACCTGGCGATCCGCGTGCTGACGCCTTTCGTCGGCGGCGAGATTTCCGCGCCGTTGTTCGAAACGCTGGTGCGCGAAGCCTACGCCACCTTCCGGCATGAGGCGGTCTGCCCGCTGGTGCAAATCGGGGCCAACACATTCGTGCTGGAGCTTTTCCACGGGCCGACACTGGCGTTCAAGGATGTGGCCATGCAGTTGCTGGCGCGGCTGATGGACCATGTGCTGACCGAGCGCGACCAGCGTGCGACGATCGTCGGCGCTACCTCCGGCGATACGGGCGGCGCGGCGATCGACGCTTTCGCCGGCCGCGACCGCACCGACATCTTCATCATGTTCCCGCATGGCCGCGTGTCGCCTGTCCAGCAGCGGCAGATGACGACCTCGCAGGCGGCCAATGTCCATGCGCTGGCCATCGAAGGCAATTTCGACGACTGCCAGGGCCTGCTCAAGGACATGTTCAACGACCACGGCTTCCGCGACCGGGTGGCGCTGTCGGGCGTCAACTCCATCAACTGGGCGCGAATCATGGCCCAGATCGTCTATTATTTCTCCTCGGCCATTTCGCTCGGCGCGCCCGACAGGCCGGTTTCGTTCACCGTGCCGACCGGCAATTTCGGCGACATCTTCGCCGGCTACGCCGCCAAGCGCATGGGCCTGCCCATCGAGCGGCTGGTGATCGCCACCAACGACAACGACATTCTGGCGCGCACCATCGAAAGCGGCGAGTACCGCACGAGGGGCGTCGTGCCGACCACCTCGCCGTCGATGGACATCCAGGTTTCATCCAATTTCGAACGGCTGCTTTTCGAAGCGGCCGGCCGCGATGCGGAGAGCGTGCGGCGCTACATGAATTCGCTCAAGCAATCCGGCGCTTTCACGGTTGAAAGCAGTGAGATCGCCGCCATTCGCGCCGAATTCGGCGCCGGCCGGGCCGATGTGGGGCAAACGGCGGCGACGATCAAGGAGACGCTTGCGGCTAGCGGCTACCTTCTCGACCCGCACACGGCCGCGGCGGTGCATGTGGCTGGCGGGCAGGCATTGTCGGGCACGCCGATGGTCGTTCTCGGCACCGCGCATCCGGCGAAATTTCCCGCCGCGGTCGAAGCCGCCTGCGGGATCTCTCCGGCCCTTCCGGCATGGCTCGCCGGAATGATGGATTTTGATGAAAACTACGCGGTACTTCCATCAGAGGTAAAAATGGTGGAAGATTACATCAGCCGCCGAGCACGAGCGGCGCGTTAGGGAGTTTCTATATGGGTGTTGAGGTAAGCCGTCTGTCGAACGGCCTGACAGTCGCCACCGAAACCCTTCCAAGCATCGAATCCGTCGCCCTCGGGGTCTGGGTCAAGTCCGGCGCCCGCAACGAACGCGACGAAGAGCACGGAATGGCGCATCTGCTTGAACACATGGCGTTCAAGGGCACGAAGCGACGCAACGCATTCCAGATTGCTTCCGAGATCGAAGATGTCGGCGGCGAGATCAATGCCGCGACCAGCGTCGAAACGACATCGTTCTATGCGCGCGTGCTGGTGGACGACATGCCGCTGGCGGTCGATATCCTGGCCGACATTCTGCAGGAATCGGAGTTCGATCCGGAAGAATTGCGCCGAGAGCAGCATGTGATCCTGCAGGAGATCGGCGCCGCCCACGACACGCCGGACGACATCGTGTTCGACCGTTTCACCGAAACGGCGTTCCGTCACCAGACAATCGGCCGTTCGATCCTCGGCACACCCGAAACCGTCAAATCCTTCACCTCGAAGCAGCTTCACGACTTCATGGAGCGCCAGTACGGGGCGGAGCGCATGGTGGTGGTCGCGGCCGGCGACGTGAAGCACGACGAGTTCGTCCGGGAAGTCGAAAAGCGGCTGGGTGGCTTCCGGCAGAAGGCTGAGAGCACATTGCCGCAATATGCGCAGTATGTCGGCGGCGACTTCCGCGAAAACCGCGACCTGATGGATGCGCAGATCGTTCTCGGTTTCGAAGGCCGCGCCTATCATGTGCGCGACTTCTACGCTTCGCAGGTGCTGTCGATGATCCTCGGCGGCGGCATGTCCTCGCGTCTCTTCCAGGAAGTGCGCGAGAAGCGCGGCCTTTGTTATTCGGTCTACGCGTTTCACTGGGGCTTTTCCGACACCGGCATATTCGGCGTCCATGCCGCCACCGGGCAAAGCGACATCGCCAAGCTGGTTCCCGTCATCATCACCGAACTGGAGCGCACCGGCGAAAATATCCTGCAGGAAGAACTGGACCGCGCCCGCGCCCAATATCGCGCCGGGCTGATCATGTCGGCCGAAAGCCCGGCGAGCCGCGCCTCGCAGATCGCGCGCCAGCTCCTTCTTTTCGGGCGGCCTATTCCCAAGGAAGAGCTGATGGAACGGCTTTCGGCGTTGACCGTCGGCCGCCTTACCGACCTGTCGTCGCGGATTTTCACAACCAAGCCGACGCTGACAGCGGTCGGTCCGGTTGGAACCCTTGCGCCATACGAAGCGATCCTCGATGCGCTGCCCGGTGTTCAACCGGCGGCGCGCAAGCTCGCCGGCTGATTTCTCCGAGGCCAATGTGTTCGCGCTCCCTTTCTTCCGCCGCGACCTGCCGGCGCTGAAGGGCGAAAAGGTAACGCTGCGTCTGCCTCTGGCGAACGACTATCAGGAGTGGGCGGCGCTGCGAGGCAAAAGCAGAGGCTTCCTCGAACGCTGGGAACCGCGCTGGACCCCCGATGAGCTGGAGCGTACGGCGTGGCGTCACCGCATCGGCCGCTACCGCGAAGACCATGCGCAGGGCATAGCCATCGCGTTCTTCATCCTCGACCGCAACACGGGAAGACTTGCCGGCGGCATTACGCTCGGCAATATCCGTCATGGCGTCGCCCAGAGCGGGCATATCGGCTACTGGATCGGCGAGCCTTTTTCCGGCCGCGGCCTGATGACGGACGCGGTAAACGTGCTTGCCCGCTTCGCCTTCGATACGCTGAGGTTGCACCGCATCGAAGCAGCCTGTATTCCCGACAATGCCCGTTCTATCCGGGTGCTTGAAAAAGCCGGATTTCAGCGCGAAGGACTTCTGCGGTCCTATCTCAAGATCAACGGTACGTGGCAGGACCACTACCTCTACGCTCGCCTGGCGGAGGACTTTCCGCAAGGCGCACCGAAGCACCAGAAGGCGTAAGCAAAGGCTGATTTGTTGAGGCATTTCCTGCGAAACGGGTCGCTGCTTGCTTTCGTCATCGCGGCGATCGTGACGTTTTTCGCGGCTTCGGCCGCCTTTGCCGTCGAACCCATCAAGATTTCCCGCGACGATGTTGCGCTGGACCTATCCGGCGCGGTCGAAATCTACCGGAATCAGGGCGAGAATTTTCAGGTTTCGACCGCTCCAGGACCGGACGGCATCGTGCGGCGAATCGAAGTCGAGGCCAACGATGCCCGCTCGACCGGCGACTGGGCCGTGTTCGCGCTCGCCAATACCACCGACCAACAACTCGACCGGCTGATCGTCGCGCCGCATTTCAGGCTGGTGAATTCCGGTATCTTCTGGCCGGATCTCGGCGCCACCCGCATCGCCGCGATCACGCCGAGCGAAGGCTTTGCGCTCGATCGCCAGGGCAGCAACGACGCCGACGTTTTCCTTGTCACCCTGAACCCCGGCACCGTCGTCACCTTCATCGCCGAACTGGCTTCGCCGAAGCTACCGCAGGTTTATCTGTGGGAGCCTGAATCCTACAAGGATTCGGTCAATTCCTACACGCTGTTCCGCGGCATCGTCATCGGCATTGCCGGGCTTCTGGCGCTGTTCCTGACCATCCTTTTCGTGGTCAAGGGCACCTCGATGTTTCCCGCCACCGCCGCCCTTTCCTGGGCGGTCCTGGCCTATATCTGCGTCGATTTCGGCTTTCTGAGCAAGGTGATCGAAATTTCCCCCGGCAACGAGCAGATATGGCGGGCCGGAACCGAGGTGGCGCTGGCCACCACCTTCGTGGTCTTCCTCTTCGCCTATCTCAATCTCAACCGATGGCATGGCCATTTCAGCTATGGCGCAATCGTCTGGCTGCTGGGCCTGATCCTCATTGCCGGCGTCGCCATCATCGACCCGGCCATCGCCGCGGGCATCGCACGGCTTTCCTTCGCGGCAACAGCCGTAACCGGGCTCGGCCTCATCATCTTCCTCGGAATCCGCGGCTACGACCGCGCCATCATGCTCGTGCCCAGTTGGGTCATGGTGCTGTTATGGCTATGCGGCTCATGGATGGCCGTTACCGGCCTGCTCGACAATGATATCGCCCAGCCGGCGCTCGGCGGCGGGCTGATCCTGATCATCCTTCTGATCGGCTTTACCGTCATGCAACATGCGTTTGCCGGCGGCGCGCTGCACCAGGGTCTGTTTTCCGATCTCGAAAGGCAGGCGCTGGCGGTTTCTGGCTCCGGCGACACCGTCTGGGACTGGGACGTCCTGCGCGACCGCGTGGTGACGCGTCCGGACGTCAGCCTTCAGCTCGGCCTGGCGCCGAACAGCCTTGGCGGAGCGGCGCGCAACTGGCTGCCCGTTCTGCATGCCGACGACCGTGACACCTTCCGCACCACGCTGGACGTTGTGCTGGAACATCGACGCGGCCGCGTGTCGCAGAATTTCCGACTGCGCGGCGCGGACGGCCACTATCACTGGTTTTCCCTGCGCGCCCGGCCCGTCGTCGGGTCCGACGGCGAGGTCATCCGCTGCGTCGGCACGATGGTCGATGTCACCGAACAGAAGAAATCCGAGGAACGGCTGCTGCACGACGCCGTTCACGACAATCTGACCGGGCTGCCCAACCGCGAACTCTTCATGAACCGCCTCGAGGCGGTCATCTCGATTGCCCGCACCGAGGAAAAGGTGCGGCCGACGGTCTTCGTCATCGACATCGACCGCTTCAAGCAGGTCAATGACGGGCTCGGGATTTCGGCAGGCGACACCATCCTGCTGACCGTGGCGCGGCGGCTGCACCGGCTGCTCAAGCCGAAGGATTCGCTTTCGCGCTTCGCCGGCGACCAGTTTGCGCTGATGCTCCTGTCCGAGCAGGACCCGGCGCGTATCGCCACTGTTGCCGATGCAATCAAGCACGCGATCAGCGCGCCGATCACCTTCGCCAAGCGGGAAATCGTTCTGACGGCATCCATCGGCCTCATCACCTGGACATCGACCGAAGTTTCCGCCGAGGACATCGTCAAGGATGCCGAACTTGCCATGCATCAGGCAAAGCGCTTCGGGGGCGACCGTATCGAACCGTTCCGTCCAGCCTTCCGGACGGTCGGCACCGACCGGCTGCAGTTCGAGTCCGACCTGCGCCGCGCCATCGAGCGGCGCGAATTCACCCTCGCCTACCAGCCCATCGTGCGGCTGGAGGACAACAGCGTCGCCGGGTTCGAGGCGCTGCTGCGCTGGGATCATCCGCGCCGCGGCATGATCCCGCCGGGGGACTTCATTCCGGTGGCGGAAAGCTGCGGCGTCATCGTGCAGCTGGGTCTTTTCGCCATGCAGAAGGCGGCCGAAGACCTTGCCGGCTGGCAAAAGCAGATCGGCGACACGCCGCTTTCGGTTTCGGTCAACTTGTCGAGCCGCCAGCTCATCCGCCGCGATCTCGTCAGCGACGTGCGTTCGGTGATCGCGCGCGCCAACATCAAGCCGCGATGCCTGCGGCTCGAACTGACGGAATCGCTGGTGATGGACAATCCCGAGCAGGCCGCCCATGTGCTGGGCAAGCTCAAGCAACTGGGCATCGGCCTGTCGCTCGACGATTTCGGCACCGGCTATTCGTCGCTGTCCTACCTGACGCGCTTTCCCTTCGACACGATCAAGATCGACAAGAGCTTCGTTGACGACACGACGCCGAAACGGGCCGTTCTGCTGCGCTCCATGGTCAACATGGCGCACGAGCTTGGCCTGTCGGTCGTCGCCGAAGGCATTTCGGACCAGCGCGACGCGCTGGAGTTGCGGCAGATGGGCTGCGAATATGTCCAGAGCTTCATGTTCGGCGCGCCGATGGCGGGCGATGCCGTGGTCAAGCTGCTGAAGGAACAGTATCCCGTCGGTCAGGCGTGACCGGCGGCGAGGCTCAAATGCGCCAGATCGATGCCGATGGACGCCAGCACGCGATCGTATTTGCTTTCGATGTCGCTATCGAAGAGCAGCGCGGGCGTGGCCGGACAGGTCAGCCAGCCGTTCTCGGCGATCTCGCTTTCGAGCTGGCCAGCGCCCCAGCCGGCATAGCCGAGCGCCATCAAGGCATGACGCGGGCCCCTGCCGGCGGAAATCGCCCGCAATATATCGACGGTGGCGGTGAGGCAGATGTCGTCCGACACAGGCAGGGACGAGTCGACCCTGTAATCGCCGGTATGCAGCACGAAGCCCCTGCTGCGGTCCACCGGACCGCCGTTGCGAACGACGAAATCGCGCGTCTGCGGCGGCAGGCGAATGGCCTCCTGCTCGTTCATGATGCCAAGCTGGACCAGGAGGTCGGGAAACAGCATCTGCTGGGTCTGGTTGATGATGAGGCCGATCGCGCCCTCGTCGCTATGGGCGCAGATATAGATCACCGAGCGTGCAAAACGGTCGTCCTTCATGCCGGGCATGGCAATCAGGAACTGGTCATCCAGGAAGCCGCTTCGTGCGGCTGGCCTCTTGTGACGCAAAAGATCCATGCCGCAAGGTAACGCGTTTTGGCCTGCCTTGAAAGATGCGGGAGCAAGCCGGTTTGACCGGCGTCGTCGCACGGGTCACGCAAAAATGATGGTCGCGTGTCGGCGCCTGCGGTTGCGCCGCCACAAAGACAACGTCAAATCACCGCCATGAATAAGCTGAAAGTCCTGTCGTTCAGCCTGTTTTTTACAGTCGCGGCCTGCGGGTTCGCCTCGGCGTCGTCGTCGGCCTGGTATGAAAGCCAGGGGGGCCGCGTGCGGCTCGTCACGACGGGGACTGCCGATCAGGCGGGCCGGATACAGGGCGTTCTGGAGATCGCTCTCAAGCCGGGCTGGAAGACCTATTGGCGTGATCCGGGCGACAGTGGCGTGCCGCCGCAGATCGACGTGAACGCCAGCGCGAATGTGGCAGGCATCGACCTGTCCTTTCCCGCGCCGCAGCGCCATGACGACGGCTACGGGCAATGGGCGGGCTACGACCGTTCGGTAGCCTTGCCTGCCGTCTTCACGCTGAAATCCCCGGGCGACAAAGCGTTGATCGAAGCGCATGTGTTTCTCGGCATCTGCGAAACCATCTGTATTCCCGTGCAGACGACGCTGTCGGTCGACCCCGCCTCAGACCCCGACAACGCCGCCGACGCCCAACTCGTCAAGGCCGCGTTCGCCGCGCTGCCGCAAGCGGAGAGAAGCGATTTCCGCGCCGTCACCGTGGCAGGGGATGATGAGACGCTGAATGTCGAGGTGGCTGCTCCAGGCGCGCCGGATGCCGTGGATTTCTTCGTCGCTGGGAACCAGGATTACATGTTTGGCCCGCCGACGCGGACGGAACAGAACGGCAAGGTGCTGTTTTCCGTGCCGATCCTCGACCGGCCGGACACTATTCCCGCCGGCGCCGGGCTGCATTACACCGTGACGGGAACCACTGGCGCGGTCGAAGGGTTGCTGCCCTATCCATGACCTGGTCCTGGCGGTTGCGGCGTCAGCTTTGCTCCGCTATCGCTGCATCTGCTTTTCCACTTGCGAGGTTTTCATGACGATTTCCGTTGGCGACAAGCTGCCCGAGGCGACGTTCAAGACCATGACCGCCGATGGCGGCAAGGCCTTGAGCACGGCCGAGATATTTTCGGGCAAGAAAGTCGTGCTTTTCGCCGTTCCAGGCGCTTTCACCCCCACTTGCAGCAACAACCACCTGCCGGGCTATCTCGACAATTACGACGCCATTCTGGCGCGTGGGGTCGACACGGTGGCCGTGGTGGCGGTGAACGACCATCATGTCATGGGCGCATGGGCCCGCTTCACCGGCGGCGAAGGCAAGATCCTCTACCTCGCCGACGGCAATGGCGATTTCGTCAAGGCGCTGGGGCTGGACATGGACGCGAGTGGCGGCGGCATGGGCCTGCGCTCGAAGCGGTTTTCCATGATCGTGGATGACGGCAAGGTCGTCACCCTCAACATCGAGGGCGCGCCCGGCCAGGCGGTGGAATCGGGCGCTGTGAGAATCCTCGAGCAGCTCTGAAAATTCCATCTCGCCGCATATCCCGCGCCGGTGTCGAAAAGCCGGCCGTGAAGTCAATCACGTTCAGGAGCACCTGCATGTTGGAACTGGTCCTGCGTGGAGCCGCGATCGGTCTCGGCGCGACGGTGCTCATGGATTTGTGGGCGATAGCCCTCAATCGCGGTTTCGGGCTGCCAAGGCCGAACTGGGGCCTTGTCGGCCGCTGGGTCTGGCATCTGCGCGATGGAAAAATCTTCCACGACGCCATCGGCAATGCCGCGCCCTATTCAGGCGAGCTGGCGCTCGGTTGGGCTTTCCACTACGCGGTCGGCATCCTCTACGGGATCATTCTGGCCTTGCTTGTCGGCGTCAGCTGGTTCGTACAACCGACCTTCCTGCCGGCCTTCATCTGGAGCATTCTGACGGTCGGCGCCGGCTGGTTCCTGCTGGCGCCCGGCATGGGCGCAGGCTGGGCGTCCTCGAAAGCGCCCAATCCGACGAAGGTCCGAGTGCTCAACCTTGTCTCGCACACGGTGTTCGCGCTCGGCCTTTTCGGTTCGGCGCTGCTGATCCGCTAAGCCTGCCAGCGCCTCAATAGCTCTGGTTGGACCGCCGGACCGGCTTCTTCGCCAGGCCGGTTCGCTTGACGGAGGCGGAAGACGCGGCCGACTTCGCCGGCTTGAATGGCGCCATGCCGGCGCGGGCGAGTTCGTCGGCGCGCTCGTTCTCCGGGTGCCCGGCATGGCCCTTCACCCAGTGCCAGGTCACGGTATGACGCTTGCGCGCCTCGTCCAGCGCCTGCCACAGCTCGGCGTTCTTGACCGGCTTCTTGTCGGCCGTCTTCCAGCCATTGCGTTTCCAGCCCTCGATCCAGCCGGAAATGCCGTCCTTGACGTAGCTGCTGTCGGTGTAGAGGTCGACAACGGTGCCGTCCTTGATGGCGTTCAGCGCGCTGATCGCGGCCATCAGCTCCATGCGGTTGTTGGTCGTCAACTGCTCGCCGCCATTGAGCTCGCGCGTCGCGCCGTCATTGGCCCCTTCGCTGCGCAGGCGGAGCACCGCGCCCCAGCCGCCGGGGCCAGGGTTGCCGGAACACGCGCCGTCCGTATAGGCCTCGACGCGCCTCACGCCGTCACCGTCTCGATCTTGAGGCCATATTCCTCGGCCGAACCGATCTGCCGGTGGAAGCGCATGCGCCGCAGATATTCGAGCGGGTCCTTCTTGACCACCAGACTGCCCGCCGGCGTGTTCAGCCAGTCGTAAAGCCGGGTCAGCAGGAAGCGCAGGGCCGAGCCGCGCGCCAGTATGGGCAGCGCCTTCGCCTCCTCGGCGGAAAGCGGACGCACGGCGGTGTAGCCGCCGAGCAGCGCCATGCCCTTGGTCAGGTTGAAGGCGTTGTCCTTTTCGAAGCACCAGGCGTTGAGGCAGATGGCAATGTCGTAGGCCAGAAGGTCGGTACAGGCGAAATAGAAATCGATGACGCCCGACAGGCGCTTGCCGAGGAAAAAGACGTTGTCGGGAAAAAGATCAGCATGGATGACGCCGGATGGAAGTTCGGTCGGCCAGTTGGCTTCCAGAAAGGCCAGGTCGCTTTCCACTTCCGCGGCAAGCCCCTCTTCGACCTCGCCGGCGCGGTCGCGGGCCTTGTCCCACAGGGGCCGCCAGCCGGACACGGACAGGGCATTGTCCCGGCGCATGGCAAAATCCTGGCCGGCGAGGTGCATTTGCGCCATCGCCCTGCCAACCTCGCGGCAGTGGTCCACCGTCGGCCGCCGCATCCACATGCCTTCGAGGAAAGTGATGATCGCGGCGGGGCGACCGGCCAGTTCGCTGATGGTCTGGCCATCCTTGCGCGTGACCGGCAGCGGGCAGCTCAGGCCCTTGCCGGCGAGGTGCCGCATCAGTCCCAAAAAGAACGGCAGGTCGTCCCGGTTCACCCGCTTCTCGTACAACGTGAGGATATAGGCGCCGGTGGAGGTGTGGAGCAGGAAGTTGGAGTTTTCGACGCCTTCGGCGATGCCCTTGTAGGAGAGCAGTTCGCCGATGCCATAGTGCTCAAGGAAAGCAGCGAGCTCGATCTCGCCGATGTCGGTGTAGACGGCCATGCCTATGCCGTACCGTTGACGAAAGCCATGTCGGCGGGCGTCAGCTCGACATCGCGCAGCACGCGCATGACCGGGAAATTTTCCGTTTCCTCGGCGGTGGCGGCGAGTTCGACCCTGACATCGAAGCGCTGGCGGAACGCGTCGATGATCTCGTCGACGATGATTTCGGGCGCCGACGCCCCGGCCGAGAGGCCGAGAACCGAAATATCGCCGAGGGTCTCCCACGGTATCTCGCCGGCGCGCTGCACCAGCAGCGAACGCCTGGCGCCAGCACGCTCGGCGACCTCGACCAGCCGGCGCGAATTGGACGAATTGGGCGCGCCGACCGT
This sequence comes from Mesorhizobium sp. Root554, assembly GCF_001427025.1. Taxonomy (GTDB): domain Bacteria; phylum Pseudomonadota; class Alphaproteobacteria; order Rhizobiales; family Rhizobiaceae; genus Mesorhizobium. The sequence goes on along the minus strand of NZ_LMGA01000001.1, from coordinate 270,421 downwards.
CAGGAAGAGATCGGTGCCCGGAGCCGCCTCCTTCACCGCGTCCTGGCGGTTCGTCGTCGCGTAACAGATCGATTCAGCCGCCGGCGCCTGCATGTTCGGGAACTTCTGCTCCAGCGCCTTCAGCAGGCCGGCGGTGTCCTCGACCGACAGCGTCGTCTGGGTGACGAAGCCAAGCGCATCGGCGTCCCGCGGCACGAAATTGGCAACGTCTTCCTCGGTTTCGATCAGCGTCACCGCGCCTTCGGCAAGCTGGCCCATCGTGCCGATGACCTCGGGATGGCCGGCATGGCCGATCAGCAGCACGTGGCGGCCCTGCCGCTGGTGGCGCATGGCCTGCTTGTGTACCTTGGAGACGAGCGGGCATGTGGCGTCGAGATAGAAGAGATTGCGGGCCTGCGCGTCCGCCGGCACCGATTTCGGCACGCCATGGGCGGAAAACACCACCGGCGACCGCCGATGCTCTGCGGGTATCTCCGACAGTTCCTCGATGAACACCGCGCCGAGGTTCTGCAGTCCCTCGACGACATAGCGGTTGTGGACGATCTCGTGGCGGACATAGACCGGCGCGCCGTATTTTTTCAGCGCCAGCACGACGATCTGGATGGCGCGGTCGACGCCGGCGCAGAAGCCGCGCGGCTGGCACAGCCTGATCGTCAGGGGCGGCTTGGTGTGAAGCATTCTTCCGGTTCCGTTCAAGGCTGGAAATGCGGCGTGCGTGTCGCACTGTCAAGGCCGGCGGCGCATTTGAGAAGCGCCAGGTCCAAATACCACGCCAGCCGTCGAAGCACCCCTCACCGGCAAATATCCGGCTCTATTTTCCCTTGTATTGACGCCGCAGCCACACCAGCAGCACACCGAGCAGCGCCAACGCCAGCCCGTACCATGTCACCGCATATTGCAGGTGATTGTTGGGCAGGTCGACAATGGTGACGCCGCCGACCGGCAGACCGCCGGGATTGGGCGTTGCATCGGCGTCGATGAAGATCGGCACGATGCCGGCGCCGGCCGGAAGCCCAGCCGTTGCAGCCATCGCGTCGCGGTCCTTCCAGTAGAAGATGTTCTTGGCCGGATCGTTTTCGGGCACCATCGACGACGGCTTGCCGGCCAGCGGATTGCGCGCAAGCCCGGTGACGGTGACCCTGCCGGCAGGCTGGCTTTGCGGCCGCCTTGCCGGTTCCTTGCGGTCGTAGGGCACGAAGCCCCGGTTTACCAGCACGTAGCGGCCGTCATCGAGCAGCAAGGGCGTGAAGATGTTGAAGCCGGAATCGCCCTGCCATGTAGCAAAGAAATGGCGCTCGCCCTGATTCAGGAATGTACCTGACACCGTGACCGGCACATAGTCGACATCGCCGGAGGCAGCGAATTGCCGCTCCACGTCCGCCAGGGGCAGCGGCGCCGAATGCATACGCGTCTCGATCGTGTGCAGCAGGCCTTCCTTCCACTGCAGGCGCTGCACCTGCCAGGTGCCCAGCCCGATCAGGATCAGGAAAGCGATTGCGCCGAGAACCAGCGCCAAAGCCTTGCGGGGCCGACTATGGCCCGCATCCGCTTGATGCACACCGGTGCTCATTTGCCGCCGTCCAGCCTGCCTTCGGCGGCCTTGTTGCTGTATTGCAGCGTCAAGAGCACGCCCTTGATGAGGCGCAGCGCACCGAGACAGAGGACCAGCGTCAGCGGCACCCACAGGATGAAGTGCAGCCATAGCGGCGGATTGAGCGTCACCTCCATCCACAGCGCCAGTCCGACCACGACGAAACCGATGATCAGGATGACAAAGACGGCGGGACCATCGCCGGCATCGGCGTAGGAATAATCCAGTCCGCAATTGACGCAGCTTTTGCCGACCGACAGGAAGCCGGAAAACAGCCTGCCCTCGCCGCAGCGCGGGCAGCGGCCCCGCAGGCCGGCGGAAATCGGCTCGACGGGCGCCCACAGCGCTTTGTCTTCATCCATGATCAACTCCCACGGCCGAGGCCATGAGCGTCGTTTAAAGCGACGCCAAAAAGACAAGGGGCGGCCATGTCACCACGGCCACCCCCCTCATATCATTTCGACCGGGCTCAGCCGGCGTGTTCGATGACCGCGCCGTGCGAGGCCCACACGTAGATGCAGGCGAACAGGAACAGCCAGACCACGTCGACGAAGTGCCAGTACCAGGCCGCCGCCTCGAAGCCGAAATGCTGTTTCGGCGTGAAATCGCCGCGCATGGCGCGCACCAGGCAGACGCCCAGGAAGATGGTGCCGATGATGACGTGGAAGCCGTGGAAACCGGTCGCCATGAAGAAGGTGGCGCCGTAGATCGAGTCCTTGAAGGCGAACGGCGCGTGGATGTACTCGTAGGCCTGGACCATGGAGAACAACAGCCCGAGGCCGACGGTGAGCACCAGGCCGTTGATCAGGCCCTTGCGGTCGCCATGGATGAGCGAATGGTGCGCCCAGGTGACCGTGGTGCCCGAAAGCAGCAGGATGATCGTATTGTAGAGCGGCAGGTGGAAGGGATCGAGCACCTCCATGCCCTTCGGCGGCCAGACGCCGCCGGTGAATTCGGCGCGCGCCACCTGGTGTATTTCGTTCGGGAACAGGCTGGCGTCGAAGAAGGCCCAGAACCAGGCGACGAAGAACATCACCTCGGAGGCGATGAACATGATCATGCCGTAGCGCAGGTGCAGCGAAACCACCCGCGTGTGGTGGCCCTCGTGCGCTTCCTTCACCGTGTCCGACCACCACGAGAACATCACGTAGAGGATGACCAGCAGGCCGACAAAGAAGATCCACGGACCGGCGATGTTCAACCCGACCAGGTGGAACTCGTTGCCCTTGAGATACTGCATCCAGGCGACGCCGCCGATGGCCATGATGAGCGCACCGACCGAGCCGATGAACGGCCACGGGCTGGGATCGATGATATGGTAGTCGTGTTGCGGTTTTGCGTGTGCGTCTGCCATGTCAACCCCCGAGAGTCTCTGCGGTATTCGGAATAGTCGTGCTCTTGTCTTCGACCGGCGCCGCGGCAACCGGCTTGTTCGCCTCGATCGGGAACATCGTATAGGAAAGCGTAATCGTCTTGATGTCTTTCAGTTCCGGCGCATTGACGATGTCGGGGTCCACATAGAAGACCACCGGCATATCCATCGTCTGGCCTGGCTGCAAGGTCGTATCGGTGAAGCAGAAGCACTCCACCTTGTTGAAATAGGCGCCGGCCATTTCCGGCACGACGTTGAAGGTCGCGCGGCCGGCCGACGGCCTGTCGAACTTGTTGGTCGCGGTATAGTGCGCCTGCGCCGTCTCGCCGATCTTGATCGTCATCGAACGGGCCACGGGCGCGAAATCCCACGGCACGCCGGAGGTGTTGGCGTCGAAGCGGATCGTGATGTCGCGGTCGAGCACGCGGTCGGCATATTGCGTCGTCCGCCGCGTGGTGCCGCCATAGCCCGTCGCCTGGCAAAACATCTGGTAGAGCGGCACGGCGGCGTAGGCCATCCCGATCATGCCGACGAAAAACGCCACGCAAATGCCGGCGACGACGCCGTTGCCCCTGGCACCGGTCGCCTTCTGTCTGGTTTTTTCAGCAGGCTGGCTCATTCAATCCCTCACAGCGGCCGGTTGAGGATCGAGGGGCCGAACTTGGCGATCGTCGCCACATAGAAGATGATGACGAGCACGCCAAGCGCCAGGCCAATCGCCACCGAGCGATTGCGGCGGGCCTTCTTCTGCCGGTCGGTCAAGGTGACGAGTTCGAGCTTTTCTTCGGGCATGGTTACAGGCCACCCATCGAGAGGAACCGCTCGACAACGCTGTCGCCAAGGTAGGCCGCGAAGATGGCGAAGAGATAAAGCAGCGAATAGCCGAACAATGCCTTGGCCGGCTTCATCACCCGATCGGAGTCCGGCATGGTGAAAACCCGCCAGGAATAACCGACGAAACCGATGCCGAGCAGCGCGGCGGCAACACCGTAAACGGCGCTCGTATAGCCCATTGCCCAGGGCAGGACGCCGATTGGCGCCAGAACGAGCGCATAGGCGAAAATCTGGCGGCGGGTCGAGGCCTCACCGGCGACGTTCGGCATCATCGGGATGCCGGCGCGCGCATAGTCGCCCGACTTGAACAAAGCCAGCGCCCAGAAATGCGGCGGCGTCCACAGGAAGATGATGAGAAACAGGATGACGCTTTCGAGGCTGACCGATCCGGTCGCAGCCGCCCATCCGATGACCGGCGGTATAGCGCCGGCGGCGCCGCCGATGACGATGTTCTGCGGCGTCCAGCGCTTCAGCCACATCGTGTAGACGACGGCGTAGAAGAAGATGGTGAAGGCAAGCAGGACGGCGGCCAGCCAGTTGACCAGCACGCCGAGCGTCATCACCGACAGCGCCGACAGCACGAGCCCGAAAACCAGCGCTTCGCCGGGCAGCACGCGGCCCGACGGCACCGGCCGGTTGGCGGTGCGGGTCATGACCGCGTCGATGTCGGCGTCATACCACATGTTCAGCGCGCCCGACGCGCCGGCGCCGATGGCGATGGCGAGGATGGCGATGACGGCGAGAAGCGGATTGATCGCGACCGGGGCGGCCACCAGCCCGACGAACGCGGTGAACACCACGAGTGACATGACGCGCGGCTTCAAGAGGGCGAAGAAATCCCCGGCGGTGGCTTCCGACACGCGAAAGCCCGCTTCTTCGATCCGGGTATCGTCAACAAGGGCCATACGTACTCAAATTCCAGTCATTCTGGCCAAAATCGCTGGCCGTTTGGCCAAAACCGCCGGCGGGGCCGGCGGTCCTGAACGTTCTGCTGCCGCTTACTTGATCCTGGGCAGCTGCTCCCACTGGTGGAAGGGCGGCGGCGAAGGCAGCTGCCATTCCAGTGTCGTTGCGCCCTCGCCCCACGGGTTGGCGCCGGCGACGCGCTTCTTCTGGAAGGCTTCGAACACGCCGTAGAGGAAGATCAGCACGCCGACCGCCGAGATGTAGGAGCCGATCGACGAAACATGGTTCCAGCCGGCGAACGCGTCCGGATAGTCGATGTAGCGGCGCGGCATACCGGCGAGGCCGAGGAAATGCTGCGGGAAGAACACCAGGTTCACGCCGACGAACGTAACCCAGAAGTGCGTGTTGCCGATCACCGGCGAATACATGTAGCCGGTCATCTTGGGGAACCAGTAGTACCAGGCGGCGAAGATGGCGAACACGGCGCCGAGCGACAGCACGTAATGGAAGTGCGCCACGACGTAGTAGGTATCGTGCATCGAACGGTCGAGGCCGGCATTGGCCAGCTGCACGCCGGTGACGCCACCAACCGTGAACAGGAAGATGAAGCCGACTGCCCACAGCATCGGGGTACGGAACGAGATAGAGCCGCCCCACATGGTCGCGATCCAAGAGAAGATCTTCACGCCGGTCGGCACCGCGATGACCATGGTTGCGAAGACGAAATAGCGCTGCGTGTCGAGCGACAGGCCGGTGGTGTACATGTGGTGCGCCCACACGACGAAGCCGACGGCGCCGATGGCGACCATGGCATAGGCCATGCCGAGATAGCCGAAGACAGGCTTGCGGGAGAAGGTCGAGACGATGTGGCTGACGATGCCGAAGCCCGGCAGGATCAGGATGTACACTTCGGGATGGCCGAAGAACCAGAACAGGTGCTGGAACAGGATCGGGTCGCCGCCATTTTCGGGCACGAAGAAGGACGTTCCGAAATTGCGATCGGTAAGAAGCATGGTGATGCCGCCCGCCAGAACCGGCAAGGAAAGCAGCAGCAGGAAGGCGGTGATCAGCACCGACCAGGCGAACAGCGGCATCTTGTGCATGGTCATGCCCGGCGCGCGCATGTTGAAGATGGTGGTGATGAAGTTGATCGCGCCGAGGATCGAGGAAGCGCCGGCGATGTGCAGCGACAGGATCGCCAGATCCATGGCCGGTCCGGGCTGGCCCGACGTCGAGAGCGGCGGATAGATCGTCCAGCCGCCGCCAACGCCCCAGGCACCGGGCGCGCTCGGCATGAAGGCCGACAGGATCAGCAGGATGAACGCCGGCGGCAGAAGCCAGAAGGAGATGTTGTTCATGCGCGGGAACGCCATGTCCGGCGCGCCGATCATGATCGGAACCATCCAGTTGGCGAAGCCGCCGATCAGCGCCGGCATGACCATGAAGAAGATCATGACCAGCCCATGGGCGGTGGTGAAGGCGTTGTACATCGACTTGCCGGCATCGATCGATTCATCGGCGCCGACGCCGTAGACCATCTGGGCGAGACCGTTGAATATCTGGATGCCCGGCTCCGCCAGCTCCCAGCGCATCATGACCGAAAGGAACCCGCCAAGGCAGCCGGCGAAGATCGCGAAGATCAGATAGAGCGTGCCGATATCCTTGTGGTTGGTGGAATAAACCCACCGGACCCAGCCACGATACGGCTTGTGGTCATGATCGTCGTGAGCTGCAGCGTGCGCCATTTTCCGCTCCGTTCCCTATTCTTGCTTGGCCGTGCGTCAGTTGCCGGCGGCCGCTACCTTGTTGGTACCCTCGACCTCGGCCATCAGCGCCTTGTTGGCGCCGGGAAGGTCTGCCTTGGCCGCTGCCAGCCAGGTGTTGTATTGAGCATCCGAAACGACGCGGATCGCGATCGGCATGAAGGCGTGGTCCTTGCCGCACAATTCCGAGCACTGGCCATAATAGAGGCCTTCCTTCTCGGGCTTGAACCAGATTTCGTTGATGCGGCCGGGCACCGCGTCGGTCTTGACGCCGAAAGCCGGCATGGCGAAAGCGTGGATCACGTCGGCCGCGGTCACCAGAACGCGCGTCGTCGTGTTGACCGGCACGACCATCTCGTTGTCCACCGCCAGCAGGCGCGGGTAGGCAGCCTTGTCTTCCTTGCCGAGACCGGCGCGATCGCCGTCCTGCAGCAGGGCTGAGTTGTAGGAAAGCGGCTGATCGACCTGATATTCGTAGTCCCAATTCCACTGGTTGGCCGTCGCCTTGATGGTCAGCTTCGGCTCTTCCGGCGGCGTGTACTGCGCGGTCAAAAGCTGGAAGGAGGGAATGGCGATGAACAGCAGGATCACGACCGGCCCCACGGTCCAGAGCACCTCGATGAAGGTGTTGTGGCTCGTGCGCGTCGGGGTCGGGTTGACGCTGTCGCGGAACCTGAAGAAGCAGTAGGCAATCAGCCCCAGCACAAACAGGGTGATCGGTACGATGAACCAGAGCGTGTAATGCTCGAACCAGGTGATCTGGCTCATCATGCCGGTGGCGGCGGGCTGGAATGTCATCTGCCATTCGACAGGCTGCGCCGCATGGGCGGAAGCACCTGCGAGAAACGCGGTCGTGGCGCTGGCGCCTGCAATAAATTTCCTCATCGCCCTCATCATCTCCCAGTGCCCTCACGATCCGGCCGCAAGAATACATAACAATGCCCGAACGGGAATCCCGGACAGCTAAGCGTGGTTCAAACCATACTCTTTTTCCCGCCGCAAGAAAGGAGCGGCCGAAACCGTGCGGCATTTTTGCGCGTAAGGCTGGCGGCGGCTGCACGCCGCGCCAGATATCGTGCGGAAGGTTGCCCGCCGGGCCTGTTTTTCCGCCATCGCACGGTATAAAGCAGGGCGAACGGGTCCGAACGAGGATTTTGGCCTGAAAACCGCATTCGAGCCGCATTCAAGGCGGACTGAAGCCTGTCGCCTGCTTTTCCTCTGCTTTTGCCGGGCTTAAAGTGCCGTGATTCGTGATGGAGCCGTTATGAACTCTTGGGTCTCGAAAATTTCGGCGAAGGTCGTCCTGCTTGCCGCCCTGTCGATGTGCGCAAGCGCGTATGCCGCGCAGCCGAGCGGCACGGTGAAATCGACCCATGGCGCCTGGTCCATCATCTGCGATACGCCGGCCGGCGCGACCTCCGAGCAATGCGTGATGATGCAGAATGTCGTCGCCGAGGACAGGCCCGAGATGGGCCTTTCGGTGGTCGTCCTGCGCACCGCCGACAACAAGGCGGAAATCCTGCGCGTGCTGGCGCCCCTTGGCGTGCTTTTGCCGAACGGCCTTGGCCTGAACGTCGACGGCAAGGATATCGGCCGCGCCTATTTCGTCCGCTGCTTCCAGGACGGGTGCTACGCCGAGGTCATCCTCGAAAAGCCGCTGCTCGACACGCTGAAGACCGGCAAGGCCGCGACCTTCATCGTCTTCCAGACGCCTGAGGAAGGCATCGGCATCCCGGTCGACCTGAAAGGCTTCGGCGAAGGCTTCGCAGCGCTGCCCTGACCTATTCGGCTTTTCGCCTGGCCTTCTCTGCGCGCCGCTTGTCGGTCATTCCGTCGTGCGGACCAAGCGCGTGCGTCGGATGACCGTCCCACCAGTCGGGATGCAGCGGTCTGCGCTCAGGATGGAGGGGATAGAATACACGGTTCTCCGGCTTGGTCCGTTCGCCCACCACGAGAAGGCGGACGTCGGCGTCGGTGTTGTTGAGAAAGCTGTGCGCGATCCCGGTGCCGGCCGGAAACCCGACGGCATCGCCAGGCACTAGCCGATGGAGATAGCCGTCGATCCAGACGTCAGGTTCGCCTTCGATGACGTAGACAAACTCTTCTTCGGCACTCTCGGCATGCGGAAAGGATGTGCGCCGGCCGGGGGGCAGCCGCTGATGGTGGATGCCCAGCTTTGTCAGGCCGAAATGTCTGCCGAAAGGCGCTCCGATGCTCATCGGCTCGTCATCTTCGTCATAGTGCCAGTCGTCGTCGTGTTCGATGTCATGCCAATGGGCGATGAAGGATGGTCTTTCCCGTACCGGCATTTTTGATCCTCGAAGGTTTGCGGCGGACAGCTTCCGCCGCGGGGTTGCCATATCCTCGCGGGGCTAAGGCCAATGAGCGGAACGGCAAAGACTGCTGGATCAAGGCCTTGCCGAGGAAGGCTCCCTTGCCAATCTGGACGTCGCCTTCGTTGGCAGCGTCACGCCAACATATGTATATGCGGAAATCGGTCCGCGATATGGCAGTCCTTCATGGTTCGCATCAAGGCGTCCGTCCGCCAGTAGCGGTTGCCGAATGGGACCGACGCGCCTACATCGGTGAAAACCATTCCCCGTTCAGGACAACCCTCCATGACCAGCCTCATCGGCAAGTTCGACATTTCCGAAGACCGCATCAAGCGGATCGTCGCCGATACGCTCAACGGCGCCGACGATGGCGAACTGTTCCTCGAATACAGCGAGAGCGAAGCGCTGATGTTCGACAATGGCCGGCTGAAGACGGCCAATTTCAACACCGACCAGGGCTTCGGACTGCGCGCCGTGGCCGGCGAGGCAAGCGGCTACGCCCATTCGAGCGAGCTGTCGGAGGCGGCGCTCCTGCGCGCCTCCGATGCCGTGGCCACGGTCAAGGGCGGCTATTCCGGCACGCTGGCGGAAGCGCCGCCGCGCACCAACCGCCATCTCTACAGCGACGAGAACCCGATCCCGTCGCCGTCCTTCGAGGCGAAAGCCAAGCTGCTGCAGGAGGTCGACGCCTTTTTGCGCAACGCCGATCCGCGCGTGCGGCAGGTGACGGCCTCGCTCACCTCGTCGTGGCAGCATGTCGAGATCGTGCGTGCCGACGGCCAGACGGTGCGCGACATCCGCCCGCTGGTCCGGGTCAATGTCGGCGTCGTCGTCGGCGAAGGCGACCGCCAGGAAAGCGGTTCCTTCGGCATTGGCGGGCGCACCGGCTTCGACCAGTTCGTCGCCGAGGACAGCTGGAAGCACACCGCGCAGGAGGCGCTGCGGCAGGCGCTCGTCAACCTCGAGGCCATTCCTGCCCCGGCTGGCACCTTCGACATCGTGCTGTCGAGCGGCTGGCCAGGCGTCATGCTGCACGAAGCGGTCGGGCATGGGCTGGAAGGCGATTTCAACCGCAAGAAGACTTCGGCTTTCGCCGGATTGCTCGGCCAGCAGGTCGCCGCCAGGGGCGTGACGGTCGTCGACGACGGAACCATCGCCGAACGGCGCGGCTCGCTGACCGTGGACGACGAAGGCACCCCTTCGGCGCGCAATGTGCTGATCGAGGACGGCAAGCTGGTCGGCTACATGCAGGACCGGCAGAACGCCCGCCTGATGGGCATGAAGGCGACCGGCAACGGGCGGCGCGAGAGCTATGCCCACCAGCCAATGCCGCGCATGACCAACACCTACATGACCGCCGGCGACAGGGAGCCGGAGGAGATCATCGCCTCGGTCAAGAACGGCATCTATGCCGTGTCCTTCGGCGGCGGACAGGTCGATATCACGTCCGGCAAGTTCGTGTTCGGCTGCACCGAGGCCTACATGATCGAGGACGGCAAGGTCACCCAGCCGATCAAGGGCGCCATGCTCATCGGCAACGGCCCGGACGCCATGCACCGCGTCTCCATGATCGGCAACGACATGAAGCTCGATACCGGCATCGGCATGTGCGGCAAGGCCGGCCAGGGCGTGCCGGTCGGCGTCGGCCAGCCGCATCTCAGGATGGACCAGATGACGGTCGGCGGGACGCGGGTTTAGTCGCTCCGAACCTTGTTTTCCTGATCGGCTAAACCCAGGAGGCTGTCGTCTTGGGCAAGCGGTGATCCGGATCGATGACGTTGAGCTTCGGTGCGCCGTCCTCGTTCCAGCGCCACAGCGCCACGCATGTGCCGCCCGGCGACATGACGGAGGGGTAAATCACGCCGTCAAATCCGTCTGCCAACAGCCGCTGTCTCAATGCGTGCGTCTCAGGCGTCAGCCCCCGGTCGATCGCGTCGCGCCATTGGCAGCGATGGATGTCCGGTCCGATGTTCAAAGCGGCCAGCGTCTCCTCATGGGTCAAATCGGCCAGATGCGCCTGCAGCAGCTCAAGTTGCGCGATCAGCGCCGGATGCTGGACAAAGCCCTGATTGTATTCGGCCCAGGCGGTCGATAATTCGCGAGCCGCGTAGATCGTCCTGGCGCCGACCGGATTCCATCGCCCGCCGAAACGCGCCGCCCCTTCGCCCGAAAGCGGCACATGAGCCCAGCGCGGGACGAAGGCCCGCCAGAGCACCTGCGGCGGCAGTGATTCAGGCATAGACGCCGGAACGCACTGCCTCCAGATAGGAAAGCACTTTTTCGGCCTTGCCGTCGTGAACGAGATCGTAGGCCGTCTTGCCGGCCCAGCCGGGGATCGGCTGATGCTTGAACCAGATGGCGGCGCGCTGTTCGTCGCCGGCCATTTCACTGGCCATCGAGAGAATGCGGACGACAGGGCTCAAAGCCGCATCGACCTTGCGCGCGCCAGTCTTGGCAGTCAGCGTGTTGCGGGCGACACCGATAAGGCCGGCCAGTTCACCCAGATTGACGCCAAGCTGTTCGGCAACGCGCCTTGCCGAGAGGAAGGGGGTTCGTCCTTCCTCAAACCGCAATGCCGCAATTTGGAATGCCGCCGACCTCATTTATTCTATCCATGAATTGACTAGTATATGTCAAAATAAGCGCAATTGGTGCGCAATTCAAGCCCGCGCCATCAACGCCTTTTCCGCGGCTTCTCCAGCAGCGCGACCGCCTCGACATGCGGCGACCAGAGGAACTGGTCGATGGGTGTGACGCTTGTCAGCCTGTAGCCGCCGTCCAGCAAGATGCGCAGGTCGCGCGACAGCGTCACGGGATTGCAGGACACCGCGGCCACATAAGGCACGTCCGACCGGGCGATCTGCTTTGCCTGGTCCTCGGCGCCGGCGCGCGGCGGGTCGAACACCAGCCCGTCGAAAGCGGCCAGTTCCTTGAAGGTGAGCGGACGGCGGAAAAGATCGCGCTTCTCGGTCGTCACCCGCTTCAGGCCGCTGGCGAAGCGAAAGCTGCGGTCGAGCGCCGCAAGCGCGGCCGCATCGCCTTCCACCGCATGGACCTCGGACTTCGACGCCAGCCGCAACGCGAAACTGCCGCAGCCGGAAAACAGGTCGGCAATCCGCTTGGCTTTCGTGAGATGCTCGCCGACCAGCCCGGCCATGGCCTGCTCGGCTTGATGGGCCGCCTGCAGAAACGCACCGGGCGGTGGGCTGACGGCGACATTGCCGAACATGACCACGGGCTTTTTCGTCTCGACGACGACCTCGCCATCGACGGAAAGCCGCGCCAGGCCTTCGCGGATGGCGAAATCCGCGGCCTCGCGACGCTGCCTGTCATCCAGCCGGCCAGAATCCTGAGCAGCGACATCAAGGCCGGAAATCGTGGCCGTTACAGTCAGATGAAACGGCTTCGTCGTGGTGCAGAGGGAACTTGCAACGGCTCTCAGCCTGTCGAAAGCACCGACGATCTCGGGAAGCAGGATCGGGCATTCCTCGATGGGAATGATCTCCGACGACAGATGCCGGTTGAAGCCGAGCAGCATGCCGGCCTCGGTGCGGCGCGCGGCCAGGGTGGCGCGGCGGCGCGTATGCGGTTCGCAGGCAATGATCGGACCGACAGCGCAGTCGATTCCTCTCAAGGCCTGAACGACCCGCTCCCTTTTCCAGGCACGGTAGGCCTCGGCTTCCAGATGCTGCAGCGCGCAGCCGCCGCATTCGGTGAAATGCCGGCAGGGCGGCGCGACACGCAGCGGCGACGGTTCGAGCACAGCCATCAACGCGGCGCGATCCCTCGCAAGCGCCGCCGTCACCGTTTCGCCCGGCAGCGTGAAAGGGATGAAGACATCGCCGGACTCGGTCCGGGCGATGCCGTCACCGTGCGCGCCCAGCCTGTCGATGGTGAAACGCACGTTCATCGGTCCTTTATCCCACCAAGCAGGAATTCGCTGTTGCCGTCGCCGCCTTCGATTGGCGAAGGATGCAGGCCGACAGCATGCCAGCCCGAAACGGCATTCAGCCAGTCACGCAAATCTTCGGCTATGCGCTCGGCATCCGCCGGGTCCCTCAGCAGCCCGCCCTTGCCGATGCGTTCGCGGCCCGCCTCGAATTGCGGCTTGACCAGCAGGACGGCCTTGGCGCCCTTGCCCGCCAGGGCGAGCGCCGGCGGCAGCGCCAGCTTCAGCGAGATGAAGGAAACGTCCGAGACGATGAAATCCGGCACGCGTCTGGCCAGATCGGACGCGGTGAGGTTGCGGGCGTTCAGCCCCTCGACGGATGTCACGCGGCTGTCGTCGCGGACCGAAGGATGCATCTGCCCGTGGCCGACATCGATGGCCGTGACATGGCCAGCGCCGCGCTCGAGCAGGACCTGCGTGAAGCCGCCGGTCGATGCGCCGATGTCGAGCGCATCCGCGCCTTGCGGATCGAAGCCGAAATGGTCCAGCCCGGCGATCAGCTTCAGCGCGGCGCGCGAGACATAATTCCGGGCCGGATCGGCCACGGCGATCTCGGCGTCGCCGGAAACCAGAACACCCGCCTTGACCTGCGCCAGTCCATCGACGGAAACCGTGCCGCGCTGCACCGCGTCGCGGGCGCGCGACCGGCTGGCGAACAGGCCGCGTTCGACGAGCAGTTCATCGAGCCGCTGACGCTGGCTGGCTGGCTGATTGTTCATCCGCCTTCAATGGCGAAAGCGGACCACGAACGCAACCGTTGTGACCGCAGGTGCCGCGGTGAGGACGATCAGCCCGCGTCCTTTGCCCCGGCCGAAGCCTCTTCACGCGGCGCCGCGAAGGGGACGGATGGAGCCCGGATCAACTGCGGTGTCTGGGCGTAGGAAAAGCCGCCGCGTATGTCGCCCATCTTGGCGGCGACGATGCGCATGACCGCCTGCTCCAGCTTGCGGTCATAGGGCGTTTCCGCCGTCGCCTGCGCGGTGACGAGCATGAAAAAGGCCATGCCCGCGAGAAGCCGTGTCATTCTTTTTATTCTCCCTGCCGGATCGTTTCCTAGCAGGTGCGCGTTGAAAAACGGCCAAGAGACAAGGTAAGCATGCTGTCAAAAAGAAGCGTAAACAAGCCGTTAGAATGGATTTCAGACAATCCGATTCATCAAGCTGGGAAACTGATTCAACGCGCCGGATGCAACGCGCTAGATCGCTTGGCATCCCTTGCAAGCCACAAGCAACCAACCGTCGAGAGCGCATAGACCGTGCTGATCGCCACCTTCAACATCAACAATGTCAACCGGCGGCTGGAAAACCTGACGGCCTGGATGCGGACCCGCAAGCCGGATGTGGTGTGCCTGCAGGAGTTGAAGGCCGATCAGCGGTCGTTCCCCGAACAAGCCATAGCCGAGGCTGGCTATCGCTCGGTCTGGGTGGGGCAGAAGACCTGGAACGGCGTCGCAATCCTGGCCCGCGGTTCAGAGCCGGTGGTCACCAGAACAGAATTGCCGGGCGATCCCGATGACACTCAGGCCCGCTATATCGAGGCAGCGGTGCGCGGAGTCCTCATTGCATCGATCTATGCGCCCAACGGCAACCCGCAACCGGGGCCGAAGTTCGACTACAAGCTTGCCTGGATGAAGCGCCTGCAGGCGCATGCGACTAAGCTCCGCAAGTCCGGCGCTCCCATCGTCCTCGCCGGCGATTTCAACGTCGCCCCGACTGAACTCGATATCTACCCGACGAAATCCTGGGATGACGATGCCCTTATCCAGCCGGAAAGCAGGGCCGCATTCAAGAGACTGGTCGGCCGCAGTTGGACCGACGCGCTGCGGACGATCCACCCGGACGAGCGCATTTACACCTTTTGGCACTACAAGCGGAACCGTTGGCCGCGCGACGCGGGCTTGCGGCTCGACCATTTGCTGTTGAGCCCTGACCTCGCCGATCGCCTCGAAGACGCTGGCGTCGATCGTGACGTGCGGGGCGAGGAAGGGGCGAGCGACCATGCTCCGGCATGGGTCAAGCTGAAGCAGACTTAGCCAGGATGAGATTTAAAGTGAATGGCTGGATCCGTGATACCGGTTCGGGGCATCGAAGCGCCCAAAATGGGCGCCTCGATAGTTTTCAAGCAGCTGCGGCACCAAGTTCCACAATGCTCCAGGCGACCAGTTCCGGCAGCGCCAGGCAGCCGAAATTTACCACTAAAATACAATAAATATTGTGCGCTTATGCGCGCTGGGCGCTGGTGGAGTGGCCAAGCGCGGAAAAGACGGTGTGCACGATGCCCGTCGAGTCGAGCCCGGCATCGACATACATCTTCTCCGGCTTGGCCTGGTCGACGAAAGCGTCCGGCAGGATAAGCGGGCGAACTTTCAGGCCGCTTTCCAGAAGCCCTTCATGCGCCAGGAATTGCAGGACATGGCTGGCGAAACCACCGACCGAGCCTTCTTCCACCGTCACCAGTATCTCATGCGATCGAGCCAGCCGGCGGATCAGATCCTCGTCGAGCGGCTTGGCGAAGCGCGCGTCGGCAACCGTCGTCGATAGCCCGGCGGCGCCGAGTTCCTCGGCGGCGAGAAGGCAATCCTGAAGCCGCGTGCCGAATGACAGGAGCGCGACCTTGGTGCCTTCCCTCAGCACCCTGCCCCTGCCGATTTCCAGCACCGACCCGCGTTCCGGCATGTCGACGCCGACGCCGTTGCCGCGCGGATAGCGGAAGGAAATCGGGCCTTCATCATAGGCCGCGGCGGTGCGGACCATGTGCTTGAGTTCGGCCTCGTCGGCGGCGGCCATGACCACGAAACCGGGAAGCAGGGCGAGATAAGCGGTGTCGAAGGCGCCGCAATGCGTCGGTCCGTCGGCGCCGACAAAACCTGCCCTGTCGATCGGGAACCGCACCGGCAGCTTCTGGATCGCGACGTCATGGACGACCTGGTCGTAGGCGCGCTGCAGGAAGGTCGAATAGATCGTGGCGAAGGGCTTGTAGCCCTCGGTAGCGAGGCCTGCCGCGAAGGTGACGGCATGCTGCTCGGCGATGCCGACATCGAAAGTCCGTTCGGGAAAGGCATCGCCGAACAGGTCGAGGCCGGTGCCGGAAGGCATGGCGGCGGTGACGGCGACGATTTTCTCGTCCTCGCGCGCTTCCTGGATCAGGCTTTCGGCGAACACCCTGGTGTAGCTCGGCGCATTGGCGGGCGCCTTGGCCTGCGCGCCGGTGACGACGTCGAATTTGTTGACGCCATGGTATTTGTCGGCGGCCGCTTCGGCGGGCGCATAGCCTTTGCCCTTCTGCGTCACGACATGGATCAGCACCGGGCCGTCGCCATTGTCGCGCACATTCTTGAGGACAGGAACCAGATGCTCGAGATTGTGACCATCGATGGGGCCGATATGGTAGAAGCCCAGCTCCTCGAACATGGTGCCGCCGGTAACATAGCCGCGCGCGTGCTCGACAGCGCGCTTGATGGCCCGGTCGGCGCGCTTGCCGAGATAAGCGGTCAGCTTCTTGCCGAAATCGCGCAGCCCGAGATAGGCGCGGCCGGAGGCGAGACGCGCCAGATAGGCGCTCATCGCGCCGGTGGGCGGTGCAATCGACATATCATTGTCGTTGAGGATGACGATCAGCCGCGCGTCGAGAGCGCCTGCATTGTTCATCGCCTCGTAGGCCATGCCGGCTGACATGGCGCCGTCGCCGATGACCGCGATGACGTTGTTCTTGCCGCCCGACAGGTCGCGCGCCACGGCCATGCCGAGGCCGGCGGAGATGGAGGTCGACGAGTGCGCCGCGCCGAACGGATCGTATTCGCTCTCGGCGCGCTTGGTGAAGCCGGAAAGGCCGCCCTCCTGCCGCAAGGTGCGGATGCGGTCGCGGCGGCCGGTCAGTATCTTGTGCGGATAGGCCTGATGGCCGACGTCCCAGATCAGCCGGTCGTCGGGCGTGTTGAAGACGTAGTGCAGCGCCACCGTCAGTTCGACGACGCCGAGGCCCGCGCCGAGATGGCCTCCCGTGTGGGAAACCGCATCGATCAGTTCCGCCCGCAATTCCGCCGCAAGCTGCGGCAGATCGCTCTCATCAAGCGATCGCAGGTCGGCAGGAATGCGGACCTTGTCGAGAAGCGGCGTTTCAGGTTTCGGGCTCAATTCAATATGCCTGTGCTACCCATGCGAAATAGGACGGCTGGCCGGCAAAGTAAATGCGCGGCGGTGACGCGGCTCAGCTTTCGGGCAGCGGGATGAACTCTTCCTCGTCGCCCGGAACGATGTCGAAACGGCCGGTTTTCCACTCATTCTTGGCCTGTTCGATGCGCTCCTTCGAAGAGGACACGAAATTCCACCAGATGTAGCGCTTCGAACCGAGAGACGCGCCACCGAAGAGCATGAAATGCGCGCCCGATTGCGACGAAACGACGATCTCGTCGCCGGGACGGAAGACAAGCAGCCGCTCGGCGGGGAAAACGTCCCCGGAAATCGACACCTCGCCTTCCAGCGTATAGATGGCGCGCTCCTCGGCATCGGCCGGTATCTGAACGCGGGCGCCGGGCGAGAGCCGCATATCGGCATAGAGCGTTTCGGAAGCAGCGCGCACCGGCGATTTCAGCCCGTCGAATTCACCGATGACGACGCGGCCTCGAGCACCCTCGGAGTCGAATTGCGGCAGCGTGGCGCTGGCGGTATTCTCGAAGACGGGAGCGACCTCTTCCTTGCCGTCCGGCAAGGCCAGCCACGTCTGCAGGCCCGAAACCGACATTGGCGCGCCGCGCAGCTCCTCCGGGGTGCGTTCGGAATGCACGATGCCGCGGCCGGCGGTCATCAAATTCACGTCGCCGGGCTCGATGACCATTTCAGTTCCGAGCGAATCGCGGTGCCTGATCTTGCCGTCGAACAGATAGGTGACGGTGGACAGGCCGATATGCGGGTGCGGGCGTACGTCCAGCGCCTGCCCGGCGCGCAGGATGGCAGGCCCCATGCGGTCGAAGAAAATGAACGGGCCGACAAGCCTGCGGCGCGCCGTCGGCAGCGCACGGCGGACCTGGAAGCCGTCAATGTCGCGCGCGTTGGGGATGACCATCAGTTCGATCTGGTCGCTGGCAAACGCATCGCCCGCATGCGGGTCGTTTCCGGGGAAGAAGCTCATGGCGGATCAGGAATCCTCGAAGACGATCTTGGGAAAGCGCTGCGCCGACTTCGCCCGCGCCCTGGCGGCGACTTCCTCGCGATCGCGGGGGTGCTGCGTCGTCTCCAGGGAATCCAGCAGTTGGCGGGCCGACGCGGCAACCGCATCGACAGCCCGGTCGAAAACATCCTGGTTTTTCTTCGATGGATGCGTGGTTCCACTCAACTTGCGCACGAATTGAAGCGCGGCGTCGCGAACCTCCTCGTCCGTCGCCGGCGGATCGAAATTGAACAGCGTCCTGATGTTCCGGCACATCGCTGAACCTCCTTCGGCCTTTGCTATTCCGCGTCCAGGGGCTCGGTTCCAACCGGCCGGCCTTCGCGTGACAGGCGTATTTTCTCAACCTTGTCCTCGGCGGACTTCAGCAGGCGGTCGCAATGCGCCTTCAGCGCCTCGCCACGCTCGTAGATGCGGATCGACTGGTCGAGCGGCACGTCGCCGCGCTCCAGATCATCGACGATCTTCTCCAGCGCATCGAGCGCCTGCTCGAAACTCATCGCCTTGACATCCTCGTTCGGCTCGTCGGCCATTTCCTATCCTTTCATGAGACGCCCGACATGGGCCGCAACGGAGAATGCCAGCCCCTGCAGATCATAACCGCCTTCCAGCAGGCTGACGAGGCGGTTGGATGAATGGCGGGCAGCGCGTTCCATCAATTGCCCGGTGGCCCAGTCGAAATCGTCTTCGGTGAGATTGATCTCGGCCAGCGGGTCGCGGTAGTGCGCGTCGAAGCCGGCCGAAATGATGATGAGATCGGGGGCGAAGGCGTCCAGCGACGGCAGCACGCGCGACAGCAGGGCGTCACGGAACTGCTCGCTGCCGGTTTGCGGCGCGAGCGGCGCGTTGACGATATTGCCGGCGCCGGTCTCGTTCTTGGCCCCGGTGCCCGGATAGAGCGGCATCTGGTGGGTCGAACAGTAGAGAACCGTCGGATCGTCCCAGAAGATATCCTGCGTGCCGTTGCCGTGGTGGACATCCCAATCGACGATCGCCACCCGCTCGGCGCCGTGTTTCGCCTGCGCGTGGCGGGCGGCAATGGCGGCGTGATTGAACAGGCAAAAGCCCATGGCCGTGGTTCTCTCGGCATGGTGGCCGGGAGGCCGCGAAGCGACGAACACGTTGGCCGCCCTGCCCTCGAAGACGTCGTCCACCGCGGCATTGGCGGCACCGATTGCCGTCAGCGTCGCCTGCCAGCTTTTCGGGCTCGCCACAGTGTCGGCATCGAGGCTGGCCAGTCCGGCTTGCGGGATCGCGGCGCGTACGCTTTCGACGAACGGCTCCGGATGGACGCGCAGGATCGACTGTTCGTCGCCCATCGGGGCTTCGACCCGGTCAAGCGCGGCGAAACCTTCCTCATCCAGCGCCCGGCTTATCGCACGAAGGCGGTCCGGCCGCTCCGGGTGGCCGGGCGGGGTGAGATGCTCCAGGTAGATGGGATGCGTGTAGAGACGGGTAACCATTGCCCTAACATAGAGCGCCGAAACCGGCCCCGCCATGCAAACGCGCAATTCGGCTGGGGAAAGTCGCGCGTAAAAACCCGACGCGGCCCTGTTCACGCAAAGCAGCGGCAGCTATCCTCGTTTCGCTGCCAGGTGCCCGCCGCAAGGCGGGAGAATCGGGAACACGGTTGAAATCCGTGGCGTGCCCAGCGCTGTAAGGGGGACCATTCCGGTCAATGCCACTGCCCTTCAGGCGGGAAGGCGCCGGAGCGGGATGAACCCAAGCCAGAAGACCGGCCCGGCAGACATGGTCCCCCGCATGGACGGGCGGGGCGACTTGCCGCCGATCGCGAGGGGACAAGCGATGTTCGCCACTCATACTCCCGTTAATGCCGTCGACGCCGCCGCCAGACCCGCCTTCGACGACGCGGATCGCGAGGCCGTTTACCGGGCCATTTTCACCCGCCGCGATGTTCGCTCCGATTTCACGGATGAGCCTATCGACGATCCGACCCTGGCGCGGATCCTCAACGCGGCGCATCACGCGCCTTCCGTCGGCTTCATGCAGCCATGGAATTTCATCGTCATCCGCGACCGGGCCATCCGCGAGCAGGTCCGCGACCTGTTCCTGAAGGCACGCGGCGAAGAAGCCGCGCACATCGCCGGGGACAGGCAGGCGCTTTACCGGAAGTTGCGGCTTGAGGGGATTTGCGAGAGCGCGCTCAACCTCTGCGTCACCTGCGATCGCGAGCGCGCGCGGGATTCGCCGCTCGGGCGCTGGCACAATCCCGAGATGGACGTGTTCAGCACAGTCTGCGCGGTGCAGAATTTGTGGCTGGCGGCGCGCACTGAGGGCATCGGCGTCGGCTGGGTGAGCATTCTCGACACAACGGCGCTAAAATCGCTGCTGTCGATCCCGGACCATGTCGTTCCGGTGGCTTATCTGTGCGTCGGTCGGGTGCCAGAATTCGCTCCTCGGCCTGAGCTGGAAACCAAGGGCTGGCGAAGCCGCCTGTCGCCATCCCAACTCGTCATGAGCGAACGTTTTGGCGGTGAAGGCGAAGGCCAACTCAAGGCGGCAATCGACAAGCTGACCCGGTAGTCGCGCATCAAAAGTCAGATGATTTCCGTGCTGGTGATGCGCAGCCCGAAACCTTCCAGCCCGACGAAATGCCGCTCGCGGGAGGCGAGAAGGTTGATCGAGGAAATGCCGAGGTCCTTCAGGATCTGGGCGCCGAGGCCGATCTCACGCCATTCGTTTTCACGGCGGCGGGCTTCGTCATGGTCCTCGCGTTCGCCGGCGACCGGCCGGTTGCGGTCCTGGTGGGCGACGCCGACCGAGCCTTCGCGCAGATAGACGATGACGCCACGCTTGCGCTCGCCCATGGAACGCACGATCTCGTCGAGCTTGTGCGTGGTGCCGAAGACGTCGGCGACGACATTCTCCGAATGCAGCCGCACCGGCACGTCCTCGCCGTCGCGGATGTCGCCGAAGACGATGGCGACGTGGTCCATGACGTCCCATGGCAGCGTGTAGGTGAAGACCTTGGCCGGGCCGCCCAGTGTCTCGATATCGAAACAGGCGACGCGCTCGACCAGCGTTTCCTGGCGCTGGCGGTAGGCGATAAGATCGGCCACCGAGACCTGCTTCAACCCGTGCTCCTCGGCGAAAGCGGCGACTTGCGGGCCGCGCTTGACGGTGCCGTCATCATTGACCAGTTCGGATATGACGCCGACCGGCGGCAGGCCGGCCAGCTTGCACAGATCGACCGCCGCTTCCGTATGGCCCGAGCGCATCAGCACGCCGCCTTCGCGCGCGATCAGCGGGAAAATATGGCCAGGGCGCACGAAATCCGCGCCGCCGACATTGCCGTTGGCCAGGTTGCGGACGGTCAGCGTGCGGTCCTCGGCGGAGATGCCGGTCGTGGTGCCATGTTTGAAATCCACGGACACGGTGAAAGCCGTGGTGTGGGCGGAATCATTGTCCGCCACCATCGGCGCGAGGTTCAGCCGCCTTGCGTCTTCCTTCAACATCGGCGTGCAGACGATGCCGGATGTATGGCGCACGATGAAGGCCATCTTTTCCGGCGTGCAGTGAACGGCGGCGACGATCAGATCGCCCTCGTTCTCGCGCCCGTCGTCGTCCATCACCACGACGATCTCGCCGCGCTCGAACGCGCGCACGGCTTCGACGATCTTCTTCTGGTCGTAAGGCATCAGAGCGGCAGTCGGCAGTCGGCAGTCGGCAGTCGGAACATGATTGATCTTTTGCTCACTCTTGGTCCTCCAGCCTGACTTTCCGTTGAGCCGGGAAATCGACTGCCGATTGCCGATTGCCGACTGCCTCGTTCCCCACCTGTCCCCGATGCCGCAGATAATGATCAGCGATGGCGCAGGCGACCATCGCCTCGCCGATCGGCACGGCGCGGATGCCGACGCAGGGGTCGTGGCGGCCCTTGGTCATGACATCCACGTCCTTGCCGTCCTTGTCGATCGACTTGCGCGGCGTCAGGATCGACGAGGTCGGCTTGACGGCGAAGCGCGCGATCACCGGCTGGCCGGTGGAAATGCCGCCGAGGATGCCGCCGGCATGATTGGACAGGAAGACCGGCTTGCCGTCGTTGCCCATGCGCATCTCGTCGGCGTTCTGCTCGCCGGTGATGCGGGCGGCCTCGAACCCGTTGCCGATCTCGACGCCCTTGACCGCGTTGATCGACATCAGGCCGGAGGCGATGTCCTGGTCGAGCTTGGCATAGATCGGCGCGCCCAGCCCCGCCGGCACGCCTTCCGCGACAATCTCGATCACCGCTCCGACCGACGAGCCGGCCTTGCGAATGCCGTCGAGATAGTCGGCGAAGACCCGGACAGACTTCGCATCCGGCGTGAAGAACGGGTTTTCCGCGTCCTCGACGAAATTCCAGTTCCAGTTGGCGCGATCGATCGATTTCTCGCCCATCGAGATCAGCGCCCCGCGCACGACAAGTCCCGGCACGACCTTGCGCGCCAATGCACCCGCCGCCACCCGCGCCGCCGTCTCGCGCGCCGAGGAACGGCCGCCGCCGCGATGGTCGCGGATGCCGTATTTCGTCTCATAGGTGTAGTCGGCATGACCCGGACGGAACTGGCGGGCGATTTCGCCATAGTCCTTCGAGCGCTGGTCGATATTCTCGATCAGCATGGAGACCGGCGTGCCGGTGGTGATCATGGTCTCGCCGTCATCGTCCGTGACGAAGCCGGACAGGACCTTCACCTCATCCGGCTCGCGCCGCTGGGTGACGAAGCGCGATTGGCCGGGCCGGCGCCGGTCCAGCTCGGCCTGGATATCGGCGCGCGTGAAGCGGATGCCGGGCGGGCAGCCATCGACGACGCAGCCAAGGGCCGGGCCGTGGCTCTCGCCCCAGGTGGTCACGCGAAACAGGTGGCCGAAGGTGTTGTGAGACATTGGTTCAAGCGCCCCGCCGGCAGCCGGCCGGTTTACCAACGCCTTCTATTTGCGTTTCCCGCGAGGGTCAATTTGTCATACACATGATAGCCGGTTGTGATCTGCCGGATTAAGTTTTGACACATTCTGTTGGTTTCTGATCTGCTCCGTTCATCGCCAAATTGTCCTTTCGCTCCACGCGAAGGAAATAAAAACAAGAGGGCTTTCATGCGTATGCTGATTGGCGCGGTTGCCGCCACGTTTTTGCTTTCGACCGCCGCCTTCGCCGGCCAGACCGAGGGCCATATCCAGAAGATCGACAAGGAAAACCTGACGCTGACGCTGGACGACGGCAAGACCTACAAGATGAATCCCGAGATGGATGTCGAAGCGCTGAAGGAAGGCATGGACATCGTCATTGCCTTCGACGTGACGGATGGCGAAAACGTCATCACCGACATGACCCTGTCGGAGTAGCGGCGGGACCTGACGTCCCAGCCCAGCCTACAACCACTCAAGCCTGCCGCCGCTCAGCCGCAGGATGCGGTCCTGCGGCACTTCCAGCGCCGCGGCTTCGCTTTTCGGCATCTTGCCGATCAGCCGGAACAGCGCGCGGACAATGCCGCCATGGGTCACGCACACGGTCGGGGCGCTCAGCGCCTCGTACCAGGGCCGTATCCGCTGCAGCAGCATCTCATAGCTTTCCGCGCCCGCGCCCGGCGGCAGGAAATCCCATTTGTAGTGGAATCTGCCATGCGTCGAACCCGGCTGGCGCGCCTCGAGTTCGGCCATGGTGAAGCCTTGCCAATCGCCGAAATTGATCTCCACCAGACGTGGATCGGTGCGATAAGCCTTCGGATCGAGGCCCATGGCGGTACGGGCCAGTTCCATTGTCTGGCGGGTGCGCAGCATCGGGCTGGCGACGAAGTCGAATCCCTGCGGATCGGGGATCAGCGCCGACAGATTGTGTCCGTTGGCGTTCGCCTGCTCGCGCCCCAGCGCATTCAGTTCGGTGTCGGCCTGCCCCTGCAGCCGGAACTCTGCGTTCCAGGCCGTTTGGCCGTGGCGAACGATGTAGACGATGGGAGGCATTGCACTGACAGATTGGAGGGACGGTCCGGCCGAGGACCTAATCCTTGACGACGGAAATGTCGGGCGCGTCCACGGCCTTCATGCCGACGACGTGGTAGCCCGAATCGACGTGGTGCACCTCGCCGGTGACGCCGCGCGACAGGTCGGAGAGGAAATACATGCCGGAATCGCCGACTTCTTCCGGGGTCACGGTGCGCTTCAACGGCGAATTGTATTCGTTCCACTTGAGGATATAGCGGAAGTCGCCGATGCCGGACGCGGCAAGCGTCTTGATCGGGCCGGCCGAGATGGCGTTGACGCGGATGCCCCTGGCGCCGAGATCGACGGCAAGATAGCGCACGCTCGCCTCAAGCGCCGCCTTGGCGACGCCCATGACGTTGTAGTGCGGCATCACTTTTTCGGCGCCGTAATAGGTCAGCGTCAGCAGCGAGCCGCCGTCGGTCATCAGCGCCTCGGCGCGCTTGGCGACCGTGGTGAAGGAGAACACCGAAATGTCCATGGTGCGCAGGAAATTGTCGCGCGTCGTCTCGACATAGCGGCCCGTCAGTTCCTCCTTGTCGGAGAAGGCGATGGCGTGAACGAGGAAATCGAGCTTGCCCCAGCGCCTGGCGACATCGGCGAAAACCGCGTCCAGGCTTTCGGGGTCGGTGACGTCGCAATGGCCGGCGACATGGGCGCCAAGCTCCGCGGCCAGCGGCTCGACGCGCTTCTTGAACGCCTCGCCCTGATAGGTCAGCGCAATCTCGGCACCCTGGTCGGCGCAGGATTTCGCGATGCCATAGGCAATGGAGCGATTGTTGGCGACGCCCAGTATGAGGCCGCGCTTGCCGGCCATAAGCCCTTGTCCACCCGCCATGTGAGCGTCTCCGAACGAATTTTCTGGTTGGACAGCCTATCGCACAGGCTTACCGAGCCTTCAAGCGCGACAGGCGGGAGGCTGCGAACGAAAAGCTCAATCTTTCCAGTTTCGAACCAGATTTTCGAGGTCGGGACTGCCGCCTTCGGGCAGCATCAGGCGGACATGCGCATAGAGATCGCCATGGCCGCCGGCCTTCTGCGGCAGGCCCCTGCCCCGGATGCGCAACACCTTGTCCGAACTCGAATTGGCCGGCACGTTGACGGCGATCCTGCCGGTCGGCGTCTCGACCGCGACCTTGGCGCCCAGCACGGCATCCTTGAGCGGCACGGGCAAATCCGCGTGCAGGTCACGTCCATCGACGCGGTAGCGGAGATGGCTGCGCAGATGGATTTTCACCAGCGCGTCGCCGGGCTGGCCGTAGCCCTGCTCGCCCTGGCCTTTCAGCCGGATCGTCTGGCCGTCCTCGACATAGGCGGGAAGCTTGACGGCGATCTTGCGGCCATCCGGGAACATCGCCGTGACCTTGGGCGCCGTGGCGGCTTCCTCGACGGTGATGGGGAGCGTTACATTGATGTCGTTGCCGGCGGGAGCCTGGCGGCGGCGCTCGCCGGGCCTGGCGCCCCCACCCATGCCGCCGGGCTGCTGCTGCGCGAACGCATCGCCGAAAATGTGGCTGAAAATGTCGGCGCCGCCGAAATCGCCGCCCGGCCCGCTGCGGAATTCGAAGCGCTGCCCGCCGGGGCCGGCCTGCGATTGCCTGAAACCGGCGAACGGGTCGCCGCCGGCGCCTTCGAAGCCCTGGAAGCGCTGCTTCCCGTCGGCGTCGATCTCGCCACGGTCGAACGCCGCCCGGTTCTTGTCGTCGCCGAGGATTTCATAGGCCTGGTTGGCCGCGGCAAAGCGGTCCTTCGCCTTCGGATCGTCCGGATTCTGGTCCGGATGATGCTTCTTGGCGAGCTTGCGGTAGGCCGATTTTATGTCTTTGGCCGAGGCGTTCTTGGCAACGCCCAGCACCTCATAGGGGTCGCGCATGCATCCTGCCTGCAAATGGGAACGGGATCAGTTGCCCCCTATATGCGCCTGCATAGGAAGAAATTCCAGTGTTTGAGGGCGTCATACCCCAGGAAAATCGCCACTACAGGTTCAAAGTGCCTTGAACTCGTCCAGCCGCCAGGCGCCTTCGGAAATCAGGCAGGCGCGGCCATAGAACATCGCCACGCCATCGAAGCTTTCACGCGAAGCGCTGAAGCGGCGGCAGAGGACCCCGGTATCCTTGGTTTCGGCCAGTTCGTTGATCGATCCGCGCGAGCCGGTGCCGGGGTTGGCCCAGGGAATGGCCTTGCCGCCCAGGCTTTCGATGTCAGCCGAGGAAACCGCATTGCGGATGGTCGCCTGATCGGAAGTG
This sequence comes from Mesorhizobium sp. Root554, assembly GCF_001427025.1. Lineage (GTDB taxonomy): Bacteria > Pseudomonadota > Alphaproteobacteria > Rhizobiales > Rhizobiaceae > Mesorhizobium. Next base: position 244,291 of record NZ_LMGA01000001.1, on the reverse strand, counting down.
AAATTGGCATCCGCCGTTTCCGCGGCGGGCGTGGCGCTGGTCAGGATGGAATGATCCACCTCCGCCTTGTCGAGGCTGAAGCCGCCAACGCCGCAGCCGGTGAGTTGCAGCACCGCGAAGAACAGCACCGTCCCCGACGTGGCCCAGGATGCGCCGTCACGCAATCGGCGAAGAGTTTGCGCGATGCGCGGCAACCGGCAATCTCCACTGACAGCTAAAACTTTCGAAAACTATGAGCAAACCGGGGTTAACAAGATGTGACCTGAAACCGGTTGATGACGCAGTTTCACAAGATGTGATCGGTTCCCAGCCGGGCGGTTGAGCAAACGCGGTCCACCGCCGGTCGCGGCGGGCGGCGGAAACAGCGGTCGAACGGCAGGGATCAGGCCTTCTTGCGGCTCATGAAAGCCATCAACGCGGCGCGCGCCTCGTCTGAAGTGAGGCGTTCCCTGAAATGATCGGCCTCTTGCCTGATGCGGGCGACGAGCGCATCGGTCGGTCCACGCATCAGGTCGCGCGCGATCTTCATCGCCTGCGGCGGTTTGGCGGCGATGGTTTCGGCGGCCGCCAGCGTGGCGTTTTCAAGTTCCGCCTCCTCCACAACCTCATGGATCAGCCCCGCCGCCTTGGCCCTCTCGGCGGAAAACCCTTCGCCCAGCGCCAGCAGCGCGAAAGCCGCCTGCCGTCCCAATATCTGCGGCGCGATCAGGCTGGAGCCGGCTTCGGGAACGAGCCCGAGATCGACGAACGGCGTGCGAAACACGGTGCGCGGCGTGGCGAAGGTCAAATCGCAATGCAGGTTCAGCGTCGTGCCGATCCCGACCGCAATGCCGTCGACACCCGAAACCATCGGTTTTTGCGCGGTGGCAAGGCAGATCAGGAAATCCCACACCTCGCCGCCACCCTGCCCGCCGGTTGCCATGGTGATGAAATCGGCGATGTCGTTGCCGGCCGAAAAGGCGCCGGGCACGCCGAGGAAGACATGAGCACGCACGGAGCTGTCCGCATCGCCCTGCTTCAGTGCGGCGGACATTGCGGCATACATGGCGCTGGTGAGCGCGTTCTTCTTGTCGGGCCGGTTCATGCGGATGATCTGAACCGCGCCCCGGCGCTCGACGACTACATGATCGGTCACGATGGGTTTCCTTGTTGTGTTGCTAGGCCCAGACGAGCGCCCTGGCAGCGGCGGCGAGGCTTTCGCCTCCATCCACCACGCGTTCCCGGAGCGCGGCCGTTTCGCCGAGCAGGTTCTCAGCGAAAAACCGGCAGGGCGAAATGCGCTCTTCGGCTCCCTCGGCCAGCGCGCCGCGCGCCAGATACGCGCCGCCCGCCGCCAGCGAGAAAAGCCGCAGATAAGGCGTCGCGCCGGCCAGCGCTTCCTCGACACGGCCATCCACCAGCATGGCCTGCAAAACATGGGTGGCTTCGGTGAGATCGGCGAGAGCGCGGTCGAGGCGGTCGGCGGTCGCGCCAAAGCCGGCAAGATTTGATTCCCGCACGCCGGCAACAATCTCCAGCAACTCATCGATATAGGCGTGAACATGCTCGCCGCCGGCGAGCGAAAGCTTGCGGGTGACGAGGTCGATGGCCTGGATGCCGTTGGTGCCTTCATAAATCGGCGCGATGCGCGCATCGCGGTAGAGCGCCGCCGCTCCCGTCTCCTCGATGAACCCCATGCCGCCATGGATCTGCACGCCGAGCGACGAGACCTCGACGCCGACATCGGTGGGAAAAGCCTTGGCCAGCGGCGTCAGCAGATTGGCGCGCTCCTGCCAGTGCCGCGCTTCGTCGCCCTTGCGGGTCCGCGCCATGTCCATCGCATGGGCGCAGGAATAGGCGATGGCGCGGGCCGCCTGCGTCAGCGTCTTCATGGTCAGGAGATTGCGCTGCACATCCGGGTGATGGACGATGGGCGCCATGCCTTGGCCGGAATAGCCGGCGTTCTTGCCCTGGCGGCGCTCGTTCGCATAGGCCAGCGCCTTCTGGTAGGCGGTCTCGGCGATGGCGACGCCCTGGATGCCGACGGCCAGCCGGGCATTGTTCATCATGGTGAACATGCAGGCCAGGCCCTTGTTCTCCTCGCCGATCAGCCAGCCGATGGCGCCCGGCGTCTGGCCCTGAAAGCCGTCGCCGTAGATCATGGTGCAGGTGGGCGAACCGTGGATGCCCAGCTTGTGCTCCAGCCCGGAACAGAACACGTCGTTGCGTTCTCCGAGGCTGCCATCGTCGCCGACGAGGAATTTCGGCACCAGGAACAGCGAGATGCCGCGCGTGCCGGCCGGCGCATCGGGCAGGCGCGCCAGCACCAGATGGACGATGTTGTCGGTGAAATCGTGCTCGCCATAGGTGATGAAGATCTTCTGGCCGAAGATGCGGTAGGTGCCGTCGCCCGCCGGTTCGGCGCGGGTGCGCAGGGCAGCCAGATCGGAGCCCGCCTGCGGCTCGGTCAGGTTCATCGTCCCCATCCATTCGCCGGAGACGAGTTTGCCCAGGTATTTTTCCTTGAGCGCATCCGACGCATGCTTGTCCAGCGCCTCGACCGCGCCCATGGTCAGCGTCGGGCCGATGCCGAACGCCATCGCCGCCGAGTTCCACATTTCCAGCACGGAAACCGCGACCATGGTGGGCAGCGCCTGGCCGCCATGCTCTTCCTGCGCGGAAAGCGAATTCCAGCCGCCGTCCATCCAGCGCCGGTAAAGCGCCTTCCAGCCCGGCGGCGTGGTCACCGCGCCATCCTTGAGCTGCGCGCCGATCTCATCGCCAACCTTGTACAGAGGCGCGATCTCGTCGGTGGCGAAGCGTCCGGCCTCCTCCAGCACGGCATCGACGACATCCTCGCCGAGTTCGCCGAAAGCGCCTTTGTCGAGCGCCGGCTTCAGCCCGGCAACATGCTTGAGCGTAAACGCGATTTCGCCGACAGGTGCCCGATACATGCCGTTGTCCTCCCCGGATGGCCGTCGCGACACCATGCAGGGCGCACCGGCTACGTCACTTGCAATCTACTGCGTCTTCTTTTTACGTAAACGTCAAAGCTTGTCACGCGGATTTTGCGAGATCGTGCCTTTTGCGGATTGCGCGGCGGCACCGAGCCGCATGAGCAGCAACTGGCCGCCCATTTGCAAAACTCGACGCACACTCGTTGAATTTCATGATTGCCCTCACTCAATTGGGTGGGGGTACAGATGGTACAATGAATCCAGCGAGACGCGACGCGCTCAACCGCTCTTCGCTGTGCCGGCTTCCCGTTCCACCGCCCGCCAGCCGATATCGCGGCGGCAGAATCCGTCCGGCCAGACGATGCGGTCGACGGCGGCATAGGCTTTCGCCTGCGCCTCCCTGACCGTGACGCCGGTCGCCGTCACATTCAGCACCCTTCCGCCATTGGCAACGAGCGCACCACCATTGACGGCGGTGCCGGCCTGGAAGATTTGCGCTCCGTCGGCGGCGGCTTCGTCCAGACCACGGATGACGGAGCCTTTTTCCGGCGTGCCCGGATAGCCGCGCGCGGCCATCACCACCGTCAGCGCCGCCTCGTCAGACCAGCGGGTGGAGACATGCGCAAGCTGGCCGTCGGCAGCCGCGTTGAGCAGCACAAGCAGATCGTCCTTCAGCCGCATCATCAGCACCTGGCACTCGGGATCCCCGAAGCGGACATTGTATTCGATAAGTTTGGTGCCGGCATCGCCGATCATCAGCCCGACGAACAACACGCCGGAAAAGGGCATACCCCGCTCCGCCATGCCACGCATGGTCGGCTCGACGATCTCGCGCATGGTGCGGTCGATCATCTCCGGCGTCATCACCGGGGCCGGAGAATAGGCGCCCATGCCGCCGGTGTTAGGCCCAGTGTCGCCATCGCCGACGCGCTTGTGGTCCTGGGCGGTGCCGAAAGGCAGCGCGGTAACGCCGTCGCACAGGCAGAAGAAGCTGGCCTCCTCGCCGGTCAGGAACTCCTCGATCACCACCTCGGCGCCGGCCGCGCCGAACGAGCCGTCGAAGCAGGCCTCGAGCGCTTTGGTCGCCTCGGCCACCGTCATCGCCACGGTGACGCCCTTGCCGGCGGCGAGACCGTCCGCCTTGACGACGATTGGCGCGCCTGTCCTGGCCAGATAGGCCCTGGCCTCCTCCAGATTGCCGAAGCGTCCATAGGCTCCGGTCGGTATGCCGTATTGCGCGCAGAAATCCTTGGTGAAACCCTTGGACCCTTCAAGCTGGGCGGCGGCTTTCGACGGCCCGAAAACGCGGATGCCGGCGGCGCGCAGCGCATCGGCAAGGCCGGCGACCAGCGGACCCTCGGGGCCGACGACGACCAGATCGATCTTCCGTTCCGTGCAGAAAGCCATCACCGCTTCGTGGTCGTCGATATTGAGCGGGACCAGATGGGCGCATTTGGCGATGCCGGGATTGCCAGGCGCGGCATATAGCGTCGTCAGCATCGGCGAGGCCGACAGCTTCCAGGCCAAAGCGTGTTCGCGGCCGCCGGAACCGAGCAGAAGAACCTTCATTTGCGAATCCTCACCAATCCGTGTCTCGCGGCCTCTCCGCTATTGGCGATGGGACGGGAGGTCAAGGCAGGATGACGTACGGCAGCCCACATCGGCCCGGCTGGTCGCCGCGCCAACGTGTCGGCTTGACGCCACGCGGAGCGCCTGCCACTTCCGTTCCATGGAAACAATCCAGTCGAAGGCTTCGCAGGGCCGGGTGTCGGATGCGCCCAGCGGACATTGGGTCTACCGGGTGCTGCCGCGCTGGCTGTGGCCCTATGCGCAGCTCGCCCGCTGGGACCGACCGATCGGCTGGCAGCTTCTTCTGTGGCCCTGCTGGTGGTCGGCGGCGATGGCCGCCAGCGCCTATGCCCGCCCGGACGATCCGCTGCTTTCGCTGCTGCCGCAGCTATCGACGCTGGTGCTTTTCCTGCTCGGCGCGGTCGCCATGCGGGGCGCCGGCTGCACCTATAACGACCTGGTCGACGAGGAGATCGACGCCAAGGTCGAGCGCACCCGTTCGCGTCCCCTGCCTTCCGGGCAGGTCAGCCGGCGGCAGGCCTGGGTGTTTCTGCTGATCCAGGCATTTATCGGGCTTGCGGTCCTGCTGCAGTTCAACAGCTTCGCCATCGGCCTCGGTATCTGCTCGCTCGGGGTGGTCGCCATCTATCCATTCATGAAGCGAATCACCAACTGGCCGCAACTCGTTCTGGGGTTTGCGTTTTCCTGGGGCGCGCTGATGGGATGGGCGGGCGAGTTCGCCGACCTCGATGGCCCGGCAACGCTGCTCTATATTGGCTCGATCCTGTGGGTGATCGGCTACGACACGATCTATGCCCATCAGGACAAGGAAGACGACGCCATCGTCGGCGTCCGCTCGACGGCGCGGCTTTTCGGCGAAAATACCAGGCCTTGGCTGGCGGGGCTTTATGCGGGTGCGCTGATGTGCTTCGCGGTCGCCTTCGCCGCCGCGCAGGTCCCGGTCGTGGCGCTGGCCGGCCTGATCGCGGCCGGCGCGCATATGGCGCGGCAGATCATGATGCTCGATATCGACGATCCGGACCAGTGCCTGAGGCTGTTCAAGTCGAACAATCAGGTCGGCTGGCTGATCTTTGCCGGATTGATCGGCGGCGCGGTATGGGTCGCGGTGAAGCCACTGTTGTGAGCGGCACCCTTTTACCCTCCCCCTGTGGGGAGGGTCGGCGAGCAATCGAAGCAAAGCGAAGATTGAGAGACGGGGTAGGGGTGCTCAACAGAGTGCCGTCGGATCACCCCCACCCCGCGTCAAAAACCTCGCAAGCCCGGCTTTCTCCGCGACCCTCCCCACAAGGGGGAGGGTGCAGGTTATTCCACTTCGCGCGAGATGATCTCCTCGCCGTCGACGACGAGGCGCAGTCCGAGGTCGCCGGTGCGGCGGCGGGCAAGAAAGCGCGGGCGGCGCGTGGTCGAGATGCGGCCCTTGCGGCGCTCCTGCGGCGGCAGCGCCTTGATCGCCGCGCCCAGCGACTCTTCCAGTGTGCGGGCGACGCCGTCGGCCTCGATCAGCAACATGGGCAGGCGATAGGCATCGGCCCAGGCGCGCCAGTCGGCGGCGACGTCGTTGAGATCGTCGGCCACCAGCAGCGGCACCGAAAGCATGGGATCGTTGTGGAGAAGCTCCAGCGTCACCGTGACACTGCCATACGGATCTTCCATCGCCCGGGCCGCCACGCCGCGGAAGGCGCAGGCCGGCAAGGCGATCACCGCCGGCAAGCCGCTCATCTCCAGCAGGCGCTTAACCGTCGCGCCGCGATGGTCGATGGTGAAAGTCACATCGCCGAAGTCGTCGCGGGTCGCATAGCTTACTACTTGCGGCAGGCGGAATGGGTCGAGGCGCATGTTGCGTCCCGCCCAGACTGGCTTCAGTCCGGTGCTCATAAATTGCCTTCCTGTTTCTCCTGAGAGCCGGTGTTCCGGTCTCTCCGGACCGGTTTTCCCGGCCTCTTGAACAGGAAGGTAGCGCCGGCTCCTTACCGCCGCGCTTAAGAAAGTCAGTTAAATTTTGCTGATTCCGGCAGATGGTTATCGGAATCCCACCGGTGAAGGTTCAGATAACCTTACCCGGATTCATGATGCCGGCGGGGTCGAACGCCGCCTTGACGCGGCGCATCAGATCGAGGCCGACCGGCGGCGCGGTGGCCAGCAGTTCGTCACGCTTCAACTGGCCGATGCCGTGCTCGGCCGAGATCGAGCCGTTCATCGCCCGCACCACGTCATGCACGGCCTTGTTCATCGGTCGGTAGAGATCGAGGAAAGCCGCGTCGTCGCCGTCCGCCGGGCGCGAGACGTTATAGTGGAGATTGCCGTCGCCCATATGACCGAAGCAGACGACGCGCGCGCCCTTGCTGACCGACTGAACCGCCTTTTCCGCTTCCGCGATGAAGGCGGGAATGGAAGCGACCGGCAGCGAGATGTCGTGCTTGATGGACGCGCCCTCCGGCTTCTGCGAATCCGACAGCATTTCGCGAAAGTTCCAGAACGCCGCTGCCTGCGCCAGGCTGGCAGCGATCACGGCATCCCCCACATGCCCGGCTTCCAGGCCGGCGGACAGGATGTCCTCGATCAAAGCACGCGCATCCTCGGCCGAGCGGCCGGAGGAAATCTGCACCAGCGCATACCAGGGCCAATCGCCCGACAGGGGCCGCGCGATGCCCTTGCCGTGCGCCATGGTGAAATCGTAGGGCCGCTTGCCGATCAGCTCGAAAGCGGTCAGCGCCGCGCCGGCGCGGTCGGTCGCGAGACCGAACAGGGCGAGCGCGGCCTCCGGCGATTCCAGCCCGACAAAGGCCACTTCATGGCCCTTCGGCTTGGGGAAAAGCTTCAGCACGGCGGCGGTGATGACGCCGAGCGTGCCTTCCGCGCCGACGAACAGGTTCTTCAAATCGTAGCCGGTATTGTCCTTCTTCAGCTTGCGCAGGTCGTCGAACACCTCGCCGGTCGGCAGCACGACCTCGACGCCGAGGCAGAGTTCGCGCGCATTGCCGTAAGACAACACGGCGGTGCCGCCGGCATTGGACGACAGATTGCCCCCGATCTGGCACGAGCCCTGCGAGGCCAGCGACAGCGGGAAAAGCCGGTCGACAGCATCGACGGCGTCGTGCAGCGATTGCAGGATCACGCCAGCTTCCGCCGTGACGGTGTTCGACAGCACGTCGATTTCGCGGATGCGGTTCAGCCGCGACAGCGACAGCACGATCTCGCGGCCGGAAGCGTCCGGCGTCTGGCCGCCGACAAGGCCGGTATTGCCGCTCTGCGGCACGACGGGCGTGCCGGTTTCCGTCGCCAGCCGCATGATGCGGCTCACTTCCTCGACGCTGCCGGGACGCAGCACCAGCGAGGTCCGGCCGTGCCAGAGGCCGCGCCGCTCGGTGATGTAGGGCTCGATGTCGCCCTGGTCGTGAAGCGCGTATTTGTCGCCGACGATGGCGGCGAACCGCCGGGCCAACTCGGGTGACAGCGGTGAGGTCATTTCATCCATGACGAAAAACTAGGCCTCCTTGACCGTGTTGTCACGCGGGGCCGCCGCCCGCGCCAGCCGGTCGTTGATCGCCTCGCCAAGGCCCTGGAGAGGGATCGGTTCGACGGCAATGGTGGCCGCGCCGCTGCGGTCCAGTTCCTGCAGGAAGGCGAAGAGATTGGTGGCGGCTTCGCGCAGATCGGCCTGTTCGGACAGGTTTTTCACCGCGACAGCGTTCTGCCAGCCCGCCGCGCGGCTGGGGCCGAAAGCGAGCAGCGCCTCGCCGGGATGCACGTCGTCGACGTTCAGCCGGACGGCTGCGCCCGGCGCATAGTGCGACGCCATCATGCCCGGCGCCTCGATGCCGTGCGCGCCGCGCACGAGTTCTGTCCCAGCGGCGTCTTCCAGTTCTTCAGCCGATATGCCGCCCGGCCGCAGCAGGCGCAGGCGCCCGTCCTCGACCTTGACGATGGTGGATTCCAGACCGACCGGCGTCTGGCCACCATCGACCACAAGCGGGATTCTCGCCCCGAGATCGGCGGCGACCGCCGCGGCGGTCGTGGCGCTGATCCTGCCGGACGAATTGGCGCTCGGCGCGGCGAGCGGCCGGCCAAGGTGCGCTATCAATTCGCCGCCAAAACCCTTCGGCATCCGCAGCGCGATGGTGTCGAGACCGGCGGTGGTCAGCGGATGAATGCCGGAGCCTGCCCGCAGCGGCACAACCAATGTCAGCGGTCCCGGCCAGAATTTTTCCGCCAGCCGTTCCGAGAGGGGATCGAAGACGCCGATGCGGTGCGCCATCTCCATGTCCGCGACATGGGCGATCAGCGGATTGAAGCGCGGACGGCCCTTGGCCTCGAAGATGCGCGCCACGGCCTCGCCATTGGTGGCATCGCCGGCCAGCCCGTAAACCGTCTCGGTCGGGATCGCCACGACCTCGCCGGCCGCGAGCAACGCCGCCGCCTGTTGCAGCGCCCGCCCGCTCGTAGCGGAAATGATCTCGGCCATCGTCTGGTCCTTTCAGCCGGGTGGCTATAACGGCCACGGCCCGGCGGCAAGGGCGCGGTGGCAAATTATCAATCACTAAAAGCCTATGCTTTGCCGCAAGCCGGCATCAATCCATGCGGCCTATGGTGGGAAGACAACAAGGGAGCCAGCCTCATGCGCCGGACAGGAACGGTCCTGCTGTCGTTCGCCGCGACGATCGCGCCAACGATTTTTGGCGCGCAGGCTTCTTCATTCGTGACGCCGGGGCCGGGGGCCGAGGCGACGCCGTCGATTGTCGCGATCGGAGGCCCGCCACCCTCCCCGGCCGGCCGGCAAACGCCAGCCGCACCGGCACCCGATATTTCGGTCGCGCCAGCGCGCGCCGCGACCGCGCCCGATATCCAGACCCGGTCCGTTGTCGTGATGGGCGCGCCGGAGGTGACCGACGAGAAGGTGGCGGCCATTCCGGACAAACGCGGCGGACCGCCGGGAGCCGGACCGCTTGTGATCCGCGCCGGTATCGTCGGCGGCGCATCGTCGTCGAACCCGGCTGCGGCAATGTCTTCGGCTTCGGCGCCGGCCACCGCGCCTCAAGAGGACAAGACGCCGCTGCCTCCGAATGGCGAGCAGGGGCCCAAGAACCTGCGCGAAGCCGTGGAGGCCACGCGCTGATGTCTCAGCCGGCGATCCTGGAGAAGTCGGCGACCTGACCGGTGACGGCGCGGATGCGCGAAAGCAGCGCCAGCCGGTTGGCCCGCACCGCCGCATCCTCGTCGTTTACGAGCACGCCTTCAAAGAATGAATCAACCGGTTCACGCAATGCGCTAAGGGCAAGCATGGCGGCGGAAAAGTCTTCATTCCGAATCGCTTGCGCGGCTTCGCTCTCGGCCTGATTCACCGCGGCGAGCAGGACTTTCTCGGCATTGTCGCGGAACAACGACGGATCGACGGCAGCGGCGACCGCCGTACCTTTCTTCTCCTCGGCGGCGAGGATGTTGGCGGCGCGCTTGGTTCCGGCGAGCAGGTTCCTGCCGTCCTCGGTGTCGAGGAATGAGCCCAGCGCGGTAACGCGGCGGACGATGGCGAGNGGGGGGGGGGGGGTGCCGGACGTCTCCGTTGATTCACCCCCACCCGCGCCTATGGCGCGACCTCCCCACAAGGGGGAGGTAGGGACGCTGCCACTGGCCAGCACCGCGTCGATTAGATCGTGCCGCGCACCCTGGTCGCGCAGGTAGACTTTCAGGCGGTCGTGGAAGAAGGAGAGGAGATCAGTCGCCGCAGCGACAAAATCGTAGGGGATGGATTTTGAGGTGCGTTCACGTACTAGCAGATAAGCAATTTTTTGAGTTGTAGTGAGATCTCGCGTTTCTTTTTCGAAGAGCATGTCCTCAGTAAACCGCTGGATTGCTTGCTCGTCTGCAAAACGGTTGAGAAGAAAAACGGCCATTGGAAGCATGGCAGAATGGATTGCCGGAGACACCGATAACTTCACCCCGTTCTCGACCAAAATCCTTACCACCCCAAGCGCCGCTCTTCGCAGCGCATAGGGGTCCTTGCTGCCCGTCGGCTTCTCGTCGATGGCCCAGAAACCCACCAGCGTATCGAGCTTGTCGGCGAGCGCCACGGCCACCGAAACCGGATCGGTCGGCACGCGGTCGGACGGACCCTGCGGCTTGTAATGCTCCTCGAGCGCGGCGGCGACGGAGGGCTGCTCGCCCTGGAGAGCAGCATATTTGCGGCCCATCGCGCCCTGCAATTCGGGAAACTCGCCGACCACTTCGGTCTGCAGATCGGCCTTGGCCAGCACCGCGGCACGGTCGGCCAGATCGGGATCGGCGCCGACGACGGGCGCCAGTTCGCGCGCCAGCCGGCGGATGCGATCGACCCGCTCGCCCTGCGTGCCGAGCTTGGCATGAAAGGTGACGCCCAGATGATCGAGCCGCGCCATGCGCTGGTCGAGCGGTTTCTTCAGGTCCAGATCGAACTTCGCCGCCGAGTCCTTCAACCCGTCGAGGTCCGGCAAGTCCGACTGGTCGGTCTTCCAGAAATAGAGCGCATCGGAAAGCCGTGCGCGCACCACCTTGCCGTTGCCGTGGGCGATTTCGACGCCGCCATCGTTCGCCTCGATGTTGGCCGTGAGGAGGAAGCGGTTGGAGAGACGCCGTTCACCCTCCCCCCTGTGGGGAGGGTCGACGCGCAGCGTCGGGGTGGGGGTGCTCGGCGCTTCCTCATCCCCACCCGCGCCTTCGGCGCGACCTTCCCACAAGGGGGGGATTGAAGGGTCGGCGCAGACAAAACACTTCTGGTTCGCACGGATCGTCAGACGAATGACCTCGGCGGGGATTTCGAGAAAATCCTTTTCGAACTCGCCCATCAGCACCACCGGCCATTCGACCAGCCCCGAGACCTCCTCCAGCAGCGCGTCATCCTCGACAAGATCGAGCCCATTGGCGAAGGCGATGTTGCGGGCGTCGGCGAGGATGATCTCCTTGCGGCGGTCGGCGTCGAGCACGACCTTGGCCGCCTGCAATTTGGCGTCATAGTCATCGAAGCGGCGCACAGTGATCGGGCCGGGCGCATGGAAACGATGACCGTAGGTGACGTTGCCGGCGCGGATGCCGTCGATTTCGAAATCGACCACCACTGGCTCCTCCGTCTCCGGGCCGAAGGTGCAGACGATGGATTGCAGCGGACGCACCCAGCGCAGCGCGCCGGGCCTTGCCGAAGCCTTGCCCCAGCGCATCGATTTCGGCCACGGGAAGCTGCGGATAACCGCCGGCATCAATTCGGCGATGACCTCTTCCGCCGCCCTGCCCGGCTTCGAGATATGGGCGACGTAGAAATCGCCCTTCTTCGGATCGGAATGGACATGCGCCTCGGCCACGGAAGCGAGGCCCGCCTTGCGCAGGAAGCCCTGGACCGCTTGTTCCGGCGCTTTCGTCGATGGCCCCTTGATCTCCTCGCGCACGTCGCTGGAGCGGGCGGTGACGCCGCGAATGTCGAGCGTCAGCCGGCGAGGCGTCCAGTATTCGCGCGCCGCCTCGTAGGTCAGCCCGGCCTCGACCAGACCGTCGGTGACGAGCTTCTTCAGGTCGCCGGCGGCCTTGCGCTGCATGCGCGCCGGAATTTCCTCGGATCGAAGTTCTAGAAGCAGGTCTGGCATGGGGGCTCGCGCGGTCGTTACGGGCGCGGCATAGCAACTCGGCTCGCCGCTGTCACCCTTTTGCCGGGCCGGACGAGCCGCGTCGTGGTTTGAAGAGAAGAAATTTCACGCCGTTTGTCGGGGCCGCGCCGCGCCGCGCGTCCTAGGGGCACAGTTTCCAATGAACCGAACGCTGCGCTGAAGCGACCAACGCTCAGGCAGAGAGCTATTGGCTGAACGGCAATGAAAACGGCATCGACACTTCTTCAAATCCTCGCGCTGACCGCGTGCTTCGCGGCCCAGGCGCATGGCGCGTTCTCGATGCCGGGCGTACGCCGCGCGCTGCAGACCATGGGCGGCACGACCGTTTCGGTGACGGTGGCCACCATGGCGGACCGCATGGAGGCTTGATCTCAGTTCAGGATGACCGGATTTCCCAGCAACGGCTGAAGCTCGCGCCATTCCTCACGATATCCCGGCTGCCACGGAAACGCGCCTGATCTGGTATCGGGATAGACCATCTGCAGCACGGGGAACGATTGGCGGTCGTAGAACCAGCTGGCCCATGTCGTGTATTCGCGGTCGCGATCCGGCGCATCGGCGGCGACGAATGTCACCGGATGTCCTTCGAGGAATTCATCGTAAAACCCGCCGGCTTCCAGTGTTTGGCCAGCCTTGGCCCGCTCCGCATAATCGTTGATGACGAAATGCGCGACTTGCCGGGGCAAGCTGAAGACGATCACTTCCGGCTTGCCGGTCAATTTGTAGATGCCGCTTGAATAGGCGAAGCCCGGACCTTCATCGTTTCCGAGGACAAACATCACATGCCAGCCATGCCGCTCGATGATGTCGAGGAATTGGCGCTCGCCATCGTCGGTTGGCGCGGGCATGGTCAGGCCGCCAGGCCGCCCGCCTGGGTCAGCAGAAACGCTTCGCCGCAGGCCTTTGCAAGATTGCGCACGCGCAGGATGTAGCTCTGGCGTTCGGTCACCGAGATGACGCCGCGCGCGTCCAGGAGGTTGAAGACGTGGCTGGCCTTGATGCACTGGTCGTAGGCGGGAAACACCATGCGGTGCATCGGGCTGTTGGCGGTGGAAGGCGGTGCGCCGGCATCCAGCAGCGCCTTGCACTCGGCTTCCGCGTCCTCGAAATGGCGCAATAGCATGGCCGTGTTGGCGTGTTCGAAATTGTGCCGCGAATATTCCTGCTCGGCCTGCAGGAAGACCTCGCCATAGCTGACCCTGTCATCGCCGTCGCGACCGTTGAAATTCAAATCATAGACGTTGTCGACGCCCTGCACATACATGGCCAGACGCTCCAGCCCGTAGGTCAACTCGCCCGCCACCGGCGCGCATTCAATGCCGCAGACCTGCTGGAAATAGGTGAACTGCGAGACTTCCATGCCATCGCACCAGCATTCCCAGCCCAGTCCCCAGGCGCCGAGCGTCGGGCTTTCCCAGTCGTCCTCGACGAAGCGGATGTCATGCAGCAGCGGATCGATGCCGATCGCCTCGAGCGAGCCGAGATAAAGCTCCTGCAGGTTCGGCGGGTTGGGCTTCAGGATCACCTGGTACTGGTAATAGTGCTGCAGCCGGTTCGGGTTCTCGCCGTAGCGCCCGTCCTTGGGGCGGCGCGAAGGCTGCACATAGGCGGCGTTCCACGGCCGCGGTCCCAGCGCCCGCAGCGTCGTGGCGGGATGGAAGGTGCCGGCGCCGACTTCCATGTCATAGGGCTGGAGAATGACGCAACCATAGGCCGCCCAGTAATTGTGCAGCGTCAGGATCAGGCCCTGGAACGAGCGCTTGGGGTCCATGGGGTCGGGCTGGGTGGGGTTCACGGGCGGTCTCGGTGCAAATGAAAATGCCGCCCCTCGTAGAGGCGGCATTTTTTCACGTCAAGCTTGGGCGGCCGCATAGCATCCCCGGATGCGCGGCAAAAAGCCTACTGTACCTTGAGTTGGGCCTGCATGCCGGCCTCATAATGACCTTTGATATTGCAAAACACCAGATAGTTGCCCGCCTTGAGCGTGGCTTTCATTTCGCCGCTTGCACCCGGTTTCAGGTCGGAAACCTCTCCGAGGCTCCTGAGCTTTTTTTCGTCAACCCTGTGCCTGGCTTTGTTGAGCGGTATCGCCTCGTCGGCATTGGTCAACCGGACGAGGATCATCTCATGTTCCTCGGTCGCCGCGTCGTTCTTGACCTTGAACACGGCCGGGCCGGCGGCAACTGTCTGCTGGTCGAGCTTGAGGCTCATCGCGCCTCCGCCTTCGCCGTCCTCGACGACGTTTATGACCGTTGCAGCAAACACTGGCGACGCCAGAACTCCAAGGCCCACCATCAACGCGGAAGCGGCCATGCGATTTGCAGAAAACATCTAATCAATCCTTCTGGAAGGTTTGGGGCAGATAATTTACCCCCTACCCTTCCGCGAAGATTGGGTTCGCTTTGCGGCCTACGCGTGGCTGTTTCGAGACCGCGACAAAGGTCCGAAACAAAGCTGTCACCGGAGCCGGCTCGCCCGGCCAAAGTCAGGCCGCGCCAGAACCGGCCTCCCGATGCAGTCGCCCACGCGCTTCGGTTTCGGGCCGTCCTCAGCCTTTCGGCGTGGGTGTCGGCCCGGGCTTGGTCTTTGGTGTTTCCTGCGCGGTATTGGCTTCGATCGGCGACAGGCCCTTGAGCAGCTTCTGCTGCACGGAGGCGAGCACCGTCGGGTCCGGCTTGAGGTCGCGCGCATGGCTCCACTGGAAGGTGGCTTCCAGCTTGCGGCCGACGCGCCAGTAAGCGTCGCCGAGGTGATCGTTCAGCACCGGATCCTCCGGCTTCAGCGACACGGCGCGCTCCAACTCACGCACCGAATCCTCGAAGCGGCCGAGGCGGTAATAGGCCCAACCCAGCGAATCGACGATGTAGCCGTCGCTCGGGCGGAGATCGACCGCCTTCTGGATCATCGCCAGCGCTTCCTTGAGGTTGCTGTTCATGTCCACCCAGGAATAGCCCAGATAGTTCAGCACCTGCGGCTGATCGGGATAGAGCTCCAGCGCCTTGCGGAAATTCGGCTCGGCCTTTGGCCATTCCTTCAGCCGTTCATAGGCGATGCCGCGCTGGTAGAAGATGTTCCAGTCGGCCTTGTCGGGCGTCTTCAGGTATGAGGCGGCCTTGTCGTAGAGATCGGCGGCGGCGCGATAATCCTCCTTGGTGGAATAGACGCCGCCAAGCGCCAGATAGCCGCGCATGTCATCGGGATGCGCATCGACCAGCGCCTTCAGATGGCTGATCGCCTCGTCCTTGCGGTCGAGATCGGCAAGATTCAAGCCGAGCTGGAGGTCGGACACGGCCTTCAGCGGCGAGGAATCCGGAATGCGGCGGTAGAGCGAGATGGCCTTGTCGCCATCCTTCATCTCCTCGGCTACGCCGGCAAGCTGCACCAAGGCCGCGTCGCTATCCGGCCGCAGCGCCAGCGCATATTCGAGATAGAGCCGCACGAACGGCTCGCCGCCGCCGCGATTGAGCGCCGTGGCAAGGTCGAGCAGAATTTCCGAAGAGCCCTGCGCCGGCGTCGAAACCAGCGGCTCGACCGTCTCGCCCTTGGTGATCTTTTCGCGCAGGGCGATGATCTCCGGCTTGCCGGTGACGAAATTCTCGGCCTGGCTGATGACGGCCAGCGCCTTGTCCTTCTCGCCCTTGCGGGCAAGGAAACTGGCATAGGCCTCTGCGTTCCGAACCCAGGTTTCAGGCGCCGCGCCGCCCAGCGTGGTGTTGGCGAGGGTTTCGGAATAAATCTTGTCCGCCTTGTCCGAAAGGCCGGAGGCGTCGGCGATCAGGGCGCGATGGTAGTTCTTGAACAGTTCGAACCAGTCCGGCCCCTGCAGCTTGTCGACGAAGGCCATCGCGTCGGCGCCCTGCCCGGCTCCCTGACGCGCCCAGCCGGTCATGACGCCGGAGATCAGCTTGTCGAGATCGGATTCAAGCGAGAACTTCAGCCAGTATTCGGCCTTGGGATAGTCCTTCTTCTTCACCGCATCGACGGCGAGAGCCAGACGGGAGAAGCGCTCCACATCCGGCACTTCCTTCAGCTTGTCGGCATAGGCAAGCGATTCCTCGAAGCGACCCTGTGCGACGAGCGTCAGCATCAGGCTCTGCTGCAGGCTGACATCCTCGGGCGCGAAGGCAAGCGCCTGCTTGTAGTAGACGATGGCGTTGTCGAGGTCATTGTCTCGCTCAGCCGTGCGCGCCGCCAGGTAGGCGCCGGAAAACGAGGTGATCTCGATAGGTGCTTCGCCTTGCTTCGCCAGAACGGGCTGACTGGAAATCGCAATACCCGTCACCAGAGCCAGCCCCGAAAGCCAGCGAGCGCGTGTTAGCCGCATCGTATCCCTTTCTGCCCGGCGAGGCCCCGTGGGCCGGACCCGCCTTCGAATCCTTTATCGGGCCGAAGCATGGCCTTTTTGGGGTCGCGCTTCAACCGCGGCCCGGTTCACAATCCGGGCATCCCGCCGCCGAGGCAGGTCAGGCGGCGAGGCAGGATCGCTCCGGGTCAGGAAACGCGGCTGATGCAGAAGTCGATCACGTCGATCAGCGCCGCCTTCTGCGGCGTGCTTTCCAGCGGCGCCAGCGCGTCACGGGCGATCTCGCCGAAATGCCGGGCGCGGCCGATCGTGTCGGCGATGGCGCCGTGCCGCGTCATCAGGCCGATGGCCTTTTCCAGGCCGGCATCGTCGGCGGCGTTTTCCTCGATCGCCTTCTTCCAGAAACCGCGCTCGGCCGGCGTGCCGCGCCGGTAAGCCAGGATGACCGGCAGCGTCACCTTGCCCTCGCGGAAATCGTCGCCGACATTCTTGCCGAGGTCCGAGCTCGAGCCGCCATAATCGAGCGCATCGTCGATGAGCTGGAAGGCGAGACCGAGGTTCATGCCGTAGGAGCGCAGCGCGGCGCGGTCGGTACGCGAGGCGCCGGCGATCACCGGGCCAACCTCGGCGGCGGCCGAAAACAGCGCCGCTGTCTTCGCCTTGATGACGGCGAAATGCTCGTCCTCGGTGGTTTCGAGGTTCTTGGCGGCGGCGAGCTGCATCACCTCGCCCTCGGCGATGATGGACGCGGCGGTGGAGAGAATGTCCAGCGCGTCGAGCGAGCCGACATCGACCATCATGCGGAAGGCCTGGCCGAGCAGGAAATCGCCGACCAGCACGCTGGCCTGGTTGCCCCAGATCATGCGGGCCGTTTTCTTGCCCCGCCGCATCCCGCTTTCATCGACGACATCGTCGTGCAGCAGGGTGGCGGTGTGCATGAACTCGACGCTGGTGGCGAGCTTGACGTGGCTCTCGCCCGCGTAGCCGAACATCTGCGCCGCCGCCAGCGTCACCATAGGACGCAGGCGCTTGCCGCCCGAAGATATCAGATGGTTGGCGATCTCCGGGATCATCTCCACGTCGGAGCCCGCCTTCGACAGGATCAGCTCGTTGACGCGCGCCATGTCCTGCGCGGTCAGATCGACCAGCGCCTTTATGGTCGCGGCGTCGCGTTTTCCGCCTTCGATATTGAGAACCACACCCACAAAATTACTCCCGTCCTGATGCGTGACGGCACCCTGCCCGTCCTAGACTCTAGGCAAGGGGACTTTGGGCGGCAAGAGGCGAATTGGCGCGGCACGCCTGCCCGGGTACTGGCGGGCGTGCCCGCAAGCGTCTACATGTCCCGGACACAGGAAGTTCCGCCACGATGATCGAACTCATTCACACCAATGACGCCGTCATCATTTCATTCGTGGAATCGCTGATGCGGGACGCCGGCATCGGCTTCCTCACCGCTGACCAGAACATGAGCGTGCTGGACGGGTCGATCGGCATCCTGCCGCGGCGCATCCTGGTGGAATCCGACCGCGCCGACGAGGCGCGCCGCATCGTCAGCGATGCCGGCATCGCCCACGAGCTGCGCAAGACATGAGCGTCGGCGCGCAATCCCTGCCGGATACGCCGGCCCATACGGTCGATGCCTTCCATCGCGGCCGCTTCTGGCTGGTGCAGCCGCAGAAATCCGGCCACCGCGCCGGCATGGACGCCATGATGCTGGCGGCTTCGGTGCCGGCCTCTTTCACCGGAACTCTGGCCGATTTCGGCGCCGGCGCCGGAGCGGCCGGCCTTGCGGTACTGTCGCGCTGCAAGAATTCGACGGCCATTCTGGTCGAGCGCGCGCCCGAGATGAAGGCCTTCTGCGAGGCGACACTGGCGCACCCCGCCAACCAGCATCTGGCGGACAGGGCTTCGATCCTGGAGGCCGACGTGACGCTTGCCGGGCGGGCGCGCGAAGCGTCGGGGCTGCGCGACAATTCCGTCGATTTCGCCATCATGAACCCGCCCTTCAACGCCAGCGAAGACAGGGCTACGCCCGACGACTTGAAGCGGCAGGCGCATGTGATGGAAATCGGGTTGTTCGAAGCCTGGATCCGCAGCGCCGCCGCCGTGGTGCGGCCGCGCGGCGGGTTGGCGGTCATCGCCCGTCCGGAATCGCTGCGCGCCATTCTCGACGCCATCGACGGCCGTTTCGGCAATGCGGAATTGCTCGCCGTCCACCCGAGGGCCGACGCGGCGGCGATCCGCATCGTGGTCCGCGCCGTGCGCGGCGCGCGGGGAAAGCTTTCGCTGCGGCCGCCGCTGGTGCTTCATGAGAACGGCAGCGACCGGTTCCGCGCCGATGCCGACGCCATCAACAACGGCTTTGCAACGCTTTTCGGCGATTGACGTCGGCGCGGCATTGCCGTTCCGCTGCGAATTCCTACATGCAATTTCACCTCACAGGAAAAAACCGCTTGCGCCGCTTCCTCAATCGCCTGCTCCCGAAATCCTGGCGTTCCAGCGTCATCACCATTCCCGTCATCCGGCTGCAAGGCGCCATCATGAGCGGCGGCAGCCAGTTGCGGCCCGCCCTTTCGCTGGCCAGCACCGCCGGCCTGATCGAAAAGGCCTTCGCCTTCGAGGCACCCGCCGTCGCCATCTCGATCAATTCGCCGGGCGGCTCGCCAGTGCAGTCGCGGCTGATCTACAAGCGCATCCGCGACCTGGCGGTCGAGAAGAACAAGCGCGTGCTTGTGTTCGTCGAGGACGTCGCCGCGTCCGGCGGCTACATGATCGCGGTGGCCGGCGACGAGATCATCGCCGACCCGTCCTCCATCGTCGGCTCGATCGGCGTGGTATCGGCCTCGTTCGGTTTTCCGGAACTGATGAAGAAGATTGGCGTCGAGCGGCGCGTCCATACCGCCGGCAACAACAAGTCCGTGCTCGACCCGTTCAAGCCGGAAAAGAAGGAAGACATCGAGCGGCTGAAAGCGCTGCAGCTCGAGGTGCACGAGACGTTCATCGATCTGGTCAAGGAAAGGCGCGGCGCCAGGCTCAAGGACGATCCGGACCTGTTCACCGGCCTGTTCTGGACCGGCAAGAAGGGTCTGGAACTCGGCCTCGTCGATGCGCTCGGCGACATGCGCGGCGTGATCAAGAGCCGGTATGGGGCCAAGACCCAGCTCAAACTCGTTGCCGCGCCGCGCGGCTTCCTTGGCCGCTTCGGCCTGTTCGGATCGAATACGGGAGGTCCCGCGGCAGATATCGCGGCAGCGGCGGCGGGCGGCTTGGCCGATGTGGCGGAAGAACGCGCCCTGTGGGGACGATACGGCCTTTGAAAAGTCGCACGAAGCGTCTACCATGATCGCCTACCGACCTGATCGGCCACCCCCGACCGGCCACCCAAGGATGCCCTGAGGGAGGAGTTTTGACATGCAGCTCATTTTCTTCGCCGCCGTCGGCATCGCCGCTTATGTGGGCTACCGCTCGTTCATCCGCGAAGCCGAGCGCGTGACCGCCAAGGTGCGCCGCGCCGAGAAGCAGAACGCAACCGGGGCGAACGGAACGCTGGTCAAGGACCCGAAGACAGGCGAATACCGCCTCGCCAAGGACTGATCCTTTCCGGTGGACAGCGCCGTTTCGCCTCTGACGGGCCTCGCGCCGGCCAAGATCAATCTCGCTCTTCATGTCACCGGCAGGCTCGCCGACGGCTATCATTCGCTCGAAAGCCTGGTGGTGTTTACGCGTTTCGGCGACCGTCTTGGCGCATCGTCTTCCGAAGAGGACAAGGTCGGGATATCCGGACGCTACGGCCCGCAACTCGCCGATGACGAGAACAACCTGATTGTGAAGGCGCGCGATGCGTTGCGCCGCCAAGCCGGCTCCGACAAGGCGCCGCCCGTGCATATCACCCTGGAAAAGAACCTGCCCATCGCATCCGGGATCGGAGGCGGCTCCAGCGACGCGGCGGCGGTATTGCGAATGCTGGGGCAAGGCTGGGGCATCGAGTCTGGCCTCCTGGGCGAGGTCGCCCGCTCGCTCGGCGCCGACGTGCCGATGTGCATGGAAGCTCGACCGCTGGTTGCCCGCGGCATCGGGCAGGATACAGCCTCGGTGCAAGGCTTTCCGCAGTTGGCCCTTGTGCTGGTCAATCCGGGCGTCGCGGTCTCGACACCCGATGTGTTCGCGGCGCTGAAGCAGCGCGAAAACCCGGGCCTGCCGCCGCTGCCGAAGCAATTCGATTTCCATTCGCTGCGGAATTGGCTGGACACCACGCGCAACGACCTGGAAACACCGGCGCGCGAGCTCGAACCCGGAATCGGCAAGGTGCTGAAGACCCTGGACAAGGCAGGATCGGCCTTTTCCCGCATGTCCGGCTCGGGCGCGACCTGCTTCGGCCTCTTCGAAACCAACAATATGGCCAAGCGCGCCGCCGCCGAAATCCGCAGCCGGCAGCCGGACTGGTTCGTCGCCGCCACCCGCAGCATCGCATCGGAAGATCAGGATCATGGCCAGGACTGACGAGACGCGCGCTTTCATACCGGTTGGCATCGCTGTGCTGACCGTTTCGGACACACGCGGCCTGGCCGATGACAAATCCGGGCAGGTGCTGGCAGACCGTATCGTGGAAGCCGGACATGTGCTGGCGGCGCGCGACATCGTGACGGACGACAAGGACAAGATCCGCGACAAGGTGCTCGGCTGGTCGAAAGACGATGGCATCGACGTCGTCATCACCACCGGCGGCACCGGCTTCACCGGCCGCGACGTGACGCCGGAGGCGCTGGAGCCGATCTTCGAAAAGCGCATGGACGGCTTCTCGGAAGTCTTCCACCGCATCTCCTACGACAAGATCGGCACGGCGACGATCCAGAGCCGCGCCACCGGCGGCGTCGTCAACGCGACCTTCGTGTTCGTGCTGCCGGGTTCGCCCGGCGCCTGCAAGGACGCCTGGGACGGCATCCTCAAAGCGCAGCTCGACTACCGGCACATGCCGTGCAATTTCGTGGAGATCATGCCCCGGCTGGACGAGCACCTGCGGCGTGGCAAGAGCTAGGTTCGCTCAGGGCCTGCGGTACGCCGTCGGCGGCCCGTAGAGATAGCCGATGCGGGTGATGGCCGGCTTCAGTTCCTCGACGCTCACCATCATGGTGTGGCCGCTGGCGTGGATGATGCGCGTCGCATCCAGCATGATCGCGACATGGCCTTTCCAGAACACCAGGTCGCCGCGACGCAGGCCTGCAAGGTCGGCGCCGGGGTCGAGCAGTTCGCCGATGCTCTTCTCCTGCATGTCGGAATCGCGCAGCACGCCGCGCCCGGTCATGCGCATGGCGAGCTGGACCAGCGCCGAGCAGTCGATACCGAAACCGGACGACCCGCCCCACAGATAGGGCGTGCCGAGGAACATCTCGGCGACCGTCACATAATCCTGCGACAGCTCGGCAATGGGCCGGACATGGCGGGCGATCACCGCTTCGCCGGACGGCAGCAGCGCATAGTGCGTGCCGCGCGTCTCGGCGCTTCCGGCTATCGTCACCGCCGATCCCATGGAGAGTTCGCCGCTGCGCGGGAAGCGCAGGTCGGCACCGGGATAAACGAAGGTCCGTGCCACCGAAACGACATGCGTCGCCGCGGGTTCAAGCCCTGCGATGCTGGTGTCCGGCACGTAGCCGACATAGCCGTCCTGCTCGCCCTGCACCCAGGCCCAGCCATCGGCCTCCTCGAAAACACGCACCTCTTCGCCATAAAGGAATTGCGTGTTGACGCCGGCGTCGGGCCGCGGCGCCTTGCGCACGTCAACGACCGAAACGCCGATGCGGGCCGGGCGGCCGGCGACGAAACGCTCGGCTGTCACCTCGCCCTGCAGGCGGGCATCGGCGAGGTCGGCGCGAAAGGCATGAAGGCGGGCGTCACGCAGGGTCACAGGCAGCATCCGGGCGGTGGGGTCAGATCGGCAGTTCGAGCGCCTTGGCGATGATAGCATCGCCGAAACGCTCGACATAGAGCGCGCCGGCAACCGTGCGCTTGACGAGCACGTTGCGCTTGTCAAGCTCGTCGCGATGGCGCGACACCAGCTTCAATGCGCCCATCGTGTCCAGCGCCCGGGTGATGACCGGCTTGGTGACGTTGAGCCGCGTCGCCAGTCCCCTGATGGTATGCGGCGGCGGGTCGAGATAGATGGTCAGAAGAATGGCCATCTGGCGCATGGTGAGGTCGGGCGCGTCGTCGCGCACCTCCGACAGCATCACCTGCTGCCACAGTCGCAAGGCCTGACTCGGGCGCAACAAAATAGCCATGCGCCATCATGGCAGGGAAACGTTTCGGTTCCGTTTCAGTCTGGTCAGCCGAACCGTGCCGCGATAACGCGCTCCAGCGCACGGATGCACTGCGCCTCGCCCCCGACCGGGCAATGCGGTCGCTCGGATGGATTCCAGGCGAAGATGTCGAAATGCGCCCAGGCGGATGTCTTCTCCACGAAGCGGCGCAGGAACAGCGCGGCGACGATCGAGCCGGCGTGGCCGTCCGAGGTGACGTTGTTGATGTCGGCGATCCGGGACGACAGCTTCGCATCATAGGCGTCCCACAGCGGCATGCGCCACATCGGGTCCTCGGCCGCGGTCGCCGCGGCTGCGAGCTCGGCCGCCAGCGCGTCGTCGCCCGTGTAGAATGGCGGGACGTCTGGTCCCAGCGCGACCCGCGCCGCGCCTGTCAGCGTCGCCATGTCGATCAGCAGTTGCGGCTCGTCCTCGTCGGCCAACGCCAGCGCGTCGGCCAGCACCAGCCGCCCCTCGGCATCGGTGTTGCCGATCTCGACGGTGATGCCCTTGCGGCTCGGCAGCACATCGCCGGGGCGGAAGGCGTCGCCGGCGATGGCGTTCTCGACCGCCGGGATCAGCACCCGCAGCCGGACCTTCAGCTTGGCCGCCATGATCATCGAGGCCAGCCCCAGAACGTTGGCGGCGCCGCCCATGTCCTTCTTCATCAAAAGCATGCCGCTCGCCGGCTTGATGTCGAGGCCGCCGGTGTCGAAGCACACACCCTTGCCGACCAGCGTCACCTTCGGCGCATTCTTCGCCCCCCAGGTGAGATCGATGAGACGCGGCGCCTGCGGCGAGGCGCGGCCGACCGCATGGATCATCGGGAAATTCCTGGCCAGAAGCGCGTCGCCCTTGATGACGGAAACGCTGGCCTTGTGCGTCTTCGCCAGCGCCCGCACCGCTTTTTCCAACTCGTCCGGCCCCATGTCGTTGGTCGGCGTGTTGACGAG
>NZ_LMGA01000001.1:188137-220579 GCF_001427025.1 Mesorhizobium sp. Root554 | reverse complement strand
ACGGCGAAACGCAACGCCTTGCCGGGCTTGCGGCCGTAACGGGTGAAGACGTAGCTGCCCAGCACCAGTCCCTGCAGCGCCAGGTGCGGCTCCGCCAGATCGCTGGCGAAGCGCCAGCCCCCTTCCGGCAGCGCCTTGGCCAAGGCGCCGAAGCCGAGCGGATTTCCGCCATTGCCGATGCCGAACAGCGCGCCGGCAATCGATCCGTCCGTGCCAGGAAGAACAAGCGTCCTGCCCGCCTCGCCGGAAAAGCCGTTGGCGTTCGCCCAGACCAGTTGTTGAGGCGACAGGTCCGCCGCTTCCAGGCCGTTCTTGCCGATCAAATAGACAGGCAGCGTTTCACCAGGCTTTTCGGCAAGCTCGACAGGCATTGGTTTGTCGCTTCGGCTGGAGGATTTCGCCTTCCGTAGTGCCGGGAAACGGCAACGACGTCAATTCGCACGGCATCCCATATCTTTCCGCGATTGCTGCCTGATCACCTCGAATGATAAGCAGATGATCCATTTGGAACATTGCTGTGACCGTTCTGGAAGCGACCAAGGAAGCCAAGCCCCGGCGCAGGGATGCCGTAAGGACTTTCCTCGTGGCGGACCGAACGCCGATGTGGTTTACCGCCGCCGCCTTGCTGGCCGGAGCCGCAGGCACCTATTTCATCGCACCGCAGGTCAATGCGAAGTTCGAAGCGCAGAAAATCAAAACCGACTTCGTCATCCGCAACTACAGCGATTTGCGGACCAAGATGGAGGATTTCCAGGGCCTCTACGGCGTCGTCGCCCAGAAATTGGCGGCGGGCCAGGACGTCCAGGCCGATGTTTTCAGGCTCCAGGAGATCATGGGGCGGGTGAGCGCCCAGAACCTTTCCCTGCTGCCGATGTTCAGCACCGAAAACGGCCCGAAATCCGCTGCCGGCGTCAACACCGCCATGAACGGCATGATGGCCGTGATCTTCTCGAATGCCGGCAAGAAAATCGAAACGCCGGAGGAAGTCGCGACCTACAATTCGGAAGTGCTCAAGGCGACGCAGCAACTGGTGGTTCCTTTGCTGGAACTCTACGTCCGCATCGGTGAGGTGGGCCAACTGAAACCCACCGAAAAGGACACGGACCTGCAGCCAAGCCGTTAAGATTAACCTTCCATTAGGGTTAACAGAATATTTCTCGGGTCAGGTGGCCGTAACGAATGGGGGCCTGCGCCGAATGTCTTTCCATAGCTCGAAATCCAATATGACGAAGCGCGTCCTCAAAGGCGCCTTCGCGATCGCGCTGATGGCCGGCGTGGCCGGCTGCGGCACCAGCAAGATGACGACCGGCTCGATCAGCCGAGGCGGCAGCGGTCCGGCGGTGGAGTCCATGTCGGCAGGCCAGTTGCGCGATGCTTCATCGTCGCTCGGCCGCTCCTATGCGAAGAACCCCAACGACAAAGCCACGGCGATGAAATACGCCACCGTCCTGCAGATGAACGGTGACGCCGACCAGTCGCTGGCGGTCATGCGCAAGCTCGCCATCGTCTATGCCAAGGACCGCGACGTGCTCGCCGCCTATGGCAAGGCGCTGGCCGCGAACGGCCAGTTCGAACCGGCTCTCGATGCCGTGCGCCGCGCCCAGACGCCGGAATATCCGGACTGGAAGCTTGTTTCGGCGGAAGGCGCCATCCTCGACCAGATCGGCCAGAAGGATGAGGCCCGCCAGCGCTACCGCAAGGCGCTCGACCTGAAGCCCGACGAACCGTCGATCCTCTCCAATCTCGGCATGTCCTATCTGCTGGGAGGTGATCTCAAAACCGCGGAGACCTATCTTCGCTCGGCCTCCGAGAAGCCGAACGCCGACAGCCGCGTGCGGCAGAACCTGGCGCTCGTCGTCGGTCTGCAGGGCCGTTTCGACGAGGCCGAAAAGATCGCCTCGCAGGAACTGTCGCCCGAGCAGGCGCAGGCCAATGTCGCCTATCTCCGCTCGATGCTGGCGCAGCAGAACGCCTGGAGCCAGCTCAAGGCGCAGGACAAGAAGAAGGTCGCCGCGGCCAACTGAGTTTCAATCCCGTCAGCGGCCGGACCCGACAGCAGTCCCCTTCCCTTCAAGCAAAAACCGCGCTGGCCAAGGCCGCGCGGTTTTCTGTGTCAGGCGGATGTAAGCCCGAAGGACTTATTCCTCGGTGCTGGTCTGCGCGTCGCCGAAGATGCCCCGCTGGCTGATCTGCATACCGGCCGGGCCAAGGATGATGGCGAACAGCACCGGCAGGAAGAACAGGATCATCGGCACGGTCAGCTTCGGCGGCAGCGCGGCGGCCTTCTTCTCGGCCTCGTTCATACGCATGTCGCGGCTTTCGCTGGCCAGAACGCGCAGCGCGTGCGCGACAGGAGTGCCGTAGCGTTCAGCCTGGATCAGCGCCTGCGAAACGGACTTCACCGATTCCAGGCCGGTGCGGCCGGCGAGGTTTTCGTAGGCCTGCTTGCGCTCCTGCAGGAAGGACAGTTCGGCATTGGTGAGCACGAACTCCTCGGCAAGCTCGACCGATTGCGTGCCGATCTCGTCGGCGACCTTGCGCATGGCGGCTTCGACCGACATGCCGGACTCCACGCAGATCAGCATCAGGTCCAGCGCATCGGGCCAGGCGCGCTGTATGGACTGCTTGCGCTTGGTGGCCCGGTTGCTGACGTAGAGCACCGGCGCGTAGAAGCCAGCATAGGCCGCGACGATGCAGATAAAGAGCTTCATCACCAGCGGCCGGTCCGGCAAGGCGCCCAGCACGAAGAGATAAAACGCCGCCAGGGCAAGCCCGGCGAATGGCAATACCAACCTGAAGAACAGAAAGCGCGTCAGCGGGTTCTGGCCGCGGAAGCCGGCCATCTTGAGCTTCTGCATGGTGCTTTCGTCGGCCAGCGCGCGCCGCAGGTCCAGACGGTCAACGATGTTGCGCATGCCGACGGACTGCTCCTCGCGCAGGCCCCTGCGACGGCGGTCTGCTTCGGCCGCCAGCCGGGCGCGCTGCTTGGCGCGCAGTTCATCGCGTTCCAGCGCGACAGATTTCATGCGGGCCTTGAGCGAGTTGCCGCCGAAGGCGGGCAACAGCGTGTAGACGGTGGCGAACACCGCGACGGCCACCAGCATGGCGATCAGAAGAGCCGGATCCGTAAGGGTTTTGGCGATGCCCATCTTGTAGCCCTTAGACCTCGAAATTCATCATCTTGCGCATGACGAAGATGCCGATCGACATCCACAGCCCGGCGATGCCCAGGATGAGATTGCCCGTATGGGTGACGAACAGCGGCATAATGTAATTGGGGCTCGAGAGATAGACCATGAAGGCGACGACGAAGGGCAGCGCGCCGATGATAACGGCAGAAGCCTTGGCCTCCATTGACAGCGCCTGCACCTTGGCTTTCATCTTCTTGCGGTCGCGCAGCACGCGCGAGAGATTGCCCAGCGCTTCCGACAGATTGCCGCCAGCCTGGCTCTGGATCTGGATGACGATGCCGAAGAAGCCGGCCTCCGGGCAGGGCATGGTTTCCGGCATGCGCATCACCGCTTCGGGAATCGAGATGCCGAGCTGCTGGGAATCGACGATGCGGCGGAATTCGGTCTTGACCGGTTCGGGGGATTCGTTGGCGATGAGGCGGATGCCGTCGTTCAGCGGCAGGCCGGATTTCACCGCGCGCACGATCACGTCGAGGGCGTTGGGGAATTCCTTCAGGAAAGCCTTGACGCGGCGGCCGCGGCGGAAGGACACGAACCAGCGGGGAAGACCGAGGGTCCCCGCCAACGTGACGCCGAGAAGAGCGTAGAGCGGCACGCCCAGAACGAAGGCGATGAGCGTAAGCACCAACCCGCAAATTCCGGAATAAATGTAGAACCGCTCCATGCTGATATCCATTCCGGCCTGCCGGATCTGGATCTTGAGAGGCGGCTTCTTGACGTTGACGTTCTTGACCTTCTGCTTTTCCTCGAGATCCTTCAGCGAATCCTGCACCGACTTGCGGCGCTTGGCCGCTTCGGCCACGCGATCGCGGGAAGCCTTGACGACATTGCGGTCGGTTTCGGCAGCCTTGATGTTCTGCAACCGCTTGCCGGTCTGGTTCTCGTTGGCGATGCGGGTGAACAGCAACGCGTAGGCCACCGCGCCGGCGCTGCAACCGGCGAGGAGGACGAATGCCAGAACGGTCGTGTCTATTCCGAACATCAGGGTCGTGACCTGTTAATCTGGTCGAAATGGTGAGAGGCCATCAATCGGCCCGCTTTTCCATCGCTTCCATGGCGGTGGCCAGGCGCTGTTCCTCGCCGTAGTAGCGGGCGCGGTCCCAGAAATGCGGCCGGCCGATGCCGGTGGAGACGTGCTCGCCGATCAGTTTTCCTCCCGCGTCCTCGCCCTTGATGTTGTAGAGGACGAGGTCCTGCGTGATGATGACATCGCCTTCCATGCCGATGACTTCGGTTATGTGGGTTATCCGGCGGGAGCCATCGCGCAGGCGCGCGGCCTGGATGATGACGTCGACCGAGCCGACGATGATTTCGCGCACCGTCTTCTGCGGCAGCAGGAAACCGCCCATGGCGATCATCGATTCGATACGGTTGAGGCATTCGCGCGGGCTGTTGGAGTGGATGGTGCCCATGGAGCCGTCATGGCCGGTGTTCATGGCCTGCAGAAGGTCGAAGACCTCCGGTCCGCGCACTTCGCCGACGATGATGCGTTCGGGGCGCATGCGCAGGCAGTTCTTGACCAGGTCGCGCATGGTGACCTCGCCCTCGCCCTCGAGATTGGGCGGGCGGGTTTCGAGGCGCACGACATGCGGCTGCTGCAGCTGCAGTTCCGCCGAGTCCTCGCAGGTGATGACCCGTTCCTCGCGGTCGATGTAGTTGGTCAGACAGTTGAGCAGGGTCGTCTTGCCGGAACCGGTGCCGCCTGAAATGACGATGTTGCAGCGGACGCGGCCGATGATCTTGAGAATTTCCGCGCCTTCCTGGGAAATGGCGCCGAAGCGGACGAGCTGGTCGAGCGTCAGCTTGTCCTTCTTGAACTTGCGGATGGTGAGCGCGGTGCCGTCGATGGCGAGCGGCGGCGCGATGACGTTGACGCGGGAGCCGTCCGGCAGGCGGGCGTCGCAAATGGGCGAGGATTCATCGACGCGGCGGCCGACCTGGCTGACGATGCGCTGGCAGATGTTGAGAAGCTGCTGGTTGTCGCGGAACCGGATGTTGGTCTGCTCGACCTTGCCCGCGACTTCGATGTAAACATTGCGCGAGCCGTTGACCATGATGTCGGCGATGTCGTCACGGGCGAGCAGAGGTTCGAGCGGACCGTAGCCGAGGACGTCATTGCAGATATCCTCGAGCAGTTCCTCCTGCTCGGAGATGGACATCGCGAAATTCTTGATCGCGATGATGTCGTTGACGATATCGCGGATTTCCTCGCGTGCGCTGTCCTGATCGAGCTTGGCGAGCTGCGACAGGTCGATCGTGTCGATGAGCGCGGCGAAGACCTGGCTCTTGGTGTCATAGTAGCTTTCGCTGCGCTCGCGCTGTGCCCGGCGCGGTTCGGGCGACAATGGCGGCGGCTCGACCGGGCGGCGCGCAGGCGCGGGCGGCGCCACCGGGGTGGCCGCAGTCGCCGCGCGCGCCGGGCCCGCGACTTCCGCAGGTTTTGCAGGCGCAGCGCTTTCAGGCGACCGGGCCGGCGCTGTTACCGTTGCCGCCGGTGAAGGCTGACGGAACTCCGGAATGGTCCGGCTGCCGTCGTCATTGCCTCTTTTGCCAAACATGATCGACTACCAATCCCGCCGCTTAATCAGTCACTTCTTACGCATGAGTTTGCCAAGCATGCCGCCCAGGCCCGCCTTCTTCCTCGACTTGACCTCGCCACGGCCGGTGAGCACATGGGCAATCTCGTTGATGATGGCGACCGTCGGGTTCTTGGCGTCCATCTCGCCCAGCATGCGGCCATTGTTGGCGGCGTTGCCGAAGAGCAGCGCGTCGAAGGGAATGACGGCGATCGGCGTTATGCCGAGCGGTTCGGCGAAGTCCTGCGCGGTGATTTCCGGCCGCTTGGGCACGCCCGCCTGATTGAGGACAAGCTTGGGCGGCGGATCGTTCGGACGCAGCCGCTTCAGCATGTCGACCATGTTCTTGGTGTTGCGCAGATTGGCCAGTTCCGGCGTCGCCGTGATGACGATCTCGTCGGCCTTGATCAGCGTGTTCTTGCTCCATCCCGACCAGATATGCGGAACGTCGAGCACGAGCATGGGCGCGCTGCGCTGAGCGGTGTCGATGATCTGCGTGAAGGCTTCCGGATCGAAGTCGTAGACCCTGTCCAGCGTGGACGGCGCGGCAAGCAGGGACAGGTTCTCCGCGCACTGCGCCAGCAGGCGGTCGAGGTAGACCTCGTCGATGCGCTCGGGCGAGAACACGGCTTCGGCAATGCCCTGCGCCGGATCCTGGTCGAAATTGATGTTGGCGGTGCCGAAGGCGAGGTCGAGGTCGGCGACCACGACTTCCGACTTGAACAGCGACGACATCGCCCAGGCGACGTTGTGGGCGATGGTCGAGGAGCCAACACCGCCCTTGGCGCCGACGAAGGCGATGGAACGGCCGATCGGCTCGGCATCCGGATCGACGAAGATCGAGGAGATGACGCTGACGATATCGACCATGGAGATCGGCGCGATGACATATTCGGAGATGCCTGAACGGATCAGTTCGCGATAGAGGCCGACATCGTTGTAGTGGCCGATGACGACGACCTTGGAGGAAGGATCGCAATACTCCGAAAGTTCGCCAAGCTGGGAAATCAGCGCCTGCGGCTCGGCGCGGGATTCCAGCACGATGAGGTTCGGCGTTGGCGCCGACTGATAGAACTCAATCGCGGTCGCGATGCCGCCCATATGCACCTTGAGGTGCGCCTTGGCCATGCGGCGGTCCTCGCCGGCCCGCTCGATCGGGTTGGCGACGCCTTCCGTCTCGCAGAACGCCTGGATCGAGATGCGCGGTATCGGCCGCAGCGCCTGCATGGCGGCGACGTCCTGCTGCGAGGATTCGGCGGCAGGCAGATCGGGATCGTAGGCAAGGTTGCTCATCGTCATGCTCTTTCCCTGCGATGCGCGGTCAGTAATCGACTTCCGAGTTGCTCAGGAATTCGTCCGAAACACCACGGCCCCGGTATACGTCGATGACCGCGTCGCGATTTTCGGCGTCTATCGTTGTCCGCTTGCGCGGGCCGATCAGATCGGCCGGATTGGCGACCTGGGCGGCGAGGTTGTTCTGGTAGGAGCAGCCGAAATTCTTGTAGTGCTTGTTCTCGGTGGTATCACCGATATCCTCGGGCCAGCGTCCGCATTTGTCGGTCTGCGCCCTGATCGAGGTGAAGGCCACCCGGACAGGCGCCGAAGTATCCGACGCACCGACCTGGTAGTTCTCGCTGGAAATCCGCCGGGAGGAGACGCCATTGGCGATCGCGGTGCGGGCGAATTCGCGGGCGGCGGCGCGCGCCGCCACTTCGTTCGACGAGCCGACAGGCGTCATGATCGTCAGGACAGGCGCCGCGCTTCGGTCATATCCATCGAGGAAGCCAAGCAATGTGTCGCGCTGAGCCTTGCTCATGCCGCGGTCGCCGGCGGCGACCGGAAGATCGATCTTCTGGTATTTCTCCGAGATGACGATCGGATGGTTGGTGCGATAGTCGTCCGGCACGGAGCCGACCGTGATGCTGTCGCGGTTGGCGCAGCCCGCGAGGAGAACCGCTGCCGTCATGGCCAGGAGCGGAAGCGCCTGCTTGTGGAACGCCCGGCCGTTTGCCCGTACTGCCCCGGCCTTCAAGATCGACGAAGACATGTCCCGTTCCCCAATCATTTGTAAATGAAGCCGACGACGCCGTGATACCGGCCGGCGGGCTTGTCCGTCTGCATGGTGCCGTAGACGCGGTTGACGCGGCCAAGGAACATGCCCGCGCCATCGCTGGCGGGATTGAAATTATCATCCGGCTTGGCGAGGTCGTTGCGGGCGACCGGGCGTGCCAGGTAAGGCGTGATGATGATGACCAGTTCGCTTTCATTGCGGACGAAGTCGCGGCTGCGGAACAGCGTGCCGAGTACCGGAATCTTGGAGAGGCCGGGCAGGCCCTGAACGGCCTGCCGAACATCGTCACGGACGAGACCGGCGATCATCATCGACCCGCCCGAAGGCAATTCGACCGTTGTATCGGCCAGCCGCTTGCGGATCGAGAGCAGGTTCACGCCATAGGCGTTGCTCTTTGAGCCCCTGCTCGAGCCACCCTCCAGCGTCGTGGAACCTTCGGTGGTGGGTTCCGACACGGAGGTGCGGACCTTGAGGCTGATGCGCCCGGGAGACAGCACCACGGGCTGGAACTCCAGGCCGATGCCGTACTCGATCTTTTCGTTGGTGTAGACGACCTGGCCGGTATCCTTGTCGACGTTGCGGCTGGTGATGAGATTGTATTCACCGCCGACCTTGAACGTCGCCTTTTCGCCGGAAACCGCCGTCAGCGTCGGCTCGGCCAGCGTCTTCATGACGCCCGCCTGCTCCATCGCATTGACATAGGCGTCGATGGCAGAGGTGCCGAGAGCCAGCGTCGAGGCCGACAAAGGCTTGCCAAGGCCGTAGGAATTCTCGCTCAGGGCGCCCCAGCTCAAACCGTTGCTGTCGCCGCTGCCGATCATGTTGACGCCAAGCTGCTTCATGACCGAGCGGCTGACTTCGGCCACCGTCACCTTCAGCGTCACCTGGTCGTCGCCGATGATCTGCAGCAGGTTGACGATCTGGCTCTTCTGGCGTTCGGAGTCCGGGTTGTTGATGTCGACGCCGCCGTCCGAGGAGCCGCCGGAAGCGGTCTGGGAATACTGGCCCGTGGTCGCCTCAC
Source organism: Mesorhizobium sp. Root554 (assembly GCF_001427025.1). Classification (GTDB taxonomy): domain Bacteria; phylum Pseudomonadota; class Alphaproteobacteria; order Rhizobiales; family Rhizobiaceae; genus Mesorhizobium. The sequence continues at coordinate 211,720 of NZ_LMGA01000001.1, read as the reverse complement.
CACCGGTGACGAAGATGTTGGCAAGATCCGCTGCGCGCTTGGCGTCGAGCGGCGTCTCGACCGTTCCGGTCAGGACGACGTTGTCGTTGAGAAGCTCGACCTTGATGTCCGAATTGGGAATGAAGCGTTCCAGATAATCCTGGAGGCCGGCGACATCGCGCTCGATGGAGAGATCGAGGCTGGCGATCTGCTCGCCATTGGCGCCGAAGACGAAGATGTTGGTTTCGCCGACCGCCTTGCCGAAGAGATAGATGCGCCGCGACGTGCGGGTGACCGCATCGGCCACCGCCGGATTCGCCACCAGAATGTCATAGGCGTCGCTCGGCAGGTCGATGACCACCGATTTGTTCAATCCCACCTTGACGCGCTGCGTGGCGGCGGATGCGCTGACCTGTGTCCTGCTGGCCGCGCTGGCGTCGACAACGCCCTGTCCCGCGGTTCCGGCGAGCAGAAGGCCGACGGCAGTCGCCGCGATCAGCGGAAGCTTTCCTATTAAGATCATTTCCTTGCCCCTACTTCGGAAATCTCGCCCGACTTGATGAGACGAACGGTTCCCTTCCGTCCGTTGCCGCTGACGAGATAGTCGGCTTCGTCCGTGACCTTTTCCTGCGTGTCGGTGATCGAGCGCAGCGCCAGTGTCAGCCGGTCCGCCATCTGCTGCGCCACGGTAATGATCTCCGCCTGCTGCGGCGTCAGCTCCAGCGTGGCGGTCTGTCCGACGCGCGTCTTCTTGCCTTCCTCGTCCTCCTGGATGGTCTGGTCGATGGCCAGCACCCGGATATTCTTGAGGATTGTCTCGGTGGTGAAGCCGCTGCCGCCATTGGCTCCGTCAGCGCGGCGGGTCATGATGACATCGACATAGTCGTTGGGAAGAATGAAGCCGCCTGCCGACGTGTCCGCGGCGATCGATGTGGCGACCGCCCGGCTGCCGGAAGGCAGGATGGACGACATGAAGCTCTGTCCCTCGCCGATCAGCTTGGACCGGCGCACCGGTTCGCCCGAATACATGGCGACCCGCGCAACGGAGTCCTTCAGCTTCTCCACCGCTTCGGGTTCGTTGGCGCGGGTGATGAAATTGGCGTTGACCGCGTCGGACGGCCATGCCTGCCAGCCGATATTGCTGTCGAGCGTCGTGCCCATGCCGACATCGCCTGTCAGCGCAAGCACATCCTGCGTGACGATGGACGGCGCCTTGGGGCCTTCGGTCGCCACCTCGGTGGGCGCGGGAACCACCATGTTCTTCGCGACATAGCCGGCGCCGCCGGCAGCTGCGAAGGCTACGCCTAAAATGATCAATCGGGACGCCGGCATATCTCAAACCCCATTTGGCAAACGCCTAGCCAGCCCGGACTGTGCAGCGGCAATCGTCAAATTAGGGTTAATGCTCTGCTTACGATCATGCTTAATTTAACGTTTATTCAAATTGGAAAGAGTTAACCGCCGGGTCGCACCTGGCGCAAAGCCGAAACGAAGGCTGAGGTTGGTCCTTAACCGGCCAGGCGGCCGAGCGCCCAGATCATGAGAGGGCTGTCGGGAAAGGCAATCAGCCCGCCGACGCCAAGGGCGATGCCATACGGCACGCCGACCGATTCGTCGGCGAAATTGCTCAGGAACCGGTTGTTGCGGGTCATGATCATCAGATCCGAGTTGCGATACAAGATGATGGCCAGGGTCAGGAGACCGCCGACGAAAGCCGAAATGACCAGATACTGGATGAGCGGCATCCCGAAACCCATCCACAAGGATGTGGCGGCCAGCAATTTGGCGTCGCCGCCGCCCATGCCGCCCAGCGCGAACAGGCCGAAGGTAACCGTCAGGACCAGCGCGCCGGCTGCGATATGCCAGCCATAGGTCGCCCAATCCATGCCCGTCAGCGGCGCCACGGCCAGGAAGACGCCTGCCAAAAGCAGGGATACCCGGTTGGCGATCGTCATCGACAGCATGTCGGAAATGGCTGCAAACAACATGCAGAACGGAAAGACGACAAATATCAGAGCTTCGATCATCGGTTTCACGCACGGTTCGAAAACCAGCATATGATAAAAGAGACCCGTTAAGGATCGGTGAGCCGAACCCGTGGTTTTGCGTCTATTTCTTAAGATCGCAGCGCGACAGCCGGCTGGCTTAACCGTTGGTTCACCAATCCCGTTCATATTCCGTTGAACACTCTGCCTGTCCCGGAGATGAAGATGGCCGTGTCGAGACCGCTCCTGCTAGCTGCCGTACTTGCCGCCACGGCCTATGTGCTGCCGGCACAAGGCGGCGCCGGCATCGAAGTCACCATGAACCAGGCCAAGATCCTGAAGCTGACGCGCGCCGCCGACACCATCGTGGTCGGCAATCCGCTGATCGCCGACGCGTCGGTGCAGGACGCTTCCACCATCGTTTTGACCGGCAAGGGCTTCGGCGTGACCAATCTGGTCGTCCTGGATCGCGAAGGCAGCCCGATCATCGACGAACAGGTGACGGTGGTGCGCGAAAACGCATCGACCGTGCGCATCTACCGTCGCTCGCAGGTGCAGACAATGTCCTGCGCGCCCTATTGCGAAAGCTCGTATAAATCCGACGCCGAGAAGCAGTCCGAAGCGGAAATGAACGCCGGCCAGTGATCGGAACGACGCGGAAAACCGGTTGGTAAACCATCGGTAAAGCGCACGCGTCCAAATCTAACAATCATCCAAACCGGGCCTCAACAGGTTTCGTATAGGGTCATTCCAGATACCTTGCGACAATCGGGCAGAGGCAAAATGGACATTCTTTCGTCCCCAACGGGCGAGCGTAAAGAAAAGCGGACACGCTTGTTCAGGCGCTTCGCACGGGAACGCGACGGCAGCACGGCGATTGAGTTCGCGGTGCTTGCCATTCCCTTCTCGCTGCTGGTCTTCGCCGTCCTCGAATGCTGCATCTCGTTTGCCGCGCAGGAAGTGATGACGAACGCTACCGACAGCGTCGCGCGGCAGTTCCGCACCGGCCAGATCAAGGCAGCCGATGCCTCGGCGACCCAGGTCAAGAACCTGATCTGCGCCAAGCTCGAAATCATGGTGGCGAAGGGCTGTCCGGGACTTGAAGTCGACCTGCGGACCAAGCCGACATTCGAAGCGCTGGCGAACGCCAGCTTCGCCATCCAGAACAAGAAGATCGTCCTGCTTACCAATGGCGCAGCCGAAAGCGGCGGCTTCAAATTCGAACCCGGACTATCGACGCAGAAGAGCATGTTGCGTGTCTTCTACAAATGGCCGGTGATGACCGATTTCATGGCCAAGAGCATGGCGAATCTCGAAAACGGGGCAACCCTGCATTTCGCTTCGGCGACCTGGCAGAACGAGCCCTTCGATAACTGATCGTATCGATACCGGGGTGGAAGGTAGATAAATGTCGTTTCGTGCGGGGGCACATATCGGGCAGGCCGGCAGGACGCTTCGCGCGCTGCTGACCGGGGCAAAGCGTTTTTGCAGCGACCGCCGCGGCATCGCCGCCGTGGAATTCGCGCTGATCGCTCCGCTTCTTCTGGCGATGTATTTCGTCACCATGGAGGTGGCGCAGGCCATCGAGACCAACAAGAAAGTGAACCGCCTGAGTTCCATGGTGGCGGATCTCGTCGCGCAACAGCTCGACGTGTCGACGAACGATCTCAAAGCGATCATGAAGATTGGCGATACGACGCTGCAGCCTTATGGCCGCACCGACCCGAAGATCGTCATCACCGCGATCCAGATGACGAACGACGCCACGCCCAAGGCCAAGGTCGCATGGTCGTGGAAGGTGCAAAACGGCGCCTACAGCAAGGATGTGGCCAAAAACACGGAAACGACAGTTCCGGCCAATCTCAACATTGCCAACACGTTCCTGATCCGCGTCCAAACCGAACTCGACTACCGGCCGGTGCTGACCTGGGCTGCCGACGGCAAAAAGGCCGCCGGCCTTACAGCGGCCTTCGACAAGCTGCCGATGGAAGAGACCTATTATCTGCGCCCGCGCGTCACCAACACGATCACCTGCTCGGATTGCCCCTGACGCAGCCGCGCCTTTCCTGATGGTGGCGCGGGACAGGCGGCCTCGTCGGGATCGATCCCGCAGTTCCCTTCCCTGCCGTCGGTTCAGGCCGGAAATGGTTTGCCAAGTCTGACGTGCAATCCTATGTCTGGGCCTTAACAGGGACTGGACCATCCATGGCGCGTGCGTTCGTTTTCGTTCTCGACTCGTTCGGAATTGGCGGCGCGGGCGACGCCGACCGCTACGGCGACACGGGTTCCAACACATTCGGGCACATCGCCGAGGCATGCGCTGCTGGTCGCGGCGACCGCGATGGCCTGCGCCAGGGACCGCTGAAGCTTCCCAACATGGCAGCGCTGGGCCTGGGCGAGGCCGCCAGGATCGCTACCGGCTTCGACTTCGACGGTGGAACCGCCCTTCCCTCCTCCATCCGCGGCGCGGCGCAGGAAATATCCAACGGCAAGGATACGCCGTCCGGCCACTGGGAAATCGCCGGCCTGCCGGTGCTGTTCAACTGGGGGTATTTCCCCGAGACGATCCCCGCTTTTCCCGCCGACCTGACGGAAGCGATGATCCGCGAGGGCAAGGTGCCCGGCATTCTTGCCAACCGCCACGCCACCGGCACCGGCGTCATCGAGGACTATGGCGAAGAGCATATCCGGACGGGAATGCCCATCTGCTACACCTCCGTCGATTCCGTCATGCAGATCGCGGCGCACGAGACGCATTTCGGGCTGGAGCGGCTTTACGACTTCTGCAAGGTGGTGCGGCGGCTGGTCGACCCCCTCAACATCGGCCGCGTGATCGCCAGACCCTTCCTCGGCGAACATCCGGGCGAATTCCAGCGGACGCCCAACCGCAAGGACTTTTCGGTTCCGCCGCCCGAGCCGACCTTGCTCGACCGGCTGGTCGAGAATGGGCGCCGCGTCATCGCTATCGGCAAGATCGGCGACATCTTCGCGCACCGGGGCATTTCCGAAGTGCGCAAGGGGCCGGGAAACATGGCCATGTTCGACAAGGCGCTGGGCGCGATGGACGATGCCCGCAACGGCGACTTCGTGTTCGCCAACTTCGTCGATTTCGACACGGACTTCGGCCATCGCCGCGACGTGCCCGGCTATGCCGCCGCGCTCGAGGCGTTCGATGCGCGTATCCCCGAAGCGCTGGCCAAACTGAAGTCCGGCGACCTGTTCTTCCTGACCGCCGATCATGGCAACGATCCGACCTGGAAGGGCACCGACCACACGCGTGAGCGCATACCGGTGATCGGCTTTGCGCCCGGCCTCAAGGGCGGCGATATCGGTTTGCGGGAGACCTTCTCCGATCTCGGCGAAACAATCGCGGAGCATCTCGGAATCGCGCCCGGAAAATACGGCAAATCCTTCTACGCCGCGATCGGCGGCGATGCCTGAACTGCCGGAGGTCGAGACCGTCCGGCGCGGTCTGCAGCCGGTGATGGAAGGCGCCCGCATCGTCCGCGTCGAGGCCCGCCGTCCGGATCTGCGCTTTCCGCTACCGGAAAATTTCGCCACCCGCCTCGCCGGCCGGAAAATTCTGTCGCTGGGCCGCCGCGCCAAATATCTGACCATGCATCTTGAAGGCGGGCCGGTGCTGATCTGCCATCTCGGCATGTCGGGCTCGTTCCGCATCGAGACGGCGAACGCCAGCGAAACACCCGGCGACTTTCATCACCAACGCACGGCCGCCGGCGCGCATGACCATGTCGTCTTCGAACTCGAGCCGGCGGCAGGACCCGCGGCACGCATCGTCTTCAACGATCCGCGCCGGTTCGGCTTCATGCTTTTCGCCGAGGGCGCGCCGGACGAGCACCCGATGCTGGCAAGCCTGGGAATCGAGCCCACGGGCAACGCGCTGGACGGCCCTCTTCTCGCCGGCCTTCTGGAAGGCAGGAAAGCGCCGCTCAAGGCCGCCCTTCTCGACCAGACGCTGATCGCCGGCCTCGGCAACATCTATGTGTCGGAGGCGTTGTGGCGGGCGGGGCTTTCGCCGCTGCGCCGGGCCGGCACCATCGCCGGACCGACCAAAAGAGCGCGCGCGCATGCCGAAGGTCTTGCCGGAGCGATCCGCGCCGTCATCGCCGATGCAATCGCCGCAGGCGGCTCATCGCTGCGCGACTACAGGCAGGCGGACGGCTCGCTCGGCTACTTTCAGCACTCCTTCGCCGTCTACGACCGTGAGGGCGAGCCGTGCCCGAGACCGGGCTGCGGCGGCGCCATAAAGCGCATCGTGCAAAGCGGTCGCTCGACCTTCTATTGCCCGACCTGCCAGTATTAAATCACCTCGGTTACACGGAATACTTGTATCCGCCGGAAGCTCTCGCTACAGCGCTGGGAGAAGCGAGAGGAGCAGGACATGGACTACGAAACCATCATCGCCGAAACGCGCGGCAAGGTCGGCCTGATAACGCTGAACCGCCCCAAGGCGTTGAATGCGCTGAATTCGCAAATCCAGGCGGAAATCGTCAGGGCGGTCCAGTCGTTCGAGGCCGATGCGGCCATCGGCGCGATGGTCATCACCGGGTCCGAAAAGGCTTTCGCTGCCGGCGCCGACATCAAGGAGATGCAGGCCAAGGGCTATGTCGATGTTTACCTGGAAGACTTCTTCGTCGGCTGGGAGGAACTGACCCGCGCCCGCAAGCCGATCATCGCCGCGGTTGCGGGATACGCGCTGGGCGGCGGTTGCGAACTGGCCATGATGTGCGATTTCATCATCGCCGCCGACACCGCCAAATTCGGCCAGCCGGAAATCACGCTCGGCGTCATGCCCGGCATGGGCGGGTCGCAGCGGCTGACCCGCTTCGTCGGCAAGTCCAAGGCCATGGATATGTGCCTTACCGGCCGCATGATGGACGCCGCCGAGGCCGAACGGTCTGGCCTGGTGTCGCGGATCGTTCCGGCCGCCGAGCTTCTGGACGAGGCGTTGAAGGCCGCGGCCAGGATCGCTGCTTTCTCGCTGCCGTCCGTGATCATGAACAAGGAGGCGGTGAACCGCGCCTACGAGACAACGCTGGCCGAGGGCCTGCGGTTCGAGAAGCGGCTTTTCCACTCGATGTTCGCGCTGGAAGACCAGAAGGAAGGCATGACCGCCTTCGTCGAAAAAAGGCCGCCGAATTTCCGTAACCGCTAAGCGGCCGGTCAACCAAAAAGAACGCGGCGCGGCGTTGACGCGTCGGAAAAGCTGCACTATAAGCCGCACCAATCGAGGCGGCCGCTTGGCTGCCCGTTTGTTTTTTGCGCCCTGCGGCACGCCGCGTGCGCCCACCACTGAGATCGGAAGAGAGGCATCCATGGCCAACACCTCATCGGCCAAAAAAGCAACGCGCAAGATCGCCCGCCGCGCCGCGGTCAACAAGAACCGCCGTTCGCGCGTGCGCAACTATGTGCGCAAGGTCGAAGAGGCCCTGGCCGCTGGCGACAAGAGCGCGGCGGAAGCGGCCCTCAAGGCGGCCCAGCCGGAATTGATGCGCGCTGCGACGAAGGGCGTCCTTCACAGGAACACCGCGTCCCGCAAGGTTTCGCGCCTGGCGCATCGGCTGAAGACGCTTTCTGCGTAAACTCCACTTCGCAGTCTGGACTTTTCAAGAAACCCGGCGCTGGACGCCGGGTTTTTCTTTTGCCGGCAAGATTGCGAGATGGGTGTGCTGATTAACTCGGCGACGAAGAACGCAGGCTATTTGAAGTTTTGCCGGCATATCCTTCCCGCATAACGGGGATCGGCGCCTGAAGGATACCTGCAACTTTACAAAAGTTGACGACTAAAATCCTTTAATATCAAAAGCTTAAAGCAGGTCACTCCACAGGTTGTTCACACTGTCCCCGGATGGCGGGGGACAAGTGGCTGTCAAGAAAAATATTATAAAAAATTTCGCGCCAGCTACCGATTTTCACATTCGCCGGAAAACGTTTTGAATCACAACGGCTTTGCGGATCGGGTCCGTTCGAAGGCGGCGCCAAAGGCCCCATCAGAGACCCTGATTCGTTAAAATTGCGTTTAACTTGGCCTTGCCCTTTCGGCGCCGATTTCGTTAGTGTCTGTCCATCGAAAGGGACGGGCCTTTGGCCCTCGACCCAGCCAAAATCGTCGGCTTTCACGACGCGAAGCAATTCGCGAACGGGGTTGTGTGTTCTTTCGATGCGTGTTGGGGACTGGGGTCATTTGCATGGTGATTTAAGGGACAACGGCGTTTCGCCGGAGGGCCGTGCTTTGCCGTCAGGTGTTGGGCCTGAAGCGCAATTCATAAGTTGCGATGGCACCAGGCGTCGATAGCACGGTTGGATTTGTTGCCGGATCAAGGATGCAGGAGGCGCATCCCCGGCGACAGAACAGACGAGACAATAAGGGACATAAAAGTGCAAAGCGGCATCGACAGGAAATTGAGCGGCGACGTGCCATTTCCAGGAAATCTGGTTGGAGAGAATGGCATGGTGGCGACGACGGAAACCGATCTTCGGTTCGAACGCGTCAGGACCCAGTTGAAGGCTCGCCTGGGCAGCGAGGTCTATTCCAGCTGGTTCGGAAGAATGAAGCTGGACGAGATGTCGAAGGCCGTCGTGCGGATGTCGGTGCCCACGGCTTTCCTGCGCTCGTGGATCACCGGGCATTACCTCGATCTCATCACCGAACTGTGGAAGCAGGAAAACCCGGACCTTCTCAAGGTCGAGATCGTCGTGCGAACCGCGACCCGCCACATGCGCGCAGCGGAAGCCGAAGCCACCCCGGCGCTCAAGGCAACCAGGCAGGCGCAGACGGCGCTGTCGTCCGGAACGCTGAATGCCGCAGGCAAGCAGGAGCGCTCCGTATCGCCCCGCATTTCCAGCCCGGAGACCGAGTTCCGGCAGAGCGTGCTCGGCTCGCCACTCGATCCGCGCTATACATTCACCTCTTTCGTCGAAGGCCCCTCCAACCGCGTCGCTTTCGCGGCGGCGCGCGCCGTGGCCGAATCCGCCACAAGCGCCGTCCGCTTCAATCCGCTGTTCCTCCACGCGACGGTCGGCCTCGGCAAGACGCACCTTCTGCAGGCGATTGCCGCGGAATCGCTGCGCAACAATCCAAGATCCCGGGTCGTCTACCTGACGGCGGAGTACTTCATGTGGCGCTTCGCCACCGCCATCCGCGACAACAACGCCCTGACGCTGAAAGAGCAGCTGCGCGACATCGACCTTCTGATCATCGACGACATGCAGTTCCTGCAGGGCAAGTCGATCCAGCACGAGTTCTGCCATCTGATCAACATGCTGCTGGACAGCGCCAAGCAGGTTGTGGTGGCGGCGGACCGTCCGCCGGCTGAACTGGAATCGCTCGAGCCGCGCGTGCGCTCGCGCCTCAATGGCGGCGTGGCGCTGGAAATGTCGGCGCCCGACTTCTCCATGCGCCTCGGCATGCTGCAGATGCGGCTTGCAACAGCCAAGGTGGACGATACGTCGCTCGATTTTTCCGAAGAAATCCTGAACCACATCGCCCGCACCGTGACGGGCAGCGGACGCGAACTGGAAGGCGCTTTCAACCAGCTTTTGTTCCGCAAGTCGTTCGAGCCTCAGATCACGATCGATCGCATCGATGAAATCCTCGGCCACATCTACCGCACGGGAGAGCCGAAGCGTGTCCGCATCGAGGACATCCAGCGCATCGTGGCGCGCCACTACAATGTCTCGAAGACGGAACTGCTCTCCAACCGGCGCACGCGCACCATCGTCAAGCCGCGCCAGATAGCCATGTACCTGTCCAAGGTGATGACGCCGCGTTCGCTGCCGGAAATCGGCCGCCGCTTCGGCGGCCGGGACCACACCACGGTGCTGCATGCCGTGCGCAAGATCGAGGACCTGTCCGGCGGCGACAACACGCTGGCGCAGGAACTGGAGCTGCTCAGAAGGCTGATCAACGAGCAGGCCTGACGCGCTGAAAAAGCAGGTGGCTTCGCGGCCGCCGGCTTTATCCCCAGAAAGGCTGCCCGCCGCGCCGGAACCGACGCCGCGGGCTTGCTTTTGCAAGGCTTTTCCTGTCAGTTTGACTGGATTCTGAACGTGTTCGGATCGTTCGCGGGCCGCCGGTGATCGGGGACCCGCCTATTCATTGAAGCGAGCCTGTTTCGTCATGCGTGTTATTCTGGAACGGTCAAACCTGCTGAAGTCTCTGAACCACGTGCATCGCGTGGTGGAGCGCCGCAACACGATCCCGATTCTCTCCAACGTGCTCTTGGCGGCCGAAGGCGGCAGTCTCGAAATGAAGGCGACGGATCTCGACCTCGAGGTCACCGAGGCGACGCCCGCCAAGGTTGAACAGGGCGGCGCCACCACCGTTCCGGCGCATCTTCTCTACGATATCGTGCGCAAGCTGGCCGACGGCGCCGAAGTGATGCTGAAAACGGACGAGGACGGCAACGCCATGACGGTCGCTTCCGGCCGGTCAAGTTTCCGCCTGCAGTGCCTGCCGCAATCCGATTTTCCGGAACTCTCGGCGGGCTCGTTCTCGCATATCTTCCGGATGGATTCTGCGGGGCTCAAGGGCCTCATCGAGAAGACGCAGTTCGCGATCTCCACCGAGGAGACGCGCTATTACCTGAACGGCATCTACCTGCACACGCATGAATCGGGCGGCAAGCTCAAGCTGCGCTCGGTGGCGACCGACGGGCACCGTCTGGCGCGCGCGGAGATGGAAGCGCCGGCTGGGTCGGAAGGGATGCCCGGCATCATCATTCCGCGCAAGACCGTCAGCGAGTTGCAGAAGCTCGTCGACGATCCCGATGTCGCCGTCACCACCGAGCTTTCCGACACCAAGATCCGCTTCACCATCGGCAGCGTGGTTTTGACCTCCAAGCTGATCGACGGGACGTTCCCCGATTACCAGCGCGTCATTCCGACCGGCAACGACAAGAAGCTCGTCATCGACCGGCAGACCTTTGCCGCCGCCGTCGATCGCGTCTCCACCATCTCGTCCGAGCGCGGCCGGGCGGTAAAGCTCTCCATCGCCGAGGGGCAGGTGACGCTCGCCGTCAACAATCCGGATTCCGGCAGCGCGACGGAGGAACTGGCGGCGGACTATTCGTCCGACCCGATCGAGATCGGCTTCAACGCCCGCTATCTGCTCGATGTCGCGGCGCAGCTGACCGGCAGCGAGGCCCGCTTCATGCTGGCCGATGCCGGTTCGCCGACCCTCATCCACGACACCAGCGACGAGAACACGCTCTACGTTCTGATGCCGATGCGGGTGTAGTTTACCTTCCTGCTTGCGGGGAGGGTCGCAAACGCAGCGAGCGGGTTTGGGGTCGGCCGCATAACCTTTGCACCTGTCGAGTAGGTACTTTTTGAATACCCCCACCCCGTCTCGCGAACCTCACTTCGTTTCGTTCGCTTGCCGACCCTCCCCGCAAGGGAGAGGATAAGACGTGTCCGCCACCCATATAAGTAAGCTCACGCTTACAAACTTCCGCAACTATGCGATCCTGTCCGTCGAGCTGCGGCCGGGGCCGGTCGTGTTGACCGGCGACAATGGCGCCGGCAAGACGAACCTGCTCGAGGCCATCTCGCTGCTCACGCCGGGACGCGGGCTGCGGCGCGCCTCCTATGCCGAAATCGCGCGCGAAGGCGGCGATGGCGGCTTCGCCCTCCACGCCACGCTGGATGGGCCTGCCGGGGAAGCAGAGATCGGCACAGGCGTCATCGGCGGCGGCGACGCCGACAGCAGCCGGCGCGTTCGCATCAATGGCGCCCCTGCCCGCTCGGCCGACGCCATGCTGGAATGGCTGCGGGTGGTGTGGCTAACGCCAGCGATGGATGCGCTTTTCACCGGGCCTGCCGGGGACCGCCGGCGCTTCCTCGACCGCCTGGTGCTCGCCATCGACGCCAATCATGGCCAGCGCGCGCTCGACTACGAAAAAGCCATGCGCGGACGCAACCGGCTGCTTTCCGAAGGATCGCGCGATGGCGCCTGGTTCGACGCCATCGAGACGCAGATGGCCGAGACCGGCGTGGCGATCGCCGCCGCGCGCGCCGAAATGGTGCGGCTGCTTGCCGTCATGATCGAGAAACTGCCCGGCGACGGACCGTTTCCGCAGGCCGATATCGGTCTCGAAGGCGAGCTGGAGCAGGCTGTCACCACTCTGCCCGCCGTCGAGGTGGAGGAAAAATTCCGGCGAGCGCTGGCCGAGGGCCGCGAGCGCGACCGGGCCGCCGGCCGCACGCTGGACGGCCCGCACCGTTCCGACCTCGTGGTGCGGCACCGGCCAAAGGCGATGCCGGCGGAACTCTGCTCGACCGGCGAGCAGAAGGCGCTGCTGGTCGGCATCGTGCTCTCGCACGCGCGCCTGACCGGGGAGATGTCCGGCCTGCCGCCCATCCTCCTGCTCGACGAGATCGCCGCGCATCTCGACGCCGGACGGCGCGCGGCGCTGTTTGCGATCCTCGAAGAGCTGAACTGCCAGGCCTTCATGACGGGAACCGACGCCGCGCTGTTTTCGTCGCTCGCCGGCCGGGCGCTGTTCCTGTCGGTGGACCACGGCGCGGTTGTGGCAATGGGCTAAATCGTCATCCCGGAAACCATTTGGAGCGAAACGGAGAGCGGATATCCGGGTTACATGCCAGAACACAGGCCATGTTCCGGACTGGATCCCGGCTCAGCGCTCGCAAGCTCGCTTGGCCGGGACGACGGCGGAGTTTCCGGTCGATTTCGTTCTTGCAGAGAATTGCGGGATGACGCACCGAGACGAAACGCTCTAAAGTTCATCAATGGCCATCGCGACCCCCCTCACCGACGAAGAACTCGAACGCTATGCGCGCCACATCGTGCTGCCTGAAATCGGCGGCAGCGGGCAGCAGAAGCTGAAGCGCGCGCGGGTGCTGGTGATCGGCGCCGGCGGGCTGGGCGCGCCGGTACTGGAATATCTCGCCGCCGCCGGCGTCGGCACGCTGGGCATTGTCGATGACGACACGGTTTCGCTGTCGAACCTGCAGCGACAGGTCATCCATGGCACGGACTCCATCGGAATGGCCAAGGGCGAGAGCGCAAGACAGTCCATTGCCCGCATCAACCCGAATGTCGCGGTGGAATTGCACGATTTCCGCATGACGGCGGAAAACGCCGCTGCCCTCGTCAGGGCCTATGACATCGTCGTCGACGGCTCCGACAATTTCGAAACGCGCTATGCGGCGGCGGATGCCTGCGCGGCGGAGAAAAAGCCGCTGGTCCATGCCGCGGTCGGTCGTTTCGACGGATCCCTGACTGTGCTGAAGCCGTTCGAGACCGGCGCGGACGGACAGCCCAATCCCTCCTATCGCGACCTCTTCCCGGAAGCCCCGCCGGCGGGGCTGGTGCCGTCCTGCGCCGAGGCCGGCGTGCTCGGGGCGCTGACCGGCGTCATCGGCACGCTGCAGGCGATGGAAGCGATCAAGCTCATCACCGGCATCGGCGAGCCGCTTGTCGGGCGGCTGCTGCTCTATGACGCGCTGGCCGCCCGCTTCGACACGATCCGCTACAAAAGCCATCGGCCGTGACCCTGCAGCTTACCGTGGAAGAGAGTGCAATCGCCGGCGGCCGCGATGGCCAGGGCGCGGCCATGGCGATGCGCATCGTCGCGACCAGCGCGAGCCTGCTCGGCGCGCCTCGGCTCATCCCGATACAGTCCGCACATATAGACGGCGCGCTCTATCACGGGGATTCCGGCACGCTGTTAGCCGAGCGGCTGGTTGCGGGCGGCGCCCGGGTAAAAGTGCGCTCGACGCTCAATGTCGGCGCGCTGGACCTGACCGGCTGTTCGCATGTGCGGCTGGCCGAGCCGCGGCGCGGCATGGCGCGGCGCATGATGGAAGCTTACCGCGAACTCGGCTGCGAACAGAGCTGGACCTGCGCACCCTACCAGGCCGGGCACAGGCCGGCATTCGGCACCGACGTCGCCTGGGGCGAGTCCAACGCCGTGGTGTTCTGCAATTCGGTGCTCGGCGCGCGCACCAACCGCTACGGCGATTTCCTCGACATCGCCTGCGCCATTGCCGCCCGCGCGCCGGATTATGGGCTGCACAGGCAAGAGAACCGCGGAGCCCGCCTGGTGTTCGATGTATCCGCCCTGCCTCGCACATTCCTCGACTCCGAGATCGCCTGGCCGGTGCTCGGTTCTCTCTACGGTCGCGAAGTGGGCGACGCAGTCGGCGTCATCGCCGGCATGGCCGGCCATCCGGGCGAGGATGCGCTGAAAGCGTTCGGCGCGGCCGCCGCGTCTTCCGGGGCGGTAGGCCTGTTCCACATCGCCGGCATCACACCGGAAGCCCCCGACCTGGAGACCGCGCTGGGCGGCAAACCGGCGGACATGACGATCCAGGTGACTCCAGCCATGGTGGCGGATGCGCGGGCAAGGCTATCGACCACCGTGGCCCCGGACCAGATCGACGCCGTCGCCATCGGCAGCCCGCATCTTTCGCTGGCCGAATTCGTCGCGCTGGAGCGGCTGCTCGCCGGGCGCCGGCTGCGCGTGCCTCTCTATGCCTGCACCGGACGTCACGTCGTGACCGAACTCGACAGGCAGGGCCGGCGCGAGGCGCTGGAAGCGGCGGGCGTGACGGTCGTCGCCGACACCTGCGTGGTGGTGACGCCCATCCTGGCCGAACGTTCGGGCGGGGTGCTGATGACCAATTCCGGCAAGTTCGCGCATTATGCGCCAGGCAACACCGGCTATGCGGTGCTTTACGGTTCGCTGGCGGAATGCGTGGAAAGCGCGGTGGCGGGACGGCCAGTGTTTCTGGATCTTGCCGGGCAAGAGTGGCGCACCCCCACCCCTTACCCCTCCCCTCAAGAGGGAGGGGAACTCGGTCGTATTTCCACCACGGCTCAAGAGCCCGCAAGTTTGCAGGGCACCTCGGCAGCGAGGTCCTCCTCCCCCTTGAGGGGTGGGGGTGTGCAGACCGAACCAGCCAAGGGGAACCTTCAAGGTAATGGCGCCACAGCCCAAATCCTCGTGTCCGGCGCTCCCGGCACCGGCGAGGCCCTCATCCTCACCGCGCCGATCAGCTTCTGGGGCGGGGTCGATCCGGCCAGCGGGTGCATCGCCGACGTCCGCCACCCGCAATGCGGCGAGAGTGTTTCAGGCCGCGTGCTGTTCCTGCCCGGCACGATCGGTTCGTCCTCGGCGTCCGCCGTTCTGCTGGAACTCGCCCATAACGGCCACGCGCCGGCGGCGCTGGTGCTGCATGAGCCGGACGCCATCCTGCTGCTCGGCCTCATCGTCGCGCGGGAAATGGACTGGCCGACGCCGATGGCAGTGAGATTGGATCGGGCGAGGTTTGAGACCTTCAAGATGACCACCGTCTCCGTGGCCGTCGATGGATCCATGACCCTGGCAAACGGAGGTGGGCTTGGCCGTCGTAAGTGAAACGAGTGTCACCTTCCGACTCCTTGGAGATGAATTGGACCCCGACGAGGTGACGTCCCTGCTAGGTGTCCAGCCAAGTGACTCTCGGAGGAAAGGCGGCACTTGGCACACGCCTAAGGGCAAACCAATGATTGCACGCACGGGTAGATGGTCGCTCGAAATCGCGAGGGCTGTTCCCGGAGACCTCAGCACGCAGATTCGCCAGCTTCTCGGCAGGATGACAGACGATCTAAGTATTTGGCGCGATTTGACTTCGCGCTTCGAGGCAGACTTTTTTTGCGGGCTTTGGCTCAATCGCTGGAATGAAGGCGAAGTCTTGATGCCGGACGTGCTGCTGATGCTTGGCCAACGCAATATCAAACTTGAGCTGGACATCTATTCCGGCAATGACGACGGGTAGCGAAGAGTTCCAGGCGAACAACCGGCCTAGGTTCGAAGCGGCAAGACCCGATCGGGCGGGCGGTGGCCGTCGAAGAAGGCGCGGATGTTGATGATGACCTTCTCGCCCATGTCGATGCGGCCCTCCAGCGTGGCCGAACCCATATGCGGCAAAAGCACCACCTTGCCCTTGTTGGCGAGCTTGAGCAGCTTGGTGTTCAGCGCCGGCTCGTGCTCGTAAACGTCCAGGCCGGCGCCGGCGATCTTGCTGTCCTGGATGAGCTTCACCAAAGACTCCTCGTCGATGATGTCGCCGCGCGCCGTGTTGACGAGATAGGCGGTGGGCTGCATCAGCGCCAGCCGCCGCGCCGACAGCAGATGAAACGTCGCAGGCGTCGAAGGACAATTGACCGAGATGATGTCCATGCGGGCCAGCATCTGGTCGAGGCTTTCCCAATAGGTGGCTTCCAGCTCGTCCTCCACCGCCGGCAGGACGCGATGGCGGTTGTGATAGTGGATCGACAGGCCGAAGGCCTTGGCGCGGCGCGCCACCGCCGTGCCGATGCGACCCATGCCGACAATGCCGAGGCGCTTGCCCCAGATGCGGCGACCGAGCATCCAGGTCGGCGACCAGCCCGCCCATTTCTTGTCCCCGGTGAGCACGTTGGCGCCTTCCGCCAGACGGCGCGGCACCGCCAGCATCAGCGCCATGGTCATGTCGGCCGTGTCCTCGGTCAGCACGTTTGGCGTGTTGGTGACGGTAATGCCCTTCTTGGCGGCGGCGCTGACATCGATCTTGTCGACGCCGTTGCCGAAATTGGCGATCAGTTTCAGGTTCTCGCCAGCCTGGGCGATCAAGGCGGCGTCGATATTGTCTGTGACTGTCGGGACGAGAACGTCCGCCTCCTTGACCGCCGCCACAAGCTCGGGCTGCGTCATCGGCCGGTCGTCGACATTCAGCCGCGCATCGAACAGCTCGCGCATCCGCGTTTCGACCGGGTCAGGCAGCTTGCGCGTGATGACGACCAGAGGTTTCTTTTTGCCGGCCATTCCTGCCCTCGATGCGGGTCTGTTGAGACCTCTTTAACCAAGACAGGCGAAACTGCAAATCGGTCGCGCCTCCCAGTCTCATGTAACAAGCGCGACCGCCGAAGACAAAGAAAAAGGGGCGCCGGGCCACGGGCTGCGGCGCATGACGAGGGAAATACAGTGTCCGCTTTCGCGTCGCTTCGCCTGGCAACGTGCGCTGCCCTTCTCGGGGCGATCCTGATTTCACCGCAGGCTTCCGCCCAGAGCGCTGCGGCGCAGAGCGTGACGCTCGGTCCCAGCGGCCTGCCCCTGCCCCGTTTCGTCAGCCTGAAATCGGCGCGCGTCAATTCGCGGGTCGGCCCCGGCGTCAATTATTCGGTCGACTGGATGTACACCAAGGCCGGCCTGCCGATGGAGATCGTCCAGGAATACGACACCTGGCGGCGGGTGCGCGATGCCGACGGCTCGGAAGGCTGGATCAACCAGTCGCTCCTCTCGGGCAAGCGCACGGCAATCATCGCGCCGTGGCAGCGCGGCGACAAAACCCAGATCAACCTGCTGGACGACAAGGACAAGAACGCCGCGGTCGTCGCGGTGGTCGAGCCGGGCGTGATCGGCAGGATCAAGTCCTGCGACGGCCAGTGGTGCGAGATGGTGCTGGGCGGACACACGGGCTGGCTCAGCCAGTCGCTGGTCTGGGGCGCCTATCCGGGAGAGCTGGTCAAGGATTGAGGCTTGGGGCCCGAGGTCGGCGAACTTACGCCGCTCACGCCTTAAACGGAGCCGTCAAACCGGACGGCGCGGCCGCAATCTCACAATGATATCGACATTGGCGATTTCCATGCCTTCGGGCGCCTGCGGCAGGTTCGTGACCTGCACGGGGCCGCCCGATATGTCGAATATCCGGTTCTCGCCTTCGATATAGAAATGGTGATGGTCCGAGGTGTTGGTGTCGAAATAGGTCTTTGCGCCTTCGACAGCCAGGATGCGCAGAAGCCCTGCCTGGGTGAACTGGTGCAGCGCGTTGTAGACGGTGGCCAGCGAAACAGGCACGCCGGCCGCCAGAGCCTCTTCGTGAAGCTCCTCGGCCGCAAGGTGGCGGTCGCCCTTGGCGAACAGCAGATCGGCCAGCGCGATGCGCTGACGCGTTGGCCGCAGACCGGCCTCCCTGACCCTTTTCGCTACCGACACCGCTTCGCTCCGGGCACTCGAATCCACCTGGGTTTTCAACCCATACCTCCTCATTGCGCCTCCTGAACGACGGAAATCCGGCGAAAAGCAGACGCCAGGCGCATCCGGACATATATTCTGTCGGCGGGATGCGATCAATAGCGCGCATTGACCCGTGGGAAAGGTCGCGGTACAGCCTCCGTTCGACGCGGCGGCGGTTTTCCGCGCCCGGCAGACTGTGTTACGACAGCCAAGGGACAAGGGCGCACCACGCCCGAAGCATGACGGGGAAGACGCTGATGGCGGTTGCAAAATCCAGCTACGACTATGAAGAGCTGCTTGCATGTGCGCGCGGCGAACTGTTCGGGCCGGGCAATGCACAGCTTCCCTATCCGCCGATGCTGATGTTCGACCGCATCACCGAAATCAGCGAGACCGGCGGCGCCTTCGACAAGGGCTTCATCCGCGCCGAATTCGACATCAAGCCGGACCTTTGGTTCTTTCCCTGTCATTTCATCGGCAACCCGATCATGCCCGGCTGCCTCGGCCTCGACGCCATGTGGCAGTTGACCGGCTTCTACCTTGGCTGGCTCGGCGAACCCGGCAAGGGCATGGCGCTTTCGACCGGCGAAGTGAAGTTCAAGGGCATGGTCACGCCTTCGGTCAAGAAGGTGGAATATGGCGTCGATTTCAAGCGCGTTATGCGCGGGCGTCTGGTGCTGGGCATCGCCGATGGCTGGCTCAAGGCGGATGGCGAACCCATATACGCGGCAACCGACCTCAAGGTCGGCTTGTCCAAGCAGTCGGCCGCCTGACGGCCGCGACCATTTCACGAGGAGCGCAGCATGAGACGAGTCGTAGTGACGGGCCTCGGCATCGTGTCGTCCATCGGCAACGATGCCGGCGAGGTTATGGCTTCGCTGCGCGATGCGAAGTCGGGCATCACCCGGTCCGAATCCTTCGCCGAACACGGCTTCCGCTGCCAGGTGTGGGGGGCCCCGACGCTCGATCCGACCGATCTGGTCGATCGCCGCGCAGCGCGCTTCCTGTCGCAGGGCGGCATGTGGAACCACGTCGCCATGAAGCAGGCGATCGCCGATTCCGGTCTCGAGGAGAGCGACATCTCCGGCAATGAGCGCACCGGCATCATCATGGGTTCGGGCGGTCCCTCCACTCACACGATCGTCGAGGCCGCCGACATCACGCGCAAGAACAACAGCCCCAAGCGCATCGGCCCGTTCGCGGTGCCGAAGGCCATGTCGTCGACCGCGTCGGCGACGCTGGCGACCTGGTTCAAGATCCACGGCGTCAACTATTCGATCTCGTCCGCCTGCTCGACCTCGGCGCATTGCATCGGCAATGCCGCCGAGATGATCCAGTGGGGCAAGCAGGACATCATGTTCGCCGGCGGCCACGAGGATCTCGACTGGACGATGTCGAACCTGTTCGACGCCATGGGCGCCATGTCTTCCAAGCACAACGACACGCCTTCGAACGCCTCGCGCGCCTATGACGTCAGTCGCGACGGCTTCGTCATCGCCGGCGGCGCCGGCGTGCTGGTGCTGGAAGAGCTTGAGCACGCCAAGGCGCGCGGCGCCAAGATCCACGCCGAGATCGTCGGCTATGGCGCGACCTCGGACGGCTACGACATGGTCGCCCCGTCGGGCGAAGGCGCGATCCGCTGCATGCGGCAGGCGCTGGCGACCGTTAAGGGCCCGGTGGATTACATCAACACCCATGGAACTTCCACGCCGGTTGGCGATTCCAAGGAGATGGGTGCCATTCGCGAGGTGTTCGGCGACAACATGCCGAACATAACCTCAACCAAATCCTTGACCGGCCATTCGCTCGGCGCCGCCGGCGTGCAGGAATCGATCTATTCGATCCTGATGATGCAAGGCGGCTTCATCGGCGAGAGCGCCCATATCGAAAACCTCGATCCGGAATTCGAAGGCATGCCGATCGTGCGCAAGCGCATCGACAACGCCAGGATCGACACGGCGCTCTCCAATTCCTTCGGGTTCGGTGGCACCAACGCGACGCTCGTTTTCCAGCGCTATTCGGCATAAGGACCACTTGCCATGGAAGCACTGATGAAAGGCAAGCGCGGCCTCGTCATGGGGGTCGCCAACGATCATTCCATCGCCTGGGGCATCGCCAAGAAGCTCGCCGAACAAGGCGCGGACCTCGCCTTCTCCTACCAGGGCGAGGCTTTCGGCCGCCGCGTGATTCCCCTGGCCGAGCAGGTGAACGCGTCTCTGATCGTGCCCTGCGACGTCGAGGACAGCAACTCCGTGGCGGTGATGTTCGAAGCGCTGAACCAGCACTGGGGCGGGCTCGACTTCATTGTCCACGCCATCGGCTTTTCCGACAGGAACGAGCTGAAGGGCCTCTACGCCGATACCACGCGCGACAATTTCGTCCGCACAATGGTGATCTCCTGCTACTCCTTCACCGAGATTGCCCGGCACGCCGCCGCCTTGATGAAAAACGGCGGCTCGATGATTACGCTGACCTATGCCGGTTCGGTGCGGGTGATGCCCAACTACAATGTGATGGGCGTCGCCAAGGCGGGCCTCGAAGCCAGTGTCCGCTACCTCGCCAATGACTACGGTCCGCGCGGCATCCGCGTGAACGGCATTTCGGCCGGGCCGGTGCGTACGCTGGCTGGCGCCGGCATCGCCGATGCGCGGCACATGTTCAGCTACCAGCAGCGCAACTCGCCGCTGCGGCGCACCGTCACCATCGACGAGGTGGGTAACTCGGCGCTGTACCTGCTGTCGGGTCTGTCATCGGGCGTGACGGGCGAAATCCACTATGTCGATTCCGGCTATCACATCGTGTCGATGCCGACGCTGGACGAGCTCAAACGGACCGATGGCGGCCGCGAATAGGTCGCAAATCAGACGTTTGAACTACAATTTCCGAATTTAAGCCCGGTCTCATAAAATTCGACGGAATGGCGGAAAGCCATTTTAAGGGGATTTCCTGTAGCAATTCCCGGAACTTGGGGACTTGCGGGACAATGTCAGCGACGGGCAATCCGAATCGCACGCCGACTTTCAGGCTGTTGACCATAGCCAGCTCTGGCTTTGGCAGCTTCATTCTGGGCCTGTGGGGCCTGCATATCGGGCTCGGCGGCGATGTGGCCCTGATGCCGGTGCAGACGATCGGCGGCGTCATCGCGGCGCTGTGCGCCCTGACGGCGGCGACCGCGGCCATGTCCTTCTTCGCCGGCGTCGATGAATCCGCCGACTATGTGTTCAAGGAAACCCATTTCGACAAGATGACCGGCGTGCTGACACGCACCGCCATGGTCGGACAGGTCGCCGGGGCCGCATCGGCCACCATCAGGTCTGGCAAGCCGGTCTTCCTGGTGGATATCGACATAGACCGCTTCAAGCCGATCAACGACAGCATAGGCTACAGCGCCGGCGACGAGCTGATCCGCCTTTTCGTCGAGCGGTTGAAAAGCCTGGCGCCGGAAGGTGCGCTGATCGGACGCCTGGGCGCCGGCGAATTCGCCGTCTTGCTCCACGACGACAAGATACCGGGTTCTCTGGACACGCTGCTCGACATGCTGATCGAGCGGCTGCAGCAGCCTTACCAGCTGAAATCGCATCTGCAGACGATCAGCGTTTCAATCGGAATCGTCGCCATGCCGAAGGACGGGCTCGATCCGACTCTGATCCTGCGGCGTTCGAACCTGGCGCTGCAATATGCGCGCAGCAGCGGCTCCGGCAACTGGGCGGTGTTCGATCCCGACATGGGGCGGGTGGCGGACTACCGGCAATGGGTCGAGTCCGAGCTGAAGACAGCCTTCGACCGCGGCGATTTCGAACTTTACTACCAGCCGCAACTCGATCTGCTCCGTGGCAACATCGTCGGCTACGAAGCGCTCATCCGCTGGAACCACCCCGAACGCGGCATGATCCCGCCGATGGAGTTCATTCCGATCGCCGAGGAAACCGGCATGATCGGTCCTATCGGCGAATGGGTTCTGCGCAAGGCTTGCATCGACGCACGCCAACTGCCCGACGATTGTTTCGTGGCCGTGAACATCTCGCCCGTCCAGTTCATGAACAGGGATTTCGTCCAGTTCGTGCGTGCAACGATGGACAGTACCGGCATCAAGCCATCGCGGCTGGAGCTGGAAGTGACCGAAACCGCGATGGTGCAGGACCGCGACCGCGCCGCGATCATCTTCAAGGAATTGTCGGATATGGGGGTTTCGGTTGCCGTCGACGATTTCGGCACCGGCTATTCGAACCTGAGCTATCTGATCGATTTCTCATTCAGCAAGCTCAAGATCGACCGCTCCTTCGTCAGCCGCATGGAGTCGGACGCCAATTCGGGAGCCGTGGTGTCGACCATTGTCGGTCTATCGCGGGCGCTCGGGGTCAGCATCATCGCGGAAGGCGTCGAAACCGAAAGACAGGCCACGCTGCTCAGGGCGGCGGGGTGCGATGTCGTCCAGGGCTTCCTGTTTGGCGAGCCGGCTCCGCTGCCCATCGAGACCGAGAAGTCATACACGCCCTACCCCGCACGGCTGCCGCGGGTCGCCAACCTGCACTAACCTACGCCAGCATCAACGCCGCGCGGTCAGCACCTTGAAGCTGGAGTCCCCCGCGATCTCGGCGCAGTTAGCAAAGCTAGCGGACACCACAGCCTCATAGGGAAGCCGCCGGTTGGCGACCATGACCAGCCTGCCGCCGCCTTTCAGCGCCTTCGCCGCGGCGCGGATCATGCCGGCGCCGATTTCCGGTTCCGTCGCGCGGCCGCGGTGGAACGGCGGGTTCATGACGATGGCGTCGTAGCGGCGCGTGACCTGTTCCCGCAGCAAATCGGTCCAGAAAAAACCCGGCTGGAACCTGGCCGGGCGGATATTGGCCTTTGCCGCCTCCAGCGCGTCATAGTCCGCCTCGTAAAGGTCGAGAGCAGCGATTTCGGGAATTCGACGCAGGATTTCCGCCGACAGATAGCCCCAGCCGGCGCAGAAGTCGGCCACCTGCCCCGACAGTTTCGGCAGGTTTTCCGCCAGCAGCCTCGACCCCGGATCGACCCGGTCGAAGGAAAACATGCCGGGCGCGGTATGAAAGCGGCCTTCGACAAGCAGCGCCGGATTGGCGGCGCGCAGAGGTTTCATCACCGAGGCAGCCTCCGCCGGGACGCGGAACCAGAAAGCGATGCCGTGATATTTCGGCAGCGAGCCTTCCAGCTCGATCAATTCGCCCAATCGCTTGCGCAGGCTGGCGACGCCGTCATCCTTGCTGCCGGCGACAACGATCAACGCGCCCGCCGCCGTGCGCTCCATCGCTTCGGCGATGCGCAATTCGTTCTGGCCGCGATGACGGCCGGCGAGGATCAAGGCCATGTCGTAGCCCGTTCCCTCGGCGCGCGGCGTCAATGCATGGCCGGCCCGTTCAAGCCCGAGAAAATCAGGACGAAAGCCCTGTATGGCGTCAATCGCACCGCCCCATCCTTCCGGCAGGCGAAAGCCCGGTTCGGCGCCAAGGAAGAGGGTGCGCGCGCCTTCGGCGGGCGCTGCCAGCATCTCCGTTTCGAAGGGATGAAAAAGGGTTTTCAGGACATCCGAAATCATGGCGGCGATCTCCACCCTCCCCCTTGTGGGGAGGGTC
>NZ_LMGA01000001.1:162-188129 GCF_001427025.1 Mesorhizobium sp. Root554 | reverse complement strand
GGGGGTTGCTGCCACCCCCACCCCGCTCACTACGTTCGCGACCCTCCCCACAAGGGGGCGGGTAAGCGCTCATCAGGCGGCGTCTTCTTCGCCGTCCTGCTTCTTGTCGCGGGCGATCTCCTTGCCGGTCTCCTGGTCGACGACCTTCATCGACAGGCGGACCTTGCCGCGCTCGTCGAAGCCCATCAGCTTGACCCAGACCTTCTGGCCTTCCTTGACCACGTCGGTGGTCTTCTGGACGCGCTCGCCGGCGAGCTGCGAGATGTGGACGAGGCCGTCGCGCGGACCGAAGAAGTTGACGAACGCGCCGAAGTCGGCGGTCTTGACGACCGTGCCCTCGTAGATCTCGCCGACTTCCGGCTCGGCCACGATCGTGTGGATCCACTTCTTCGCCGCCTCGATCTCCTTGGCGTTGGAGGAAGCGATCTTGACCGTGCCGTCGTCCTCGATGTTGATCTTGGCGCCGGTCTTTTCGACGATTTCGCGGATGACCTTGCCACCCGAGCCGATGACGTCGCGGATCTTGTCGGTCGGGATGTGCATGACCTCGATGCGCGGCGCGAACTCGCCGAGTTCCTGACGGCCCTCGGAAATCGCGTTCGCCATCTCGCCGAGGATGTGCAGGCGGCCGTCCTTGGCCTGGCCGAGCGCGACCTTCATGATCTCTTCGGTGATGCCGTCGATCTTGATGTCCATCTGCAGCGAGGTGATGCCGCCAGCCGTGCCGGCGACCTTGAAGTCCATGTCGCCGAGGTGATCCTCGTCGCCGAGAATGTCGGACAGCACGGCGTAGCGCTCGCCTTCCTTGATCAGGCCCATGGCGATGCCGGCGACGGGCTTGGCCAGCGGAACGCCGGCATCCATCAGCGCCAGCGAGGTGCCGCAGACGGTGGCCATCGAGGACGAACCGTTGGACTCGGTGATCTCCGAGACGACGCGCAGCGTGTAGGGGAACTGCTCGGCGGACGGCAGCATCGGGCGGATGGCGCGCCAGGCCAGCTTGCCGTGGCCGATCTCGCGGCGGCCCGGCGAACCCATGCGGCCGGTTTCACCGACCGAATAGGGAGGGAAGTTGTAATGGAGAAGGAACTTCTCCTTGTACATGCCGGTCAGGCTGTCGACATACTGCTCGTCCTCGCCGGTGCCGAGCGTGGCGACGACAATCGCCTGCGTCTCGCCGCGGGTGAACAGCGCCGAACCGTGGGTGCGCGGCAGGATGCCGACTTCCGAGACGATCTTGCGCACGGTCTTGAGATCGCGGCCGTCGATGCGCGAGGAGGTGTCGAGGATGTTCCAGCGGACGATCTTGGCCTGCAGCTCCTTGAACACCGCGCCGACCTGCTCGGAAGAGTATTCGGCTTCCTCGCCCTCCGGTGCTGCGAACGCAGCCTTGACCTTGGCCTTGACCGCGTCGACGGCGGCGTAGCGCTGCTGCTTGTCGGTGATCTTGTAGGCGTCGCGCAGCTCGCCTTCGACGATCTTGAGCATCTCGCCCTCGAGCTTCGAATAGTCCGGCGAGGTGAAATCGCGCGGCTCCTTGGCGGCGACCTCGGCCAGCTTGATGATCGCGTCGATCACCGGCTGGAAGCCCTTGTGGCCGAACATGACGGCGCCGAGCATTAGCTCCTCGCCCAGTTCCTTCGCTTCCGACTCGACCATCAGCACGGCTTCCGAGGTGCCGGCGACGACGAGGTCGAGCTTCGATTCCTGCATCTCGTCGACATGCGGGTTGAGCACGTATTCGCCGTTGATGTAGCCGACGCGGGCGCCGCCGATCGGGCCCATGAAGGGCACGCCGGACAGCGTCAGCGCGGCGCTCGTGGCGACGATCGACAGGATGTCCGGATCGTTTTCGAGGTCATGCTGCACGACGGTGACGACGACCTGCGTGTCGTTCTTGTAGCCGTCGGCGAAGAGCGGGCGGATCGGGCGGTCGATGAGGCGCGAGACCAGCGTCTCCTTCTCGCTCGGACGGCCTTCACGCTTGAAATAGCCGCCCGGAATCTTGCCGGCGGCGTAGGTCTTTTCCTGGTAGTTGACGGTCAGCGGGAAGAAGTCGAAGCCCGGCTTCGGCTCCTTGGCCGAGACGACGGTGGCCAGCACCACGGTCTCGCCATAGGTGGCCAGCACGGCGCCGTCGGCCTGGCGGGCGATCTTGCCGGTCTCGAGGATGAGCGGACGCCCAGCCCATTCGATTTCCACTTTGTGTTCGTTGAACATGTCTTGTCCTTCCTATGCGGAAAGGGCCGCGCAATTTTCCAATGCGCGACGCCCGTTCCTGGCTTCCTTTTTGCGGGCAGCCACGGGCAAGACAACGGGAGGCTCGGCGTTGGCGGCGACGATGCGCCGGGTCGAGCGTCCTGCAATCCTGCCCCATGACCGTCCATGGGCGGTTCGCACAGCCCTCTGCTGGCGAACCGGTTTGCCGGCGGGATGCGCCGGCATGGTCTGGGTCCCGCGTGAACGGGCCCCGAATGCGCGTCCGGCGGATCCTCGAAGCGAGGACCCGCCGGACGGTTTCGTCAGCGACGCAGGCCGAGCTTGTCGATCAGCGTCTGGTAGCGCGCATCATCCTTGCGCTTGAGATAATCAAGCAGGCTGCGGCGCTGGGAGACGAGGGCGAGCAGACCACGGCGGGAATGGTTATCCTTCTTGTGGTCCTTGAAGTGCTCGGTCAGGTTCTTGATACGCTCCGAAAGGATGGCGACCTGCACCTCGGGCGACCCGGTGTCGCCCTTGACGGTGGCAAATTCGCCCATCAATTCCATCTTGCGTTCGGCAGTAATCGACATCGTGCTTTTCCTTTCTGAAGGGAGGAAACGGGACGCCCACGGCCGGGATGTCGTCCAGCGGGGGCCGGTGTGGACCGCGCAGAGGCACGATCTGCGGCGGATATAGTGGAATTTGGGAGGAAAGGCTAGTGGGGGTTTGGGGGGCGCCTACTCCGTTGTAATGGGTATACGGTTTTGCGGTGGAATGTGGCGCCGGATAAGGACTGCGATATCATGCCTGTCCTTGAGTTCCATCGACTGCGCAAAGTGCTCCAGCAGATGAGTCGCGCCCCAATTATTTAGGAGTTCCGCAACGGTTTCGACAACGAACTGGATATCGTGAGGCGATGCGGATGACTGCAAGGCATCCAGCCGCTCCCCAACCGAACGCATAACTTCCGGCGAAACAGCCATACTTCCAATCGGGTGAGGCCCGCCGCGTTCTGATTGGGGCAATTTATACCAATCCTTGCGTTGGGCCTTCTTTCTCTTGATCTCGCTTTTCTCAATTTCCTTGGTTTCAGGGGGAGTTAAACGGACAACTGTTCGCCGGTTGTTCGTGCTTCCGTCAACTTCCTCGATGTATTCGAACCCGCCACCGGCTTTGGCCATCGTTTTGATAGCGCGGTCGAGGAATTTTAGTTTTTCGTTCTCGTCGTAGCCCGTGATATTCGCCACTGGCAGTTTGCCCTGCTTTCGCGCGACAGTCTCTTGGACCTTTTTGCCGAAATCGAGCATTCTGCTAGCTGCCTGTGCCAAGTCTCCAGCAGCCACAGCTTTGCCGGCCACCCAAATCAAAGCCTCTTGCAGAAAGAGCCACGCCGAGCCCGTTTCTATGTGCCGCAGCACGAGCGATTGGCCATATAGGCGCTTATAATCTGACTGAAGATCAATAAGGATTCGGCCAATATCTTCGACGTTGACCTGCCGATGGGCGGTCAACCCAATGATAATAGTTGGAAGTCCGTCCATCCTCATTTTCTCCCCGTTCCCAATACCAGCTATAGCGATGGCCCGTGAATAATCGGCTTTTTGTTCATAAGACTACTGTACCACCTGCCATGACTCGCTACTTGCAGCCAGCATTGTAGATTCTCACTTCGTTATCTATCTCTTTTCCGGCGCTGGAGGGATGAATGAAGGACACTTTCAACTACACAGCTTTGCATGAAGACCCCATGCTAGCTTTCATACAGTTGGTGGAGCATTTCGACACAATCCTTGAGACCGACGCCAAGGGGATGGAGAACGAGGACACCCGCCGTTTCCTTATAAGTCACATGAATAGTATCATCGGCGCTGCCCGTGAACTCGGCATCCTCGCAATCAGCCAGTGGACGCTGCCAGAGTACGATGACACCTACGGTGAGCACGCTCGTTTCGACCTAGCGGTCAAAAGCATCGTCCTCCAGGCGCGAATCCGGCATTCGCGCACTGTCAATGTCTATTCCGTCCAGCTATCCCTTGACGACAAGAACCGCATCCACAGCCTCGTTGGTGAAATCCGACAGCTTTTGGAAAGGGCTAACCTCGACATCCGCAAAAAGAACTCCCTCTTTGCTAAGCTCAACGCCTTCGAAGCCGATGTAGACCGTATCCGTACCCGCTTCGATAACGCCTTGCTGGCCTTCCTTGCCGTGGCTCACGTGGCCAACAAGGGAACCGATGCTCTGAAACCCATCAACGAGCTTCTGAAGCGCATCAAAGATGTTATGGGTGCTGCCAAGGAGGACGAGCCTGAACAGGCCCAGTTGCCTCCTTCCGAGGACATCAACCAGATCGAAAAACCGCGCAAGCAGATTGGTGGCCCAGAAGCGACCCGCGAAATGGACGAAGAGGTTCCATTTTGAGGACGTGTTCCGACGCGGCGACTGTCTTTGGTATTTGCAAAATCTCTGCCAGCACCCCCACCCCTGTCCCCTCCCCACAAGGGGGAGGGAGACGCCGACATCAACGTTTCGCCAAACATCACCAACGCTGACGGCTATAGCGCTGGCGCGAAGTCTCCCTCCCCCGTATGGGGAGGGGTTAGGGGTGGGGGTGCACTGCCATATGCGGTTGCCCTCTTGCGAGAAGGCAGCCTGACACAAAGTCCTCTCCTTTTATCCACCACCCTCCCCTCCATGCGATCATGCCGCCACGCGAAAGGAGCGGCGGAATGGATGCACAGGCGGGGATTGCGTGGAACGTGGTGGCGTTGAGGCGCATCGTCGTCTCGCTTGTCGCCATGGCCGCCGGCAACGGCGCGCTGCCGCGCCATCTGCATCGCGCCGTGTTGCGGCTGCTGCGCCCGGCGGAGTCGGCCACGCGGCGGCTGATCATCGCAATGGCCGCGACGCCGCAGATGCGCGAAAAGGAGACGATCGCGCTGGCTGCGCAGGCGCGTGAAAGCATCCCTGCTTCACTGCAAAAGGCTGGCGCGCGGCGGCGACGTCAGTTCATGCCGCGAATGCCGCTGCAACCGGCGGTCCGCCCTGCTTTGTCGCGGCTCGCCCTGCCGCTCCTCGATCCGCCGACATATCCGTTCCGCCGCGCGCGGGTGGCGCAGGCGGCCGTTCCGCGCCTTTGGATTGTCGGCTCGACGCAGCCGAGGCCGGCGCTTGCCTTGCCGGCCGCGCCCGGCGACCTTCTCGACGCCACGCGGCTGAGGCTGCGGCTTGCGGCGGTCAGCCGCGCGCTGGACGATCTGCCGGGCCAGGCGCTGCGCTTCGCCCGCTGGCAGGCGCGGCGGGCGGCTTTCGAAGCCGGGCAGAGCCACGTCGCCGCAGGCGCACAAGACAGGATCGGCGTCGCCGTGGGCGCGCAAGACAGGATGCGGTTTCGCTGGCCGCTCAGGCCCGGCCGTCCGCCCGGCAGTTCGCTGGCCGGCGGCGCGGTGCAGTCGGTGCTGGCGCAGGCCCACGCGCTCGGCTGGTGGGCGCTTGAGCAGCGCGCCGACACGTCGTGAGGGGCGGGCCGAGCCGGTATTCGGACCGGCAAACCCCTGCGGGATTTCCTGATGCACCCCCGCCCCTGACCTTGCCGGGGTGAGCCACGGGTCTCGCCCGTCCTTCGGACTCCCGCAAGGCGGAGGGGAGCCGGCGCGGGCCTAAAGCCATTTCTTCCATTTGAAGAAGGCCACCAGCCCCACCGCCACCGTGGCCATGAAGACCAGCGCCGCCGGATAGCCGTAATAGGCGCGCAGTTCCGGCATGTTCCAGGGCGAGGCGTCCGGGTCGAAGTTCATGCCCCAGACGCCGACCAGAAAGGTCAGCGGGATGAAGATGGCCGACACGATGGTCAGCACGGAGATGATGTCGTTGGTGCGCGCCTGGCTGAGCGACAGATGCATCTCGATGAGGCCGGTGGTCATGTCGCGCTGCGTATCGACCAGTTCGATCAGCCGGATGACATGGTCGAGCGTGTCGTTGAGATACACCTTCGTCTCGGGGCGTATGTAGCCGACGTCGCTGCGCAGCAGGCCGGCCAAGGCGTCGCGCAGCGCCCAAAGCGTGCGCTGCATCAGCCCGGACTGCCGCCGCTGATCGTGCAGAAGCCGCACCTGATGCTTGTGGGGATGGTTCAGCATCTGGTCCTCGATCGTGTCGAGCAGATCGCTTGAGGTCTCGACCAGCGGAAAGAAGCTGTCGACGATGGCGTCGGTCAGGGCATAGGCGAGGTAGTCCGCGCCCTTGTTGCGCAGCCGGTTCGGCACCGACGCCTCGATGCGCTTGCGCACGGGACCGAAGGGATCGCCCTCCCGCTCCTGGAAGGTGACGACGAATCCCTCGCCGACGAAAAGCGATATCTGCTCGAAGCGGTTGGTGGCCGGGTCGTCGATCATGCTGACGACGAGGAAGGCATGGTCGTCGAAGAAATCGACCTTGGAGCGCTGGCCGGTGTTGACGACATCCTCCAGCGCCAGCGGATGCAGGCCGAAGATCCTGCCGATCTGTTCGATCAGCTGGATGTTGGCGAGCCCGACGCAATCCAGCCACACCACCGGCCATTCGCCCCGCGCGGCGTTGAGCTCGTCCAGGCTGGCGTTGGCGATCTCCTGGCAGCGGTCGCTGGCGATGAGGGTCAGCCGGAGTTCGCTGCGGCGCGCCGCCGGATCGGCGATCAACGTGCCGGGCGAAGCGCCGACGGGCGAGCGGCGCGTCTTGATGCGCGCGCGTTTCTTTTCGGTACCGTTCTTCGCCATGCCGCCCCCCAACGCGAGCCGCCGCACTCTAGTGGACGGAGATCACCCGGCAAAGACCCGTTTGGGCTTGAACATGCCTTGCTCGATGGCGCCGATGGCCACCAGCCGGCCGCGCACTGTGGCGCAGGCCTCCTCGGCTTCGACCGGCGCGTCGCGTCCCCGGATGATGACGGGATTGCCGAGCCGGATCTTCGCCGCCGTGTCATCGCTGATGGCGATCTGCGGCAGGCAGTCAAGCGCGGCGACCGTGTCGACCAGGAATGCGTCCAGCGCGGTGAAGCGGACGCTGGCCGGAACCTCCGGCGCATCGTCCGCCGGCGGCGGCGGCAAACAGGCCTCGAGTTCGGCGATGGTGACGAAGTCCTCGGCGGTGAAGGGATCGACTTCGGTCCGGCGCAACTCCGCTATATGGCCGAAGCAGCCGAGGTCGCGGCCCATGTCGCGGGCGAGCGAGCGCACATAGGTGCCCTTGCCGCACTCGATCTCGAACAGGGTCCGGTCGGCGGCATGTTCGACGATATCGAGGCGTCCGATCTCGATTTCCCGCGCCGGAATGTCGACCGTTCCGCCGCCGCGCGCCAGATCGTAGGCGCGTTCGCCTGCGATCTTGATGGCCGAGAACTGCGGCGGCGTCTGCATGATGACGCCGGTGTATTTCGGCAGCAGGGCGCGGACATCCGCTTCCGAGGGCCGCGCGTCGGAGCTTTTCGTCACGGGACCTTCGAGGTCGTCGGTCGAGCGCTCCTCGCCCCAGGCGACGGTGAAGCGATAGATCTTGGCGCCATCCTGAACATAGGGGACGGTCTTGGTCGCCTCGCCCAGCGCAATCGGCAGCATGCCGGACGCCAGCGGGTCGAGCGTGCCGGCGTGTCCCGCCTTCTCGGCCTGGAACAGCCACTTGACCTTGGCGACGGCGTCGGTCGAGCCCATGCCGACCGGCTTGTCGAGGATCAGCCAGCCGGAGATCGGCCTGCCCTTCTTCTTGCCGCGGCGGCCCATCAGCCCTTGTCCTCGCCGTCCTTGCCTTCCAAATCCCGCGCCACCTCGGGCGAGTGCAGCAGATCGTTGATCTTCTGGAAATTGTCGTAGCTGGTGTCGAGCCTGAAGCGGAATTCCGGCATGTACTTCATCTGCCGAAGCGCGCCGGAGACCCGCCCGCGCACGAACTTGGAATGTTTGTTGAGCGCCTCAACCACCGCGCCCGCATCCGGCGCGCCGAGCGGCGAAACGAAGGCCGTGGCGATCTTGAGGTCGGGCGACATGCGCACTTCCGACACCGACACGACGGAATTCTCGATCAGCGGATCGAGAATCTCGCCGCGCTGCAGCGTTTCAGACAGGGCGTGGCGCACCTGCTCGCCAACGCGCAGCATGCGCTGGGATGGGCCAGCCGTGGTCGATCTGGGCATGGAAATCTCTTTTCTTCGTACGGGTTCGAACCGTGCAAGGCGGCACTTAGCGCTGTTAAGCCGACTTGGCTATAGCCTGCGGGGACTTTCCCGCCGAAGCAGGCCGGTTTCGGAACCGCCGAGGCAATCCAAGGTCGGTTCACCGGCGGAAAACCGCCGGTGAAGGAACGCCTGTTACAGCGTCCGCGTCACCATCTCGACGCGGAAGCACTCGATGATGTCGCCGGCCTGGATGGCTTCGTAATTCTGGAAGGCCATGCCGCATTCCTGGCCGACCGGGACTTCCGGAACCTCATCCTTGAAGCGCTTCAGCGTCTTCAGCGTGCCTTCGTGGATGACGACGTTGTCGCGGATCAGGCGAACGCCGGCGCCACGCTCGACCTTGCCCTCGGTGACACGGCAACCGGCGACCTTGCCGGTCTTGGTGATGTTGAATACTTCGAGGATTTCGGCATTGCCGATGAAGGTTTCGCGCCGCTCCGGCGACAGCAGGCCCGACATCGCCGCCTTAACGTCATCCACCAGGTTGTAGATGATGTTGTAGTAGCGGATTTCGATGCCTGACTGTTCGGCGGCGGTCCGTGCCTGTGAATTGGCACGAACGTTGAAGCCGATGATGGCGGCGCCGGACGTTTCGGCCAGCGTCACATCGCTCTCGGTGATGGCGCCGGCGCCCGAATGGACGATGCGCGCCCGCACCTCATCGGTGCCGAGCTTTTCCAACGCCGCTTCGATGGCTTCGATAGAACCCTGCACGTCGCCCTTGATGATCAGCGGGAACTCCTTGAGGCCGCTGGTCTGCAACTGCGACATCATCTGCTCGAGCGAGCCGCGCTGGCCGACATGCTTGGCCACCGCCTTGTCGCGGGCCAGACGCTGACGATATTCGGTGATCTCGCGGGCGCGGGCTTCGTTGTTGACGACAGCGAAACGGTCGCCGGCCTGCGGCGTCCCCTGCAGGCCGAGCACCTCGACCGGCATGGCCGGCGGCGCTTCCTTCACCTGTGCGCCACGGTCGTTGACCAGAGCGCGGACGCGGCCCCATTCGTTGCCGGCGACGAGGATTTCGCCCGGCATCAGCGTGCCGGTCTGCACCAGAACCGTGGCGACCGGGCCGCGGCCCTTGTCGAGACGCGCCTCGATGACGACGCCTTCGGCGGTCCGATCCGGATTGGCCTTGAGGTCGAGAACTTCCGCCTGCAGCAGGATGGTCTCGAGCAGCTTGTCGAGGCCGGCGCCGGTCTTGGCGGAGACTTCGACATCGAGCACTTCGCCGCCCATGGATTCCACGAACACCTCGTGCTGGAGGAGCTGGGTGCGGACCTTCTGCGGGTCGGCCTCGTGCTTGTCGATCTTGTTGATCGCCACGATGATCGGCACGCCTGCCGCCTTGGCGTGGTTGATGGATTCGACCGTCTGCGGCATCACGCTGTCGTCGGCGGCGACGACCAGGATGGCGATATCGGTGGCCTGCGCGCCACGGGCACGCATGGCCGTGAAGGCGGCGTGGCCAGGCGTGTCGATGAAGGTGATCTTCTGGCCGTTCTTCTCGACCTGATAGGCGCCGATGTGCTGGGTGATGCCGCCGGCTTCGCCCGAAACCACCTTGGCGTTGCGGATGGCGTCGAGCAGCGAGGTCTTGCCGTGATCGACGTGACCCATGATCGTCACCACCGGCGGACGCGAGACGAGATCTTCCGCGCTATCGGCGATGTTGAACAGGCCTTCCTCGATGTCGGACTCGGCGACGCGCTTGACCGTGTGGCCGAATTCGGTCGCCACCAGTTCAGCCGTATCGGCGTCGATGACGTCGCCCGGCTTCATGATCTGGCCCTGCTTCATGAAGAACTTGACCACATCGACGGCGCGCTCGGACATGCGCTGCGCCAGTTCCTGGATGGTGATGGTTTCCGGCAATGTCACTTCGCGCATGACTTTCTCGCGCGGCTCATTGTGCATCGCGCGCTTGAACTTTTCCTGGCGCCGGCGCATCGCCGACAGCGAACGCGCCCGGGCATCGCCATCTTCCGACGACAGCGCGCTGTTGAGGGTCAACTTGCCACGGCGGCGATCTTCCTCGCCCTTGGTCGGCTTGGTGGGCTTTGGCACCTCGGCCGTGGCGAGACGGCGCACGGGCGTCCCGGCGCCACGGTTGCGCGACTTGCCTTCTTCCTCGTCCTCGGCGGCGACGGCTTCGGCGGTCTGCGGCGCACGGCGGCGGGCTTCCTCCTCGGCGCGGCGGCGCGACTCGGCCTCGGCCTGAATGCGGGCTTCCTCCTCGGCCTGACGGCGCGCGGAATCCTCGCGTTCGCGACGGCGGCGCTCTTCTTCGTCACCTCGGCGCTTGGCGTCCTCAAGGGCGCGCTGGCGATCTTCGATTTCGCGGGCCTGCGAGCCTTCCAGCGCGCGGCGGCGTGCTTCCATCTCGCCGCGTGAAAGCTCGTTCAGCACCATGCCACTGCGTTCAGCGGGCGGCGCGACCGGCGGACGCTGTTCCTGCACGACAGGCGCGGCAACGGGCGCCGGCGCGGGCGGCGCAACCGTCACGGCCGGCTGCTTCGGCGTGAAGACCGAGGCGGCGGCCTCCGGCTTCTCGCCAGGCTTGACGAACTTGCGCTTGGTCTCGACCACGACGGATTTCGTGCGCCCATGCGAAAAATTCTGCCGCACCGTGCTCTGCTCGAGGCCCGGGCGCTTCAAGGTCAAGGTCTTCTTGGGCGTAACGCTCAAAGTCTTGTCATCGCCCGATTTCGTATCGCTCATTCCATATCCTCTGCGGCATCATCTTCGTCAGCAACAGCCGCAAGCATTGCCAGATCATCCGGGGAACCGCCCCGGTATCGGTCGAGCGCAACCATGCGCTTCAGGACCGCCTTGCCCGCGTCTTCCGCGAGAACGGCAGCATGTATCACATTTGTGCCCCCCAATGCCAAACTCAATTCGGCCTCGGAGAAAAGTTTGTAGGCAGGTATTGCAGGGCCGCCGAGATGCACTGTCGCGCGCCGCGCCTGGCTGATCTTGCGGACTCCGTCCTCCGATGCCTCGACGGCATGAATGACGAGCAGCGCCTTGCCGGACCGCACGGCTCCGTCCACCTTGGCCGCGCCGAGCGCAATCGCACCCGCCTTGCGCGCCAGACCGAGTGCGCCGAGCACCGATCTCGCCAGCAAGGCATCGACCATGGCGCCCAGCTCAGGAGAAACCGTTACCTGCTTCCTGAAGGCGCGGGCGAAATGGCCCTTCGCCGCCGCCTTGTCGATATGCAGGCGGTCGGCAGTCACCCAGCAACCACGGCCGGGAAGAGTTCGCTTGATGTCGGGAACGACGGACGAGTCGGGGCCGACGACGAAACGGATCAGCTCATCCGTTTCGGCGTTTTGCCTCGTGACGATGCAAGTGCGATCGTTCATCTCGTCCAAGTGTCGCTCCGGGCCTCATCTCACGCGCCGACGGATTCGGCTTCGGCCGTTTCGGCCTTGGCTTCTTCCTCGGTGATCCAGCCGGCCTTGAGGCGCGCCGCCAGAACCATCTGCTCGGCGTCGGCCTTCGATACGCCATGGTCGGCGAGCACGCCGGGGAATACCTTGGTCTCGCCGTCCTTGCGTTCCTTCCAGCCGGTGAGATCGTCGGCGGCATAGCCGGCGAAATCCTCGATTGTCTTCACGCCGTCCTCGCCCAGGGTGACCATCATGGCGGTGGTGATGCCGGGAATCTCACGCAGCTCGTCCTGAACACCCAGGCTCTGACGCTTGGTATCGTGTTCGGCTTCGATCTTCTCCAGATATTCGCGGGCTCGCGTCTGGATTTCGGAAGCCGTGTCCTCGTCGAATCCGTCGATCGACGAAATCTCGTCGGAATCCACATAAGCCACTTCCTCGACAGAGGTGAAGCCTTCCGAAGCCAGCACCTGGCCGACCATCTCGTCGACGTCGAGCGCTTCCATGAACAGGTTCGACCGTTCGGTGAATTCCTTCTGGCGGCGCTGCGACTCTTCTTCTTCTGTCAGGATGTCGATGTCCCAGCCGGTCAGCTGCGAGGCAAGGCGCACGTTCTGGCCGCGGCGGCCGATGGCCAACGAAAGCTGGTCGTCCGGCACCACGACTTCGATGCGCTCGGCATCCTCGTCGAGCACCACCTTGGCGACTTCGGCCGGCTGCAACGCATTGACGATGAAGGATGCGGCCGAGGGCGACCACGGGATGATGTCGATCTTCTCGCCCTGCAACTCGCCGACAACGGCCTGGACGCGCGAACCGCGCATACCGACGCAGGCGCCGACCGGATCGATGGACGAGTCACGCGAGATGACGGCGATCTTGGCGCGCGAACCGGGGTCGCGGGCCACCGACTTGATCTCGATGATACCGTCGTAGATTTCCGGCACTTCCATGGTGAACAGCTTGGCCATGAACTGCGGATGCGTGCGCGACAGGAATATCTGCGGGCCGCGCTGTTCGCGCCGCACGTCGTAGACATAGGCGCGCACGCGGTCGCCATACTTGTAGTTCTCGCGCGGGATCAGCTCGTCGCGGCGGATGATGGCCTCGCCGCGGCCGAGATCGACGATGACGTTGCCATATTCGACGCGCTTTACCGTGCCGTTGACGATCTCGCCGATGCGGTCCTTGTATTCGTCATACTGGCGGTCGCGCTCGGCTTCGCGCACCTTCTGGACGATGACCTGCTTGGCCGACTGCGCCGCGATGCGGCCGAAATCCATCGGCGGCAGCTGCTCGGCGATGAAGTCGCCGACCTGCGCGTCCGGGTTGCGCTCGCGTGCCGACGACAGCGCGATCTGCGTGGCGTAGTCTTCGACGCTCTCGACCACTTCCATCAGCCGCTGAAGCTTCATCTCGCCGGTGTTCGGGTTGATGTCGGCGCGGATGTTGGTCTCCTGGCCATAGCGCGAGCGCGCCGCCTTCTGGATCGCATCAGCCATGGCGGCGATGACGATCGACTTGTCGATCGACTTCTCGCGTGCGACCGCGTCCGCGATCTGCAGCAGTTCGAGCCTGTTGGCGCTTACAACCATTTTCGTCTCCCAGAACCAAACCGCCGGCCTCCCGGCAGCCGTTCAATCAATTGTCGTTTTCGGTTTCGTCCGAGGCGGCGGACTCTTCGTCCGGCTCGCCACGGTGTCTCTTTGCTTCCTTGCGGGCGCGGTTGTCCTTCGACAGCGCGTCCCGCACCAGGTCGTCGGTCAGGATCAGACGGGCCTCGGCAATCGTTTCATACGGCACGCGCACCGTCGGCTCCTCGCCATAGGCGGCCTCGCGCTCGATCAGGACGCCGTCTTCGTCAGCCTCGGCGATCTTGCCCTTGAAGCGCTTGCGCTCCGCCACCAGGATCGAGGTTTCCATCTTGATCTGGTGGCCGATCCAGCCGGCGAAATCGGACTTGCGCACCAGCGGCCGGTCTATGCCAGGCGACGAGACTTCCAGATGATAGGCCTTCTCGATCGGGTCGTCGACATCGAGCGCCGGCGAAACGGCGCGGCTGACTTCCTCGCAGCCTTCGACATCCATGGTGCCGTCTTCGCGTTCGGCCATGATCTGCAGGGTCAGGCCGTTCTGGCCCGACAGCCTCACCCGGACCAGCCGGAAGCCGATGCCGCGCAGCACCGGCTGAACGATCTGCGCGATGCGCGCATCGATGCCGCTCTCGCGGACGATGCGGTCGTCGCCCATCATCTCGTCTGCCGTCACTATGGTTTCATCTCCCGATGGTCTTGCGGGCGGCAGGTAACAAAAAAGAGCGGGACCGGGTGGACCCACTCTTCGTCATACCGACCAAGAATTTGAACCCGATATAGACGATCCGGTCATATGTTTCAAGACGGGGTGTCAAGCCTGCATCCGTCACCCGGACAGCCGGCCGCGCGACAAGCCCTGCGTCCAGCGCACAGGGCTCATGCGCAAAGCCACCTGCCACAATCGAGATCGATCACCTATCTATGTTGCAACGCAGCAATTCAAATTGCATCGCACCATCAAGAAAGGCCTGATCATGACCAAGCGCAACCCGATCTCCAGAATGCTGACCACCTTCGGTAGCGCCGTGGCGGTTGCCCGCGCAGTAGAGTCCGGTCGCAAGCCGAATGCCCGCGACCTTACCAATCTCGGCATCGAGCCGGTGGCGTTCGACAACATCCGCCGCTTCTAGTCCAACGGCCTGGGCGTGATTTGCCGCCAGCCGCCCGGCCGGCGGCAAGGCGCCCGTTTCCGACGGTCTCACTTTCGGACGAAAGTGAGATAGGCTGGCGGCCTGCCTTCGCGGATGGCCTTGGCCTCGTAGCGCGTGCCCGGCCAGCCTTCATAAGGCGTGTGCCAGTCCCGCGCTCCTCCTGCCTGCCATTCGAGAGCGCCATGCGCGCGACAATGCAGCAGGGTCCAGTTCACATAGGTATCGATATCGGACGCGAAGCGGAAAACGCCGCCGGGCTTCAGCACGCGCGCGAATCGGTCGAGATTGGCCTTGCCGACGAACCGCCGTTTCCAGTGCTTCTTCTTCGGCCACGGATCGGGATAAAGCAGGTCGATGCCGTCCAGCGAAGCTGATGGCAGCCAGTCCAGCAGCCGCGCCGCGTCGTCGTCATACACCCTCAAATTCGCAAGCGGCGTCGGCTGGACCGCAGCCATCATCTTGGCCATGCCGTTGACGAAAGGCTCGACGCCGATGAAGCCGGTGCCGGCATGACGGGCAGCCTCGTGACGAAGATGTTCACCGCCGCCGAAACCGATTTCGAGCCGAACGGCTGAAACATCCGCAGCGAACAGGGTGCGAAGATCGGAAGGCGCCTCGGCGCTCAGATCGAGGCGGTAACGAGCCAGTCCGCTTTCCAGCGCGGCAGCCTGGCTGGAACGGATGGTCTTGCCGTGGCGGCGGCCGAAAAACGCCTCGCTCAACCGTTTCGGCCGCTCGCCGTCACTCATGGACAGAGCGCCGCCGATCAGGCGGCAAGCGCCTCTTCGCGCGAAACGGCATCCTTGATCAGCTTGACCAGATCGGTCTTCTCCCAGGAGAAGGACCCGTCGCGGCCGGCCTTGCGCCCGAAATGGCCGTAGGAGGAGGTCTTGGCGTAAATCGGCTTGTTCAGGTCGAGATGACGGCGAATGCCCGACGGCGACAGATCCATCACCGCGCGCAACGCCTTCTCCAACACCGCTTCGGAGATTTTGCCGGTACCATGCAGGTCGACATAGACCGACAGGGGCTGAGCGACGCCGATCGCGTAGGAAAGCTGGATGGTGCAGCGGTCGGCAAGCTTGGCGGCGACGACGTTCTTGGCGAGGTAGCGCGCGGCATAGGCTGCGGAGCGATCCACCTTGGTCGTATCCTTGCCGGAGAAAGCGCCGCCGCCGTGGGGGGCCGCGCCACCATAAGTGTCGACGATGATCTTGCGACCGGTCAGGCCGGCGTCGCCGTCTGGACCGCCGATGACGAATTTGCCAGTCGGATTGATGTACCAGTTGCAGTCGTCGGCAATTTTCAGGTCGCCAAGCGCTTCGCGAATGTAAGGCTCGACGACCTTGCGAACTTTCTTGGAGTCCCAGCTTTCGTCCATGTGCTGGGTCGAAAGCACGATCTGCGTCGCTTCGGCGGCCTTGCCGTCCACATACCGCACCGTGACCTGGCTCTTGGCGTCAGGACCGAGCTTGCCGGCCTCTCCTTTGCCCGCATGGCGGGCAGCCGCCAGCAGTTCGAGTATCTTGTGCGAATAATAAATCGGCGCCGGCATCAGATCGGGGGTCTCGTTGCAGGCGTAGCCGAACATGATGCCCTGATCGCCCGCGCCCTCTTCGCCCTGCCTGTCGGCCGCGCTGTCAACGCCCTGGGCGATGTCGGCTGACTGACCGTGCAGGAGCACGTCGATCTTCGCCGTCTTCCAGTGGAAGCCGCTCTGCTCGTACCCGATGGCCTTGATCGCCTTGCGGGCGACCGATTTGAACTTGGCCGGATTGATCAGCGGAAAATCAGCGGCGTCGGTCTTGATCGAACCGTCCTTGTTCTTCTTCAGCAGCGACGCCGGAACCCGGACCTCACCGGCGATGACAACGCGATTGGTCGTAGCCAGCGTTTCGCAAGCAACGCGCACATCCCACGAATTCATCCCGGATTTCTTGGCCTCGCGGTAGACGAGATCGACGATTTCATCCGAAATGCGGTCACAGACCTTGTCGGGGTGACCTTCGGCGACGGATTCCGAAGTGAAGAAGTAATTTTGACGCGTCACGGGTGTCCCCTCTGGAAGATAGGCAA
Source organism: Mesorhizobium sp. Root554 (assembly GCF_001427025.1). Classification (GTDB taxonomy): domain Bacteria; phylum Pseudomonadota; class Alphaproteobacteria; order Rhizobiales; family Rhizobiaceae; genus Mesorhizobium. The sequence goes on along the minus strand of NZ_LMGA01000001.1, from coordinate 171,507 downwards.
TATGCCGAATTTGCGCGCCACGTGTTAGCTTTGCCGCAACCGCCTCGTCAAGCCGGTTGCGGAGCATGTGGTGTCAAATGACGATGTCGCGTTGAAATGAAATACCCGATGGACGGCCCCTCAGAGTCCTTGGCCCAAATAAATACATCCCGAGGATAAAATCTTCCTACCCGGCCCGTGGAATCACAGGGATACTCCTTACAGAAGCGAGTGCGGCTTCAGTCGCCCTCTTCTTCGGAAAGAGTCTTGACCAGGTCGACAATTCTGCGCCGTACCTTGGGATCGCTGATTTTCACGAAAGCCCTGTTGAGTTGCAGACCTTCGGTGGTCGAACAGAACTCCACGGCAAAAGCCGTCGAACTGTCTTCGGACAAGCCCCGGGGTCCAGAAGCCTCCTGGCCGGGTGCGTCTTCGAAAAAGAATGCTACCGGCACACCCAGGATGGACGCGATCGCCTGAAGGCGGCTGGCCCCGACCCTGTTGGTGCCTTTCTCATATTTCTGAATCTGCTGAAAGGTAATTCCAAGTTTCTCGCCCAGCTTTTCCTGGCTCATTCCGAGCATGTTCCGGCGAAGCCTGATGCGGCTACCGACATGCACGTCGATAGGATTCGGCTTTTTCTTATTATCTTCTGTCATTTTTTCCTCGCCGAATTTTTCCGGCTTTTGTTTCTAGACGCCCCAACAAGCCGGTTGACGCAATGCACAAAGGCAGGCCGCCGACTCGGCGAAGATAACAATCAGCTAATATATTAGCTGTCAATTCGGCCGTAGCCGGCGCCTTACATTCGAAACGAGAGAGACCACCGCAAACAGCAACATGGTCAGAAATCCATTAATGCGCCGCTGGGGAGCGGAGATGGCATCCTGCTGCGAAATTGGTATCCGCACATCCATCACATCCTTCGCGTCGATCGCCAACGCTTCGACGATCCTTCCGCGCGAATCGACGACAGCGGAGATGCCGTTGTTGGCTGCCCTCACCAAAGGCAGCCCGTTCTCCACCGCGCGGACCTGCGCCTGTCTGAAGTGCTGGTATGGCCCCGGAGTATCCCCAAACCACGCGTCATTGGTGACGTTCACAATAAGCTGGCTTGACGTAACGTCAACTGATACCAGGTCCGGAAAAATAACCTCGTAGCAGATGAAGGGAACGGCCTTTACGCCGCCGGGAAGCGCGATGGGATGACGTTCGTTTCCGGCGGCGAAATTCATCGGACCTGCGACCAGCTGCTCCAGGCCGATGCGGCTCATCAAACCAGCGAAAGGGAGGTATTCGCCAAAGGGCACGAGATGGGTCTTGTCCACCGCATCCACGATCTCGCCCTTGTCGTCGATGGCGACGACGGAGTTGTAATAACGATCGACGCCGCCCGGCGTCGAGCCGCCCTCCTCCCGCACGACGCCGGCGAGCAGCGTTTGCCCGGGTTGCAGCATATCGCCAAGCGCGGTCAGCGCATCCGGGCGTTCGGTGAAAAGAAAGGGCACGGATGTCTCCGGCCAAAGAATAAGCTGCGGCTTTTCATGGCCCGCGCCGGGTGTCTGCGACGACATCCCCATCATCGTTGCGAAGATGCGGTCGCGGACCGTCGCATCCCATTTCTCGCTGAGATCGACCGAGGGCTGGACAATACGGACAGCGAGGCTGCTGGCGGGCGGGCTTTCGGGCTGCGTAAGCCGCCAATAACCAAACCCGAGATCAACGGCCGCCAGGACGACGAACAGCAGGACGCCCGTGAGTCTGCGACGCCTGCCGGCAAAAAGGGCCGGCAAGGCAAAAACGAACACCGCCAGCACATTCATGCCGTTCATGCCGACAACCGAAACGCTCTGCATCATCAGCGGCACCGGCATCGCGGCGTAGCCGACAGCGTTCCAGGGGAACCCGGTGAACAGGAAGCCGCGCAGCCATTCGGCCAGCCCGAAGGCGACGGCAAGGGCCGCGATGCGGCCTATGTCGCCGCTCCAGAAGAGACGGGCGAACGCAGCCGCCAACGCGTAGAAGAACGCCAGCGCAAGCGGGATGCCGAGGACCGCGAACGGCAGCGCCCAAGCGAAGCTATCGGCCTCGACGAGCAATGCGCCGCCGATCCACCAGAGTCCGGCCAGGAAATAGCCGAAGCCGAACCACCAGCCGACCGAAAAAGCGGGTCGCAACCGGCCGAAAAATCCGCTCCGGCCTTCAGCGATGGCGCCGTCCAACAGCCAGACGAGTACCGGAAAGGAGACGAAGCAGACGGCGAAGAAATCATAGGGCGCCTGCGCCAGGACAGTGAGCGCGCCGGCCAGGAAGGCTGCCAGAGAGCGCCGCCAACCACATAACAGAATTATCCGGCCGGCCAGGCGCTCCATCAGGCTCTCACGGCGCGCGAATCACGCCTGAGCTTTTTATCAGGATGGGGCTTTAGCTCCAACGCGGCACACGCAATTTGCACGATCCGATGGTGGCCGATTTGCAGGTATCAAGCCTGCTCGGTACGGGCGGCGCGCCTGCGCCTGTCGCTCTTGGTCGTCTCGACGATCCGCACGCGCTTGACGCGCCGGGGGTCGGCGTCGAGCACATGGAACTCGAAGCCGGGAATTGCCTGGACAACCTCGCCCCGCACCGGCACGCGACCGAGCGTGTTGAAGATCATGCCGCCGATCGTATCAACGGATTCGCCATGCTCGCCGGCTCTGAAACCTTCGCCGATCATTTTGGCGACGTCGTCGATCTCGGCCTTGCCATCGACGAGGAAAACCCCGTCGCCCGTCTGGGTGATCATGGCTTCGTCTTCGTCGTGCTCGTCCTCGATATCGCCGACGACCATCTCGACGATGTCCTCGAGCGAAACCAGCCCGTCCGTGCCCCCATACTCGTCGATGACCAGCGCCATCTGCGTGCGGGCGGTCTGCATCCGCGCCATCAGATCCGACGCCAGCATGGAGGGCGGGACGAACAGGACGGGGCGGATCAGGCCGAGTTCGCCGATGGTGCGGACGAGATCGACCTGCGCCAGGTCGAGCCGGGCCGTCGCGGCCGCGGCCGTCGTCTTGCGGGAAGCACGGCCTTTCCTGACACGCGCCAGCCGGGTGATGTGGGCAAGCACGTCGCGGATATGGACCATGCCGCGCGGGTCATCCATCGTCTCGGCATAGACCGGCATGCGCGAATGGCCAGACTGCTCGAACAGGTTCAGCAGGTCGCCGAGGCTGGTGTTGATCTCGACGCCCTGAATGTCGGCGCGCGGCACCATGACGTCCTCGACGCGCACTTCGCGCAGCCGCAGGATGTTGTGGAGCATGGCGCGTTCGCCGGGCGAAAAGGATTCGGCGTCGCTGGCGGTTTCGGCGAGGGCGTCGGCGATTTCCTCGCGCAGGCTGGTGCCGTTGCGCTGGCGGAAAAGGCCGAGGACACGGTCGAACAGGGAAGGTCCGGCAGGCCGTTCGGACGTCACGCTGCCGGAGATGGTACTCGGACTGGGAGCTTCTTCGGTCTTTTCGGATAATTCGCTGCCGGCATCCTGTCGGGCGGCAGTCTCGGGTTTGTCGTTCATCGTCTTCCGGTCGGTTGAGACTTTCTGTTACGCGTAGGGATCGGGAATGGCAAGCCTTGCCAGCGCGGCGCGCTCGACCGCCTCCATCGCTTCCGCCTCCTGGTCGGTCTCGTGGTCCAGCCCCAGGAGGTGCAGCAGGCCATGGATCACCAGATGGGTGATATGGTTCTCCAACGGCTTTTTTTCCAGCTCCGCCTCGCGCGCAACGGTCTCCGCCGCCAGCACGATATCGCCCAGCATCGGCGGGAGGACAGCAACGTCCGAGGGCGTAAAAGCCGGGAAAGACAGGACGTTGGTGGGCTTGTCCTTGCCGCGCCAGTCCGCATTCAGCGCCTGTATGCCGCGGTCGTGAGAAAAAACGACGCTGAGTTCGGAATGGCCGGTTCGCGACGGCGTCAACTCGGCAAATGCCGCGGCGACTGCGCGGTGGACCAAGGTTTCAAGCTCGGTTTCCGGCGGCCATGCACCGGCTTCGACGGTTATGTCGATGTCGAGCGCGCGCTCACCAGCCATGACGCCCCTCCAGAGACCACATGTCAGAGGGGCCCTGCTTGTAATGAACACCCCCATGCCTGCCCCCTCCCCTCAAGGGTGAGGGGAAGCTGCCGCAAGCCAAGTCCCCCTCCACCTCGGGCGGGGTTAGGGGTGAGGATGAAAAAATCATGCCTCGCAAATCGATGCAGAGTTCATGCCGGTCGCTCAGCCCTCGGCGCCCAAGCCGCGCGAGACCTTGCCGTCGCGGTCGTAAGCCTTGACGATCTCGGCCACCAGCGGATGGCGGACCACGTCGCCGTCGTTGAAGCGGACCGTGACGATGCCGGGCACGCCGTCGAGGACGCGCAGCGCCTCGACCAGTCCCGACTTGGTGTTGGGCGGCAGGTCGATCTGCGTCGGATCGCCGGTGACGATCATGCGTGAGTTCTCACCGATACGGGTGAGGAACATCTTCATCTGCATCGGCGTCGTGTTCTGCGCTTCGTCGAGAATGACGGCGGCATGCGCCAGCGTGCGGCCGCGCATGAAGGCCAGCGGCGCGATCTCGATGACGCCGGCCGCGATGGCCCGCTCGACCTTGTCGCCGGGCATCATGTCGTAGAGCGCGTCGTAGAGCGGCCGCAGATACGGATCGACCTTCTCCTTCATGTCGCCGGGCAGGAAGCCGAGACGTTCGCCCGCCTCCACCGCCGGACGCGACAGGATGATGCGCTCGACCATGCCGCGTTCCAGCAGCATGGCAGCGTGCGCCACGGCGAGATAGGTCTTGCCGGTGCCGGCAGGGCCGATGCCGAACACCATCTCCGAGCGCTCCAGCGCGCGCATATAGGCGTCTTGGTTGAGCGACCTTGCATAGATCGTCTTCTTGCGCGTGGCGATCTGCGCGGCCGACATCTTGCCCTTGCGCTCCAGCGTCGGCAGCGTCAGCTGGTCGTCCGCAGCGACCGCCATGCGCACCGCGCCATCGACGTCCGACTGGTTGATGTCGACACCCTTCTGCAGGATGTCATAGAGATTATCGAGCACCCGGCGCGCCTGTTCGGCGGCGGTGGACGACCCCTTGATGGTGAGCTGGTTGCCGCGCGAGCGGATATCGACGCCGAGCTTCTGCTCGAGGCGAGCGAGGTTCTCGTCGAACTGGCCGTAAAGCGCACTGGCGAGCTTGTTGTTGTCGAAGGTGAGAACGATGTGCGCCATGTCGGAGGCCCCCGACTGAGCGGGGGGTGCGTTCTTCAAGTCCGCAGCGCTCAAAAATCTCTCCTCATCTGCCGTCTCGGTCCGGACGTTGGGCTAGACCGGTTCGGCGAACAGGCTGCCAGGGCCCGCCCGTGTGATTCGTACTTTAACAATGTCACCGATTTCACCGGCCTTTTCATCAAGAATAACCGGCTGAAGCCAGGGTGAGCGACCAATTCTCTGCCCCGCCTGACGGCCGGGCTTCTCGATCAGCACATCCATGACAACGCCGTGCATGGTTGCGTTGAAATCCTGCTGCTGCCGGTTGAGGAGCGCTTGCAGTTCCTGCAACCTTTCATCCTTCACTGCTTCATCGACATGGCCGTCCATTTCGGCGCCCGGCGTGCCCGGCCGGGGCGAGTATTTGAACGAATAGGACGCCGCGTAGCCGACCTCGCGCACCAGCTTCATGGTCGCCTCGAAATCGGCGTCCGTCTCGCCCGGAAAACCGACGATGAAATCGCCGGACATGGCGATATCGCCGCGCGCGGTGCGAATGCGCTCGATCAGTTTCAGGTAATCGCTCGCCTTGTGCCTGCGGTTCATCGCCTTGAGGATGCGGTCGGAACCCGACTGCACGGGTAAATGGAGATAGGGCATCAGCGAATCAAGGTCGCGATGCGCCGCAATCAACGCATCGTCCATGTCACGCGGATGACTGGTGGTGTAGCGCAGCCGCGACAGGCCGGGAATTTCGGCCAGGCGAAACAGCAACCGGCCAAGGCCCCACGGCTTGCCGTCCGGTCCATGGCCATGCCAGGCGTTGACGTTCTGGCCAAGCAGCGTCACCTCGCGCACGCCGGCCTCTGCCAGCCGCTCCGCCTCGGTGACGATCTGGGTTACGGGGCGCGAGACTTCCGAGCCGCGCGTATAGGGCACGACGCAGAAGGTACAGAACTTGTCGCAGCCCTCCTGCACTGTCAGGAAGGCCGTCACGCCGCGGCGTTTGACCTCTGCCCTTGTCGGCTGCGGCAAATGCTCGAACTTGTCCTCGATGGCGTAGTCGGTCTCGACTATCTTGGCGCCGCCACGGACCCGGCGCAGCACGTCCGGCAAGCGGTGATAGGTCTGCGGGCCGATGACCAGATCAACGGCGGGCGAGCGGCGGATGATTTCGCGCCCTTCCGCCTGGGCGACGCAGCCGGCGACGCCGACCAGCATCTCCTGTCCCCGTTCCGCGCGCTCGGCTTTCAAGTCGCGCAGGCGGCCAAGCTCGGAATACACCTTCTCGGCCGCCTTCTCGCGAATATGGCAAGTGTTGAGCAGCACCAGGTCGGCGTCCTCGATCGTGTCCGTCGTGGCGTAACCGTCGGACGCCAGCGCATCGGCCATGCGCTGGGAATCGTAGACGTTCATCTGGCAGCCATAGGTCTTCAGGAAGACCTTCCTGCTCCCTGAATCGCCCTGCAGCGAAGGCAGCGCGGCGACCGCGCCGGCGTCCTCGAAAGTGTCAGCGATGGTATCGTTCAATTCCATGCGGCGGCTTCTAGCCCTTTTTGTCGGCGAAAAACAGCCGATTCCTGCTCACTTGCTCGGGAGCGGATCGGCAAGGGCGGATTGCAGCAATTCCGCGACCCGGCTTTCCATAAGCCGCGAAACCTCCTTGCGGTTGGAGGCGGCGGAAAAGGCGATCGGCTCGCCGAAACGGACTTCCGCGTCCATCGCGCCCTTGGCCAGCAAGAGCTTGAGGTGCGGCCCGAGATCCTGGAGGCCTATCCAGGCCGCCATCGGCCTGTGCCTGCGCCCCATCGGCACGCCATGAACGCGCGTGTAGACGATCGCCATCGGCTGGATGAAGATCGTCTCGGCGGCTCCCGCCGATATGGCCATGGACGCCGCCCCGAACAACGTACTCTTGAAGGGCAGCAGCATGTTGCCGTCGCCGGTGGTGCCCTCCGGAAAAAGCACCATGGCGTCGCCTGCGGCAAGCCGGCCGGCGATCTCGTTCGCCTGATCGCCAGATTTGCGCCTGCGTTCGCGGTCGACGAAGACAGTGCGCTGCAGCCTCGACAGGAAGCCGAGCATCGGCCAGCCTTCCATTTCCGACTTGGCGATGAAATTTACATCGGCAAAGGAGCCGAGAACGTTGATATCGGTCCAGGAAATATGGTTCGACGCGAGCAGCAGCGGACGCTGCGGCGAGAGCGCGCCGGTAACGCGCACCCTGATGCCGAGCGCCCTGAGGATCGAGCGGTGCCACAGTTTGAGGATCACCGTTTCCGGCCAAAGCCCTGTCTTGAGCGACACAAGCTGGAGCGGCGCCAGGATCGACGTGCTCAGGACAATGAAAGCGAAACCGAGCGCGACGCGGATTTTTTCGATCATCCTTCGGCCGCCGCTAGCGAAGGTCGCGGCGCATGACGAGCGCGCCGGTCGGGCCATGCTCGGGCGAGCGGTAGTAGTTCGGCCGGTGGCCGACCTGGCCGAAACCCAGGCGCCGGTACAGCGCAATGGCCGGCTGATTGGTCTCGTCGACCTCCAGGAACAACGCCTCGGCGCGCTGCGCATGCAGTTCGCGCAGCACCGCATCCATCAACTGCCAGCCGATGCCCTGACGGCGGCGAGAACGCGACACGGCGACGGTGAGGATTTCCGCCTCGCCGGCAGCAAGCCGCGCCAATACGAAGCCGACCATGCCGGCGCGGGGATTTCCCACCTCGCGCGCGGCAAAGCCGAACACGGTTTGCTGGTCCAGAAGGGCGCCGAACTCGCTTTCCGTCCACGGGCGAACAAAATCCTCCTCGTGGATGGCAGGAAGCGCCGGCACGTCCTCCGACGTCAGCGGCTGGAGCGCATAGTCCCGCTTGGTCCAGAACGGAATGCGCATCAGCCCCCCGTCCTCGGCAGGATAAAGCCGGCCTGCGGCTTGGCGTCGGCTTCGCGCAGATAGACGGGCTTCGGACTGACGCCCGGCGCCTTCGACGCGGCAAGGCGGGCGTAGGTGGCGATGTCGGCGGTCGGCGTCAGCGGGCCGATGTCAAACCGGCGGGCCGCGGCTTCGGCAATTCTGTTGGCGACGGTCCCGGCAAGAACCGGCATGGTCTCGGTCGCCATACGCACGGCCTCATCCAGCGTCACGACCATCGGACCGTGACGCAGGACCGCCCGCTCATCGTAGAGCGCCGCGTGGATCTCTCCGCGTCCGCCATCCAGCGCCGCCAGCACGGCACGCCCGGGAAAACCCTGCCGCGCCTCGGCGGCGAGCGCTTCCAGCGTGGTGACGCCGACAGCCGGAACCTTCAACGCCAGCGCCAGGCCCCGGGCCGTCGCCACGCCGACCCGCAATCCGGTGAACGAGCCGGGACCGATTGCGACGCCTATCCTGTCCAGATCGGAATAGCCGACGCCACCCTCTCCAAGCGCCTCGGCAATGATCGTCATCAAATGCTCGGCGTGACCCTTGCCGAGATCGACCACCTTGCGGCCAAGCTCCCTCCCGGCATCCGCGTCGTAGACGCAGGCGGCGCAGAGGTTCGCAGCGCAATCGAGGGCGAGGACGATCATGAAAGGGTCAAGCGCTAGCCGCTCTTTCCATGGCCTTCAGCTCCAGCCGCCGCGCGTGCAGCACCGGCTCGGTGTAGCCGTTGGGCTGGGCAGCGCCCTTGAAGATCAGGTCGCAGGCGGCCTGGAAGGCGATGGAATTGTCGAAGTCCGGCGCCATCGGCCGGTAGAGCGGATCGCCCTTGTTCTGGTGATCGACGACCGAGGCCATGCGCTTCATCGTCTCCATCACCTGCGTGTCGGTGCAAACCTTGTGGCGCAGCCAGTTGGCGATATGCTGCGAGGAGATGCGCAGCGTCGCCCGATCCTCCATCAGCCCGACATCGTTGATGTCCGGCACCTTGGAACAGCCAACGCCCTGGTCGATCCAGCGCACCACATAGCCGAGGATGCCCTGCGCGTTGTTGTCGAGTTCGTGCTGGATATCTTCCGGCGACCAGTTCGGACGTACCGCGACCGGAACCGACAGGATGTCGTCGAGCTTCGCCTTTGCGCGGCTCTTCAGTTGCTGCTGCACGGCATGGACGTCGACCGTGTGATAGTGCGTGGCGTGCAGCGTTGCGGCCGTCGGCGACGGCACCCAGGCCGTGTTGGCGCCAGCCTTCGGATGGGCGATCTTCTGGTCCAGCATAGCCGCCATCAGGTCCGGCATCGCCCACATGCCCTTGCCGATCTGGGCGTGGCCGGCCAAGCCGCATTCCAGCCCGACATCGACGTTCCACGCCTCGTAGGCGGCAATCCATGCCGCCTGCTTCATGTCGCCCTTGCGGATCATCGGCCCGGCTTCCATCGAGGTGTGGATCTCGTCGCCGGTGCGGTCAAGGAAGCCGGTGTTGATGAAGACGACCCGTTCCTTCGCGGCGCGGATCGCCTCCTTGAGGTTGACCGTGGTGCGGCGCTCCTCGTCCATGATGCCCATCTTGATGGTGTTGGGCTGCATGCCGAGCAGCGCCTCGACGCGGCCGAATAACTCGACCGCGAAGGCGACCTCTTCCGGACCGTGCATCTTCGGCTTGACGACATACATCGAACCGGCGCGGCTGTTGGCGCGGCGGCCGCCGGATTTGCCCCCCTGGCCGATGTCGTGCATCGCGATCAGCGCGGTGATCGCCGCATCCATGATGCCTTCCGGCACCTCGTTGCCGTCGCGGTCGAGAATGGCCGGATTGGTCATCAGGTGGCCGACATTGCGCACCAGCATCAGCGAACGGCCGGGCAGCGTGACGACGCCGCCGTCGGGTGCGGTGTAGGTGCGGTCGGGGTTCAGCCTGCGGGTAAAGGTTCTGCCGCCCTTGTCGATCTCCTCGGCCAGATCGCCCTTCATCAGCCCGAGCCAGTTGCGGTAGACGAGAACCTTGTCCTCGGCATCGACGGCGGCGACCGAATCCTCGCAGTCCTGGATGGTGGTCAGCGCCGATTCCAGCACGACATCGGCGATGCCGGCCGGGTCGGTCTTGCCGATGGCGCTGGTGCGGTTGATGACGATTTCAACATGCAGGCCGTTCTTCTCGAGCAGCACCGCGTCTGGATTCTTCGCCTCGCCACGATAGCCGGCGAACTGTTTCGCATCCTGCAGTGAAGCCGAACCGTTCGCTGTCGCCAGCGTCAGCGCGCCGCCCTCGATGGCAAGCCCCGTCACGCCGCTCCAGCTTCCCTTCGCCAGCGGGGCGGACTTGTCGAGAAACGCCTTGGCCCAGGCAATCACTTTGTCGCCGCGCCTGGGGTTGTAGCCCCTGCCCTTTTCCGCGCCATCGGCTTCCGGAATCGCGTCGGTGCCGTAAAGCGCGTCGTAGAGCGATCCCCAGCGGGCATTGGCGGCGTTCAACGCATAGCGCGCGTTCATCACCGGCACGACGAGTTGCGGCCCGGCAACGACGGCGATCTCCGGATCAACACTTGTCGTCGACACCGAAAAGGCCGGGCCTTCGGGCACCAGGTAGCCGATCTCCTTGAGGAAGGCCTTGTAGACTTCCATGTCCACCGGCGCGCCATTGTCGCGGTACCACTGGTCGATCTTTTCCTGGATGCCGTCGCGTTTCATCAGAAGCGCGCGGTTCTTCGGCGCGAGGTCGTGGACGATGTCCGAAAACCCGGCCCAGAAAGCATCCGCATCCATACCCGTCCCCGGCAGGACTTCGGTGTTGACGAAGTCATGCAGCGCGCTGGCAATCTGCAGGCCATCGATCGCGATCCGGTCGTTCATCAGCTCTTCTCCACGAAATCCGCGCTGCAGCGCCCTTTTGGCCGGCTTTGACATGCCGGCCGGGCGGGGTCAATTGATCGTAAGGTGGAACGCGCGGCATTCAAACCGCTATGCGCGGCCGCCCCGCCGCCGTCGCCACCACATCGGCCTCGATGAACATGCGCTGCCCTTCCACCGTGGTGGCGCGGATATCCACCGTCACGTCGATCTCGGCAGCATCGGCGCCGGCGTCCGCGGCGCGGCGCGCGGCGACCTCCTGCACCAGCGCCTCGGCGGCGGCGAGCGCCGGCTCCTCCTCGGCGAAATCGCGCAGCACGTCGCCCGACGCAACGCGAAACAATCCCTGCTTGGGCTGGCTGACACGCGCCGTGGCCGACACCCGCACCTGGCCGACCACCGCGCCCAGCGCGTTGGCGACATCTGTATCCGCAGGCACGACGCAGCGGTTGCCGACCAGCGATTCGAGCCCGGCATAGTGCAGCGGCGCCGATGCCCCCAGCCCGATGACCGGCCGGTCCAGCGCCACAGACAGGCGGGCGATACCCGGCTGTCTACCCACCGCGCGCTGCACCAGCGCGTGCGCCACGGCGGCGGCGCCGTCCAGCCCGTCCTCGCTGAAGGCCGTTTCCAGGATCGCCTCGGCCGACCAGCGCGTCACCGCCGCCAGCACCCGCTCGCAAAGGTCCTCGGCCGATGCCGCGACCGCCTGGCCGCGGCCGTTACGCCGCCGGGCGAACAGCTCGGCCCCCAGCCGGGCCGCGGCCGCATCCCAGTTGGCCTGTCTGCCCAGGACATGCGCCGCGTCCGACGGGGTGAAGCCGGCGACATGCACCAGCCCCCTGGCGACCAGGCGATTCAGCGTGGCGAGCTGGGCGTTGGCCGTCAGCAACCTGTCAAGCGGCTCCGGAGCGGTGGAAATGCGCGCGTAAAGTTTCTCCTCGCCATTGCCGAGCCCCGCCGCGAGCCGGTCGGGCACGCCGGTGCGGACGGCGAAGCGACCATCATTGCGGCCGGGATTGGGCGCGCGCAACTGCCGCTCCAGTTCGTCGGCGACCATCGCGCCATGCAGATGCGCGGCGAGCGACAACGGCACCAGCCGGCGCGGCCCGAGCACGAGCCTCGGGTCAAGCGCGCCCTCTTCCAGCGCTACTTCCGAATCGCCGCCGAGGCCGAAGGTGCGCATTGCCACCGCCTCGACCATGGTGCGCCAGCCGCCGACGGTGGCGCCTTCCGGATCGAGGCGCGGGCGGCCGCCATCCAGAACGGCGACATCGGTGGTTGTGCCGCCGATATCCGACACAACGGCGTCGGCCAGCCCGGTCATGTGGCGGGCGCCGACCAGCGAGGCTGCGGGGCCGGACAGGATCGTCTCGATCGGCCGCTGGCGGGCAAAGGCGGCGGAGACCAGCGCGCCGTCGCCGCGCACCACCATCAGCGGCGCTGTTATCCCGCGCGCGGCCAAGAAACCTTCAGTCGCCGCGATCAGCCGGTCGATCATGGCGATCAGCCGCGCGTTGAGCAGCGTGGTCAGCGCCCGGCGCGGCCCGCCGAGTTTCGACGAAAGCTCGTGGCTGGCGGTGACGGGAAGGCCGGTTGCCTCGCGAATGAGGTTGCGCGCCGCTATCTCATGCGCGGGATTGCGGGTGGAAAAATAGGCGCAGACGGCGAAGCCGGACACGGTGCCGGCCAGTTCCGGCAGCGCCGCCTCCAGCGCCGAGAGGTCGAGCGCGGCCTCGTTGCCGTGCACGTCGTGGCCGCCGGGGCAGAACACCACCGGATCGCCGCCCAGCGCCCTGTCCAGCCCATCGCGGGCGAGGTCGGACGGCGAAAAGCCGATCATGACGAGCGCGGCGCGGCCGCCCTGCCCCTCGACCAGCGCGTTGGTGGCGAGCGTCGTCGACATCGACACCAGCTTGATCGCTGCCGGATCGAGGCCGGAGGCATCCAGCACCGCGTCGACCGCGCCGGCGATGCCGATGGCGAGGTCGTGCCGGGTGGTCAGCGCCTTGGCCTTGGCGAGCACGGCGCCCCGGCCGTCGCTCCACAGCACCGCGTCGGTGTAGGTGCCGCCCGTGTCGATGCCGAGGAAGACGGGGGCGGAAGGCGGACCGGCGGGCGGCGAGCCTGAAGCCGGGGCGGTCTGGGTGATGTCGGTCATGATAGTCATGGCAGGCGGGCGGTAGCGGTCCGTGAGGTCTCGTCCGGCTTTAGCCCATTCGCAGCGCCGAGGGAAACCGGCGATTGCCGGCGTGCACTTGCGGCGACAGGCTCAGCGCTCCGCCGCCTCGTCCATCTCCTGCGACAGCGGCCGGATGCGCGGATCGGGCTGTTCGGCGGGATCTGGCGCGGGCTGCCGCGCGGCCGGCACATCGGCTGACGGCACCGCGCGCGGACCGGCGCAGGCGGCGAGGAGGACGGGCAGAATCAGCGCGAGAAAGCGGAGCATGGCGGGGAGGAATAACGCGGCAAAGGCGGCGGGAGAATGGCGCAGCCTCACCCATAAGGCGCGTTTGTCGGCCAAGTGGAAACCGGCGCATATGTGCGTGGACGGCTGGCCAAAGACGGCGACGCCGGCCATCGATACGTCATGAAGTAAAGCCCCGCGCTTCGCCGGGGATTCATGCGCTTCCATGTTTTTCGGAGAACCCGACGGACGATCCCGCGCCGCCGGGCGCGCGCTGTCTCCCCCCTTGCGGGGGAAAGCATTTTCCTGCATTTGCGAGTGGGCTTGTCCCCGAGAAAGTGCTTGGAAAATGCCAGAGAGGGGCTTTTCAGCAGCCGATCAGCGCGATCCCCGGGGTGGGACCCGGTGCTTCGCACCTCCCACCCATAATTGACTAAAATCGACTCACCGGGTTGATTTTCCGCCAGGCAACCCTGTTGCCTGGCGTCGTCAATTATCCCCCATCTTCAACGCCTCGATGAACGCCGCCTGCGGGATGTCCACCTTGCCGAACTGGCGCATGCGCTTCTTGCCCTCTTTCTGCTTGTCGAGCAGCTTGCGCTTGCGGGTCACGTCGCCACCGTAGCACTTGGCGGTGACGTCCTTGCGCAGCGCCGAGATGGTCTCGCGGGCGATGACCTTGCCGCCGATGGCGGCCTGGATCGGGATCTTGAACATGTGCTGCGGGATCAGTTCCTTCAGCTTTTCGCACATCACCCGGCCGCGCTTTTCGGCCGCCGTGCGGTGGACCAGCATGGACAGCGCATCGACCGGCTCCTCATTGACCAGGATCGACATCTTGACGAGGTCGCCCTCCTTGTAGTCGGTCAGATGGTAGTCGAAGGAGGCGTAGCCCTTGGAGATCGACTTCAGCCTGTCGTAGAAATCGAACACCACCTCGTTGAGCGGCAAATCGTACTGCAGCATGGCGCGCTTGCCGACATAGGAGAGATCCACCTGCACGCCGCGGCGCTCCTGGCAGAGCTTCAAAATGCTGCCGAGATAATCGTCGGGCGTCAAAATGGTGGCGCGGATCCACGGTTCCTCGATGGCAAGGACCTGCATCACGTCCGGCATGTCGGCCGGGTTGTGCAACTCCTTGACCGAACCGTCGCGCAGTTGCAGCCGGTAGACGACGGAGGGCGCGGTGGCGATCAGGTCGAGGTCGAACTCACGCTCCAGCCGCTCCTGTATGATCTCCAGATGCAGCAGGCCGAGGAAGCCGCAGCGGAAGCCGAAGCCGAGCGCGGCGGAGGTTTCCATTTCATAGGAGAAGGATGCGTCGTTCAGGCGCAGCTTGCCTACGGCGGCGCGCAGATCCTCGAAATCGGCGGCATCGACCGGGAACAGGCCGCAGAAAACGACCGGCTGCGCCGGCTTGAAGCCCGGGAGCGCTTCGGCGGTCGGGCGGCGGTCCTCGGTGATGGTGTCGCCGACGCGGGTGTCGGCCACTTCCTTGATCGAGGCGGTGATGAAGCCGAATTCGCCGGGGCCGATCTCGTCGGTCTGGATCATCTTCGGGGTGAAGAAGCCGGTGCGCTCGACCGGATATCTGGCGCCGGTGCCCATCATGCGGATGGTCTGGCCTTTCTTCATGACGCCGTCGATGACGCGCACCAGAACGATGACGCCGAGATAGGCGTCGTACCAGCTGTCGACCAGCATGGCCTTCAAAGGCCTGGATGCATCGCCTTGCTTGGGCGGCGGCAACTGGTTGACGATGGCCTCCAGCACGTCTGGAATGCCGATGCCGGATTTGGCCGAAATCAGCACGGCCTGGCTGGCATCGATGCCGATCACCTCTTCCACCTGCTCGCGGATGCGCTCCGGCTCGGCGGCGGGCAGGTCGATCTTGTTCAGCACCACGACGATCTCGTGGTTGGCGTCGATGGCCTGATAGACATTGGCGAGCGTCTGCGCCTCCACCCCCTGCGAAGCATCAACCACCAGCAACGACCCCTCGCAGGCGCGCAGCGAGCGCGACACTTCATAGGCGAAATCGACATGGCCTGGCGTGTCGATCAGGTTGAGGACGTAATCCTCGCCATTGGCGGCTCGATAATTGAGCCGCACGGTCTGCGCCTTGATGGTGATGCCGCGTTCGCGCTCGATGTCCATATTGTCGAGCACCTGCTCCTTGCCGGCCATTTCGCGCGCGTCGAGGCCGCCGGTCGACTGGATCAGCCGGTCGGCGAGCGTCGACTTGCCGTGGTCGATATGGGCGACGATGGAGAAATTGCGGATGTGGGAAATCGGTGTTGCCATGGTGCGCGGGCTTTAGCAGGGGCACCGGCTTGCGGCAAGCGGGGGGACCGGACAGCGGGAACCGCTGCGTAGCCTGCGAAAAAATGCCTAACAGCTAAAATTTTAGCGGTTCCCTTAGCGGGACCTTTGCCGGCGCTGCGTTATCAAGGACGCGATCAATGCTCATGGGGGCAAGATGCGTAAAATAATGGCAAGGTTCGCGCAGGCCGAAAGCGGCTCGCTGCTGCCCATATTCGCCATATCGCTGGTGCCGCTGATGCTGGCAGTCGGGATGTCGGTCGATTATTCCTCGGCGGTCTCGTCAAAGGCGACGATGCAGAGCGCGCTGGACGCCGCGACGCTGTCGCTGACCACGCTGCCCAAGAGCACCTCCGAAGCCGATCGCACCAAGCAGTTGCAGGACGTCTTCGCAGCCAATGGCGGCCAGGGCATGGCGGCTGTCCTGCCTCCCGTATACGATGCCGACGGCACGCTGCATCTGAGCGCGTCGGCAACCTATTCCATGCCGACGAACTTCATGAAGATCGCCACGATCAGCAACGTGGACATCAATGTGCAGACCAAGGTGGTGAAGAAGCCTTCGCTGATCGAGGCGACGTTCAACGTCGATCACGTTTCCGGCTACTGGGGCAAGACGATGTATCTCTACGGTACGGAGTTCGAGACCAGCACCGAAAAAGTGCTGATGAAGATCGTCTACACCTACAAGGAATATAAATATTCCTACAAGAGCGGCAACAAGACCTATACCGCCCAGGATCCGAAAGGCTACGGCACGACGAATATCTATACCGTGTCGGGAACGACCGACACGCTGGTGCAGAGCCAGGTGTGCACGCCGGTCGGACAGAAGACCGATTTTACTCCCTCTGCGACGGCTTTCAGGAGCTTCGCGACCGCAACAAACGGAAGCTCGAACGGGGCCACTATCTATTTCAAGACGACCTGCGTGACGACGAACTCGCCCGGCAACAGCAGCGGAGCGAAGATCGACGTGAGCAAGATGAACCAGCTCTATCTGCTGATGGACGTGCCGTCCGGGCCGGTCAAGAAGCTGAAATCCAATGATACCGCGACGTCTGACCGCCTCTATATCGGCGCCGGCTACGCGACTGCGGCAGAGAAGGCGCTAAAACCTTCCACATACGCACCCGTCGAGGTTGCCAAGAACAAGACCGTCGATATCTTCAGCGCCGTGCCTTGCAGCCAGACCAGCGATCAGGCCTGGGAGGACGGCGGCAACGCGGTACCCGCCGATGTTTCCAACGCCGACTTCTTTTATTCCATCACGGGCAAGTGCGACTACAACCAGCGTATCGCCCAGACCCGCATTACGGAGTAGTCGTGCGGCGGCGCGACAGCGCGTGACAAACAGCCGGCGCGCTTCCCAACGGACGAAGCGACCGGTACCGCAGGATGGTGGAGGATTTCTCCCGCGCGCGTTCTGCTTTGACTGCCTGACAGCACCTGGCAACCCGATCACGAAGCGGTGAAGCCTGTAACAAGGGCCGCGCCACGGCGAACCAATGGACGTCAACGCGGCAAAGCCGCTTCGCCCAGAGGAGATCGCCATGAAACTTTCCGCCCGTCAGACCGTAACTTCCCTTGCATTCGTCCTGGCTTCGACCGTGCTGCTTTCAGGCGGTATCGCCAACGCCCAGGACGCCATGAAGCCCGCTGGCCAGACCGACGCCATGAAGCCAGCGGACTCGATGAAGGCCGACGACAAGATGATGGCCGACTGCAAGGAAAAGGCCGGCATGGAAAGCGACGCCATGAAGAAGGACGAGGCCATGAAGGCCTGCGACGCCATGGGCGGCGACGCCATGAAGCCCGACGCGATGAAGCCTGCCAAGTAGCGGGAGCAGCCCTGCGGCCGAAACCCGAAGGGCGGCCGCGGGGCAACCACGCACGACAAAGTGAGGCGCGCTGCGCCTCTTTCCCATTGTATAGATGAGCAGAATTTCCAGCAGGCTGCAGCCGCACCGGAGACATGTCATGACCGCCAAACCCGATTCCGCCCGTCCGCGCCTTGCCGCCTTCGCAACGCGCGCCTTCGTCGCGCTGGCAATTTCAGCCACGGCGCTGGCCATCTCGCAAGCCCCTGCCCTGTCGGCGGAAGAGGCGGTGAAAATCCCGCCGCCGGCGCTCGACGAGAAAGCCTCGGCTGCGACCGAAAAGGCGGTGTTCGCGGGCGGCTGCTTCTGGGGCGTTCAAGGCGTGTTCCAGCATGTGAAGGGCGTCAAAAGCGCCGTATCCGGCTATGCCGGCGGCACCGAGATGGACGCCATGTACGAAACGGTCGGCACTGGCCGCACCGGCCATGCCGAGGCCGTCGAGATCACCTATGACCCGTCGAAGATCACCTACGGCAAGCTGCTGCAGGTCTACTTCTCCGTCGCGCACAACCCGACGCAGTTGAACTACCAGGGGCCGGACCAGGGAACGCAGTACCGCTCGACCGTCTTCGTGGCGAATGACGAGCAAAAGAAGATCGCCGAGAGCTACATCGGCCAGCTCGGCAAGGCCAAGGTATTCCCGGACAAGATCGTGACGACGCTGGAAAGCGGCAAGACGTTCTATCCCGCCGAGGCCTATCACCAGGATTATCTGACGCTGAACCCGACCAGCCCCTACATCGTCTATAACGACCTGCCGAAGATCGGAAACCTCAAGACGATGTTTCCGGACCTCTACAGCGAAAAGCCGATGCTGGTGACGGCGGCGGCGAAAAGCTGAACCGAATCAGCATCAAAGCCAGCCGCCGGCAAAGCCGGCGCGCCGGAGGCCTGCCACGACATAGGTGCCGCGCATCAGGCTCCAGACCAGTTCGGTCCGGTGGTTTTCGATCATCAGGCCGATCGGCCCTTCATTGATGCCGACGCGATCGGGCGCGGTCCAGAAGCCGGGCGCGCTGTCGTCGCGGAAAGTCCGGTTGTAGCTGGCGGCGAAACCCCAGGGGCTGTCGCGGCCCATGCCAAGCGCGCGGAAATGCTCCAGCGCCGGCAGCACGATCTCCGGCGCAAAGGGCAACGAGGCGGCGGTCGCCCAGGGCGAGAGCGTGCCGTCATCGGGGCCGAACGGCGCGCCCCGGGCCAGATAGCCATAGAAGCGTCTGTCAACGCCGCCGATCCGCCGCTTGGCAGGCCCCGGCCCATCGCTGGCTGTGAGGCCCCAGGCGTTCTGACCATAGCCCTCGAAGCCGCGCGGGTTGCGGATGGCGTAGTCGCGCTGAATGTAGGCGGCCTTGCTGCTGTTTTCGAAATAGTCGCTGTCATGTTCGCGCATGAAGGCATCGCTTATGCCGCGCAGGTCGAGCCAGATATGCGACATCTGGTGGATGAACAGCGGGCCGGCATAGGCAAGTTCGCGGCCGTAGAGCTTCTTCCAGCGATAGTTTCCGAGCCAGGCCGGGTAGCTTTCGGGCGGCAGCGCGTGGGTGGGCGAGCCAAGGCCGAGCACATAGAGGATCAGCGCTTCGTCATAACCTTCCCAGCGGTAGCGCAGGAAGCCGCGCTCCGGCCGCCAGCCATGGGTGACCGTGGCGCCGCCATTCAGCGCCCAGTTCCACTCGACGCGGCGGTAAAGCGCGTCGGCCAACCGGCGTATCTCGGCCTCGGTCTCGCCGTCCTCCTGGAAATAAGCCGCGGCGGCCAGAACCCCCGCCATGAGAATGGCGGTATCGACGGTCGAGAGTTCGCATTTCCAGACGCGACGGCCGGTCTGCATGTCGAGGAAGTGGTAGTAAAAGCCCTTGTAGCCGGCTGCGTCGGTCTCGGGACCCTGGGGAGCATCCCATAGGAACTTCAGCGTGACGAGGGTCCGGTCGGCTGCCTGCCGGCGCGTGATGTAGCCGCGCGCGACGCCAACCGCATAGGCGGTCAGCGCGATGCCGACGGCGGCGATGCTGGCGGGGGAGCCGGGGCGCGTACGGTCGCGGACCAGGCCGTTCAACGGATTGGCCTGCTCGATGAAATAGTCGAAGGAAAAGCGCTGCAGGCCGGCCAGCAGGTCGTCACCCGCGATCTGGGTATTCAAAACATCCATGCAGCGTCTATGCCGGTTCCGTCAGCGCGCGAAAATGATCGCCCGATCAATCATAGGTGAGATCGCCCGCCTTGCCGCCGAAAACCCGGTAGGCATAGAAGGAATAGAAGACGATGACCGGCAGCACCACGACAGTGCCGGCGAGGATGATGGCGAGGCTTTCAGGCGCCGAGGCGGCCTGCCAGATGGTCAGCCTGTCGGGCACCACGAAGGGATAGAACGACCAGGCAAGGCCGGCGAAGCCGAGCGCGAAGATGCCGGCGAGCGTCAGGAAGGGCACGATGGCGTGGCGGTCGCTTTCCTTCGGCAGGTGGAAAGTCTGCCGCCACAGCCACAGGAACAGGATGCCGGACAGGATCGGCAGCGGCGACAGGTAGATCATGTCGGGCAGCACGAACCATTTGGCGAAGATGCGCGGCGAGGCGAACGGCGTGGCGAGCGAGACGGCGGCCATGCCGACGACGGTGAAGACGAGCGCCGAGCGCAGCCACTTGACCGCCTTCTTCTGCAACTCGCCCTCGGTCTTGTAGATCAGCCAGGCCGCGCCCATGGCGGCATAGGCGGCGGCGAGGCACAGCGCCACCAGCGCGCCGAAAGCCATGCCGGCAAAGCTGGCATCGAGCCCCAGCACATAGACGCCGAGCATATAGCCTTGCGCCAGCGAGGCGATGAGCGAGCCGGCGAAGAACACCCGGTTCCAGCGGTGCTTGCGGCCGGCCGGCACCTTGGCGCGGAAATCGAACGCCACGCCGCGCAGGATGAGGCCGACAAGCAGCAGGAAAACCGGGATGTAGAGCGCGGTCAGGATGATGCCGTGCGCCACCGGGAAGGCGACCAGCAAGAGGCCGACCGCCAACACCAGCCAGGTCTCGTTGGCGTCCCAGAAGGGGCCGATGGCGGCGATCATCGTATCCTGTTCCTTGTCCTCGGCCAGCGAGAACAGGATGCCGATGCCGAGGTCGAAGCCGTCGAGCACGACATAGATCAGGATCGACAGGCCCATGAGGCCGGCGAAGACGAGAGGCAGCAGTGTCGGCCAGTCGAGGGTCATGGCTTTATCCTCACCTTTCGCTCTGCGCCGGTTGGGAAAGCGCGGCGTTCATCACACCGGGCAGCGGCGAGGTATCGCCTTCCTTGGCGGCCTTCAGCGCCAGATGCACCAGCACCCCCAGGAAGGCGACGAGGAGCACGGCATAGAGTATGAGATAGATGGCGAGCGTCAGCGCCACATGGCTTCCGGCAACCGGTCCGACCGCATCGGCGGTCTTGAGCACGCCGGTAACCAGCCAGGGCTGGCGGCCGATTTCGGTGGTGTACCAACCGGCCAATGTCGCCACCCAGCCGGAGACCGTCATCGGCACCATCAGCAGCGCAAGCGGCCTGGGCAGGCTCTTTCGCCGCCACAGGAAGAAGGTCGCCGCCCAGGAGACGGCGAGCATCAAGAGGCCGATGCCGACCATGATGCGGAAGCCCCAGAAAACCGGGAACACCGGCGGATGGTTGCCTTCGAACTGGTCGAGACCGGGTACGACACCATCGGCGCTGTGGCGCAGGATGAGGCTGGCGCCATCGGGAATGGTGATCTCGAAGCGGTTTTCCTTCGCCTTCTCGTCGGGCAGCGCAAACAGCACCAGCGGGATGTTCGGGCCGGTGTGCCAGTTGGCCTCCATGGCGGCGATCTTGGCGGGCTGGTGCTCCAGCGTGTTCAGCCCATGCTGGTCGCCGGCGAATATCTGGATGGGGATCAGCACGGCGGCCAGGAACGTGCCGGTGCGCAGCGCCTTCCACATGGATTGCGAGCGGTCGCCCTGGAGGTAACGCAGCGCCGAAAGGCCGGCGATGAAAAAGGAGACGGTGAGGCCCGAGGCCAGGAGCATATGCACCAGCCGGTAAGGCATGGACGGATTGAAGACGATCGCCCACCAGTCTACCGCATGGGCGACGCCATCGCGCATCTCGAAGCCGGTGGGTGTCTGCATCCACGAGTTCAGCGCGATTATCCAGAAGGCGGAAACGGTGGTGCCGCCGGCGACGAGCACAGTGGCGAGCGTGTGGATGCGGTTCGACACGCGGCGGAAGCCGAACAGCATGATGCCGAGAAACGCCGCCTCGAGGAAGAATGCTGTCAGGATCTCGTAGGCCAGCAGCGGCCCGGCGACATTGCCGACCGTTTCCATGTAACCCGGCCAGTTGGTGCCGAACTGGAAGCTCATGGTGACGCCGGTGACGACGCCCATGGCGAAGGACAGGGCGAAGACCTTCACCCAGGTGAAATAAGCACGCATCCAGGCGCCATCGGAGGTGGCGTTGTAGCGGAGCTTGAAGAAAAGCAGCACCCAGCCAAGCGCAATGGTGATGGTTGGAAAGAGAATATGAAACGAGATGTTCGCGCCGAATTGAATACGCGAAAGAATGAGCGGGTCCATGGCGACTCCGGCTGCGTTATTACAGCCAGAGACTACGCCTCGCCTCCCTGTCCGTCAAAGCGGCGCAGCGCCACGCGAGGCGGAAGGTCGCAGGCCTTCCGCCTTCGCTCCCGGGTCCCGGCTAGTCCAGGGATCTCGTCTCGCCGCTGACGGCGTCGAACTTCATCTCAACCTTGGCGTTGTCGGTGGTGTAATAGGTGACATCGTAGCCGCCATCGTCCCAGCCGACCTCGCTGATGTAGCGGAAGTCCGGCCGCTTCTCGACCTTGGCGATGATTTCGGAGAGTTTCTTGCCGTTCGCCGGGGGAACATCGGGCGCCGGTGCGGCGGATTGCGCCAAGGCCGGGCTGGCGGCGAGAACCAGAGCAAATGCCGCGGCTGAAATCGTTTTCAACATAGTCGTCCTCATTCGGGTTTATATCGAATACCTGTACCAGAAAGGTCGCGCCGGATCGCCTCTTCCTCGTCGTCTTCGGGAAGCGCTTCATCGCTGTCCTGGTCGGGATTGTCGTCGTCCTCCTCGGGCAGTTCGCCGTCCGACTCCGGATCGGGAACGGCATCAACGCCAGGAACAGCGCCCTCAAGGTCCTCCCAATCCTGCTCGGCAATGGAGGGAGTATCATTGGATTTCTGCAAACCGGTGTCCGCAGCCGACTTCGTGGGATTCATGGTCCGCTCCTGTGTCATGGCGCTAAAACTCGCTGGCCGCCCGGTTCGTTCCGCCACCCGCCGTGGGAACCATTCATGCTGACGGCGCTTGGCGTTTCATGCGCTTCGGCAGGTGGGGCTGGCGACAAATGTCAGGAGCTGCCTTGAATTGCCGTTGCGCGCACCGACATTCAGCGGCAAAACGCGTATCCCTTTTCAGAAAAAAGCAATTTGCCCATGTCGCTCGCGTCCGACTCGCCCGCTATCTCGATTTCCAGCCTGTCGAAAACCTATGCCACAGGCTTCCAGGCGCTGAAGGGCGTCAGCCTCGACATAAAGCACGGTGAAATCTTCGCGCTGCTCGGCCCCAACGGCGCCGGCAAGACGACGCTGATTTCGATCGTCTGCGGCATCGTCAACCGGTCCGGCGGCACGGTGACCGTGGACGGCCACGATATTTCCAAAGACTACCGGGCCGCGCGCAGCCTGATCGGGCTGGTGCCGCAGGAACTGACGGTGGAGGCTTTCGAGACGGTTCGGAACGCCTTGACCTACAGCCGCGGGCTGTTCGGCAGGCCGCCCAATCCGGATTTCGTCGAGAAGGTGCTGAAGGACCTGTCGCTATGGGACAAGCGCGACGAGAAGATCATCACCCTTTCCGGCGGCATGAAGCGGCGCGTCATGATCGGCAAGGCACTGGCGCATGAGCCGCGGATCCTGTTCCTCGACGAGCCGACAGCCGGCGTGGACGTAGAGCTGCGGCAGGACATGTGGGCGATGGTGCGACGGCTACGCGACAACGGCGTCACCATCATCCTGACGACGCATTATATCGAGGAAGCCGAGGAGATGGCCGACCGCGTCGGTGTCATCAACCATGGCGAACTGGTGCTGATCGAGGACAAGACCGAGCTGATGCGCAAGCTCGGCCGCAAGCAGCTCAAGCTGGAATTGCGCAAGCCGGTGAAGGACCTGCCGGCGAAATTCGCGCGCTACGAGCTTGAGATCGGCGACGACGGCAGCCAGCTCACCTATACCTATGACAATCAGGCGGAACGACCGGGCGTCGCCTCGCTGATCCGCGACCTCGACGAGGCCGGCATCGAATTCCGCGATCTCGACACCGAAAACTCCTCACTGGAAGAGATTTTCGTCAATCTGGTGAGGAAAACGCCATGAACCGCCATGCCGTCTGGGCGATCTACAAGGTGGAAATGGCGCGCACGCTACGCACCTTGCTGCAAAGCGTCGTGTCGCCGGTCATCTCGACCTCGCTTTATTTCGTCGTCTTCGGCGCCGCCATCGGTTCGCGCATCACCGAAATCGACGGCATCAGCTACGGCGCCTTCATCGTGCCGGGGCTGATCATGCTGTCGCTCTTGACGCAATCGATCTCCAACGCCTCGTTCGGCATCTATTTCCCGAAATTCGTCGGCACGATCTTCGAACTGTTGTCCGCCCCGGTCTCCTATCTGGAAATCGTGCTTGCGTATGTCGGCGCAGCTGCGACCAAGTCGGTCGCCATCGGGCTGATCATCCTGGCCACCGCCTCGCTCTTCGTGCCGCTGCATATCGAACATCCGTTCTGGATGATCGGCTTCCTGATCCTGACGGCCGTCACCTTCAGCCTGTTCGGCTTCATCATCGGCGTCTGGGCGGGGAATTTCGAGCAGCTGCAGCTGGTGCCGCTGTTGATCATCACGCCGCTGACCTTCCTCGGCGGCTCGTTCTATTCGATCGACATGCTGCCGGGCATCTGGCGCAGCATCAGCCTGTTCAACCCGGTGGTCTATCTGGTGAGCGGCTTCCGCTGGAGCTTCTTCGGCAAGTCCGACGTTTCGGTCGGCGTCAGCCTCGGCATGACGGTGGTGTTCCTGCTCGCCTGCATCGCGGTGATCGCCTGGATCTTCAAGACGGGATACCGGTTGAGGAGTTAGATCGCTTTCACCAACCTGAGCAGCGCCAGCATTCCGAATGCCGTACCCTTGCGGAAGGCGATGTAGACCGGCTCCTCCACACCATGGAAGCGGCGCTTGAACGCAGCCTGGCCTTGCAGGTTGAAGCGGCTGCGGTTGATCCAGTCCGAGCCGTAGGCCCGCTGGAACGCACCGCGCCAGAAGCTGCTTTCCGGATGGGCGCTGGGGCCGACACCGGCCAGCGGCGACAGCCCGAGCGTGACCGCGCCGATGCCCTCATCCCGGAACCGGTCGACGGCGAATTTGGTCAGGCCGATTTCGGCATGGGGCGTGGCGCCGGCGATCTTGCGCTTGAACGAGGTGGTGTAGGCAATGACCGCGCCATCACGGTAGATCGGATCGAAATCGAGCAGCGCGACCAGCTTGCCGGTTTCATCCAGCAGCACGAACCGGCGCATTCCCGGGCCGATCCCGGCTGCGAAGGCGCGGTTGAGAAACGCCATCTCGCGCCGCGCGACGATGCGGCCGGAGCGCCAGTCCTTCGACAGACGCTCGACTTCCGCCGCCGGCACGGTCGCGCCGTTGTCCTCGACCAGCGCATAGCCTTTCTTCAGCAGCCACCGCTCGGAATAGCGCACCGTCTCGTTGCGCTTGCCGGAGAAATCGTGCTCCGGCAACGGCAGCCTTGTGTCGAAACCGAGCTGGTTGACCTGATAACCGAGGCCAGACAGCACTCTGGCGGTGCGTTCGCCGATCTGGACGAACCAGGGCGAACCGGCGGCATCGACGAAACGGCGGATCAGGTCCTCCTGCCCAGCCGGAGAGGCGACCGGATCGGCGAGGGCGAAGTGCTGCCCCATCATGGTCTGGAAGGCGATGTAGCCATCCGGGCCGCCGAAATAGGCGAGTTTCGCCTGCGTGGCGGTGGAATAGGCGAGCGAGAAATCGCCGTGCCGGCGCAGCAGGGCGAGGCGCTGTTCGAGATCCAGCGCGGCCTCAGGCACAAGCTGCGCGCGGGCGTTGAGAAAGCGGTCGATATGCGTACGCAGGGAAGCCATTTCGAACGTTTGCCTAACGCAGGTTCACGTGCGCATTCGCGGCGTTTTCGGCGTGCGTCGCGAATCGCCCGCTATGATGTTGCAACGGCAGAGTCTTGCCATATGCGCGCCGGTGCCACATAGCGCATTCGCGAAACGGTGCAAGCGCGGAAAGAAGCAATGGCAATCAGGCCCTCGAATGCCGAACCGGTGATCGTCGTGGGCGCGGGCGCAGCGGGGCTGGCAGCGGGAGACGCGCTGGCGCGCCAGGGAATCGCGGCGGTCCTTATAGAGAAAGAAGCGCGCTCGGCCGAACCGTGGCGGCGACGTCACCCGCAACTCAACCTGAACACGCATCGTCATTTCTCCGCCCTGCCCGGCGTACCTTATCAGGACAAGACGCCGGCGTATCCCAAACGGGACACAGTGGCTGCCTATCTGGACACCTATGCCGCCAAGCGGGGACTTTCGGTCGAGTACGGCGTCGAGGTGACGCGCATCGAGCGAGACGGAGACGGCTGGATCGTGCAGACGAATGCCGGTCCGCGCCGCACGCGCCATGTGGTGGTGGCGACGGGGCGCGACCGGGCGCCATGGACGCCGGACTGGCCGGGCCGGGAAGGGTTCGCCGGCCGGATCGTCCATTCCGCAGATTTCGGTGATGTTCATGCCTACGAGGGCAAGCGCATTCTCGTCGTCGGCGGCGGAAATTCCGCGTTCGACGCGCTCAACCATCTGGCGCGGGTGAAGACGGAGAATATCTGGTTCTCGCTGCGCCACGGGCCTTCGCTGCTGCCGAAGCGGATCTCCAGCATTTCCGTCCATCGGCTGTCCGGCGTGCTGGAATGGATGCCGGTGCGGTGGGTGGACTGGATATTGGCCGCCACGCAGCGCGTGGTGTTCGGCGATCTCTCCCGTTATGGCATGCCGAAGCGCAAGGACGGCGGCGCCAGCCGTCTGGACAGCGAGCAGATCGCCATCGCGGTCGACGAAGGCGCGGTGAAG
Organism: Mesorhizobium sp. Root554; assembly: GCF_001427025.1. Lineage (GTDB taxonomy): Bacteria > Pseudomonadota > Alphaproteobacteria > Rhizobiales > Rhizobiaceae > Mesorhizobium. The sequence continues at coordinate 144,750 of NZ_LMGA01000001.1, read as the reverse complement.
GCGCTGAAGGCCGGCCGCATCCGCATGGCGGCGCCGATCGCGAAGTTTGGCCCCGAGGGCGTGATCCTGCAGGACGGCAATGTCATTCAGCCCGATATCGTTATTGCCGCTACCGGCTACCGCAGCGGGCTCGAACCCATGGTGGGCGATCTTGGCGTGCTGGACGAGCATGGCTCGCCCAAGGTGACGCCGAAGCATCTCTCACCCCTGCCCGGCCTGTGGTTCCTCGGCATGCGGCCGGGCCTGACCGGCGATTTCCGCAGCTCGGTGGTGCAGGGGCAGCGCATCGCCAAGGCCATCGCCAAATCCGGCTGATAAAGCCGCCCTGTCAGCCCGCCTTGCTGTCCGGCACGCGGAACGCCGTCGCCTGCATCAGCATGTCCTCATCTGTCATGCCGGCATTGTGTAGCGCCAGCAGGGTGAGCGCCAGTTCGCTCGCCTCGGTGGAATCGGGAAGGATGTCACGCTGGCGGCAGGCGGCGTCGAAGACACGCTGGAGGCGCTCCACCTCCAGCGGGCGAAACAGTCCACGGTCATGGATGGACTTCGGCATCGGCGTTCTCCAGCAACCGAATTAGGCCTGAAACCGTAAAATGCAAGGCTTTCGCGGGGCTGGCGAAGCGAAAGCAGGTTGAAACGGGCCGCATGGCGGCTTGACCGGCGCACGGGCATCGGGAACAACGCTGCGAGAGCGATCGGCGGAGGCACGCATGAGTTTCGGAGGATTGGCGCAACTCGGCCTGTCGACGGTGATCTTCCTGCTGGCGGCGACGGTGGCGAAGCAGTGGGGCATCTCGCCCAGTCTCGGCAAGATCGTGCTGACGCTGGGGCTCTATTCGCTGGGCAACCTCATCATGCTGCGGCTGATCCGCGAATTCGGCATGTCGCTGTCGTTCAGCCTGTCGGCGGTTATCCAACTCGTCGCCGTCAACGCCGTGGCGCTGGTCGTCTATGGCGAGCGGCTCGGGACCATCCAGGCCGCGGGCGTAGCGCTCGCGATCATGGCGGTGGCGCTGATCACGCTCGGCCCCTATCTGCAGGGACGCTGATACGCCATGCAGGAAAGGTTTCGCGAACTGGTGAACCGCATCGAATTCCCGGTTCTTTTGGCCGGACTGATCGTGGCGCTGGGCCTGTGGGGATTTGTCGAACTCTCCGAGGTGGCTAGGGATGCCACGCCGCACGCCTTCGACACGCAAATCCTGCTCGCCTTCCGGGAAGCGGGGCAGCCGGACAATCCCATCGGATCGCCGAAGATCGAGGGCGCGGTGCGCGACATCACCGCGCTCGGCGGCACCATCGTCTTGACGCTGATCACCGCCGCCACGGTCATCTATTTCTTTTTGACGCGCCGGCTCAGCACCGCTTTCTTCGTTTTGGTCGCGATTGGCGGCGGTCAGGTGCTGTCGAGCCTGCTCAAGCTCGGGATAGACCGGCCCCGCCCGGAACTGGTTTCGCACCTCGCAACCGAAACCAGCCTGTCGTTCCCGAGCGGGCACGCCATGCTGTCGGCGGTGACCTATCTGACGCTGGGGACGCTGGCGGCGCGCTTCCTGCAAGGCCGTACGACGCGGATCTATGTGCTTTCGCTGGCGGTGCTGGTGACGCTGATGGTGGGCGTCTCGCGCATCTATCTCGGCGTCCACTGGCCCTCCGACGTGCTGGCCGGATGGTGCGCAGGCTTCGCCTGGGCGATGCTGTGCTGGCTGGCCGCCCGCTTCCTGCAGCGCGGCAACGCCATCGACGAGTGACGCCTATTCCGGGGCGGCGGCCGATCCGCCTTCCTGTTCCGCTTCGCTGCTCCACAGTATCGAGCGGTAGTCGAACCCATATTCCAGCGTCGGCTTGACGATGCGGAAATAGGGCGACAGGTCGAAATCGCGCGGCGTGTAGAGCGAATAATGGCGGATGTGGAGGATTTCCTGCCGCGAATAATGCGACTGCGCGGAAGCGCGGCCCGGCGCGCGGGTGATCTCCGGCAGGATCGGATAGCGGATCTGGCCATAGGCCTGCGCGATCAGCGTCGAGCAGATGGCGCGGGTTGGATCGCCCGATCCGAAAGCCAGCATGCGGCGGCGCCAGCGCACCGGTACCGGCGGCGTCGGCAGGAAATAGCGCAGCATGTCGAAAATGTTCTTCAGATCGTACCGCAGACCGATCCTGCCGACCATGAAAGCGACGACCGCGTCGCGGTCCTCCGGCGACAGGCCGCTGGCCCGGCAGATGCGGGTGTTATAGGTGCGGTAGTTCGAAAGGGGCACGGCGGTGCAGCCCTCGCCCAACGTCACCTCGATCAGGCGCGGCCGCTCAGATCCGTCTTCCGGTTCGGGCATGGCATCGCCGACATAGAAGGCAGCGTGCGACCAGGTCGATTGCGTCAGATACTTGATCGCCGCCGAGATCTTCTGGTTGCCCTCGATAAGCAGCACATCGCCCGGTTCCAGCGTGCGGCGCAGCGTTTCCGGGTCTGAGGGCGTGTAAGGCTCATAACCGGACGATTCTTCCTGCAGGCGCCCGGCAATCCAGCGCCCGAGCCGGTCGAGCAGCGTGTCGCCCGGCGCCGCCATCACACCAGCGCGCCGGCCGGATGGGCGACGGCCCGGCGCGTCATGAAAGCACGGGTTCCGGATAGCCGTTAAGCGCCAGCGAGGCATTGGAATAGGCCTGCTGGCCGGTCACTTCACGGCCGAGCCAATCGGGCAGCATGTCCTGGCTGACGCTGTCAGGCGTTTCCAGCTCGGTCATCACCAGACCGTCCAGTTCGCCCGAAAAGACGTCGATCTCATAGAGATAGTCCTTGTGGCGAACATGGTGGCGGGTCTTGCGGATGATGGTGCCGATGGCGAATTCCATCATCTCCTGCGCTTCCTGCAGCGGAATCGGGAATTCGTACTCGTCGCGGACCGGTAGGTCGCTGCCGAACTTCAGCGTGAAGCGGGCTTCCTTGCCGTCCTTGATGCGGACGCGGATGGAGCGGTCAGCGGCGATGGCGACATAGAACTGGACGATGGAGATGCGCTTCTCCACCGCGTCCAGCCACATCTTGTTGTCGACCAGGAATTTGCGTTCGATTTCTAATGCCATGCCCGGACTAAACCTTGCGACACCGCCAATGGCAAGCCGAATTGACTTTAATCATTCGATTGATTAAATATCGGCAATGATCAAGCAAATCGGAAAAAGGCCGCCCCGCCGCGAGGCATCGGCATCACCCGCCGAGCAAACGCGCGGGGCCCTTGTTCGCGCCGCGCTGAAACTGTTCGGCCAACAGGGCTTCGAAGGCACCTCGACGCGCGAGATCGCGGCGGCGGCGAAAGCCAATATCGGCTCCATCGCCTATCATTTCGGCGGCAAGGAAGGGCTGAGGCTGGCGGCGGCGGATTTTATCGTCGACACGATCCAGGCGGTGGCGACGCAGGCAATGGGGGCGGCAGGCGCTTTCCCGGAAAAGAACCTGACGGCCGAAGCCGCCGAGGCGCAGCTTTTCGCGGCGCTCGACCGGATGCTGGCCTTCATCATCGCGCGGCCGGAAGCGGGCGAGATCGTCCAGTTCATCCTGCGGGAACTTTCGCATCCGACGGCGGCGCTCGACCGCATCTATGACGGCGTCTTCGAACCGACGCACAAGCGGCTTTGCCGTGTCTGGGAACAGGCGACGGGCGAACCCGCCGAGAGCGACGGCGCCAAGCTGACCGTTTTCACGCTGATCGGCCAGGTGGTCTATTTCCGCATCGGCCGCGAGGCGGTGATGCGGCGCATGGGCTGGCGCGAAATCGGCGATGCCGAAGCCCAAAAGGTGCTGGCCGTGACCAGCGACAATCTGAGCGCCATCCTGGCGGCCCGGAAGGGGCGGACATCATGAGCATCCTGTGTTGGATACCGCTTGCGGCGCAGCTTTTCGGCGCCTGCGCGCCCGCCGCGCCGCTGGCCGTCGGCTATGTCGAGGGCGACTACGTGCTGCTGGCCCCGATCGAGGTGGCGCAGGTGGAGACGATCGCCGTGCGGCGCGGCGACCGGGTCGAGCCCGGCAAGCCGCTGGTGACGCTGGAAAGCGCCGACGCCACCATTGCGGTCGCCCAGGCGCAAGCCGCGCTGGCGCAAGCGCAGGCACAGCTTGCCGATCTGCAGGTGGGCAAGCGGCCCGAGGAGATCGCCGTGCTGGAGGCTACCGTCCGTTCAGCCAAGGCGCAGGCCGAAGAGAAGCGCCGCATCCTGGCGCGCACGCAGGATCTGTTCAAGCGCGGCATCGCCACCCAGGCGCAACTCGACGAGGCGGCGACGGCGTTGGAGGTGGCGCAGGCGCAGATCGGCCAGAGCGATGCCAACCTCGCGGTTGCCGGCCTGCCGGCGCGGCCGGAGACCATCAAGGCAGCCGACAATCAGGTCGAGCAGGCGCAAGCGGCGCTCGACCAGGCGAAATGGCGGCTTTCCAAGCGTGTGCTGACGGCCCCTGCCGCGGGTCAGGTCAATGACGTCATCCGCAATCCGGGCGATACGGCGGGACCCAGCGCGCCGGTGCTGTCGATGCTGCCGGACGGCGCGGTCAAGCTGACGCTCTACGTGCCGGAATCCGCCTTTTCCTCCATCAAGGTGGGAACCCAACTCAATGTTCGCTGCGACGGCTGCGCGCCCGACCTGACGGCGCGGGTGAGTTATGTGTCGCCCGACCCGGAGTTCACCCCGCCGGTGATCTACTCGCTCGAGAACCGCCAGAAGCTGGTCTACCTCGTGGAAGCCAAGCCGGAGAATGCCGGCACGGCGCTGCAGCCGGGGCAGATCGTCGATGTGGAACTGGCGGGTAGGCAGTAGGCAGTAGGCAGTAGGCAGTAGGCAGTAGGCAGTAGGCAGTAGGCAGTAGGAACCGTGCGGCAGGTGCAAGACATGTCAACTTTCGGAACTTCCATAATAGGCTACCGGCGTCTTTGGTCCGATTGCCGACTGTCGACTGCCGACTGCCGCCCCTCATGAACGTCATCGACGTCCGCGACCTCACCAAGCGCTTCGGCGATAAGACTGTCGTCGACCATGTCACCATGACGGTGGCGGAGGGGGAAATCGTCGGCTTCCTCGGTCCGAACGGCTCCGGCAAGACGACGACGATCCGCATCATGTGCGGGCTCCTGACGCCCGACGAGGGCGAAGGCACGGTGCTCGGCTTCGACATCCGCACCGACAGCCTGAAGATCAAGCGCGAGGTCGGCTACATGACGCAGCGCTTCTCCTTCTATGAGGACCTCACCATCGAGGAAAACCTCGAATTCGTGGCGCGGCTCTATGAGCTGAAACCGGTGGCTAGCTATGTCGCCGACACGCTGGACGATCTCGGCCTTACCTCGCGCAAGGACCAGCTTGCCGGCACGCTTTCCGGCGGCTGGAAGCAGCGGCTGGCGCTGGCGGCCTGCATCATGCACAAGCCGAAGCTACTCCTGCTCGACGAGCCGACGGCCGGCGTCGATCCCAAGGCGCGACGCGAGTTCTGGGATGAAATTCACCGGCTGGCGCATGGCGGGCTCACCGTTCTGGTCTCCACCCACTACATGGATGAAGCCGAGCGTTGCCACCGCATCAGCTACATTTCCTACGGCAAGATGCTGGCGACGGGAACGGTGGAAGAGGTGGTGAAGAATGCGGGACTCACCACCTTCGTGCTGCAAGGTCCGAACCTGGACAGGGCCGCGGCGGCGCTGAAGGACAAGCCCGGCGTCGAGCAGGTGGCGCCGTTTGGCGCGACGCTGCATGTGGTCGGCTCCGACAAGACGGCGCTGCAAGCCGCGCTGAAGGACGTCGAGACGGAATTCGAGGGCGTGACGGTCAGGCCCGGCGAAACCAGCCTCGAGGACGTGTTCATCCAGTTCATGTCGGGATCGAAGGACAACATGGGATGAAACTTCTTCTGCAACCGTCGAGAGGCGCGGCGCTTACGCTCCCCCTTGGAGCGTTGCGCTCATGAACACCGTCCTCTCCCCTGCCCGGCTCGGTGCGCTGCTGATCAAGGAATTCATCCAGATGCGGCGCGACCGCGTCACCTTCGCGATGATGCTGGGCGTGCCGCTGATGCTGCTGGTGCTGTTCGGCTTCGCCATCAACAACGACCCAAAAAGCCTGCCGGCGGCGCTGCTGGCGATGAGCAACGACCAGTATACGCGCGCCATGGTCTCGGCGCTGGAGAACACCAACTATTACCGCTTCGACCACATTGTCGAAAGCGAGGCTGAAGCGGAGCTGCTGATGGCCAGCGGCGACGTCGCCTTCGTCGTCACCATCCCCGCCGATTTCGCCACGCGGGTCGAGCGCGGCGACGCGCCGCAAATCCTCATCGAGGCCGACGCAACCGACCCATCGGTCGCCAGCGGCGCCATCTCGACGCTCGGCACCATCGCCAACCAGGCCTTGCTGCGGGCGCGGGGGATGCAGGAAACCGCCGCTGAAACCGCCCATAGCCAGCTCGAAGTGGTCGTCCACCGGCGCTACAACCCCGAGGGGGTCTCGCAATACAACATCGTCCCGGGCCTGCTGGGCGTCATCCTGCAGATGACGATGGTGATGATGACGGCGGTGGCGCTGACGCGCGAGACCGAGCGCGGCACGATGGAGAATCTGCTGGCGATGCCCGCCAGCCCGGTAGAGATCATGCTCGGCAAGGTGCTGCCCTATGCCGCCGTCGGCGCGGTGCAGGTCGTGGTGGTGCTGTTCGCAGCCAAATTCCTGTTCCATGTGCCCTTTGTCGGAAGCTTGCCGCTGCTGCTCTCCGGCATTCTCGTTTTCGTGCTGGGGCTGGTGCTGCTGGGCTACACGATCTCGACCGTATCGCGTACGCAGATGCAGGCAATGCAGCTTACCTTCTTCTTCTTCCTGCCTTCGATCCTTCTGTCCGGCTTCATGTTCCCCTATCGCGGCATGCCGCAATGGGCGCAGTGGATCGGCGAGGTGCTGCCGCTGACGCATTTCCTGCGGGTCATCCGCGCGGTGATGCTGAAGGGCGCCGAACTGCCCGCCGTGGCATCCGAGATCGGCTGGCTGACGGTGTTCGTCGTGGCATTCGCGCTGGCGGCGCTGGTGCGCTTCCGGCGAACGCTGGACTGACCGAAAACCGCACCGCTTGGCCGTCTACAGCCAGCCAGCATGAAGCGTCGTTACATTATGTGAGGGAACGGGCTGCACTCCTGGGCGGTTTTCGGACCCGAGGCACCACGCCTCGCATGTCGAACGGCCAGTTCCTCGGCTGCCCTCTTGGCAGCTTTTCATGCTGGCGTTCGTTATACGACGCCAAGGGCCGTGAAGGGGCATAACAGGAGGTTACCATGAAAACGAACATCACCGCTGCGATTGCCGGGCTTGCTCTTCTGTCCGGCGCCGGTCTGGCTACGGCACAGGACGTTGTCGTCCAGCCGCAGGAACAGATCATCATCCAGCCGCAGCAGGAAACCGTTATCCGCGAGTATGTGAAGAAGAAGCCGCTGGCGTCGATCGCCATCCCCGGCGTGGAACTGAATATCGGTTCGACAGTGCCTGAAACGGTCGAACTTCACGCCATCGAGGCACCGGACATGCAATATGAATATGTGGTCGTCGACAACCGCACCGTGATCGTCGATCCCGGTACGCGCCGCATCATCCGGGTTCTGGATTGAGCCTAGACAGAGCACCTGAAGGAGCCCGTGCGGTGCGCCGCGCGGGCTCCGGCTGTTTCGACCCCAGTGCATCACCAACTATTTCGCGCATAAGGCGAAAACTGATTTGAAACAATTCGCCGCTCACTGGCGTTGTGAGCGGGAAAGAGGAGACATCACCAATGCGCAACATGTGTAAGATTCTAGCTTTGGCGACCGCTTTGGCGGGCATTTCATTTTCCGGCGCGTCCGCACAGGGCGTCGACATCCAGATCGGTCCCGGCGGCGTGACGGTGGACCGGGACTGCAACCCGCGCTACGAGCGCTGCCGCGGCGAACGCGACTGGCGCCGTGATCGTCGCCACGACGACGACGATTTCAGGCGCAGCGAATGCACGACGGACCGCGCGCTGATGAAGGCGTCCCGCATGGGCATCCGGCGCGCCCGCGTCGTCGATGTCGGCCGCCGCAGCATCGAGGTTCGCGGCATACGCCGGGGCGACCGCGTCGAGGTGAGCTTCTCGCGCCGCGACCGCAGCTGCCCGATCATCGGCTGATCGAGCTTTCCGAAATGAAAAAGCCTCCGGATCGCTCCGGAGGCTTTTTTGCGTGTGCTATCCGAGAAGCGTAGGCCGCTTGGCTCCGCCTGCCTTGCGCCAGGCATTGAAGCGGTGCGTGGCGGCGGCAAACGATATCTTCATCTGCTGCGCGACCGTATAGCGCGACTTGCCTTCATCGAAGAGTCGATAGCAGCATTCGACTCCCTCCTGCGACAGCTTTCCATCCCTGGTCTTGTTGTGCGGATTGGCCGGATCGAATTTCTCGGCCTGCTGTTCCACCATGCCCTTGAGGCGCTGCAAGTCGGCCTCGATGGAGGCGATCAATTCCAGAACGGGCTTCGGATCGAAGGATTTCGGCGATGCGCCATCCGCGGAGTGGCTATGTGAATTGTCGGCGTGCTTCGGATGCTGCTTTTCGGACATGCGGGTTCCCTTGTTCAGGCCTCCATCATATAGGCGAACGTTCGCTGATAAAAAGACGGCAGAAGGCAAAGCCGGAACAAAATTTTCGTACTGTCGTTCGGCAGGCAATTGACCCCGTACATCAGGACGCGTAGTTTAGAATCATTCTAAACTAGAGAACGCCAATCATGCTTTCCCGTGTTTTCGGCTTCGGCCGCCGCGCCTTCGATTCGCTCTCGGAACAGGAAGTTCTGGCGCTTGCCATTTCCTCCGAGGAAGACGACGCCCGCATCTATCGTTCCTACGCCGACGGCTTGCGCGAGACGTTTCCGCAGTCGGCGAAAGTATTCGACGGCATGGCGAAAGAGGAGGACGGCCACCGCGACGCGCTGATCGACATGCACCGCAAGCGTTTCGGCGAACGCATTCCGCTGATCCGCCGCGAGCATGTGCGCGGCTATTATCAGCGCAAGCCCGACTGGCTGGTGCGGCCGCTCGGCATCGACAAGGTGCGCGGGCAGGCCGAGGAGATGGAGCAGCAGGCCTACCGCTTCTATGTCGAAGCAGCCAAACGCACCGCCGACGCGCAGACGCGCAAGCTGCTCGGTATGCTGGCGGCCGCGGAACAAAGCCATGAATCGCTGGCCCAACGGCTCGAGATGACGCACGTGCCCGGCAAGGTGAAGGGTGAAGAGCAAGCGGCCGAACGGCGGCAGTTCATCCTCACCTATGTGCAGCCGGGGCTCGCCGGCCTGATGGACGGCTCGGTGTCGACGCTGGCGCCGATCTTCGCCGCCGCCTTCGCCACGCAGAACACCTGGCAGACCTTCCTCGTCGGCCTGTCGGCCTCCATCGGCGCCGGCATCTCGATGGGATTCACGGAAGTCGCCTCGGATGACGGCAAGCTGTCTGGTCGCGGCTCGCCGATCAAGCGCGGCATCACCGTCGGCCTGATGACGGCGCTGGGCGGGCTGGGGCACACCCTGCCCTATCTGATCCCGCATTTCTGGACAGCGACGGGCGTGGCGGCTGTCGTCGTGTTCATCGAATTGTGGGCGATCGCCTTCATCCAGAACCGCTACATGGAAACGCCGTTCCTGCGCGCGGCCTTCCAGGTGGTGCTGGGCGGCGCGCTGGTGTTCGCGGCAGGTGTGCTGATCGGCAGCGCGTGAACACTCACAGCCGCCAGAACGACCTGGCGCATTCGCGGCGAACCTCCTCCCGCGTCAGGCCAAGGTCCTGCAGCCTGTGGTCGTCCAGTTCGGCCAGGTCGAGCCGCTGCAAATGGCGGTCATAGGCACGCATCAGCCGGACGAAGAAACCACGCAGGCTGAAACGGGGGAAACGCCGGAGCGCGGCCGGTTCCGGCCGGGCCCGTTGAAATTGGGTCATGACTGCCTCCTTGATTGCGCCGGAGAATAGTGGTTCTCTGCCGACAATGCTTCGATGGAGGTCGAACAATGAAAGACGGACCCGATCTCGCCCGCATCGCCAATCTGGTCGGCGACCCGGCGCGCGCCAACATGCTGACGGCCCTGATGACGGGAACAGCCTTGACGGCCAGCGAGTTGGCGCTGGAGGCCGGCATCGGCCTGCCGACGGCGAGTTCGCACCTGACCAAGCTGCTGGAGGGCGGACTGCTGTCCGTGGCGAGCGAAGGCCGGCACCGCTACTACCGTCTGGCTGGCCCGCAGGTGGCGGGGATGTTGGAAGCGATCATGGGCGTTGCCGCGACGCTCGGGCCACAGCGGGTGCGCCCCGGTCCGCGCGAAGCGACGATGCGCGAAGCCCGCGTCTGCTACGACCACCTGGCCGGTGAACACGCGGTAAAGATGCTGGACAGCTTTTTGGCCCGCAAGCTGCTGGTGCGCGACGGCAAGGAGATCAGGCTTGGCAAGGACGGCGCCTCGCACTTCGCGGCCATCGGCATCGATGTCGAGGTGCCTGGAAAATCACGCCGGCCGGTGTGCCGAGATTGCCTCGACTGGAGCGTGCGCCGCTCGCATCTGGCCGGCACGCTGGGCGCGGCCATTTTGGACAAGATCCTGGCGGAGAAATGGGCGCGGCGCGAGAAGGATAGCCGCGTTGTGACATTCTCACCCAAGGGAAAGCAGGAATTCGCGCGGGTGTTTCTGGGTTAAAGCACCCTTCCCCACCGAAACCTACCCCAGCTTCAGCGCCTTGCCGCGCTTGAAAAAATCCTTCCACGGATCGTCGCCTTCGATGCGGGCAAGAGTCGTCTTGTCGCCGATGGGAAAGGCGTTGGGCGGCAGGCCGTCCTCGATGTCCTTCCAGGTCACCGGCATGGACACCGTCGCGCCTTTCTTGGCACGCGAGGAATAGGGTGCGACCGTGGTCGAGCCGCGGCCGTTGCGCAGGTAGTCGATGAATATGCGGCCGGTGCGCGCCTTCTTCGACAGGGTGGCGGTGTAGCGGTCAGGCGCTTCCTGCTCCATGGCGCGGGCGAAATCGTGGGCGAAGCCCTTGACCTTGTCCCATTTCGCCGCCGGCTTCAGCGGCACCATGACATGGTAGCCCTTGCCGCCGGAGGTCTTGACGAAGGTCGGCAGCGACAGTTCCTCCAGCTTGGCGCGGATTTCCAGTGCAGCCGCCAGCACCTTATCCACCCCAACGCCCTCATCGGGATCGAGATCGAAAACGATCTGGTCGGGCATGTCGATCTCGTCGACCTTGCAGCCCCAGATGTGGATTTCCACCACGCCCATCTGCACCAGCGCAGCTATGCCGTCGAAATCCTTGACGTAGAGGATTTCCTCGCCGTCCTCGGGGTCCTTGGAGCGGAGGATTGCCTCGTTCATGCCGGGCGACGCATGCTTCTGGAAAAATTGCTGGCCGCCGACGCCGTCCGGTGCGCGCACCAGCGCCAGCGGCCTGTCGATAACGAACTGCCTCATGCGCGGCCAGACCAGCGCGTAATGTTCCAGCAGGGCCTGCTTCGATATCTTTTCATCAGGCCAGAGCAGTTTTTCGGGATGCGACAGTTTCACCGAGGTCTCGATCGCCGAAGCGCTTTTTGCCTTCGCGGGCGGCTTGGCGGTTGCTTTCGCGGCCTTGTTTTCGCTGCTGCTGGTCGCGGCTTTCGGCTTTTCCTGCACGACTTCCTCCGCCGGCTTGTCCTCGCGCAATCCCTGGAAGGATGCGTGGCGGAGTATACGGTCGCTGGTCCAGCTGCGAAACTCCACTTCGCCGACAAGTTCCGGTTTGACCCACACCAGTCCTTTTGCGCCCGGCACCTTGGTGTCGAAAGGCGATTTGGCCGTCTTGATGGCGTCCAGCTTTTTCTTGAGATCGTCCGCGACCCGCGCGGTAAAGCCAGTGCCGACACGGCCGGCATATTTCAGCTTGCCGCCCTCGTGATAACCGACCAGCAATGAACGCAAGCCGCGTCCGGTCTTTTCCGAGGGCAGATAGCCGCCGATGACGAATTCCTGCCGCTGGGTGCATTTCGACTTGATCCAGGCAAGCCCGCGCCCGGACCGGTAAGGCGCGTCGGCGCGCTTGGAAACCACGCCTTCCAGACCCATGCGGCAGGCGTGCTTGAGCATGATCCTGCCCGGCTCGGTGAAATGGTCGCTGTAGCGCAGCGCCGAATCGTCAGGCTGGCCGGCGAGCAGTTGCTCCAGCATCGCCTTGCGCTCGGTCAGCGGCTCCTTGCGCAGATCCTCGCCGTTCAGGCGCAGCAGGTCGAAGGCGTAGTAGACCATGCGGTCGGTGGTGTTCGCGGAAAGGGCGGCCTGCAGAAGCGAAAAGGACGACACGCCGTTGTCGGCCAGCACGACGATCTCACCGTCGACGATGGCGTCGCCGCATTTCAAGCCGCCGAGCGCCGCCGTGATCGGGCCTTCGAAGCGCCCGGTCCAGTCGAGCCCGGTGCGGGTCAAGAGCCGCACATCCGTGCCGGCAAGCTGGGCCTGCATGCGGTAGCCGTCGAACTTGACTTCATGCAGCCATTCCTTGCCGCCCGGCGCTTCACGCTGCAGCGTCGCCAGCGCCGGTTCGATGAAATCCAGCTTCGCGGCGGCCTTTTGCTTTGCCTTGCCCGTCGCCTGCTTGTTGGAATGCCACACTTTTGGCTTTTCGCCTTTCGCGGCCTTGCCCGCCGCGACATCCTCGATGGTGAGGCCCGTCTTCACCGACTGCGGGGCATCGGCGAGAATGTCCTCGCCGGGGCGTGCCGCCGCGTCATCGGACTTGATGAGCAGCCAGTTGTCCTTCTTCTCGCCGGGGCGCGGCTTCAGGCGCACCAGATGCCATTTGCCGGCCAGCTTGTGGCCGTGCAGCTCGAAATCGATATGACCCTTCTTCATCCCCTTGGCGGGATCGTGATCGGGCATCCACGTGCCCTCGTCCCAGACGATGACCGTGCCGCCGCCATACTCGCCCTTGGGAATGGTGCCCTCGAAGGGCGCGTAGTCGATCGGGTGGTCCTCGACATGGACGGCCAGCCGCTTTTCCGATGGATCGAGGCTGGGGCCGCGCGTCACCGCCCAGCTCCACAGCACGCCGCCATGCTCGAGCCTCAGATCGTAGTGCAGACGGGTGGCGTCGTGCTTGTGGATGACGAAGATGCCGCCGCCATCCTTGCGGGCCCTGGCCGGCGGAACCTCGCCGGCCGGCTCCCTGGTCTTCGAGAAATCGCGCTTGGCGCGATATTGTTCAAGCGCGGGCCCAGCCATCGCCCGGAACCTATGCCGACTTGCGCTTGGGCGCCGCCTTCGTCTTCGGTTCCGGCGCCTTCTTCTTCGACGCCTTGGCCGCCTTTGCCGGCGCGCCGTCCTGGCCGTTGTCGGCGGCGAGGCTCTTCTTCAGTGCGTCGAACAGATTGACGACGTTGGAAGGCTTGGAGGCAGCCTTGGCCTTGGGCGCCTTCTTGCCGGCCTTCTTGGCGCGGATCAGCTCAAGCAGCGCTTCCTCATACTTGTCGTCGAATTTCGAGGGATCGAACTTGGCGCTTTTCTTGTCGATGATGTGCTGGGCGAGGTCGATCATTTCCTTGTCCGTCTTCACCGCCTTGATGTCGTCGAAGACGGTGTCCGGCTGGCGCACGGTGTTGTCATAGCGCAGGGTGGTCAGCACCATGCCCTTGCCCAGCGGCTCGATGACCACGGGGCGCTCGCGGCGATAGAGCACGATGCGGGCGAGGCCTGCCTTCTTCTTCGCCGCCATGGCGTCGCGGATGACGGCAAAGGCGTCCTCGGAAACCTTGTCGGCCGGAGCCAGATAGTAGGGCGTGTCGAGATAGATCTGCTGGATCGAGGCTTTGTCGACGAAGCCGTCGAGGCTCATCATGTCGGAGGATTCGACCCGCACCGCGTCGATCTCGTCCTCCTCGATGTGGACGTAGTCGCCGCTGTCGACTTCATAGCCCTTGATCTCGTCCTCGTCCTCAATGGGCTTGCCGTTCTCCGCATCGACATAGATGCGCTTCACCGTATTGCCGGTCTTCCGGTTGAGGATGCGGAACGAAACCTTCTCGGCGTGGGTGACCACGTTGGTCAACTCCACGGCGCAAGTGACGAGAGAAAGCTTGAGATAGCCCTTCCAGGCGGGGCGCGGTGCCATGAAAAACTCCTACGCATGAACCAGAAACCGAAACGGGCGCAGCCCGTTCCGGTTCCCGACCGTAAGCTTGCCTGCTCCCGCAGGCAATGCGGCCCTTACTCGGCTGCCTGCAGGTTGATCTTCGATTCCGCCATCTCGCTCAGCTTGCGGTCGGTGGCCACCTCCTCCTTGAGGTTGTTGGCCAGCACATTGGCGCAGTCGGAACGGCCCATCTGCTTGGCCCAGGCGATCAGCGTGCCATAGCGCGTTATCTCGTAGTGCTCGACGGCCTGCGCCGAGGCGATCAGCGCAGCATCGAGAACCTGCTTGTCGTCGATATCGCCGCTGACTTCGTCGGCCTCTTCCAGAATGCCGTCGATGGCCGGGCAGTTCACCTGCTTGGCCTTGATGCCATGCAGTTCGAAGACTTCCTCGACCCGGGCGATATGGCCCTTTGTCTGTTTCAGATGCATCTCGAAACCCGCCTTGAGCTCAGGCGCGGTCGCCTTGTCGATCATCTTCGGCAGCGCCTTCTCGATCTGCTTTTCGGCATAGTAGATGTCCTGCAGCGTGTGCACGAACAGGTCGTCCAGTGTTTTGATGTCCTTCGAAAAGAAACCCATGATTCAATCTCCTGATTTCATTGTGCCGCCCTCGCCGGTCCTAAGCGCAACGTGTCGCTCGCAGCGTTGTTCCGGCGCACAGGGACTGCGTGGCAAATGTGATCGAAGGCCGCGGTGCAAGTCCGAGCCCTGGCGGGGGCGCCATGTGACGCAAAAAGCACAGTGGCGAGAATGCCGGCAACCGGCACGGAAAGACCGCCAGTTAGCCGCAATCCCGCCACGAAGTGACTGATTTTCGGGGAAAAATTAACATCGCGTTCACTGAGGATTCACCTCTTTGAACTACGATTTCCCCAATTCGGAAGGGACTCCGAAAAAAGGGACAGGGACTGGTGCTGAAATGACTATCTGGAACCAAATCGCCGGCTATGCCGCCGCCATCCGCGAATTCGTCGCGCCGACCTATAGGCCGGAGCGCCACTACATGCGCGGACCTGGCCCGGCCTGCGCCCGCCGTGGCAACGTGCTGGGCGTGAGCGCTCACTGATCATGTTCGCCGTCACAAGCCGTCACGACAGCCGGATCGCCCGGCCGGGCGCCGATCACCGTGCAACCACCTATCGCGCAGAGCGACCAGCCGCCGCCCGTCGCCCCTGAGGCGGCGAGGACGAGGCGTTTTTGCGGCCCCACCTTGGGCGCATAGGACCACCAGCCATCCTTCAGCACAGAGCCTTCCGGCGGGTCCATGCCCGCGCCGGAG
This sequence comes from Mesorhizobium sp. Root554, assembly GCF_001427025.1. GTDB lineage: Bacteria > Pseudomonadota > Alphaproteobacteria > Rhizobiales > Rhizobiaceae > Mesorhizobium. The sequence goes on along the minus strand of NZ_LMGA01000001.1, from coordinate 129,293 downwards.
CCCTTGACTCGCGCGGCGACGATCTGCAGCCCCGCCGGCGTCAGCTTCCAGTCCTCCTCCCAGCGCGTCTTCTCGACCGAATGCGTCCATGACAGCGTAAAGGCCGTGGCGGCGATCATTGCCGTCTTGCCGGCGGAGAGGATACAGAGCGCGGGCAAGATCACTCAAACGGCCGTAGCCGGCGTGGCCTTGCGCGCCCGCCACCAGTGCCAGGCTATCCAGGCGAAGGCCAGCACCCAGCCGGCCTCGTCGGTGAGCGGCAACGCCATGACCAGCAGCACGCCGGCGGCGAACGCCAGCAGCCTCTCCCATATGGCCATGCGGGCGACCAGGAAGCCGACCGCCGCCGCGCCCCACAGCACGATGCCCATGCAGGCTTTCAGCACGATGTAGGTGACCTCGACCGGGTAGCCGAACTGCGCCGCGATCGGGCCGGGATCCTGGAGCATCAGCGCCGGGGTGTAGACGGCCATGAACGGCACGACGAAACCGGCGATGGCCAGCTTCGAGGCCTGTATGCCGATTTTCAGCCCGGATTCCTTGGCCATGGGCGCGGCCGCGAAAGCCGCCAGCGCCACGGGTGGCGTCAGGTCGGCCATGATGCCGAAATAGAAGACGAACATGTGGCTGACGATCAGCGGCACGTCGAGCGCAAGCAGCGCCGGCCCAGCCAGCGACGAGGTGATGATGTAGTTGGGGATGGTCGGGATGCCCATGCCCAGCACCAGGCAGGTGATCATCGTCAGCACCAGCGACAGGAACAGATTGTTCTCGCCGATGGAAATGATCCAGCCGATGAAGGTGGAAGCGATGCCGGTAAGCGTCAGCGTGCCGATGACGATGCCGACGATGGCGCAGGCGATGCCGACCGGCAGCGCGTTCTTCGCCCCTTCGGCCAGCGAGTCGACGCAGATCTGCAAGGTTTCGCGCCCGCCCTTGAAGGTGACGCAGGCGATGACCAGCGCGGCGATGACCAGCGACAGGACGTTGACGCCGTATTCGACGAAGGATGCGGCCGCCAGCCCGAGCGCCAGCCAGAAGACGACGCGGAAGGCGAAGGGGCCGATCAAGGCCGCGAGCGGCGTGCCGAGGATAAGCACGATGGTCAGCGCCAGGCCCATCGTCCCGGCGAAGATCGGCGTATAACCGGCGAACAGCAGATAGACGAGCGCCGCAAGCGGCAGCACCAGCGGCCAATGCTCGCGCACAGCCTTCCACGGGTTCGGCAGGCTCGCCTTGTCCATTCCGCGCAGGTTCGCTTTGCCGGCCTCGAGATAGACCTGCCAGAAGCACGCGCCGAAATAGAGCAATGCAGGGATGATCGCCGCCTTGACGATGGCGGCGTAAGGCACGTTGAGTGTTTCGGCCATGATGAAGGCGACGGCGCCCATCACCGGCGGCATGATCTGGCCGCCCATCGACGATGTCGCCTCGACCGCTCCGGCGAAAGCGGAGCGGAAGCCGAAGCGCTTCATCAGCGGAATGGTGAACTGACCGCTGGCCACCACATTGGCGACGCCGGAGCCGGAGATCGTGCCCATCAGCGCCGAGGAGAGCACGCAGACCTGCGCCGGACCGCCGCGCCAGGAGCCGACCAGCCCCAGCGCGAAATCGTTGAACAGCGCGATCATGCCGGCCTTTTCGAGAAAGGCGGCGAAGACGACGAAGATGAAGATGTAAGCGGCGGAGACATAGATCGGGGTGCCGAATATGCCTTCCGTGCCATAGGCGAAGGTGTCGATGATCTGGGCGACATCATAGCCGCGATGCACGAAGGGCGCCGGCAGGTAGTTGCCGAAGAAACAATAGAGCAGGAAGAGCAGCGCGATGACGGCGAGCGGCAGGCCCATGATGCGGCGGGCCGCTTCGAAAACCAGCACAATCAACACAGCGCCGACGACAAGGTCCGGCATCGTTAGGAAGCCGGAGCGCCGGATCAGGTCGACATAGAAGACCCAGTTGTAGACGCCGGTGGCGAAACCGAGGATGCCGAGAGTCCAGAACCATGTCTTGGCGATGCTGCTGGTGGCGCGGAGATTGGCGATCAGACCGAAGCCGAGCAGAAGCAGGAAGCCGACATGCATGGCGCGCACCACCTGGCTTGGGATGCTGCCATAGGCGGCCACGTAAATCTGGAAGACGGAGAACGCGATGGCGATCAAAAACGCCACCTTGCCGGCTATGCCTTCACCGAAGCCGGGCGGCAGACCCTCGACCTGCTCCTCGCCGGCCGGAATGTGGATGATGTCAGGTTTTTCCTGACCCTGCGCTGCCTGGCTCATCGTCGTGTCCTCCCCGGAAAAATCGTTGCAAGGCACCATCCCGGCCGATGGCCGGAACAGCGCCTTACGCAATCAGGCAAGCCTTGAGGCTTACTTGATCAGGCCTTTTTCCTTGTAGTACTTCTCCGCGCCGGGGTGCAGCGGGATCGGCATTCCATCCAAAGCCTTGGCCGGATCGATCGCCTTGGCGGCGGCATGCGAGGCAGTCAGCTTGTCGAGGTTATCGAACAGCAGTTTGGTCATCTGATAGGCGGTTTCGTCGGGAACGTCCGACTGGCTGACGAGGAAATTGCCGACGGCGGCCGTCTGCACGTCCTCTTCCTGGCCGTCATAGGTGCCCTTCGGGATGACAACAGAGATGTAGGGCGAGCCGATCTTGGCGACGTCCTCGGCGGGAACGGCGACGACGTTGATGGGCAGCGAGGTGGCCAGATCGCGGATCGAGGCGACGCCAAGGCCGGCCGACTGCAGGGTGGCGTCGAGCTGACGGTTCTTGATGAGTTCGACCGATTCCGCGAAAGGCAGGTATTCGACGCGGCCGAGATCCTCGTATTTCAGACCGGCGGCGGCGAAGATGGCCCGCGCGTTGAGTTCGGTGCCGGAGGCCGGCGCGCCGACGGATAGGCTCTTGCCCTTCAGGTCGGCCAGCGTCTTGATGCCGGACTCCTTGCTGGCCACGATCTGGATGTAGTTCGGGTAGATGGCGGCGATGCCGCGCAGCTTCTCAAGCTTGCCGGGGAAGCCGGCTTCCTTGTTGCCTTCCGCCGCGAACTTGACGGAATCGCCCAGTGCGAAAGCGATCTCGCCCTTGCCCTGCTCGAGAAGGTTGAGGTTTTCGACGGATGCCTTGGTCGCCTGCACCTGGGTGCGCGCGCCCTTGATGCCCTGGCTATAAATCTCCGACAGGGCGACGCCGAGCGGATAATAGACGCCGGATGTGCCGCCAGTCAGAACGTTTATGAATTCCTGTGCCTTGAGCGAACCGGCGCCGAGCGCGAGCGACAGCGCCGCCGTGCCAGCGACAATGAATTTCCTGCCGAAATGCAGCATCTACTGTTTCCTCCCTTTTTTTATACGCGCCCTCCCGGCACGATCCGGCGTGAGTTTAGACACCGGACGCGAAATGCCAACCCAAATTGCGCGCGTTAGACGAACTATCGAACCGCGCGGCTCTACTTGCCTGGCGGGAACAAAAAGCAGAAATCTTTTTAAGCCGTGTCGAAACGGAGCAGGTTGGCGCGACATTGGTTCGGTACGCAATGAAGCGGCCTTCAAAATCGTGAGGATACCACCATGCAGTACATGCTTCTCATCAATGTCGACGAAGCCGCAATGGCCGCCATGGCGCCAACCGCCACACCTGACAAGGCCTACGACATGGCCCAGCCCTTCATGGCCTACAACGAGGCGCTGAAGAAGGCCGGGGCCTGGGTCGCCGGCGACCGGCTGGCGCCATCGTCCTCCACAACGCGGGTCCGCCTCCGCGACGACAAGACCGAAGTGCTCGACGGCCCCTTCGCCGATACCAAGGAACAGCTCGGCGGCTACTACATCATCGAAGTCGCTGACCTCGACGCGGCGATCCAGTGGGCGGCGCGCTGCCCCGCCGCGCAGCGCGGACCGATCGAGGTGCGGCCGATCTGGAAGGCGCAATAGGCATGACGCGGTGACCTCCGATGTCGACATCGCCCGGGCGGCGGCGGAGAATGCTGCCCGGCACAGTTACGGCAAGCTGGTGGCCTTCCTCGCCGCCCAGTCACGCGACGTCGCCGGTGCCGAGGACGCGCTGGCGGAAGCCTTCGCCGCGGCGATCGAGCACTGGCCGCGCGACGGCGTGCCGGACAGGCCGGAAGCGTGGCTGTTGGCAGTCGCCCGGCGGCGCGGCATCGACGCGGCCAGACGGCGCAAGACCGGCATCGAGGCGCAATCGCACCTGATGCTGCTGGCGGAGGAGATGGACGCGGCGAAGGATGCCGGCGACATTCCCGACGAACGGCTGCGGCTGATGTTCGCCTGTGCCCACCCGGCCATCGACCCCGGCATCCGCGCGCCGCTGATCCTGCAGACGATTTTGGGTTTCGACGCGGCGACGATCGCTTCCGCCTTCCTGGTCTCGCCGGCGACGATGGGGCAGCGGCTGGTGCGCGCGAAAAGCCGGATCCGCGATGCCGGAATTCCCTTTCGCGTCCCGGAACGGACAGAATTCGGCGAGCGGCTCGGCGCCGTGCTGGAGGCGATCTACGCGACTTTCGCCGAGGGCTGGTCCGATCCGGCCGGCACCGATCCGCGCCGGCGCAACCTGGCCGCCGAAGGCATATGGCTCGGGCGGCTTGTCGCCGGGCTGATGCCGGGAGAACCGGAAGCGCTCGGCATGCTGGCGCTGATGCTGTTCGCCGATGCCCGCCGTGGCGCGCGCCGCGACGGCGAAGGAGACTACGTGCCGCTGAGCGAGCAGGACACGAGGCTCTGGAACGCGGCGCTGATCGACGAGGCCGAGGCGCTGCTGCGGCGCGCCAGCGGCATGGAGGGCGTCGGCCGCTATCAGCTGGAGGCCGCCGTGCAATCCGTTCACACGGCGCGGCGGTTGACCGGCATGACGGACTGGCCGGCGATCCGCGATCTCTATGCGGCGCTGGCGGCATTGACCGGATCGCCAGTGGCGGCGATCAACCAAGCGGTGGCGATGGCGGAGGCCGATGGACCGCGAGCCGGATTGCAAGCGCTGGAAGCTCTGGCGGAAGATGGACGTCTCGCCGGCTACCAGCCTTACTGGGCGGCGCTGGCAGGCCTGCAGGCGCGGCTCGGCCAGGCGCGTGAGGCGGCGCTGGCCTACGACCAGGCCATCGGCCTCGAGCGCGATCCGGCGGTGCGGCAGTTCCTGCAAAAGCAAAAGGCGGCGCTGGGCGCCGCCTGATGGTCTATACCGACTTCGGACCCTGCGTGGGCGATCAGGCACCCAGCCCGTCGAACAGAATAGTCGACAGATAGCGCTCGGCAAAGGACGGGATGACGACGACGAGATTCTTGCCTGCGTTCTCCGGCCGCGAACCGACAACGATCGCCGCCTGCAATGCGGCGCCGGAGGAAATCCCGACCGGGACGCCTTCCAAGCGCGCCACCAGCCGTGCGTTGGCCACCGAATCTTCGTTCGAAACCCGGACGACCTCATCGTAAATCGAGGTATCGAGGATTTTCGGCGCGAAGCCGGCGCCGAGGCCCTGGATCTTGTGCGGCCCCGGCTGGCCACCCGACAGCACGGCCGATGCTTCAGGTTCGACCGCCACGATCTGCACCGAAGGCTTGCGTTTCTTGAGAACCTGGCCGACGCCGGTGATGGTGCCGCCGGTGCCAATGCCGGCGACGAAGATGTCGATGCCGCCCTGCGTGTCGTTCCAGATTTCCTCCGCCGTGGTCGTGCGGTGGATTTCCGGGTTGGCCGGGTTCTCGAACTGCTGCGGGATGATTGCGTCCGGCAGGGTCTGGGCGAGTTCCTCGGCCTTTGCGATGGCGCCCTTCATGCCTTTCGGCCCTTCGGTGAGGACCAGTTCGGCGCCGAGCAGGACCAGCATCTTGCGGCGCTCGACCGACATGGTCTCGGGCATGGTGAGGATCAACTTGTAGCCCTTGGCGGCTGCGGCGAAGGCGAGCGCGATGCCGGTATTGCCGGAGGTCGGCTCGACCAGTGTGGTCTTGCCGGGGGTGATCTTGCCCTGGGCTTCAAGCGACTCGATCATCGCCACGCCGATGCGATCCTTCACCGAGGCGATCGGATTGAAGAATTCCAGCTTGGCGATCAGATTGGCGACGACGCCCTTCTCCGTGGCGAACTTGTCGAGCCGGACCAGCGGCGTGTCGCCGATGGTTTCGGTGATCGAATCGTAGATGCGGCCGCGGCCGGGTACGCGCGTGGAGGTGGTGGGCTTGTTCATTGTTCTTGCTCCCAGAGGACAGCGGCGGAAAGGCGTTTCCAGCTGACGAAGATAGGCTCTGCCCGGACGATATCAGAGTGGATGGCGTGCTTAAAACCCCAACTCATCGGAATAGGATTTCCTTTTTGCCGCCGTTTTTAGAATCTTTGTCGCGGTAAAAGCTAGTGGCGAGCCGCTATCGCCGCCGCCGCGCCCATCATGAATGTGCCGGCGGTGCGGTTCAATAATTTGAGCGCCCGCGGTGAGCGCAGGAACCAGCGCGCCTTCGCGGCGAGCGCGAGGTACGGCACCAGAACGACCAACAGCACGACGATGGTGAGCGCCACCAGAATACCATAGGTGGCGGGCGTGATCGTGCCGATATCGACAATGGTGGGCGTGATGGCGAGATAGAAGATCATCGTCTTGGGATTGCCGAGTGTGACGGCCAGTCCGGCGATGAAGGACGAAACCAGCCCGCCCTTGCCCTTGCGGGCCTCGACCGTCTCCGGCGTGATGCCGACGGTCCAGAAGCGCCAGCCGAGCCAGGCGAGATAGGCGACGCCCAGCCATTTGACGACGAGGAAGACGATGCCGAACGTCTGCGCGAGGAAGGCCAGCCCAAGCACGACGGCGGTGAGATAGGTGAGATCGCCGACGACCAGGCCGAACGCCATGGCCAGTGACGAGCGGAAGCCGGAGCCGAGCGCGCGGGCAACGAGGGCGGTGACGCCGGGCCCCGGAATGGCGGCTGCGATGCCCAGCGCGGCGCAATAGGCGAGAAAACCGGCAAGAGTCATGGCTCGATATCCAATTTGGCCTGTTCAATGACCAACCGCCTGGCGGCCGGCGCTCATGGGAGATACTCGCTTCGCACAAGGAGCGAAGCCGCAATCGCGAGTATATGCAGCACGACCACTGGAATAGCCCAAATCCTTTTGTAAGCAATCAAGGCACCGTAGATCGGGTATGGTGGCAGGGTGGCCACCACCAATGCGGAACCCGGTACAGCGGCGGTTGGCAATATAAGCATGAGCCAAGGAATCAAAATATGCGCGGGCAGGTAAATGCCATGACCGCCCGCCATAGCGCCGATCCCGACAAGCGCTGCAACCATGCCAATGACGGCACCTGCGCCGATCCAGATCACAGACCGTTTTGCCATGGGCAGGTTTGTCCTATGCAGCAATGACGGAGCGTCGCCAGTCCTTGTTCAAGCCAGCGTCTCATTAGACAAATTTCACGCGAAAATTTCTATCCTGAATTGTCTGGCGACAAGCGAACGAGCGCCCTCCAAAGTCCGGACGGGCGCGTTAATACTCTGTTAAGCACCGGAATTTGTTTTTCTTTTTGATGCCCATCAATTCGCGCCACTGGCCCGGAAGTTGCTCGTTCCAGCCTGAACAGCGGAAAAGGGCGGAAAGTGTCTCAGGTCGAGCCAGACAGGAAATGGACGTGGCGCGAGATCACGCGCCGCGTGTTGAAGCTTTGCGTTGCGTGGCTGGGTTTCGTGGCATGGCGCGTGGTGACGATCGGCGGGGATGTTTTGTCGCCAGCCCGGTTCAGGCAATCCATCAGGGCGCGATCCGAAGGACGCGCTGAACGCCGGGCGAACCAGATTCGCCGCCGCCGCCGGGGCCAACCCGATTGACGGCGTTCGTCTACGACCGCTTCTGGTCGTAACTCACCCGCCAGATCGTGCCCGATCCATCCTCGGTCAAGATCAGCGATCCATCCCTGGCGACGGCGACGCCGACCGGCCGGCCCCAGACCTCGGCGTCCGAAAGCACGAAGCCGGTCATGAAATCCTCGTACTCGCCGGTCGGCTTGCCGTCCTCGAACCTCAGCCGCACGACCTTGTAGCCGGTGCGGGCGCCGCGGTTCCACGAACCGTGCAGCGTCACGAAGGCATCGCCCTTGTAGGCGGCGGGGAACTGGTCGCCCTGATAGAAGGCAATGTTCAGCGGCGCGGAATGCGCCTGCATCAGCACATCGGGCGCCGTGACCTTGCCGGCGAGGTCTGGACGCGCGCCGGCGTGGCGCGGGTCTTCATTGGCGCCGATATAGTACCAGGGCCAGCCGTAGAAGGCGCCCTCCTTGACCGTCGTGGCGTATTCAAACGGCACATTGTCTCCCAACTGGTCACGCTCGTTGACGACGCACCAGAGCGCCTGGGTGGCAGGCTGCACGGCCATGCCTGAGCAATTGCGCAGACCGGTGGCGACGACACGCCGGTTCTTGCCGTCCGCGTCGAAGGCGAGCACATTGGCGCGGCCTTCCTCCTCGCCCCAGGCATAGCCGAGCGGTTGCGACCCCGCCCAGGCCTCGACGCCGCCTTCCGGCGCTTTGCCCATGTCCTGGCCGACATTGGACTGCGAACCGACCGAAACGTAGAGGGTCTTGCCATCGGCGGAGAAGGCGATGTCGCGCGTCCAGTGGCCGCCGGAGGGAATGTCCGAGACGACGGTCTCGGCTTCGCCCTTCGCCTGCATGTCGCCTTCCTTGTACGGGTAGCGCACGACGCGATCCGGGCTGGCGACATAGACCCATTGCGGCTTGTCGGCCGGATGGAAGGCGATGCCGTAGGGCTGCGGGAGACCCTCGGCAAAAACGCCGTCCCCGGTTGGTTTTCCGTCTTCGCCGAGGCGATAGACCAGCACCCGCCCGGCGCGGGAATCGGCAACGAAGAGATCGCCATTCGGCGCGGTGCGCACGACGCGCGGGCTGCGCAGGCCGGACGCGATCATCTCGGCGGTGAAACCTCGCGGCAGATCCGGCCTGGCATCGGCCGGCATGCGGGCGCGGTCGGCGCTGTTCGACGATGCTTCCGACGGTGAGGCCCTTTGGAGATCGTCCGCGGCGATCAGCCTGCGGACGCCCGGTTTGTCAGCCTTCCAGTCGCCGAACGCCGCTTCGCCCTTCAGGACAGGCGGTTCCTGCGCCGATGCGCCCGCGAGCATTGCGATGAAGGATATGGCCGTGAGCCCGGCAAGCTTCATGAAGTCACCTTCCTGTGGTCGATACCAAGGCAGAACGGTATCGATATGGACGCGTTCCGCGACACACAAGGATGTGATGGCCTGGTGAAATCAGCCCAGTTCGGCGTCGAGGCGTTGTTCCAGCTCGACCAGATCGGCCGGCAGCGGCATGCCCATGGCGCGCAGTTCATTGAGCTTCTCGCGCACCTGCTCGCGGATTTCCTGCGCGTCCTGCGGCTGGTTCACCATCTCCGCAAGCAAGATGTCGATTTCTGCCTTGAGGGATTCGAACGCCATGGGTTTCTCCGATCTGCCGTGTCGAAGCGCCACGGCGCGCATGGTCAACGCAGCATGCGCGAGATCAGTTGCGCGGTGTAGTCCACCATCGGCACGATGCGGGCATAATTCAGCCGCGTCGGACCGATGACGCCGAGCGCGCCGATGACACGGGCATCCTTGTCGCGATAAGGCGCGACGACAAGCGAAGACCCCGAAAGCGAAAACAGCTTGTTTTCCGAACCGATGAAGATGCGCACGCCGGAACCCTGCTCGGCAAGGTCGAGCAACTGGATCAGGCCGTCCTGCGTCTCCATGTCCTCGAACAGGTGCCGCAGCAGTTCGATGTCAGCCTGGGCGGTGACGTTTTCAAGCAGATTGGCGCGGCCGCGCACGATGAGGCGCGCCGGCAGACCGCTGTCGGCGCCGGCCCAGACAGCGAGACCCTTTTCGACCAGTTCCTGCGACAGCGTGTCGAGCGCGGCGCGGGTCTCGTCGTTGAGGCGGGCGATCTCGGCCCGCGCCTCGGACAGCGTGCGGCCGCGTATATGGGCGTTGAGGAAATTCGACGCCTCGTGAAGCTGGGAGACGGTGGTCCCGGCCGGAAGATCGACAACCCGGTTTTCGACATCGCCCGCCTGCGAAACCAGCACGGCCAGCGCCTTGTGCGGCTCGAGCTGGATGAATTCGATGTGCTTGAGCGACACTTCGTTCTTCGTCGTCAGCACCAGACCGGCGCCGCGCGACATGCCCGACAGCATCTGGCTCGCCTCGGTCAGCATATGCTCCAGGGTGGCGCCCTCGCCCGACGCCTTCATCTGCGCCTCGATGGAACGGCGTTCGCTGTCGGTCAGGTCGCCGAGTTCCATGAAGGCATCGACGAAGAAGCGCAGTCCGGCCTGGGTTGGCAGGCGACCGGCGGAGACATGCGGAGCATAGACCAGACCAAGATGCTCGAGGTCGCTCATCACATTGCGGATGGTGGCCGGCGACAGCGACGACGGCAGGATGCGCGACAGCGAGCGCGAGCCGACCGGCTCGCCGTCGCGCAGATAGGAATCGACGATGCGCCGGAAAATATCGCGCGAGCGCATGTCGAGCGAATGAAGTGCGGGCGACTGCAGGGTTGGATCGGCGATCGGTTTCGTCATCGGTCTCGGAACTCCGGGCTAAAGGATATAGACTTGGGAGCAGCCTGCGCAAGCCGGGCGTTTTCCTTTGCGCCGGGCCTGCCATGCGTCTAAAACCCCGCGACGAATCCGAAAAAGAAAGAAGCTCATGCGCCCCTCCAAACGCCAGAACGACGAAATGCGCGCCATCTCCTTCGAGCGCGGCGTTTCCAAGCACGCGGAGGGCTCCTGCCTTGTCAAGTTCGGCGATACGCATGTGCTGTGCACTGCGAGCCTCGAGGAAAAGGTACCGGGCTGGATGCGCAATTCCGGCAAGGGCTGGGTGACGGCCGAATACGGCATGCTGCCGCGCTCGACCGGCGACCGCATGCGCCGCGAGGCTTCCGCCGGCAAGCAGGGCGGGCGCACGCTGGAAATCCAGCGGCTGATCGGCCGCTCGCTGCGCGCCGTGGTCGATCTTCAGGCGCTCGGCGAACAGCAGATCACCGTCGACTGCGATGTCATCCAGGCCGATGGCGGCACCCGCACCGCATCCATCACCGGCGGCTGGGTAGCGCTCTACGACTGCCTGCGCTGGATGGAGGCGCGGCAGATGGCCAGCGTATCCAAGGTGCTGAAGGACCATGTGGCGGCAATCTCCTGCGGCATCCACAATGGCGAACCGGTCATCGACCTCGACTATCTGGAGGATTCGTCCGCCGGCACCGACGCCAATTTCGTCATGACCGGCAAGGGCGGCATCGTCGAAATCCAGGGTACGGCGGAGGGCGAGCCTTTCTCGGAAGAGCAGTTCGCGGCGCTGATGGGGTTGGCCAAGAAGGGCATCGCGCGGCTGGTCAGCCTGCAGCAGGTCGCGGTGGGGTAGCGGGAAGCGATGCGGCCCTCCGCGATTCTCGAATCCGCCCTCTACGTTACCGATCTGGCGGCGGCCGAAAGGTTTTACGGCGAGGTTCTGGGACTGGAGCAGATCGCCAGGGCGGAAGACCGGCATGTCTTCTTCCAGTGCGGACGGGGCGTGCTTCTGCTGTTCAACGCCGAGGCGACGCGCCAGCAGCCCGAGCCCGGCGCCAAGCTTCCGGTGCCGCCGCACGGGACGGCTGGACAAGGCCATCTGTGCTTTTCGGCGACGGCGGATGAAATCGAGCGCTGGAAGGCGCATCTGACGGAGGGGGGCGTGGCCGTCGAAGCTGACTTCCATTGGCCGGCCAAGCCGGGTCAGGCAAAGGGTGGACGCTCGATCTATTTCCGCGACCCGTCCGGCAACTCGCTGGAATTCGCCGAACCGAAAATCTGGGGCCTGTGATGGATTTGCTCGCTGACAAGAAGATCGTCGTCGCCAGCCACAATGCAGGCAAGCTGCGTGAGTTTGCCGATCTCATGGGTCCTTTCGGCTTCGAAGCCAAATCGGCCAAGGAATACGGCCTGCCGGAGCCTGACGAGACCGGCACGACCTTCGAGGAGAACGCCTACATCAAGGCTTTCGCGGCGGCACAGGCGACCGGCCTACCGGCAATGTCGGACGATTCCGGCCTCTGCGTCGACGCGCTGCACGGCGCGCCGGGCGTCTACACCGCCAACTGGGCCGAGAAACCGGAGGGCGGCCGCGATTTCGGCATGGCCATGCAACGCACGGAAGTGGCCTTGCAGGAGGTCGGCGCCATGGAACCGGCGCAGCGTACCGGGCGCTTCGTCGCCGTCATCTGCCTCGCCTTCCCGGACGGCCAGGCGGAATATTATCGCGGCGAGGCCGAAGGCACGCTGGTGTGGCCGCCGCGTGGCGATCTCGGCTTCGGCTACGACCCGGTGTTCCTGCCGACCGGCCATGACAAGACCTTCGGCGAGATGAGCGCCGAGGAAAAGCACGGCTGGAAGCCGGGCCAGGCGACGGCGCTGTCGCACCGGGCGCGTGCGTTCCAGAAATTCGCCGAGGCGCGGCTGGGTTCGAAATAATGCTTCTCGACCGGACCCCCGGCTTCGGCATCTATGTTCACTGGCCGTTCTGCGCGGCAAAATGCCCGTATTGCGACTTCAACAGCCATGTGCGGCACCAGCCGGTGGACCAGGAGCGCTTCGCCCATGCCTTCGCCGCCGAACTGGCGACGATGCGCCAGCGCACCGGCCCGCGCGACGTGACATCGATCTTCCTCGGCGGCGGCACGCCCTCGCTGATGAAGCCGGAAACGGTGGGCGCGGTGCTCGATGCGATTGCGGCGAACTGGACGGTGCCGGACGGCATCGAGGTGACGCTTGAAGCCAATCCTTCCTCGGTTGAAGCGGAGCGCTTTCGCGGCTACCGCGCCGCGGGCGTCAACCGCGTCTCGCTCGGCGTGCAGGCGCTCAACGACCGCGACCTGAAATTCCTTGGCCGGCTGCACAATGTTTCCGAGGCGATGCATGCCATCGGACTCGCCCGCGAAATCTTCCCGCGCCTGTCCTTCGACCTGATCTACGCGCGCCCCGGCCAGACGCCGGAGGCGTGGGAGGCCGAACTGGAAGAGGCCATCGGCCACGCCGCCGACCATCTGTCGCTCTATCAGCTGACCATCGAGGAAGGCACGCCCTTCCATGCGCTGCACGCGGCGAAGAAATTCCAGATACCGGACAATGACCACGCCGCCGATCTCTATGCGCTGACGCAGGAGGTCACCGCCGCGCGCGGTCTGCCCGCCTACGAGATATCGAACCATGCCCGGCCCGGCGCCGAGAGCCGCCACAACCTGACGTACTGGCGCTACGGCGAATATGTCGGCGTCGGTCCCGGAGCGCATGGCCGCTTCGTCGAGAACGGCCGGCGCATCGTGACAATCGCCGAGAAAGTGCCGGAGAGCTGGCTGACCCTGGTCGAGACGCGCGGGCATGGCGTAACGGACGGCGAGGTGCTGACGCGCGCCGACGAGGCGGACGAGTTCCTGCTGATGGGGCTTCGGCTGGCCGAGGGCATAGACCTGACACGATACGAGCACTATGCCGGGCGCGGGCTTTCCTCCCGGCACATGTCGATCCTGCAGGAAGAAGGGCTGGTCGCGCCAATCGGCAATTCGCGCCTGCGGGCGACACCGGCCGGCATGATCGTGCTGGATGCGGTGGTGGCCGATCTGGCGCGATAGAAAAACTGGCGTCGGTTTCGGCTTTGATGTTTAGGACCGCGTTTGCTGCGCGCCGCCGTGAATGGCGCTGTCCGTCGCGGCGTCCTTCTTTCCCGGCTGCACCGGCTGCCTGCCGACCTTGCGGCCGCCGGAGCCGCTTTCGTCATCTCGTCCGCCCGGCGGGCGTTTCGCCGCGGGCACCGCCAGACGGGATATACAGACGTCGAAACGGTTGGGCATCCGCTGCTCAGCCCTTCCGATGGGCCTCTGCGTCGGTGCGATGCCGCTTCCTGGCCCACATCCGGTCAAGCGCGGATTTCTGTATGCGCATTGCCGGGAGAGGCTTTGCCTCTGCTTGCGACTTCTCTGGCCCGGCGGAACGGCAGCCGGCATAATACGGTTCGAAAACGTCCTGTATGACAAGGCTGCCCATGGTCTTCCTCCCGGATGGCCGAGCTAAACCGGCGACCGGTGCTTTTGTTCCTGAGGTTGCGATCACATCTTGGCGGTTTTGCAACGCGGGGCATTCCATGCGACAGAACCGTCATGGAGGCGCGGGTGGGCAGCGACAGGCGAAGCTATATGATCGGCCAGAACGAGATGACGGCGCGGCCGCTGGAAGCCGCGCTGTACCTCGTCGCAACCCCGATCGGCAATCTGGGCGACATCACCCTGCGGGCGCTGGAAACGCTGGCCGCCGCCGACATATTGGCGTGCGAGGACACGCGGGTCTCGCGCGTGCTGCTGGAGCGCTACGGCGTTCGCCGTCGCACCTTGGCCTATCATGAGCACAATGCGGCGGAGGCTGGACCCAAGCTGATCGCCGCGCTGGAAAGCGGGCAGAGCGTGGCGCTCATCTCGGACGCCGGCACGCCGCTGGTCTCCGACCCGGGCTACCGACTCGTCGGCGAAGCGGCGGAGCGCGGCATCAAGGTGGTGCCGATACCCGGTGCGTCGGCGGTGCTGGCGGCGCTGACCGCTTCCGGCCTGCCTTCCGATACGTTCCTGTTCGCCGGCTTCCTGCCGACCAGAACCGGACAGCGGGAAACCCGGCTCCAGGCGCTCAAGGCGGTGCCGGCGACGCTGATCTTCTTCGAATCGCCGCGCCGGCTGGCCGAGACGCTGGACGCCATGGCCGAAACGCTGGGCGGCGACCGCGACGCCGCTGTCGGCCGCGAACTGACCAAGGCTTTCGAGGAGGTGCGCCGCGGCACGCTGGCAGGACTTGCCGCGCACTACGCGGACGCGGAGACGCCGAAGGGCGAGATCGTCATCTGTGTCGGGCCCGCTGCCGCAAAGGCCGACGAACCGGCCGACATCGACCGTCTGCTGCTTTCGCTGGCGGCCGAGATGCCTGCGTCCAAGGCCGCGGCGGAGGCGGCGAAAATGACCGGCGGGCAAAAGCAGGCTCTTTACAGGCGACTGCTGGAATTGCGGGACGCGGCCGGCGATGGCTGATGCCTTTACCCGCCAGCGGCGAAAATCCTACCGGCGCGGGCATCGCAGCGAATGGCTGGCGGCGGCGGCGTTGATGCTGAAGGGCTATCGCATCCTCGCGCGGCGCCATCGGACGAAACTTGGCGAAATCGACCTCATCGCCCGGCGCGGCGACCTCGTGCTGATCGTCGAGGTCAAGGCGCGACGCACATTGCTTGAAGCGATGGAAGCACTGGCGCGCTCGTCCGAAAAGCGGATCGAAGGCGCGGCCGATCTGTGGCTGGCGCGCCAGCCGGACTATGGACGGCTTTCGGTGCGCTTCGACATGGTGGCGGTGCTGCCGTGGCGCTGGCCGGTGCATGTAGAAAACGTCTTTCAGGGCAGGACCTGAAGCCGCCTCTCGCCCGGTCTCATCTGTAGCGGATTATCTCTTCGTCACCTGCATCGGTATTCCGCCCTGGGGCTGCGTTGTCAGCTTCTGCACCGGCCAGGGTTTTGTTTCGGCGGTCGTATCGAAGCGGAAGCGCGACAGCATGGTCGCCAACGCGATGACCGCTTCCTGCATGGCGAAGGACGCGCCGATGCAGACACGCGGCCCGGCGCCGAAGGGCAGGTACTGGTAGCGGTCAATCTTGTCGCGGTTGCCGGGGTGGAAGCGCTCCGGCATGAACGCATCGGGCTGGTCCCAGAGTTTGCGATGGCGGTGGACCGTCCACGGCATGATGAGGACGGCCGCGCCCCGGGCGATGTAAAGGTCCTTGTAGGTTTCCGGCTCGATCGGCTCGCGATTGATCGACGGCGCCGGCGGATAGAGCCGCATCGCCTCCTCGAAGGCCGCGCGCGTGAACGGCATGGCGTCCAGCCATTTGGTCGAATCCGGCTCGCGCGCCAGCACCGCATCGATCTCCTGTTCGATCCGCTCGCGCTCCCACGGCGCTTCGGCAAGGCAATAGAGGGTCCAGCCGAGGGCTCGGGCTGTGGTTTCGTGGCCCGCGCCGATGAAGGTGATGATGTTGTCCTCGACCTCGGCGCGGCTCAGGCCCTCGGGGCCTTCGGCCTTCAGCAGAAGAGTGAGGAAATCCTGCGGCGCGCTGTCGGGATCGCGCCTGATCTTTTCCTCGCGCATCGTCACCGTGTCGGTGACGATCTTGCGGAAATACGCCATCGTCTTGCGCCCGCGAATATGCGTCAGGCGCGGCAGCCAGTCCGGCGCGCGCATCAGGTCCAGTGGATCGGCGCGGCCCATGGTGGCGAACAGGCGGTCGAGCTCCCTGGCGAAATCGCCCGGATCGCCCGCGATCTCGCCGGAAAAAAGCGTTTCCGCCAGGATGTCGTAGGTCAGCAACGTCATATCGTGAGCGAGATCGGTGTGACCGACCGTTTCGTAGCGATCGACGAAGGCGCGCGTGCGCCTCAGCATCGGCTCGGCGAAGCCGAAAATATTGCGTGGCGTGAACACCGGCGCCATGACCTTGCGCGAGCGCTTCCACACATCGCCCTCGGCCGTCAGCAGCCCATCGCGCAGGATCGGGCGCAAGGTGCGCTGGCGGATGTCCTGCATCCTGTAGTTCTTGACGTTGTCCAGCAGCACATGGCGGATCAGGCCGGGATCGTTGACGATGACGATGGGGCCGCGGATGCCCTTTCCGGAAATCCACGGCTCGTTATAGGAGGGTTCTGCCCACAGTTCGAGCGGATTGCGCTTGACGATGCGAAACATCTCCAGCGTCGTCGGCGGCTTCGTGCGCGGCTTCGGCGCCGGCGGCACAAACGGTCGTACCAGTGTGTCCATACTTTCCTCCCAGCGGCGCAGCTTATAGGTGGCTTATTTAGCCGTCCATAATATATGGGCACGGATTGAGTGACCGTGCACGGAGACCAATACGTTCTCCGGAAGTTCCGGTTTCCTCGACGTGCCTTCTTGCCGCAGCCAGACCCATAACCTAACTCGGTTCCTATTGGATACTTAGATACCACAGGAGCCTTTCTTGAAGCATCGTCTCAACATCATTGTCGGCAGCACGCGCCCCGGCCGGGTCGGCCCGGTTTTTGCCGAATGGCTGGATGTCTACGCGCGCGAGCACGGCAAATTCGAGCCGGTGGTGACCGACATCGCCACCTTCGACCTGCCGGTCCTGGACGAACCGCACCATCCTCGCCTGCAGAAATACGAGAAGGATCATACCCGGGCCTGGGCAAAGACCATCAACGAGGCGGATGCCTTCGTCTTCGTGACGCCGGAATACAACTACTTCGCGCCGCCGGCGATCGTGAACGCGGTCGACTACCTGGCGAAAGAGTGGAACTACAAACCCGCCGGCCTCTTCAGCTATGGCGGGCTGTCCGGCGGCCTGCGCGCCGCGCAGTCGCTGAAGCCGTTGCTGACCACGGTCAAGATCATGCCGATTCCCGAAGGTGTGGCGCTGCCGATGTTTAGCTCCCACATCGACGAGAACGGCGAGTTCAGGCCCAACGAACTGGTCACATCGAGCGCTGCCGCCATGCTCGACGAGCTTCATCGCTGGAGCGAGGCGCTGAAGCCGATGCGGGCCGGCTGATCCACCTCTTTCCCGATCCCGGCACCCAGATGGATGCCGCGAGGCGCCAGCAGCAGCGCCGCGCGGTTTCGACGTGCCGGGACAACGCCGCTAAATCTGCCTGAAACCTTTAAAAACCGCCGTGGAGAGCCTATATTCCGAGGACTCTCAGGCGTTCGATTCGCTGTGCATTCCGAACGCCTCTTTTCGTCACATTAATGAAAGCATTGCATGAGCGACGAGACCGAAAACGGCAACGGCAACGGCGCCGAGTACGGCGCTGATTCCATCAAGGTTTTGAAGGGGTTGGATGCCGTCCGCAAGCGTCCGGGCATGTATATTGGCGACACCGACGACGGCTCCGGCCTGCACCACATGGTCTATGAGGTGGTGGACAACTCCATCGACGAGGCGTTGGCCGGCCATGCCGATCTGGTGACGGTGACGCTCAACGCCGACGGTTCCTGCACGGTCATCGACAATGGCCGGGGAATTCCGACCGACATCCACACGGGCGAAGGCATTTCGGCCGCCGAAGTCATCATGACGCAGCTCCATGCCGGCGGCAAATTCGACCAGAACTCCTACAAGGTCTCGGGCGGCCTGCACGGGGTCGGTGTTTCTGTGGTCAATGCGCTGTCGGTCTGGCTGAAGATCAAAATCCGGCGTGACGGCAAGATCCACGAGATGAGCTTCACCAATGGCGATGCGGATGCGCCGCTGAAGGTCACGGGCTCCTACACGCCAGACTTGCAGCCGGGCGTTTACGAGGGACGCAACGGCTCGGAAATCACCTTCCTGCCCTCCTCGGAAACCTTCAAGGGCGTGACCGAATTCGACTACGGCACGCTTGAGCACCGGCTGCGCGAACTGGCCTTCCTGAACTCCGGGGTGCGCATCGTGCTGACCGACAAGCGCCATGCCGACATCAAGACGCAGGAACTGCACTACGAGGGCGGACTGGACGAATTCGTCAAATATCTCGACCGCGCCAAGAAGCCGCTGATCGAGGCTCCGATCTCCATCAGCAGCGAGCGCGATGGGATCACCGTCGAAGTCTCGATGTGGTGGAACGACAGCTACCATGAGAACGTGCTGGCCTTCACCAACAACATCCCCCAGCGCGACGGCGGCACCCATCTGGCCGGCTTCCGCGGCGCGCTGACGCGCCAGGTGACGGGCTATGCGGAAGCCTCCGGCATTTCCAAGAAGGAAAAGGTGACCATCGCCGCCGACGATACGCGCGAAGGCCTGACGGCTGTGCTGTCGGTAAAGGTTCCAGACCCCAAATTCTCCTCGCAGACCAAGGACAAGCTGGTTTCCTCGGAAGTGCGGCCGGTTGTCGAAAGCCTCGTCAACGAGGCGCTCGGCACATGGCTGGAAGAACATCCCGCCGAAGCGCGCACGCTGATTGGCAAGGTGGTGGAAGCCGCCGCCGCCCGCGAAGCGGCGCGCAAGGCCCGCGAACTGACGCGGCGCAAGGGCGTTCTCGACATCACCTCCCTACCCGGCAAGCTGGCCGACTGCCAGGAACGCGATCCGGCGAAATCCGAAATCTTCATCGTCGAGGGCGATTCGGCCGGCGGCTCGGCCAAGGGTGGCCGCTCGCGGCAGAACCAGGCGATCCTGCCGCTGCGCGGCAAGATCCTGAACGTTGAACGGGCGCGTTTCGACCGTATGCTGGGCTCCGACATGATCGGAACGCTGATCACCGCGCTCGGCACCTCGATCGGCAAGGACGAGTTCAACGCCGACAAGCTGCGCTATCACAAGATCATCATCATGACCGACGCCGACGTCGACGGCGCCCACATCCGCACGCTGCTCCTGACTTTCTTCTTCCGGCAGATGCCGGAGCTGATCGAGCGCGGCCATCTCTATATTGCCCAGCCGCCGCTCTACAAGGTGAGCCGCGGCAAGAGCTCGCAATACATCAAGGACGAAGGCGCCTTCGAGGAATATCTGATCGATTCCGGGCTCGACGAGGCGTCGCTGACGCTGGGTTCGGGCGAAGTGCGCATGGGCAACGATTTGCGCGGCGCGGTCGAGGACGCACTGGCCGCGCGCCAGCTCATCAACGGTCTGCACACGCGCTACAGCCGCACCGTGGTCGAGCAGGCGGCGATCGCAGGCGGGCTCAACCCCGACATTTTCAACGATCTCGGCCGCGCCGACGCGATGGCCGAGAGGATCGCGCAGCGCCTCGATATCATCGCCGAGGACACGGAGCGTGGTTGGACCGGCCGCACCTCGACCTCGAACGAAGGCCCTGGCGGCTATGTATTCGAACGGACCGTGCGCGGCGTCAAGGAATACGCTCATCTCGACATGGGGCTGATCAACTCGGCCGACGCCCGCGCGCTCGACCGTTATGCGCAGCGGCTGGGGGAAGTCTATGGGACGCCCCCTGTGTTGCGCCGCAAGGAAATTTCGGAGACCATCTCGGGGCCGCTGGCGCTGCTTAATGCCGTGTTCGCGACCGGCCGCAAGGGCCTGACCATGCAGCGCTACAAGGGTCTTGGCGAAATGAACGCCGAGCAGCTGTGGGAAACCACGCTCGATCCGAACGTGCGCTCATTGCTGCAGGTGAAGGTCAACGACGCCACCGACGCCGACTCGCTGTTCTCGCGGCTGATGGGCGACGAGGTTGAGCCGCGCCGCGAATTCATCCAGGAAAACGCGCTTTCCGTAGCTAATCTGGATATCTGACGACCGTTGCCTCGAACGGCTGACGCTTCGGAAGCCTGCCGTTCGTGCACTCGCTCACGAATTGTTGAGCAGGCCGGGAACGGAAACCTCCGCGAGGCATTGTGACGCTGTCTCACAATTGCCCAGAGGAGGTTTTCATGGGTCGCGGTATTTTACTCTGGTTTCTCGGCATTCCGATTCCGATCATCATTCTGATCCTGCTGTTCTGGCGTTAGGAGGACAGCATGACATCGACCGTTTCATCAGTTGGCACCGTTTCCGCGGTGCCACAGGAATCTTCCCATTCCGCCATCAGCTGGGGAGCGGTCCTTGCCGGCGCTTTTGCGGCATCGACGCTGACGCTCATCCTCATGCTGCTGGGCTCGGGTCTGGGCCTCAGCATGGCATCGCCATGGTCGGGCGATGGCGCGGGGCTGACGACCTTCGCTGTTTCGACGGCGATCTGGCTGATCATCGTGCAATGGCTCTCGGCCGGCGTCGGCGGCTATCTGGCCGGGCGGCTGCGCACCAAATGGGTCAACGTTCATACCGACGAAGTGTATTTCCGCGACACGGCGCACGGCTTCCTTGCATGGGCAGTTGCGACGCTTCTGGTGGCAGGGCTGCTGACTTCGGCTGTGTCCTCCATTGTCGGCAGCGGTGTGCAGGCGGCGGCAACGGTAGCCTCCGGCGCAACGGCCGCGGCGACGACCGGCGCAACGGCGGCGGCTGACAATCCGACCGTAAGCAGCGCCACATCCTATTTCGTGGATTCGCTGTTCCGGCCGGCCGATGCCGCCCGGCTTTCGGCTCCGGGCGCTGAAGGCGATGCCGCGGCGGCTGCCCAGGCGACGCGCATTCTTGCTGAAAGCGCCGCCGCGGGCGAGATGGCTCCGGAAGACAAGACCTATCTTGCGCAGTTGGTCGCCGCCCGGACGGGCATCTCCGAAGCCGACGCAACGGCCCGCGTCGACGCCATGCTGGCACGGGCCGAGGAAGCGAAGACGAAGGCCATCGAGGCTGCCGAAACCGCCCGCAAGGCCGGTGCGAGCTTCGCCCTGTTCGGCGCGCTTTCGCTGCTGATCGGCGCTTTCATAGCCGCTGCCGCCGCCGCATTGGCCGGCAGCCAGCGCGGCGAGGATGACGCTGTCGCCCTTCAGGTGCGCTGACCAACTGTCGGAGAGTTTGTCCGATCCAAACAAGAAAGCCCGGCCTGCGCCGGGCTTTTTTTCGTATCCGATTGCCGAAGGATCAGTGATCCATCGCCTTGACGATTTCCTCGGTCATTTTCTTGGCGTCGCCGAGCAGCATCATGGTGCCGTCCTTGTAGAACAGCGTGTTGTCGATGCCGGCGTAGCCTGAGCCGAGCGAGCGCTTGACGAACAGGCAGGTGCGGGCCTTGTCGACGTCGAGGATCGGCATGCCGAAGATGGGCGATGACTTGTCGTCGCGCGCCGACGGGTTGGTGACGTCGTTGGCGCCGATGACATAGGCGACATCGGCCTGCGCGAACTCGGAGTTGATATCCTCCAGCTCGAACACTTCGTCATAGGGAACGTTGGCTTCGGCCAGCAGCACGTTCATGTGGCCGGGCATGCGGCCGGCCACCGGGTGGATGGCGTATTTGACCTCGACGCCGTTGGCCTTGAGCTTGTCGGCCAGTTCGCGCAGCGCGTGCTGCGCCTGGGCGACGGCCATGCCGTAACCGGGCACGATGATGACCTTTTGCGCGTTCATCATCAGATAGGCGGCGTCGTCGGCCGAGCCCTGCTTGACGGTGCGTTCGATGCCGTCGTCGGCGCCGGCCGCCGCAGTCTCGCCGCCGAAGCCGCCGAGAATGACGGAGATGAAGGAGCGGTTCATGCCCTTGCACATGATGTAGGACAGGATCGCGCCAGACGAACCGACCAGCGCGCCGGTGATGATGAGCGCCAGATTGCCGAGCGTGAAGCCGAGTGCGGCCGCCGCCCAGCCGGAGTAGCTGTTCAGCATCGACACGACCACCGGCATGTCGGCGCCGCCGATCGGGATGATGAGCAGGATGCCCAGCACCAGCGAGACGAGCACGATCAGCCAGAAGACCAGCTTCACTTCGGTGGCGACGAGCATGGCGATGAGCACCACCAACGCGACGCCGAGCACGATGTTGATGAAATGGCGGCCGCCGATCATGATCGGCTTGCCCGACATGCGGCCGTCCAGCTTCAGGAAGGCGATGACGGAACCGGTGAAGGTGATGGCGCCGATGGCGACGCCCAGGCTCATTTCCACCAGCGCCTGCGAGTGGATATCGCCGGCGGTGCCGATGCCGAAGCTTTCCGGCGCATACATCGCGGCGGCGGCCACCATCACGGCGGCAAGGCCAACCAGCGAGTGGAAGGCGGCCACGAGCTGCGGCATCGAGGTCATGGCGATGCGGCGCGCAGTGTAGGCGCCGACCGAGCCGCCTATGGCGAGGCCGAGCACGATCAGGCCGAAGCCGCCGGGCGAAGGCAAGGCCAGCGCCAGCGTCGTGGCGATGGCGATGCCCATGCCGATCATGCCGTAGAGATTGCCCTGACGGCTGGTGGTCGGGTGCGACAGGCCACGCAGCGCCAGGATGAACAGGATGCCGGAGACCAGATAGAGGAAGGAAGCGAAGTTGGCATTCATGGCTTTGCGCTCACTTCTCTTTCTTCTTGTACATGGCCAGCATGCGCTGGGTGACGAGGAATCCGCCGAAGATGTTGACCGAAACCAGCATCAAGGCGATGAAGCCGAAGCCGGTGGCAGCACCCGCCGCCGAGACGCCGACCGCCAGAAGCGCGCCGACGACGATGACAGAGGAGATCGCGTTGGTGACGGCCATCAGCGGCGTGTGCAGCGCCGGTGTCACCGACCAGACGACGTAGTAGCCGACGAAGATCGACAGCACGAAGATGGCGAAGCGGAAGACGAAGGGGTCGATGGCACCACCTGACAGAGCGTGCGCGGCGGCGCCCGCGGCATCGGCGCCGGGAGCGGCAAGGTCCTGAACCGCGAGCCGCACGGCGGCGGTCGCCTGGTCGAGTTGGTCGAGAGCTCTCTGCAGCGTTTCCATCATGCAACTCCCTCAGGTCCGGGCTTCTTCGGCTTGGCTGCGGCGGGTTTTTTCGAGGCGACTTTCTTCGGCGCGGACGCTTTCGGCGATGCATCGGCGACCATCGTCCTGGCCGGAATCGCGGCGGGCTCGATGCGTGGTTCTTCCTTCGCCCTGGCGAAGTTCGGATGCACGACCTTGCCGCCATCTGTCAGCATGGTCGCTTTCACGAGCTCATCGTCGCGGTTGATGGCGAGCTGCCTGGAGTCCTTGTCGAACATCGTCTCGAGGAACGCATAGAGGTTCCGGGCGTAGAGCAGCGAGGCGCTCGCCGCGACCCGGCCCGGCACGTTCAAATGTCCGACGATCTTGACGCCGTTGGCGGTGGTGACAACCTTGCCGGCCTGAGCGCCTTCGACATTGCCGCCGCGCTCGACGGCCAGATCGACGATCACCGAGCCGGGCTTCATCGAGGCAACCATGGCAGCCGACACGAGTTTCGGCGCCGGGCGGCCGGGGATCAGCGCCGTGGTGACGACGATGTCCTGCTTGGCGATGTGCTCGGCCGTCAGCGCGGCCTGCTTGGCCTGGTATTCCTTCGACATTTCCTTGGCGTAGCCACCGGCTGTCTCGGCCGCCTTGAATTCCTCGTCCTCGACGGCGAGGAATTTCGCGCCGAGCGACTGCACCTGCTCCTTCACCGCCGGACGAACGTCCGTCGCGGTGACGACAGCGCCAAGGCGGCGCGCCGTGGCGATCGCCTGCAGGCCGGCGACGCCGACGCCCATGATGAAGATCTTCGCCGCCGGAACGGTGCCGGCAGCAGTCATCATCATCGGCAGCGCCCGGTCATATTCGGCGGCGCCGTCGATGACGGCCTGATAACCGGCGAGATTGGCCTGCGACGACAGGATGTCCATCACCTGGGCGCGGGTGATGCGCGGCATGAACTCCATGGCGAACGCGGTGACGCCCGCCTTTGCCATCGCGGCCACCGCCGCCTCGTTGCCATAAGGGTCCATGGCGGCGATGACCGCCGTGCCCGGCTTGTAAACTTTGAGTTCGGCATCCGTCGGACGGCGGACTTTCAGGACCACATTGGCCCTGGCGGCATCGGAAGCCTTGCCGATGGAGGCGCCGGCCCTGGCGAACTCGTCGTCAACGATGCGCGAAGCCGTGCCCGCGCCGCTTTCGACGACCACGTCGAAGCCCAGCGCGATCAGACGTTTGACCGTATCGGGCGAGGCCGCGACGCGACTCTCGTTCGCATCGATCTCACGCGGGATGAAAACCGTCTGCCCCACCGCCAACCTCCTCCGGCTCAGCCCTGTTTGCGCAGGCGACCGTCCGCTCGTGCGGCGTCACCCGTTTTGCAAGTGCAGGTATGCTATCGCAGAATAAAACCACCCACCGCGCAAAGGATGACGAACAGGACCGTCGCCGAAAAGAACCCTGCGGAGGTGAAGAAGCCGAACGCCATCGCGGCCAGCAGCGCGATTATGACCAGCGAGCCATATTTGGCCAGCTTCAGGAAACCCGAATAGGTGCGGTCGTGTTCGGCATAGTCCATGTCGGCGCCCAATTCGACAGGACCGGCCGGCGGATGATCAGCCATGGAATACCCTCCAGAAATCGCTCTAGCGCACATAGCGAAAAGCGACGCCGAGGGCAATGGCGGTATTGCCGCAGCACACAGCCGTCGATGCTGCGCTTTGCCATCAGAATTTAGGCGGCTGGGGGCAAGCCGTCGATGGTCCGGCGGGAACCTCTTTCTCGCCGGACCCCCAGTTCTAGCCTCCCAGATTGGGGAATAGCCCAAGCAGGCCGACAACGATGAGGTAGATGGCGACGATGTAGTTGAGGAGCCTCGGCATGACGAGAATGAGTACGCCGGCGATCAGGGAAATGAGCGGCGTGAGGGTCAGGGCGGAAATGGTCACGATTGTCTTCCTTCATGCTGGCCGGGCCGGCGGGCGGCCGGGCCGTTCGAGATCAAAGGCGCGGCAACAGAAATACCTTGCCGTCGCAACAACGGCGAAAGCGCCGAAAAGCTCCATCGCGATGGAGCTTCCGGATAGGCGAGGACATGTGACGACGGCTCGGCGGCTGGCGAGCGCTCAGGCCGCGTCGCGATAATACTTGGCGGTCGGCAGGATAGTGAGGGGCGCGAGTTCTCCAATCGAGGCCCTGCCGAACATCAAACGCTGCTCGAACCTGGTCGAGTTGAAGAACGGGAACCGGTCGAGCGTGACCTGCATGTTTTCCGAGCACCGGGACTCGTAGAGATGCACCGGCACGGTCAATCCGGGATAGGTGCGCGGCGGCGCGATCATCGAGGAGCGGAAGATGCGGTGATAGAACGACGCATGTTCTTCCTTGATGGCCGTCAGGCAGGACGTCGCATCGAAATGGTTGCACGCCACCACCGCCAGCCGCAGCGTTATGTAAGGCAGAGCGCGCAGGCTGCCTGACCATTCGGCATCGGCGGCGAAGCGGCTCGGATCGACGAAGGTCTCGCCATTGGCGACGCGGTCGCCCAGGATATCGGGAAAGACGTCCGTGCTGGGCGAGATCGGATTTTTGCGCGAGGCGAAATGAATGCGAATTGTGCTCGCCAGGCTGCCGTCGACAAAGACGCCGAACCTGAAGGAATTGGGCAGATCGTCGAACTTGTCATGCACCATGCGGGAAGCATCTGGCTTCACCATGCCTGCGTGGACATAAGAATTGTAGCGAAGACGATAGATCGCCTCCAGATCATCGCCGCGGTCACAGAGCCGATATTCGACCCGATCCAATGCTTCAAGCACGCCGCGCGCAAATGACGAAACTTCTGAAGACATCCGCGAATCTTCTTCTGCGGACGCCGAACCCATACGCTGATTTACCATCTAAAAACCCCGTAACCGCCGCCATGAATTACATAACCCACCGCCGGATGGGTAAGAACATAAAAAATGGCTGGGCCGCGTTTACCTAACGTTAAGGTTAACCAAAAGTAAACAACAGACGGCTACTTACACCCTTTTCAGATGTTTGTCAGCTTCAAGCGCGTTTCGTCTGTGATTTCAGGTCACGGGTGAAGGGCCAGGTCATGCTGGACATGGTCTTTATGCCCGATGCGCTGAGCGGAGCGCCGAACAGGAAGCCCTGAACGAGATCGGGTTTTACCTCGCTGGAGAGTATCTTAAGCTGTTCGAAGGTCTCGACGCCCTCGATGGTCACCCGCAGCCCCAGCGGCCGCGACAGGTTGACGATGCCCTTCAAGAGTTCGAGCGAACGGGGGCTGCCGGTGACGTCCATCAGGAAGCTTCGGTCGATCTTGATCTTGTCGAGGGGAAGCTTGTGCAGATAGCTGAGGCTGGAATAGCCGGTGCCGAAATCATCGAGTGCGATGCTGACGCCGAGCGAGCGGATTTCCTCGATCAGTTCGCGGGTCAGCGACTTGTCGTCGAGCAGAGCCGTCTCGGTGACTTCAACCTCCAGCCGCTGCGGAGAAAGACCGGATTTGGCCAGCGCGTCGCGGACCTTCTGCACGACGTTGCGGTTGCGGAAATCATTGGCCGAAAGGTTGACGGAAACGCCCGTTTCCTCCGGCCATTTGGCGCATTCGGCGCAGGCCGCTTCCAGCACGAAAGTGCTGATTTCGGCAATGATGCCCATCTCCTCGGCAAGCGGGATAAAGACCGCCGGCGAAATGGCGCCAAGATCGGGATGGTCCCAGCGGCAGAGCGCCTCGCAGCTTGCGATACGCATCGTGTCCATGGCGACGATCGGCTGATAGACCACGCGCAATCCCTTGGCCTCGACGGCGCTGCGCAGATCCGCCTTCATCAGCTGACGGGTGCGGAAGGCCGCGTCCATGGCCGCCTCGAACAGGCGCCAGCCGTTCTTGCCAAGCTCCTTGGCCTTGTAGAGGGCGAGGTCGGCCTTGACGATCATCTCGTCGACGTCGGTGCTGTCGACCTGCGCCAGCACCGCGCCGGCGCTGGCCTGGATGCGAAGCGCATGGCCGGCCACGTCGACTTCGCCCTGCATGGCGGTGAAAATGGCTTCCAGCTGGCTGGCGAGATGGCTTTCGTCCTCGATATCGTCGAAGAAGAGCATGAATTCATCGCCGCCGAAGCGGCTGACATTGAGCTGCGGGGTGGCGAAGGCAGCCAGCTTCTCGGCCACGGCATAGATCAGCCCGTCGCCGACCGGGTGCCCGAGCGTGTCGTTGATGCTCTTGAAATCGTCAAGGTCGATGACGGCAACGGCGCAGATGCGCTCGCGGTTTCCGCCGGCCATGGCGTCGCCGACGAGTTCGTGGAAATAGGCGCGGTTGGGCAGGCCGGTCAAACTGTCATAACGGGCCATGAAGCGGATGCGGTTTTCAGCTTCGACGCGAGCGGTCACATCCTCGAAGGTTATGACGCCAAGTTCCTGGCTGCCCTCGCGGGCGGAGAATTCATAATGCTGGCCGTTGGTGAAGCCGACCAGGACCTTGCGGTTGCGGCCTTCATGCAGCGCCCGCGTCAGCTGCGCCTCGACATACTGGCAATCCTTGGGAGCAAGCATGCCGCCGGCGACGCCGCGCATCAGCAGCGAATGCATGGAGCGGCCGAGCAAGGCGTCGGGTGATTTCAGCGACATCAGATGCGCCGCCTCGGCATTGGACACCACCACCTTGCCATCGGGGCCGAGCATGACGAGGCCATGCGACATGGTATTGAGCGCCCGGTCGAAGCGGAGCGCGATCTGCCGCGCCTGCTTGTGGCCCACCACGGCCGAAAACAGCACGTTGCGGACGTGGTCTGCGCTGCCCTTCAGCACGAACATGAACGGCACGATCAGCAGGCCGAGCACGATGTGGGGCATGTCCAGCCGCAGGATCAGCGCGGCGGCGATCGGTCCGACCAGGGCCACCGCGAAGATCGACACCATGCGCGGCGAGCCGTAGTTGCGGGCAACCACAGTGACCAGCGAACCCATGGTCACCGAAACTGCGCCGACTTCGGCATAGGTGTCGGGGTAGATGTAGATGGAGGCGAAGCAGAAGAAGCCCAGCATAAGCGCCTGTATGCTGCCCTTGAAAATATACTCGCGCTCCCATTCCTTCGCATCTTCCTCGCTTTGCATCTCGGCTTGCGAGCGGTGGAATTTGAGCAGGCCGAAATAGCGCCAGACGCCAACGGACATCAAAGCGCAGGCAAGCACCAGGAATATGGCTTCGCCGTTGCGCCAATAGACCATGAGGCTGATCACTGCGTGACAGAGCGCGCCAATAAGCAGCATGTGGGCGTTGTCGAACAACGACCGCACAAACTGGATGTAAACATCCGCAGGGATACTTTCGGTCTTTGTTCTGCCCATTCCCGAGGCCCAAAGCGATGTGTTTTCATGTCACATCGGCCTTAAGAAAGGCTTAGAAACAGGCACATGGCAGATTTCAAACGGAGTTTGGCTGCATTATCCGGGTCAAATTGCCGTCAGACCGATGCGTGGTCCGTCATTCGGCGGCCTGAAGCTCGGTCGCAAGCAGGCCGCTCGACCATCTTTCCAGAAGCCGTGTCCGCTCGCCGGCGGCCTTCGCCAAGCTTTCTTCGCGGACGTAGCCATAGCCGCGGACCAGGGCAGGAACCGAGGCCAGCGCGACCGCCGCCGGGATGCGCTGCGCCGAAAGAGAAACGGCAATCGTTTCAAGATCGGTTTCGTATTGCCGCAAAAGATCGCGCTCGCGCCGACGCTCCGCCATATAGCCGAACGGGTCGAACGCCGTTCCGCGCAGACGCCGAAGCGCCGACAGCAGGCGGAAACCCTTCATCATCCAGGGGCCGAAGCTCGACTTGCGCGGCCGGCCATCCGCGTCGCGCCGTCCGAGGATGGGCGGGGCGAGATGAAATTCCAGCCGGTCGTAATTTTCGAACTGCTTTGCCAACTCGGTCTGGAAGCCGCCATCGGTATAGAGCCGCGCCACCTCGTATTCGTCCTTGATGGCCATCAGCTTGAAGAGGTTGCGGGCGGCGGCTTCGGCGAGTGCGATCGAGCCCGGAAGCGCCCGCTCCTCGGCAGCACGCAATGCTGCGATCCGGTCCGCATAGCGGCGGGCATAGGCGGCATTCTGGTAGGCGGTAAGAAACGCAACGCGGCGCGCGACGATATCGTCCAGCGTGCGGGCGACAGGCGTCTCCGCGACAGCGGTTCTTTCGACCAGACCACGCACGAATTTTGGCTCATGCGCGGCGCGGCGACCCCAGCGGAAGGCGGCGATGTTCATGGCCACCGCTTCGCCGTTCAACTCGATCGCCTTTTCGACCGCCTCAGCCGACAGCGGCAGGCCGCCGTGCTGGCAAGCGAAGCCAAGCATGAACATGTTGGCGCCCAGCGAATTGCCGAACAGCGTGCTGGCGGCGCGGGTCGCATCGAAGAAATGCGCCCGCTCATCACCGGCCGCGGCGCGGATGGCCTTTTTGAGCCGTTCGACCGGCAGCGAGAAATCGGCCGAGCGGGTGAAGTCGCCGGGCATGATCTCTGCCGTGTTGGCAAGAAACAGAGTGTGGCCCTCGCGCACCGAGGCCAGCACTTTCTTGGCGCCCGACACGACGAGGTCGCAGCCGAGCACAAGATCGGCCTTGCCGGCCGAAACGCGGATGGCGTGGATGTCTTCCGGCGTCTTCGCGATGCGGACATGGGTGAAGACCGAACCGCCCTTCTGCGCCAGGCCCGCCATGTCGATCATGCCGCAGCCCTTGCCTTCCAGATGAGCGGCCATGCCGAGGATGGCGCCGACGGTGACGACGCCGGTGCCGCCGACGCCATCGATGATCGCCGCCCAGCCGTCATTGCCCAGCCGGAACGCCTGGGGCTCCGGCACACCCTGCAGAGGATCGCCGGTGCCGCCGACGCCGCTCGCCTTGCGGATTTTCGCGCCGTGAACTGTCACGAAGGAGGGGCAGAAGCCGTCCTGGCAGGAAAAGTCCTTGTTGCAGGACGACTGGTCGATACGCCGCTTGCGTCCGAACTCGGTTTCCACCGGCTGAATGGACACGCAGTTGGACTTGACGCCGCAATCGCCGCAGCCTTCGCAGACGAGCTCATTGATGAAAACGCGCTTGTCCGGATCGGGAAACGTGCCGCGCTTGCGGCGGCGGCGCTTCTCGGCGGCGCAGGTCTGGTCGTAGAGCAGCACGGATACGCCCTTGACCTCCCGCAATTCCCGCTGAACGCGGTCCATGTCGTCGCGATGGTGGATCGTGGTGCGCGGCGGAAACGTAATCTTGCCGGCATATTTGTCCGGCTCATCAGTGACGACGGCGATGCGCTCGACACCTTCCGCCCGGACCTGGTTGGCGATCATGTCGACCGTCAGGCCGCCTTCATGCGGCTGGCCGCCGGTCATGGCGACAGCGTCGTTGTAGAGTATCTTGTAGGTGATGTTGGTGCCGGCGGCGAGCGCGAAGCGCATCGCCAGCACGCCGGAGTGGTTGTAGGTGCCGTCACCCAGGTTCTGGAACAGGTGCTGGCGCGTCGAGAACGGCGCCTGGCCGATCCATTGCGCGCCCTCCCCGCCCATGGCGGTGAAGCCGACCGTCTGACGGTCCATCCACAACGCCATGAAATGGCAGCCGATGCCGGCGGCGGCCAGCGAGCCTTCTGGCACTTTGGTGGAGGTGTTGTGCGGACAGCCGGAGCAGAAGAAGGGCGTGCGCGAACCGATGTCGGCCGTATCGGCAAGCATCGCCTGGAACTGCCGCAGCTTGGCGACGCGCGCCGCCACCTCTTCCGAATGGCCGATGGTTTTCAGGATGCGCTCGCCGAGCGCGATAGCGATGTCGTTCGGGTCGAGCGATCCCTTGGCCGGGAACAGCCAGTCGCCGCGCTCGTCCTTCTTGCCGAGGATGACAGGCTGGATCGCGGTGCCGTAAAGATTCTCGCGCAGCTGCACCTCGATCAGCGAGCGCTTTTCCTCGACGACGATGATCGTGTCGAGGCCGCGGGCGAAATCCGCGACATGCTCGAAATCGAGCGGCCACGGGCAGCCGACCTTGAACAGCCTGACCCCGATGCGGTTCGCGGCCGCTTCGTCGATGCCGATGTCCTCCAGCGCCTGACACACGTCGAGATAGCTTTTGCCGACCGTGATGATGCCGAGCTTCGGGCTACGGCCGCCGGAATAGACGATGCGGTTGATGCCGTTGGCGCGGATGAAGGCGGAGACGGCGGCGCGCTTGCCCTCATAAAGCCGTTCCTCCTGGCCGAGCATGTCGAGTTCGTTGCGGATGTTGAGGCCGCCGGGCGGCATATCGAATTTCGGCAGGACGATGTTCAGCCGGTCGAGGGAGGCATCGACGGAAGCCGTCGATTCGATATTGTCCTTGACGCATTTGATGGCGGCCCAGGTGCCGGCGAACCGCGACATGGCGAAGCCGTACAGGCCGTAGTCCATGATCTCCTGGACGCCGGCCGGATTGAGCACCGGGATCATCACATCGACGAAATGATATTCGGTGGCGTGCGCGTTGGTGGAGGATTCGGCCATGTGGTCGTCGCCCATCAGCGCCAGCACGCCGCCATGCTTCGATGAGCCGGCCAGATTGGCGTGACGGAAGACGTCGCCGGAGCGATCGACGCCCGGACCCTTGCCGTACCAGACGGAAAACACGCCGTCATACTTGCCTTCGCCGAGCAGTTCCGACTGCTGCGAACCCCAGCAGGCGGTGGCGGCCAGTTCCTCGTTGAGGCCCGGCTGGAAGACGATGTCGGCGCCGGCAAGCTGCTGCTTGGCTTTCCAAAGCTGCAGATCGAGGCCGCCAAGCGGCGACCCCCGATATCCGGAAACGAAACCGGCGGTGTTCAGCCCTGCCCTGCGGTCGCGCTCGCGCTGCATCAGCAGCATACGGATGACGGCCTGCGCGCCGGACAGGAAAACGCGGTCCTTCGCGAGGTCGAATTTGTCGTCCAGCGCGACGTCGTGCAAGGTCATGCGGTATTTCCTCTGCGGAGGCCAAAACATTCCGGCCAACGTCAGGTTCTGATACCGCAGTCTTTATCCCCGGCACAGGCAGGTCAAATAAAATCGGGGATTGGGGTTACCCGGCGATCGGTTCAGGCGCGTCCAAGCCCGGTCCGGCGTGCGAATTTCAGCCGACAGGACAATTCGGTTTGGGCGCACCCGGCAGCTTGCCATCGCCATGGCCCGCCATTTCCGGGTTCAGCTCGTAGATCGGCCCGGTGACCAGCGGCTTGTCGGGCAGGATGGTCTGGTCCTGGTCGGAAACAAGCGTGGTTTTCAGGGTTTGCAACACCGTTCCTTTGGCGTCCTCGATGCGAATTGATACCGCATAGGGCTTGTCCTTGACGACGCAGGTGAGCGGCGGGCTGGTCAATGTCTGATGCTGAAGCTTGGGCCATATCTTCTGGGTCACGACCAGGGGCGGGCCGCCGGCCGGATTCTCGAAATCGACGATGGCGGTTTGATCGCTGGCCATCGGGCGCAAGGGCTTCAGCGTGACGACATAGGTGGCGATGCCCAGCCTGTAGTTGAATTCGAACAGCCGCCCCGAAACGGCGAAGAAATCGCCGTCGCCTGAATCCCGGCAGCCGCCGAGCAGCAAGCCCGCCGAGAGAATCAATGCCGCAAGCGCGGAGCCTGAAATCAGCCTCGACATGTCAGCGGTCCTTCCTGGTTACAACGCCCGACGCATCGCCATTCGCCGCCATACGCCGGCGATAGTGGCGGCTGGCCTTGCGTCGGTTGCCGCAGACGGCCATGTCGCACCATTGGCGGCTGGCGTTGCGGCTGCGGTCGATGAACAGCCAACCGCAGTTGGGGCAGATGCGCAGCCGCGACAGCCGGCCCGGTTCGAGCAGGGACAGCGCCGATACCGCAAGCGCCGCCTCAAAGGCGAGCGGGGTTGCCGCATCGCCGAAGGGACGCTCTGGAGTTGCGGCGAACGGGATGCCGCCAAGACCTTCGGCACATGTCCGCAAAAGAGTCGCCAGCGCAGCAGACTGGATGACATCTTCCGCAACAGCTTCGCGAAACAGTCGGTCGGTGGCCTCGCGGATGGCAAGCACGACCGGCGCGATCCGGCGCGGCGACGCCGCCTCGACCCGCCGGCCACCCAGTTCCTCCGAGCGGAATATGGAGGCCGCTTCGGCAAAGCGTGCGATCTCCTCCGGCTCGGCGAAACGGTCGAACGTCTTGTCCGGATCGCCACGCAGGACGACGGTATTGGCGGCATCCAGCGCCAATGCGCCGCCGCTGAAGCGATGGGATGTCCACGAAACAGGCATGGCATAATCTAACCTGCAAAATAGCTTTGACAAGTTATAATTTGGTGTGCACTCTGGCCTGACCCCGACGCACCGGCGCCGTTGGACAACCCATGCTCTACTTTTTCCAACAGCTTCTGAACGGGCTGCATTCGGGCATGCTCTACGCCCTGCTCGCCTTCGGCTATGCGCTGACCAACGGCATCCTGCACCGCACCAACCTCGCTTATGGCGGGCTCTTCGCCTTCTGCGGGCAGACGATGATCCTGGCGGCCGTGTATGGTTACCAGACGCTCTGGCTGACGCTGCCGGCGAGCATCGTCCTGGCCATCGCCATCGCGTTCGCCTATGCGGCGCTGGCGAGCCGGTTCCTGTCCGGCGTCGTCCTCGAACCGCTGGCCAAGAGTTCGCCGAACACGATCGTCGCGGCGACGCTGGGCGTATTGCTGGCGCTGATGGAAATGGGGCGCATCGCCGCCGACACGCGCGATCTATGGCTGCCGCCGATGTTTGCAGGCCCCGTCGTGTTCGCCGAGGCAGCGGGCTTCAAGGTCACGCTTACCGTCATCCAGTTGGCGAATTGCGCGGTCGGCGTCGCGGCAATCGGGCTTTGCGGCCTCTATCTTTCACGCTCACGCTTCGGCCGTTCATGGCGCGCCGTTTCCGACGATCCGGCTGCCGCGGCGCTTTGCGGCGTGGACGTGCGCGCCGTCTTTCGCACGGCCGTGATGGGCGGCGGCCTTTGCGCCGGGCTGGCCGGCGTGCTGGCGGCGCTTTACTACGGCAATATCGGGTTTGGCGCGGGCCTCATCTACGGGCTGAAAATCCTGTTCGTGACAGCGGTCGGCGGTTTCCTATCGCCAACGCGCGCGGCAGCCGGCGCGGCCGCTTACGGCATCGCCGAATCGCTCTGGGCGGGCTACTTCCCGATCGAGTGGCGCGATGCCTGGATGTTCTTCCTGCTCGTACTCATGCTGGTTCTGGCCGGCGGCGGACACGACAACCGCAAAGCCGCGTAAGTCTCAGACTTTGGTTCAATGGCGGCGGCGCAACCGCTTCTATGACGCCACGGCGCTGTTGATCGGCGCGGCGACGAGTTGACGCGCTCGTCGGCGAACGTCATACCCGTTATCAAAGGCGCGCTGTAGAAATCCGGGGTTCGCGGCAGCGTCTAATTTATCCATGGGAGGATTTGAGATGGCCTTTCTCAATGCCGTCATTCAATCGCCGACTGCCTTGTCACTAGCCATCCTTCTCCTGATCGTGATCGTCGCCATTGTCTGGACGACGATCTACGACACGCGGATGTCGGTGCTTCTGGGCATTTCGCGGGCTGTTGACTGGACGAACGAGACGATCGGCAAATGGGTGTCCTGGCTGATCCTGATCTCGATCCTTGTCAGCGCCAGCAATGCCGTGATCCGCAAGGCGCTCAACAGCTCATCCAACGCCTGGCTGGAACTGCAATGGTATCTGTTCGGCGCGGCCTTCCTGCTGGCGGCCGCCTATACGCTGAAGCAGAACGAACACATCCGCATCGACATCGTCTACGGCATGTTCTCACGCCGCGTTCAGCACTGGATCGATCTGCTTGGGCACCTGCTGTTCCTCATGCCCTTCGTGGTCCTGATGGTTTCTTACCTGTTCCCCTACGTTCTGCTGTCGTTCAGGAGCGGCGAGGTTTCGGGCAATGCCGGCGGACTGATCATCTGGCCCGCGAAAATGATGCTCCTACTCGGCTTCCTGCTACTCGGTTTCCAGGGTGTTTCGGAGATCATCAAGAAAGTCGCCATCATGTGCGGGCTGATCGACGATCCGAATCCATTCATATCCGTGCACGAACAGGCTGAACTCGAAGCAAAAGCCCTCGCCGAGGAGGTCCGCTCGTGATCGAGTTCATCGCGCAGAACATGGCGCCGATCATGTTCCTCTCGCTGATCGTCTTCCTGCTGATCGGCTACCCGGTGGCATTCTCGCTCGCCGCCAACGGTCTGCTGTTCTTCCTGATCGGCGTCGAGCTGGCGCCATTCTCAAGCGGCTCGATCAACCTGTCCTGGCCGCTGCTTTACGCCCTGCCCGAGCGCTTCTATGGCGGCGTCATGGCCAACGACACGCTGCTGGCCATACCGTTCTTCACCTTCATGGGAATCGTGCTGGAACGCTCCGGCATGGCGGAGGACCTGCTCGACACGATCGGCCAGCTTTTTGGCCCCGTTCGCGGCGGCCTGGCCTATGCGGTGATCTTCGTCGGCGCACTGCTTGCCGCGACAACCGGCGTGGTCGCCGCGTCCGTCATTGCGATGGGCCTCATCTCGCTGCCGATCATGCTGCGCTACGGTTACGATCGCAGGGTCGCTACGGGCGTCATCGCCGCGTCGGGTACGCTGGCGCAAATCATTCCGCCGTCCCTGGTGCTTATCGTGCTTGCCGACCAGCTCGGCCGTTCGGTCGGCGACATGTATGCCGGCGCGCTTATCCCCGGCCTGGTCCTGACCGGCCTCTACATGGGCTACATCCTGATCATGTCGATCGTCCGGCCGCAGTCGGTTCCTGCCTTGCCCCTGGAAGCGCGAACGCTGGGCCATGGCGTTACCTCGCTGCTGGTCGCCCTGGCGGTCGCCGTCGCGGTCGGCTACGGGGCCTATGTCTACCTTGCGCCCACGCATGGCCCTGACGCCGATATCCTGGCGATGGTCGCCGGCGTCGTCTTCATCTATATCGTCGCACTTCTGGACAAGACATTCAGCTTCAACATGATGTCGCGGCTGGCGCAGCAGGTGATCATCGTGCTGATCCCGCCGCTGGCGCTGGTGTTCCTGGTGCTGGGCACGATCTTCCTCGGCATCGCCACGCCGACCGAAGGCGGCGCGATGGGCGCGGTCGGCGCGCTGATCATGGCCGCGATGAAAGGCCGGCTCAACCTTGACGTCATCCGGCACGCGCTCGCCTCGACCACCCGCCTGTCGTCCTTCGTGCTGTTCATCCTGATCGGCGCGCGCGTCTTCTCGCTGACCTTCTACGGCGTCAACGGACATCTGTGGGTGGAGCACCTGCTCATATCCCTGCCGGGCGGCGAGATCGGATTCCTGATCGCCGTCAACCTTCTCGTGTTCTTCCTGGCGTTCTTCCTCGACTTCTTCGAACTCGCCTTCATCATCGTGCCGCTGCTGGCGCCGGCCGCTGAAAAACTGGGCATCGACCTGATCTGGTTCGGCGTGCTTCTGGGCGTGAACATGCAGACCAGCTTCATGCACCCGCCCTTCGGCTTCGCGCTGTTCTACCTGCGTTCGGTGGCGGCGCGCGTGCCCTATCTCGACCGCATCACCGGCAAGCAGATCGCGCCGGTGACGACAGGCCAGATCTATTGGGGCGCGGTGCCTTTCGTCTGCATCCAGGTGCTGATGATCGGCCTCACCCTCGCCTTCCCGCAGATGGTGATGCACTACAAGGGAACCGTGGTCGATCCGAAGGACATCCAGATCACCCTGCCGCCGCTGAGCGGCGGCGGATCGGGCCTCGGCCAGCCGGGAGGCTTCGGCCTGCCGCCTCTGGGCGCGCCGGCGCCGACGGCGCCCCCGGCAGGTGGAGGCGCCGTGCCGGCCAATCCATCAGCTCCCGCTGCCCCTGCGGCGCCGGCTGCGCCGAACCTGTCGCAGCCGCCAAGCTTCAACTGACGCCGCGCGACAGCCGGCTGACATTCAAACAAAGAAAAACCCCCGGAGCGGCGCTCCGGGGGTTTTTCGATAGGTCGATCGATCAGCGCTTACAGCTTGTTGCCGCGTTGCTGCACCATCATGAAGGTGTCGTAGTTGTATTCGGCGATCTGCATGTTGAGATAGTAGTCCTTGCGGAAGCCGACGATCGATTCCCAGATTTTCTTGAACAGCGGGTTCGAAGCGGACATTTCGCCATACACTTCATTAGCCTTGTCGAAGCTGGCCGACAGGATTTCCTGGCTGAACGGACGAAGCTGGGCGCCGTTGGCGACAAGCTGCCGGACCGCGGCCGGATTCTTGTAGTCGTACTTCTGCAGCATGTCGGCGTCGGTGGCCTGCGCGGCGGTGCGCAGAAGCGATTTGTAGTTTGCCGGCAGCGCCTCGTACTTGCCCTTGTTGAACATCAGGTGGACGGTCGGGCCGCCTTCCCAGAAGCCGGGATAGTAATAATAGGGCGCGACCTTGTAGAAACCGAGCTTTTCGTCGTCATACGGACCAACCCATTCGGCAGCGTCGATCGTACCCTTTTCCAGCGCCGGATAGATATCGCCGCCGGGAATGTTCTGCGGCACCAGGCCGAGACGCTCCATGACCTTGCCGGCGAAGCCGCCGATGCGCATCTTCAAACCGTTGAGATCGGCGACCGTGTTGATCTCCTTGCGGAACCAGCCGCCCATCTGCACGCCGGTGTTGCCACCGGGGAAGCCGACGAGACCCTGGGTGCCGAGGAACTCGTTGAACAGGTCGATGCCGCCGCCATGGTAGTGCCAGGCATTCATGCCGCGCGCGTTGAGCGAGAACGGCACCGCTGCGCCCAGCGCATAGGTCGGATCCTTGCCCCACATATAATAGGCAACGGTGTGG
Organism: Mesorhizobium sp. Root554; assembly: GCF_001427025.1. GTDB lineage: Bacteria > Pseudomonadota > Alphaproteobacteria > Rhizobiales > Rhizobiaceae > Mesorhizobium. The sequence goes on along the minus strand of NZ_LMGA01000001.1, from coordinate 91,076 downwards.
CAAGCCTCGACCGTGCCGGCCGCGGTCGCATCGGAAGCCTGGAAGGCGGGAACGAGTTCACCGGCCGCGAAAACCTGGATCTGGAAATTGCCGTCCGTGGCTTCCGAAAGCATTTTGGAGAACACTTCGGCACCCCCGTAAATCGTATCGAGCGACTTCGGGAAGGACGAGGCGAGACGCCAGGTGATCTTCGGGTTGGACTGGGCGATGGCCGGTGCTGCAAGCGTCGTGACCGCTGCGGCGGCGCCGACGCCGGTGGTGCCGGCCTTCCTGATAAATGAGCGACGATCCATGAATTTCCTCCCTTAAGTGATGACGAAGCTGACCCCGCTGAAGCGCCTGAAATTTAGGCCGGCTTGAAGGGACAATACACGCGCAAGAACGCGAGTCCAGCGGGCGACGCCATTCCAGCAGACGGCCTGGCGGGAATTTCCGATCTCGCGAAAGGCGTCTACAACTATAGTCTAAACGCCCCGCTCAGCCTGTGTCGCAAGCAGGCAGGCACGGCATGGCAAAACGCCTTGCGATCGCCTATTTTTACAGCAATCTGGACAGGACTAACGAGGTCTTCCGCCGCCATGATCCAACCGCTCGTCGCCGTCTCCACCGATGTCCGCCAATTCGAGAACTACCGCTGGCATGCGGCCCCGCAGCAGTATCTGGAGGCGGCGGTCGCCGGCGCGGGCGTGCTGCCGGTGCTGTTGCCGTCATTCGGCGACAGGCTGGATCTCGACGAACTGCTCTCGGCGGTCGACGGCGTCATGATCACGGGATCTAAATCCAACGTCCATCCCTCGCTCTATGGCGGCGATGCCAGCGAGGCGAACGGACCTTACGATCCGGATCGCGACGCGACGACCCTGCCGCTGATCTGCAAGGCGGTGGAACGCGGCGTGCCGCTGCTCGCCATCTGCCGCGGCATCCAGGAAATGAACGTGGCGCTCGGCGGCACGCTGGCCACCGAAATCCAGGACCGTGAAGGCTCGCTCGACCATCGCGCGCCGGCCAGCGAAAACCAGGACGAACGCTTCGCCATCCGCCAGAGCGTCAGCATCAAGCCCGGCAGCTGCCTGGCCGGCGTGTTCGGCGCCGGCGACATCATGGTCAATTCGGTCCACCGCCAGGCGGTCGACCGGCTCGGACCGGCGCTGCAGGTGGAAGCGGTCGCCGAAGACGGGACGGTGGAAGCCGTCTCGGTTCGTGACGCGCGGGCCTTCGCGGTCGGCGTGCAGTGGCATCCGGAATACTGGGTGCAATCCGACAACGCCTCGCAGCGCGTCTTCAAGGCGTTCGGCGACGCCGTGCGGGCGCACGCAGCGGCGAAAGGCGGGTTGCGGACGGCGGCCAAGTAGCGATCAAGCAGCCTGCGGTAACTTTACGATCTTGCGAACCATCTGGGCGATTTCTTCGTTGGAATGACTGTCCAGAACTTCCACGAAGTGAATGCCTGCCTTTCGTAAGGCCTCGCGTTTTATGGCATCTCTCGCGGCGGCACTTCCCTGATGATGCCCGCCCCCCTGATATTCGATCGCGGCCACAGCTTCGCCGTAAGGGCCAAGGATGAGCACGTCGACGCGTTTGCTGTTGACGGCAAAATAAGCCTTGGTGTCGTCCGAACCCACGATTTCCCCAAGGCTTGTTTGTGACAGAACGCGATATCCCCTGCGGAGAGTGGAAACTTCGGATTCCACCACCTTGAACACTCGATATTCGGATTTGTTCATGACCTTCTTCTTGTAAAAGGAAGCCGCCATGACGTATCGGAGCTGACTTGCAGCATCAGGGTGTTTGAACAACGAAAATTTCTGCGGATTCGGCGTCTTCAATAGAATAATCAAGCAACAGACGGCGCAGCCTGCCAGAACGATCAGAATTATCGTGTCCATAATGGATTGCCCGCCCAAGACCAAGACAACCTACAGTTTAGGACATTTGCTTTATATTTTGCTTTTCAGCATCGCTCAAAATTTACGCGATTTCGCTTTAGAATTGTCGACGCTTATTGCGACGCCGCCATCGAAAGCAGGGGAAGCGCCGGCTGGTAGGACTCGTAGCCTTCGCCATCGGCAGCCGCGAAGACAACAATCGGATCGACGCCGTTTTGGCTGAACGAGACCGTGCCGTCGTCGTTGTCACGCCAGAATTTTGCCCGTTCAAGGCCGGGAAGCAGTTCCCCGCAGCCCGGATCGACGTTCAAGGCTGAGATGGCCGAAGATGTTTGCCGACGTTCCACCGTGCAGGCCTGTCCGCCATTCGCGACGAGCCTATAGGCGCCAGCAACAGAAGCAGGCCGCGACGGCGGCGCATCGGCTTCGAGCTTCAAAATGTGAGCGCCACCATAGACCGCCGCAGCCGCCACAATGGCTCCAAGCACCTTCATCGTCGCATACCCACGCCCAAGCAGTTGAATCCATAGTGGATTCCAAGGCATTAAACAGAGGTTAAACGGACGCGAGCAGCGTTAATGAATGTGGCGAAGCCGGCTCAGCCGGCTGGCTTCATATCGGCCGTTTCCGGCACCGGCGTCAACGCCTTGCCTTCGGAGAACCACGAGACGAGGTTGTCGACGCAAAGATCCGCCATGGCCTCCCGGGTGTGATGCGAGGCGGAAGCGACGTGGGGCAGCAGCACCACATTCGGCAGATCGAGCAGCGCCTGCGGCACGTTCGGTTCACTGGCGAAGACATCGAGGCCGGCGGCAGCGATGGCGCCGTCCGTCAGCGCCTGCGCCAAGGCCGGCTCATCGACCGTGCTGCCCCTGCCAATGTTGACAAAAACGCCGTCCGGACCCAGCGCCTTCAGCACCTGGGCGTTCACCGCTTTTTCCGTTGCCGGCGTTCCCGGCGCGACCGAGACCAGCGTATCAACGGCCTGCGCGAGACCTTCCAACGTATCGTGATAGGCGTAAGCGACGCCTTCGACCGGCCGGCGGTTGTGGTAGGCGATGGTGAGGCCGAACGCTTCCAGCCGTTTCGCGATGGCAAGGCCGATACGGCCCATGCCGAATATGCCGGCCTTGCGCCCGCGCAAGGTCAACCGGCTCAAAGGGTAGTTGCCTTCGCTCACCCAGCGCCCCTGCCGCAGCCATTGCTCGGCGCGCGGCAGTTCGCGCACGGTGTTGAGCAACAGGGCGACCGCCGTGTCGGCGACTTCCTCGGTCAGCACATCGGGCGTGTTCGTCACCATGACACCGCGGCTGGCGGCATGGCGCGCGTCGATGCCGTCATAGCCGACGCCGAAATTCGCGATGATCTCGAGATTGGGCAGCGCATCGATGATGGAGGCGCCGATCGCGATTCCGCCGGCCATGCCGCGAATGGCCGCCTTGTCGTCGGCGGACAGCGCCGCCAGGTCGGAACTTTCCAGCGGGATCGCCCGAAACGTTCGCCTTATTCTCTCGGCGGCATGGCTGTGAAGGCGGGCGGGCAGCAGGACCGCCACATCCGACAAAACTGACGTCATTTACGAGCGCTCCACCGGCCTGCCGGTAGACTGTCGCACATGCAGTTCCGGCTTGATGAGTTCCTGCGACAGACGCACCGTCTGTCCGTTCAATTTGTCCAGAAGGGCGCTGGCGGCGCGGCGGCCGACCTCGCGCTGGCCGTTCCAGACGGTTGTGAGCGCCGGCGTGGCGATGGCCGCTTCCTCGAGATCGTCATAGCCGGTGACGGAAATGTCGACGCCCGGCACCAGCCCGGCGCGGGAAATGCCGTTCATCAGGCCGATGGCGACGAGGTCGTTCCAGCAGCAGGCGGCGGTGGGCCTGTCCTTCAGCGCCAGGAACTGGCCGGCGGCCTCGAAACCGGCCTGCTTGGTGCGCGGCCCCTGGATGCGCCAGGCCGGATTGACCTCGAGCCCGGCCGTCTGCATGGCGTTCAGATAACCCTGATAGCGGTCACGGCCCGTCGATGTCTGGTCGGTCGCGCCGATCATGGCGATGCGCTTGTGGCCAAGCGAGATGAGATGGTTGGTGGCCAGCGCGGTGCCGTAGGCGTCGTCGCCGCGAAACACCGGCACATGGGCGTCCTCGACATCGCGGGCGATCAGCACCGCCGGCAACCCGTTCTCCTCGGCCATCAGGATATCGGAGGCCGGCGTGTCGATGGCCGGCGACATGATGACGCCATCGGCGCCAAGCTGCAGCAGCGTGTCGATGAAGGTGCGCTGCTTGTCGAGCTGATCGTAGTGATTGGACAGGATGAAGGTCTGCCGGCTGCGGTCCAGTTCGCTTTCGATGGAGCGCAGGATTTCCGCGTAGAAGGGGTTCATGATGTCGTGGACGACGACGCCGACAATGCCCGAGCGCGAGGTGCGCAGGCTGGCGGCGCGGCGGTTGTAGATGTAGCCGATTTCGCGCGCGTGTTCCTTGATGCGTTCCCGCGTCGCGCCGGCGACCAGCGGGCTGTCGCGCAAGGCCAGCGATACCGTCGCGGTCGAAACGCCGAGCGCGTCCGCGATCGTCGAAAGCTTGATTTTCTGTGCCAGTCTCCGCCTCCCGGACCCCAACATTTAAACTGTTTAAATCCGGCTTAGACATCCCTCCGGGGCAAATCAAGCTTTTTTGCCAATTCATCGGTTTCGGCCGCGAGCGCGGCCCGGTTGTGTACCCGCAGCCGATGTTCGCGGTGGACGATATAGAGACCGCCGGCGACGATGACGGCAGCGCCGACAATCGTCCATCCGTCCGGCAGCTGGTTGAAGATCAGCCAGCCGAAAGCGATCATCCAGATCATCTGCGAATAGGGATAGGGAGCGAGAGCCGTCGCCGAAGCCATGCGGTAGGCGATGATGAGCAGATAGTGGCCGACGCCGCCGAAGACGCCGAGCATGCAGATGATGAACCAGTGCCAGCCGTCCTGCGGCAACGACAACGGCAGCGCGAAGGCCGGCAGCAGCAGGATCGTCGGGCACAGCGCCGCATAGAGGATGAGGCTTTCCGACGTCTCTTTCGCGCCCATGCGCCGGGTCATGATGACATAGAGCGAGTTCGACAGCATCGAGCCCAGCGCCAGCAGATGGCCGACGCCGAAGACGCCGACACCGGGCCGGGTTATGATAACGACGCCGACCAGGCCGATCAGGATGGCGATCCAGCGGCGCCAGCCGGCCCATTCGCCAAGCAGCGGACCGGCAAGCGCGGTGATGACCATCGGTCCGGCGAAGAAGATCGACATGGTTTCGGCCAGTTGCATCGTGCGCAAAGCGATGATGTTGAGGATCGTCGCTCCGAACAGGAACAGGCCGCGCAAGATATGCGCCGGCAGATTCGCGGCGCGGAAGCGGATCGGCTCGCGCCAGCTGCGAAACACCACCAGAACGATGACGACATGGACGGCGAAGCGGGTCCAGGCAACGAACAGCGGCGACACGCCGGCCAGCACCAGATACTTGCTGCTGGTGTCGAGGAAGGAAAAGAGCAGGTAGGAGGCAAGGATGAGGGCGATCGCAACAGGCGGCGTCGCGCCTTCATCCAGTCTGGCGGGAACAGTCAATTTGGCGAGCCGAACGGGGGTTTCATTTCAAGCCTTCTTCGCGGGTTCCGCGCCCGCTCACAAGGCCCCAATGCAAACTTACACGAATCGTCAGGCAAATCCCGGCTGTGTGCCAATCGGCGGCGGATAGCTGGTATTCGGTCCGAAACCCCACGTCACAGCCGCCTGCCCGGCTTATTCCTCGGTGTCGGCGTCGTCCTCTTCGACGAAGGCCAGCCGGTCGTCAGAGAGATTACCTTCTATGCGCGACAGCAGCTTCGAGAGCGTCTTCTGGTCCTTCTTGTCGAGGCCCTTGAACGCCTGTTTTTCGGTCTTGCGCACCGACTTCTTGATGGCCTGGATGGTCTCGCGCCCGCCTTCGGTCAGAAAGATATGCGCCTGCCGCGCATCGGAGTTGGAGGCGCGCTTCTCGAGGAAGCCCTGCGCCTGAAGCCGGTTTATGGTTTTCGTTATCGTCGGCGGACGCACGCCCAGCCTGTCCGCCAGAGTACCGGGCGTCTGCCCATCCTCACGGTCGAGCGCCAGCATGATCTGGTCCTGCCCGGCATAGAAACCGTGCGCCAGAAGGCGCGCGGCAAGTGCGGTTCGCGCCAGCCGCGCCGCCGAATGCAGCCGGCTCATCGTCGTGCCTGGATCAACCTTGGCCATGGTCACCCCTCTCTGACCGCGCTCCCCGCAAGCACAATAGCCGCGATCGGCGCTTTGCAAAACGCGCCGCCGGCAAAGAAACAATTTGCCGGCAAGCGTTATGTGGTTCGCAAGCGCTAATGGCAGATGTTTATTTCAGTTAGATGACAAACGAATTTTGGCCGCGGCGGTCCTGTGTCCCCTGTAAGGCGAAGCCGCGTCCAGACCAGCGCTCTCCATCAGCGCATTGCCCAGAACACCATGTCTTCAATCGCTGATAACGGCATCCTGGTTGGCCCGAAAATTTGGCAGGCGCGGACGGGTTTGACAGGTGCAAACAGGCGAGCGGCATCCTATATGGGAGCCTCCATCGCAGTTCGAGGCTTGACATGAGCGAAGCACAGACGCAGATCCCCGTAACCGTCCTGACCGGCTATCTCGGCGCCGGCAAGACAACCCTGCTCAACCGCATCCTGTCGGAGAACCATGGCAAGCGCTACGCGGTCATCGTCAACGAATTCGGCGAGATCGGCATCGACAACGATCTGATCGTGGAATCCGACGAGGAAATCTACGAGATGAACAATGGCTGCGTGTGCTGCACGGTACGCGGCGACCTGATCCGCGTCGTCGAGGGCCTGATGCGCCGTCCCGGCCGCTTCGACGCCATCGTGGTGGAGACGACCGGCCTCGCCGACCCGGTGCCGGTGGCCCAGACGTTCTTCATGGACGAAGACGTGCGCTCCAAGACTAGGCTCGACGCCGTGGTGGCGTTGGTCGATGCCAAGCATTTGCCGCTGCGGCTGAAGGATTCGAAGGAGGCCGAAGACCAGATCGCCTTCGCCGATGTCGTCGTGCTGAACAAGACCGATCTGGTGACGCCGGAGGAACTGCGCGCCGTCGAGGCGACCATCCGCGCCATCAACCCGGCGGCGAGGATCCACCGCACCGAACGCTCGGGCGTAGACCTTTCGGAAGTGCTCGACCGCGGCGCATTCGACCTCAAGCGGGCGCTGGAAAACGATCCGCATTTCCTTGAAGCCGACGAGCACGCGCACCACGACCATGACGGGCACGACCATGGGCACCATGGACACGATCATGCGCATCCCGCCGCGATCCACGATGTGACGGTGCAGTCAGTCTCGCTGCGGGGCGGCGAGATGGACCAGAAGAAGTTCTTCCCCTGGATCGAGAAGGTCACCCAGATGGAAGGGCCGAACATCTTGCGGCTCAAGGGCATCATCGCCTTCAAGGGCGACGACGAGCGCTATGTCATCCAGGGGGTGCACATGATCATCGAGGGCGACCACCAGCGCGCCTGGAAGGACGGCGAGGCGCATGCGACCCGGCTGGTCTTCATCGGCCGCGACCTCGACGCCGAAAAGCTGAGGAAGAGCTTCGAGGCGTGCCAGGCCGCCTGACCCTCCAGCTTGCGAAGTATCTCCTGCCCCTCATTCGCCCGCCGGCCCTTCTCTGCGTGAAACAGGGAGAAGGGATACCTGCCGCAACGTTGGCGACCCCTCTCCCCGTCCTTGCCGGGAGAGGGTAAGGGTGAGGGCAGCACAAACCTGAAACGGAATAGTCTGGACTATGCCCACAGTCGCCCCGCTCGATCTTTCCGGCCATTGCGTGGCCGCCGTCTTTCTCGGCAATGTGCCGCATTTCGCGCTCGCCGACGGTTCGATCCACCGGCTCGACAACGGCCACAAGACCGAACAGGTGCATGACGGATTGCTGGCGGCGGTTCTCGACCCGGCCGGCGACCGGCTGATCACCGGCGGCGAGGATGGCAAGGTGTTCGCCGTCACAGCCGGCGGCAGCGCACAGGAACTGGCGAGCGCCGGCAGGAAGTGGATCACCAGCGTCGCCGCCGGGCCGCAGGGCGCGATCGCCTATGGCAGCGGCAAGACCGCCTTTGTCCGTTTCGCCGACGGCAAGGTGAAGGACTTCCAGCATCCACGCTCGGTAGAGGGCGTTGCCTTCGCGCCGAAAGGCATGCGCATCGGCGTCGCCCGCTACAATGGCGCGACGCTGCATTTCCCCGCCGCCGAGGGCAAGCCGGTGGAATTGGAGTGGGCGGGCGCGCATACCGGCATCAGTTTCTCGCCGGACGGCAATTTTCTCGTCACCACCATGCAGGAGAATGCGCTGCATGGCTGGAAGCTGGCCGACGGCAAGCATATGCGCATGTCGGGCTACCCGGCCAAGGTCAAAAGCCTGTCCTGGGCCGCCAAGGGCAAATGGCTGGCGAGCGCCGGCGCGCCGGCGGCGATCGTGTGGCCGTTCCAGGCCAAGGACGGGCCGATGGGCAAGGCGCCGCTGGAACTCGGCACGCGCGGCAACACCATGGTGACCTGCGTGGCCTGCCATCCCAGCCAGGACGTCGTCGCCATCGGCTATGAGGACGGCATGATCATCGCCGCGCGGTTCGCCGACGCCAAGGAAGTGCTGCTGCGCCGGCCGGGCAAAGGCGCGATCACGGCGATGATGTGGGACAAGGCCGAGCAGCGCGTGGCTTTCGGAAGTGCTGCCGGCGATTGCGGCGTGATCGACATCACCGCCTGACGCCAGGCGGCCCTGCCGCGGAAAAATCCCTCCCTGTGTAAAATTTTATAGCGGGATAGCGTGTCGGAACATATCATGAACGAATGGCTATCCTCTCAACCCGCGAAAAGCTCGCCATCCTTTCGGATGCCGCCAAATACGATGCCTCGTGCGCCTCGTCGGGCGCGGGGAAGCGCAATTCGCTGAAGAGCGGCGGCATCGGCTCGACCGAGGGCATGGGCATCTGCCATTCCTACGCGCCGGACGGTCGATGCATCTCGCTCCTGAAGATCCTGCTGACCAATTTCTGCATCTACGATTGCAGCTATTGCATCAACCGTTCGTCCTCAAACGTCCGCCGCGCCCGTTTCACCGTCGATGAGGTGGTGAGACTGACAATGGACTTCTATCGTCGCAACTATATCGAAGGCCTGTTCCTGTCCTCCGGCGTGGTGCGTTCGCCGGACGAGACGATGGGCGAAATGGTCGAGGTGGCGCGGCGGCTGCGGCTGGACGAGAAGTTCGGTGGCTACATCCATCTCAAGACCATTCCCGAATGCTCGCAGGAATTGATCGAGAAGGCCGGGCTCTATGCCGACCGGCTGTCGATCAATGTCGAGCTTCCGACCGACGAAAGCGTCAAGCGTTTCGCGCCGGAGAAGCGGCCGGAAACGATCCGGCTTTCCATGGCGAAGCTTCGCGAGAAGATGGAGGAAAAAGCCGAACCGACTCTGAAGACGAAGACGCGTGAGCGTTTCGCGCCCGGTGGTCAATCAACCCAGATGATCGTCGGGGCGGACTCGACCTCCGACGACGGCATTTTGAAGACCAGCGCCCGGCTCTACGGCAGCTATCAGTTGCGCAGGGTGTATTACTCCGCCTTCAGCCCGATCCCGGATTCGTCGGCCGCCCTGCCGGTGCGCAAGCCGCCGCTGATGCGCGAGCACCGGCTGTACCAGGCCGACTGGCTGATGCGGTTCTATGGCTTTTCGCAGCCGGAGATCCTGCAGGGCAGCGCTGACGGCATGCTCGATCTCGCCATCGACCCGAAGCTTGCCTGGGCGCTGCGGCACCGGGGCCTGTTTCCGGTGGATGTGAACCGCGCCGACCGCGAGACGCTGCTGCGCGTGCCGGGCCTCGGCACCAAGGTGGTGGACCGCATCATCGCCACGCGCCGGCATCGGCGTCTGCGGCTTGAAGATGTCGGCAGGCTGGCGAAATCCATCGCCAAGCTGCGGCCCTTCATCGTCGCGCAAGGCTGGTCGCCCGGCGGCCTGACCGACCAGGCGGCGCTGCGCGAAACGATCGTTTCCTCCTGCGAACAGTTGTCGCTGTTTTGACGATGCAGGCTGAACAACTCCATCTTGCCCGACACACGGCCCGTCTGGTCAGCGAAACCGACTTTGCCGGCTGGCGCGACGCGGCGCGCGTGTTGGCGTCGGGCGGTGTGGCGCCGGAGGATGTGGCTTGGATGGTGGATGCAGTTGAAAATCGGCAATCCGTTGGGCGCACAATACCTGAAGCATCCGAAGACAAAGGCACCCTCACCGTTCCGCGCGCTTTCATCGCCCGCGCCGAAGCCGTGATCTGCCATTCCGACCCCGCACGCTTCGCCCTGCTCTACCGCTTGCTCTGGCGGCTGCGTCACGAGCCGAAACTTCTGGAAATCGCCTCCGATCCGGACATCCGGCGCTTCGAGGCGATGGAAAAGGCCGTCGGCCGCGACATGCACAAGATGCGGGCCTTCGTCCGCTTCCGGAAGATCGGCGAGGGCGAAGCCGAGCGCTTCGTCGCCTGGTTCGAGCCATCGCACCATATCGTCGCCCGCAACGCGCCCTTCTTCGTGCGCCGCTTCACCGGCATGCGCTGGACCATCCTGACGCCGCATGCCTCCGCGACATGGGACGGCGAAATTCTGGCGATCGGACCGGGCGCGGCGAAGGCGGATGCGCCGGCCGAGGACGCCACCGAGGCGCTGTGGCAGACCTATTTCGAGAACATCTTCAACCCGGCCCGGCTGAAGGTGCAGGCAATGCAGAAGGAGATGCCGAAGAAATACTGGCGGAACCTTCCCGAGGCCTCGCTCATTCCCGATTTGATCGCAGGCGCGGACAAGGCCGCGAAGGAGATGATCGCCAGGATGCCGACGTCACCGGCGCCGCACCACGCCAAGGTGCAGGCCAGGCACTGGCCGGCGCGTGGCGAGGAAGCCCCCGACGATGGCGCGAAGGCGCGCTCCATCGCCGCGTTGCGCGAAGCGGCGAAGGGCTGCCGGCGCTGCCCGCTGTGGCGCGAGGCGACGCAGACGGTGTTCGGCGAAGGTCCGGAAACCGCCAGTGTCATCTTCGTCGGCGAGCAACCGGGCGACCAGGAGGACATCGCCGGCAAGCCCTTCGTCGGCCCGGCCGGCAAGGTTTTCGACGCGATCCTGGACGACGCCGAAATCGACCGGCTGAAGACCTATGTCACGAATGCGGTGAAGCATTTCAAGTTCGAGCCGCGCGGCAAGCGCCGCATCCATTCCAAGCCGAATGCCGGCGAGGTGCAGGCCTGCCGCTGGTGGCTGGACAAGGAGTTGGAGCTGATCAAGCCGAACCTCGTCGTGGCGATGGGCGCGACGGCGGCGCAAGCGCTGCTCGGCAAGGCGATCCCGGTGACGAAGATGCGCGGCGAGGTGATCGAACGCGAGGACGGGCTTCGCGTGTTCATCACCATCCACCCGTCCTTCATCCTGCGCATCCCCGACCCGGCCGACAAGGAAGCCGAACGAGCGCGGTTCATGAAAGACATGAAGGCGGTGAAAGCGTTGATGGAGTAATACTTGCCCCCCTCACCCGGCCTCCGCTTCGCGTGGTGCTCAACGTCACCCCCTCCCCACAAGGAGGAGGATAAAGGCGTTAGCGCACCAGTATCGCCCTGAGATCGTTGACGTTCGTTCCAGTCGGCCCCGGCACGAACAGGTCGCCCACCGCATTGAACGCCGTCCAGGCGTTGTTGGCGGCGAGCATGGCCTTGGCATCGACGCCTGTCGCCCGCATGCGCGGAGCCGTGGAGCCGTCGCAGAAGGCGCCGGCATTGTCCTCGGAGCCATCGATGCCGTCGGTGTCGGCGGCCAGCGCATGAATGCCCTCGACCCCGGCAATGCCGATGGCAAAGGCCAGCAAAAATTCCGAATTGCGCCCGCCCTTGCCTTTTGCCTTCAACGTAACCGTCGTCTCGCCGCCCGACAGGATCAGCACCGGTTTGGCGAAGGGCCGGTTGCGGGCCGCGACCTCGCGGGCGATGGCGGCATGGACCGAACCGACCTCGCGCGCCTCGCCCTCGATGGCATCGGAGAGGATGACGGCTTCGACGCCTTGACGGCGCGCCTCAGCCGCCGCCGCTTCCAGAGAGACGCCGGCCGAGGCGATCAGATGCACTTCGTTGCGGGCGAATTTCTCGTCGTCCGGACGCGGCGCGGCGGACTCGGCCGATTGGATATGCGCCCTCACCGCTTCGGGAAGCCCAATCCCATAGGCGGCGATGGCGGCCAGCGCATCTTCGCGGCTGCCGGCGTCCGGAATGGTCGGCCCGGACGCCACCAGCGCGGGGTTGTCGCCGGGAATGTCCGATACCACCAGCGATACCACCCTGGCCGGCCATGCGGCGGCGGCAAGGCGGCCGCCCTTGATGGTCGAGACGTGCTTGCGGATGGTGTTCATGGCAGCAATCGGCGCACCGGAGGCAAGCAGCGCCTCGTTGACGGCGATCTCGTCGGCCAGCGTCAGGCCGGCGGCCGGCGACGGCAGCAGCGCCGAACCGCCACCGCAAATCAGAGCCACCACCAGGTCGTCCCCGGTCAGGCCGGAAACGATTTCCAGCAGGCGGCGCGAGGCCTCGAGCCCGGCCTCGTCGGGCACCGGATGCGCCGCTTCGATCACTTCGAGGCGTTCAGTCCGCGCGCCGTAGCCGTAGCGGGTAACGATCAGTCCTTCGAGCGGGCCGTCCCACGCCTTTTCGAAAGCCGCGGCCATCTGCGCCGCACCCTTGCCTGCGCCGACGACGATGGTGCGTCCCTTCGGCTTCGCCGGCAGGTGGCTGCGGATGGTGAGGTTCGGATCGGCCGCGGCGACGGCGGCATCGAAAATGGATGTGAGGAAGGGTTTGGGGTCGAGGGTCATGCGAAAGATCATTGCCTTCCGCCGGCCAACGCCAGGTTCTCCCGCGAAATCCCCAGATGCGCGCACAGCGCATCCACGGCCACGGCGTGGTCGTCCTGCTCCGACAGGCCGGAAACCGTCACCGCGCCGATGACGCCGGCACCCTTGACCGTGATGGGAAATGCGCCGCCGGCCAGCACGAAGTCGGCGCTGTCGATGCCCCAGCCCGGCTTGAAGGTACGGTCCGGCCGCTGCTCCTCCAGCGTCAGCCGGAAGGTGCTCTTCAGGAAGCGCTTGACCACATTGAACTTGCGCCGCGCCCATTCGGGGTTCGAGCCGTTCGAGCCCGGCATTGCCGCGTAGAAAAGCGGACGGTCGAAGGTGCGGATGTCAACGATGATGGGCAGATCTTCTTTCAGCGCCCGGTCGCGAATGGCGCTGCCGATGGCGAAGGCGGCCGCTTCATCGAAGGCCGCGAAGATCAACGTCGCCTCCTGCCGCTTGATGGTGTCGATGTCGGTTTCAGCGGTCATTCTTCCCTCCAACCTGTGTCAGTCCGCTTTGTACAACAAAGACTTTCAGGTCAAGCTCGGCGCATTCCCAGGTGCGTCATTCGAGGCTCACTTCGCTCGCACCCCAGGATGAAGGAGGTTGTCGCCGATCCGTCCACATTTCGCTCAGCCATCAAACGAGAATGCCAGCGCCAGCGTCCTTCATCCTGAGATGCGAGCCCCCTGAAACGTCGGAAATAGTCGATCCAGGGGCGAGCCTCGAAGGACGCACCAGTTACGCCGCCATATCGCCCTTCGCCGCCCGTCCGGCGACATAGACCTCGCGGATGGCGCGGTCGTCGCCCAGCGTCTGCAGCAGAAACAGTTCCTCGGCCAACGTCTCGATGTTTTCCATGCGCAGGCCCATGGCGGGCGTCGCGCCGGCATCCAGCACGACGATGTCGGCGTCGGTGCCCTCCTCCAGAGTGCCGACCTTGTCGGCCAGCGACAGCGCCTCGGCATTGCCGCGTGTCAGCTGCCAGAAGGACTGGAACGGATTCAATTTCTCGCCGTTCAGCGCGATCACCTTGTAGCCCTCATCCATGGTGCGCAGCATGGAGTAACTGGTGCCGCCGCCGACATCGGTGGCGGCGGCGATGCGCAGCGGCTTTTCGCGGCGGCGATAGCGCTGGTAGTCGAACAGGCCGGAGCCGAGAAACAGGTTCGAAGTGGGGCAGAACACCGCCACCGAGCCGCTGTCCGACAGCGCGTCGGCCTCGCGCTCCGACAGGTGGATGCAGTGACCGAACAGGCTTTTCCTGCCGAGCAGGCCGTAGCGTTCGTAGACGTCGGTGTAATCCTTCGACCACGGGAAGAGCTGCTGGGTGAAGGCGATCTCGGCGTGGTTTTCCGACAGATGCGTCTGCATGTGCAGGTCCGGGAATTCGCGGGCCAGCGCTCCCGACATCTCCAATTGCTCGGGTGACGAGGTTATGGCGAAGCGCGGCGTGATCGCATAATGCTGTCGGCCCCTGCCGTGCCACTTCCGGATCAGCGCCCTGGTGTCGTCATAGCCCGATTGGGGCGTGTCCAGCACGGCGTCCGGCGCGTTGCGGTCCATCATCACCTTGCCGGCGATGGTCAGCATGTCGCGGTCATGCGCCTCGGCGAAAAAGGCCTCGGCGGATTCCCGGTGGACGGAACAATAGGCGGCGACCGTCGTGGTGCCGTGGCGCACCATCTCGTCCAGGAACAGGCGCGCGATGCGGCGGCCGTGCTGGGCGTTCTGGAATTTCGATTCTTCCGGGAATGTGTAGGTGTTAAGCCAGTCGAGCAGTTCGGCGCCGTAGCTGGCGATGACCTGCATCTGCGGGAAATGCACATGCGCATCGATGAAGCCGGGCAACAGCAGATGCGGGCGGTGGTCGATCGTTTTGACGCCGTCGCCGGCCTGCCTGGCAACATCGGCATAAGCACCGGCGGCGAGGATTTTTCCATCGCGGATCAGGATGCCGCCATCCTCCTCATAGGCATAGGCGGCATGGTCGTCGACGGTTTCGGGCCAGCGCAGGAAGGACAGCGTGCGGCCGTGCAGGAGAGTGGAGGTCATTTGTTTGCGGCTGCTCCCCGGCTATCCTCGAACCACGCCGTCAGCAATTCCCGCTCCCTGTCGGTGATCTGGGTGACGTTGCCCGGCGGCATGGCGTGGCTGCGGCCGGCCTGCAGGTAGATTTCCCTGGCGTGTTCGGCGATCGCCGCATCGTTGTCGAGCATGACGCCCTTCGGCGCATGGTAGATGCCTTCGTAGGACGGCTCCTGCGCATGACACATGGAGCAGCGGCCAAGCACGGTATCGCGCACCGCCGGGAAATGACTGGAGGCGATGAGCGTCTGCGCGGCGGCGGACGCCTGCGGCTCGCCAGTCAAAATCTTCGGCACGGTGGAGAGCCAGATGATGGCGATGAAGAGGATGCCGGCGGCGAGCCAGGTCCAGGTCGGGTTGCCCTTGCGCGCGTGCAGCGAGTTGAAATAGTGCCGGATCAGCACGCCGATGACGAACACCAGCGAGGCGATGATCCAGCTGTAGCGGGTGCCGAACGCCAGCGGATAGTGGTTCGACAGCATCAGGAACAGCACGGGCAGGGTCAGGTAGTTGTTGTGCAGCGAGCGCTGCTTGGCGATCTTGCCGTATTTCGGATCTGGCTTGCGGCCGGCGATCAGGTCGGCGACGACGATCTTCTGGTTCGGGATGATGACCATGAAAACGTTGGCCGACATGATGGTGGCGGTGATGGCTCCCAGATGCAGGAAGGCGGCGCGGCCGCTGAACAGATGCGTCAGGCCCCAGGCCATGAACACCAGGATGACATAGAGGATCAGCATCAGAGCGGTGTCGGCCTTGCCGATCAGGAACCGGCAGAGCACGTCATAGACGATCCAGCCGGCGACAAGGCAGGCGATCGACAAAAGGATCGCCACCGGCACCGACATGTCGAGGACGTTGCGGTCGATCAGGAACAGATCCGCTCCGGCATAGTAGACCACCGCCAGCATGGCGAAGCCGGACATCCAGGTGGCGTAGCTTTCCCATTTGAACCAGGTCAGGTGCTCCGGCATCTCGGCCGGCGCGACCAGATACTTCTGGATGTGATAGAAGCCGCCGCCATGCACCTGCCACTCCTCGCCGAACGCGCCGGCAGGCAGGCCGGGACGCTGGCGCAGGCCGAGGTCCAGCGCGACGAAATAGAAGGACGAGCCGATCCAGGCGATGCCGGTGATGACATGCAACCAGCGCACAGCGAAGCTCAACCAGTCCCAGAAGATCGCGAAATCCAACATGCCCAGTGTTCCCTGTCGATTGGCGGACTTTACGGGCTGGCGCGCAAACGGAAAGATGCAAGCACGGCGATGACTTTCAAAAAAAGATAGAAAATACTACGCTGATTTTGCATTGCCAGCTTAGGAAGCCCGCCAGCATGGCCTATCTCGACAATATCGCCGTCTTCGTCCGCGTCGTCGAACTCGGCAACCTGTCGGCGGCGGGCCGCGACATGCGCATTTCGCCCGCCGTCGCCTCCAACCGAATCAAGGAACTGGAGAAGCATCTCGGTGTCCGGCTTTTCAACCGCACCACCCGGCAATTGATGCCGACCGAACATGGCACGGTCTTCTATGCCGGTGCAAAGCACGTGCTGGACGCGATCACCGAGGCCGAGGCCTCCGTCTCGGCGCTGTCCGGCCAGCCGCGCGGCACCATCCGCGTCACCGCGCCGCTGGGGCTCGGCCGCCGGCTGGTGGCGTCCGGCATTCCGGATTTCCATGACAAATACCCCGATATCGAGGTGCGGCTGAGGCTTTCGGACCACAATGTCGACATCCTCAAGGAAGGCATCGACGTCGCCTTCCGACTCGGCCTGATCGAGGATTCCAGCTTGAGGATGCGCGGCATCATGGAATGCGAGCGCGTGCTGGTCGCATCGCCGAAATATCTGGAGGCGCGCGGCGAACCCGCCACCGCTTCCGATCTGCTGGGCCGCAGGCATGACTGCCTGATGCTGCGCTATCCCGGCAGCAAGGAATTCTACTGGATGCTGCAGATGCCGGGCGGGCCGCAGAAATTCGAGGTGCATGGCCCGTTCGATTCCGACGACGGCGACGTGCTGACCGGCTGGGCGCTGGCCGGCCGCGGCATCATCAACAAGCCGCGCTTCGAGGTGGAGCCGTTCATCCGCGACCGCCGGCTGCAGGTGATCCTGACCGAGACGCCGCCGACGCCGGTGCAATTCGCCGCCGTCTATCCGCACAAGAACCTGCAGGACCCCAAGGTGCGGCTGCTGCTCGACTTCATGGCGGAGCGCTGCCAGCGGCTGATCAAGGATTTGCTGGCGGGCAAATAGCGCCGGGCTCTGTGAGGTTTCCTCAGCGGATGGACAAAGATTGCCTTGCCTGTCCGGCTCTGGTGATTTCCTCATGCCGCGCCAGCGCCGTCATGACCTCGGCCGCGGCAAGCGCTGCGATGACCTCCGGGCGCTTGTCTTTCACCGCGTTTCCGCCGATCGGTGAAACGAGGCGCGCGAATTGTTCCTCCGTGCCCGCAGCGGTTTTCAGGAACCAGCTCCGGAACGTCGCCTTCTTGGTCTTCGAGCCGATCATGCCGACATAGGCGGCGTCACCGCGCCTCAGCGCCTCGGCGACGATCAGAAAATCCAGCGCGTGATCGTGGGTGAGAACCGTGAAAGCCGAGCCTGACGGGGCGTCGCGAACGACTTCTTCCGGCACCGCCGTCAGCCGGGTTTCGACACCTTCCGGCATGCCCTCGAGTTCGCCGGCGCGGGTCTCGACCACCACAACCTTGATCGGCAGCAGCGCGGCGCTCGCCGCCAGCGCATGGCCGACATGGCCGCCGCCGAAGATGTAGAGGTGCGGCAGGGCGGCGTCTTCCGTCTCCGCCGTCCGGACAAGGTCAGATGCCAGGATTTCATCGACCTTGCGGATCGACAGATTGACGCTGCCGCCGCAGCACTGGCCGATTTCGGGACCAAGCGGGACGGTGAGCGAAACGCCACCCTTGTGGGGAGGGTCGGACAGCAGGTCCAGGGCGGGGGTGCGGGGTGTATGGTTTTTTCCACTCCCACCCCGACCGGTTTCACCGGTCGATCCTCCCCACAATGGGGAGGTTGAAGACCCCAGCATCTGCCGCGCCTTGTCGATCGCCATGTATTCGAGCTGGCCGCCCCCGATGGTCCCTAAAATCGCGACGCGCGACACCAGCATGAAGGCGCCCTTTTCGCGCGGCGTCGAGCCCTTCGTCGCCGCAACCTCGACCAGGGCAAGCGGCTCCGCCGTGGCGAGGAATTGCCGCAGCTTGTGCATGGCGGAGGTCATGGCACTGCATGCCCCGGCATTTGGATCGACACGATAAACAGCAATCCAGCCATCACCACAATATCAGGCCCCAGCAGCTTCGGCGCTATTTCACCGCTTCTGTCTTCAGTCTTTCAATCGCCATCAGCATCCGCTCGGGTGTTGCCGGCGCATCGAGACGCGGACAGATCTTGTGATCCGCCACGCTCGCCACCGCATCTGAAAGCGCGTGAAACACCGACATGCCGAGCATGAAGGGCGGCTCGCCGACCGCCTTGGAGCGATGGACGGTCGGTTCGGCATTCTCGGACCAGTCGGCCAGCGCGACGTTGAAAATCTTCGGCCGGTCGGAGGCCAGCGGGATCTTGTAGGTCGAGGGCGCATGGGTGCGCAACCGGCCCTTGTCGTCCCACCACAACTCCTCCGTCGTCAGCCAGCCCACGCCCTGGACGAAGCCGCCCTCGACCTGGCCGAGATCGATGGCCGGGTTCAGCGAACGGCCGGTCTCATGCAGGATATCCGTTCTTTCGACCATGTATTCGCCGGTCAGCGTATCGACCGACACCTCGGAGCAGGCAGCGCCGTAGGCGAAATAATAGAAGGGATGGCCCTGCCCCTTGTCACGGTCCCAGTGGATTTTCGGCGTCTTGTAGAAACCCGCCGCCGAAAGCTGGATGCGGGCCATATAGGCCTGCTTGACGAGGTCGGCGAAGGCGATCTCCTGATTGCCGACGCGCACGCGGTTGGGCAGGAATTCGACCTGATCCGCAGGAATCGAATACTTCTTCGCGGCGAAAGCGACCAGCCTGTCCTTGATCTGGCGCGCGCCATTCTGCGCCGCCATGCCGTTCAGGTCCGAGCCGGAGGACGCGGCGGTCGCCGAGGTGTTCGGCACCTTGCCGGTCGTGGTGGCGGTGATCTTGACCTGGTCGAGATCGATCTGGAACTCCTCGGCCACCACCTGGGCGACCTTGGTATTCAGCCCCTGTCCCATCTCGGTGCCGCCATGGTTCAGGTGCACCGAACCGTCGGTGTAGACATGCACCAGCGCACCGGCCTGATTGTAATGCGTGGCGGTGAAGGAGATGCCGAACTTGACCGGCGTCAGCGCCATGCCGCGCTTGACGAAGCGGCTGTTGGCGTTGAAGGCCTGGATGGTGCGGCGGCGGCCGGCATAGTCGGCGCTGGCCTCCAGTTCGTTGACGATACGGCCGATGACGTTGTCCTCGACGGTCTGGTGATAGGGCGTGACGTTGCGATCCTCGGTGCCGTAGAAATTGCGCTTGCGGATGTCGAGCGGATCCTTGCCCAGCGCAAACGCGATCTCGTCGATGACGCGCTCTGCCCCGACCATGCCCTGCGGTCCGCCAAAGCCACGGAAGGCGGTGTTCGAGACGGTGTTGGTATAGAGCGGCGCCGATACCGCCTTCACCGCCGGGTAGAAATAGGAATTGTCGCAATGGAACAGCGCCCGGTCGGTCACCGGGCCGGAGAGGTCGGACGAGAAGCCGCAGCGCGCCGCATAGATGTAATCGACGCCGAGGATATTGCCATCGTCGTCAAAGCCGGCCTCGTAGTCGATCAGGAAATCGTGCCGCTTGCCGGTGGCGATCATGTCGTCGTCGCGGTCGGGCCTGATCTTGACGGCGCGGCCGAGCTTCTTGGCGGCGATGGCCACCAGCGCGGCGAACTGGTTTCCTTGCGTCTCCTTGCCACCGAAGCCGCCGCCCATGCGGCGGATCTCGACCGTCACCGCGTGGCTCGGCGCGCCGAGCGCATGGCCGACCATGTGCTGCACCTCGGTCGGGTGCTGGGTCGAGCAATAGACGGTAACGTCCTGGTCCTCGCCGGGGACGGCCATGGCGATATGGCCTTCGAGATAGAAATGCTCCTGCCCGCCGACACGCATCTTTCCTTTCACGCGGCGCGGCGCGTTGCGGATCGCTGCGGCGGCATCGCCGCGCTTCAAGGTCAACGGCGGGGTGACAAGCTTGTCCTTCAGCGGGTCCAGCCCGCCAATGTCGGTGACGAAGGGCAGTTCCTTGTATTCGACCTTCGCCAGCCGGCTGGCGCGGCGCGCCTGCTCGCGCGTCTCGGCGATGACGCAGAAAATCGGCTGGCCGTGGAACTGCACCTTGCCATCGGCCAATACCGGCTCGTCGTGACGCCCGGTGGGCGAAATGTCGTTCTCGCCGGGAATGTCACTCGCCGTTAGCACGTCGACTATACCGGGGGCGCCACGCACGGCGGACAGATCCATGCCAACGATGTCGCCATGCGTGACAGTCGCAAGACCGAGGCAACCATGCAGCGTGCCGGCGGGTTCCGGCATGTCGTCGATATAGATTGCCGTGCCGGCGACATGCTTGTGAGCCGAGTCGTGGCGCTGGTCAGCGGCGACGCCGCCGGCGATCCTTGCCGCCTTGAGATCGGGCGTGTGGGTAGTCATCACGCCGCCTTCTCCCGCGTGACTGTGAGCGGCGCCCTTGTGCCGCTGGTTTCGGCATGGAACCGCAGCAGCAGGTTGCGGGCCGCCATCGCCCGGTATTCCGCCGAGGCGCGCATGTCGGTCAGCGGCGCAAAATCCTCGGCGTATCTGTCCATCGCCGCCATGACCGTCGCCTCCGTCCAGGGCTGGCCGATCAGCGCCTTTTCCACCGCGTAGGCGCGCTTCGGCGTCGCCGCCATGCCGCCATAGGCGATGCAGACATCGGCGACGGTCCCATCCTGCGCCAAAGTCAGGTGGAAGGCGCCAAGAACGGCGGTGATGTCCTCGTCGCGGCGCTTGGTCACCTTATGGACGGCGAAGTGCGTGCCCTCATCCGGAACCGGCACATGCACCGCCTCGACGAACTCTCCCGGCTGGCGGTCCTGCCTGCCATAGGCGATGAAGAAATCCTCCAGCGGAATGGTGCGCCGCGCCTTGCCCTTGCGCAGAGTCAGCATGGCTCCAAGCGCGATCAGCGGCGGCGGCGTGTCGCCGATTGGCGAGCCATTGGCGATGTTGCCGCCGATGGTGCCCATGTTGCGCACCTGCTCGCCGCCGATGCGGTCGAACAGCGGTCCGAACGCCGGGATGCGCTTCGCCAGTGCCGCGAACGCCTCGGTGTAGGTTACGCCCGCGCCGATGGAAATGATTTTTCCATCCCCGGCGTCCTTGTCTTCCGAGATCGTTTTCAGGCCATCCAGCCCACCGATGAAGATAACGGGCGAAATATCGCGCATATGCTTTGTCACCCACAGCCCGACATCGGTCGAGCCGGCGACGACGGTAGCGGCGGGCTCGGCTTCCAGCAGCCTGGCGAAATCGGCAACGTCCGCCGGCACGATCAACCGCTGCCTGCCCGCGCCTATCTCGACACGCAGACCGTCGCGCAATTGTTCGAGACGGGCGGTTACCGCCTTGCGCTCCACGGCGAGCGGGTCCTTCGCCGCCTTGCCGTAGCTGGAAATGGCGTGTGCTGCGCGCACGATGGCCTCGTAGCCGGTGCAGCGGCAAAGGTTGCCCTGCAGCGCTTTCTCGATCTCGGCATTGGAGGGGTCCGGCGACTTCATCCAAAGCGCGTAGAGCGACATGACGAAGCCCGGCGTGCAGAAGCCGCATTGCGAACCGTGGAAATCGACCATCGCCTGCTGCACCGGATGCAGTTGGCCACTCTCGCCGCGCAGATGTTCGACGGTGACGACATGGGTTCCATCGAGCGAGCCGAGGAAGCGGATGCAGGCGTTGACGCTTTCATAGACGAGCTTGCCGCCGCTCAGCCGGCCGACGAGCACGGTGCAGGCGCCGCAATCGCCCTCGGCGCAGCCTTCCTTGGTGCCCCGCAGCGAGCGGGAGAGGCGCAGGAAATCGAGCAGCGTGGCGTCCGGCGCGACATCGGCAAGGGCGACGTCCTCGCCATTGAGGAGGAAGCGGAGTTCCGAGCGGATTTTCGGTTTCGCCATGCTCAGCTGCCCCTGTAGGTCGAATAGCCGTAAGGAGAGATCAGCAGCGGCACATGATAGTGCTTCTCCTCCGCCATGCCGAAGCGGATTGGAACCTGATCCAGAAACATCGGGTCCGGAAGCTGATCGAGGCCAAGGGTCCGGAAATAATCGCCGGCAAGGAATATGAGCTCATATTGGCCGAGCTGGAATTCCTTGCCCTGCAGCAAAGGCTCGTCGCAGCGCCCGTCGGCATTCGTCACCACCGTTTTCAGCTTGCGATGCGAATTGCCGCTGACCCGGTAGAGCAGGATCGACAGCCCAGCCGCCGGCTTGCCCGTCGCCGTGTCCAGCACGTGGGTAGTAAGCCGCCCACCTGCTGCCTGCGTTTGCGCCAATTGCCGCCTCCCTTTCAGGTACAATCGAACATAGGGATGAATTGTGCGCCAATTAAAGGCGATGCATAAGTCCCGTTCGAGCGAAGGGCGACAAAAACACTTTCAAAAATTTCAGGGGAATGGTCGCCGCCCCTTTCGACTATCGTCAGGGCACTTCCGGCCCGTATCCATTCGAGGCAGGGCCCGGCAGGAGGGATCATGCGCTACCAGCGTGACATGCGAGGCTATGGGGCAAACCCGCCGGACCCGAAATGGCCGGGCGGCGCGCATGTCTGCGTGCAGTTCGTCGTCAATTACGAGGAAGGCGGCGAGAACTGCGTGCTGCACGGCGACAAGGCCTCCGAAGCCTTCCTGTCCGAAATCGTCGGCGCAGCACCCTGGCCCGGCCAGCGTCACTGGAACATGGAATCGATCTACGAGTATGGCGCGCGCGCCGGCTTCTGGCGGCTGCACCGGCTGTTCACCTCGGCGAACGTGCCCGTCACCTGCTACGGCGTCGCCACCGCGCTGGCCCGGTCGCCCGACCAGGTGGCCGCGATGCAGGATGCCGGGTGGGAGATCGCCTCGCACGGCCTCAAGTGGATCGACTACCGGGATCATGCGATCGAGGACGAGCGGCAGGATCTCGCCGCCGCGATCAAGCTTCATACGGAAGTCACCGGGCAGCGCCCGACCGGCTGGTATACGGGCAGAACCTCCGTCAACACGGTGCGGCTGGTGGCGGAGGAAGGCGGCTTCGCCTATTGCTCCGATACGTATGACGATGAATTGCCCTACTGGCTCGACCATGACGGGCACGGCCACCCCATCGAGCCGCAGCTCATCATCCCCTATACGCTCGACGCCAACGACATGCGCTTTGCCGTGCCTGCGGGGTTCTCGAACGGCGACCCGTTCTTCACCTATCTGAAGGACACGTTCGACACCCTCTACGAGGAGGGCCGCGACGGCCGGCCGCGCATGATGAATATCGGCCTGCACTGCCGGCTGGTGGGCAGGCCGGGGCGCTTCGCGGCGCTCAAGCGGTTCGTCGAATACGTCAAGAGCCATGATCGGGTCTGGCTGGCGCGGCGCATCGACATCGCCGATCATTGGCGCGCTACGCATCCCTATGCGGCGCGGCCGCTTCGCCCGTCCCGCATGGACCGCGAGGCGTTCGTGCAGACGTTCGGCGGCATTTTCGAGCATTCGCCCTGGATCGCCGAGCGCGCGCACGACCTTGAGCTCGGTCCGGCCCACGATACGGCGGGCGGCCTGCATAACGCGCTGTGCCGGGCTTTCCGCGCCGCCAGCGAGACTGAACGGCTCGGCGTGCTCCAGGCGCATCCGGATCTCGCCGGCAAGCTGGCCGCCGCCAAGCGCCTGACGGCGGACTCGGCCAAGGAGCAGGCCTCGGCCGGACTGGACGCACTGACCGACAAGGAGCGCGAGCTGTTTTCCAAGCTCAACGCCGCCTATGTCACTACCTTCGGTTTTCCCTTCATCATCGCGGTGAAGGGAAAGAGCAAGGAGGACATCCTTGCAGCGTTCGAGGCGCGCATCGGCAATTCGCGCGCCGCCGAGTTCGAGACCGCCTGCGCGCAGGTCGAGCGCATCGCGCTGCTGCGCCTCAAAGACATGCTTCCCCAATAAGGTCATGCAACGATGGACATGATGAAGAAGACCGCGCGCAGCTACTATGCCCCGACAGGCGGCCTGCCGCCGCAGACCGACCTGATCACCGACCGCGCCGTCTTCACCGAGGCCTACGCGGTGATCCCGAAGCGCGAATTCAGCGACATCGTCGCCAGCTTTCTGCCGCATTGGGAGAAGACGCGGGCGTGGATCATCGCGCGGCCGCTTTCCGGTTTCGCGGAGACCTTTTCGCAGTACATCATGGAAGTCCAGCCGGGCGGCGGCAGCGACAGACCGGAACCGGACAGCAATGCCGAGGGCGTTCTGTTCGTGGTCGAGGGCGAGATCGTCGTGACGCTGCATGGAGAGACGCACCGGCTCACACCGGGCGGTTATGCCTTCCTGCCGCCGGCGAGCGGCTGGACCCTGCGCAACAAGGGGACGGCAACGGCGCGCTTCCACTGGATCCGCAAGGCCTATGAGGCGGTCGATGGCATCGATGCGCCCGAGCCGGTCTTCGCCAACGAGAACGACATCGCCCCGAACCCCATGCCCGACACCAATGGCGGCTGGGCGACGACGCGCTTCGTCGATCCCACCGACCTGCGCCATGACATGCACGTCACCATCGTGACGCTGAAGCCGGGCGCGGTGATCCCCTTCCCGGAAACGCATGTGATGGAGCACGGGCTCTACGTGCTGGAAGGCAAGGCGGTCTACCGGCTCAACCAGGACTGGGTCGAGGTGCAGGCCGGCGATTACATGTGGCTGCGCGCCTTCTGCCCGCAGGCCTGTTATGCCGGCGGCGCGGGCGATTTCCGCTACCTGCTCTACAAGGACGTCAACCGGCATCCGCGGCTGGGCGGATTTGGGGGTCAAAGGTAATGCCAGGTCAGACCATGACCGAAATCATCGCCCCCCGGCCCCTCACCCGCGAAACCTTTACTCCCTTCGGCGACGTGATCGACTTCGATACCGACAATCACTATCCGATCAATAGTGGACGCTGCGAGCGCTACCACGCACTGGCGCAGGCGGAAGCGGCAGGCGAAAACGGCAAAGTCATCATCAGCCTGTTTCGTGGCACGCCCTACGCCTTCCCGCTCCAGCTTACCATGGTCGAACGCCATCCGTTCGGCAGCCAGGCTTTCATTCCGCTATCGCCACGGCCTTTCCTCGTCGTCGTTTGTCCAGACGGCAAGGACGGGCCGGGCACGCCGCAAGCCTTCCTGACCGCGCCGGGCCAAGGGGTGAACTATCGTCGCAACACCTGGCATGGCGTGCTGACGCCAATCGGCGAGACGCAGGATTTCGTCGTGGTCGATCGCACCGGCGACGGTTCCAACCTGGAGGAATTCCACTTCTCCCATCCCTATGAGATCAGGCTGCCGGAGGGCTTCAAGACGTGACCGACATTTCCCTCATCGACCGGCTGCTGGACGTGATCGAGGACGACATCGTGCCGAAGACAGCCGAAGGCGTGGCTAAGGGCAACAAGCTGTTCGGCGCGGCCATCCTGCGGAAGGGCGATTTTTCGCTGGTGTTGGCCGAAACCAACAACGAGATTGAAAACCCGCTCTGGCACGGCGAGGTGCATTGCCTGAAGCGCTTCTACGAAATGCCGAAGGCCGAGCGCGTCGATACCAAGGACGCCATCTTTCTGGCTACGCACGAGCCCTGCTCACTGTGCCTGTCGGCCATCACATGGACCGGCTTCGACAATTTCTACTACCTGTTCAGCCACGAGGATTCGCGCGATTCGTTCGCCATCCCGCACGACCTGAAAATCCTGAAAGAGGTTTTCACGCTGGAGCCCGGCGGCTACAACGCCGAGAATGCGTACTGGAAGAGCCATTCGCTGCGGCGCATGGTGCGGGCGCTGCCGGTGGCCGAGCGGCAACGGCTCGAGGCGCGCATTGGCGCGATCGAAGCGCGCTACGAGACGCTTTCCGACGCCTATCAGGACAGCAAGGCCGACAACGACATTCCCCTCAACTGAGCGGCGCCGGCCGGTCTTGCTTTGTCTGAAATCCGGTTTACTACGCCGCTGCGCGCGGCGATTCCGCGCCATCGATCAGCGAACGCATCTGCCTGGCCACATGAGCCTCGAAGCGGCCGGCGACGGCGCGCTCCCACTCATTCGACTTCTGGCTCGGGTGATGCGGCAACGCCATCAAACGGTCGATGACGGAACAGGTCTCGTCGCGCCTTAGAAGGGCATCGATTTCGCGGTCTTCGGTCATCTCATCGCCTCCTTTCGGCTTTCGTTACGACGCACAGAATATAGGAGGCCTGTGACGGCTTCTTGAAGGCTGAAGAAAGGCAATTGCGCGATCATTTGAGGCAAAGTTTTGCCTCAAAATCCAGGAATGCGGTTTTGGATTGCGTGGTCCTGCCAATCACACGTAGCGGTTGACAATATTTTCCAAAAACTCCTGACGGCCGGACCGCGGTCGCGGCTCGATCTTCTCCTTGACCACGCGTTCGGCGATGTCTTCCAGCTTGCGCTGGCCCGACAGCATGGCCTTGGCCTCGGCGCTGTTCCAGCCGGCGTAGCGTTCCTCCAGCGGGCCGGACAGCGCCTTGTCCTCGACCATCCGCGCCGCCGCCTTGAGGCCGCGGGCGCAGCAATCCATACCGCCGATATGGGCGATCAGCAGGTCCTGCGGATCGAGCGACTGGCGGCGCAGCTTGGCGTCGAAATTGGTGCCGCCGGTCTCGAAGCCGCCGCCTTCCAGAACGTGGTAATAGGCCAACGCCATTTCCGGCACGTTGTTGGGGAACTGGTCGGTATCCCAGCCGGACTGGTAGTCGTTGCGGTTCATGTCGATGGAGCCGAAGATGCCGAGCGCATTGGCGAGCGCCAGCTCGTGCTCGAAGGAGTGGCCGGCCAGGATGGCGTGGCCCTGCTCGATGTTGACCTTCACTTCATTCTCAAGGCCGAAATCCTTGAGGAAGCCGTAGACGGTGGCGACATCGTAATCGTACTGGTGCTTGGTCGGTTCCTGCGGCTTCGGCTCGATCAGGATTGCGCCCTTGAAGCCGATGCGATGCTTGTAGTCGACGACCATCGACAGGAAGCGCCCGGCCTGCTCGCGCTCGCGCTTCAAATCGGTGTTGAGCAGCGTCTCGTAGCCCTCGCGACCGCCCCACAGCACGTAGTTCTCGCCTTTCAGGCGCTGGGTGACATCGAGGCATTTCTTCACCGTCGCCGCCGCATAGGCGAACACGTCCGGATCGGGATTGGTGGCGGCCCCCGCCATGAAGCGGCGGTTGGAGAACAGGTTGGCGGTGCCCCAAAGAAGCTTGACGCCGGTCTCCTTCTGCTTCTTTTCAAAAATGCCGACGATCTCGTCGAGGCGCTCGGCGCTCTCGGAGAAATTCGCACCTTCCGGCCGCACATCGGCATCGTGGAAGCAGTAGTACGGCGCGCCGAGCAGCGTGAACATTTCGAAGGCCACGTCCGCCTTCAGTCTCGCGCCCTCCATGGTCTCGGCAAACCACGGACGCTCGAAGGTCTGGCCGCCGAACGGGTCGCCGCCCGGCCAGGCGAAGGAATGCCAGTAGGCGACGGCGAAGCGCAGATGATCCTCCATGCGCTTGCCGGCGACGACCTCGTCAGGATTGTAGAAGCGATAGGCGAGCGGATTGGTCGAATCCGGTCCCTCGTACTTGATTGGCTTGATGTCGCCGAAGAAACCGGTGCTCATCGTCATTCCTCCTGAACGGGACAGGTCCGAAAGGCGCTGTCCGAATAAAACAAAATCGTTGGTTACGCCGTGGCGTCTCGAACAGCCGGATAGAGCTTCCGGTAACGGCCATAGGCGTCCTCGAACGCCTGCTTCAGCGCCTTGTCCGGCTCGACCGTCTCCGCCGTGTCGGGTGCCGCGCAGACCCGCAGGGGGTCGGCGCCGGTCGCGGCGATCAGCCCCAGCCGGGCAGCGCCGAACGCCGCACCGAAATCGCCGTCGGCGGGAATATCGACCGGGATACCGAGCGCTGTCGCAATCGCTTTCAGCCAGTAGCGGGAGCGCGAGCCGCCGCCGATGGCGGTGACGCGGGAGAGCGTCGTGCCCGCACTGGCCAGCGCTTCCAAGCTGTCGCGGAAGGCGAAGGCGACGCCCTCCAGCACGGCCTGCGTCAGCACCGCACGGCCGGATTCATGGCCAAGGCCGGTCAGCGAGCCACGAATGGCGGAATCGTTGTGTGGCGTGCGCTCGCCGGAAAGATAGGGCAGGAAGGTAACGCTGGTCGGCGCATTCAGAGTGTCGCCCAGTTCGCCGGTCAGGTCGCCGGCGCTCTTGCCGGTAATGTCGGAGAGCCAGTTCAGCGAGTCGGTGGCCGACAGGATGACGCCCATCTGATGCCAGGTTTGCGGCAGCGCGTGGCAGAAGGTGTGAACCGCGCTTTCGGCGTTCGGCAGATAGGCGGCGTTGGCGGCGAACAGCACGCCAGAGGTGCCAAGGGATACGAAGGCGTGCCCCTCGCCCACCGTGCCCATGCCACAGGCGGAAGCCGCGTTGTCGCCCGCGCCACCGGCAATCGGGACGCCGGCCCGCATTCCCCATTTCGACGCCAGTTCGGCGCGCAGCCCTCCGGCTTTTTCCGTTCCTTCGACCAGCGACGGCATCCCGCTTTCATCCAGCGAGGTCGCGGCCAGAAGCTCGGGGGACCATTTGCGCCGGCCGGTGTCGAGCCAGGCGGTGCCTGCTGAATCCGACATTTCCGACATATGCTCGCCGGCAAGCCACAGCCGCAGATAATCCTTCGGCAGCAGCACCTTGGCGACCTTGGCGAAAATCTCCGGTTCGTTGTTCTTTACCCAGACGAGCTTCGGCGCGGTGAAGCCCGGAAAGACGATGTTGCCGGTGATGCGGCGGAAGGCCGGATTCGCGTCCAGTTCCGCTGCCTCTTCATGGCTGCGGGTGTCGTTCCACATGATGCAGGGTCGCAGCACCTGATCGTCGCGGCCGAGCAGCGTCGCCCCGTGCATGTGGCCGGACAGTCCGATGCCCTTCACGGCGGCGAGTTCCTTCGGGTGCGCTGCCTTCAGTTCGGCGATCGCTTCCTCACAGGCGCGGACCCAATCGTTGGGGGCCTGCTCCGACCAGCCGGAATGCGGGCGCGAAATGTCGACCGAAGCATGGCCGGAGCCGACCGCCTTCTGTGCCTCGTCGATCAGCAGCGCCTTGACACCCGAGGTGCCGAGATCGAGGCCGAGATACATGGTATTCCTCCCTGAACGCTCGCAGCATCGCAGATGTCGGCCGCTTCGCCATCCTCCCTGGCGCTGTTGGTTTCATACCAGAATTCAGCCTTCGGAAAAGATTTATTTCGTGCTTCGCAAAAAATATGGGGATCATGTCCGGGGTTGCGTTTCCCGGATGACGGCGGTCAATTGGTCGGACAAATGAACCGATCCGGAGAAACCCGATGTCCATTGTCCTGGGAAGCGGCGACTACGCCTTCGGGCCGCAGGGCGAATGGGCCAGGCTGCCCGAAGGCTGGGAACTCGGAGACGTTGCCGGCATTGCCGTCGATGGCAGCGACAACGTCTATCTCTTCAACCGCGGCCAGCATCCGCTGATCGTGCTCGATCGCCACGGCAATTATCTGCGCTCCTGGGGCGAAGGCGTCTTCACCAACCCGCACGGCATCCATGTCGGTCATGACGACGCGGTCTATCTGACCGACAATGAAGACCACACGGTTCGGAAGTACACGCTGGACGGCAGGCTGCTCATGCAGATCGGTGAGACCGGCAAGACGAGCGGCTTCATGAGCGGCAAGCCGTTCTGCCGCTGCACGCACACGGCGCTGTCGCCACGCGGCGACATCTACGTGTCGGACGGCTATGGCAATGCCTGCGTGCATAAATACGACCCGAACGGCAAGCTGCTGTCGTCTTGGGGACAGCCGGGCATCGGGCCCGGCGAATTCAATCTGCCGCACAACATCTGCTGCGATGGCGACGGCTGGGTCTATGTCGCCGACCGCGAGAACCACCGCATCCAGATTTTCGATGGCAACGGCAAATACGAGACGCAGCTCAACTACATCCATCGTCCGTCCGGCTTCGGACTGTTCGGGCGCAGTTGCCCGCTGTGCCTCGTCGGCGAACTGGGGTCCTACCTTCCCGTCAACCGGATGACGCCGAACATCGGGCCGCGCATCACCATCATGACCCATGACGGCAAGGTGCTTTCCCGCCTCGGCACGGTGCCGACCGCCGGTACCGGTCCCGGGCAATTCGTCTCGCCGCACACCGTGGCCATGGACTCGCGCGGCGACCTCTATGTCGGCGAGGTGGCGTCGCGCGACTGGTCGGCGCTGTTTCCCGACAAGCCTGCGCCTCCGAGCTTCCGCCGCATGCAGAAGCTTGTGCGCGTGGCGGCGCCGGCGTCCATCGCGGCCGAATAGCCCCGTTCCGCCGAGAGACGTCAGTTACCGGAACGCATCGCCACGGTGGCGATCCCGGCCCCGATCAGCAGCGTTCCGCCGGTGCGGTTGAATATCCGCAGCGCCTTCGGGTTGCCGACAAGATTGCGGGCGCGGGAGGCGACGAGCGCGTAGCCGAAGGCGTTCGTGAACGCCAGAGCGAGGAACGTCGCTTCGAAGATCATCATCTGGGTGAAGAAGTCGCCGTGCCGATCGATGAATTGCGGGAGAAAAGCGACGAAGAAGGTGATGCTCTTGGGATTCAGCGCCGTGACCAGCCAGGCATGCGCCATCATCCTCGCTGATGACGCCGCGTCGGTGCGCGGTTCGGCACGCAGCGTTCCGCCGGCGCGAAACAGCTTGACGCCGAGATAGATGAGATAGGCCGCGCCGATGATTTTCAAAACCGTGAATACGGTGGCCGAGGCGGCGAGCAGCGCGCCGATGCCGAGCATCGACAAGGTCATGGCGGTGAAGTCGCCCAGCGCCACGCCGACCGCCATGGGCAGCGCGGTGCGCCATCCCTGCCCCAGAGCATAGGACACGACGAGAAGAATAGTCGGACCGGGAATGACCAGAAGAACGGCGGAGGCGGCGGCGAAGGCCGCCCAGCTTTCGAAAGACATGCGTTTTTCTCCTGCTAAAAAACAGGATAAATCCCCGCCTTCCTCATCTTGTAAAGAGGCGATTGCGCACCGACGAATATGGTGTCAGTTCGTGCCATCGAGCAGAGACCAGATGTCCGACGCGCGAAGCTCCGCTCCGAACACCGTCGCGATGGCGGCAAGGCCCATCGCCAGAAGCATGATATCGGTCTTTATGGTGTTCCACATCGCGTCCCCTCGGTTCGAGAGGAAGGGATAGGCAAGGCTCCCGCCGGCATTGTGACGGAAGCGAGGTCTTTTCGTGCGCGGATTGACCCAGCATCCCGCCAAACCCTTTATTCGACGCTCCAGGGTAGGCGCCACAAGGCTTTCATCCTTTTTCAACCATGTTTGATGAAAATGCAGTTCTTCCGGCCGAGGCGGCCGATGGCTGGGGCACGAGTGTATGCGTAAGCTGCAACAGATGGCGGAGACGCCGAGAGAAGACGAAATCCGGGAAACCGAAGGCCTGACCTCGCGGCGCGCCGTGCTGGCGGGCCTCGGTGCTGTAGCGCTGGCTGGCGCCGGCTGCTCGCGAACCGTCGATATGAGCGCGATGGGGCTCGACAATCTGACGACCGGCTCGATCCGGCCGATCCGCCCCTCGATCAGCGTCGACAGCAATATCACCAGCCCGAACGTCATGTATGCGGCCGTGACGGATGGTGGCTTCGCGGTTCCGGAAGTGCCCTACCAGAAGGTGAAGGCCGAGTTCCGCCGCCAGATCGTCGTCGATCCAACCGGCGAAGCGCCCGGCACGCTGGTCGTCCATACAAAGGAGCGGCTGCTCTATCTGGTGCAGCCGGGCGGCGATGCGATTCGCTACGGCGTCGGCGTTGGCAAGGATGGTTTCCGCTGGTCCGGCCGCGCCAACATCCAGTACGGCAGGGAATGGCCGACATGGACGCCGCCGGCGGAAATGATCCAGCGCAAGCCGGAACTGGTGAAATGGCAGGGCGGCCAACCCGGCGGCCTCGACAATCCGCTCGGCGCGCGGGCGCTCTACATCTACCAGGACGGGAAGGATACCGGCTACCGCATCCACGGCTCGCCGGAATGGTGGAGCATCGGCCAGGCGATGTCGTCAGGCTGCGTGCGCTTGATCAATCAGGACATCATCGACCTGTACAGCCGGGTGTCGAAGAAAAATCCGGTGGTTGTGATCTAAAATCCGGGACAGGCTTCGGTTTTATAGACAAACCGCGGAAACGTCCGGAATCTTCCGTTGCACGCTGCAAAAAGACAGGCGAATGTGTCCTGAAACAGCCTTCGGAGGAAATCGCGCATGTCTGCAACTTTCGTCATCGCACAGGGCGGCGGGCCCACCGCCGTCATCAACCAGACCCTGGTCGGGGCAGTCCTGGAAATCCGCAAGCGCTATCCGGATGCGCGGGTCCTGGGTTCCCGTCACGGCGTGCGCGGCATTCGCGATGACAATTATGTCGACCTTACCAAGATACCCGAGGAACAGCTCAGACTGATCGGAAAAACGCCAGGCGCGGCACTCGGCTCGACGCGCGACAAGCCCGACGCCGCCTATTGCGAGGTTGTTCTCAAGGGCCTGCAGAAGGCCAGCGCCGATGCCTTCATCTATATCGGCGGCAACGACACGGCAGGCACGCAGCAGATCCTGTCGGATGCGGCAGGCGGCAAGATCGCTTTCGTCCATGCGCCGAAGACCATCGACAACGATCTCGTCGAGAACGACCATACGCCGGGCTTCATCTCGGCGGCCGAATTCGTCGCCGGCGCCTTCCTGTCCGTCGATCTCGATTTCCGGGCGCTGCCGGGCATCTATGTCGGCATCGTCATGGGCCGGCACGCCGGCTTCCTGACTGCCGCCGCGGCGGCCTGGCAGCAGGATGAGGACAGCGGCCCACACCTGATCTACGTGCCGGAACGGGCCTTTTCGGTCGACCGCTTCATCGACGACATCAAGGCGACCATGGACCGGCATGGCCGCTGCATCGTCGCTGTGTCCGAAGGCGTCTCGACCGAGGACGGCAAGGCGCTGGTGGAAAGCCTGGTGCCGGCAGACAGGCTGGAACGCGACGCCCACGGCAATGTCAAGCTGTCGGGCAGCGACCTGAACGCCGCGCTCGAGCATGCGCTCGCCGAAGGTTTGCCGGGCAAACGGGCGCGCGTCGACGCGCTGGGCTACATGCCGCGCGGCTATATCGGTGCGATCAGCCCGGTCGACAGCGCGGAAGCGTTCGACGCCGGCGCTTTCGCAATCGGCGTTGCGGCAGACGGCGGCGGCTCGGTAGCGATGAACGATATCGGCTGGCGCTGGGTGCTGAAAAACGTGCCGCTGTCAGAGGTGGCCGGCAAGACACGTCATATGCCGAAAAACTTCATGATGAAGGACGAAAACAAGCTTGCCAGTGACGGCAAGGACTATCTGCGGCGGCTGGTCCCGCCGAAATACCAGATCGGCAAGCCGTTCGTCTGAAACCGGGCGAGCCGCCGCGCAGCCTGGAAGCTACCCGGAAAAAAGAAACGGCGGGCCAAAAGGTCCGCCGTTTCTGCTTGGGAGCGATGTGATCGTCAAGCGGCCTTGGCAGCCGCCTCCTGATGCAGGAACGAACGTCCATCCGCACCGAAGATGTGCAGGTCTTCGGCATTGGCGGCGAGCTTGAGCACGCTGCCGCGCTTGACCTCGGCATTGCCGGGCAGCTTGGTGGTCAGCGGCTGGTCGGCGCGGCCAATGTCGATATAGACAAGCTGCACTTCGCCAAGCTGCTCGACATAGTCCACCGTGCCCTCGAACAGGTAATCCTTGCCGGTTGCGATGAACAAATCCTCGGGGCGAACGCCGAAGGATACGGTCGCGCCCTTGGCCGAGGCCGGCGTCGCGATCGGCACCGTGACCTTGTTACCGCCGACATGGGTGATGACGGTGCTGGCGCCGGCTTTCTCGACGGTCGCCGGCAGAATGTTCATGGCGGGCGAGCCGATGAACTGCGCCACGAACAGATTGCCCGGCTTCTTGTACAGGTCCATCGGCGTGCCGACCTGCTCGATATGGCCATCCTTCAAGACGACGATGCGATCAGCCAGCGTCATCGCCTCGACCTGGTCATGGGTGACGTAGATCATCGTCGTATCGGGCATCGATTCCTTGAGCTTGGCGATCTCGATGCGGGTGGCGACACGAAGGGCTGCGTCAAGGTTCGACAGCGGCTCGTCGAACAGGAACACCTTGGGATTGCGGACGATGGCGCGGCCGATGGCGACGCGCTGGCGCTGGCCGCCGGACATGGCGCGCGGCAGACGGTCCAGATATTTGGTCAGCTGCAGGATTTCGGCCGCCTGCTTCACCCGCTTGTCGATCTCGGCCTTGTTTTCCTTCCCGATCTTCATCGAGAACGCCATGTTGTCGTAGACGGTCATGTGCGGATAAAGCGCGTAGGACTGGAACACCATGGCGATGCCGCGCTTCGACGGCGGCACGTCGTTCACCACTTCACCGGCGATCTGCAGGGTGCCGGAGGTGATCTCCTCAAGCCCGGCGATGGTGCGCAGCAGGGTGGACTTGCCGCAGCCGGACGGCCCGACGAAGACGATGAATTCGCCCGACTCGATATCGAGATCGATGCCGTGGAGAATG
Organism: Mesorhizobium sp. Root554; assembly: GCF_001427025.1. Lineage (GTDB taxonomy): Bacteria > Pseudomonadota > Alphaproteobacteria > Rhizobiales > Rhizobiaceae > Mesorhizobium. The sequence continues at coordinate 56,289 of NZ_LMGA01000001.1, read as the reverse complement.
GTCAGATTGCCATAGGATTTCTTCACCTGTCTCAGCGTCAGATCGGCCATCGTTTCCCTCCCGTTTTTGTTCGTCCTGATCAGGCGATGCGCCCGAACCAGGCTCCGTAACCGCCAAGACGTATCGTGCCCGCCTCGGCCTGTGCCGAAAATCCGTGCCCCGGCAGCGGCTGCGGTGAACCATTTTCGCCGAGTTGCACGTCCGCCGGAGCGCTGCCGAGATTGAAGACGCAGACGATCTGCTCGTTGCCTTCGCGGCGCGAGAAGGCGACGGTGCTTCCATCGCTCGGCATGAATTCGATTTCGCCCTTTGCCAGCGCCGGATGCTGGCGGCGGAAGGCCATGAAGCGGCGGTAATGCTCCAGCAGCGAGGCCGGATCGCCCTGCTGCGCGCTGACCGCCTTGGCGAGGTGTTCGGCGGGGACAGGCAACCAGGGCTTGACGTTGGAAAAGCCGCCATTCGGAGCGTTGGCCTCCCAGACCATCGGCGTGCGGCAGCCGTCGCGGCCCTTGAACTCGGGCCAAAAGCGGATGCCGTAGGGGTCCTGCAGATCCTCGAAGGCGAGATTGGCTTCGGTGAGCCCAAGCTCCTCGCCCTGATAGAGGCAGACCGAGCCGCGCATCGACATCAGCAGCGCCGAGACGACCTTGAGATAAGCGGTCGGATCGGCCTCGCCCACCGCCCAGCGCGAGGCATGGCGCATGACGTCATGGTTGGAAAAGGCCCAGCACGACCAGCCGTCAGTGGCGACGCGGCCGAAGCTTTCCAGAACCATTCGCACCTTGGGCGCGCTGATCTTTTCCGGCGCCAGGAAGTCGAAGGCATAGCACATCTGCACGCGCTTGCCGGCGGCGGTATAGGCGGCAACGACTTCCAGCCCATGCTGGGAATCGCCGACCTCGCCGACCGCCGCGGCGCCCGGATATTCGTCAAGAAGCGCCCGGAACCGTTCGAGAAAGCCGAGATTCTCGGGCCTGCTCTTGTCGTAGATATGGTCCTGATAGTTGTAAGGGTTCACCGCAGGCGCGGTCTGGTCGTTGCGCTGCTCGGGCGGCAGCGGCGGATTGTTCTCCAGCCCCTGCGAATGGAAGTAGAAATTGATCGTGTCGAGACGGAAGCCATCGACGCCGCGCTCAAGCCAGAAGCGCGTGGCTTCCAGCAGCGCATCCTGGACCTCGCGGCTGTGGAAATTCAGGTCCGGCTGTTCGGACAGGAAATTGTGCAGATAGTATTGCTGGCGGCGGGTGTCCCACTGCCAGGCCGAACCGCCGAAGATGGACAGCCAGTTGTTCGGCGGCGTGCCGTCATCCTTGGCGTCCGCCCAGACATACCAGTCGGCCTTCGGATTGTTGCGGCTCGACCGGCTCTCCTGGAACCAGGGATGCAGGTCGGAACTGTGCGACAGCACCTCGTCGATCATCACGCGGATGCCGAGCCTGTGCGCCTCGCCCACCAGCGCATCGAAATCCGCCAGCGTTCCGAACATCGGATCGACGTCGCAATAGTCGGTCACGTCGTAGCCGAAATCCTTCATCGGCGACTTGAAGAAGGGCGATATCCAGACCGCATCCACCCCGAGCGAGGCGATATAGGGCAGCCGCGCGGCTATGCCCTTCAGATCGCCGATGCCGTCGCCGTCCGAGTCCTGATAGGAGCGCGGATAGATCTGGTAGATAATGGCGCCCCGCCACCAGTCGCGATCGACGGCGAGTTCGGGATTTACCATTTCACGATGGGCCGATTGCATGCAATCAACCTCCTTTTACCGAGCCTGCCAGAAGGCCGCGCACGAAGTAGCGCTGCAGTGAGAAGAAGACGATCAGCGGCACGATGATGGTGACGAATGCCGATGTCGTCAGGATTTCCCAGTCGCCGCCGCGCGAACCCAGCAGGGCATTGAGTTTGGCGGTCAGCACGATCTGATCCGCCTCCGTACCGAGGAAAACCATCGCCACCAGCAGATCGTTCCACACCCACAGGAACTGGAAGATGGCGAAGGAGGCCAGCACCGGGAAGGAAAGCGGCAAAACGATCTTGACGAAAATCTCGAAATCGCTGGCGCCATCGATGCGCGCCGACTCCATGATCTCGCGCGGCAGGCCGGCGATATAGCTGCGCAGCAGGTAGATGGCGAAGGGCAGGCCGAAGCCGGTATGCGCCAGCCAGATGCCGAGATAGGTCTTGACCGGCACGCCGAAGAAGACGCCGACACCGTTGTAGAGCTTGAGCAGCGGGATCAGCGACATCTGCAGCGGGACGACAAGCAGGCCGATGATGACGGCGATCAGCAGCGCGCGGCCCGGAAAGCGCATCCAGGCCAGCGCATAGGCGGCGAAGGCTGCGATCAGGATCGGGATGACGGTCGCCGGGATGGTCACCGTCAGCGAGTTCAGGAACGAACGGCCAATGCCTTCCGAGAACAACACGGTGCGGTAGTTGTCGGTGGTGAATTTCGGCGGCGCCGAAGCGGCGAAATAGACGCGCTGGCCGCGCTCGCCCTCGAACGCCTTGGGCGAGGCCATGACGAAGCTGCCGTCCTTGTTGATCTGCAGCGTCACGCCGTCCTTGAGATCGGCGACGGCGCCGGCCTCGTATTGCGTGGGCGCCGCGGCGCGCAGGCCGAAAGCGCTGATCTGGCGCGCCGGGCCGCCCTCTTCGAAGAGATTGCCCTCGATGACGAACTTGCCGTCTTTTTCCGCCTGGGCCGAAGCGTCTGGCAACCGCCCGGCCTCGGTCTGGCTCGAACTGGAGAATGAGTTCCACCAGCCGGACGCTATGATCTGGTCCTTGTCGCGCAGCGACGAGACGAGGATGCCGAGTGTCGGAATGGTCCAGAGCACCACGAAGAAGAGCACCGCGAGATGGACGCCGAAACGGGAGATGAAGGATTTTCCGGATGCGACAGCCATCTCAATGCCCTCCCGTTTCCTTGTTCGCCTGCCGGATGTTCCAGATCATGATCGGGATGACCGCGATCATGATGATGATGGCGATGGTGGCGCCACGGCCGAAATCGCCACCGCCACGGAACATCCAGTCGAACATGAGGTTGGCGAGCACCTGGCTGTTCCACTGGCCGTTGGTCATGGTCAGCACGATGTCGAAGACCTTCAGCACGAGGATGGTGATCGTGGTCCAGACGACGGCGATGGTGCCCCATATCTGCGGCACCATGATCTTCCAGAAGATCTGGAACGGATTGGCGCCGTCGATGACGGCGGCTTCCAGCGTTTCCTCTGGAATGCCGCGCAGGGCCGACGACAGGATGACCATGGCGAAGCCGGTCTGAATCCAGATCAGGATGACCATCAGGAAGAAATTGTTCCAGAACGGGATCGATATCCACACCTGCGGCGAGCCGCCGAGCGCGGTGACGATGGCGTTGAGGATGCCGATCTGGGTCTGCCCCTCGCCGCGATATTCATAGATGAACTTCCAGATGACCGAAGCGCCGACGAAGGAGATGGCGAGCGGCAGGAAGATCAGGCTCTTGGCGATGGTGCCCCACCAGATGCGGTCGGTCAGCACGGCGATGATCAGGCCGAGGAAGGTGCAGGCGGCCGGCACAACGGCGAGCCACACTATGTTGTTCAGAATGGAGTTGCGGAACTCACGGTCGCCGAAGGCCCATTGATAGTTGGCGAGGCCGACGAAATTGACGCCGCCGCGATCCATGAAGGACAGGCGCAACGTCTCGATGACCGGGTAGATCAGATAGATGATGAGGATGAGCAGGGCTGGACCGACGAAAAGCCAGGGCCGGATCAGCCCCTGCCGGCGCAGATTATCGACCGCCGCGGCGCCGGTGACGCCACGCGCCGGAAAGATGAGGTCGAGCAGTTTGTTGGCGCCCCAGAAATAGGCGACGCAGCCGCCGACGCCGACGATGATGACGAGTATGGCCGAGAAAATCTGAGACGCCATTGGTTCCCTCCCGCTGCCGTGTCGATGTTCTTCCGGGCAATCGGCAGTGGGCAACAGGCAATCGGAATCAGCTGGCCGTCGAGGACGGACCTTTATTGCCTATCGCCATCTGTTTTTCCGACTGCCGACTGGCTATTGCCGACTGCCTCTACTTGATCGCGTCCCAGCTTTTCTGGATCTGGGCGCCGACATCTTCCGGCGACTTGCCGCCGACGAGATCGACCATGCCGGTCCAGAATGCACCGGCGCCGATCTTGCCTGGCATCAGGTCCGAACCGTCGAAGCGGAAGGTCGTTGCCGTGGTCAGGATTTCGCCCTGTTTCTTCAGCGCGTCGTTGGCGTAGGCGTCCTGGTTGACGGTCTTCAAAGGCGTCAGCAGGCCGGACTGGGCCATCCAGATTTCATGGGCCAAGGGCATTTCGAGGAACTTGATGAATTCGCGCGAAGCCTTGGAGTCCTTGGTAATCATGGCGAAGGTGCCAGCGCCCAGCACCGGCTTGCCGAGGTCCGGCTTTGAGGCCATGGGCGGTAGGTAGAAGAAGTCGGCATCAACGCCAAGTTTCGTGCCTTCGGGGAAGAAGGACGAGATGAAGGACGCCTGACGGTGCATGTAGCACTTCGGCGGAATGCCGAAGAGGCCCTTGGGACTGTCGCGGAAGTCGGTCGCCGCGACCGCCGCCTTGCCGCCATCGACATATTTGTCGTTGGTGGCGATGTCGGAGAAGATTTTCAGCGCGTTGACGACAGCCGGATCGTTGAACGGAATCTCGTTCTTGGTCCACTTGTCGTAGGTTTCCGGCGGCTGCGTGCGCAGCATGATGTCCTCGATCCAGTCGGTCGCCGGCCAGCCCGTTGCGCCGCCGGAACCGAGCCCGATGCACCAGGGGGTGCCGCCGTCGGCGACAATCTTGTCGGACAGCGCCATCATCTCTTCCCAGGTCTTGGGAACCTCGTAGCCGGCTTCCTCGAAATTGTCCGGTACGTACCAGACCAGCGACTTCAGGTCGGCCTTGTAGGGGAATGCGAAGAACTGCTTCTTGCCGTCCTTGTCGTTGAAGGTGCCGAGATCGACCCAGGACTGGCCGGCGCCGTAATTGTCCTTGACGAAGCTGGCGACATCGTCGCCCAGCGGCGTCAGCAGACCCTTGGATGCGAGATCCTGGATGAGGCCCGGCTGCGGAAGCACGGCGATGTTGGGCGGGCTGCCTGCCTGCGTGTCGATGACGATCTGCTGCTCGTAGTTTTCCGAGGAGGAATATTTGATGTCCGCGCCGGTGGCCTCGGTGAAATATTCCAGCACCGAGCGCACAAGCGCCTCGTCCTCGCCGCGCCACGGTCCGAAAATCGTCAGGGTTTCACCCTTGAGATCGACCTTCTTGAGCGCCTCGTAATTATCCCAGTGGAATTTACTGTCTTCGCCCGGCTTGAACTTCAGTTCGGCATGTGCGGGAACGGTAAGGGCGAGCGCCGAAAACGCCACACCCAGCAAGAGCATCTTCTTCATCGTAATCCTCCCAAAAGACAGACCGGCCCATGGACAGATCGAACGGAACCTCCATTCCGCAGCCGATGCTGCCCGGACTGTGCCCCAGCAAAGGAGGAACTGCAACCTCCGATGGAGACTTCCAAAGCGCTTTGGCTGATTTTCAGGAAGCCACCAAATTTCCACAGAGTCAAGCCGCGCGCTAACTAATCGATTTAGTTTTTTTCCGAGGGGTGATCCTTCTGCGGTGCAGCATAATTTTATGGCAATGCAGCAGATAAAACAGCTTTTAACAGGTCGCGTGCCGCTCTATGTCTTTTGAGGAGGCGTAAGCAACCGGGAAGAGTCAGCCGGAATTTTTAAAGCGCTTTGGCGCAGGAGGACGCTTTGAACCTCAAGCAGTTCTCACGGATGCTGGAGCTGTCGCAGACGACGGTAAGCCGCGCCCTGAACGGCTATCCGGAAGTCAGCGAGGAAACGCGTCGGCGCGTGGTCGACGCCGCCAAGCGACACGGCTATCGTCCCAATCCCAGCGCCAGACAGCTCGCCACCGGCAAGACGGGCATGATCGGATACGTGCTGCCGACGGGCGCTTCGGTGGATATCGACCCGCATTTCGTCGAGTTCCTTTCCGGCCTCGGCGACTATGCGCGCGCGCACGAACTGGACCTCGTCCTGTCGCCCGCCGACGCAGACGACCAGGAAACCACCTATCGCCGCATCGTCGCCAACCGGCAGGTCGATGCGGTCTATATCTCGTCGCCACAGCCGCGCGACAGGCGGGTTGCGCTGCTCAACACGCTCGGTATTCCCTTTCTCGTCCACGGCCGCACGGAAGGCTTCGATTTCGACTATTCCTTTCTCGACATCGACAATGAGGGGGCATTTCGCGAGGCGGCCCGCCTGCTCATGCAGCTCGGCCACCGCCGCATCGCCCTGATCAACGGCGATATCCGCGAGACCTTCGCCATCCACCGAGAGCGCGGTGTGCGCGCCGCGCTCGCGGAAAAGGGGCTGGTGCTGGCCGACGACACCGTCAGCAGCGCCGCAATGACCGAAGAGAACGGCTATCGCGCCGCACGCCGTCTGCTGGAAAGCAGCGCGCCGCCGACGGCGATCCTGTGTTCCAGTCTCATCATGTCGCTGGGCGTTGTGCGGGCGGCGCGCGAGCTCGGCGTCAGCATACCCGGGCGGCTTTCACTGATCGCCCATGACGACGTTTTTCCCTGGCTGAAGCCGGAGAATTTTTCCGTGCCGCTGACGACGACCCGCTCGTCGATCCGGGCGGCGGGGGCGCGCGTGGCGGAGCGGCTTGCTGCGCGCCTCGCCAATCTCGAGGATGGCGCGCGCGGCGAGCTTTGGCCGGTGGATCTGGTCGTGCGCGGTTCGATCGCGGGGGCGCCGTAGGTCAGCGCCACCTACCCTTCCCCCTCGTGAGGGGGGTCGACGAGGAATCGAAGCGTAGCGGAGATTTCGAGACGCGGTGAGGGTGAAAACGCGATGGCCGCGCCCCCCGCCCCGATCCGCTTCGCAGATTGACCTCCCCACAAAAGGGGGAGGGTTAAGGAAGGCGGCCCTACTCCCGCGCCGCAGCCGCCTTGAGGTTCAGCAGGCCGAAACCGAAATCATTGTCGCGGCCGGCAGCGCCGAGATCGGTGGCCGTATCGGCCAGGGCTTTTTCTGCCTGGTCGGCGGACAGATCGGGCTTTGCGTGGAAAAGATTGGCAATGGCGCCGCTGACGATGGCTGCGGCGAAGGAGGTCCCGGTGACGAGATCCGAGCCGCCGCCGATGGGCGCAGCCATGTCGACGCCGGGCGCGGAAATGTAGACATAGGACCCACGGTTGGCCTGCGCCATCAGTCCGTCCTTCGCGTCCGTCGCGGTAACGGCGACGACGCCCTCAAAGGCTGCAGGGTAACCGTAGGGCGCCTTCGGCCCGTTGTTGCCGGCGGCGGCGACCAGCACCATGCCGAGCGCGCGGGCATTGCGGCAGGCGGTGCCGAGCAATTCATTCTTCGGCCCGACAAAGCTCATATTGACGATGCGGACATCCTTCTCCGCCGCCCAGTCCAGCGAGGCGAGGATAGCCTCGGCCGATGACTTTCCGTCCTCGAAGGCGCGGGCGTGATAGAGGGCAGCGCCTGGCGCCACGCCCTGGAATGGCCCGGTGCCGGCAAGCAGTCCGTCGATCGACGTGCCGTGATCGCGGCTCTGCACCGGCGTATCGGGCAGCGCATCGAACTGTTCGGCGATGACGCCCTGCAAGGCGGGATGCGTATCGTCGGCAGCGGTGTCGATCACCGCGACGCGCACGTCCTCGCCATTCGCCGCTCCGGCATCGAGCGCGATGCGCTCGAACGAATAGTTGACGATCGCCGCCTGTTGCAGCGCATAGACATGGTTGGGCTCCCGCCGTTCGGCGCGGCCATCCGCCGCCAGTTGCGCCAGCACGACGGCTACCGGGCGGCCATCCGGAATACCATAGCGCACCAGCGTTGCGCCAAGCAGCCGCGACTGGCGCTGCGACCTGACCTGCAGACCAAAGGAGATAGCGAGCTGCTGCACGACGTCGGGATCGCCGGAGACCGTCACCAGCACCTCGTCGGGCACGAAATCGCCGGCGATGGCGCGGAGCGGTTCGGCGAGCGGCAGGTCGGTGGGCGCTATGATCGGCCCCGAAGGGGGCTGACCGGACCCGCCGGCCAGCGAACCCGCTGCAACGCCGGCGGCCGGTGGCAAGGCGGCGTCAGCCGGACGGCGCGGATCGGGCGTCGGCATTGGCAGTCCGCCGGGGGTTGCACCACCTGCGGCGCTCGGTGGATTGGGAAACAGATCGACGATCAGGTCCGGGAGCGTGACCGCAGCGCCGCCCGAAGGCGCGCCCGCCTCGTCCGGCGGCGCGCAATCCCGGGCGCCGTCGATGCACTCCGTGGGTTGCCGTTGCGGGCCGGGTCCTGCTGTCTGAGCGAGAGCTGGTTGGACCGTGAAAGCGGCCAGGACGACGGCGGCAGCACCCGAAAGCACACGCTGCGCCACACGGACCATGGTCCGGCCCCGTACACGGCCCTGCGGCGATGCCTTTGCGGCGCGCTCAACCATCGACCGGCTTCCTGCCGCCGAGCGCCGTCTCGGTGAATGGCTGCGCGGCGATAAGGGCAAACAAGCGGTCATATTCCGCGCCGGTCGTCGTCGCGATGGCGATACGGAAGATGCCGTCGACGGTCGGGCCGGAGGCGATCTTCAGGCCATTGTTGCCCATGAACGTGACCACATCGGCCATGCGGGCATCGGGTTTGAACTTGACCAGGGCAAAGGGCAGCTTCGCCAGATCGTTCTCCGCGCCGGCGACCTCGAAGCCGGGACCACTGTTCGGCGCCGCGACCTGCTGCACGACGACAAAGGCGAGCAATGCCGCGGCAGCCGCCCAGGCAAAACTTGCGGGGACCGCACGGAACCCGTTCCAGAGCCGGGTCACCACCGAAGGAGCGGAGGAAGATGCCTTGCGTTCCCGGCCGGTCTCCGCATCCAGCTGTTTGGCAAAACGGGCGAAGGCGTCGGCCGGCGGACGAACCGCTTCGTTCGAAGCGATCGTGCCGGAGAATTCGGCCTCGGCCTCTTCCAGCGCAGCCGCCGCGGTCGGGTCCGTCGCCAGCCACGCTTCGAGGTCGGCAAGCTCGGCTCCGTCCAGCGTGCCGTTCAGATAGAACGGCAGAAGGGCCTCCATCTCGTCGCGGCGCGACATCTTTCCGGCTTCGCTCATGTCGCCATCATAGCTCATGGCCATCCCCTGTCGTAGCCCGCGGCCTTCAACGCCTCGCCAAGCTTCTTGCGGGCGTAGAACATCCGCGTCTTGACGGTGGCGACAGGGATTTCCAGCACCTCGCCGATCTCGGTCACCGACTTGCCGTGGTAATAGGCCAGATCGACGACAACGCGGTGTTCCCGCGGCAGGGCATCGACGAAGCGGCGCAGCGCAGCGCCCTTGTCTTCCTTCATGGCGGTGACTTCCGGCGTGTCGGCGCCATCGGGCACGGCGGCCGCGGCTTCGTCGTCGATCCAGTCCTCCTTGCGCTTGCGCAGCGAGGACAGCGCCTTGAAGCGGGCGATGCCGAGCAGCCAGGTCGAAACCTCGGAACGGCCTTCGAAAGCCGGCGCCTGACGCCAGAGTTCGAGGAAAACTTCATTTGCAATATCGTCCGCGACCATGTCCGACCCCGTCTGGCGCGCCACGAAGCGGTAAACCCGCGCGTGGTGGCGCATGAACAGGAGCCGCAAGGCTGCCCGGTCGCCCGAAGCGACCCGGCCGACGAGTTCGCGGTCGGTCGACGATGCGTTCGTCATGACCGGCCGAGCCGCCCGGCTCCTGTCTGCTCTGTCGCCGATGGGGTCAAGAAGGTTCACCGCCTCGCCTCGATTTTCCAAAGCTAACCGAAGAGGCCTGGGGTTTCCAGCGGCATGCGAAGGCCGCTTTCCTCCCATTCACCGGCAGGGATGGATCAGGCCCTTCAAGCCGCAGGCCAGATCGTTGCGTCCAGCGTCCTCATCGCCAGACCGCGCGCCAGAGCCTCGGCGCTGCCGGCGTGCTGCGAAAGCGCCGCCGCCTGCCGCCTGGTGATGACAAGCCCCTGCGCCAGCGCGCGCTGGCGGGCAAAGGCGCGCGACAAGAAGCGGCCACGGCTGCCGGGCGCGCGGGAAAACCGGGCCGGCATGGTGAAGCGCGCCACGTGAGAAACGACCTCGTCGATCCAGCCTTCGGAAAGCCTGGCGCCCGGCTCCAGGATCAGCAGCCAGTCGCCCTTCGCCTGGCGTATGCCGGCGGCGATTCCCTCCGTCACGAAGCGGCAGCCGGCATGCTCGGCGACGCTATGCGTCTGATCGGTCGACCCCATGTCGCAGACGATGACATCGCGCACCACCCCTTCGACGGCGCCGCCGACGAGCGAGGCCAGCGTGCGCGCCAGCCCCTCCTCGCTGTCATGGGTTTCGATCAGGACACTCAACATGATTAGCCGAATAGCCGAAAGCGCCCGGCAATGCCAGTTTCAGCAATTTCCGCAAAAAGTTCTTGCTTTGTTCTCATTCTGAAAATAGGAATATGTTCATGAGAACGGCGATTCGAAACTCCCCCGACAGTCCCTGGGAAAGGGCGAAAATGGAACATATCGCGCGCGCCGACATTGCAGCCTTCGGAGCAGGACGAGCCGAAATGGCCAATGCGATGATCGAACAGAGCGGAATGCGCGTGCGGCCCGACCGCAACCGCGGACGCTCGGCCGGCATCAACCCCTCGGGCCGCTTCGAGCCGATCACCCGCCATGTCTTCGACGACGGCTGGGAGAGCCTGGAGGAACTGCCACCGTTCAAGACCGAGGTGCAGGTGGAGAAGCCGCGCACCATCATCACCCGCAACGAGTCGCCCGATATATCGTTCGACCGTTCCATCAACCCCTATCGCGGCTGCGAGCATGGCTGCGTCTACTGCTTCGCGCGGCCGACGCATTCGTTCATGGGCTTGTCGCCGGGACTGGATTTCGAAGCCAAGCTGTTCGCCAAGCCGGATGCGGCGCGCCTGCTCGACAAGGAACTGTCGAAGGACGGCTACCAGCCGCGCACCATCGCCATCGGCACCAACACCGACCCCTACCAGCCGGTGGAGAAGCAGTGGCGCATCATGCGCGAAATCCTCGAAGTGCTGGAAGCGCGCGGGCATCCGGTCGGCATCGTGACGAAATCGGCGCTGGTGACGCGCGACATCGACATCCTGTCGCGGATGGCGGAGAGAGGCCTGGCCAAGGTGGCGCTTTCGGTGACGACGCTGGACCGGATGCTGGCGCGCACCATGGAACCGCGCGCGTCGACGCCGACGAAGCGGCTGGAGGCGATCCGACAGCTTTCCGATGCAGGCATCCCGGCCTCGGTGATGGTGGCGCCGATCGTTCCCGGTCTCACCGATCCGGAGATGGAGCGCATCCTGGATTCGGCGCGCGCCGCAGGCGCCCGCGAGGCCGGCTATGTCATCCTTCGCCTGCCGCTGGAGGTCTCGCCGATCTTCAAGGACTGGCTGCTGCGCCATTATCCCGACCGCTACCGGCATGTGATGTCGCTGGTGCGTTCGATGCGCGACGGCAAGGACTACGATTCGGAGTGGGGCAAGCGCATGAAGGGCGCCGGACCCTATGCCTGGCAGATCGGCCGCCGGTTCGAGATCGCCGCAAAGCGCCTCGGCCTCAACACCGAACGCCGGACGCTGCGGACCGACCAGTTCGTGCCCGCGGCGAAGAAGAACGAGCAGCTCATGCTGCTTTAGCGAAGCGCTGCCGGACTGCCCGGCATTCAAGAATCCCGTCCGGCCCTGTCCCCCGGCCCGCTGACGGTGCCTCCCGATCCGCCGCCCCAACGGACGGGAGGGTCTTGCGGAGAATCGGAGCCGATGCGAATCTGGTTGTCATGCCTCGCACGCGCACCGATTCTCCGCTTCTCTTCGAGATGACGGAAAAACCCGACTTCTCCTTCGAAACGAAGGCGATGGCTGAAGGCCTTTGGCCTGTCGCCGGCATGGACGAGGCAGGACGCGGCCCGCTGGCCGGCCCGGTCGTGGCCGCGGCGGTCGTGCTCGATCCGGCGCGCATTCCGGACGGGCTGGACGATTCCAAGCGGCTGACGTTCGATCAGCGTGAAGCGCTGTTCGAAAGGATACTCGCCACCTCGCTCGGGGTAGCGATGGCGTCCGTCTCGGCCGAAGGTATCGACGGATCGAACATCCTCAAGGCCAGCCTGGAAGCCATGCGGCGGGCGCTTTGCAGCCTGCCGGTCAGGCCCATGCTGGCGCTGGCCGACGGACGCGACGTGCCGCCTGGCCTGCCCTGCGCCGGCCGCGCGCTCATCCGTGGCGACCAGCGATCCCAATCCATCGCCGCCGCCTCCATCGTCGCCAAGGTCATGCGCGACCGCATGATGTCGCGCTGCGGGCACACGCATGTGCATTACGGCTTCGAACTGCATATGGGCTACGCCACAGTGCGCCACCGCACCGCCATCGAGACCCACGGACCGGTGGCGCGCCTGCACCGCATTTCCTTCGCGCCGTTCCGGCTTGGCGGCATCGCGGTCGAAGAGAGCGAAGCGGAACTCCTCGGGGCGGAATGAGGCTGCTGCCAATTCTACCGGAAATCGACTGACCGCTGCTCTTCCCTGCCGGCCTCCTCCGGATCAAGTTCGGGGATGTTGGATGAGGGCCGGTGCCCGGCACAACAAAAAAGCCGCCGGATTTCTCCAGCGGCTCCTGTTCCTGAACCGGTCAGCGATACCGCCGGGACCGTTCGATCAATTCAGCTTGGCCTGGACCTCGGCGAGCGATGCCTTGAAGAGGCTTGTGTCAGCCTTGGCGTCCACCTTGTCGCCGAGAACCTTGCGGGCCGCTTCCACAGCCAGATCGACAGCGCTGGCGCGCACTTCGTTGATGGCCTCGCGCTCGGCCTGACCGATCTTCTGCTCTGCCAGCGCCGTGCGGCGGGCGACATAATCCTCGGTCTTCTTGTGCGCGTCGTCGGCCAGCATGGCGGCCTCGTTCCGGGCGGCAGTGACTATGTCGGCGGCTTCCTGCTCGGCTTCCTTGCGCTTCTTCTGGTACTCGGCCAGCAGCGCCTGCGCTTCCTCGCGCAGACGACGGGCCTCTTCCAGTTCGGCGCGGATCTTGTCCGAGCGGGCGTCGAGCGACTTCGACAGCATCGCCGGCACCTTGATGTAGAGGAGGATGGCGACGAAAATCAGCAGGGCGACGGTGGCCCAGACTGTGGCGAGAGCTGTTGCGTCCATCGTCGTCTCCTCAGCGCACCGATTTCACGGCGGCGGCGACATCGTTCTTGTCGGCCTTGCCGACAAGCTGCTCGATGATGGCCGCGGCGGTGCTCTCGGCAATGGCGCCGACATCCTTCATCGCGCCCGACTTGATCGTGGCGATGCGTTCTTCGGCAGCGGCGAGCTTCTTGTCGAGGCCGGCCTCCACCTTCTTGCGAGCGGCTTCGGCCTCGGCCTTGGCGGCGTCGCGCGCTTCCTGGCCAATGACGTTGGCGCGGGTCTTGGCCTCGGCCAGTTCCTGCTCGTAGGCGGCGACCGCCGCATCCGCCTCACCTTTCAGCTTGGCGGCATGGTCCAGATCCTGGGCGATGCGCCCGGAGCGCACATCGAGGATGCCGGCCAGGCGCGGCAAGATCACCCGTTTCAGGAACAGGTAGAAGAGGCCGAAGGTGATTGCCAGCCATATGATCTGCGACGGGAACGTCGCCGGGTCGAACGGCGGGAAGGTGCCCGCGTGCTCGCCGCCGTGCGGCACTTCGGTGCCGGTTTGCGTGGCGCCTTCGGTGCCGCCATGGCCGCCTTCGACGGCGGGCGCGGTCTCTTGCCCATAGGCAGGTGTCACGAACATGGATCGTTCCCGTGGTTCAGGCCGGCCGTTTCAGCCGGCCCCGTCTATTGGGTAGAAATCAGCCGAACAGGGCCAGAAGCGCGATGAGCAGCGAGAAGATGCCCAGAGCTTCCGTCACGGCGAAGCCGAAAATCAGGCGGCCGAACTGGCCGTCGGCAGCCGACGGGTTGCGCAGCGCGCCCGCCAGGTAGTTGCCGAAAATGGTGCCCAGGCCAATGCCCGCGCCACCCATACCGAGGCAGGCGATGCCGGCGCCGATGTACTTTGCTGCTTCAGCTTCCATTTCATAAACTCCTTCGTGAATCTGGAAAGGCTTGAATTTTCCGGCGTCGCCGCCGTTGTTCGTTCGGTCAGTGCCCCGGATGCAGGGCGTCGTTCAAATACATGCAGGTCAACACCGCAAACACATAGGCTTGCAGGAAAGCGACCAGGACTTCGAGGCCGGTCAGCGCCACGGCCATGGCCAGCGGCAGGACCGCGCCGGCAACGCCGGCGGCGCCGAGCGCGCTCAGCGAGACGACGAAGCCCGAGAAGACCTTCAGCGTGATGTGGCCGGCCAGCATGTTGGCGAAGAGACGGACGGAAAGGCTGATCGGCCGCGACAGGAACGAGATGATCTCGATCGCCACCACCAGCGGCAGAAGCACCACCGGCACGCCGGCCGGCACGAACAGCTTGAGGAAGCCAAGGCCGTGCTTGGCGAAGCCGTAGACGATGACGGTGCCGATCACCAGGATCGCCAGGCAGAAGGTGACGATGATGTGGCTGGTGACGGTGAAGAAATAAGGGAACAGGCCGAGCAGGTTGGCGACCAACACGAACATGAACAGCGAGAACACCAGCGGGAAGAACTTCATGCCATGCGAGCCGGCGGCGTCGCGCAGCATGTTGGCGACGAATTCGTAGCTCATCTCCGAAACGGACTGAAGACGGCCGGGGATCAGCGCGCGGCTGGAGGTCGTCAGGTAAAGGAAAGCCGAAGCCAGCAGGACCACCACCACCATGAACAGGGAGGAGTTGGTGAAGGACAGGTCATAGCCGCCGATATGAATCGGCACGATAGGATTGATATGGAACTGGTGGATCGGGTCGACTTTGTCGGCAGCCAATTTTAAATCCCCATCAAAGCCGCTCGCGGCCTTCTAAAATCCGTGGCGCCGGGGCGCCCAATTCATTCTTCCGAACCGGGAGGCCGCTTGCCGCCCTGTCCGAACTCGGCGACGGCGCCCACCGAACGCATGACGTTCAGGATGCCGGCGCCGAAACCCAACAGCAGGAAGACGATCAGCCCCCAGGGCGAAGTTCCCGCCATGCGATCGACAAACCAGCCGACGCCGATCCCAACCGCTATTCCGGCAATGAACTCGCTGGACAGCTTGAATGCCTGGCCATAGCCCGTGGCACCGCTCGTCCTGGCTTTGTCTTCCCCCTCGAGCCGGTTCGGCAGCCTTGTCGCAAGCGATGCTTCAAGGTCACGCCGGCGGCGTTCAAGGTCGTCGTCGCGGACGCCGGCTCCGTGCTGGTTCGAGGGGCCGGTCTCTCCGGTTCCGCCTGGCTTTTTGCCTGCGGCCATCGCAACCTCCCTGCCCGGCCAAAACGTCGCCGTTTGTCCGCCTTCAAGTCGGGCGCAACATAGATAGAGGGCCTGCGCCCGTCAAGCCGGGCGGGCCAAGCGAAAGCCAAGTATTTACGCCATGGAAATCAATGGCTTAGACAAGTGCGACATCGTGCCCGGCAACCGGCGCGGCAATGCGGCGCAGAATCCCGCGGCCGGCGAGACTCGAGCCATGTCTGCCGAAGCCTGTTCAGCTCCAGCCGCCGCCATAGGTGCGGTAGAAGATATGCAGGCCGATCTTGACCATCTTGTGCATGGAGCGTGCCCAGCCCGGATTGACGTAATTGGCGTAGTAATGGGTCGATGATCCGACTTCCGGGATGAAGATCTTGCCGGCGCTGACCGCGAGAGCAACGTCCTTGGCGGTCTTGTAGCGCGACGGTTCGGTGATGCGGTCCTTGATGCCGTCGCAGGCAAAGGAGAACTGGCAGGCGTTGCGCCAGTGGGAATTCTGGTAGACGACGCCGCAGACGGAACCCGGATAGGCCGGATTGCGGACACGGTTCAACACCACCTGGGCGACGGCGGCCTGGCCGCGGAGCGATTCGCCGCGGGCCTCGAAATAGATCGCGTTGGCGAGGCAGGTCTGCTCCGGCTTGGAAAACACGGCAGCCGGGAGCGCCGTCTGCATCCAGGCATGATCGCCCTTGGCCAGGGGCGGAATGAAGCGGCCGGAATCGGGCTTCTCGTCCTGCAGCAGTGTCTCGAAGGGAGAGGCCTTGGCGTAATCTGGCTCGGCCGGCGCATAGGCGGTGGCAAGCACGTCGGCCTGATCGTTGGTGATGAGGGCGGCCAGCGCGGTGGGCATTCCGCCGCCGATCTTCTTCTCCTCGCGCGCATGGAAAGCGGCGGCGATCTGGATTTCCTTGCCCTTGATCGGAGATTTGGCGAAAGCCATTTTGAGGCTGTCATCCATGGCTGGGCGCAACAGGGAAGATGTCCGTTCGAATATCGATCCGGCGCTGAAGTTCTTCGGCGGCGCGACCGGCGTGACCTGAAGGATGCGATCGGTTTTTTCGGTCCGCACCACACGCGCCTCGTCCGGCGTTTTCGCCATCGCGCCCGTCTTGCCGCGAAAGGCGACCGTGCCGACGCCGGGCAGACTGACGCCAGAACCGGAGATCGAGCCGGTGACGGAATCGCCGTCGGTGAACTGGATTTCGGCGGCATGGACGGAGCCGGCGACCGACTTCTGCACGAAGGCATTCCATCGTGCGTTGGAGTTTTCGAGCCCGGATATCAGGCTCGTCATGTCCTGGTAGCCGGTCATGGTCGGAAAGCCGATCCAGATGCCAAGACCAAGGACGCAAGGGGCGAGGAGAGAACGTTTTTTCTCACCGGCGGCGGCTGCAAAAAGCCGCTTCACAAGACGTCGATGCACGGAAACTCTCCAGAACGCTACTGAACCCCAATGGAGAGTTACAATGGTGCATTAACCTTGATGGAGAGTTAATTGTGAAGGCGCGACAGCAGCCGCGGCGATGTGGCGTGAGCCGGCGCGATCAGATGCCGCGACGCCGCGGCCGCTTCATCTCTTCTTCGCCCGGCCGGCAAAGGGGTTATCGGAGGTGCGCAGCGCCATGCGGATCGGCACGCCCGGCATGTCGAAGGCTTCGCGCAGGCTGTTGGTGAGATAGCGCACATAGGATTGCGGCACGGCATCCGGCCGCGAGCACGAGACGACGAAGCCCGGCGGGCGGGTCTTGGCCTGGGTGAGATACTTGATCTTGAGGCGGCGGCCGGCGACGGCGGGCGGCGGATGATGCGCCAATATGCCCTCCAGCCACCGGTTCAGCTTTCCGGTCGAGACCCGGCTGTTCCATATTTTGTGCGTGCGGATGATGGCATCCATGAGCTTGTCGAGACCGCGACCGGTTTCGGCCGAGACAGTGACCGCCTGGATGCCTCGCACCTGCGGCAACAGGCGTTCGGCCTTTTCACGCAGTTCGGCCAGCACTTGCTGGGGCTCGTCGATCAGGTCCCATTTGTTGAAGGCGATGACCGGCGCGCGGCCCTCGCGCACGATGAGATCGACGAGCTGCAGGTCCTGTTTCTCGAAGGGAATCGTCGCGTCGAAGACGATGACGACGACCTCGGCGAACCGGATGGCGCGAAGCCCGTCGGCCACCGAAAGCTTCTCCAGTTTTTCCTGCACCCTGGCCTTGCGGCGCATGCCGGCGGTGTCGAACAGTTTTATCCTGCGGCCCCGCCAGTCCCAGTCGACCGAAATCGAATCGCGGGTGATGCCGGCTTCCGGGCCTGTCAGCAGGCGCTCTTCCCCGATCAGCGCGTTGATCAGGGTTGATTTTCCCGCATTCGGGCGGCCGATGACAGCAATGCGCATCGGCTTGGTCTCGTCATAGGCCGGAACCTCGTCTGCATCCGATTGCGGGATGTCCTCGCCGATCAGCACGTCGCTTTCGGCAACGTCATCCGTGTCGTCATCGTCTTCGCCGAACGCGCGGGCGGCGCCCAGCGCTTCGATCACCGCGTCACGAAGATCGGGCATCCCCTGCCCGTGCTCGGCCGAAACCGGAACCGGCTCGCCCAGCCCAAGCTCCCAGGATTCCAGCATCCCGCCTTCGGCGCCGCGTGCTTCCGCCTTGTTGGCGACCAGCACCACCGGCTTGCCGGACCGGCGCACGACGTCGGCGAAGGTGCGGTCGTCGGGCAGAAGGCCGGCCTTGGCGTCGATCAGGAAGAAGATGAGATCGGCCTCGCCGATGGCGATTTCCGTCTGCGCGCGCATCCGGCCAGGCAGCGAGGACGTCGGCGCATCCTCGAAGCCGGCGGTGTCGATCACGTCGAAATGCAGGTCATAGAGCTTGGCCGGGTGGACGCGGCGGTCGCGGGTGACGCCGGGCGTATCGTCGACGAGCGCCAGCTTGCGGCCGACGAGACGGTTGAAAAGCGTCGATTTTCCGACGTTAGGCCGGCCGATTATCGCGACTTTGAAAGTCATCCCACGTCACGACGCATTGCCCGAGCCTCGGATCAGCTCGGCCATGAGCTGCGCCCGTTCCCGGGAATTGCGTGGCGCGCCATCATCGGCGGCGATCTGGTCGAACAGTTTCAGCGCGTCCTGCGCCTTGCCTTCCTTCCAGGCCGACAGACCGAGCGCCTCGCGGGCTGTATGCCGCAGCCTGTTGTCGTCGGCGGTGAGCGCCTCGACCCGGCTCGACACGTCGGCGAAGGTGCCGTGATCGACCAGCAGCAGACCGGCGCGCAGCCTGGCCATGTCGCGCAATGCCGACGGTATGTCCGTGTCGGTGGCGACCTCGTCGAAATCCTTGACGGCGCCGGCGAAGTCGCCCTTGTCAGCCTTGACTGTCGCGGCGCGCATACGCGCCAGAAGCGGGTAGGCGCCGTAGCCGTCCTTCTCGAGCTGGTCGAGGGCGGCAAGCGCCTCGTCCTGCTTGCCGTCATTGGCAAGGCTCAGCGCGTTCGAGAACGCGTCGCCGGAGGCATTGGCGCGGCTTTCGTCCCAATAGGTGTAGCCGACATAGGCGGCGGTGCCGAGAACGACCAGCACGGCGAGCACGATCGCCGCGGGACCGAAACGGTCCCACAACGCCTTCGCGCGATCGCTGCGAATCTCTTCGTTGACTTCGCGGATGAAACTGTCGTCCGACATTCCTGAAACCGTTCTCGCCCAAGCCGGCCTTAATGATGAGCCCGCGTTTTAGCGGAATTTTGTCGGCATGGAAGGGGGCGGCCGGGAAAATCGGCGGCATGCACCGCCCACGCTTGCGTGACTTGCGGAAAGATCGACCGCACCGGCGCCACATTTGCCGGCTAGGCGCATCGCTCGCCCCGCAGTGTGTCTCTCCGGTTTTGCATGTCGCGTCCTCTGGCCTCCGTTCTCTTCGCTGCCGCTTTGCTCGCCACCGGCAGCGCATCGGCGGACCCGCCGAGATCCCGGCAGCCGGCCAGGCCGAAACAGGCCGTCATCATCTCCTTCGACAGCGCCCGCGACATTTCCCAATGGAAACGCAGCCGCGCGCTGGCGGCGCGGACGGGGGCGCATTTCACCTATTTCCTGTCCTGCGTGTTCCTGCTGACGAAGGAAACGCGCGGCGCCTATTCCGGGCCCGACAAGGCAGCGGGCAAGTCCAACATCGGCTTTGCCGCGTCGAAAGATGAAGTGACTGAGCGGCTGGAGCAGATACGCCTCGCGGCTTGGGAGGGCCACGAAATCGGCAGCCATGCCTGCGGCCATTTCGACGGCAAGGACTGGACGAAGGCGGACTGGCTGGCCGAATTCGCGTCCTTCAGGCACGTCCTGCAGAACGCCTATGCGATCAACGGCATCGAAGGTGAGCCGGCGGATTGGCGCGCCTTCGCCGACAAGGCGGTGACGGGTTTTCGCGCGCCATACCTTTCGACCAGCGCGGCACTTTACCAGGCCTTGCCCCGCGCCGGCTTTGCCTATGACGCCAGCGGCGTTTCCAGCAGTCCGGTCGCGCCACGCACGCTTGGCGGCGTGACGCGCTTCACTCTGCCGCAGATTCCGGAAGGCCCGAAAGGCCGGCAGGTCATCGCGATGGACTACAATCTCTATGTGCGGCATTCGGGCGGTTTCGAGCGGCCGAGCCAGGCGGCCGATTTCGAGGAGCGGACGTACCAGTCCTTCAAGGCCGCTTTCGACCGGCAATATGCGGGCGGGCGCATCCCGCTCGAACTCGGCTTCCATTTCACGCTGATGAATGGCGGCGCCTACTGGAACGCGCTTGAGCGCTTCGCCGGCGAGGTGTGCGTGAAAGCCGACGTCGAGTGCATCAGCTTCCACGACTATGTTGCGCGGATGAAGACCGCAGGCACGCCGCCGAACGCGGGCGGCTAGAACCGCCCACGTCTATCCGGCGTTGTCAGCTCACCGGCTGGTCTTCCGGCGGAACGCCGGCGCGCTCGCGTTCGAGATAGTGCTGGTCGATTTCAGGCAGCGGCTTGCCTTCAAGCGTCGCCTCAAAGGCGCGCAGGCGCTTATGCACCGATTGCAACTCGACGATGGTCGACCACGAATTGATCAGGAACTGAAACGATGTGGTCACTCGGCTGAAAGCGTTCGATATCTGGTTGAGCGGCCCGAAAGTGATCTTGTGCGCCACCAATGACGGGCCAAGAATCAGAAACGAGAAGATATTGTCGGCTTGCAGGTAGGTGTATCGGACGACGTTGAAATAGATGTAGTGCCCATAGAGCCGGAAATAATTCCGGCGCACATTGTTGAACAACTCGAACGTTGTTGCCGGCTGCGCCCGCTCGGCATGGTCCTCGCCATAGACCAGTTCCTTACGATAGGCAGCCTCCACGCGCTGGTTCCGGAACTGCAGGCCTGGAAGCTTGATACCGGCGACCATGACCGCGATCGTCCCGAACAGGCACCAGGCGAGCGCTGCAACCACAAGCGGATGCGGGATTGCGCCGATGACCGGCAGCTCCGTAATATGCTTTTCCAGTTCAACCAGAACCGGAAGAAAAGCGATAAGCGTCATGACCGACGCCACGAAGCTCGTTCCGAGATCCTCCATGATCTGGGAGAACCGCATCGTGTCTTCCTGAATGCGCTGCGAGGCGCCCTCGATGTGGCGAAGTTGCTGCCAGTGCACCATGAAATAATCGTTCATGGCCGTCCGCCAGCGGAATATCCAGTGGCTGACAATGAAGGCATTGACCACCGAAACATTCATACCGATCAAGGCCAGCCAGGCGAAACTGGACAAGCCTGTGTAGAATTCCCCAGGTGTCGAGTTGACGGTGCTTCCCATCAACCCCTGAACGTAGTCCATAAACGGTCCATACCAGTTGTTGACCGCGACGCTGATCTGCACGTTGAAATAGATCAGGAAAAAAATAACGCTGGTGACGATGATCGACCAGTTCTGCCACGGATGTGGTGAATACCAGCGCCAGAAGGCATCAAACAGCGCCACCCCGAACGCGAAATAGATGTAGAACCACAGGAACGGCTTCGACCACAGGACAGAGATGCCGATGATCGGCGGCGTGCCGGGCTGGACAGGTGGCAGACCGAGCGCCGAACCCAGTTCCGCGCCGCCGAAAAACCACGCCAGGATGAGGAACAGGCTCCACAGGGCCGCGCTGGTGAAAAACAGCTTCGGCTTGGGGAAGAACGAAACGAACATTCGGGCTGAAATCCTTGTTGCGCGGCGCCATGGCGCCTCCGAGAACCCATTGCGGCGCATGAAGTCACAAATGCGGCGGAAATGAAATGCCCGCTACACGCTTCGGTGAGTTTAGACGCCTGAACGCATGTGGCGAGCACGCCTGCCGTCGGCTGTGGCGAAATGGATAGCGACCATTAACCGTCTGTCTTCCGGAGTGTGCACTGTCGCACCAACAGGGGTGGAAAGCACACCCGTTCGGGTCTATTCAAAGGCCGTGTTTTGACTATGTTGAAATCCTCGCTCAGGTTTAGAAAGTCTTCTGAGTTCTCTTCGGCAAGGTGCATCATGACGACCCACGAACGTGATTTTTCCGCATCCATCGATCCCGTAAAACTCGACAGACTTGCCGAAGTGGCCGTCAAGGTCGGGGTGCAGTTGCAGCCCGGGCAGGACGTGGTTTTGACTGCCAACACCGACGCCCTGCCCTTGGCGCGCAAGATCGCCGAACATGCCTACAAGGCGGGCGCCGGACTGGTGACGCCGGTTTTCCGCGATGAGCAGATCGTCCTGTCCCGCTTCCGCGACGCGACCTTCGACGGTTTCGACCGCGCGCCGGAATGGCTGCTCGGCGGCGTCGCTTCGGCATATGCGGACAATGCCGCGCGCATCGCCGTGCGCGGGGATGACCCTTCCCTGCTCTCTGGCCAGGATCCGGACAAGGTCGCGCGCGCCAACAAGGCCGACTCGCTGGCTTCCCGGCCGGCGCTGGAAAAGGTCACCGGCTTCGACATCAATTGGACGATTGTCGCCTATCCGGGCCTGGCATGGGCCAAACAGGTCTTTCCAGGCGAGAGCGACGACGTGGCGGTCGCCAGGCTCGCCGACGCGATCTTCAGCGCCAGCCGCGTCGACGGCGACGATCCTGTCGGCAACTGGCGCCAGCACAATGCCGCGCTCGCAAAGCGCACCGCATGGCTGAATGAACTCAATTTCGACGCCCTGCATTTCACCGGGCCGGGCACCGACCTGACGGTCGGCCTTGCGGATGGCCATGAATGGATGGGCGGCGCCTCCACCGCCAAGAACGGCATCACCTGCAATCCGAACATTCCCACCGAGGAAGTGTTCACCACGCCGCACGCGCGGCGGGTTTCTGGCCATGTTTCGAGCACCAAGCCGCTGTCCTACCAAGGCACGCTGATCGACGAAATATCGGTGCGGTTCGAGGAAGGCAGGATCGTCGAGGCGAAGGCATCGAAAGGCGAGGACGTTCTCAAGAAGGTTCTGGATACCGACGAGGGCGCGCGCAGGCTCGGCGAGGTGGCGCTGGTGCCGCATTCCTCACCCATCTCGAAAAGCGGCATTCTTTTCTACAACACGCTGTTCGACGAAAACGCCTCCTGCCACATCGCGCTCGGCCAGTGCTACTCGAAATGCTTCGTCAACGGCGCTTCGCTGAGCCCGGACGAGATCGCCGCGCGCGGCGGCAACAAGAGCTTCATCCATATCGACTGGATGATCGGCTCCGGCCGGATCGACATTGACGGCCTGCACAAGGACGGGCGCACCGTGCCGCTCATGCGGAAAGGCGAGTGGGTCTGAGGACACAGGTTCGAGGCAGGATGCCATGGCCTTCGACATCGCGACAAAGCGCATCTACGAGCCGGCCGCCAAGACCGACGGACAGCGCGTGCTGGTGGACCGGGTCTGGCCGCGCGGCGTCAGCAAGGACGAGGCGGCGCTGACGCTGTGGCTGAAGGACATAGCGCCCAGCACAGAGTTGCGGAAATGGTTCGATCACAAGCCTGAGCGCTGGGACGAATTCCGCAAGCGCTATGGCAAGGAACTGGCCGGCAAGACCAACGCCTTCGGCGAACTGACCGACCTGCTGGAGCATGGCCGCGTGACGCTGCTGTACGGCGCGCGTGACGAGAAGCACAACAATGCGGTGGCGCTGGCTTCCTATCTCGAAAGCCAACGCTGACCGCGCTTGTACGGTCAATGCACGTCCGGCGAGGTCCTTTTGGGATAGGTGTGGACCACTTCCACCGCCGATGCCCTGTCGTCGAAGCCGTGATCGCTGAGATTGTAGAGGCCGACCGAGCCGAACCTTTTCTTGCCGCCTTGGGCAAAGCGGCTGTCGCTGAACGCGTGCTGGTAAAGCGTGACGGCGACATTGCCGGCGTTGAGGCGTGGAACGTAAAGGCTGCTCATGATGTCGTTGGCAATGCCGAGCCTGTTCACGTCGAAGCGATAGACATCCTGAACCATGCGCTTCAACTGGCCGGGGTTGTTGACGCCACCAGAAATGCTCCAATATTCGCGCCGGGATGCGCGGTTGCCGTCGACCAGTTGCAGCGCGGCATGGCTCCCCAACCCAAGCCAGTGCTCGAACACCATCACCTGGGCGCCCCAGGGATAGGGGAAATTCGACGTGTCCATGATCGTCGGCGGCCCTTGCTCAGGGATCTCATCGGTGACGACATATTCAAGCCAGTGGATCCGGAATGAGGCTTCGACATTGAGATCGGTCTTGCGCGGGTCGGCGGCGATGATGCGCCAGTCCGAGACCGGATAGTTCACATCGAGATCGATGTAGAATTCGCCTTTTGCCCTGTCGTCCGGATCAAGCCATTGCGGCCCATCGCGCTCGATGGCGACCAGCCGCACCTTGAAGCGGTTGTTGACGACCAGCGGATAGATCGTCGGCTGATAGGTATCGATGTTCGATCGCGTATCCTTGAAATGCCCGAAAGCCGGCACAAGGTCGCTGGGGCCGGTATCGAACAGGCTGAAGGCCTGCCTGCCCTCGAACCACAGATACCATTCAAGTTCGTGGTCATGGTCGTGGTCTTCGGAGTAGTCGTTGGGGTGCCAGTTGGTAAGCTGTATGTGAAGTCGCTTGGCCAGCATATCTTATCTCCTGCCGCTGCGGAGCCCCCGCCGCTTCCCAGGAGACGACGGACGCAACCCTCGCCCGCCCCCGCCAGCAATCTAGCCGCTGAGCCGGCGTGCAACAGTCGTCATATGCCGGGTGCCAACCTCATTTCGTAGAGATCCGGCTTGAAGCCGACCAGCAGGCTGTCGCCGAGATCGAGCACCGGTCGCTTGATCATGGTCGGGTTGGCCAGCATCAGCGCCTTGGCCTTCTTCGCGGTCAGGTCCTTCTTGTCAGCATCGGGCAGGGCGCGGAAACTGGTGCTCGCCTTGTTGAGAAGCACCTCCCAGCCGAGCTTTTCCACCCAGGCATCCAGCCGCGCCGGTTCCAGACCGGAGGCGCGGTAGTCATGGAAGGCATAGTCGACGCGATGTGCTTCCAGCCAGGTGCGCGCCTTCTTCATCGTGTCGCAGTTGGGGATGCCATAGATGGTGACGGGCAAGGCAGGTTCCTCGATTCGACGCGGTGTCGCGTAGCCGATTCCAGCCGATCCGTCCAACTCACTCCCCGTAAGGCACCCAGATGTTCTTGACCTGCGTGGCGCGGGCGAGGAACTCCCTGCCCTCGCCTTGCGCAGACAGCCAATCGCGCTGCACCGTTTCGGTCCAGACTTGTTTGAGATTGCCGCCGGAGGCTTTTTCGACACCCGCCGCGGCAGCCTGATTGCCGAAGTACCAGACCGCGTCCACCTCGTCGTGACGGGCGATGTCGAGCGCCAGCGCATCGCGGTCGCCGGTGACGATGTTGACGACGCCGGCCGGCACGTCGGACGTATCCAGCACCTGATAGAAATCGGTGGCGGCAAGCGCCTGCGACGACGATGGCACCACGACGACGCGATTGCCCATGGCAATCGCCGGGGCGACGGTGGAGACGAAGCCGAGCAGGCCCCACGCATCCGGACAGACGATGCCCACCGTGCCGAGCGGCTCATTCATGGCCAGGGCGACGCCGCGCAACGGCGGCTTGTGGACGGCGCCTTCGAACTTGTCGGCCCAGGCCCCGTAGGAAAACAGGCGCGACACGGACGCGGCTACCTCCTTCGCTGCCTCGGGCTTGCGCCTGCCGGTCATGGCGGCGATGCGGTCGGCGAACTCACCGGCGCGGGCTTCAAGATTCTCGGCGACGTAATAGAGGATCTGCGCACGGTTGTGCTCGGTCGCGGCCGCCCAGCCCGTTGCCTTGCGCGCAGCTTCCACCGCGTTGCGGATGTCCTTGCGGTTGCCCTCGCCGACCTCGCCGACCAGTGCGCCGGACGGCGACAGCACCGGGCGCGAATAGCCGCCATCCGGCCGCGCCTGCTTGCCGCCGATGTAGAGTTTCGCGGTGCGGTCGATGAAAGCGGTGGAAACGGCGTCGCCGCCGGTTTGCGGAGCCGGCTTTTCAGCAATCGGCTTTGCCCTGGCCAGCCATTTCGGCTTCGAATAGGCGGCAAGGCCTTCACGGCCGCCCTCGCGGCCGAAGCCTGATTCCTTGTAGCCGCCGAAGCCGACGCCGGCATCGAACATGTTGGTGCCGTTGACCCAGACGACGCCGCATTTCAGCTTCGGCGCGATGTCGAGCGCCAGCGACAGCGTTTCCGACCAGATCGAGGCGGCGAGGCCATACTCCGTGTTGTTGGCCAGTTCCACCGCCTCGGCCGGCGTGCGGAAGGTGGTGGCGACCAGCACCGGCCCGAATATTTCCACACGCGAAACTGTGGAGGCCGGATGCACGCCGGTGAGCAGGGTCGGCGGATAGAAGCAGCCTTTCGACGGCATGGCGGCCTTCGGCTGGTGCAATTCTGCGCCTTCCTTGACGCCGATTTCGACCAGTTCGCGAATGCGCTTCAACTGCACCGGATGGACGATGGCGCCGATGTCGATGGCCTTGTCCAGCGGGTCGCCGACGCGAAGCGTTTCCATGCGGGCGATGAGCTTGGCGACGAAGCGTTGCTCGACGCTTTCCTGCACCAGCAGGCGCGAACCGGCGCAGCAGACCTGACCCTGGTTGAACCAGATGGCGTCGACGACGCCCTCGACGGCGGCATCCATATCCGCATCGTCAAAGACGATGAAGGGTGACTTGCCGCCAAGTTCCAGCGTCAGGCTCTTGCCCGAACCGGCCGTCGCCTCGCGGATATGGCGGCCAACCTCGGTCGAGCCGGTGAAGGCGACCTTGGCGATGCCCGGATGATTGACGATGGCCTCGCCCGTCGCGCCATCGCCGGTGACGATGTTGACGACGCCCTCCGGCAGGCCGGCCTTCTGGCACATTTCGGCGAACAGAAGCGCCGTCAGCGACGTGTATTCGGCCGGCTTCAGCACCACCGTATTGCCGAGCGCGATGGCCGGGGCGATCTTCCATGACAGCATCAGCAGCGGGAAATTCCACGGGATGATCTGGCCGCAGACGCCGAGCGGCTCGCGCTCGGCCAGTTCGCTGTCCATCAACTGTGCCCAGCCGGCGTGATGGTAGAAATGCCGGGCGACGAGCGGGATGTCGATGTCGCGCGTCTCGCGGATCGGCTTGCCGTTATCGAGCGACTCCACCACGGCAAACAGGCGGCTGTGGCGCTGGATAAGGCGGGCAAGCGCGTAGAGATAGCGGGCGCGCTGATGGCCGGAGAGCGCCGCCCAGCCGGGCTGCGCCTTGCTTGCTGCTTTCACCGCCGCATCGACATCGGCGGTACCCGCCTGCGCAAGCCGGGTCAGAACCTTGCCGCTGGCGGGCGATGTCGTTTCGAAGCTTTCCCCGGACTTCGCCTTCTTCCACTGGCCGCCGATGAACAGCTTCGTCTCGTCACCCAGGCCCGCGATCCAGGCGAGCGCTTCCTTGTCGCTTTCCGGCGCCGGGCCGTATTCCATCGTGTCCAGGATTTCCGCGATCGACATTTTTTTCTCCCCGGCTAATTTGTTCGGGCATGGCCTTGTCCGAAAACCGGATTCCACTTTACTGGCGCGGACCTTCGGTGCGGGGTCATGCTCTAGGCCATCGCATGGTGGCTGAAGGCCGCGTAGCGGCCGGTGACGTAGTGTTCGAGCTGGCGTTCGATGTCGGCCAGCAGCGACGAGGCGCCGAAGCGGAACAGGTTCGGCTGCAGCCAGTCGTTGCCGAGTTCCTCTTTCATCAGAGCCAGATAGGCGAGTGCGTCCTTGGCGGTGGAGATGCCGCCGGCCGGCTTGTAGCCGACGACATGGCCGGTCATTTCGCGATAGTCGCGGATGGCGCGGATCATCACCAGCGTCACCGGCAGCGTCGCGTTGGTGCCCTCCTTGCCGGTCGAGGTCTTGATGAAATCCGAGCCAGCCATCATCGCCACCCATGAGGCGCGGGCGACATTGCGCAGCGTCTGCAGATCGCCGGTGGCGAGGATGGTTTTCATATGCGCCGGCCCGCAGGCTTCCTTGCAGGCCCTGACCTCGTCATAGAGCGCCTGCCAGTTGCCGGTCAGCACATGCTCGCGGGTGATGACGATGTCGATCTCCTCGGCTCCATCGGCCACGGATGCCTCGATCTCCTTCAACCGGGTCTCCAGCGGCGACAGGCCCGCCGGAAAGCCGGTGGAGACCGCGGCAACAGGAATGCCGGAACCCTGCAGCGCCTCGACCGCGGTGGCGACGAATCGATGGTAGACGCAGATCGCGCCGGTGGTGATGGTTCGATCTCCGAGGCCGAGGGCTTCTTGAAGATCGGACCTCAAAGGCTGGCGGGCCTTGGCGCAGAGCCGGCGCACGCGCCCGGCGGTATCGTCGCCGTTCAGGGTCGTCAGGTCGATGCATTGCAGCGCCCGCACCAGCCAGGCCGCCTGCCACTGCTTCTTGACCGTGCGCCGGCCGGCAAGCGCCGATGTGCGCCGCTCGGCGGCGGAGAGATTGACACGAACGGCCTCCACCGGATCGAGCGAAAACGGCACCGGCGGATTGTAGGGTTGCGGCTGGTTGGCGAAGGCAGCGGCGGCCTTGTGCTTCATGTCCATCGCTCGGCCTCCTTACGCAAACTGCCCGCGCCCGGCTGCATGCGGGCATCATGCACCGCAGTATAACGTTCTTGGCCGGCTGACCCTATAGCATTGTGAGCATTGTGGCCGCATCGCGCAGCGTTTCAGAGAGGCTGGACCAGCAAAGCCGTGTTGCATTTGGTCCCGCGGGCTCTACGATCCTCAATCGGCAGGAGGCAGTTTGCCTATCCGGAGCTTCGGCAGCCGGGCATTTCAGCGGGAGAGCAACATGGAACATCGTTGGAAGCTGCGCGCCGCGGCCGTGCTGGCGCTGACCTTGGGCGTAGCCGTCGTACAGGCTCCCTCCTTCGCCGCGTCGCCAGCGCCGGTCAAGGCCGAGCATGGCATGGTGGTGACCGCCCATCATCTCGCCAGCGAGATCGGCGTCGAAGCCCTGAAGAAAGGCGGAAACGCCGTGGATGCAGCCGTCGCGGTCGGCTACGCCCTTGCGGTCGCCTATCCGCAGGCCGGCAATATCGGCGGCGGCGGGTTCATGACCGTGCGGTTCGCGCACGGCAAATCCACCTTTATCGATTTCCGCGAACGCGCGCCGCTGGCCGCCACCAAGACCATGTATCTCGACAAGGACGGGAAGATCGTCAAAGGCGCAAGCCTCGACGGCTATCTGGCCATCGGCATACCCGGTTCGGTCGCCGGTTTCGAATATGCGCGCGAGAAGTATGGCAAACTTTCGCGCAATGATCTGATCGAGCCGGCGCTGCGGCTCGCCCGCGACGGCTTCGAACTGACCGATTACGATGCGTCGTCGCTGAATGCCGCTGCCAAACGTCTCGACAAGGACCCGGCCGCCAAGGCCATTTTCACCAAATCCGATGGCAAGCCTTTCGCGGCCGGCGACCGGCTGGTGCAAGAAGACCTCGCGGCCTCGCTGATGGCAATCGAAGATAAGGGGGCCGACGGCTTCTACAAGGGCGCGGCGGCGGACGCCATCGTCAGGGCAAGCCAAGCCAAGGGTGGCGTGTTGGCGAAGGCCGATTTCGAAGGCTATGCAGTGCGTGAAATGAAGCCGGTGGAATGCTCCTACCGAGGCTACCAGATCGTGTCTTCGCCGCCGCCAAGTTCCGGCGGCATCATCATCTGCGAAATTCTCAACATATTGGAGGCTTATCCGCTCTCCTATCTCGGGCCGGCATCCGCAGAGACCGCACACCTGATGATCGAAGCGATGCGGCATGCCTATATCGATCGCAATTCCGCATTGGGCGATCCCGATTTCGTCGAAAATCCAGTGTCGAAGCTGCTCGACAAGGATTATGCCGCCGGGATTCGCGCCAAGATCGATCCTTACCGTGCCGGCGTATCGAAGGAATTGATGCCGAAGGGCCTCGGCGAAAGCACCGAGACCACGCACTACTCCATCATCGACGATGAAGGCACCGCCGTCGCGGTGACCTACACGCTGAACGGTTCCTATGGGGCCGGTGTCGTCGCAGAAGGCACCGGTATCCTGCTCAACAACGAAATGGACGATTTCACCTCGAAGCCGGGCGAGCCCAATCTCTACGGGCTGGTGCAAGGCGAAGCCAATGCGATCGAGCCGAAGAAGACGCCGCTCTCCTCGATGAGCCCGACAATCGTCGCCAAGGACGGCAAGCCGTTCATGGTCATCGGCAGCCCGGGCGGGCCGCGCATCATCACCATAACGCTGGAAGCGATCCTCAACGTCATCGACCACGGCATGGACATTCAGGAGGCGGTCGACGCGCCGCGTATCCACCATCAATGGCTTCCCGATACCGTCTATGCCGAACCCTATGCGCTCTCGCCCGATACGGCGCGGCTGCTGACCGGGATGGGGTATAAAATCGAAGTCAGCACCAAATCGCCGACATGGGGCCAGGCGGCCGGCATATTGGTGGGCGGCGAAAGCCTCGCAGAGGCGGAGGCCGGCGGCGGCGCACGCTACAATGGTGCAATCGACAGCCGGGCGGCCTCCGGGCTGGCGGCAGGCTACTGAGGGCGCCGGGACGACACGCCAGCAGGGAAAACAGAGGGAACCATGATCATCGATGCCCACCACCATCTCTGGCGCCCCGAGCGGGGCGACTATGGCTGGATGACCGGCGCGCCGGACGTTTTGCTGCGCGACTATCTTCCGGCCGATCTGGAGCCGCTGCTCAAGCGGTTCGGCATCGCGAAAACCATTGTCGTGCAGGCCGCGCCGACCCGCGCGGAGACCGACTTCCTGCTGCAGCTGGCCGCCGAAACGGACTTCATCGCCGGCGTGGTCGGTTGGCTCGACATGGAGAGCGAGGATTTCGCCGCGCAGTTGGCAAGCTACAGCCGCAAGCCGAAATTCGTCGGCCTTCGCCCCATGCTGCAGGATCTCGACGATGACGCATGGATATTGAGGCCTGCCGTGCTGCGCAGCCTGGAACAGATCGCCGAAAGCGGCATCGCATTCGACTTCCTCACCTTCCCACGCCATCTGGACCATGTCGCCACCGCGCTCGAAAAGGTGCCCGGCCTGCGCGCGGTGATCGACCACATCTCCAAGCCGCCGATCGCGGCGGAGCAGTTGGACCCATGGCGCGACGGCATCGCCCGCGTCGCCGCGTTCGAAGGCGTGCATTGCAAGATTTCCGGCATGATCACCGAGGCCGACCCCGCCCACTGGCGCGTTTCGGATATCGAACCTTTCGTGCAGCACGTCGCGAATTGCTTCGGCCCGGACCGGCTGATGTTCGGCAGCGACTGGCCGGTGTGCCGGCTGGCCGGCGAGTATGGCGACGTGCTTGCCGCCGCGATGCTTGCGCTGCCGCAGCATATGCGCGGCGACCCACGGATTTTCGCCACCAACGCACAACGCTTCTACCGGATTTGACGAGGCCGAAATGACCAGACCAGCACAGACCGCAATCGTGACGGGAGCCGGAACCGGCGTCGGCAAGGCGGTTGCCGCCGCGCTCGCCAAAGCGGGATGGAACACGGTGTTCTGCGGCCGGCGCCAGGACGTGCTGGACGCCGCCGTCGCCGAAAGCAGGGGGGCCGCCGGGCGCGCCGTCGCCATCGCCTGCGACGTCACCGATCCCGCCGCCGTCGATGCCCTGTTCGAACGCACGGTGCGTGAATTCGGCCGCGTGGATCTGTTGTTCAACAATGCCGGCCGCAGCCTGAAATCAACCACCATCGACGAGATTTCGGTCGAGGCGTGGAACGACATCGTCGCGGTCAATCTCACCGGCTCGTTCCTGTGCGCCCGCGCGGCGTTCCGAACGATGCGCGCACAAAAGCCGATGGGCGGGCGCATCATCAACAACGGCTCGGTTTCGGCGCAGGCGCCCCGGCCGGGCTCAGCGGCCTATACCGCGACCAAGCACGCCATCACCGGACTGACGAAAACCCTGTCGCTCGACGGACGCCCCTTCGACATCGCCTGCGGACAGGTCGACATCGGCAATGCGCTGACCGAAATGGCGATGCCGATGACCAAGGGGGTTCCGCAGGCCAACGGCACGATCGCCGCCGAGCCGGTCATGGACGTCAAGCACGTCGCCGAGACGGTGCTCTACATGGCTGGCCTGCCGCTCGCGGCCAATGTGCCGTTCGTCACGATCATGGCCACCAAGATGCCGCTGGTCGGACGAGGCTGAGGAGGGACCATGCGCATTCTCATCACCGGCGCAGCCGGCATGATCGGCCGCAAGCTGACGCAAAGGCTGCTGCGGGACGGCAAATTGGCGGGCAAGCCGATCTCGGCGCTCATCCTGCAGGACATCGTGCCGCCGGCGGTGCCGCATTCCGGCGCTTTTGAGGTGACAGCCTCCACAGGCGATCTGGCGAAGGTGGAAACCACCGATGCGCTGGTCGCAACTCGGCCCGACGTCGTCTTCCATCTTGCCGGCGTGGTCTCGGGCGAGGCGGAAGCCAATTTCGACCTCGGCTACAGGGTCAATCTCGACGGCACCCGCGCCCTGTTCGAAGCGATCCGCAGGGCCGGCATCCAGCCGCGCGTCGTGTTCACCTCGTCCATCGCCGTGTTCGGCGCGCCTTTCCCCGACATCATTCCCGACGATTTCCACCTGACGCCACTCACCTCCTACGGGGTGCAGAAGATGATGAGCGAGGCGCTGCTGGCCGATTACACGCGCAAGGGCTTCTTTGATGGCATCGGCATCCGCCTGCCGACGATCTGCGTGCGGCCCGGCAAGCCGAACAAGGCGGCGTCCGGTTTCTTCTCCGGCTTCATCCGCGAACCGCTGGCCGGGATGGAAGCCGCGCTGCCGGTGCCGCGCTCGGTGGTGCACACCCACGCCAGCCCGCGCTCGGCCATCGGGTTCCTGATTCACGCCGCCGGGCTCGACGGCGCCACGGTCGGCCCGCGCCGCAACCTGACCATGCCGGGCGTCGGCGTCAGCGTCGGCGAACAGATCGAGGCGCTGCGGCGCATTGCAGGGGAGGATGCCGTCAAGCTGATCCGAGAGGAACCGGACGACACGATCTGGGCGATCGTACGCAACTGGCCGACCCGCTTTGCCGCCACGCGCGCGATGGAACTCGGCTTCAAGGCCGAAACCAGCTTCGACGAGATCATCCGGGCTCACATGGAGGATGAACTCGAAGGCTCCCGGCAAAGCTGAAAGGCTCGGAGGTCAAAACCGTTCGGCCAAAGCGGGCCGAACGGTTGGATCTTCCGTATCAAGCAGCGCCGGTGGAAGTTCGTACACCTTTGCCAATGGCGCCGGCCCGTACCGGGCGGCGTATGACCCGCACGCGGCCGCTTTTTCCGCCTCCGGCGAAGAAGCGGTCGCCGCCGTCCGATTCGAGACCGGATATCCCCATGCCGGCCGGCATGTCGAGTTCATCCAGCACCTCGCCCGTCTGCGGGTCGATGCGGCGCAATTCGCTCTCATCGCCTTCCCAGGTGCCGTGCCACAACTCGCCGTCCACCCAGGTCACGCCGGTGACGAAGCGGTTGGACTCGATCGTGCGGATGATCTTGCCGGTGTCGGGATCGATCTGGTGGATTTTCCGGTCGCGATACTGACCGACCCAGAGCGAGCCCTCGGCCCATGCCAGGCCGGAATCGCCGCCGCCCGGCGCCGGGATCGTCGCCAGGATGCGGCCGGTGGCCGGGTCGATCTTGTGGATACGATCCTCGGTAATCTGGAAAAGGTGCTTGCCGTCGAATGCCGTGCCGGCATGAGCGGCGACATCCACCGTGCGCACCGTCTTGCCGGTCGCGGGGTCGAGCGCGTTCAGCCTGTCGCCCGAAGCGAACCAGACATGCCGGCCGTCATAGGTGACACCGCCGACATCGGCTCCGGCGAATGGTCCATATTCGTCAATGATCTGGGCCTGCGATCTGTCCATCGTCTCATCTCCTTTGCTGAACCCAGACTAGTCGCTCGGCAGCGGACCCGGGAGTAACAAGGTTGTCGGGAAACCCGGCACCGAGGGCGCGATCCACCGGCGCGCGCGGCCCCGGCCGAAAAACTGCACCTTGCCCGCAACCGAAAGCTGCTCGAGCGCCCGTTGTACGGTACGCGGGCTGGTCCCCAACGCGATCGACAGAGCCGAGCTCGACCACGCCTCGCCATCGGCCAGCAAGGCGAGGACCGAGGCGTTCTGGTCCTCCACCGGCGGCGCCAGCACCGCGACGGCGGCCTTGCTGCGTAGGACCAAGGCAAAGCCGCGCTTCGTCGCCTTGATGTCCGCCAGTCCCTTCAGTTCGGCGCGCAGCCGGCCGATCTCCACCCGCAGGCGGGCGCGATGCGATTCATCGGCTTCCCTGCCGCCGAAACCGCGTGCGACCAGCAGGCTGCGCGAGACATCCGCCGGCCATGCCTCGGCCAGCGCGCGCGCCAGCGCGAACAGCACCGGCCGCGTCGCCAGCGAGACGACACGGTCCGCGCCGCGCACCACATTGCGGCAGGCATCGACGACCAGCGTGTCCGAAGCGAAAAGCGCCTCGACATCGTCGAGCAGGAGCACGCGACCTGCGCCGCCTTCGATCAACCGCGCGGCGGGAGCCCGCAAGATAGCGAACGCGTGTTCGACCTCCGCCGTGAGTGGCTGGATGTTCGCGGCGCGAGCGGCTTCCATAGCCCGGTCCAGCGCCTCGCGCGCCGCCGCGGTGCGCAGCCGCCGCATGGCGATGCCGGCAACGGCGAGTTCGCGCGCCGTCGTGACGGCTGGCGGCAGCGCCGTGCCGCCGAACCTGGCAAGTACGTCCTCCGCCTCGTCGAGGCGGCCGACCAGCAGCAGCCGCCGCACTTCCAGATTGCGCGCGTGCGCGGCGTTCACATGCTCGCCATGCGCTTCCAGCGTCGCCCGCGCCGCATCCAGCGCCCTGGCCGGCCAGCCGAGATCGCGCGAGACGAGCGCGATTTCTGCCTCCGCGACCACGCAGCGCGCCCGCGCCAGCGCTTCCCGGGGGCCGAATGCACGTCCAGCGCTCTTCAGCAGGAATTTTGCGCGTTCGAGATCGCCGAGCTGGGCCATGGCGATGCCGCGCAGCGCCAGCGCCGGGGCATCGCCGCGCAGGGCGACGCGCTTGAGCGCACCGATGGGATCGCCCGCCGCCAGCGCCCGCGCCGCGGCGGTGATCAGCGAGTCCATCTGAATCGCGTCACACTTGTCACTCTCACCCTCCTGAGCCGGTCCCTAAGGTAGTTCATGACGACCAACCAGCAAGCCGTTTTCCGAACGGCCGCGCTGAAACAGAAGGACTGGAACGATGACCACACACACAACCGGAACCCGCCATGACTGGCTCGCGGCACGCATCGACTTACTGGAGGCGGAAAAGGAGCTGACGCGGCGGAGCGACGAGGTGGCCCGGCAACGGCAGGAATTGCCATGGGTGCGGATCGACAAGGACTACCGGTTCGACACCGATGCGGGCAGCCGCTCGCTGGCCGACCTCTTCAAGGGCCGCTCGCAGCTTCTCGTCTATCATTTCATGTTCGGGCCGGACTATACCGCCGGCTGCCCGTCCTGCTCGTCCATCGCCGACGGCTTCAATGGCGTCACCGTCCATCTGGAGAACCATGACGTCGCCTTCTCGGCGGTGTCGCGGGCGCCGCTGGCCAAACTTCAGGCCTTCAAGCAGCGCATGGGCTGGACGTTCGACTGGGCGTCATCCTTCGGCAGCGACTTCAATGCCGACTTCAACGTCTGGTTCACCGAACAGCAGCAGCGCGACGGCGGTATCGAATACAATTACCGGCGCGAGCCGCCCATGCTAGAGGCGATGTCGACCAGGGCGCAGCCGGCAGGCCATGAGGGGCCGGAAGGCCTGCTCGCCGGCATGACCGGAACCGACGTCGCCACCTACACGCGCGACAGGCCGGGCGTCAGCGGCTTCGTGCTCGAAGACGGCGTCATCTATCACACCTATTCGTCCTTCGCGCGCGGCGTCGACAGCATCTGGGGCGTCTATCAATGGCTCGACCGGGCGCCGAAGGGCCGCAACGAGAATGGCATCTGGTGGCGCCACCACGACAGTTACGGCCGGGGCTGAGAGCCATGTCCGTCCATCTCGACCTGCCGAACAGCCCATCGCTCCACCAGGCTTCGACGGGTCTCTCAGACAAGCGAGGCATGGCCGACTGGCTGTGCCTCGCGGCGACGCCGACCTTCGCCGCCATGGCGCTGCTGACGGCGATGACAGGCACGGACATGATCTGCATGGCCGCGCCGGGCGTGTTGCCGGTGGGCGGAATGGCGCCGATGTATCTGCTGATGAGCGTCTTCCACCTGGCGCCCTGGCTGAGGCTGTTCCGATAGAAGGAGACTGCCGCCGCAATGGCGGCAATTTCTCAAGACCGGCTTGAACCGGTCAGTTCGAGGTCACGGCGCTCACGTCGAGAGCGATGCTGCTGGAAAGACGCTCCAGATCGTCGGAGATGGCCGAAGCCGCCGACTGCAATATCGGCACATAGCGGTCGCAGGCTTCCTTGTCCGAACCGAATGCCGACTTGAAATAGCTCAGCCCGAGGCTCGCCAGAACGCGGCCGCCATGGCTGACGATGGGCACTGCGATCGTATTGGAATTGCGCGGCTCGACCATCGAAGAACGGGTCGCATAGCCGTCTTCGCGGATCCTGTCGACCAGCCGTTTCAACTCTTCCGGATGGTGACTGAGCGCATTTTCCGGGTCGTCCGAGCGCTTCAATATATCGACGACCAGTCCGAATTCCTCCTTGTCGAGGAACGAGAGATAGGCGAGGCCAAGCCCGCGCGTCAGCATGCACAGGCGCTTGTTGACGGTGCTGTGAAAGGGGGACATCGAACTGTCCGGCACGGTGCTGAAACGTATCACCATGCCGTCGTAGTCCGGCAATGCGATCGCCAGCGGCCATTTGTGCTTGCGCGTGATCGCCACCGCCCAGGCGCGTCCGGCCTCGACGACGAGCGGCCCCTTGTGAAAGCCCGAACTCAGCGACGTGACCAGCGCGCTGACCTGGTATCCACCCTGCCGTGCGTCGTTCTCCACATAGCCTGCCTCCTCCAGCGTCTTGAGAATTCGTACGAGGGTCGGCTTCGGCAGCTTCGTCCTGGCGTGCAACTGCGCGATAGTGTTGATCGGCTGCAGGTTCAGTTCCTGCAATACGTTCATCGCGCGCTCGATTGCTCGAATGCCCATCGCTCTTCTCCCGCAGCGTCAAGCTCGTTTCGACCAGCGAAACGAGGGCGACTATAGGTTGAGGCACCCCGGAGTCAATCTTTAAGCGATGCCCGCACACCGATTGGAGAACGAGCATGGCTGCGGCGGAAGAAGTGAACAGGAATCGTGAGGAAGTCAGGCGGCTCATCGCCGGCATCGACGAGGATACGGCAAGCCGTCTGCTCAAGGGCGCGCTCGACCTTCATGTCCATTCCGGCCCCTCCACCATGCCGCGACAGCTCGACCACATGCAGGCGGCGGAAGAGGCGGCAGCGGCCGGGATGCGAGGCGTTCTGTTCAAGGACCACCACTATTCTGTGGCGCCGGTCATCCCGATGATGGACCGTCTGCTGAACAAGCCGGACTTCGCCATGTACAGCGGCCTTGTCCTCAACAATTCCACCGGCGGGTTCGATCCTTTCGTCGTCGACGCGCAGCTCAAGATGGGCGCCAAGCTGATCTGGATGCCGACGGCGCAGGCGGCCAACCACGTCCGTAGCGCCCACCGCAAGACGCGCCTTGCGACCAATGTCCAGCTTCGCAGCTTCCCGGCGCTGAGCGCCGTCGACGGCTATGGAAATGTTATCGACGAGGTGAAGCAGATCCTCGACCTGATTGCCGAGTTCGATGCGATCCTGTCGTCGGGCCACCTGCATGTCTGGGAGATCTGGAAGCTGTTCGAGGAGGCGCGTTCCCGCGGCGTCAAGCGGCTGCTGATCAACCATCCCATGTACGGCCTGCACTTCACCTACGCCGACATTCGCGACCTCGCCAATCTCGGCGCGCTGGTCGAACAGTCCGCGGGCATGTATGTCGATTCGCGTTTCAATACCTACACGCCGCAGGAGCTCAAGGAGCACATCGAGGCGGCCGGCGTGGCGCATTCCTCGATCGGATCGGACCTCGGCCAGGTGGACAATCCCACCCCGGTCGAAGGCATGCGGCAGGCCATCAAGCTTTGCCTGGCGCTCGGCTTCAGCGAAGCGGATGTCCGCACGATGGTGGCGGACAACCCGGCGCGGCTGGTCGGCCTGACGGACTGACCCGCTTCAAGCGATCTTCCCAAGACAAAGCGGTCCCGTGGCAAACGGGACCGCTTTTTGCGTTAATGGGCCGCGCTCACTTGCCGGGCATCGGATAGTCGTCCTCGTTAAGCACCCAGCCCGGCTTGAGAGAAAAATCCATCCGCGGCGGCGCGAAGATATCGACCAGCTGGTTCACGCCGGCCGATTCCGCCGTCGTCGTGTGGATGGAAGGAGGCGGTATCACGCAGATCGACGGTGAGCCGCAGAACAGATGCTCGTCCTCGCGCCATACGTTCATGTTCGTCGTCCACGGCCAGCGAAGATGATGCGTGAAGGTGCCGCTTACCGCCAGCGAGCATTGTTCGAAATCGTCGTGATGATGCGGCGAAACCTTGTCGCGCTCGCGCGGCCCGATGCGCGGCGACAGGTAGTTGATCATGAAGGTGGTGCATCGGTAGATCCTGCCGAACCGCGATGGGTCGTCCGGGACGTCCAGCGTGTACCACCTGAGCTTGAGGCCGCCCGCCGGTTCGGGCCATGGCTCGAACGGCGGTACGTTGGGGTGCGGACCGGCGAAGGCGTCCGCATTCGAAGCGGCATCGGCCATGTCCCTGGATTTCGGCGTGAAGAGCCGCACGACGGCTCCTGGCGTCAACATCCTGATCGTGCTTTCGCCCGGCGGCACGAAGGCCACCGAATAACCCGGCACGACGGTGCTGCCTTCGGCGGTGGTGATCTCGACTTCGGTTTCCCTGTCGGGGAGGATGATCGCATATTCATCCGGCTGCGCGGCGCGTGAAAAAACGCCGCCTTTCCTGCCGGCGCTGTAGGCGACGACGAAGTTCTGCCCGCGGCTGATCCAGGTGTCGCCATTGGCGTCCTTCACCTGCGGCTCGGTTTCATGGAACAGCGCAAGCTGCGAACCGAAAAAACTGTCATGAACCCGCGCGGCCGCCGGTTTCTTGTCCTGCGACAGGCTGGATCGCGGATCGCTCTGAACATACATGGTCTTCTCCGTTTGGTTGATGTCGTCGACTGTCCCGGCTGGCGCCCCGGTCTCAGGCCGGCTTCGGGTCCTGCTTCTTCAGCCTGAGGATTTCACGCGCCTGGGCGGGCGTGGCGACGCTGCCGCCAAGCTCTTTCAGGATGCGAACCGCCTTGCTGACCAGAACGGCGTTGCTTTCCGCCAGAACGCCTTTCTCCAGATAGATGTTGTCTTCCAGCCCGACCCGCACATGGCCGCCCAGAAGCCATGTCTGCGCCAGCATGGGAAATTCCCAGCGGCCGATGCCGAAGGCGCCCCAGTGCGAGCCCGCCGGTAGCAGTGTCTTCATGTACATCAGGGTTTCGGGCGTCGCGATCGCACCATAACGGACCCCGAGAACGATCTGGAAAAGGGCCGGCGCATCGAGCTTTCCGTCACTGATGAAATGGTTGGCGAGCTGGATGTCGCCGGTATCGAAGACTTCGAGTTCAGGCCTCACGCCAGCCTCGGCGATGACCTCCGCCATGACGGCCAGATTGCGCGGCGTGTTGATGACGACGGAGGAGCCAGAATACATGGTGTTGAAATCGAGACTGCACAGTTCCGGCCTCAGCGCCGCAATGTGGGCGACGCGGCGTTCCGGCGGCAGCAGCGTGGTTCCCGGCGCGGCGACGCTCGGGTCGTCGTCGCCCGGAATGAAGCGGCCGCCGGGACCAGTGGTCAGGTTGATGATCACATCCTCGTCGGCCGCGCGCAGGCGTTCGACGACTTCCCGATAGTGGGCAAGCTCCATGCTTGGCCGTCCATCCGGATGCCGGACATGGATATGGACGATGGCAGCGCCAGCCCGGACGGCGTCGAGGCAAGCCTCGGCGATCTGTTGCGGCGAGACCGGCAGGTAAGGTGTCTGCTCCGGCGTGGTGATGTTGCCTGTCACGGCGCAGCTTATGATGGTGGGATCGGCCAATTTTCATTCCTCGGCAAGCGCACGCAAGATACGTCGCAATTGAATCTCGCCGTGGCTCGCATCCCGGTCCTTCATCGGCAACCTTATTGGCCGCCTGTTTCGCCGACAGAAACGTCGAGGTGTGCATCGGGCGTTCCGCAGAGAGAAATGGGCCGGGATCGGGGGTGGTGCGCCACGGTTGCCCCGTTAGAAGGAGGCCGACAAAAGGAAGCAGACATGTCCGACGCACGCGCCCCGTTTTCCTCCTTCCGCGACCGGTTGCTCGCCCGCCAGCGCCTGCTCGGCACGTTTCTCAAGCTGCCGACGACGCAAGTGATCGAGATGCTGGGGCCGATCGGCTATGACTTCGTCATCATCGATCAGGAGCATGCGCCGCTCGACCGCGGCATGACGGACCTGATGATCCTCGCCGCCCGCGCCTCCGGCATCGCGCCGCTGGTGCGCGTTCCGGAGTTCACCGACGCGCATATCCTGTCGGCGCTAGACTGCGGCGCGATGGGGATCATGGTTCCCCACGTGACCTCGGTCGAAAAGGCCAGGGCCATAGTGCGGGCCAGCCGTTACGCCGGCGGCAGCCGCGGCTTTGCCGGACTGACGCGCGCCAGCAACTGGGGCGGCGTGAGCGGAACGCGGCACATGGCGCTGCAGGACAGCCAGGTGGCCGTCATCGCGATGATCGAGGATCAGGACGCGGTCGATCTGGCCGGCGACATCGCCAGGGTCGACGGCATCGACGCCATTTTCATCGGACGCGGTGACCTGACCGCTTCCTTCGGCGACGACCCGCAAGCGGCGGCAAAGGTCGCCGAAATCAGCAAACGCATCGCAGCCGCTGCACGGGATGCGTCCACGCCCTTGATGATGCTGCCCACCAGCAAGGCGGATTTCGATTTCGCGTCCGAACTCGGCGCGACGGCGATGGCGCTGTCCAGCGATCACGGCTTCATCCGCACGGCAGCAGCCGCCGCGATAAAGGACTATGCCGGCTGAGCAAGCCGAAGCCGGCAGACGCGCTCTGGCAAAAGGCAGCGGACTGATCGCAACCTCTGCCGCGCAATGGGAGGAATATTCATGCCCTTGATCGAGGTGCCGGCCCTTGCCGTTCCGCGAACGGCGCTGGTCACCGGCGGCAGCGGCGGAATCGGGCGGGCGACGGCGGCCCGCCTTGCCGCCATGGGCTCCAGGATTGCGGTCGGTTACAACAGCCGGCGCGATGTTGCCGAGGATGTGGTGCGCGGGCTGCAGGGCAGCGGCCACTTCTCCTTGCGCGTCGCCATCGACGATCCCGCCTCCATCGCGGAAGCCACGGCTTCAATCGGAGAACGATTCGGCTCCCTCGATGCTCTCATCAATTCGGGCGGCGCGACGACTCCGGTCCCGGCCAACGATCTGGATGCGCTGACCGACGATATCTTCGACCGTGCCGTCATGCTCAACCTGCGCGGGCCGTTCGCGACGATCCGGACGCTGCGTCCGCTGCTGGAACGCGGCGACAATTCGGTCATCGTCAACATATCCTCCATCGCGGCGCGCACCGGCATCGGCAGTAGCCTCGCCTATCTGGCGGCGAAGGGCGGGCTGGATTCGCTGACAGTCGCGCTCGCAAAAGTGCTGGCGCCGAAAATCCGGGTCTTTTCGGTTTCACCCGCCGGGGTCGATACGGATTTCGTGCCCCATCGCACACGGGAACAGCTGGAAAAGACGGCCGAACGACTGCCGCTTGGTCGCGTCACAACAGCCGACGATGTCGCCCGCGCAGTTATAGCGTGCGCCGTCAACCTGACCAGTTCCACCGGTATTGTCATCCCGGTGGACGAGGGTCGTCATCTTTAGCCGGCCCTTCGTCTGGCGAAATGCAACGCCTGCGACGTTGCCAGCGCCGTCTGTCCTTGTATTGATCGGCTCCACCATACGCGATCGACGGTCGTCCCCCGGGCGGCGACAGGCTGCCGTCTCCGACCTCCGTCGTCGCATCACGCCCTAAACTTCATCGCACGGGAGATCCTCGAATGAAGCTCAGCCAAGACGCTATTTTGGGGACATTCTTCACAACGGTCGGCGTGGTTTTCGGCCTGATCGCGCTGAATTATCCCTTCGGCACCGCCGGCCGCATGGGACCGGGCTACTTTCCGGTGATCGTCTCGACGCTGCTCGCTGTGACCGGCATCGCCATCTTGATGCGGGCTCGATTGGCGACAGGCGAACCCGTTCGGGCGGCGCGCTGGCTGCCTCTTGTGGTCGTGCCGCTGGCGGTGATCCTGTTCGGGCTGCTGGTCGAGAAGCTCGGCATGCCGCTGGCGGTCATGATGCTGGTGGTCATCGCCGCCACAGCCAGCGTCAAATTCAAGTTGAACTGGATGGCGACGGCGGGCGCGGCGACATTCTCGGCCGTCTGCGCCATCGTCTTCGTCGAATTGCTCGGCCTGCCCATACCGATCATCGGGACCTGGCTGCACGCAATCGGCCACTTCTAAAAAGACTACCGGGAGGACGCCATGGACATCTTCAGCGGGCTTATGCTCGGGCTTTCCACAGCCACCACCTTGTCGAATTTCGCCTATTGCTTCGTTGGCGTGCTGCTTGGAACCGCGGTTGGCGTGTTGCCCGGCGTTGGGCCGATCGCGACGATCTCGATGCTGCTGCCCTTCACGTTCGGGCTGCCCGTGGATACCGCGATGATCATGCTGGCGGGCATTTTCTACGGCTCGCAGTATGGCGGCTCGACGACAGCGATCCTGATGAACCTGCCGGGCGAGGCTTCGTCGGTCGTAACCACGCTGGACGGACACGAAATGGCCAAACAGGGCAAGGCCGGGCGGGCGCTGGCGGCAGCGGCGATCGGCAGCTTTTTCGCCGGCAGCGTCGGCACCCTGTTCATCGTGATCGCCGCGCCATTGCTGGCGAGCCTGGCGCTTACCTTCGGACCTGCCGAATACTTCTCACTCATCGTGCTCGGCCTCATCACCTCGATGGTGCTGACCAGCGGATCGCTGCTGACCGCCTTCGGCATGGCGCTCTTCGGCATTCTTCTCGGCATGATCGGAACCGACATCAATTCTGGCGCGGCGCGCTACACATTCGGTTCGCCCAATCTGCTCGACGGGCTGGACTTCGTCGTCGTCGCCACCGGCATCTTCGGCCTGGGCGACGTTTTGGCGAACCTTGAGAACGAGAGCAACCGCATGGCCGGCGTGGCGCGCGTCAGCAGCCTGTTCCCGACCCGCGAGGACTGGAAGCGGATGGTCATGCCCATCCTGCGCGGCACCGGCATCGGTGTGCTGCTGGGAGTCCTGCCGGGAGCCGGCGTGCTGCTCGCATCCTTCTCCGCCTATGCGCTCGAAAAGAAGGTTTCGCGTCACCCCGAGGAATTCGGCAAAGGCGCCATCGAGGGTGTCGCGGCGCCGGAAGCGGCCAACAACGCCGCGGCGCAAACCTGTTTCATCCCGATGCTGACGCTGGGGCTTCCCGGAACCGCGACCATGGCGCTGATGATCGGAGCGCTCGTCGTCCAGGGTGTCCAGCCCGGGCCGGAAATTCTCTCGCAGCAGCCCGCGCTTTTCTGGGGGCTGATCGTGTCGATGTGGATCGGCAATCTGATGCTGTTGTTCCTCAACCTGCCTCTCGTCGGGATCTGGGCAAAGCTGATCTCGGTGCCGTATCATTTCCTGTTCCCGATGATCTGCGTCTTCACGACCATCGGCGTCTACAGCATCAGCAACAGCGTCTTCGACGTCTACATGATGGCTCTGTTCGGGGCGCTCGGCTATTTCTTCAAGAAGGTGGGAGCCGAACCAGCGCCGCTGGTCCTTGCCCTGATCCTTGGCCCGATGGCTGAGGAATACCTGCGCCGGGCGCTTCT
The DNA here is from genome assembly GCF_001427025.1 of Mesorhizobium sp. Root554. GTDB lineage: Bacteria > Pseudomonadota > Alphaproteobacteria > Rhizobiales > Rhizobiaceae > Mesorhizobium. The sequence continues at coordinate 12,328 of NZ_LMGA01000001.1, read as the reverse complement.
GATCTCGCAGGGGGATGCGAGCGTCTTCTTCACCAGCCCGCTCAGTCTCGGGACGCTGATCGTCGCCGGCCTGCTGCTCCTGTCGATCATATCGCCACGGTTCCGCAAGGTGCGCGAGGAAGGCCTGCAGGAAGTCGACTGACAGGCCGCCATCGGGGTTCGGGCTCGTTGGGGCGCCCGGGCCCCGATGGGTCCCGACTTTGTACCGGCATAGACAAAAATTCAGGAGCGACCATGAAACCGGATGACGAAACGCGCCTTCAGAACCTTCTCGACCGCGAAGAGCTGTTCGATCTGGTGCGGCGCGAGCGCTTCGCCCGCGACCAGCAGCGCTTCGACGTGATGAGCGCGTGCTTTCATCCCGACGCCTATGTCCGCACCAGCTGGTACGACGGGCACGGCGGCGAGGCCTATGTCGAGGCCTCGCGCAAATGGATGGGGACGAAGAGCAGCGGCAAGCACTGGGTGTTCCCGGCCTTCGCGCAAGTGGCCGGCGACCGGGCAACGGTGGAAAGCCCGGCAATGATCTTCAACCGGACCATGCTCGATGAGGTGGAGGTGGACTTTCACGTCTTCTGTCGCTTCTTCTCACGCGCCGTGCGGGACTCCGGGAGCTGGAAGTTGCTGAGCTTCGAGGTCCTGTTCGAACGGGATGTGATGAAACCCGTCAACCCGTCGCAGACGCTTCCTGTCGACTGGCCGCAGCTCGCCGCCTTGCGTCCGTCCTACAAATTCCTGGCCTATATCCAGCAGCATCGCGGCGTGAAGGTGAACCCCGACTTGCTGGGCGACGATCGGCCCGGCGAGCTCGCGGCCTTTCATGCCGGCGAGGCGCGCTGGCTCGCCGGTCACAGCTAACGCCGGGATGCCATTTCAAGGAGCGGAACGGGCGCGGTGATCGTTTCCCGGCAATGACCGGATGCGCTAGTCCTTGCCCCATAGCAAACGAAAACGAACTCGATCCAACGAGTGGGCAGGAGGAATAACTATGAACAGACGTGAATTTATCGTGCTCGGCAGCACAGCCGCTGTGCTGGCTTCCGGCAAAATCGCACTGGCCGAAACATGGCCGAGCAAGCCGGTCACCGTGATCTCGGCCTACCCGCCGGGCGGCACCAGCGACATCATCACCCGGCTGGTCGCCGATATGCTGACGGCAAAATACGGCCAGCAATTCGTCGTCGAAAACCACGCCGGCGCGGCCGGTGCGATTGCTGGTGGCAGGCTGACGCGTTCCGCCGCGGACGGCTACACGTTCATGATCAGCGGCAGCGCGCCGATCGCCGCCAACAAGGTGGTGCAGAAGAACCTCGCCTACGATCCGCAGGTGGACTTCACGCCTATCTCGGTGATCGCGGAAAGCCCTGCGCTGCTAAGCGGAAGCCCCAATGCGCCGGCCAAGTCGATCCAGGAACTGATCGCCTATGCCAAGGCGAATCCCGGCAAGTTGAACATCGGCAATCCTGGCGCGGGAACCAAGGGCCATATCGCAGCCGCGCTGATCGGCCAGATCGCCGGCGTGGAGATCAACCACATTCCCTACAAGGGCTCGCCGCCCCTGCTCGCCGATCTGCTGGGCGGACATATCGACTTCGCGCTCGACGCGCCATCCAACTACCTGCCGCACATCCATGACAACAAAATCCACGGGATCGCGGTCACTTCAGCCAAAAGGTTGCCGGAGCTGCCCGATGTGCAAACGGTCGCCGAGCAGGGCCTCGAAGGTTACGAGCAGACCCTGTGGTTCGGCGCGGTCGGTCCAAAGGACATGCCGGCTGACATCGTCAACAAGATCTATGAAGCCATCAAGGAATGGAGCGGCACGCCGGAAGCGACGGCGAAGCTGAAGACGCTCGGCCTCACACGCGTCGCCAGTTCGCCTGAAGAAATGAGCGGCATCATGACGCGTGAAATCGACTCCATCAGGCCGCTTGTCGAAGCAGGGCTCGTGCAACCGACATAGGTTTGAACAGACAAAGCACGATGGGCTGTCGTCACAATGATACCGACGGCCCATCGGACCCGTCTCCCGAAATGATAAATTGCAGCGCGTGAACGAACCTCTCACCCTGACCGTCAACGGCCGCGAATGCCAAGTCGATGCGCCGCCAACGACGCCGCTTCTCGATGTGCTGCGCAACCACCTGGGGCTCAAGGGCAGCCGCTATGGATGCGGGCTGGAGCAATGCGGCGCCTGCATGGTGCTGGTCGATGGCGTTGCGACCCATTCGTGCAGCCGCGAGGCTGGGACGCTCGGCCGCCGCTCGATCATGACGGTCGAAAGTCTGGGCTCGCCCGAGGCCCTGCATCCGCTGCAGCAGGCTTTCATCGACGAACAAGCCGGACAATGCGGCTATTGCCTGTCCGGTATGCTCATGGCCGCCAAGGCGCTGCTCGATCGCAATCCCGACCCGACACGGGCAGAAGTCGCCGTCGCGCTCGATCCGAACCTCTGCCGCTGCGGTTCGCATCCCCGCATCCTGCGCGCGGTGCTGAGAGCGGCTGCCATTATGCGCCGGGTAGCTGATGCCCGGACTTAGCACCAGCCTCAAGGACAACCCACGGCTCGACCGGTGGCTGCGCTTCCAGGACGACCGCACGGTGCGCATCGCCACCGGCAAGGTGGAGCTCGGCCAGGGAATCCTGACGGCGCTCGCCCAGATCGCGGCCGAGGAACTGGACCTGAACATCGACCAGGTGCGCATGATGTCGGGCAACAGCATCGAGGGTCCGGGCGAAGGCTATACCGCGTCGAGCTGGTCGATCGAGCATTCGGGCGCTGCGATCCGTCTCGTCGCGGCGGAGGTGCGAGCCATGGCGACGATCCGCGCGGCGCTGCGCCTGAACGCCGCGCCCGGTGAGTTGGCAATTGCCGCAGGCGAGTTCCTGAAAAACGGCGCGCCGACCGGCCTCGACTACTGGCGTCTCGCTTCCGAACTCGACCTGTCGGCGGAGGCCACGGGCATGGTTTCGCCAAAGCCGGCCAGCGCCCACCGCATCGTCGGCGCCAGCGTTCCCCGGCTTGACCTGCCGGCCAAGCTGACTGGCTCGGGCTTCATCCAGGACATGATCCTGCCCGGTATGCTCCACGCCCGCACGTTGCGGCAGCCCGGCCGCGGCGCGGTTCTGGCGGCGCTCGACGAAGACGCCGTCCGACGCAGCGCGGGGGGCGACATCCGTGTCGTGCGAGTCGACAATTTCGTCGCCTTCGTCGGAACCGACGAGACCGTGGTGCGCGCCGCTGCTGTGGCGGCAGCCGGGCGAGCCGTCTGGGACAACGCCCGCACCCTTCGCGCCGAACAGGCGACGCCGGACTGGATCGCGGCGCAGCCTTCGCATGACAGCACGATCGGCGATCCATTGCCGGAAACCCTGCCCCGGAGCGTTTCCGTGCGATTCACCCGCCCCTTCCTGTCGCACGGGTCGATCGCCCCATCCTGCGCAGTGGCTCTTTTCCGTGACGGAACGCTCACCGTCTGGTCGCATGCGCAAGGCATGCATCCGCTGCGCGCCAACATCGCAAAAACCGTCGGCTTGCCCCTTGAAAAAGTCGCCTGCCACCATGTGCAAAGCGCCGGCTGCTATGGCCACAACGGCGCCGATGACGCCGCGCTCGACGCTGCGCTGGTGGCGCTCGCGCTGCCGGATCAGCCGGTCCGGCTGTGCTGGCGGCGGGAGGAAGAATTCGGCTACGAGCCGCTTTCCTCGGCGATGGCCGTCACCGTCCACGCCGCGCTGGACGAGGCAGGCCGCCCCGCCGACTGGACCACGGAAATCTGGAGCGCCGCGCACGGCCAGCGCCCGGGTGTCGGCGGCGCCTATCTGCTGGCGGCCGATGCACTGGAAACGCCGCCGCCCGAGCGCAAACCCTTCGACATTCCCGAAGAACGCGGCGGTGGCGCCACCAGAAACGGCATGCCGCTTTACGACATCCCGGCCAGGCGGATCGATTTCCATCTTGTCCATGACGCGCCGGTGCGAACCTCGTCGCTGCGCGGCCTTGGCGCGACCCTGAACGTATTTGCCATCGAAGGCCTGTTCGACGAACTGGCGGAGCGCGCCGGCGAAGACCCACTCGCCTACCGGCTTGCAATCCTTTCGGACCCGCGCGGACGCAAGGTTCTGGAAAGGGTGGCGGCCATGGCGAACTGGTCAGGACGCGGCGAGGCCGGCAGCGGACGAGGCATGGGGCTCGGTTTCGCCCGCTACAAGAACTCGTCGGCCTATGCGGCAGTCATCGCCGCGGTCGAGGTCGACGAGACGGTGCGCGTCACCGACATCTGGTGCGCCGTCGACGCCGGCCTCGTCATCAATCCCGATGGTGTCGTCAACCAGGTCGAGGGCAATATCGTCCAGGCGATCAGCTGGGCGCTGATCGAGGAGGTTCGCTTCGGCGATGCTGGTGTCTCCAGCGTCGACTGGGAGAGCTATCCGGTCATCCGCTTCACCGACATACCCGAGATCAGCGTCGAACTCGTCGATGCCAGAGAGCACCCTGCCCTCGGCGTCGGCGAATGCGCTGGCGGCCCGGCGGCGGCGGCCATCGGCAACGCGGTCGCCCATGCGCTCGGCGTCCGCATCCGCGACATGCCGATGACGCGCGAGCGGATCGTGGCGGCGCTGATGGCATGATCGGACAGGGCATCGCAGAGAAAATGACCGCGCGCGTGCCGGACTTGCCCGGACCGCGCCAGTTCCAGGATGGAGACCGGCGACATGAACGATATATCCACGGTTCGGGATGCGGACACACGCGAGCCCGTTCTGTTCTATAGCCCTGGAGCGTGCTCGCTGGCCTCGCACATCGCCCTGGAGGAGACTGGCAAGCCCTATAAGGCGATCGAGACGCTGCTCGCCCAGAACCAGCACATGACGCCCGAGTATCTCGCGGTCAATCCGCGCGGCAAGGTGCCGGCGCTGGCCGTCGGCGGCCGCGTCATCACCGAAAACACGGCGATCCTGACCTATATCGGGCTGACCTACCCGGAAACCGGCATGTTCCCCGCCGACACGATCGAGCAGATGCAGTGCATCGCCCAGATGGCGTGGTTTTCGAACACGCCGCATATCTTCCAGCGGGCGCGATTCCGGCCCTATCGCTTCACCGACAGGGAAGACATGTTCGACAACATCCGCGCCAAGGCGACCGAAGGCTACTGGGAGGCGATGCAGGAGGTCGATGGCCTGATCGACGGCAAGAGGTGGATCATGGGAGACGTCTATACGGTGGCCGACCCCTACGCGCTGGTGTTCTACGGCTGGGGGATGAGCAACGGAATGCCGATGGAGACGCTGGTGAACTACACGCGCCACAAGGACCAGATGCTGCAGCGGAAGGCGGTGCGCACCGTGCTGGAGCGCGAGAAGAACCCTCACATCAAGTGACAGGGATCCCCCGGCCCGGCAGCTTACCTGCGTCTGGCCAGCAGAATGCCCAGGATGACGATCGCGCCACCGAAGGCCTGCACCGCGCCAAGCGGCTCGTTCAACAGCAGCCATGCCACGCCCGCCGCGACGACGGGCTGGATCAAAAGCGTCAGCGATGAGAAGGACGCCGGCAGCAGCGCCAGAGCGTAGATGATCAGGCCCTGGCCGCAGACGTGGCAAAGCCAGGCCAGCGCCAGCACGATGGCCCAGGCGTAGAGCGTCGTCGGCCAGATCGCCGGCTCGAAGACGAGCGCGAATGGCAGGATGCAGATCGCCGCCGAAGCGGAAGACCACAGCAGCGTCGTCAGGGTCGAGTAGCGGCTGCGCAGGCGCGACAGCGCGAGTATATAGCCGGCGTAAAATAGCGCCGCGAACACCGCCATCGCATCGCCGCCGAGATGGCTGCCGCCGCCCGAGGCCGAGCCGCCGCCGCCGCTGAGGATCACAACGCCGACCACCGACAGGGCCAGACCGGCGAGGAACGTTCGCGTTACTGTGGTCCTGAACAGCAGCCAGCCGCCAAGAACGACAAAGATCGGCGCAATATTGGCGAGCAGCGTGGCATTCGCCACAGACGTCAGGTGGATGGAGACATGCCAGGCGAGAAGATCGCCGGCAAGCATTACGCCGGGCACGGTCAAGGCGACAACGTCACGAAATGAAGATGGCCGCTGATTGTGCCGTGTCTTGCGGTCTTCGGTGGCCCGCCAGGCCAGCAGCGGCAGCACCGCCAGCGCGACACGCCAAAAGGCGGTCGCGACCGGTCCGATCTCCGACAGGCGCACGAGGATCGGCGACAGACCGATAATGACGCCGCCAAGCACGAGCGCCGCGAGCGAGAGGCCTGAAGTTGGAACGACCGGTGATTTCATGGCAGGCGTGGGTTGGAGGTAGAAACCGCCTAGCATCAAAGCGTTGCGGCCGTCTCGGCCACAGGCGGCTTTGCATGCCGCCAGTGCTCAGGGTCAGGAATCCAGCTCTCCCAGCTTCACGGCCATCACCGAGACACAGCCCCCGGCCTGACCGGACCGGGGAAATTCCGCGCTGCGAGCAGGCCGGAAACGCCCGGCATGATCTCCTGCGGAACGCCGCCCGAGCGCGGGACGTCGGCTGTCATACCATAACCTATTCCGCCGGCTGCGAAGCCAGTTGGCCGGCCGACCTCGCGCCAACCCGCTCGAACGCCTCCGGAGGCGCTTCGTTCAGACGCATGAGATCCAGCATCCTGTCGCGGATTTTCGTCTCCGCCGCCACATCGCTCAGGGGCCGCTGCTGTTTCGGATCTGTCTCGAGATCGTAGAGGCGCGTTTCTTTCTCGATCAGGGAACCCGGCCCATAGTTGAAATACATGGGGGAGCGGTCAGTGACCGGAACCTTGAGTATCGGCACCCCTTTGGAAAAGCTGAATTCACGGGTCAGCGTCGTCTGCTTCAGTTCCTCCACCGAAAACATGCAGTTCAGATGCATCGGCATGAGCGTGTACTGGTTGATCTCAACCTTGTCGGCATCGACCGGATAGCAGTGATAGGTGTAACGCCCATCGGTGGCGTTGATAGCTCCGCCGAAATAGCCGAACAGCAAGGCGTCTCGCAGCGGCGTGTCGTGCGCGAGCACCGGCAGCAGGGATTGTCCTGTCATGTCGGCACAGGGCGGCAGGCCGAACAGGTCGAGGAAGGTCGGCGCGAGATCGATGACCTGCGTCAAGGCGTTGCGGCGGGTTCCGGCCACATCCTGCTTGGGATGGGCGACCATGAGAGGAACGTGCGCAATCTCCTCGTAGAGGGTCATGCGGTTCTTCGCCCAGAAATCGTGCTCGCCCAGCAAATAGCCGTGGTCTGTGCTGACAATCAGGACCGTATCCTTCCACAGGTCCTGGGTGTCGAACGCATCGAGGACACGGCCCAGAAGCTCGTCGCACATAGCGAGTGAGGCGTAGTAGTTGGCCCGCAGTTCGTCGGCTTCCTCCTGCGTCTCATGGACCTTGTCGTAGGGCGGCCAGTCGCGGATGCCCTGATTCCAGCCGGTCCTGTACGCCTGCTTGAAACGGTCCGGCACATGGTGCGGCTCATGCGGACTGAAGGTTTCCAGCTGCAGCAGCCAGTTGTCGGCGCTGGCGTTGCGCTCCAGAAAATCCACGCCAGCCGCAAAGGTCTTCATTGCCGGAAAGTCGGACTCCTCGCGAATGCGCTCGCGGTTGATGATGTAGGGATAATACTTGCTGCTCCGGTCGCGGGTGAATTGCTTCGGGTGCCATTTGGGTTCCAGTTCGGCCCAATCGGGCTCGACCACCGCGTGCCATGGGTCCTTTTCATGGCCGCGGAAGAATTCATAGCTGGCGTAGCGGTTGTGGTAGGTCGAACCGCCATCCTCGAAGTAGTGATAGTGGTCGGTGACCAGGTGGGTATAGACGCCGGCGTTGCGCAGCAGTTCCGCGAACGACGTGTCGAACGGTTCAAGCGGCCCCCAGCTTCGGTGAAGAAAACTCAGACGCCCTGTATGCATATCGCGGCGCGCCGGCATGCACGGCATCGACCCGACATAATGGCTATCGAATGTCGCTGACCGTTTCTGCAGCCGGGCGAAATTCGGGGTCGGCACCTTGCTCCCGCCGTAAGGAGAAATGTGCAGCCGATTAAGCGAATCGAACAGTATGAAAACAACTTTCAAAACAATCTCCCGCGTGCGGACCACGCCATGCGACCCCACGAACCTGGCTTCGACCTGAGAGCGCGGGTCTGCGCACCCGTGACGTTCCGGACGGCATCTTCGGACCCGCCAGCCTTGCCGACAAGCTGTAGAAAAGCTTCACCGACCTCCTCCGAACCCTGCTCAGGTTCACATTGCGCCGGAAGGTACGATGCGGCCGAAAACAATTGAAATGAATAGTAGGACGTGAAGGCATAGCTTTTATTCATGTGACGCTGGTGGAATGGCGAGACCGCCTGCCTGCCGTCACCGCCCCGAAACGCGATCGTCACCCACCCCAGATGCCGCGTGTCGGGGAGCTTCCATCAGTCCGGCATTCGGTAAGCGTCGCGATAGTCGAAAAGACGATCGGGTCGCTGGCATATTGGAGATAGACGATGCGCAGCGGTCCCCATGGGCATGTGGAGCGACCACAGGCCTATTCCGGTTCATGAACCGAGCAAGGCTGCTGTTACGAAATACCGGCAGCCATCCTGGTGTTCCGGCATTGCGTGCGTCACTGGTGCTTCCTGCAACTTCAATGAAGATTCAGTGGCGTGGCAAAGGAGTGCCTGGAGCCGTCAAGTCAGCGGGAGGCGCCGTAACGATGGCAGAAGCCACAGGAATCCCTGCGCAAGTCTGAGCGCAATCATGACGTCGGGCGGCTGACCCAGCAGATGAAGACTATGGGATTTGTATGCGGACAATGCGCGCCATGCCGGGGCGTGAGCGGCTGGGGTACTCTACACTTACGATCTTGGCGCGTTGACAAGAAAATTGGATACCGCAAGAGCGTCCCTTCGTCTGCAGTGGCAGGCGAGGATTTCGGCTTTTGAGGTCAGCGGCTATCGTGGATTCGCGAAACGCCCCGAAGGACGCCGGGTCATTCCCACTCGATCGTCCCGGGCGGTTTCGACGTTACGTCGTAGACGACGCGGTTGATGCCGCGGACCTCGTTGATGATGCGGGTGGCAGCGCGGCCTAGGAACTGCATGTCGTAGTGGTAGAAATCCGCCGTCATGCCGTCGACCGAGGTGACGGCGCGGAGCGCGCAGACGAATTCATAGGTGCGGCCGTCGCCCATCACGCCCACCGTCTGCACCGGCAACAACACGGCGAAGGCCTGCCAGATGGCGTCGTACAGCCCGGCCTTGCGGATCTCATCGAGATAGATGGCGTCGGCCTGGCGCAGGATTTCCAGCTTGTCGCGGGTAATGCCGCCGGGGCAGCGGATCGCCAGACCCGGGCCGGGGAACGGATGGCGGCCGATGAAGCTGTCGGGCAGGCCGAGTTCCTTGCCGAGCGCCCTCACCTCATCCTTGAACAGTTCGCGCAGCGGCTCGACCAGCTTCATGTTCATGCGGTCCGGCAGGCCGCCGACATTGTGGTGCGACTTGATGGTCGACGAGGTCGCGCCGGTGAAGGAAACGCTTTCGATGACGTCGGGATAGAGCGTGCCCTGGGCGAGGAAATCGGCACGTTCCCCGTCCTTGGCGAGCTTCTTCGCCTCTTCCTCGAACACCTCGATGAACAGGCGGCCGATGGTCTTGCGCTTCTTCTCCGGGTCGCTCTCGCCTTCGAGGGCGGAAATAAACTTGTCCGAGGCGTCGACCAGGATCAGCGGCAGATTGTAATGCTGGCGGAACATGGCGACGACATCGGCCGCCTCGTCTTTTCGCATCAGGCCATGGTCGACGAGGATGCAGGTGAGCTGGTCGCCGACCGCCTCGTGGATGAGAAGCGCTGCGACCGAGGAATCGACGCCGCCGGACAAAGCACAGATCACCCTGCTCTTGCCGACCTGCTTGCGGATCGCTTCCACCGCCTGTTCGCGATAGGCGGCCATCGTCCAGTCGGAGCGCAGGCCGGCGATGGTGTGGACGAAGTTGCGCAGCAGCTTCGCCCCGTCCGGCGTATGCACGACTTCCGGGTGGAACTGCACGGCGTAGAATTTGCGCGCTTCGTCGGCGATGGCCGCGAAGGGGGCGCCGGTCGAGGTGCCGACGACCTTGAAGCCCGCCGGTATGGCGGTGACGCGGTCGCCATGGCTCATCCAGACCTGATGACGCGTGCCCTTTGCCCAGACGCCGTCGAACAGGGCGCAGTCGCCCTCGATCTCGAGGAAGGCGCGGCCGAATTCGCGATGATGCCCGGCCTCGACCTTGCCGCCCAGTTGCGCGCACATGGTCTGCTCGCCATAGCAGATGCCGAGCACGGGAATGCCGGCCTGGAAGACCTCCTCGGGCGCGCGCGGGCTGCCGATGTCGACGGTGGAGTGCGGGCTGCCGGAGAGAATCACCGCCTTGGGATCGATCCGCCTGAAAGCTTCGGCCGCCGATTGGAACGGCACAATCTCGCAGTAGACGCCGGCTTCGCGCACCCTGCGCGCAATCAGCTGAGTGACCTGGCTGCCGAAATCGATGATGAGAACTGTGTCGGGATGTGTCGTCATGGCGAGCGTTTAGAGACAAAGTTGAGTCGGCGCAATGGGTTGCGGCGTCGCGCTAAGAATCCGATTCGGAAACCTCATGCATTGCCGCAAGGCCGTCCATCAAAGCCCCGAAGCGGTCCCGTCCGAGCGCCTCGGCAATATCGGTTTCGATCTCGTATTTGATCCGGTCGCCGTCGCGCAGCGCGTCCAGCCCCTTGCCGGTGTAGCGCACCAGCTTGCCGCGGGCATCGCGGGGGTCGGCGACCCTTTCCACGATGCCTTCCTGCTCAAGCCCGTCCAGCAACTGCTGCACCGCCTGCTTGGAGATGCCCATGCGTTCGATCAGCGCCGACTGGCGGCTGCCGGCGCGCGACAGATGCCCAAGCAGGGTGGCCCGCGCTTCGGTGAACCAAGGGTGCCCGGCCGCCCTCATGCCGGCGGCGAAACGCGCCTGCCATGCGCGGTTGGCGCGCCACAGGCGCCAGCCGACATGATCGAGCAAAAAGTCGGGATTTTCGTCAAGACCCTTGACCACTTACCGTTCCTTCTATAGTCAAGATACTTGACCATGTAGCCACATTAGGGGCTGCCCTTGTTCAAGGCAATCGGCAAGACAGGAGATTCATCATGACAACTTTCCAGAAGGAGACGCTGGCGGTTCTCATTTCCGGCGCAACGCATGTGCTGGATCGAAACGGTAAGGAAGCCTACGTCTATCTGGCGCGCGACGGCAGCTCGCACATGCGGTTGGAGGACGGCGAAACCCGCAGCGGCCGCTGGCAACTTTCGGATCGGGGTTACACGGCGGAATGGGATACGGGCGCGGTCGGGCGCTGGATGCTTGAGCAGGGAGCCGGCGGCGGCATCGAATATGTGAACCTCGACACCTCCGCCCGTATCAGGATGATCGGCATTCTTTTCGGCAATCCGAAGAACCTGCCGGTTCAGTCCTGAAGCCTGAGCGTGCCGTCGCCCAGCGCGCGCTCCAGCAGGCGCACCGCTGCGGCGAGTTTCTCGTCGACGACGTGCAGATATTCGGTCCAGTCGCCGACATGGCGAAGCTCGGCGGCGCCGTCGGAAATGCCGCGCAAGGCGACCAGCGGCACGCCGAAAAGCTGGCATGCGCGCAGGCAGGCGTAGGTTTCCATGTCGACCATGTCATCATCCATGGCGTCGTAGGCGGCGCCGGACACGACCGCCGCGCCGGTCGACAGCGTCGCCGCCTCGATACCTGGAATGCGATACGGCAAGGGGACCCGCACGGGCAGGTCCAGGAACGGCGTCTGTCCCTTCGCGAAGCCAAGCGCCGAGGCGTCCATGTCGCGATAGGAGACGGACACGGCCTGATAGATTTCGGTCTGCTCCAGAACGCGGGAGCCGGCGGAGCCGAGCGACACGACCAGGTCGGGCAGAGCGGTGTTCGCCCTCAGCCCGGCAAGTTCTGCTCCGAGCATGACGCCGGCCTCGACCGGTCCGACCCCGGTCATGAACGGCGTGAAGAGACGCCGAAGATGCGGCCCGTATTCGGCCTGCGCCGCCATGACGAAGAGCACGGATTGACCGGCGAGGGTCTTGAGGCTGGCTGTCGTGGCGTGGGTCATGCGGCGGCCTGCTCCTGCCCTC
>NZ_LMGA01000001.1:0-135 GCF_001427025.1 Mesorhizobium sp. Root554 | reverse complement strand
GGCCTCGGGCGTTCGAGCCCTTTGAAAGGTCCACCGGACCTTTCAATTCGCCTGTGGCGGCCGGCTCCTGCCCTCGGCCTGGGCCTCGGGCGTTCGAGCCCTTTGAAAGGTCCACCGGACCTTTCAATTCGCCTG